>NZ_CP192789.1:1160000-1684509 GCF_033957725.1 Agrobacterium sp. rho-8.1
GCGAACAAGTACCGTGAGGGAAAGGTGAAAAGCACCCCGACGAGGGGAGTGAAATAGAACCTGAAACCGGATGCCTACAAGCAGTCGGAGCTCGAAAGAGTGACGGCGTACCTTTTGTATAATGGGTCAACGACTTAGTGTAGCAAGCAAGCTTAAGCCGGTAGGTGTAGGCGTAGCGAAAGCGAGTCTGAATAGGGCGTTTAGTTTGTTGCATTAGACCCGAAACCGAGTGATCTAGCCATGAGCAGGCTGAAGGTTGGGTAACACCAACTGGAGGGCCGAACCCATATCTGTTGCAATAGATTGGGATGACTTGTGGCTAGGGGTGAAAGGCCAATCAAACTCGGAAATAGCTGGTTCTCCGCGAAAACTATTTAGGTAGTGCGTCGATCGAATACCCTCGGGGGTAGAGCACTGGATGGGCTATGGGGACTCACCGTCTTACTGATCCTAACCAAACTCCGAATACCGAGGAGTACTAATCGGCAGACACACGGCGGGTGCTAACGTCCGTCGTGAAGAGGGCAACAACCCTGACCTCCAGCTAAGGTCCCCAAGTCATGGCTAAGTGGGAAAGGATGTGAGGATCCCAAAACAACCAGGATGTTGGCTTAGAAGCAGCCATCATTTAAAGAAAGCGTAACAGCTCACTGGTCTAAATAAGGGTCTTTGCGCCGAAAATGTAACGGGGCTAAAGCCATGCACCGAAGCTGAGGATAAGACAGTCGTAGTGGCTGTTTTGTGGTAGCGGAGCGTTCCGTAAGTCTGTGAAGGGGGACCCGTGAGGGCCCCTGGAGATATCGGAAGTGCGAATGTTGACATGAGTAACGATAAAGGGAGTGAGAGACTCCCTCGCCGAAAGACCAAGGGTTCCTGCTTAAAGTTAATCTGAGCAGGGTTAGCCGGCCCCTAAGATGAGGCAGAAATGCGTAGTCGATGGGAACCACGTTAATATTCGTGGGCCTGGTGGTAGTGACGGATCTCGTGTGTTGTTCAACCTTATTGGATTGGTTGGGCGGCGAAGAGGTTCCAGGAAATAGCTCCACCGTATAGACCGTACCCGAAACCGACACAGGTGGTCAGGTAGAGTATACCAAGGCGCTTGAGAGAACTATGTTGAAGGAACTCGGCAAATTGCACGCGTAACTTCGGAAGAAGCGTGACCCTGTTGTACGCAAGTATGTCAGGGTGGCACAGACCAGGGGGTAGCGACTGTTTATCAAAAACACAGGGCTCTGCGAAGTAGCAATACGACGTATAGGGCCTGACGCCTGCCCGGTGCTGGAAGGTTAAAGGGAGGGGTGCAAGCTCTGAACTGAAGCCCCAGTAAACGGCGGCCGTAACTATAACGGTCCTAAGGTAGCGAAATTCCTTGTCGGGTAAGTTCCGACCTGCACGAATGGCGTAACGACTTCCCCGCTGTCTCCAACATAGACTCAGTGAAATTGAATTCCCCGTGAAGATGCGGGGTTCCTGCGGTCAGACGGAAAGACCCCGTGCACCTTTACTATAGCTTTACACTGGCATTCGCCAAGGCATGTGTAGGATAGGTGGTAGGCTTTGAAGCGGGGACGCCAGTTCTCGTGGAGCCATCCTTGAAATACCACCCTTATCTTCGTGGATGTCTAACCGCGGTCCGTTATCCGGATCCGGGACAGTGTATGGTGGGTAGTTTGACTGGGGCGGTCGCCTCCGAAAGAGTAACGGAGGCGCGCGATGGTGGGCTCAGACCGGTCGGAAATCGGTCGTCGAGTGCAATGGCATAAGCCCGCCTGACTGCGAGACTGACAAGTCGAGCAGAGACGAAAGTCGGTCATAGTGATCCGGTGGTCCCGTGTGGAAGGGCCATCGCTCAACGGATAAAAGGTACGCCGGGGATAACAGGCTGATGACCCCCAAGAGTCCATATCGACGGGGTTGTTTGGCACCTCGATGTCGACTCATCGCATCCTGGGGCTGGAGCAGGTCCCAAGGGTATGGCTGTTCGCCATTTAAAGCGGTACGTGAGTTGGGTTCAGAACGTCGTGAGACAGTTCGGTCCCTATCTGCCGTGGGTGTAGGAATATTGACAGGATCTGTCCCTAGTACGAGAGGACCGGGATGGACGTATCTCTGGTGGATCTGTTGTCCTGCCAAGGGCATAGCAGAGTAGCTATATACGGAATGGATAACCGCTGAAGGCATCTAAGCGGGAAACCAACCTGAAAACGAGTGTTCCCTATCAGAGCCGTGGAAGACGACCACGTTGATAGGACGGGTGTGGAAGTGCAGTAATGCATGAAGCTTACCGTTACTAATAGCTCGATCGACTTCTTCGTTCCCATTGATTATGTTCATCAAGCAAAGCTTGATGAAGATCTGTTCTGTCTTCACGCTGACGTGGCCTTCGGCCACTACGCTGCAGACGGCGCGCAAAACGATTTGCGACGGACTATCGTCCTGTAGGGCTGCCCCGCTCAAGCTTGAGTGTGGCACCATACAGGCTCAGCGAGCCGTCGCATCGCGTGATGCGGCCCGTCCGGAGCCCTTCGGGCGTCAGGACAAAACAGATAAGACGTGTAATTAAGACAAAAAGTGGCTCAGCCACCCAGCTTCTCGAAACAACAGTTTCCATGTGAAAACATGAACATGTTGCTTTGGTCAAACGTACACTCGCAAAGGGTGCCGTATCGACCATTGGTGTGCCCTGTGAGCGTCAAGCGAACAGGATAAGCTACACCAATCACAAGCAATCATATGTTCATGCTCCGCATGAACATATGTTGCGTTTTGCCGACCTGGTGGTTATTGCGGGGCGGCTGCACCCGTTCCCATTCCGAACACGGCCGTGAAACGCCCCTGCGCCAATGGTACTCCGTCTTAAGACGCGGGAGAGTAGGTCGCTGCCAGGTCTGCAAAACGCAACACATGATAAAACAAAAATCTTCTCAAACATAAACAAACTTCGGCCCAGCCGATACAAAGGGCCGCATCAAGCGGCCTTTCGTCGTTGAAGCGATAAGCCGAAAACAAATCAAAGATCGGCGTACCAAAAAAAGAGGTGCGTCCCTTACAGGAGACAAGTTGCTACGCAATTTGCTCCGGCACTCCATGTAAACCGCCTTGCGGTGTACATGATCGGTATTTTGCCCAAGGCAAAAACCGGGAAAAAAGCGACATTTTGCTAACGCAAAAGTCGGGTAGTGACGCAAACTCTGCGAGTTTGCTATGGCGGTTTTTGCAAACGCAAAAACCTGGTAACGCGGGGTGGAGCAGCCCGGTAGCTCGTCAGGCTCATAACCTGAAGGCCGCAGGTTCAAATCCTGCCCCCGCAACCAAACTTTCCAGGACAATCAATACATTAGGCTCTCCCAAAAGGAGGGCGTTCTTGCGTTTCGGAGCGAGCACGGCACTGACGTACGCCAGAAACTCCAGATTCTCAGGACTATCCATAAACTCACACGCCCTTGCACGGCCGGCAAACTCGTTTCTGTGGCTATCTGGCATGCTGGCGCTGTATTCCTGAAACGCCTGTATCAAGGCGAGGATGGAGGCCAGGCGACCCACTACCGTCAGTGATATTGGGAGCCACAAACCGGCGGCCCCGTGCGCTTTACCGTCTTGTGGTTCCTGCCACCTTACTCACCGGACCTCAATCCCATCGAGCAGGCTTTCTCGAAGATAAGACATTGGAGGTGCAATGCACAGAAGCGGACCTTCGAAGATACCTGTCGGCATATCGGCGGGCTGTTCGAAACGATCCAACCAGACGAATGCGCCAACATTTCTCAGAAATGCAGTACATGTCTCCGTCGAAGTGAAATGCTCCAGGCGATTGAACATTCGGCGCTACAGAGTGAGCAACTCTACTCAATGCGTGTTGATGTGAAATTGCGAATAAGTGGTCTGAAAAAACGCTCTAAAATCAATAATAGCAGTTATTAAGGCGACCCGGATCAGGTGCCAGGGTCTGGCTCGTCGCCATCTCGGCACCGTTGCGATGCTTTCTTCCAATTGTCTGGAAAGACTCGTCTTTTGTGACAGCTGCCAATGGTCGGCAAGGGTGAGACGACACGCCTCACCCTTGACGGAAGGCCTTAAGCGATCTGGACGACCACTTTTTCACGTGCGGATTTCAATGCAGCGTCGGCGAGTTTCAGGGCAATCAAGCCATCTTGGGCAGACGGCGAGGGTGCGACGTTGTTCTCGATCGCGTCGATGAAAGCTGCGATTTCGGCGGCATAGGCGGCGGTGTAGCGTGTCATGAAGAAATCATGCAGCGGCGGGCGGGTGTAACCATCTTTCGTGGCAATTTCGATGGAGACAGGACGCTGGTTTTCGGCAGCGACCGAGCCCAGTGAGCCGTGAACTTCGATGCGTTGATCATATCCATAGGTCGCGCGCCGGGAATTCGAGATCATAGCCTGACGACCGCCCGCTGTCGTCAGGATGATGCTGGCGCTGTCATAATCTCCCAGTTCGCCGATCTGTGGATCGACCAGAACGGAGCCGGTTGCGAAGACGCTGACAATCTCCTCACCCAACAGAAAGCGAGCGATGTCGAAGTCGTGGATGGTCATGTCGCGGAAAATGCCACCGGAAACCTTGATGTATTCCGGGGGAGGCGCGCCCGGATCGCGGCTGGTGATGGTTACCATCTCGACATTGCCGATCTGGCCGTCATCGATGGCTTTGCGCACGGCACGGAAATGCGGGTCGAAACGACGGTTGAAACCGAGCATGATCTTTGCGTTGGTTTCCTTGACGATGTCGATGCAGCCTTGAGCTCGGGCGACGTCCAGGTCAATTGGTTTTTCGCAGAAAATCGCCTTTCCGGCACGGGCAAAACGCTCGATCAGATCGGCGTGGGTGTTGGTTGGCGTGCAGATGATGACGGCATCAATCTGGGGATTGGCCAGAACGGCATCGATAGTGCTGATCTCACAACCGGTGTCATCGGCGATGGCCTGTGCAGCCTCCTGGAATGCATCCACGACGGCAACCAGCTTCGCTCGCTTGTCAGCAGCAATTGCTTTTGCATGTACTTTTCCGATGCGTCCCGCACCCAGCAAAGCCAATCTCGTAACCATCGTGTCCTCCCGATTTGGTGTTTCGTCCGTGGAACGATGATGCGGCCAGCAGACGGTTTTGGAACATATGTTCCATCTTGCTAGAGGGGCATGTTACCCATGTCAAGACGACCAAACCGGTCTTGCTGTTCCTGACAATACGAACGTCATTCTGGCTCGAAAACCATTTTTATCAGCCAGCTTTGATAGGCATGCCAGGTATCTGATTCACACTCACCATCTGCCGGATCGTGCGTTCAGCAACACGCGCTGCGCGGGCCTGGGACTGCTCTCCATCCTCTGGGAATGTGTAGGTCATGTAGGACAGCGACGTTTCGAGGTCGTTGTTATTATGGCCGAGGATAGCAGCGAAATAGCTGTTTTTGGTGACGCTTGACGGAGCGAAGTTGCGATAGGCGATTTCGGCGTAGAGGTGCCGTAAGCCGTATGGCTTCGGCGGCTCTTCCTTGGGCCATATATCTTCGAACTTGCTGATGACCGCATCACGCAGGGGCAACCGGACCTCCGCGGTAAAATCGTCCACGCTCAGCCCGAACCAAAGCTTGCCATCGCTGCTCTCCCGCAGACGGCGATAGGCGTCCAGCACGATTTTTGACTGCTCCAGCACAGGGATTTCGTATGTGACACCGAACTTGGTACCTTCACCCTGCTTGGTCTTCGCCTGTCCATTAAACAGAATGCTCCATTTCGAAACGCCTTTCCCGTAGGCCGCTGGCGTCAGTTCGGCCTGCGTGAAGATTTCGTAGGGGCGGCGGCCCGTGGTGCCCATCAGGCCGATGGCAATTGTCATGATGTCGGACGATTGCAGGTATCGGCGGCACCGCTTCATTACCTCGGCATAATTGTCGAACGTGATCAGCGATCCGTGCTTGTTGGCGATCTTCGCCATTTTTATCTTGCGCGCGTCGTCATAGAGTTGCGGAGTGCCCGCGGCAATTCGCAGCATGGGGTGGTCGTCACCAAAGGCTTCGCGCAAAGCGTTGCGATATTTGGTGATGTAGGAGATGACGGTTGCTTGCGCTTTGTCTCCCATCGACGCCATCTCTGCATCCCACAGGGCCTGCATTTCTGGCTTCGTGGTCAGCCCGTTCGTGGCGGCTATGAAGTCCGATACCCGCAGAAGGAAGCGGGGCTTGCGACCGGCTATGTTGTGTTCGGCGCGTCCGAGCTTTTCCTCGATCGAACTCGCAACGCATTTGAGAGGGTATTCAGCCGTCTTGATGTAGGTATCCAGCCGCTCGCGTAGTTTTTTCATATTACAGATCGCAAGCGGTGTTGTCCTCGGTCCGAAGGCATCCTTGAGTGCATATCTATATTTTACAATGTAGAGTTCGAGCGTCTTCTCCGTACGGCCATTATCGAAATGAAAACGCACCTCTTCGTTCCAGAGACTGCTGATCTTCTTCGTGTCGAATGTGCCGTCAGGCTTTTGGGTGGCCTTTATCGTTTCGATAAAATCTGCAATCCGCTCGACCAGAATGGGTGTTTTTGTTTTTCTTTTTTCTGCGACGGACATCGATGGCTCCAGCAATATGATTCGCGTGTGGAAAAGTATATATTATATGCGTTAATTGCGTGTCACGAAAAGGGTTGGGTTAGCGACTTTGCCGGCTGCGTGAACCATCGTGCACCGTCGCTTCCCATGTAGATATGGTCCTCCAGACGAATGCCGAACTGATCCGGATAGACCAGCATCGGCTCATTGGAAAAGCACATGCCTTGCGACAGCGGCAGTGAGTTGCCACGCACGATATAAGGCGCTTCGTGGATTTCGAGCCCGAGACCGTGGCCTGCGCGATGCGGCAGGCCCGGCAGTGTATAATCAGGTCCCAATCCGTGCTTCAGCATAACGCTACGCGCGGCGTCATCCAGACTGCTGCAAGACGCACCGAGCGTCGCTGCGTCGAAAACGGCCTGTTGTGCCTGCCGCTCGATGGCCCAGGCGTCCGCGAACTCGGTGGAGGGGGCGTCGAGAACATAGGTCCGTGTGAGATCGGAATGGTAGCCATCGATCCGTGTGCCGGTATCGACCAGAATGACGTCGCCGTCCCGTAACGTCTGATCACCCTCTGCCCCGTGCGGAAGCGAGGTCGCCGTGCCGAACGACACGATGCAGAAAGAGGAGCCGCCATCACCACCCAACTCCAGATGCTGCTCGTTGATGAAGCGAACAACCTCGGAGGCGCGGATGCCAGGCCTCATCATGGCGTGAGCCCGCTTCTGCACTTCCAGCGTCAAATCCATTGCGTATTGAATGATCGTGATTTCAGAGGGTGATTTGTGCATACGCAAGGCACTGATCAAAGGGCCGCCGTCTACCAACCTGTCTTGCCCCAGTTCTCTCGCAAGAGCGTGGTAAATGAAAAGCGGCAGCGCATCATCCAAAGCCACTTGTCCGGTTTGCCCAATCAGCGAGGCGACGAGCGCAGCCGGATTTTGCTCCTCCTGCCAGATGTGGACGTCTCCATCGATGCAAGGGAGTGTGTCGACACGGCTTTTTTCAAAGCCAGGCACTATGTAATGCAGGCCGCTGCGCGTAATCACGGCCCCCAACAATCGCTCACTTTGATGCCAAACCAGACCCGTGAAATACCGCAAGCTCTCACTGGAGCCGAGTAGCAGTGCATCTATGTCTCGTTGCTCCATATCAGCGCGGATGCGCTCAAGTCTGTCGAAGCGCTCTGTGTTGTCGATGAGGGCGGGCTTGTTATCGAGAAACATGGACAGTGTCTTTCGTTGACATCATGCCAACGAGATACAGAGTTCAAGGTGTGTATTCAATATGTCGACAAGGAAAATCGATTTCGATTACTGTCCAAGTCGCTTTTTGAGGGAGGCAACGATACGCTTGGTCAGCGCCTCGTAGTCCTCATCGAAATGATGCCCGCCATCGATACCGATGATTTCCGCCCCTTTGTCTTTCAAGTCCGGGCAGGCGGCTTCTTCATCCTCGGTTCCGTAAACGCACTGGACAATCTTCGGATCGATTTTTTCGAGATCTTTGACCGGGTCTTGAGTGCCTGAACCAGAGACGCCGAGCCATCCTCCGACTGAAATTTCATAGGAAACCTCGTGGGACAGCGACAACAGGCTCATTTGCACGACGCGGCTTTTGTCCTTCGCGGGCAAAAGGTTGAAGGTGGCCGGGATGACATCAGCGCCGAATGAGTAACCGATCAGCATGACGTTCTTGACCTTCCACTCCTTGCGATAGGTGTCGATGATACGCGTGAGGTCGTCGGCAATATCCTGTGGCTTTTTTTCGGACCAGAAGTAGCGCAGGGAATCGATGCCGATGGTCGGTATGCCGTCCTGCTGCAAGAAGCCGCCGACATCCTTATCCAGATCGCGCCAACCGCCGTCGCCGGAATAGATGATGGCCATGGTGTCCATGGTTGGCTTTGCTTCCAGAACCGTCAACGGCAGTCCCAGAGGATTGTCGCCATTGCCAGCCGCGTCGATCCGATCTTGCAGTGCCTGGCCGAGGGCCGCCTGCGCGTCATCGTCCACGTCCTTCACGTCGATATCGGAATGGGATTTTAGAAGGTCTTCGACATGCGTGCGACCCTTGGCATCTGCCTTCGATGTGAAGACAACGCTGACGGGGGCGGGAAGCGGGCCATCGGTCAGGCCGTAAATGGTTCGGCCGTTGTCAGGCTCTTTCGTGGCCGGTGTGCACAGGATCTTCTTGTCCAGCGGAACGCTGGCAACAGGATCGACCGCGACCGCTTCGCCAATCGTTGCCGCCGGGCTCTGTGCGATCATCGCCAAGGCAAGCGTCGCACCGTCACCGATGCCGGCCACGATGGGTGGGCGATAGTTCGACACATTGGCCTTGCGCTGGATTTCCTGCGCCAATTCCTCGATGTCGGAAATCATATAGATGCAGTCTTCGTCATCGGCTTTGAGCGCTTCGATGTATTTCGGAAAATCGATACCGACGACAGCCGCACCTTTTTCGACCAAGGCTTCGGCCTGCGTCTGTTCGGCGTCACCCCAGCCGTTCGGGCCGGATATCAGGAATATGTTGGCTGCCATATCGCCGTCCGGCAACATGATGTGATCGGGTGGGATCATGCCTGTCTCAAAGCCATTGGCGTCTTGTGCCGACACATGAAGTGGAATGGAAAGTGCGGCTGCGACCAATGCGGCTTTCAGATAATGCAGGCCCGTCATTTACCAATCACTCCTCTAACGCCGCCGCTGATGAGAACGGTTGCGTCCATTAGCGCCAATGCGGCACTGGTACCGTTGGAAACCGCGACGTAACGAGGCTCCCACTTCGGGTGAAACTTCGATTTGAAGGCTCGCAGCCCCTTGAAGTTATAAAAACGCTCACCGTGTTCGAATAATGTCCCGCCGATCCGATCCCAAACCGGAGCAGCCTCTCGTTTCGACATCCCCGAAAGCGGTGCCATGCCCAGATTGAAATGGGAATAACCCTGATTGCGCATATATTCAATAATGCTGACAAACAGGAAGTCCATGGCACCGCGCGGCGCATCCGGCGAAAAGCGCATGAGATCGACGGTGACTTCCTTTTTCGTTTCGGTCATCAGCAGGTTGGCAAAAGCGGTGATCTGACCGTCTTTGTAAAGCACCGCGACCGGTTGCGAGAGAATGTAGTCTTTCTCGAACGAGCCGAGCGAAAAGGTCTTTTCGCGCGTGTTGTGATGCTCCAGCCAGGAATCTGAGACCCGTTTGATAGCCTCGTAGATATCAGGAACTTGGGGCGTATCGATAACGGAAAAGGTCAGCCCGTCTCGCGCGCCCCGGCTGAGCGATTGCCGAAGGTTGGCCAGTTTGCCACCCTTCAATTCGAAGCGGGTGAGATCGGCCATGGCAAGCTCACCCAGCTTGAAGGCGCGCAGGCCGGCATCCGCGCAATGGGTGAGAATAGCCGGCGATATCTGATAGAACACCGCCCGCCCACCAGAAGCACGAGCAGTTTCAACGAATTGCCAAACGAGGTCGGCAAAATCGTTTTCGTCTCCCACGGGATCGGCCAGTGCAATCCACGAGCGCCCACGAATGCCGTACATGATGAAGGCGTTGCCGCTTTCCGATAGCATGACGTGCTTGTCGCCCATGCGCACGAGGTTGGCGTCTGCCACATCCTGCTTTTTGACGATCTCGGTCGCTTTGGCGATATCTTCAGGGTGGATTTCCTCAGGGCGGTACATGACAGGCCGCAGCAGGCTGAAGATTGCGACGGTCGAGGAGGCGAGCACCAGACCCAGCAACGCTCGCAAGCTGCGCGGAGCTTCCTCCGAAAACTCGAACTGCCACCAAAGCGTTTGGCTGTAGTCTGTGTCACGGTAGACAAAGAACAGGATCGTCGCGGCACCGGCGACGATGACCGCCATGGCGGCCAGCCAGGTTGGACCAAGGGCTTGCCGCAGAAGCGAGGCGTGACGGGTAAAGCTACGGACGTTGAAAAACAATGCGACGATAAAGATACCGAGAAATATCGCCTCGAAAACGGCTATCGCCTTGATGAGGGACAGGAACAGGCCACCTGCGGCCGCAACGAGGGCGACCCACCATGCGCCATCGAGCCGCTGGCTAAGGCCGCGCGAGGCCACGACTAGAACGAGGCCAAGAATACTGGACAGAAAGTGCGCCGCCTCGATGATGGGTAGCGGTACGAAGCCCGACAGGAAATCGAGATTACCATCCGGCGTCGGTGTCACGCTCGAAAAAATCAGCATGGTGCCGAGAATGAGGGCATAGGCCGAGAGCAGAGACGGCGCCAGCCGCCCGGCAAGATGGCCGATATCCGCCATCACGGGCTTTGAGGCGAACTGCTTCATTTCCGTTGCCAGCATCAGGATGATGGCAACGATAAGCGGCAGGACATGGTAGATCATGCGATAGAGAACGAGACCGCCGAGCAACTGGTCGAGGCTGATGGCGTTGCCGAGACCCGCGACCATGACCGTTTCGAACACGCCGAGACCTGCGGGGACATGGCTGAGAACGCCGAGACCGACGGCCGTCGCGTAAATGGCGAAGAAGCTCGGCCAACCGACATTGGTCTCAGGCAAAAGCACGTAAAGCACGGATGCCGATGCTGCAATATCGAGTGCAGATACCAGGAATTGGCGCGAAGAGGTTCTGCTATCGGGCAAGCGCAGTTTCAGGCGTTTGATTTGCAGGACCCGGCCGTTACGTCCCAGAAACAGAAATGCTGCCATGATGAAGATGAGTGCCAGCGCTCCGCCGCGCAGCCACATCGAATCGACATTGATGATGGCCGCTATCCGCGGGGCGACAACGAGGGTGGACAAGGCACTGACGGCGAGCAGGCCAAGACCGAAGGACAGCGTCACGAAAGCAATGATACGGGCAATATCCGATGGGGTCAGTCCCATACGAGAATAGGCACGAAAGCGGATTGCGCCACCGCTCAAAGGTCCGAAACCCGCTGTGTTTCCAACCGCATAAGCGATGAATGCAGTCGCGATGACGGATGGCGTCGGCAGTTTTTTGCCGATGTATTCGATGGCGTTCAAATCGTAACAGATCAAAGCTGCAAAGCTCAGACCGGTAAAGAGCACCGCAAGCGCCGCAGCCTTCCAGCTTGTGTCGGCCAGCGCCTCGACGATATCGTCGTAACGGACTTCAGAGGTCAGCTTATAGATGGTGAAGGTCATCATCACGAAGACGACCGTTACCGCGATCGAGGTGATATGCGTCCTGTATCGCTCAAAAAAGCCTTCGAGACCTGCCTCGGCCTCTTCGATCTGCGCAACGTCGTTCTTCTCAGTCATATGCTTTTCCACGAGACCAGATTGCTTCTGGCGAACCACACGATTGTGACGCTAGTTCGGTATCGTCTCAGTCATACGAAGATTTAATTTTTATTTTCTAAATTGCGGCAGCCTGCCGTTCGAGAAACGTCAATCCTGACAAAGGCCATGGGTCGCCGCAGACCGTATTGCCTCTTTGGACTATGATTGGCTCCACGTCGCCTCCAGAACCCTGATCCAGTTGCCGTGGCAGATTTTTTCAAGCGATTCTCGATCGTACCCTGCGGCTCGCAAAGCATCGACAAGCAGTTGCAGGTCTGACGCATCCTTCATCGCTGCGGGAATCGTGGTGCCATCGAAGTCCGATCCAAATGCGACATGGTCGATACCCATGCGCTCGACCATGTAATCGACATGACGGACCAGTTCTCCCAAATCGGTGTCGGGGTTCTTGGTGCCGTCCTGGCGCACAAACAGCACGCCGAAATTGATTCCGGCCAACCCGCTTGTGTCCCGAATGGCGTCCAGCTGCCGGTCTGTGAGGTTGCGGCTGTGGTTGCAAAGGGCATGGGCATTGGAGTGGGATGCGACCAGCGGCGCTTTGGAAATCCGGGCGATATCCCAAAAGCCCTGCTCATTCATATGAGAGAGATCGATCATGACCTTCAGCTCATTGCAGGTCTTCACCAGCCGCTGCCCGGCTTCGGTCAGGCCGGGCCCGATATCGGGCGTGGACGGGAAGCGGAAAGGAACACCATGCGCGAACATGTTGGGGCGGCTCCAGACCGGACCCAATGTCCGTAGCCCCGCCTGATGAAGCGTATAAAGCGCATCGAGATCCGCATCAAAAGCTTCCACGCCCTCGATATGCAGAACCGAAGCGAACACGCCGCTTGCCATCGCTTCCCGGATATCGGCACCGTTGCGACAAATCTTGAGTTTGCCATCCGATGCCGCCTCGATGCGAAACAGCAGGCTTGCCATGCCCAGCGTGGTGGCCAACGCGTCGGGTTGGTTTGGGGGAATGAAATTGCGGTCGGCATCGAAGCCTGGGGGTGACGGAACGAAAATCGCACAAAGCCCGCCCGCCAGACCGCCCTGTTTGGCGCGTGGAAGGTCTATATGCCCGACCGTATCGCCGTCGATAAACTGCGTTTCCGGCGCAGAATGGCCCGAGAGTTTGAGACGCAACAGGACGTCATTATGGCCATCGAATACGGGTACGGCGTTGGGATTGGTCATATCGCGGTCACTTTCGGAGGGTCTGACAGGGCATTGCTGTACGCGTCAGATAGGTGCAAATGCAGCGTCTGAACAGGGTCCTTCGCGTTGCTGGGACGATTTTGAATGGAAAAAACATGCTGGACAATCAGGACTGGAACGCTGCTTCGAACGTGGCCGAAGACTTCGTGGCGCAATGGAGCAACAATGAGCCCGGAGGTTCTGTTGTCGGCTTTGACCTGTCGGGCCTGCGGTTTGCCTGTTCAGGTGGCGTGGAAAGTCTAGCGACGTACACACCTTTTTCACCCAAAAGCGTTGTGCGCTACGCATCGGTCACGAAGCATGTGTTTTGTGCCATGGTGCTGGAAAACAACCATCTGATTGCGCTCGATGACCCGCTCGGAAAGCACATCGCGGAACTGCAATCGCCGCTTCGCGATGTCACGGTGGGGCAGGCACTCGATATGAGCGGTGGCCTGCCGGATTTGCGCGAATGTCTCTCGCTGCTTGGCCTCTCGGTCTACACGGAAACGCATGCTGCGCCGCTTCTGGACTATGTTTCGAGGCTGACACGCCTGAATTTTCCCGCGGGTAGCGAGGTATCCTACACCAACACGGGCTATCGTCTGGTGGAAGCCGCACTTGAGCGAAAAGGGATTCGGTTCGACGATTTTGTGCAGGAGAAGATTGCCACACCGTTCGGCGTCGTTCTCAAGGCACCGGATGTGTGGAGCGACCCGGTGGCGGGACTTGTGCCTGGATATTGGCAGGCCGAACAAGGCTGGCAGCTATCATCCGCAGGCCTGCACATTTCTGCATCCGGCAGTTTGGCGGGAAGTGCGGAGGCGTTGGTCCGTTGGTTGCAGGCACTCCTGAACGGCGAACAGGGGTTCGAGAGCGTACTGGAAACATTGTCTTCTGAACGTCCTTTGGCGGATGGTCGGATGAGCGAATATGGGCTTGGCTTGCGCTGGTCGCATTTGGGCACGCGTCGCTTCCTGGGGCACGGCGGTTCGCACCCCGGTTACAAGACTTACTTTCTGCTCGATCCGGAAAACGGTACGGGCTTTGTCGTCGTCTCCAACAGGGAGGACACCAACGGTTTCAAAATCGCGCTGGAAAGTATGGCGGCGCTGACCGGTCTGCCATTGCCCCAGCCTACAAGCAGTCTACTGGATGGTCTCTACATCACGGAAACGGGCCCTTGGTGGCTGGAGATAAAAGGAAGCACCTGCACGTTCATCGATGCCGACGACACGCTCTATGATGATGGCGATGGCTGGGTCTCCTCCCGCTCGGCCTCATCACCGGTGCGTCTTCGCGTGGAGGGAGACGCCTTGGTGGGAGAAGCTGGCCACGCACAACGCCGCTTTCTGCCAGTCGGACCGCATGACGTGCCAACCGGGCTGACGGGTCGCTGGATGTGCGAGGAAGGTGCCGAATTATGGATAGAGAACGGCATGCTTTCCATGGGTGTCGGCCCGACGCGGCAAACGATGCCGTTAATGGCACTCGGAGCAGGCCGCTTCCTGTTTACGCTGAACGATGGCCCATGGACAAAACGCGTCTGCCTGCACGTGTTGGGTCACGACCGGCTGGAACTGGTTTCCAGCCGTGCGCGCATGGTCGAGTATCGGCGCTCGGTCTCTTAGGGACGAACGCCGTTCTCACTCAAATGGCTGTGCGCATCGCGTTTTCGAGGTAAAGCTCACGAAGGCGCTTTACAAGTGGGCCGGGCTTTCCATCGCCCACAGGCTTTCCGTCGATGCTTGTGACGGGCATCACGAAGTTGCCCGCACTGGTGAGCACCGCTTCCTGCGCTTTCAAAGCCTCACCGAGCGTAAAGGGGCGCTCTTCCAAGATCAGGCCCGCTTCTTCAATCAACTGCAAGGCCGCTTGGCGTGTGCAGCCGGGCAGGGTCTTGTTGCTGTTGCCGCGTGTCACCAGCTTCTTGTCTGCGGTGATGATATAGGCCGTCGAAGAGGCGCCTTCGGTGACGAAACCGTCCTCGATCATCCATGCCTCATCGCAGCCCTCAGCCTTGGCGATGCGCTTGGCCATGACCTGCGGCAGCAGGCAGACGGATTTGATATCGCGGCGAGCCCAGCGCTGATCCGGAACGGATTTTACCGATAGCCCGGTCAACTCCTGCGGGCTGCCGACCAGTTTTTTCACCTGTGGAAACATCACGAGCGTGGGTGCGAGATCATCCGAAAACAGAAAATTGCGGTCTTCAGCACCACGCGTCAATTGCAGGTAGATCAAACCTTCCGTCAGACTGTTTTCCTTGATCAGGCGTCGTTCCGCTTCGACCACCTGCTGGGTGGTGATGGGCAGAGGAATATCGATTTCACCCGCACTTCGTTCTAGCCGCGCCATATGTAGATCGCTGTCGATCAGCTTGCCATCGATAACGGACGTGACCTCGTAGATGCCGTCCCCGAATAGAAAGCCGCGGTCGAAGATAGAGAGTTTGGCCTCGGATTCCGGAAGAAATTCACCGTTGAGATAGACGATGCGATCGGTCGCGCTGGGCATGATAGGTCCTTTGGTGTCAGGCTGAAAAGCACCGTCTGTTTAAAACGATCCGGCTGCCTATTCAAACTCCAAAATCACCTCATCGACAGCAAGACTGTCGCCTGCACTGATCGCCACTTTGCTGACGCGACCATGCCGTTCTGCGCGAAGAATGTTTTCCATCTTCATCGCTTCGACGGTTGCGAGCGCCTGGCCTGCCTCCACATGATCGCCCTCCTGCACGGAAATGGATGTAACGACCCCTGGCATGGGGCACAGCAGAAGTTTCGACGTATCCGGCGGCAGCTTGTCGGGCATCAGTTTGGCAAGCTCGGCGATTCGCGGGGTGCGAACCCGCGCTTTTACATCCATTCCTCGCCAGCGGAGACGAATTGCGGATGGTGAAAGATCAATCTTCACGGCCATGGACTGCCCACCGACCGTAAACATTTGCAACGTCTGCCCCGGTTGCCATGCCGTCTCGATTGGCAAAGCGGTGCCGTCCTCGAAAGTTGCAGAGGTCTTGGTCTCATCGCGCATCAGGGAAATCCGGTGGTCCGTCTTTGCCAAACTGACAACCCAATCGTCGCCCACAACGCGGCGGTGGTTGCCGACCGTCCCGGAAATCTGCGTGGCGCGCGTCTGCACGCGATGATGAACAATGGCCGCAACAGCGGCCAGCTTCCGTGCAGTCTCAATCTCGGGTTCGATGCTCGCAAAGCCCTCGGGAAACTCTTCGGCGATAAAGCCAGTTGTCAGATTTCCGCTGCGGAAGCGCTGATTGTGCATGACGGCAGAGAGAAAAGGCAGGTTGTGGCCGATGCCTTCGACCTCGAAACCGTCCAGCGCATCTCCCATGGCATCTATGGCTTCTGTCCTGTCTTTCCCCCAGGTGCAGAGCTTGGCGATCATCGGATCATAATACATCGAGATTTCACCGCCTTCGAAAACGCCTGTGTCGTTACGAATCACGGTGCCGTCGGGCTGTGTCCCTTCTGTTGGGGGGCGATATCGCGAGAGACGACCGATCGAAGGCAGGAAGTTCCGATATGGATCCTCCGCGTAGAGGCGACTTTCGACGGCCCATCCGTTAAGCTTGATATCGCTTTGTCCGAACGCCAATGGCTCGCCGGATGCGACGCGGATCATCTGTTCCACGAGATCGATGCCCGTGACGAGTTCCGTCACCGGATGTTCCACTTGCAGACGGGTGTTCATCTCCAGGAAATAGAAATTGCGATCACCATCCACGATGAACTCCACCGTACCGGCAGAGTGATAGCCAACCGCCTTGCAAAGGGCAACGGCCTGTTCACCCATCGCCCTCCGTGTGCCCTCGTCAAGGAAAGGGGACGGAGCCTCTTCGATGACTTTCTGGTTGCGGCGCTGGATCGAGCACTCACGCTCTCCCAGATAAAGCACGTTGCCATGCGTGTCGCCCAGCACCTGAATTTCGATGTGGCGGGGCTGATTGACGAATTTTTCGATGAAGATGCGGTCGTCGCCGAAGGAGGATTTGGCTTCGTTTTTGGAGGATTGGAAGCCTTCGCGTGCTTCGGCGTCGTTCCAGGCGATGCGCATGCCCTTGCCGCCGCCGCCTGCGGATGCCTTGATCATAACGGGGTAACCGATAGATGACGCTATCGTCACAGCCTCGTCCGCGTTTTCGATCAATCCCATATGGCCGGGTACGGTCGAGACGCCAGCTTCCTGCGCCAGCTTCTTGGAGGTGATCTTGTCGCCCATCGCCTCGATTGCTTTCACCGGCGGTCCGATGAAGATGACGCCCGCTTTTTCCAGCGCGGCGGCAAAGACAGGGTTTTCCGACAGGAATCCATAGCCTGGATGCACGGCATCCGCACCCGTCTGGCGAATGGCATCCAGAATTTTCTCGATCACGATATAGGACTGGTTGGAAGGCGCTGGGCCGATATGGACTGCTTCGTCCGCTTCGCGCACATGCAGAGCATTGGCATCGGCATCGGAATAGACGGCCACCGTCTTTATACCCATGGCTTTCGCCGTGCGAATAACGCGGCAAGCGATTTCGCCTCTGTTGGCGATGAGGATTTTGGAGATCATTGGGTTACCCTCACAGCGGAATCGTATCGTGTTTCTTCCAATGCGTCGTCACCTGCTTGTTGCGCAGCGATGCAAACGCGCGGGCGATGCGGCGACGGGAGGAGTGCGGCATGATGACCTCATCAATGAAGCCGCGCTCTGCCGCCACAAAGGGGTTGGCGAAACGCTCTTC
The DNA here is from genome assembly GCF_033957725.1 of Agrobacterium sp. rho-8.1. Classification (NCBI taxonomy): domain Bacteria; kingdom Pseudomonadati; phylum Pseudomonadota; class Alphaproteobacteria; order Hyphomicrobiales; family Rhizobiaceae; genus Agrobacterium; species Agrobacterium sp. rho-8.1. The sequence goes on from NZ_CP192789.1 coordinate 1,177,814, forward strand.
GTATTCCTTGGTCCGTGCCGCAATCTTCGCAGGGTCGGAAAGCTCTGAACGATAGAGGATTTCCGCTGCCCCCTTGGCACCCATCACCGCGATCTCCGCCGTTGGCCAAGCATAGTTGATGTCGGCACCGATATGTTTGGAGGCCATCACGTCATAGGCGCCGCCGTATGCCTTGCGGGTGATCAGCGTCACCATCGGCACGGTCGCTTCCGAATAGGCAAAAAGCAATTTTGCCCCATGCTTGATGACACCGCCATATTCCTGAGCCACACCGGGCAAAAATCCGGGTACATCCACGAGCGACAGAATGGGAATGTTGAAGGCATCGCAGAAACGCACGAAACGGGCAGCTTTGCGCGAGCTGTCGATATCGAGGCACCCGGCCAGCACCATCGGCTGGTTGGCGACCACGCCAACGGTCTGGCCTTCGAGCCTGATAAAGCCGGTTATGATATTTTTGGCGAAAGCTTCCTGTATCTCGAAGAAGTCGCCTTCGTCGGCCAGCGCGTGGATCAGCTCTTTCATGTCGTAGGGTTTGGCGGAGCTGTCTGGTATCAGCGTGTCCAGCCGTTGCTCTAACCGCGCCGGGTCGTCGTGAAACGGGCGGTTCGGTGCCTTTTCGCGATTGTTGAGCGGAAGGAAATCGAACAGCGCGCGCACGGCCTCCAGCGCTTCGACATCGTTTTCATAGGCGCCGTCGGCAACAGACGATTTTCTGGTGTGAGTGGAAGCGCCGCCCAGCTCTTCCGCCGTTACGATCTCGTTGGTGACGGTCTTGACCACATCCGGTCCGGTGACGAACATGTAGGACGTGTCGCGCACCATGAATATGAAGTCCGTCATGGCGGGGGAATAGACCGCACCGCCCGCACATGGGCCCATGATCACAGAGATCTGTGGAATGACGCCCGAAACCTCGGCATTGCGGCGGAAAACCTCTGCGTAACCGGCGAGCGACGATACGCCTTCCTGAATACGTGCGCCGCCACTGTCATTGAGACCGATGACAGGTGCTCCGACCCGTGCGGCCATATCCATGATCTTGCAGATTTTCTGCGCATGGGTTTCGGAAAGCGAACCACCCAGAACGGTAAAGTCCTGGCTGAAGACGTAGACCTGCCTGCCATTTATGGTGCCCCATCCGGTCACGACACCATCGCCCGCCACTTTCTGTTCGGCCATGCCGAAATCCACAGCGCGGTGGGTGACATACATGTCGTATTCTTCGAAGGAGCCCTCATCCAGCAGAACGTCCAGACGCTCCCGCGCCGTCAGCTTGCCTTTGGCATGTTGTGCATCGATGCGCTTCTGACCGCCGCCGAGCCTTGCTTGCGCCCGGCGCGTTTCCACCTCTTCGAGAACCGTCGACATACAACCTCCCAGATACGACTATTGCCATTCCAGACTTAAGGGTGAAATCCCGAATTGCAAATAGTCCATTGGTGGCAAGTTTAAGGATTTGACGGTCTGCTAAAGTGTTTGTGCCGCGTTGATGGAGGAAACGAAGCGGCGGGTACGCTCCTGTTGCGGAGAGCGGAAAATAGACTCGGACGAGCCGGTTTCAACCACTTTGCCAGCCTCGAGAAACACGACATTGTTGGCAATGCGCGAGGCAAGGCGCAGATCATGCGTCGCCATGACCATCGTCGTTCCCTCTCGTGCGAGTTGGCCGAGCACCTCGACCACCTCCTCTGACAGTTCGGGGTCCAGCGCCGACGTCGGCTCGTCGCACAGCAGCACGTGTGGAGAGGGGCCGAGCGCTCTTGCGATCGCAACGCGCTGTTGCTGCCCGCCCGAAAGATTGGCGGGCCAGGCATCGGCCTTGTGCTCCATACCCACTTTGGTCAGCAGTTCCAAGGCCCGATCTCTTGCCTTTTCGCGCGACCACTTCTGCACGATCAGCAGGCCCTCCATGACATTTTCGATGGATGTACGGTGCGGGAAAAGCTGGAAGTTCTGAAACACCATGCCCGTCTGACGGCGGATTTTCTGGATGGACTGCCATGCAACCTTGCGACCTGCTGTGAAGGCGACCTCATCGGTGCCGATCCGCACCGTGCCCTCCGTGGGGAGTTCCAGCAGATTGATGCAGCGAAGCAATGTGCTTTTGCCGCCGCCGGAAGGGCCAACCAGTGCCGTAACGCTGCCTTCGGAAAAGGTCAGCGAAATGTCTTTGAGGATGACCGCTTCGCCGAAGCGTTTTTCGATGTTGGAAAGCTCGATCATCGGTTGGTCTCCATCATGCCGCCGTACCGGGCGAAACGAACTTCCAGACGCGCCTGCAAGCTCGATAGCACGGAACTCAGGGCCAGATAGATGATGGCCGCCTCGATATAAAGGATCAGCGGCTCATAGGTGGTGGCGACGATGCGTTGTGCGGACTGGAAAAGTTCCGGGACGGTAATGGCTGCGGCGAGCGAAGTGTCCTTCACCAGAGAAATGAAGGTGTTGGACAAGGGCGGTACAGCCACTCGGCTCGCTTGCGGCAGGATGGTGCGCTGCATGGCCTGTCGCCAGTTCATGCCGGTCGAAAATGCGGCTTCCCATTGGCCTTTCGGGACCGAGGAAATGGCAGCGCGAATGATTTCGGAGGTGTAGGCGCCTACATTCAGTGTGAAGCCGATGAGAGCAGCCGGGAATGCGTCCAGCAGGATACCGATGCTGGGAAGACCGTAGAAGATGACGAAAAGTTGCACCAGCAGCGGCGTGCCACGGATGACCCATACGTAAAACCGCGCGAGCAACCGCAGCGGCGCAGGGCCGAACAGCCGGGCGACGGCAGTTGCGAGCCCCAGCGTCAGTCCCAGCGCAAACGAAAGCAGAGTCAGTGGGATGGTGAATTTCACGCCTGCCCAAAGCAGCGTGGGCAGGGAATCCATCATCAGTTGAAGCCAATGCGGCACGGTAAACCTCTTGAAAAATGCGAAGTCCGGCGCTGGACGCCGGACTTTATGATCTTATCGCAACAATGGCTTATTTTCCCGCAGGAAAATAGACGTAAAGGTCAGCTTACTTGGAGACGTCCTGACCGAAATACTTGTCGGAAATCGCCTTGTAGGTGCCATCGGTTTTGATGTCGGCCAGTGCCTTGTTGATGGAGGTAACCAGATCGTCATCGCCTTTGCGCACGATGATGCCGGAATAATCAGCGTCCGGCTTTTCAGCCACGATCTTCACGGGTGCGTTCGCCTGCTTCTTCTTGAAATCCAGATACGAGAGGCTGTCGTTGACAGTCGCGTCGGCACGACCCGTCAGAACCAGCTGGATAGACTGGTCGAAGCCATCTGTTCCAACCAGCTCGGCGCCCGCTTCTGTTGCCAGCTTGCCAAAGTTGCTCGTCAGCGATTGAGCCGATTTCTTGCCCTTCAGGTCTGCAAAGCCCTTGATGTCGGCGTTCTTCTCGCTGACGATCAGGACCGCCTTGGATGCGATATAGGGGTCGGAGAAAGCGTATTTCTGTTTGCGCGCTTCGGTGATTCCAACCTGATTGATGACGGCGTCGTAACGCTTGGAATCCAGACCAGCGATCAGGCCATCCCACTTGCCCTCGACGAACTCTGCCTTGACGCCGAGCTTCTTGGCAACGGCTTCACCGATTTCCACATCGAAGCCGACGAGCTTGTTGGCCGAATCATGAAAGGTAAATGGCGCATATGTGCCTTCGGTCCCGATCTTGATGACGCCTTCGGACTTGATCTGGTCAAGGTTTTCGCCAGCAAATGTCGGAGCAAACATGGCAGCATTCAGTGCAGCGGCGGTTGTGATTGTCTTGAGCCAGCTCATAATCTTCCTTTCAGACTTTTCTAATGATGTCTCTTCCCACAAATCGTGCCGATTTAAACGGCAGAAAGACGCAAAAAGATGCAGTTAAAGAGAATATTTTTCCCTTCTTTTGATGCGTCGCTGGGATTGTCGGTTGAAGGTTGGCTACTCACTCTCTGAAGGCGAGCCATGTCACGCCGTGGGGCAGAATCATTTGGAAATTCAGCGCTATGGCGATTCTGAAACATGGTTCTGTCAAGGCCATTTTGAGGTTAATTTCTGCTGGCCGAAACAGCGCCTGTTAATCCTTTGTTAACCACATTCGCGGTACCTGATTGTCAATGATTTCTTTACCAAGATGACCAAAGTGCTAACAGACACCTCACGCTCAATCCGCATCAAGGGCCGCTCGTTTCTTGCGGTCGTGCTCTCTCCTGAACAGCCTCTCGACCAATGGCTTGAGCGTTTGGATGATCTGGCAGCACGGTCTGCCGGTTTCTTTTTGTCACGTCCTGTGGTTCTGGATGTCGCTGATCTGAAGCTCGACAAGGCGGGACTGAAGGCCCTTCTGGCCGAACTTTTTTCGCGCAATGTCGCGATCATGGGCATCGAAGGTGCACGCCCGTCCATGATCGAGCCGGGAATGCCGCCAGCTCTGAAGGGTGGAAAGGCAGCGTCTGATGTTGATGTGGAGCCGGTATCGCTCGCCACTGTCGATGTTGCCGAGCAAATTTCGAAGCCGCCGGTGACGGAAATTCGCAGTGTGGTTCAGTCGCTGATGATCAGCGAGCCAGTTCGTTCCGGTCAATCAATCATCTTTCCTGAGGGCGATGTGACCATCGTCGGGTCTGTGGCCTCCGGTGCCGAAGTCATCGCCGGTGGATCGATCCATATTTACGGTGCGCTGCGCGGTCGCGCCATGGCAGGTTCGCTTGGCAACGCTTCGGCGCGGATATTCTGCAAGAAGCTTGAGGCCGAGTTGCTGGCCATCGATGGCGTCTACAAGGTGGCCGAAGATATCGACCCGAAGTTTCGCGGTCAGGCCGTCCAGCTGTGGCTGGAAAACGATACGATCAAAGCGGACAAACTCAATTAAGCCGTAAGCGGCAAAAACGGACAGGAGAGCAGGATGGGGAAAGTCGTCGTCGTTACTTCCGGCAAGGGAGGCGTTGGCAAAACAACGTCCACAGCCGCGCTTGGTGCTGCGCTGGCACAGAATAACGAGAAGGTCGTCGTTGTCGATTTTGACGTCGGTCTTCGCAATCTGGATCTTGTGATGGGTGCGGAACGCCGGGTCGTCTACGATCTTGTCAACGTCATCCAGGGTGATGCGAAACTGCCGCAGGCGCTGATCCGCGACAAGCGTCTCGATACGCTGTTTCTGCTTCCAGCGTCGCAGACACGCGACAAGGACAATCTGACGCCTGAGGGTGTCGAATGGGTCATCGGCGAGCTGAAGAAGCATTTCGATTGGGTCATCTGCGATAGCCCGGCTGGGATCGAACGCGGTGCGACCTTGGCTATGCGCCATGCGGATGTGGCCGTTGTCGTCACGAACCCGGAAGTGTCCTCGGTGCGTGATTCGGACCGGATCATCGGTCTGCTGGATTCCAAGACGCTCAAGGCCGAGCGCGGCGAGCGCATGGAAAAGCACCTGCTGCTTACCCGTTACGATTCGGTTCGTGCCGAACGGGGCGATATGCTGAAGGTCGAGGACGTACTGGAAATTCTGTCTATTCCGTTGATCGGCATCATTCCTGAAAGCATGGACGTTTTGCGTGCATCCAACGTCGGTGCGCCTGTTACCCTGGCGGATGCAAAGTCCCCGCCTGCCATGGCTTATTTCGATGCGGCACGCCGCCTGCGCGGCGAAGACGTTCCCATGATCATCCCTGGCGAAAAGCGTGGCATCTTCGCCAAGTTCTTCGGGAGGGCCGCATGAGCATCTTCAACCTTTTCCGCAAACAGAAATCGGCGCCTCTTGCCCGTGAGCGGTTGCAGGTTCTGCTTGCGCATGAACGCAACGGTGTCGGCAATGAGCTTGTCGCCTTGCTGCGTGAGGAAATTCTGGCTGTCATCGCCAAACATGTGCAGATCGACAGCGATAAGGTTCATGTCAAGATGGACAGTGACGAGCATATGTCGCTACTGGAAATCGATGTGGAAATTCCCTTGTCGGCACAATTGCGCGCTGCCTGACACCTGATACACACAAGAAAAAAGCCGCCTGAACAATTGTTTCAGGCGGCTTTTTTGCGCTCTAGGCTGCGCGTCGGCGGCTCGGCAATTGCGGTAGAAAGACCGTGAGCAAGCCGAGGAGGGGCATGTAGGAGCAGATGCGATAGACGAATTCTATGCCTTCGCGGTCTGCAAAGACACCGAGAACTGCGGCTCCGATGCCGCCAAAGCCGAAAGCGAAGCCAAAGAACATTCCCGCAATCAGCCCAACGCGCCCTGGCACGAGCTCCTGCGCAAAAACCACGATGGCTGAAAATGCCGATGAAAAGACAAAGCCGATGAGCACGACGAGAACAGCTGTCCACATCAGATTGGCGTAGGGCAGAAGCAGCGCAAACGGGATGACACCAAGGATCGAAAACCAGATGACGACCCGCGAGCCGAACCGGTCGCCAATCGGGCCACCGAAAAACACGCCCGCAGCGGATGCTCCAAGAAACAGGAACAGCAGCAGTTGCGCGTCCTGAACCGAAAGGCCGAACTTCTCGATGGTGTAGAATGTGAAGTAGCTTGAAAGGCTCGCAAGATAGGCGTTCTTGGTCGCCGTCAGAATGAGAAGGACGACAAGCGTCATGATGACCTTGTTTTTGGCCAGAGGCAAAGCGCGGCTGACTGGCGGACGCCCGGCATTGCTTCGACGGTGACGGCTATACCAGACGCTGACCCAGGACAGAACGGCAAAACCAACCAAGGCGATCACGGAAAACCAGCTCAGGCTCTGCTGGCCCATCGGCAGCACGATAAAGGCGGCCAAAAGCGGCCCGATCGCCGTGCCGGTGTTGCCACCAACCTGAAAGAAAGACTGTGCCAGGCCGTGGCGGCCACCGGACGCGACGCGCGCCACGCGTGACGCCTCGGGGTGAAAAATGGCAGAACCGATGCCGATCATGCAGGCGCCGATGACCAAGACCGCAAAGCTATGTGCGTAAGCGAGCGTAAACAGCCCGGCGCAGGTCGACAGCATGGCTACCGGCAGCGAAAATGGCATCGGCCATTTATCTGTCGCTATACCCACTGCTGGCTGTAGCAGCGAAGCCGTGACCTGAAAGGCGAATGTCAGCAAACCGATCTGAACGAAATCAAGCGCATAGTTTGCCTTGAGAAGCGGATAGAGCGATGTCAGCAGCGACTGCATGATATCATTGAGCATATGGCAGAAGCTGGCTGCGGCGATGATGGAAAACGTCGTTCTTTCGGCACTGAAGCTCGTGCTGGTCACACTCGCCATGGGGTCTCTCTCCAGATATTCAGCATGATTTTGCGTTCTTGTAACCCTATTGTTTTCGGCCTGCTTTTGTGGTGTGGTCTAGTTTTTACGCGAGTGGGCCAAATGTTGGATGGTCAATCCCAAAGATTGGGCTTTCTGCGCAGCGATGAGCATGACGCCATGCTCCGTTTCATCGACGGCAACAATGAATCCGTGCTGGCGCTTCGTCGCCTCTATCCCGAAGGCTTCAAGAGCCCGGTGCATCTGCACGGTAAAACTCAGCTGTGGTTTGCCCATAGCGGTGTCGTGGTCGTGAGCACGGGTGACGGGCGCTGGATGATCCCACCCGGCCACGGGCTGATCATTCCCGCCGGATTGCAGCACTCCAGCGAAATGATCAGCGAGGTGGAAATGCATTCCGTCTACGTGCATCGCAATGTCATCACCACCGACAGGCCACGCGTCGTCGAAGTCACCGCTCTTGCTGGGAACTTGATCGAGGAACTCGTTCAGGATGATGTGAACCGATCAGCCACGCGCAGGCGCGAACTGGTCATGGAATTGCTGATGGATGAAATCAGTCAGCTTCCCGAAAAGCCGCTGGGGCTTCCCTTTCCATCTCACCCAAATATTGCAGCGCTTTGCAGGCATTTTCTCAGCGCCCCAGCCGCCAACACCAGCATCGATGATTGGGCGCTGGCGCTGGGCATGAGCCGGCGAACATTTACCCGCCTGTTTCGCGCCGAAACTGGTGTAAGTTTCGTCACATGGCGCCAGCAAGCCTGTATCTTTGCCTCGCTACCGCGTCTGGCAAGCGGGGAGAGCGTCACGAATGTTGCGCTGGATGCGGGATATGAGAATGTTTCGGCCTTCACCACCATGTTTCGCCGCATGTTGGGCAGCTCACCAAGTGCTTACCTCAAATCATCGGGCTTGCGACTAGCCAGGCATCCATGATTTGAGAGTCTGTTATCGCTATGACACCGTCTCGCGCAGCCAATCCACCAGTTTTGCCGTGGCACCTTTTCTGTCGGATGAATTCATCAACCAATATCCCCGGTCCGGGGCTTCAAGTTCAGGGCCGACACTGACAAGCGCGCCGGTTTTCAGCAGATCATCCACCAGACCCGCCCAGCCAAGCGCCAATCCCTGTTGGCCAATGGCGGACTGGACCACCAGGGAATAGGTGTTGAAGCTTATGTCGCCTCTGCCGTGTTCGATGTTTCTATGGACACCAGCAGCGGCGAGATAACTGGACCAATCGTGCCACGTTGATGCCCACGAGCTTTCGAGATGGATGAGCTTTAGTTTGGCGAAATCTTCCGGCGTTACCGCTTCAGATGTGGCACTCAAAAAGCCGGGTGCGCAAACGGGCCTTACTTTTTCCGGCAGTAGCAACGTCGCGTTTCGTCCCGCCTCTTCGCGGGTTCCGAAAATGACAAGAACATCATCTTCACCCGTATTCTGACGGAGCGGGTTCTGTGTCGCGGCGATCTGAATGTTGATATCGGGATAGAGGGCGCGGAACTCTTGCATTCTGGGAATGAGCCAAAGTGAAGAAAACGCGTAGTCCGTGTGCAGTCGAACGGCAGGTCTTTCATCGGCCTTGAACGCACCGGCCAACTGGTCGATCTCTGCAACGTGACGGCTGACGAGATCGTAGAGCGCCCTGCCTTCCTGCGTCAGTTCGACGCCGCGGTGCTGGCGCTTCAGAATACTGACACCCAATTCATCTTCCAGACGTCTGATCTGATAACTCACCGCAGGCTGTGTCAGACCCAATCCCTGGGCTGCGGCGGTCAGACTGCCGCGCCTGCCGATTTCCAGCAATATCCGCATCCACCCCAGATTGATTGGTCGATCAGCCATAAAAAATCCTTTTGCCAGATATCAAAAAATATCCGCTTCACGGCAGAGATCAATCCGTTGTTCACTAAAATACTGGATTAATCGGAGAACAGCGATGAACAGGAATTTTCGTACGGGACGCATCACCGCAGGCATCCTTCTGCTCGCTGCTGCTTTTGCAGGCAACGCACAAGCAGCGGATGATGCTGCCTGCAAAATGATCCGGTTGAGCGATCCTGGTTGGACCGACATCACTGCCACCAATGGCGTCGCAACAGTTTTGCTGGGTGCGCTTGGATACGAACCTGACGTCAAGACGCTCTCGGTTCCGATCGGTTATCAGGCCATGAAAAACGCAGAGATCGACGTTTTTCTCGGTAACTGGATGCCCGCCCAGAAGTCGTTTATCGACGATCTGAATTCCGCAAAAGCTATCGAAATTATCGGGCAGAACCTGGAGGGTGCCAAATTTACGCTCGCCGTTCCATCCTACATGGCGGAAAAAGGTATCAAGAGTTTCGCTGACCTGTCCAAACATGCAGATGAGTTCGACAAGAAGATTTACGGTATCGAACCCGGCGCACCTGCCAATCAGAATATCCAAAAAATTATCGCGGATGAAAAATTCGGTCTGAAAGACTGGGAACTGGTCGAATCCGGTGAGCAGGCGATGTTGTCTCAGGTAGAGCGCGCGGCGAAATCCAAAAAGGGTGTCGTGTTTCTGGCTTGGGCGCCTCATCCGATGAACGAGAAATTTTCGATCGAATATCTATCCGGTGGCGATGATTATTTCGGACCGGATTTTGGTGGCGCGCAGGTCTACACCCTGGCCAGAACCGGTTGGACAGCGCAGTGCCCGAACGCTGCCAGCCTGTTTAAAAACCTCAAATTCGATGTGGGCATGGAAAACAAGCTCATGGGTGAAATTCTCGCTGGCCAGACGTCCACCGACGCGGCAACAGCGTGGCTCAAAGCCAATCCAAAAATCATCGACACATGGCTTTCCGACGTGAAGACGCTGGATGGCAAGCCGGGTGATGCTGCGGTCAAGGCAGCGGTCGGTCTGTGATATCGGGATAAGAGTGCATGACGCGTCAGAATTTTCTCATTCTCATGGTCGATCAGTTGAACGGAACGTTCTTCCCTGATGGACCAGCGGATTTTCTCCATGCGCCACATTTGAAGGCCTTGGCGGAGCGCTCCGTTCGCTTTTCCAACAGCTATACGGCCAGTCCGCTGTGCGCGCCTGCACGGGCGTCGTTCATGTCCGGCCAGTTGCCAAGCCGTACACGGGTTTACGATAATGCAGCGGAGTTTGCTTCCGACATCCCGACCTATGCGCACCATTTGCGCTCTGCGGGGTATTATACGGGTCTATCCGGCAAAATGCATTTCGTCGGACCTGACCAGTTACATGGTTTCGAAGAGCGACTGACGACGGATATCTATCCTGCAGATTTCGGTTGGACACCTGATTATACCAAGCCCGGCGAGCGAATAGACTGGTGGTATCATAATCTCGGTTCCGTCACAGGGGCGGGCGTTGCCGAAATCACCAATCAGATGGAATATGACGATGAGGTCGCCTACCACGCCTCGCGCAAGCTCTACGACCTGTCTCGCGGACTGGATGACCGTCCATGGTGCCTGACCGTCAGCTTCACCCATCCGCACGACCCGTATGTCGCAAGGCGCCAATACTGGGATTTGTACGATGATTGTCCGGCGCTTGGACCGCAAATTGGGGCACTGCCGTTCGACAAACACGATCCGCATTCGCAGCGGTTGCTGGAAGCCTGCGACCATCAGGCCTTTGAGATAACGCCTGAACAGGTCCGGCGCGCGAGACAGGGCTACTTTGCCAATATCTCCTATGTCGACGACAAGATCGGCGAGATCATGGATGTGCTGAAACGTACGCGAATGGATGACAACACGACGATCGTTTTTCTCTCCGACCACGGTGACATGTTGGGAGAACGCGGTCTGTGGTTCAAAATGTGCTTTTTCGAAGGTTCAGTACGCGTTCCCCTGATGATCTCAACGCCGGGTTGGAGCGGAAGGCAGGTCGATACGCCTGTCTCGACGCTGGATGTGACACCGACCCTGTGTTCTCTCGCTGGCCTCGATATCACTGCGCTGAGACGGTGGACCGATGGCGAGGATTTGTCCGGGCTCGCGCAGCAATCTACCGGACGTAGTCCCGTCCCGATGGAATATGCAGCCGAGGGGTCAATCGCGCCGCTGGTGGCCATACGCGACGGGCGTTACAAGCTGATGATTTGCGACAGCGATCCTCCGATGCTGTTCGATCTGGAGACTGATGCTAACGAGCGCTACAACCTTGCTGGCGATCCGCACCACCAGGCGGCTTTAGCATCACTTATGGGGCAAGTGAAAAGCCGCTGGGATTTGGCCTCGTTCGATGCCTCGGTTCGCGAAAGTCAGGCACGCCGACAGGTGGTTTACAAGGCACTGCGAAATGGTGCCTATTATCCATGGGACCATCAGCCGCTCCAGAAAGCATCAGAGCGCTACATGCGAAACCACATGGATTTGAATGTTCTTGAAGAAAACCAGAGATTTCCTAGAGGCGAATGATTGATGAGGGGTGGCCGACGAGCTCTCGTTTCACGTCAAAAGGCCGCTGCCCAACTCTTGGAGTTGGTATCAAAATACCGCAAAATGCACGGTTTGTGACACGTCGGACGACACAATTTTTCTTCTAAAGTCAGTGACCTTGCCATATGAAACGCAACGGAAAACCGAGCGGTGTATCCTTGTGGCGGGAGCGGTCTCATCCCTTGCCGCCAACATCGGTAGCTCGGCGCATCTACGGCGTGCTTGTGTTACGGCGGCCGGATAGCAAGACCGTCGATTTTATCGAGCGTGTGACATGCCATGCAGTGTTTCAACGAGACGCAACCCCGAGAGGTTGAAATAACACCGTTTTCAGCCTGCGCGCAAAGCATGCAGGGTTCCGATTAGTCCAACAACTTCACGCTTACGCTGCTTTTGTTGCAGTCATGTTAGCGGACGTCTCGCCCTGGTGTGCCGCATTCAGACGGCGCGCTACGATGTCGTGGTTCAGCCACTGAACGGGCGCGCGTGGCTGAGACGATGCGCCGAAAATAAGTTGACCAGTCGCTTCCACGACAAGCGCACTCAACAGATCGCTGATCATGTTCTTGCTGTCACGATGCATCGCGGTGATCTCGTTCGACGTGCCGATGGTCAGGTCAGCCTGCGTTTGGCTGTTGGGCATTGGCCAAGCAGTGAAATCGTAGAACGGAACCATGACATCGCTGGCCTGCAGATTGCTGATCTTGCGCATGACGTCATCAAGCGTGAAACCGTCGGCTAGAAGTGCTTCGCAGGCGGCCCACTGCTCGTCTGCCCACTTGCTGCCGTTTTCTTTTTTGAGCGCCAGCAAGAGCGGTATCAACGGCAGTTCGATGCCGGTGAACACGTCGGAAGAATTCGTACGAATCTCAGGGCAGTTGTACACGCAAGCCTTCACGCCCTTGGCCCAGGCTTCTTCGGCAATGCCTTCAAGACGCATCTTTGCGTAGCCTTGGGTGTAATTCGTGTAGGTCTGCCAACGGTATTCACCGTCGATCAGGATGCCTGTTCCATGGTAACCGTAAGCTGTGTAGCGAACCTGTCCACCGGATGTTTCGACGCGCTCGCGGATGGATGCGCTGGCGTCGATCAAGTGACGGAACGTGTTGGCTGAAACCTCGTCGAAATTCCGCAGAATGAGCTTGCCCATATCGCTGTCGATCAACGACTGCGATGACATGTGGCGAGCGCCGGTGCCCTTGTAGATGCGATTGGCAATGACCAGGAAAACCTTGGCTTTCGGAATTCCGCCTGCCATCGTATGTGCGAAGAAGACGTTGCGGCCATTCGGGATCATGTCATTGAGCGTGGCCATGACCTGCGACAGCGATTCTTTAAAACGTGCTGTGGCGATGGCCTGGCATTTTTCGATATAATCCCAGTCGAGTTTTTCGCGCTCCCAGCTTTCCAGCGTCAGGCCAGCGAGAAGATCTGTCGGTGTCGGGCCGTTTTCAGGCGCATCGAGATCGAACCCAGCCATCATCGGCACGTTGATGATCGTTCCGCCGAGACGCGCTTCAGCTTCGGAAAGCTCGTCGCTGGTCAGCGGACGAAGAGCGTTGTTCTCGTCACGACGTCCAACCGTGATCCCAACGATGCGCATTCCAGCTTTCCGGGCCTGGTCAAGAAGGCCTGTCGCATAGCCACGTCCGAACAGTTCGCCGAACAGCACAAAGACATCGTCTTTTTTAAACACGGTGTTTTCGGAGATAGTCTCCATCGCAATCGGGTTTTTCATGTGCTCAGTTCTTCAGATTGGGGCGTCGGCAAATCACCGCGACAGTTGTGTAAGACTAAATGACTGGAGACGGCCCAGAAAGAAAGTCATTTAAAATGACGGAATATATCAAAACGTGAAGTGAAAGGCCGTTCGTGTGTCAGGTCACCCCAATCGGCTTCAGGCTCTGCAGATGATCTGACGTTACGTGGGGCGTGTCTGGATGGACACAGCGGAAAAGTCGCTTGGGAAAAATCACCTCCATCGACGCTTTGGCAACAGGTGATTAACCTTTATTTTCTATTCCATTTGCTGTGCCGAATGTCCGTTTATGATGAGTGTACAGGCTGTGATGCGTATTCCCCGTTCAAATTTAAACCATTCCATCAATGCGATAGAAGAGAGGGGAGCAACGAAGCCCGTGGCAGAACCGAATGTGACGCAGAGCGCGTCAGACGGAATGATTCCGTTGACGGCTGATCAGCGTGCCGTCATGGGTCACAACGCAGATCAGATTGCCGCTAACGCGATCGAGGGGCGTGACGAGATGCCGTTGTGGCAGAACGCCTTTACCCTGGGGCCCAATGTCCGCTTTACCCGGACCCCCCAAAATATCGTTGCTGGAAAGCAGTCGACAGGTAGTGCGCCCGGCAAGACCGAGGATGATGTCGATTCTTTCGCGCACCCAGATATCAAGGCTGTCAGTATCGAATCAACCGAGCCGAAAGTGACGGATGAAGAACGCAAAATCGCCAGGCCGGCCGTGTTGCCGCAGCCGCCAGGCGCGATTGGCGCACTTGCTTTGACATACCGCTTGCGCCGCGAATTGGCTTTGAAGCAGAGAGAAGTCGCCGAGCCCGTCGAGTCGGCGTCCGATACGGCCCAGCCGGCACGAGCAAATGTGGTGGAGCAGGTCGATGTGGTTTGCTTTCCTTCCGAACGTGACAACAAAAGCTCTGTCGAAACGCTTGATGTGCCTGCCTTCGCTGCGTCTCTGTCAGACGAGATGTTCTGGGAAGCGATGAGCCTGGATGTGGGCGGTGCCATGCTGCCACCGTCAAAGCCCATGCGGCTCGCAGAACTGGCCCGGATCAAGGCTCAGACCGTGGCCCCATCCCCAGTCAAACCGTTGGCACCTGTCGCTGCGAGACCTGCTCCTGTGCAGATTATTCGTCAGCTAAGGCCCGTTGCTGACGGGCTTGTCCTCTCCAACGCTGGAGAATCGGCTGTCGCGCTCTATCGACAACTGGACATTCGTGCGGTTGGACCGAGGGAAACGGCTGTCGAGAACGTGGAAGACGTTAGCGCAGCACCGGTCGAAGAAACGGTGCAGGTTGTTCCGCCGGCCGCGCAAGCCACCATTTCGGCTCCCGTTGCCAGCCCGCCGCGTCGCGAGATGCGCACGGTTGCTCGCAACAATCAGCCCATGTTCCTGGATGCTCCGGTTTTCTGCGAAGGTGAATACGAATATCCGCCCATCGACCTGCTTCAGAAGGCGCAGGTTCTACAGACGACGACGATGACGCCGGAAGCGCTGGAACAGAGCGCCGGTCTGCTGGAAAGCGTGCTTGAAGATTTCGGGGTTAAAGGTGAGATTATCGACGTTCGTCCCGGTCCGGTCGTCACGCTCTACGAGTTTGAGCCTGCGCCTGGCGTCAAGTCTTCGCGTGTCATTGGCCTTTCGGATGATATTGCCCGTTCCATGTCGGCTCTGTCTGCCCGCGTTGCCGTGGTGCCCGGCCGTAATGTCATCGGCATCGAATTGCCCAACCCGGTGCGCGAGACGGTCTATTTCCGGGAACTGATCGAATCTTACGATTACGCCGAAACGCGAATGAAGCTGGCGCTTTGCCTTGGCAAGACCATTGGCGGCGAGCCTGTCGTGGCAGAACTCGCTAAGATGCCGCATCTTCTGGTGGCTGGTACCACGGGTTCGGGCAAGTCGGTCGCGATCAACACCATGATCCTGTCGCTGCTCTACCGGTTGAAGCCGGAGGAGTGCCGCCTGATCATGGTCGATCCCAAGATGCTGGAATTGTCGGTCTACGATGGCATTCCGCACCTGCTGACACCGGTTGTGACGGACCCGAAAAAGGCCGTGATGGCACTGAAATGGGCCGTGCGCGAAATGGAAGACCGGTATCGCAAGATGTCGCGTCTGGGTGTGCGCAATATCGACGGTTACAATGCCCGTGCGGCGTCTGCCCGTGCCAAGGGTGAAACCGTGATGTGCAATGTGCAAACCGGGTTTGATCGTGCGACTGGTGAAGCCGTTTACGAGCAGGAGGAAATGGACCTCACGGCTATGCCGTACATCGTCATCATTGTCGATGAAATGGCCGACCTGATGATGGTTGCCGGTAAAGAGATCGAGGGTGCGATCCAGCGGCTTGCCCAAATGGCGCGTGCTGCCGGTATTCACCTTATCATGGCGACACAGCGACCGTCCGTCGATGTGATCACCGGCACCATCAAGGCCAACTTCCCCACGCGTATTTCCTTCCAGGTGACATCCAAGATCGATAGCCGCACCATCTTGGGTGAGCAGGGTGCCGAACATCTGCTGGGGCAGGGCGATATGCTGCACATGGTGGGTGGCGGACGCATTGCGCGTGTGCACGGGCCTTTCGTCTCTGACGAAGAAGTCGAAAAGGTCGTCGCGCATCTGAAGACACAGGGACGTCCGGAATATCTGGGCACCGTGACAGAAGATGCCGATGAGGCCGATGACGGCGAGGAAGAAGACAGCGCCGTCTTCGACAAAACCGCCATGGCCGAGGACGACACTGCCGATCTCTACGAAAAAGCCGTGAAGGTCGTTCTGCGCGACAAGAAGTGCTCGACCTCCTATATCCAGCGGCGCCTGTCGATTGGGTACAATCGCGCCGCATCTCTGGTGGAGCGTATGGAACAGGAAGGCATCGTTGGGCCTGCCAACCATGTCGGCAAACGCTCGATCATCGTCGGGGAGCGCGATATGTGCGAGGTTCCCGGCGCCGTGGACTGATCAGTCCGCTGCCACCGAGAAACCAGGAGACCGCAAACCCGGCAGCACTTGCCGGGTTTCTTATCACGCAGGCTGGTTCAGGCTGCGGGGACGATAGGTCATCTCTTTGGTCCACAGGTTGGCCGGTGCCGGGCGTCCGACGTAGTAGCCCTGCGCCTGGTTGATCCGCAGTTCTTTGAGAAGCTCAAGCTGCTCGGCGGTCTCAACCCCTTCCACCAGAATTTTATTACCACGGTTTCGAATGAGGGCGATGATATCGCTCAACATGAGTTTCCCACGCGGCGTCTGCGCGTCGTGCAAGAACGACTTGTCTATTTTCACCGTGTCGAAATCGATGAGCCTCAGCCATGACAGGCCGGCAAAACCCGTGCCGAAATCATCGAGCCATATTTTAATCCCGAGTGTCTTGAGATCGCTGATGCAACGAAGGACATCGGAATTCATGTCCATTTCCAGGCCCTCGGTGATTTCGAAGGCCAAACGTCCACCGGACACGCCGACGTCCCCGAGAATAGCCGCCACCGATGTCGCAAACCCCGGGCTCTTGAGCTGGATGGGTGAAACATTGACGCTGACGATGGGTATTTTCTCGCAGTTCAGCGCCTGCTGACACGCGGTGCGAATTGCCCACAGGCCAAGCTCCATGATCGTCCCTGTCCGTTCGGCGATGGGAATGAAGATGCTGGGTGGCACATGCGTCCCATCCAGAAGTTTCAGCCGCATCAAGGACTCCGCGCCGATGATGGTGTTGGTTTTCAGATCCTTGATCGGTTGATAAACCAGCGACACCAGATTTTGCGCGATCGCGATATTGAGGAGTGCTGCGACATTTTCCGTGTCGTCGCTGTGTTGCGGGTCGTTGGGGTCGAATAGCTTGACGGTGTTGCGGCCATTCTCTTTTGCAAGATAAAGCGCGCGGTCGGCCTCGTTGATGATCCGTTCCAGCTTCGGGTCCTGTTGCGGACGGGTAAACGACGCGCCGACACTGACCGTGATGACGGAGGTCCCATCCCGACGCCTTTCATGCGCCAGACGCATATCCTCCACGGTCGTTCGAAGTGTCTCTGCAATGTCTTCTATGTCTTTGGCTGACGTAAAACGGGCAAGCGCAATGAACTCTTCGCCGCCGTAACGACCGATCACGGCATCGAACCGGCTCATGCTGGCTTGCAGCGTCTGCGCGACCTGGATCAGGCACCGATCACCCTCCTGATGCCCGTAGAAGTCATTATACTTCTTGAAGAAATCCACATCGATCAGGAATACCGCGAAGTTGTGCTGGTGGTTGACCCAGCCATCCCAAAGCTGCCGTAGCCTGCTATCGATAGCGCGTCTATTTTCGAGACCGGTCAAAGGGTCGGTGTTTGACAGATGGAGCAACGCTTCACCGCGCTGTTCTGCCTCACGCTGCTGGACCTTCGCCTCCACGGCGTTGAGAAAGACCTGGTAGCGCTCGCGGTTAAGACGCAAATTGACGTAGGACGTGAAGACGAAGCACGAGAAATAGAACGCCCCGAAATTGATCTGGTAATAAATATCCTCGTGAAAATAGCTGAGAGCGACGAAGTATATGACCAGCACGAGGCTTGAGGCGATCAACGACAGAACGAAATTGAACGTGAAAAACAGATTGGCACCCATCATGAAGATGGCGCCGAAAACCATGTAATAGGACATGTTGGTGATATACGTCGTCATCATGGCCGGCATGAGCCACGCGATATAACCACACACCAGCGCTGTAGCACAGGCGATGTCCATATGGCTTGTCTTGACGTTGGCGCGGATTTGCATTTCCAGCATCATCAAGGCGGCAATGCCGACGACGAACCTTGCAAACATCGTGTGTGGTGAAACATCCGGAATAAGCAGGATGTCAGTTACCGAAAACAGCAGATAGATCGGCACCGCGATCCATAGCCCCTGCCGTATTGAGGTGCGTCTGCTGGCGTCTGCCTCTTTTAAAAAGAGTGCTCTCGAAGCATCGGTTGACCGCTCTTGCGATGCATCCAGTTGCGGATCAAGTCCCACCACATCTGCCAAAGTGTGCGTCATGCACTTTTCCATAGGTTGCAATAATAGTGCCAGGTTACATCCGGAAGAATTGTGAACTACATTTCCGGAAATTTTTCGTTACTTTTGTTTCTTCAATCTGGTGATGTCAGAAACAAGAGATATTCCCGCTATTATGGCGTGCGTCGAGCTTAAATTTGTTTAAGCAAAAAGAAAATTACAATCGATCTGCCGTTTACCTTAATAAAAAGTTTCCCGTCAGGCGGCGGTTTTATCCATGTGCACCACATTGACTTGCATTCAAATAAAGAGTGAATTGTTTCAAAGTTAACAAAGCGTTAATCAG
Organism: Agrobacterium sp. rho-8.1; assembly: GCF_033957725.1. NCBI lineage: Bacteria > Pseudomonadati > Pseudomonadota > Alphaproteobacteria > Hyphomicrobiales > Rhizobiaceae > Agrobacterium > Agrobacterium sp. rho-8.1. The sequence goes on from NZ_CP192789.1 coordinate 1,196,574, forward strand.
GAGATTTATCTTTGTCCAGTGTGCTGAATAGAAAATTTGATGGTGAAAGTCTTATTACGCCTGAAACAATATCAGATGAAATATTCGCTCAACGCTCAGATGATTTTAAAGAGCAAATTGCAATTGCTGAAGCTGAGGTCGCAATCCTTCTCAATTTGGCGCACCAGCAATTTCTGAATGATGCTGCACCGCAGCAAATTATACATGAAGTCGCGGGACGGTTACATCAAAGCAGGGAGAGATACCACTCGAGCGTGTGGAAGGAGATCATCCCTCTGGTTCAGAACCATCCCGTTGCGGAGTATTTCCTGCAGGATCCCTTCACCCATTGGTCGTTCGACAAGCCGCGCGGATATTCCGGCGATGCTCAGCTTCTCGACTTCATCTATGGCCACCCAAGTGTGCAGGACAAGATTGTGGCTGCATCACCGATTGGCACAGCGCTTTACGACTATACCAAGGATGCTTCATCCTCTGTGGCCGTGCGGGAGCGTCGCGATATACTGACGAAATATGTTGACGACATTGCCAATGTGCGTGGACCAGACACCGAGGTCCTGACGATTGCCGCGGGGCACTTGCGCGAAGCCAATAGCTCGGCTGCCTTGGCGCAGGGCAAGATCAAGCGTTGGGTCGCTCTTGACCAGGACCCGCTCAGCGTCGGTGCCATCATGCGTGATTTCCACGGAACCTGCATCGAGGCGATCGACGGGTCGGTGCGCGGAATTTTGTCGCGTCGCCAGGAACTCGGCACCTTCGACTTCGTCTATGCGGCTGGCCTTTACGACTATCTGGTCGACAAGGTGTCTATCAAGTTGACGCAGCGCTGCCTGGAGATGCTGAAGCCTGGCGGCAGTTTCCTGTTTGCGAATTTCTCTCAGGATATTGGCGTGGATGGCTATATGGAATCCTTCATGAACTGGGCGCTTCTTTTGCGCACAGAGCAGGATATGTGGGATATCATCAATGCCAGCATCGACCCGTCATTGGTCGAAGCAGAGGTGTTTTTCGGTGAGAATCGCAACATCGTCTACGGCGTCATCCGCAAGATAGCGTGATGGATCTCTAAGGCTGTCGCGATGCCGGACAGGCGTCGCGACAGGATGCTTGAAAATCGTTCATGAGTGATTCCCTTCCAAGTCGAAAGGCTCTAATGATTTTGCGCTGACATGGCGTATCTTTGGAGTGCATGATGGACAATAAGCGATATTATTCTGATTTTGGCGGCCTTCCGGGCCAGACTGAATTGCTTTCGAGCAAGGCGACGTTCACCACGGCCTATGCCGTCATTCCAAAGCGTGTGATGTCGGATATCGTCACAAGTATTCTCCCTCATTGGGCAGAGACACGCGCCTGGATCATCTCGCGCCCGATGACCGGTTTCTCCGAGACCTTCGCGCAATATGTCATGGAGGTTCAGCCCGGCGGTGGCAGCGATAGACCGGAACCGGACGTACGCGCGCAAGCCGCGATTTTCGTTGTCGATGGTGAGTTGAGCATTGAGTATGAGGGTCAAAGACACGCTCTGCGCGCGGGCTCTTTCGCCTACATTCCCGCTGGTAGTGCCTGGACGCTGCGCGGCGAAGGCAACATCCCTGTCAAATTCCATTGGGTCAGAAAAGTCTTTGACGTTGTCGAGGGGCTGGAGTTGCCACCGGCGATCTTCACGCATGAAGACGACCACGAACTTTCCGCCATGCCTGATACAGATGGCAAGTGGGCAACGACGCGCTTTATCGATCCCGCAGACGGTCGTTATGACATGCACCTCAACATCGTTACGTTTGAGCCCGGTGCAACCATTCCCTTCATGGAAACCCATGTCATGGAGCACGGGCTATTCGTGCTGGAAGGCAAAGCCGTCTACAGGCTGAACAATGATTGGGTGGAAGTTGAAGCGGGCGACTTCATGTGGCTTCGCGCATTCTGCCCACAAGCCTGCTATGCGGGTGGGCCTGGGCGTTTCCGATACCTTCTCTACAAGGATGTAAACCGTCACGTGAAGCTTTGGTAACGTCGATTTCGCCAAATTGGCTTAACCTTGCAATGAGACCGTATGCATAGGCGTGCAACGCATACCTATGCCGGTTGTCCCAGCATATGACATTCAGGTCTGTCATGCGCTGGACAAGTTTCCGCACACCTGGAAACCAAGCCTGTAGTGCAGTCATCGGATGATGGCACCTTGGAACCGGACACATTCGCGATATCGAGCGAGGAGTTTTGCGGGTCACGCATGCATGCAATGAGCGCCGCCCTTTCAAGCGGCGCTCATCGTTTATACCAGCAGATTTTCCGTCGAGGCTGACTGAGCCATCTGGTTCACGGCCGGGTCATTGATCGAATATGCATGGATATAGTCGATCTTCATTTCGGAGCCGTTCGGCAAGCCGTCTGCCGGCGTTCCAGCGACGCCGCCTACGGCAAGATTAACGAGCAGATACATGGGGTCGTGCATGTCCGACGGCGTTTTTGTCTGCGCCACCGCCACATCATCGAAATACCAGGTGACATAATCTTTGTCCCACAGCATTCCGTACTTGTGGAAACCTTCGGTGCTGGAAACCTGCACATTGTTGATGGTCGATGTTTGCTCGCCCGTTTCATTGGAATGCGAAGACATGATCAGTGTATTGGGGTTTTGCCCGCGCATCTCGATGACATCGAGCTCCGGTGGCCATTTGCCATCGGTGGGCAACAGCCAGAAAGCAGGCCACGCCCCCTGATCGCTTGGCATATCCGCGCGGATTTCAAAATAGCCGTAGGTCTGGGAAAAGGATGGATGCGTGGTCAACATGCCCGACGTATAATCATAACCACCAATCGCATCCGAAATCGAATCGGGGGTAGGGGCCGCCGTGATCGTCAGAACGCCGTTCTGCACGGAAAACGGATTGACCGATGATGTCGGCTGATAGGCCGGATTGATGTACCACTGCTGTTCGGAATTGGTGTGCAGGCTACCACCAGACTCACCCGCCCACCAAAATTTCGGTTCCCAAACGCCTGCCTGACCATCACTGAGAGATAGCGAGTTGAATTCGTCGGAGAAAGTGGATGTGAGTTGGGAGCGGTCCAACGTGAGTCTGAACTGGTTGGGATTCAGGCTATCAGCTGTCGTATTGGCCAATACGACGCTTTCGCCGTTGTCGAAATTGAGCCAGAGGTCAGCACCCTTTTGGGTCGATGCTGAGAGAATATGATCAAAGGATGTAACGCCGTACCCATCCAGTCTGATGATATCGTCGGAACCGAAGTCCGTGATCAGGTCCGTGCCGTTGCCCTTGGCAAAGACGAAGGTATCGGCGCCGCCCGCACCTGTCAGGACATCGTTACCGGCACCGCCGTCGATTGTCTGTTTTCCGGAACCACCGCTGATAATGTTATCGGTTGTATTTCCGAACGCAGTGCGTCCATCCCCCGTGACGGTGAGATTTTCAAAGTTCTCAGGAAGCGTGTAGCTCATCCACGTGTCGATTGTGTCGATGCCCTCACCGGCAGCTTCAGCCGCACGGTTGGATGTCGAATAAAGGTAGTAAATATCGTCACCCGTGCCACCATGCATGGTGACGTTGACACTGCTGTCACCCCACATCGAGTCGTTTTTGGTGGTGCCGTAAAGATCGAGACCAGAGCCGGTCGCCGAGAAAAAGCCGGTGGACGTATCGCTATAATATAGCGGCTTTCCAAGAGCATTCAAAATCGATTTCGCCATCGAACCATCTCCTGTTGAAACTGTCCTCCCCGTGACACCCTCTCCACGGAGAAGTGTAACAGCGACGACGTTTTCATTTATGGCGGAAATGCGATAAATCGTCCTGAGACCCACCTGAAAAGTAACGGGTATGCGGTGGCAGGCAGGGCTTGAAACAGGATTACCGTGCCGGGAGTGTCACCACCAACTGCCCGATGTCACCCCAGGATACCTTGATAGATGTTTGTCCAGACAGCCTGATCAGGCCGCAGAGACTGCCTGTTGTCACCACCTGACCGCGCTTGAGTCCACCAAGATGGTCGAGCGGGGCATTGGCATAGGACAGCAGCGGGGCCAGAGGATCGCTTTGTGGGTGCTTGGGCACCGCCGCAAACAGAACCTCCGTGCCGCTTTCCAGAACGAGCGCAGGTAATGTTGCGTCATGATTGGCCAGTCGTTCCATAATCGAGTGATCGACTTCCGGCCCGAGAACGAAAGAATGATTGCCAAGACGATCCGCAAGATGGAGCGCAAACGGCGCCTTGTTTTCCTCGATCATCCGGTAGCTGACAAGCTCCGCGCCCATATGCACCGATGCGACGCGGGCCAGAATGTCTTCACGAGAGTAGTCGGAGTTTGCTTCCGGCGCAGGAATATCCTCTGCCAGAACAAAACAGATTTCGATTTCAATCCCGACCGCCCCCGGTTTGGGGACGTCAAAAGCGGTATCCGTGACAGTGTCGAAGAGATCCAGAAGCGGTGCAGCAACAGCACGAACGCCATTCATCGCCACCTTCCAGCCGCCAACCTCTTTCCCGATGGCCGCTGCCGCTATAGCCTGCGCTGCCATACCGGTTTCGACAGTATCAGGCACGAGACCCTTGGTCTCAAGTTGCGCGGCGCTGAGTGAAGACTGCTGGTTTTCAGCCTCGGCGAGAATAGCACCAAGTCTTATGTTCGCCTCTGTCATCGTCGTCATGCGAAACGCTCCCGTAACGTCAGTCCCTGACAGATTTCATTGCAGTCATTTGCGGCGATGACAAGTGAAGCACCAATTGTGATGTCATAAATACATGGTCTTCAACACCTATTCGTCGCAATTGCCGAGAGGTCATGACTTATCACGCTGAGGCCCATCATATCGCGCACGTGGTCGGATCAGTCTCTTCTGTTGGAATTGTTCGAGGGCATGCGCAATCCAGCCGACGGTCCGCCCTACCGCGAAAAGAGCCAGCGCGGCGCCCATCGGTAGGTCAAGTTGGCGGCGAACGGCCACCAGTGCAACATCGATTGTTGGCCGTTGACTGGTCGTCTCTTCAACGGCATAAATCAGTGACTGAAGCATTTTGTTCTGAGGCAAAAGCGAAAGCAAAGCTGCGGCTCTGGGGTCGCCATCCGGATAAAGCGGATGTTCGAAACCCGGTAGATTATCGCCGCGGCGCAAACGTCTTTCCAGGACAATACTCGCATCGGCCCCGGCTTCCATTTCGTCGAACAGAATTTCGACGAGGCTCGTCATGCCGCCATGAAGTGGTCCGCTCAGCGCTGCAAGTCCCGCGTCGAGACACGCGCCGAGAGATGCGCCGGTCGAGGCAACGACTCGTGTTGCAAAGGTTGAAGCATTCAGTTCATGATCGGCCAGCAGGACAAGTGTCCGCCGTAGGATGTCTGCGCCGCCATCGTCAAGCTTCCACGTGTTGGCAAGGTGTAGATGCGCGGGCATCGCGCTTTGTTGGCTGCCACTGGCAGCCGCGGTCATTGCGCGGACCAAGGCCGCAGCACTGGGCCATAGGTTTCGATTGTCGCGCTGCCATGAGGTTAGTCTTCCTGCATCAACGAATGAAAGCAGCGCCTGACAACGCTCCGTCAATGGTAGATGTTTTGTCAGATCCAGAAGGGCGCTGTCCCAAAGGCATGTTTCTGCATCACTAAAAGGATCATGATCATCGCAGGCCCACAGCAAACGAGCGATCTCTTCCAGAGAGGCATGCGTCGCAAGCGTGACCGCGTCATATCCCCGATAGAAGAGGTGGCCATTCTCGATCAGCGTAATGCCCGACGATAGAACGGGTAGTCCCCAATCCAATGTTGTTGCCGCGACATCGCGTGGCTTTCGCCCGATGGACTTGTTCTTCCTCAACCTTTCCACGTCTTCGACGGTGTAGAGCCGCCTGCGCGGATCAGTCGGGTCGTCCGTAGCGCGGACAATGCCGCGGCTGACATAGGCATAGAGGGTTGCCCGGCTGATGCCGAGGATTCCTGACGCCGTCTCTGCATCTATGAAATGGTCGCGCTCTATCATTTTCTTCATATTGATTCGTTCAATCAAGATTGATTATATTGATACAAGCATCATCCTCGGGGAAGTCAACCCTTGAGGATTATCATGAGCACTCAGTCGAAAAACGCGTCCACAATGACATCGGTCTCGCAAACCGTGAGCCCTGGTCTGGAAAACATCGTCGCAGCGCAAACCGGTCTCAGTCACATCGATGGCGTGGCAGGTCGTCTTATCGTGCGCGGGTATGATCTGGACAGTCTTGCCAGCTGGAGCTTTGAGGCAGTTCTTGACTTGCTTTGGAAGGACCTGACGCCCGTCTATCAAGATGTTGCAGACATACGCGAGGCGCTTGCGCTCGCGCGAGTTCGTGCATTTGCTTTCGTCGAGCCGCTTCTGCTGGCAACAACGACGCTTTCGCAAGTTGAGGCGTTGCGTCTTTTTTTATCATCTCTTTCGGACGCAGAGCCTAAAGCCCACCATATCATGGCTGTTGCCGCGGTTCCCGTATTCGCGGCCGCCATCGCGCGTCGAGATGCTGGCCTCGCGCCGGTTGCGCCCGTCGAAGGGTTAAGCCACGCCGCCGATTTTTTACAGATGCTGCATGGACGTGAAGCGTCTCCCGAAAAGGTCAAGGCGCTCGATACCTATCTGGTATCGGTGGCCGACCACGGACTCAACGCCTCGACCTTTACCGCTCGGGTCATCGCATCAACGAAAGCCGGCATGTTTTCGTCCGTCATCGGGGCTCTCTGCGCTCTCAAAGGTCCTCTCCATGGTGGTGCGCCGGGTCCGGTTCTCGATATGCTGGATGCCATCGGGCATGAGCGCAATATTCACACTTGGCTGGTCAACACACTGGCACGCGGTGAAAGGTTGATGGGTTTTGGCCACCGCATCTACCGGGTTCGCGACCCAAGGGCAGACGTGCTCAAGAAAGCCGTTGGCGCATTGCGGCGTGATAGTCGTCGTATCAACTTCGCAGAAGCCGTTGAAAAAGAAGCTCTGGCACTCCTTGCAGAAAAGAAGCCGTTACGTCCCTTGGAAACCAATGTCGAATTTTACACGGCGCTGGTTCTAGAAGCCGTTGGCTTCCCGCGCGAAAGTTTCACAAATGTATTCGCTGCCGGACGCATGGCGGGATGGACCGCGCATGTTCTGGAACAGGATCACGTGGGGAAACTGATCCGTCCGCAATCGCAATATGTCGGCCCGATGCCCCAATGACAGTAAACTTGCCGGGGGACATCAAACCAACTCTTCATGCTCATGGATTTCCCGCTGTAGGGGCGGCTGAGTCCGGTTGCAGGCAATTGCCCGCATTGCGTGCTGACGGTGCTAAAAAACGTGTCTGTTTTTTTAGACTTTGTTGTCTATATCTCGGAATGGTTGTGCGAAATAGCGGTTTACGCCCATTCGTTAAGTCCATGATTAAACTTTATTCCAATATGGTTCGTGGACTCGGGGAAAAAGGTTTCAGGCCGCAATGGTCGTTTATGACAACAATGCCGAACAGGAGGTTGGCGATGTGCCGGGACACCAGGCTCGGCTTGTCTGGTATCATTCCCTGTTCTGGAAGATCACAGTCTTCTTCGTGTCGAGCGTGGTGCTCGCTTATGTCGTCGGCGCGACCATTGGCTGGATCATGGTCGAGCGGGATTCACAGGAACAGTGGCGCCGTCAGGCGGAGTTGAATGCGCAGGTAACAACGTCCGCGATCCGCTCTATCTACACATTCGTCGCGATCAATAGTGCCGATGATGGACAAATCACCAAAATCATCAGTGAACGACCGCTGGGTGACGATGCGTCTATTTTGGACACGGGCTTTAATCCCGGCGACGTTCTGAACCTTGCGGCATCGCAGACGAAAAACAATATCTGGCTCTTCCAGATATCTTCCGACGGGCAGGCGTTATCCAGCTCAGCCGAAGCACTGGGCTCCAACCGAGGAACTGCACTCGTTTTGCCGGATGATGCGCCGCCGGGTCAGTTCTTCACTGGATTTGCCCAGATTGGCGCGACCAGACATTTTATTGCCTATGTACCTGTCGTAACCCCAAAAGGGGAGCTTCAGGGTGCCGTCGTGACGACGATTGGTGAAGCTTCCATTCTTCAGGAAAGCCAGACCCGGTTGTTGCGCAACTCGGTACTGCTCCTCTTCACCATTCTTCTGCTCACGGGTATCACTGTCACTCTCATCATGCGCAAAGTGTTCAAGCCGGTGCCGTCGCTGGTCAGTGCGCTGACCCGCATCGCGCAGGACGACACGCGCATTGTCACGCCTTTTCAGGATCGTCACGACGAGATCGGCAGATTTGCTATCGCCATCGAGGCGCTGCGCGAGGCGGTTGTTGAACGAGAACACCTGCGGCAGGTGCGTGATGTTGCCAAACATATGGAGCATCTTGCTCACCATGATGCGCTGACCGGACTTCCGAACCGGGCGCTGTTCAGCAGAAAAATAGAAGAGATGAAGGGCTTGCCGGACGGTGAGGCTCGCGCGTTCAACATCATGCTTCTCGACCTTGATCGCTTCAAGTCGATCAATGATGGCCTGGGTCACGCAAGCGGTGATGCTCTGCTGGTATCTTTTGCCGAACGCTTGCTGCTTTTGATGCGTCCCGGCGATATCGCCGCTCGTCTTGGCGGCGACGAATTCGCCATTATGCAAGTTGTCAACAAAAATGCCGTTGTCGAAGCCAGCAAGTTGGCATCGGCCATTATTCGCTCGGTCGCCAGACCCTTCAACCTTTTGGGCAAAGAAATATCTGTCGGCACAAGCATCGGGATTTCTACCGATACGGCGTCCGACGTCGATATTTCCGAGCTGCTTAAAAAAGCGGATATCGCACTTTACGCATCAAAGTCTGAGGGGCGGGGCATTTTTCGCTTCTTCAAGCCAGGGATGGAGATGTCGGGCGACCGCGGTCATGTGATGCAGCATGATATTGTTGCGGCTTTGCGTGACAACCAGTTCATGCTGCATTATCAGCCGATATTCTCTGTCTTGAAAAACGAGCCTGTCGGGTTTGAAGCGCTTTTGCGGTGGTGGCACCCACGGCTCGGCTGGGTTTCACCGGCCGATTTCATTCCTGTTGCCGAAAAGACAGGACAGATCGTGGCGATCGGTGAATGGGTGCTGAAGCGCGCTTGCGCCGATGCCAGACGACTTCCACCTGAATGTACGATTGCGGTCAATGTCTCTCCCGTTCAGTTGCAGCACGGAAACTTCATCAAGACGGTGAAGTCGGCGCTCTTCGCCAATGGTCTTGCTGCCTCGCGGCTGGAGCTTGAATTGACGGAGAGCGTGCAGATTTCGGCCTTGGAGTGCAAGGAAACGCTGCAAAGCCTTCGAGCGCTGGGAATACGCATCGCCCTCGATGATTTTGGCACCGGTTATTGTGGTGTCAGCTATCTGCTCACGCTGCCGGTTACCAAGATAAAAATCGACCGTAGCTTCATCATGGGCATCGAAGATCGCTCGGAGAGCCGCGCAGTCATCCTCAGTCTGTTACAGCTCGCCAATACTTTGGGACTGGAAACGACGACAGAAGGTATCGAGACCGAAAGCCAACTCGAATTCGTCCGCTCAGCCGGCTCTTTGCTGGGGCAGGGATATTATCTTGGACGTCCCGCCAAGATCGAGGACATCGAGCGTATCTATCAAGATTTTTATCCCCGGAAGGTGTCATCGCTAGGAGCGTAACGAATGCGATATCCTGAGTTTTTATGTGTGAATAGGAAATTCTTGCAGATTGCATTCGGGAGCGTTCTCTCCGTAGCACTTGTGTTCCCGGCATTCGGTTCCCCGGCGGCCATAGCCGGTGAGGAGGGAACGCTGGATAAAATCGCCCGCACCAAAACGATAACCATCGGGTATCGCTCCGATGAGGTGCCGTTTGCCTATCGAACCCAGGACGGTGCTGCGGTTGGCTATACCGTGGAGTTATGCAATCGCATTGCCGAACACGTCCGCGCCACGCTCAATCTCGACACCATCAACATCGATTACGTCCTGGCGACAGCCGCAACCAGGTTTCTTCTCATAAAGACCGGTAAAATCGATCTGGAATGCAGCGCAACGACCAACAATGCCGAGCGGCGCGAGCAGGTAGCATTTTCTTATCCCCACTTCATCACCGCCACACGGTTTGTCGCGAAAAAATCTAGCAATCTGAGGGACATCAAGGACCTGGCGGGGCATACCGTGGCGTCAACGACGGGGACGGTCAACATCGAGCAATTGCAGGAGCGAAACCGCGCCGATAAGCTGAATATTTCGGTTATGCTCGCCAAACAAAACATAGACGGGTTTTCCTTTGTGGAAAACAACAAGGCTTCGGCTTTCGTCATGGATGGGGTGCTGCTTGCGGCCAATGTTGCGTTTTCCAAAGCGCCTTATGACTATATGATCTCGTCCGAGACCTTCGGGCCGCCTGAGCCCTACGGAATTTTGCTTCGCAAGAATGACGAGCCTTTCCGCACCAGCGTTAACGACGCGTTGCGGACGATTTTTGTCGGCGGGGAAATCGACGAGATCTACAACAGATGGTTCATGTCACCGCTGCCGCCTGATGGTCGCAATTTCAATCTGCCAATGTCCCCCGAGCTGAAGTCCGCGTTTGGTGACCCGAAGGAGTATCTGCAATGAGGTGCGGCTCTTTGTTTCGTGCAGGCCTTGTTCAGAGCGCCATCCTTCTTCTGCTGTCTGCGGGTATAGCGTCGGCGGACTTTACCATGCCCACGCTTCAGCGCATCAAGGAGTCCGGAAAAATCAGGATCGGTTATGGCGTGACATCGCCGTTCTCGTTCATGACGGCGCAGGGTGATGTTGTCGGTTATTCGATCGATCTGTGTCGGCTCCTCTCGGAAAAGCTCAGAGAGCGGTTGCAAATGCCGAAAATCGAGATCGATTTTGTGCCGCGCACGCCCAGCAATCGCATACAGCTGCTGAATGATGGCACCATGGACATCGAATGCAATGCCAGCACGAACACAGCCGAGAGGCGAAAAAGCGCAAGTTTTGCCGTCAGTCATTTCCTGGGTGTGACGCGCTATGTTTCGCTTGCAAAAAATGAACTCAAGACCTTGGAGGATCTGAAAGGGCGGTCCGTCAGCGTGGCCCTCGGTACAGTGAATGTCAGTGATATCACCGAGATCAATCGTTCGCGGAAACTGAACATGTCGATTGTGCCGGTGGAATCGCTGCAGTCGGCATTCGACATGGTGAGCGACGGCAGGGTGTCTGCGTTTTCCATGGATGAGGTTTTGTTGAGCATGATGATTGCCAAGTCAACAACGCCATCGCAGTACCGCATGTCATCAGACACCGTAAGCAATGAGCAGCCCTATGGTTTCATGATGCGGTTGAACGACGACGCGTTTACCGATGCGGTCAACCAGGCGCTGACCGAAATCTACAAGAGCCCGGAAATGCCGAAAATCTATGCCCGCTGGTTCCAGCAGCCAACGCCGGCTACAGGCGTCAATCTGAACATGCCGATGAGTGCAAGTTTAAAAGACGCCTTGGCAAAACCCGTGCCGATAAAATAAAGCAGCCACCACGCTTCCATGCGTGATGGTGGAAATGATTTCTGCTGTTACGCCTTTTCCAGGGCGATCGCTATGCCTTGGCCAACGCCGATGCACATCGTGGCAAGCGCCTTGTCTTTACCCTTCAGCGAAAGCTCGAGCGCTGCCGTCCCCGTAATTCGCGCGCCGCTCATGCCCAGGGGATGCCCCAGCGCGATGGCGCCGCCATTGATGTTGGCGCGAGGGTCATCATCGGCGAGCCCAAGCTGGCGTAGCGTTGCCAGCCCTTGCGACGCGAACGCCTCGTTCAGCTCGATGACATCCAGCATGTCTTGCGTCCAGCCGAGCCGTGACAGAAGTTTTTGAGACGCCGGTGCCGGACCGATGCCCATCACGCGAGGAGGGACGCCAGCCGTTGCTCCGCCGCGGATGCGGGCGAGGGGTGTAAGGCCATATTTCTTGACCGCCGCCTCCGAGGCGATGATCAGGGCTGCAGCGCCGTCGTTGACGCCTGAAGCATTACCCGCGGTGACGGTGGCACCGTCCATGCGATTGATTGGCTTCAATTTTGCCAGCGCCTCAAGGCTCGTCTCGCGGGGGTGCTCATCCTTGCCAACGATGACAGGATCGCCCTTCCGTTGGGGAATGCTGACCGGGGTGATCTCTTTTGCCAAGCGTCCGTTCGCCTGCGCCTGCGATGCTTTTTGCTGGCTGCGAACCGCGAAAGCATCCTGGCTCTCCCGCGAAACATGATAGTCGATGCCGACATTGTCGCCGGTCTCCGGCATGGAATCGACACCATACATCGACTTCATTGCCGGATTGACGAAGCGCCATCCAATCGTCGTGTCGTAGATTTCAGCGTTGCGCGAAAAGGCGGATTCTGCTTTCGGCATCACGAATGGCGCGCGGCTCATGCTTTCCACGCCACCGGCAATCATCAGTTCTGCCTCGCCCGATTTGATGGCGCGCGCAGCGGTGATCACCGCATCCATGCCGGAGCCACACAGACGGTTGATGGTCGTGCCAGTGACCGACACCGGCAATCCTGCGAGCAAGGATGACATGCGCGCCACATTACGATTGTCTTCACCCGCCTGGTTGGCGCAGCCGAATACCACATCATCAACGGCCTCCCAGTCAACCGTCGGATTGCGCTCGATAAGAGCCTTCAACGGAATGGCGCCCAGGTCATCGGCGCGAACGGAAGACAGAGCACCGCCGAAGCGGCCGATCGGGGTGCGGATATAGTCACAGATAAAAACGTCGCTCATGGCGTGCCTCACAGTTCGGGCGCGGCAAGATCGGCCACATCCCCATCAATATGGAGTTTGGCGCCGGTCATGGCCTGCAGATCGTCAATCGTCATACCTGCCAGCTTTTCTCGCAAAACGAATCGACCATCGACAACATCGACGACGGCGTGACTGGTGTAGATGCGGGTAATGCAGCCAACGCCTGTCAGCGGAAACGCGCATGTTTCGACGAGCTTTGGTTCGCCCTTCTTCGTGACATGCTCGGTAATGACAAAAACCTGCTTTGCGCCATGCACCAGATCCATTGCCCCGCCAACGGCCGGAACGCCTTTGGAGCCGACGCGCCAGTTGGCCAGATCACCATTCTGCGCCACTTGATAGGCACCCAGAATGGCAACATCCAGATGTCCGCCGCGTACCATGGCGAAACTGTCGGCGTGGTGAAAGAAGGCGGCGCCCTGCTTCAGCGTCACGGCCTTCTTGCCGGCATTGATCAGGTCCCAGTCCTCTTCGCCTTCCGGAGGCGCTTCCCCGAAATTCAGAATACCGTTTTCGGTGTGGAAGATCGCTTCGCGTCCGGGGGGCTGATAGCGGGCGACCATTTCGGGAAAACCGATGCCGAGATTGACGTAGGCGCCATCTTGGATGTCCTGCGCCGCGCGCCAGGCGATCTGGGCATTGGAAAGCTTGATGTCTTCGAACGTGTTGAGAGCGTGCGTGTCGTCGGTCATGCGTAGGCCACTCCTGCGCGGATCAGTTCTTCTTCTTGTTGCGGATGTTCGATCTGGACGACCCCGTCCACAAAAATCCCCGGTGTCACCACCTGCTCGGGATCAATGCTGCCTATCGGCACGATCCTGGAAACCTGCGCAATGGTCGTCGCTGCTGCCATGCACATCAGAGGATTGAAGTTGCGGCCCGCCTTGTTGTAGGTCAGGTTGCCGTGCGTATCGCCCAGGTGAGCCTTGACGATGGCGAAATCCGCCTTCAACCATCGCTCCTGCACATAATGGCGTCCATCGAATTCGGCAATCGGCTTGCCCTGCGCAAGCTCTGTCCCATAAGCGGTCGGAGTATAAAAAGCCGGGATGCCTGCGCCGCCTGCACGAATGCGCTCGGCCAGCGTTCCCTGTGGAACCAGTTCGAGTTCTATCTGTCCTGCCAGATATCGGTCCGTAAAGGCACGTGGGTCCGATGATCGGGGAAATGAGCAGATCATCTTGGCGACCATCCCAGCATCGATCATGGCGGCAATGCCGATGCGCCCGTTTCCTGCATTGTTGTTGATCACGGTCAGGTTCTTAGGACCCTTGTCGATCAGGGCATGGATGAGTTCAATGGGCGCGCCAGAACCGCCAAAGCCGCCAATCATGACGACGGCGCCATCACCAATCGCGCTGACCGCATCTGCAGCGCTGCTGATCGTCTTGTCCATATGTCGACCTCCCGGATCTCGTCCAACTGCTGACAGCTAAATCCGAATGCATCTCGACCGCAACCATTTTGTGCGATATATCATATTTGTTCGATTATCGCACGGAATGGCGGGTGGATGGTAACAAGTGACAGAGACATGATGGGTGGGCTTGCCAAAGGCCTCAGCATCATCGAAGCCTTCAGTGCCGAACACCCGCGTCTCTCGATCTCTCAAGCGGCCGAGATTGCCGGCCTTGATCGGGCCACCGCAAGACGTTGTCTTTTAACGTTGGCGCAGCTCGGTTACGCGGCCTATGACGGCAAGTTTTTCACTGTGACGCCCAAGGTCCTGCGCCTGGGTACAGGGTGCCTTGCCACCATGCCGCTACCGCGTATCGTCCAGCCTTTGCTGGATCATCTCTCCGAGCAGATCGGCCAGAGCACATCGGTTTCCATTCTTGATGAAACAGATATCGTCTATGTCGCACGCGCTGCCCAGCGACGGGTCATGTCCATCGCGCTGATGCCAGGCTCACGTCTTCCGGCCTATTGCACGTCAATGGGGCGGGTTCTTCTTGCTGCCATGAGCACTGATGACAGACGAAAACATCTCGCATCGATTAGGCTTGAGGCGAGAACGAAAAAAACCATCACGGACATCGAGATGTTGATGGTTGAACTCGACGTAACAAGGGCACGAGGCTATGCGCTCATCGATCAGGAGGTTGAGGTCGGGCTCCGCTCTATCGCGGTACCGCTGAAAAACGTGCATGGAAAGACAGTTGCAGCGCTCAATGTCGGCCTTCCTGCATCTGTGGCATCGATGGCGGAAGTGGTAGAGAATTATCTGCCTTCGCTTCTGAAGGTTCAGGAAGAGCTGGCAAGAATGTTGGTCTGATCGCCCGATCTCTGGGAGATTGACAGTCTCTGCTGTTCTGCGACGCGCCAAGCGCGAGGGTTCATTCCTGTTTCGCGCACAAAAAAACGTGAGAAATAGGCTGGATCGTCAAACCCCAAGCCACGTGCCACCATCTGTACAGTTGACACCGTGAACAGCAGTTCCTGCTTGGCAATATCGATCTGTTTTTGCGCAATCAGGCGCTGGAGGCTGATGCCGGATTGCTGTCTCACAAGGCGGTTGAGATGCGTTTGCGATATGCCCAGTTGCTCGGCGTAGAACGCTGTGCGCTTCTGTTCGCGGATATGACGGGCGACCAAATCCAGCAAGCGGTCGAAGCGAGCGCCATTGTCATCCAGTCCGGCCTCGCGAAATGTTTGTTGCGATATCCGGGTAAGATAGACTGTTAACGAGACGATTTGACCTTCGATGAGCGCATTCGACGCCAATCCGCCATTCGAATATTCACGGAAAATCGTTTCGCAACATGAACGCACATCATCGAGCGCTGCGTGGCCTTCCAAATTCATTGACGTTGGGTCTTTGAAATACCGACGCCAAAGTGCTTGCGCCGGGGCAGGCAGAGCGGATGGTATGATGGTGACGATAATGCCTTTGATATCTGGCGAGAACCGGAAGCCATGCTGGAAGCCGGGCGGAACCACGATCACGGCTGGTGGCGTGATGACTTCCACCTCACCCTTCAGCACAGCATCGCCTTCCCCACCTGAGATAAAGAGGATTTGCAGAAACCCCTCATGCCTGTGAAGTCCGATCTCGAACCTGTGAAGGCTGCTACGGGAAAACAGCGTTTCGCAATGAAAGCGAAAATCCACCTGCTGAGCTGGATCCTCACCGTATAGATGGTCTTCAACGGAACGCGTCATGCTGTTGTCCCTTTGTGTATGGTCGGATAGTGCAAGATTTGTGTTTGAAAGTCTATTGTAAGGTCGTGGCCGAAGCGGCAAGTTTGCGTGCGGGAAAAACCGTTTCGGGAGGATACAATGCGCACGCAAGTCGTCATCATCGGCTCCGGGCCAGCGGGTTTGCTACTGGGGCAGCTCTTGGCAAAGTCCGGTATCGACACGGTCCTCTTGGATCGGGTCGGAAAAGATTACATTCTGGGCCGAGTGCGTGCGGGTGTGCTGGAAGAGGGCACCGTCCGTTTGCTCGAGGACGTCGGTGTAGCCGCCCGCCTTCATAAGGAAGGACTGCCGCATGACGGCTTTTCGCTGGCGTTCGATGGACGCGATCACCGCATTGATCTCCACGATTTGACAGGTGGAAAACGGGTGATGGTCTATGGCCAGACCGAAGTCACCCACGACCTGATGGATGCGAGAGAACGCCAGGGCCTTGTAACCATCTATGATGCGGTTAACGTACAGCCGCACGATTTCGATACCGATAAACCGTATGTAACCTTCGACAAAGACGGCTCGACACAGCGCATCGACTGCGATTTCATTGCTGGCTGCGATGGTTTCCATGGTGCAAGCCGCAAAGCCGTTCCACAAGGCGCTATCAAGGAGTTCGAGCGGGTCTATCCATTCGGCTGGCTCGGCATTCTTGCCGATGTTCCACCCGTCAATCATGAACTGATCTATGCCAACCATCCGCGTGGCTTTGCGCTCTGTTCCATGCGGTCTGAAACGCGTAGCCGTTATTATATTCAATGTTCCCTCGATGAGAAAATCGAAAGCTGGAGCGATGACAGGTTCTGGGACGAGATCCGTCTTCGCCTCCCAAACGAGCATGCGCAAGCGATGGTCACCGGGCCCTCTTTCGAAAAATCCATCGCGCCGCTGCGCTCTTTTGTGGCTGAACCCATGCGATTCGGGCGGATGTTTCTGGCTGGCGATGCCGCCCACATTGTCCCACCCACGGGTGCCAAAGGGCTCAATCTTGCGGCCAGCGATGTCTATTATCTCAGTCACGCACTGATCGAATATTACAAGGACCGTTCTGAGGCGGGCCTTGACACTTACTCCGCCCGCGCCCTGTCTAGGGTATGGAAAGCCGTCCGCTTTTCCTGGTGGATGACGACGATGATGCATCGCTTTCCCGATACGGGCGACTTTGGCCAGAAGATACAGGAAGCGGAATTGGACTATCTCGTGCAATCACGGGCCGCAGCCATGGCGCTTGCGGAAAACTACGTCGGCCTGCCCTATTGACGCGGTGAGGCAGCGAGTGCCTCGGCTGTCTCGCGGATCGTCTGCATCAACAGCGATAGGGGCAGCGACGGTTGCGTGTCGGCGCGCATGGTCAGGCCGACGGCCCCGCTCGTATCTGTCGTGTCAAGCGGCAGCACGGCAAGGGTGCCGTCGGCGACATCCGCTGCGATCACCCCTTCGGAGATGATCCATATGGCATCGCTTGTTCGCAAAAATGCCCGGCCGAAGGCATCGGATACGGTCTCGATCCGGGTTGGCAGTTGCGATACGCCATGGGCCAGCAGAAACTGATCGACAACTGGCCCGATCACGGAATTCCGCGTTGGTGTCAGCACGGGAAACTCGTGCAGTCGCGCAAAAATTGACGTCGTTTCTCCGAGCAAAGGATGCTTTGCCCGCACCACGAAACGAACCCGTTCCGAATAGAGATGTTCGAACGAAAACCCCGTCATCTTCTCAGGCGCCGCCAATCGACCGACGACAAGGTCGAGATCGCCGATCCGCAATTGCTCGAGCAAAACGGCGTTTTCGCCGGTTACGATTTTGACCGTGCTACCTGTGTCTTCTTTCAGAAAACTGGCCATGACCTTCGGCATGATACTGACCGATACGGTCGGCAATGCGCCGATCCTCACCGGCACGCCACTTCTGGAAGCATCCTGCGAAACCGAATCCATCGCCTGCCGCAAGGCTGTCATGGCGGCGCCCGCATGTTTCAGAAAAATCTCGCCATAACGGCTTAGCTTGATACCTCGCCCATCGCGCTCGAACAGCACGACGCCAAGCACCTCTTCCAACTCCCGAACCGTCTTGGTCACCGCAGGCTGACTGACATGCAGAACAGTCGCCGCCTTGACCACGCTTTTTTGACGAGCGACTTCGACGAAGGTCTGGATATGACGGAATTTGAAGCGGTTATCGATCATTCATATAATCTAACGGTTATGTTAATTGGCGATAAACTCATTTTACTTAACCGTTTTCAGCTTGCAAGGTAATTTCTAGGAGGATCGTTTCCATGCAATTTCTGCTGTCCGGTGCGCGGGCTCTTCATTATTCGGCGATTGCTCTCGGCGCCGCAAAACCCGTGATCGTGTTTATCAACTCGTTGGGAACGGATTTTCGGATCTGGAACGACGTGATGGCGGAACTCGGCGATGGGTATGCCTTTGTTTTGCACGACAAACGCGGCCACGGATTGTCCGATGTCGGTGCGGCGCCCTATTCCATAGACGATCACGTCGACGATCTCGAAGTGCTGCTTGATCATCTCGACGTCAAGCACGCCATCATCTGGGGCCTGTCCGTGGGCGGTTTGATCGCGCAGCGTCTTTATGCGCGCCGACCTGATCTCGTGCGCGCACTGGTTCTCAGCAATACGGCGCACAAGATCGGAACCGCAGAAATGTGGAACGACCGCATCGGATATATCGATCGCGAGGGCATAGCCCTATTGGTCGACGGTGTCATGGAGCGCTGGTTCACGCCGGCGTTTCGCTCGCCTGAAAACGCTGTTTATCTCGGCGCACGCACTATGCTGGCACAGCAGAACAAGGCTGGATATGCCGCGACTTGCGCTGCTATCCGCGATGCGGATTACACTGAACAGGCGACGAAAATATCCGTCCCGACGCTCTGCGTTGCGGGCGATGGTGATCAGTCGACGCCGCCTGATCTTGTGCATACCCTGTCTTCTCTTATTCCGGGGTGCCGCACTGCCATCATCAACGATTGCGGACACATTCCGTGTCTGGAGCAGCCAGGCGCCTATGCGGCTGTTGTCGATCATTTTCTGAAATCCCTGCCGGAGTTTTGACGCATGGCCGAAGCCACGACATCTAACAGGTTCGAACAGGGCATGGTGACACGCCGCAAGGTCTTGGGAGACGCGCATGTCGACCGTGCGCAGGCGGCATCGACCGCTTTTGACGAACCTTTTCAGCGCTTGATTACCGAATCCGCCTGGGGCAACGTCTGGTCGGGTGAGCAGTGGACGAAGCGTGAGCGCTCTATGGTGACGATCGCGCTGCTGGCGGCACTCGGGCAAGATGAAGAAGTCGCCATGCATGTGCGGGCGACCGCGAATACGGGTGCGAGCGAGGAGGATATTCGTGAAGCACTGATGCATGTGGCGATTTATGCTGGTGTTCCGGCCGCCAACCATGCTTTCAAGATTGCAAAGTCGACGCTTGCCGAAATGCGAGCCAGAGCTTTGCTGCAGGAGGAGATGAAATGACCAACAAGCCGCCGGAAACCGGGCCGTTTTTCGCCAGAGATCACAGTCTTCATCCTCCCGCTTACGCGCCCGGATACAAGACGTCGATTCTGCGGTCGCCCCAGCGGGCACTCATCTCCATGGAAGGCACCAAGAGCGAGATCACAGGCCCCGTCTTCGGGCATGGTATGCTCAACCCGCTCGATAATGACCTGATTTTGAATTATGCGCGACCCGGCGAATTGCCTATCGGCCCTCGTATTCTGGTGCACGGCCGTGTTCTGGATGAACGAGGGAAGGGTGTCGAAGGTGCATTGGTGGAGTTCTGGCAGGCCAATGCAGGCGGCCGTTATCTCCATAAAAAGGAGAGTTATCTGGCCCCTGTCGATCCGAATTTCGGTGGCGTTGGTCGCACGATAACGGACGCAGATGGCTACTACTGGTTCAAGACGATCCAGCCAGGCGCCTATCCATGGCCCAATGGCGTCAATGACTGGCGCCCGGCCCACATCCATTTTTCCGTGTTCGGTCACGGCTTTTCACAGCGTTTGATCACCCAGATGTATTTCGAAGGTGACCCGATGATCTGGCAATGTCCGATCGTCAAAACCATTCCCGATAAGGCTGCCATCGAGCAGCTTGTCGCGGCATTGGACATGACATCCGCTATTCCCATGGATATGCGCGCCTATAAATTCGATATCGTCCTGCGCGGGCGTCGTTCGACCCTGTTTGAAAACCGCACGGAGGGTAACTGACATGGTTCAGCCGCTTCACTACTTCAAGGAAAGTGCGTCTCAGACAGCCGGCCCCTATGTTCATATTGGCTGTACGCCCAATTTCGTCGGTATTAACGGCGTGTTTGCTCAGGATCTGGGGTCGGGCGCTCTTTATAACGAACGTGCACAAGGCGAACGGATCACTATTCGCGGTACCGTTTACGATGGTGCTGGAAACGCATTGAAAGACGCGCTCATCGAAATCTGGCAGGCCGATTCCGAAGGGCTGTACAACAGCCCCAGCGAGACACGTGGCACGGCTGACCAAAATTTCTCCGGTTTTGGCCGTTCTCCCGGCAATATGGACACGGGCGAGTTCGTGTTCGAAACCATCAAGCCGGGCAAGGTTCCGTTCAAGGACGGTCGCTGGATGGCGCCACATATCACCTTTTGGATCGTGGCGCGTGGCATCAACATCGGCCTTCATACACGCATGTATTTCCCGGAGGAGGAAGTGGCCAACGCCGTCGATCCGGTGCTGGCGCGCGTCGAGCACAAACCGCGCCTGCCGACGCTGATTGCGAAGAGAGAAGACGGCAACACATACCGTTTCGACATCCGGCTTCAAGGCGAAGGCGAAACCGTCTTTTTTGATATTTGAGAATAGAATGAGCCTTTCCCCGTTCGAGCATCCTTTTCTAGGCGGTCTTTTTGGCGACGAAGAAACAAGCGCTTTGTTCAGCGCCGAAGCCGATGTCGCCGCGATGCTTCAATTCGAGGTGGCGCTGGCCAAGGCGCAAGCGGCTTGCGATGTCATATCAAATGATGACGCGGTGCGGATCGCTGACGCACTGAATACGATCGTGATCGATTACCCGTCATTACGTGAAGGGGTTGCAAAGGACGGAGTTGTCATTCCGGACTTTGTGCGGCAGTTGCGTTCGGTTGTCGGTGGGCAGGCGGCGACCAGTGTGCATGTCGGTGCAACCAGCCAGGACGTGATCGACACCAGCCTCATGCTGCGTCTAAAAGCGACAGCTGAAATCATCATGGCACGTCTGTCATCCTGTGTGTCTGGCCTGCAAAATATCGCCTTGCGTGACGGGTCGAACCCGCTGATGGGCTATACGCGCATGCAGGCGGCTATTTCCATGACGGTTGCTGATCGGGTCGCCAGTTGGAGGCAACCTCTGGTCCGTCACCACGAGAAGCTTGCCGTTATGACGCCGCGTGGCTTTGCGCTTCAATTCGGTGGTGCTGTCGGGACCCTCGATAAGTTTGGTGACAAAGGCGCTGCCGTCCGCGCCGAGCTTGCCAGACGTCTGGGCCTCGTCGATACGGCACAATGGCAGAGCCAGCGGGATTCCATCGTTGAGTTTGGGCATTGTATGGCTCTGATCACCGGTTCGCTTGGTAAGTTCGGACAGGACGTCGCTCTTCTAGCCGAAATGGGAAAAGAAATTCGCCTTGCCGGCGGTGGCGGATCCTCTGCGATGCCGCATAAACAAAATCCGGTGGTGGCTGAGACACTCGTGACGATTGCTCGTTTCAACGCGGTGCAAATGTCTGCCCTGCATCAGTCCATGGTGCATGAGCAGGAACGTTCAGGGGCGGCCTGGATGCTGGAATGGCTCGTTCTGCCACAAATGGTGATCGCGACCGGCAGCGCACTTTTGCTGGCTGAACGTCTGATAGAGCAGATCGAACATCTGGGCACCTGATATATTAGCGAAGATTTTTTTAGGAACTATTGCTTCCGGGCTACGTTCAATTGGCAAGAGAGCCGTCGTTTCAAGCGCACATGATTGTGCCGAAGGCCATCAGGATTTTTTCGTTTTCCGATGGCATTGAGACGGCAGCCGAGCTTCCCACCCACTCGGTGCTCTCCTTATCCCCGAACTCCCGACCGAAGGAGAAACAGATGGAAAAGACCGAAACACGCAAGCTTGCGGAAGAATATATGCTCCTCGGTGGCACGCGACGGGTCATGATTGACGACAACAAGACCTTTGTCCGTCAATATGAAAACGAGCCTGAGGAGGCGGAGCACTTCTGGCAAAACCGCATTGCGGTTCTCGAGCAGGCCCGCAGGGATGACGTGGAATTCTTTCTACCGTCCATCAATTCCGACGAAGCCGATTGAGCTTCATCAAACCCAAATTATATCCAAAGGAGAAGGCCATGACGGCTATCAACGCTGCAAAGATCGTGATTCTGGCAACAGATGGTTACGAGCGCTCCGAACTGCGTGTTCCCTATGAACAGCTCAAGCAAAAGGGCGCGGATGTCAAAATCGCGTCCATCGCGGAAGGCCAGATCAAGAGCTGGGATGACAAGAACTGGGGCGACAGCATCGAGGTCGATCTTCTCGCCAAATCTGTCCGCATCGAAGACTTCGATGCTCTCGTTCTGCCGGGCGGCCAGATCAACCCCGACATCCTGAGAGCGAACGAAGATGCGATGCGGGTCGTGCGTGACTTCGTCAAGTCCGGCAAGGTCGTCGCCGCCATCTGCCATGCGCCTTGGCTGCTGGTCGAAGCTGACGCCGTTAAGGGTCGTCACGTGACATCCTACGGCTCCATCAAGACAGACATCAAGAATGCTGGTGGTATCTGGAAGGACGAGGAAGTCGTAACGGATAAGGGGATCGTCACATCCCGTTCGCCTGACGACCTTGATGCTTTCGTTGCCAAGATTGTCGAAGAAATCGGAGAGGGCCGTCACGAACGACGTGCCGCATAAGAAGTGACCTCGCAATACAGCAAGGGCTGCCATCACAATGGCGGCCCTTTTTTTGTATGCTGGTCAAAAACGCCCGATGTGCTGGATATGGCTGGCGTTTGCGCTTAAAGAGAGTGAATGGTTGTTGTTTGCGGGCCTGTCGAGCACGTCTCTTGGCCCGGATTGTCCGATACAGGACGCGCCTATCGGAAACGTCGCCGGATTAATGTGCAGTTTCCAGAGCCGAGCTCTCATTTTTGCACGGCCTCAGTTTTCGGCGACGTCCCATAATACGGTCAGAATCGCTGCAATTTCAGAGTTGAAACGATTGAATGGTATCTATCAGAACTTGCTGACCATATTTGACAGCTATGCAAATCCGTATTGACACATTTACGCCTTATTTACGTCATGATTGCGTCCATTTTCGAAGTGTAAAGGCGTTGTTTTTGCGCCAAGATTAATTTTTCTTCATAAAAATCGAGACATTTGTTGTCTTTTTGAGTGTGCGTCGCCGCAATTTTATTGCGGTGCACAAAAGCTTCTTCTTCCTATTTTTTCTTTGTTTTCTCTGTGCGTGACTTCAAAAACCGCTTTTCCCAGAGAAAACTATAAGAAGATCACCAGTGACGTTAAGTGATTAATACATGACGTAACACAGGAAAAATCTATCCCTCCTGCCGAATGGCACTTTTCTTCTTTAAACCGTATAATGCGCTCTTTAACGTCTGCATGTGTGAGGATTTCTGCAGATACATTTCAAGAAGACTAAGGCGGCATGCCTCATAAAAAATTCAAATCCACCCAATTCTCGTCACAGCATTGCTGAATGATCAGTTACGAATTGACGCGCCCAACGGGTACCGACCATCGCAAAACATAAATGGAGTCCTCTCTATGAAGTCCGCGACAAGATCGGCTGTTTCGCCGCTTAGTAGCTCAACAGAATCTGATGTGAGCTTTCCGATCGGAGGAATCGCTAAACGCAGCTTTGACGTTTCGTCAGCACTGCTAGCAATCCTCATCCTCAGCCCGATCTTTCTCATGATCATGGCTTTGGTGAAGTTTTCAGACCGGGGCCCCGCATTTTACGGGCACCGCCGCGTTGGCCATAACGGACGCAGCTTTCATTGCCTGAAGTTCCGTACCATGGTCATGAACGGTGACGAGGTCCTGCGGCAGTATCTTGCCGCAAACCCTGATGCCGAAGAAGAGTGGAAGACCACACGCAAGCTCAAGAACGACCCTCGCGTCACAGCGATCGGGAGCGTGCTGCGTAAGCTCAGCCTTGACGAGTTGCCACAGTTGATCAACATCATCCGTGGTGAAATGAGCGTGGTCGGCCCGCGCCCTGTGGTGGATGAAGAGCTGAACTACTACGAGAACGCAGCCTCCTATTACCTCAGCACTCGCCCAGGCCTCACCGGGCTCTGGCAGATCAGCGGTCGCAACGACGTTTCCTATAAGGAACGCGTCGATTATGACACGCAGTATGTGCGCAACTGGTCGATGATGCAGGATGTTTTCATCATCGCGAAGACAATTCCCGCAGTGTGCATGTCACGCGGCAGCTATTGAACCAAATTCGACTTCCTACGTTTTGCACCAAAACTTATTGCGGCCACTGATGTGTGGCATATGCGGCCAGCCTTCGGGCTGGTCGTATTCCGACTGCGGTGTGCAGTTGTAACCATGGAGTGTAATATGGTTGGCAGTGCCACCGGATTTTCCTGGAATATTGCATGGCGCAAGGTTCCTGCGTTTCTCGTAGCCGCAACGATGCTGGCATCAGCCCCTCTCCACGCTTTTGCTCAGGACAACCAGTACCGTCTCGGGACGGCCGACAAGCTGCGAATTCGCGTTGCGGAGTGGCAACCCGCCGATGGAACGATCCGCAATTGGGAAGTCATCAACGGTGATTATTCCGTTGGCGCATCCGGTTCGCTGTCTCTCCCATTCATTGGTCAGCTGGATGTCTCCGGTAAAACCACGGGTGAGGTGGGCGAAGAGATCGGTGCTCAGTTACAAAGCAAGTTTGCATTGCGCAACCTGCCATCTGCTTCCGTCGAAGTATCCCAATTCCGTCCAGTCTTCCTGGCCGGTGATGTTCAGACACCCGGCGAATATCCTTATGCCCCCAATCTTACCGTTTTGAAGGCTGTCAGTCTTTCCGGCGGTTTGCGTCGTTCCGATGCTGGTCAGCGTTTTGCACGTGACTTCATCAACGCCCGTGGCGATGCTGCGGTTTATGATGACCAGCGCGGCCGCCTTCTGGCAAGGCAGGCCCGGCTTCAGGCGGAAGTGAGGGGCGATAAGGAAATAACCAAGACGCCTGTGCTTGAAAAAATCCTGAATATCGATGCTCTCCTGGAGAGTGAAAATGCTCTGATGAAGTCGCGCAGCGAACGATATACGCTTCAATTGAAGGCTCTGACCGATCTCAGGCAGCTTCTGGAAACGGAAGTTGAGTCCCTTCAAAAGAAATCCGAGACTCAGAATCGTCAGTTGCAACTGGCCAATGAGGACAAGGAGAAGGTAAACCGCCTGAACGAGCAGGGGCTGGCACTTGCCCAGCGGCGTATTTCTGCCGAAGAACGCGCTGCCGAGGTGGAATCGACTCTTCTCGATATCGATACGTCGTCGCTACGCGCCAAGCAGGATATCAACAAGGCCGTGCAGGATGAAATCAACCTGCGCAACGATTGGGTCGCCCAGCGTTCCAAGGAGCTTCAGGACACCGAGGCAGAATTGCAAAAGCTCAACCTGCAGCTCGGCACAAGCCGCGAGTTGATGTCCGAGGCGCTGGCACAGTCGGCAGAGGCCATCCGCTTCGATCCCACTGGCAAGTCCGCAACGATTACTTACGTCATCGTTCGCGAAGAGGACGGTAAACCCAAGGAAATCAAGGCTGACGAAACCACGACAATCCAGCCTGGCGATGTGATAAAGGTGTCATCAGACGTTCTGATGCAGTGAGGTCATCATGCGGATTGCCAAATCGGCCCTGATCGACCCGGACAAGAATAGTGTTTATGGAATGGCAGCGGTTGCGCTGTCATTCTTCATCTTCGCCTATTCCTCCAAGTTCGGCATGGTGTCCGTGCTTGCCTATTACGCCCTGTGGCTTCCACTTGTTATAGTGGATTACCGCCGCGTTCTGGGCAACTATACGCGCTACTTCTGGATTTTCGGCTTCGGTATTCTGACGGTTCTGTCCAGCTTCTGGTCGGAAGCCATGTCCACGACCATGCGGGCATCCATTCAATATATGACGCACATCGTGTGCGCGCTGATTGCCATGCGTGTCATATCGATCACGACGATGACGCGTGGTGCGATGATCGGCATTATTGTCGTTCTGCTGTATTCCATGCTGTTCGGTATTTATCTTTTCGATGCTCTGGATGGCACGTTCAGCTTCGTGGGGGCCTTCTCGTCAAAAAACCAGCTTGGTTTCTATGCATCCCTTGGCGTTATCTTTGCTGCGTGTTCTGTGCTGGTTCTGCGCCAACGGGATATCATATGGCTCGGCATCGCCGGTGTAACGGGGCTTGTTTCCGTCTATTGCCTGCTGGCCTCGCAGTCAGCCACGTCCGTTATCACAACGGCGGCCGTCGTGGCCCTCATCATCGGCTTTCTGCCCATGGGAATGCTCAATCCGGGCAATCGCAAGATGATCTTTCTGGCGCTCGTCGGTGCCGGTGGTCTGCTGGTTGTGGCGTCACTGCAGTTTGGTCTGCTCGATGCTATCCTCGGCATTTTCGGTAAGGATTCGACGCTCACAGGGCGCACCTATTTGTGGCAGCAGGGCATCGAAGCCGCAAAGGCGACCCCCATTTTCGGCGTTGGCTATCAGGGCTTCTGGGTGGTTGGTTTCTATGACGCGGAACGTCTCTGGGATGATTTCTTCATCACCTCGCGCAGCGGCTTTCACTTCCATAATACCTATATCGAAACGGTCGTCGAAAACGGCTTTGTCGGATTGGTGCTGCTGGCCATCGTGCTTTATGGCACGCTATTTGCCCACTTGCGCTCCATTCTGGTAAAAAAGAATGATCCGCAAGGTCTTATCCTGTTTGCCCTGTGCGCCCTTTTCGTCGTTCGATCCTTTGTGGAAATCGACATCATCTTTGCCTACCAGATCGGCTCGTTCCTGCTGTATTACGCGGCTGGAAAGCTGACATTGCCACAGCGGGCGGTAACATCAAATGACAGTGTTCTTTCCCGTGTCGCCATGCGCCCGATCGCCGGGCGCTGAGGGTTTCTACAGGAGCGGTGCTCTCCACTCCCTGCCTTGTCCACACATCAGGAAAGAGTCTTCTTGACTCTTTCCTGAAATAGGAACAAAAAGTGAACAGGTAATATTTAAGCGTAAAATGCTCTTGAAAAGTCTCGTGTTATGCATAAACGCGCCGAACAGCTTGTTGTGGAAGAATTGCGGGAGAGGCTGGAGCGGATCACTCAGGGTCAAGCCCGCCATCACGAAACTCTGCCTTTCGGCGTTCCTTCCATTGATGATCATCTGCCCGGTGGCGGGCTGAAGCTGGGTTGCCTGCATGAAGTCAGCGGCGGCGGCAACGGTGCGATGGATGGTGCCGCATCGGCCTTGTTTTCGGCAGGCATTGCAGCGCGTGTGAAAGGCAAGATCCTATGGTGCGTCACCCGTCCTGATCTTTTCATGCCAGCCTTGACGCAGGCGGGCCTGTCGCAAAACAGGCTGATCATCGTGGAATGTCGCGATGAAAAGGGCGTGCTGGACTGTTTCGAAGAAGGTCTGCGCTGCAACGGTTTCGGCGCTGTGGTGGGGGAGGTGTCGAAACTGCCGATGACCATCTCACGTCGCCTGCAATTGGCGGCGGAAGGGTCGGGTGTCGTCGGTCTTGCCATCCGCCGCTGGCGTCATCCTTCCGGCGTTCTCGAATTCGGACAGCCGACGGCTGCGGTCACGCGGTGGCGCGTCTCCGTGCGTCCTTCCACGCCGTTGCCTGTGCAGGGAGTGGGAAGGGCGCGCTGGTTTCTGGAGCTTTTGCGGTGTCGTGGTGGCGAATGTAGCAATTTTGAAGTGGAAGCCTGTGATGCAAAGGGTCGTCTCGCTCTACCTGCCGACATGGTCGACAGACCGATACCGCAGAGCACTTGGCAAACAGGCGCCACCGGTTGACCGCCCGGTGGTGATGATTGCCAGACAAGGAAGTCGCCGTGTCATCGCAGCGCAGGATGTGGCAGCATCTGTACTGGGCCTGCGGCTCGGAATGCCCGTCAGCAAGGCTCAAGCCATCATTCCCGGCCTCATCGTCGAGGAGTTGCAGGCGGCGGACGATGCAAAAGCGCTGCGCGATCTCGCTTTCTGGTTCCTGCGCATCTATGCACCCATCGTTGCGCCCGATCCGCCAGACGGTTTGGTGCTGGATACGACGGGCGCAGATCATTTGCATGGCAATGAGCTGTTAATGCTGAGCGGCATGATCAACCGGTTGCACGGGCTCGGGTTTACCGCACACGCCGCGATTGCCGATAGCTGGGGTGCAGCACACGCGCTTGCCCGCTTCGGAAAAGAGCCTCTCACCATCGTGCCGCAACATGCGTCGGCTGCAGTCCTTGGCCCTCTGCCCTTGGCCGCTCTGCGGCTTGAGCCACGCATGCTATCTGACCTGAAAGTGCTTGGGTTTCATACCATCGCAGACCTCATGGCTGCGGCTCGGGCGCCGCTGACCCTTCGCTTCGGTCCTGAAATCGGGCGCAGGCTGGACCAGGCCCATGGTCTGTTGTCGGAACCGATAGAGCCGATCCGTATCCCCGAACTGGTCGAGGCCTTTCGCTTTTTCGCTGAACCTATTTCTGCTGCCGATACCATTGCGCGTTACACCGAAAAGCTCGTTCGCCAGCTTTGTCTCGGGCTGGAAAAGCGCGGTCTTGGCGCGCGCCGGGTTGATCTGGTGCTGCACCGGGTCGATAGCGGTATTCAGGCGATCCGAGCTGGAACCTCCAGGCCGGTACGCGATGTCAAGCAACTGAGCCGCTTTTTGACGGATCGGATTGATACCATCAACCCCGGCTTCGGCATCGAGAAAATGATCCTGACTGCCAGCCACGCGGAAGCACTCGTGCCGGGGCAGGCTCGCTCCACCCTGCTAGACGAGGCAAAAGCCGATATCGGTGAAACGGTCGATGTGCTCATCAACCGTGGTCACAAGGTCTATCGTTACAGTGCCGTCGCCAGCGATGTGCCCGAACGCTCCGTCGAGATGGTGGCTGCACAGTCTGCCGACGATACGCTCGGCTGGCCGGACCACTGGCCCCGTCCGGTCCGCCTGCTTGCGCGGCCAGAGCCGATCCTGACCATGGCACTGCTGCCGGACCATCCCCCCAAAAGTTTCACCTGGCGCGGCATACGTCGTCTGGTGAAACGGGCTGATGGGCCGGAACGCGTCTTCGGCGAATGGTGGAAACGTGACCGCGAACAGGCGGCTGTCCGGGATTACTTCACCGTTGAAGATGAGAGCGGCGAGCGCTTCTGGATTTTCCGCTCCGGTGATGGCGAACACGCCAATACGGGTTCCCAAGGCTGGTTTCTCCATGGAATATTCGGATGAGCGCCCGCTATGCAGAGCTTCAGGTCACGTCGCATTTTTCGTTTCTGCGCGGTGTGAGCTCGTGCGAGGATCTGTTTGCGCAAGCCAAGGCTCTTGGCATCGAGGCTCTCGGCATCGTGGATCGCAACAGCCTGACGGGTATCCCCCGCGCCCATCGGGCTGCAGAAAAAACGGGGGTCCGGCTCGTCGTCGGGTGTAGACTTGATCTGGCAGATGATATTTCGGTGCTGGTATACCCCACAAATCGTGCCGCCTATGCTCGCCTTTGTCGTCTGCTGACCTTTGGTAAGAAAGACCCCGCCAATAAAAGTTGTGACCTCAAATGGCGTGATTTGGTCGCCTATGGTGAGGGCTTGCTGGTTATCCTGTTGCCAGACCGTTTAGATGAAACCCTTTCCATTCGGTTGCGGCGCTTGAAAGCGGATTTCGGTGATCGCGCCTATGTGGCCATGACCCTTCGCCGTCGTCCGAACGATCATATCAGGCTCTACGATCTCTCGCACATGGCGGAGCGGATAGGCGTTGCTACCGTCGTTACCAATGATGTGCTCTTTCACGAACCGGAACGGCGCATGTTGCAGGACGTCGTCACCTGCATTCGCCACAATTGCACGATCGACGATGCCGGCTTCCGGCGCGAACGGCATGCCGACCGATATCTGAAGCCACCACAGGAAATGCATCGGCTGTTTTCGGCCTATCCCGGTGCTCTGAAACGCACGCTGGAGATTATGCGGCGGTGCGAATTTTCGCTCAAGGAGCTGAAGTACCAATATCCTCAAGAGAACATCCTGCCCGGATTGAGTGCGCAGGAAGCTCTTGAGAAATACGTATGGGACGAGGTTCCGGGGAAATATCCAGAAGGCGTGCCTGAGAAGGTCGAAAATACCCTCAGACATGAGTTGAGGATCATCGCCAGAAAGCGATATGCGCCCTATTTTCTTACCGTCAATGCCATCGTTCGTCAGGCACGGAAAATGGAAATTCTTTGCCAGGGGCGCGGTTCTGCAGCCAATTCCGCCGTCTGTTTCGTACTCGGTATAACCGCCATCGATCCCAAGGAAAGCGACCTTCTCTTCGAACGGTTCGTTTCCGAGGACAGGGACGAGCCGCCCGACATTGATGTGGATTTCGAACATCAAAGACGCGAAGAGATCATCCAGTGGATTTATGGCCATTACGGTCATGACAAGGCGGCCCTGTGTTCCGTGATCAGTTGTTATCGCGGAAAGGGTGCCATTCGCGATGTGGGCAAAGTGCTTGGGCTGCCGGAAGACCTGACGAAGCTCATGTCCTCGCAAATCTGGTGGTGGACGCAGGATGCGGGTGAAAAGGAAGCCAAAGACCTCAACATCAACTTGAACGACCACCGCGTGAAGCTGGCCTTCGATCTCGCCCGACAACTTATCGGTACGCCGCGCCATCACAGCCAGCATCCGGGTGGCTTCGTGCTGACCCATGACCGGTTGGACGAACTTGTCCCCATTTTGCCTGCCGCCATGCATGACCGGCGCATTATCGAATGGGACAAGGACGATATCGAGGTTGTGGATTTCATGAAGATGGATTGCCTCGCGCTCGGCATGCTCTCCTGTATGCGCCGTGCATTCGACATGCTGACGGATCGTAAAGGCGAAAAATTCGAGCTGACGAGTATAAAAAATAACGACAGACCGACTTACGAAATGATCTGCAGGGCCGATACGATCGGCACGTTCCAGATCGAAAGTCGCGCCCAGATGTCGATGCTGCCAAGGCTGCGGCCGCAGGAACTGTACGACCTCGTCATTCAGGTGGCTATTGTTCGTCCCGGCCCCATTCAAGGCAATATGGTCCATCCCTATCTCAAGCGGCGTGCGGAAAAGGCGCAAGGAAAGACAATCGAATACGAGCATCCGATGCTCAAGAAAGTCCTTCACAAGACGCTGGGTGTCCCACTCTTTCAAGAACATGCCATGCGGCTCGCCATCGACTGTGCCGGTTTTACGCCGAATGAAGCTGACCAGTTGAGGCGGGCAATGGCGACATTCAAGAATGTTGGAACGATTGCCAATTTCGAAAGCAAACTGATTGGTGGGCTGATCGCCAACGGCTTTGCGCCGGAATTCGCAGAGCGGCTTTTCGCACAAATCAAGGGCTTCGGCAGTTACGGTTTCCCCGAAAGCCATGCCGCCTCCTTCGCGTTGATCGCCTATGCTTCCGCATGGGTGAAGTGCCACCACCCCGATATTTTCTGTACGGCACTTCTGAACTCCCAACCCATGGGCTTTTATGCTCCGGCCCAACTGGTCCGCGATGCGCAAAATCATGGTGTTGTTGTGCGCCCCGTCTGCATCAACACCAGCCGTTGGGATTGTACGCTGGAAGAGGAAGTCGGGCCGCAGCGAAAGGCCGTTCGCCTTGGCATGTGCTTGGTCAAGGGGCTGTCCAACAAGCGTGCAGGCGATATCATTGCGTGCCGTGAGGACCGCCCATTTGTATCCATTGATGATCTGTGGCGAAGGGCCGGTGTTCCGGTTGATGCTCTGGTCGCGCTTGCCGAAGCCGATGCCTTCTTGCCGTCGCTTGGGCTTTCTCGACGTCAAGCTCTCTGGGCCATCAAGGCCCTGCGCGATGAGCCGTTGCCTTTGTTTGCGTCGGCTGCCATGCGCCAGAACAGCGTCATCGCTGAGTTGGACGAGCCAGACGTTGTCCTGCGGCCCATGACGGCAGGCGGCGAGGTGGTGCAGGATTACGGCCATGTCGGACTGACCTTGCGTCAGCACCCCATGTCGTTTCTGCGTGATGATCTTTCCCGGCGGCGAATGATCACCTGTGCTCAGGCCGTTGCTGCAAAAGATGGCCGCTGGCTGGAAGCCGCTGGGCTTGTTCTGGTGCGTCAGCGGCCGGGTTCGGCCAAGGGTGTTGTCTTCATGACGCTGGAGGATGAAACGGGCATCGCCAATGCTGTCGTCTGGGTCAAAACCTTCGAAAAATATCGGCGTGTCATTCTATCGGCAGGAATGGTCGGGATTTACGGGAAAATCCAACGCGAAGGTGAGGTTGTGCATCTCGTCGCTCATCGCATCACTGATCTTTCAGATGTGTTGAAAAGCGTCGGCGAAAGGGAAGGGCCGTTTCCGTTACCGCATGGCCGAGGCGATGAATTTCATCATGGCATTCCACCTGAAGATCGACGTGGCCTGCCGAAGCGATCGGATATGCAGGACGATGGAGGGGATCAAATCATCGTCAGGGGCCGCAATTTTCATTGAGGTCTACGGCCATATCCCTGCGTGTTACTCGGCGATCGCTTTTTTGATCCGGTCCTTGCCCACCAGTATGACCTGCCCCATTGCCTTGATGGCAGCACCTTCATCCCGTGCCGCGATGGCATGCACGATGCGCAGATGGTTGGAAGCAATTTCCGAAATCGTCTCGGGCGATGATGCGGGCGAGGAGAGCTGGAAGGAGATGGCCAGTGCCGCCTCGATCAGGCCGCTGGCAGAGCGCATGAACGGGTTGCCGGAAATGCGCGCCACCGCCAGGTGAAATTCCAGATCGACCTTGGCGATGGTTTCGGGTGTGTGGTTCGCATTGTCGAACCGGGCGGCAATGGCATAGAGAGAAACAATGTCCTCGCTCGACGCATGGCGCGCGGCGGCTGCTGCGGCTGCGGGCTCCAGCGCCAGCCGGATGTCGGCGAGATGGTTGATGAATTCGGGGTCCAGACCCGCATCGCACCGCCAGCCCAGAACGTCGGGATCGAAGAAATTCCAGCTGGATTTTTCCAGAACGCGGGTGCCGACCTTGGCTTTGGGCTCCACCAAGCGCTTGGCAGCCAGCGTCTTCATCGTCTCGCGCAGCACGGTGCGGGAGACACCGAACCGCAGGGAAAGTTCGGCATCATTCGGCAGAAGAGAATTTTCAGGGATGCGTCCCGATACGATGGCGCTGCCGAGTTCAGCCACGACATGCGCATGGCTGCTGCGCCGCTTTCGTCCGGTAATCGTCGTTTCCAGCAGCCCCAATAAAATGCCTCCGTGGCTATCCTTATGCCGGATGCGCTCCAGCCAGCCTTCTGTTTGAATACCAGATGATTGTGCGTTGCAACACGATGAATATGAACAGCAGTATGCCGATGACGATTTTCGTCCACCAGGACGACAAGGTACCATCAAAAACGATGTAGGTCTGGATCAGCCCCTGTATCAAAAGACCAACCAAGGTTCCCGCCACAAGGCCTGTGCCACCCGTCAGCAAGGTGCCTCCGATGACGACGGCTGCGATGGCATCAAGCTCCATGCCAACCGTCGCCAGCGAATAACCCGACGATGTATAGAGTGTGTAGACAATACCAGCCAGGCCGGACAGAAAGCCCGAGAGCGCGTAGATGCCGATGATCGTCTTGCCGATGGGAACGCCCATCAGCTCCGCCGATTGCTGATTGCCACCCAGCGCGTAGACATTTGCGCCGAACCGCGTCCGGCTGGCGACGATGCCGCCCAGAACAAACACGATCAGCATCACCATGGCCAGTGCCGTCAGCCGCCCGCCGCCGGGCACGCGGAAGTAAAAGCCCTGGATGGCATCGATGACCGGATGCGAGATCGGCACGGATTGCGTCGATATCAGATAGGCGGCACCCCGCGCCAGAAACATGCCTGCCAGGGTTACCACGAATGGCGGTATCGACAGGAAACGGATCATCGCGCCCATCAGGCAGCCGAACACAGTGGAGATGACGAGCACGGCTGCAAAAGCCACCAGCGGATGAACGTTATAGGTTCCAACCAGTACCGCCACGAACACGCTGGCAAAGGCGATGACCGAACCGATGGAGAGGTCGATGCCACCCGAGAGGATGACGAAGGTCATGCCGACCGCGGCTATACCGAGAAATGCGTTGTCCGTCAGCAGATTGCCGACGACCCGGGTCGAGAACATCGCTGGATACTGAATGACGCAGAGGACATAGGCGACGATGAAGACCGCAAGTGTCGTCAGGAACGGAAGATTGCGGGTGTGAATCATCTCGCCGCTCCCTCATGGTTGACGGCGTGGGACTGCGGGGCTGTATCCGGTGCCTTGCGGGACTTCGTAAAGCCGATCAGCGTTCCGATGGCCGGGGATTGCAGTGTCAGCACGACGATGATGATGCCAGCCTTGATGATGAGGTTGAATTCCGGCGGGAAGCCGGAGACGAGAATGCCGGTGTTGATGGTTTGGATGATCAATGCACCGATGAGTGACGCGGTGATGGAGAAACGTCCGCCATTCAGGGACGTACCGCCGATCACGACGGCCAGAATGGCGTCAAGCTCCAGCCATAAGCCGGCATTGTTGGCATCGGCACCTCGGATGTCGGCGGTGACAATCATGCCGGCAACGGCTGCGCAAAGGCCTGATATGGCATAAACGAAGAACAGCAGAAAACGGGCGCGCACACCGGCAAGAGCTGCGGCGCGGCGGTTGATGCCCGTTGCTTCGATGAGGAAACCCAAGGCCGTCTTGCGCACGAGAGTGCCCACCAGCAAAGCCGTGAGCACCCAGATGATGACAGGCATGGGAATGCCGACAAACGCGCCAACGCCGATGGCGGAAAAGCTGTCATTGTTGAACGTCAGGATGACGCCTTCGGTGATGAGCTGCGCAATGCCGCGCCCGGCGACCATCAGGATCAGTGTCGCGATGATCGGCTGGATGTCTAGAATGGCGACAAGAATTCCGTTCCAGATGCCACAGGCGATCCCGACGGCGAGGGAAACGGCGATAACGACGGGAATGGATTGACCGCTCGTGATCAGTGTTGCCGCAACCGCGCCACAGATGGCGATGACGGCGCCGATCGACAGGTCGATGCCCTTTGTGGCGATGACAAGCGTCATGCCGATGGTCAGTAGGGCCACGGGTGCCGCGCGGACCAGAATGTCGATGATGCTGCCGTAGAGCCTGCCGTTCTGAAAAGAAATATTCAGGAAACCAGGCGAGATGAGCGCGATAGCACCAAGAATGATGATGAGAGCGGCGAGCTGGGGCGCGAGCCGTTTCATGCGGGCGGTGACGCTCTTCATCATGCCGCCTCCGTTCTGGCGGCACTGGCAATGGCTTGCATGATGTTGTCGGCGGTCACGTCGCCCCCTTTGAGTTCGGCAACATGTCTACGGTCAGACAGCACGATGACGCGGTGCGCGACAGCGGTCAGTTCTTCCAGTTCCGAGGATATCACGATGAGCGACATGCCCTGCGAACAGAGCCGCTCGATCATCTTGAGAATTTCCGCATGTGCACCGATATCGATGCCACGTGTGGGTTCATCGAGAATGAGGAGGCGCGGCTCGGTGGCCAACCACCGTGCCAGAATTGCTTTTTGCTGGTTGCCACCGGATAGGAACTTGATCGGTCGCTCACGATCCGCTGGGCGTATGTCGAGAGATTTGATAAAGCCATCCGCCAATGCAGCTTTTTGTTTGTGAGACAGTGGCCGCATCCATCCCTGCCGCGCCTGCAGGGCAAGTGCGATATTATCCGCCACTGAGAAATCACCGATAATGCCATCCGTCTTGCGCTCTTCCGGGCAAAAGCCGAAACCGTTGTCGATTGCCACCTCCGGCGAAGTGATTGCAACTGCTTTGCCATCGATGCTGGCCTGGCCAGCGTCCGGCTTGTCGATGCCGAACAGAAGAAAGGCCGTCTCGGTGCGACCGGACCCGAGAAGTCCTGCAATGCCGACGACTTCGCCCGGGCGGACATCGAGATCGAACGGCTCGACACTGCCGCGCTTGCCGTAGCCCTCAAAACGGATTGGAGCGTCGCCTTTCACCACGGTATCATCGGGCGCCTGACGGTCATGAGTCACGCTCAGTAACTCACGTCCCAGCATCATCGAGATGAGATCACCCCGTGGCAGTTCGGAAATCTGGCGGGTGCCGACAAGCTTGCCGTTGCGCAGAACCGTCACGCGGTCGGCGATATCGTACACCTGATTGAGAAAATGGGTAATGATGACAATACCAAGCCCCTCGGCGCGCAGTTGCCGCAGAACGGTAAACAGCATTTCGACTTCGTGGCTGTCGAGGCTGGCGGTAGGCTCGTCCAGCACCAGAACCTTGCCCGAGAGATCAACGGCGCGCGCGATGGCGATGATCTGGCGGATCGCCACTGAATAGCTGGAGAGCAGGGCATCGACATTGATCGAAAGCCCGTAGCGCGTCAGCAGTTTTCGCGCTCTTTCGCGCATTTCGCGCCGGTCGATCAGGCCGAAGCGGCGGGGTTGTCTGCCCAGAAACAGGTTTTCGGCAACGGTCAGGTTTTCAAGAAGGTTGACTTCCTGATACACGGTGCCAATGCCGAGATCTTGCGCCTCCGTGACCGTTGTCGGCGAAATCTCCGCGCCATCGAGGCGGATCGTGCCCCGGTCGCGATGGTAGACACCGGTCAGAATTTTGATGAGTGTCGATTTCCCCGCACCGTTCTCACCCAGCAAAGCATGCACTTCGCCGCGGTTGAGCGATAGATCGACATTATCGAGCGCCGCGATGCCGAGGAACGATTTTCCTATGGCGCGCGCTTCCAGAAGGGGGCTGGTTTCGGGCATGGTCAGGTCCTGCACGGAATATTGGCGGGTGCGGCGCCTTCGCGTCGCACCCCAAGCTGAAACTGGCTTAGTAGCCCAGTCCCTTCTTCGCTTCGTACACCTTCATCGGATCATCTGACGCCGTATAGAGTTTGGATTCCGTCTGGATCCACTTTGCCGGCTCTTTCTTGTCCTTGAGATACGCTTCGAGCGCATCGAAGGCAGGACCAGCCATGTTGGGCGTCAATTCCACCGTCGCATTGGCTTCACCGGCTGCCATGGCCTTGAAGATATCAGGAACGGCGTCGATGGAGACGACCTTGATATCGGTGCCAGGCTTCAGGCCAGCTTCCTTGATGGCCTGGATCGCGCCGACGGCCATGTCGTCATTGTGGGCGTAGACCGCGCAAATACCCTTGCCGCCGCCTTCAGCCTTGATGAAGCTTTCCATGACTTCCTTGCCCTTGGTGCGGGTAAAGTCGCCTGTCTGCGAACGAACGATCTTGATGTTGGCATGTGATGCAATGCCTTCCTCAAAACCCTTCTTGCGGTTGATGGCAGGCGAGGAACCGGTCGTGCCCTGCAACTCGACGACCTTGCAGTCCTTCGAGCCGACATCCTTGGCCAGCCATTCACCGGCAACCTTGCCTTCATGAACCTGATCGGATGTCACAGCGGTCAGGTAAAGGCTGTCTGGAGCCTCGATCTGGCGGTCGAGAAGGATCACGGGGATTTTCTCTTCCTTGGCTTCCTTCAACACGGCGTCCCAGCCGGTTGCGACCACCGGTGCGATGAAGATCGCATCGACGCCTTGCGCGATGAAGCCGCGGACGGCCTTGATCTGGTTTTCCTGCTTTTGCTGTGCGTCTGCGAATTTCAGCGTCACGCCACGCTTTTCGGCCTGCTGCTTCGTCACCGTCGTTTCAGCGGCACGCCAACCCGATTCAGAGCCGATCTGCGAGAAGCCAACGGTGAGAGATTGTGCTGATACGCCTGATGCAAGACATACGGAAAGGGCGACGGTAACCGCCGCGAGTGCTTTTTTCATCTGTAATCCTCCCAGAGATGAATTCGGCTAAGACAGCCAGATATGAGCATATAGTATTATCTTTGAAAAGTGGCTTTTGAGTATTTTCTTATGTTGAGGTGGTTCTTGAAACTGAGAAAACGGGAATTTATCCTTATTTTGCAATAGAAAATTGGTCAAAAATAATTCTTGTGAGGCTGGCAAGTGGCCCCAGAACTCGTCTTGACAACAAATGCTTCGGCAAATTAGTAATACGAATACCAAAGCGCTGATCGTTGCGATTGACGCAGCAAGTCAATTGTCGCAGATGAGAGCAGGCAAAAGAAGAATTCAGGGCGGAAATTTCGTGACGATCGTCATCGACTGTCTTCAAAAGGTCGAAACATTCCGGTGCTGTCCTCAGATGGACCTGCCTCGCGCTAGAGATCGCCGAGGTCTTTTTCTCTTTTCCTCATCATAAGGTCGTCGCAATCCTGTTGTCGTACCCATTTGCCATTTCCGGCTGGAGATCAAAGTTATGAAAGACCTGACCAACCTACCCACAACGCAGGCAAAGGGCGGAAAGCTGCGTTCTCGCGCATGGTTCGACAATCCTGATAACGCCGACATGACGGCGCTGTATCTGGAGCGCTACATGAATTTCGGCCTCAGCCAGGCGGAATTGCAGTCGGATCGTCCGATCATCGGCATCGCCCAGACGGGATCGGACCTGTCACCGTGTAACCGCCACCACTTGGAACTGGCGCACCGTCTGCGCGAAGGCATCCGCGAAGCGGGTGGTATCGCCATCGAATTTCCGGTTCACCCCATTCAGGAAACCGGCAAGCGCCCGACCGCCGGTCTCGACCGTAACCTCGCCTATCTCGGCCTCGTGGAAGTGCTGTACGGCTATCCGCTCGATGGCGTCGTGCTGACCATCGGCTGCGACAAGACCACGCCTGCCTGTCTTATGGCGGCGGCCACCGTCAACATTCCTGCCATCGCGCTTTCCGTCGGCCCCATGCTGAACGGCTGGTTCCGTGGTGAACGCACCGGTTCCGGTACCATCGTCTGGAAAGCCCGCGAACTGCTGGCCAAGGGCGAAATCGACTATGCCGGTTTCGTCAAGCTGGTTGCTTCCTCGGCTCCGTCCACCGGTTATTGCAACACCATGGGCACGGCAACGACCATGAACTCGCTGGCTGAAGCACTCGGCATGCAACTGCCGGGTTCCGCCGCAATCCCGGCACCTTACCGCGACCGTCAGGAAATTTCCTATCACACCGGTCTGCGCATCGTTGATATGGTCCGCGAAGACCTCAAGCCTTCCGACATCATGACGAAGGATGCCTTCATCAACGCCATCCGCGTCAACTCGGCTATTGGCGGCTCCACCAACGCACCGATCCACCTGAACGGTCTGGCGCGCCACCTCGACATCGAACTGACGGTCGATGACTGGCAGACCTACGGCGAAGAAGTGCCGCTTCTCGTCAACCTTCAGCCTGCCGGTGAATATCTCGGTGAAGACTATTACCATGCAGGCGGTGTTCCCGCTGTGGTCAACCAGTTGATGACACAGGGCCTCATCAAGGAAGACGCGATGACGGTCAATGGCAAGACCATTGGTGATAACTGCCGTGGCGCCATCATCGAAGACGAAAAGGTCATTCGCCCGTTCGATCAGCCGCTTAAGGAACGTGCCGGTTTCCGCGTTCTGCGCGGCAACCTGTTCTCGTCCGCCATCATGAAGACCAGCGTTATCTCGCCGGAGTTCCGCGAGCGTTACCTGTCCAACCCCAACGATCCCGAAGCCTTCGAAGGCAAGGCTGTTGTGTTCGATGGTCCCGAAGATTACCACCACCGCATCGACGATCCATCGCTTGGTATCGATGCCAACACGGTTCTGTTCATGCGCGGTGCCGGTCCCATCGGTTATCCAGGTGCCGCCGAAGTCGTCAACATGCGCGCACCGGATTATCTGCTCAAGCAGGGCGTCACGTCGCTTCCCTGCATCGGTGACGGCCGCCAGTCCGGCACATCGGGCAGCCCGTCCATTCTGAACGCATCTCCGGAAGCTGCCGCAGGCGGCGGTCTCGCGATCCTTCAGACGGGCGACCGGGTGCGTATCGATGTGGGCAAGGGCAAGGCCGATATCCTGATCTCTGCTGAAGAGCTGGCCAAGCGTTACGAGACCCTTGCAGCCGACGGCGGTTACAAGTTCCCCGATCATCAGACCCCATGGCAGGAAATCCAGCGTGGCCTCGTCGGCCAGCTGGAAACCGGCGCGGTTCTGGAAAATGCCGTCAAGTATCAGCGCATTGCCCAGACCAAGGGCGTCCCTCGCGACAACCACTAACATCGCTTTACAATAAAAAACACCGGCTGGTTTCAGCCGGTGTTTTCGTCTCTATCGCGCGGTCATTCTACTCGGCGTGCATCACCGTGATGGTGCCATCGCGGGTGATTTTCACCGCAGATAGCCGCCCCGTCATAAACGCACCGGTATCTACATTCAGACGATTGTCGCAAAGCGACACATTGCGCACAGGTGTATGACCATGCACGGTCATGAAGAGGTTGTCGGCACCCGGAACGGTCTGATCCTTTGGCCGTATCCACAACAGATGCTTGTCGTGCTGCCTTTGTAACGGCACACCGTTCACCACCCCCGCATGGACGAAACACAGACCGGGCACCGCCAGCAGCGATGGCAGCGATGTCATGAAGTCGATATGGCTCTGCGGAATGTGGTCGTGAAGCTGCGCTTTCAGGCTTTTCCTGTCTGCTGGTATCTCCCCGATCCCGTAGGATTTCAGCGTTTCCATTCCGCCGAACTCAAGCCAGAGATGGTCTTCTCGCGGATCTCTCAGAAAATCCAGCATCGTCGCCTCGTGGTTTCCCGCCAGACAAAAGCGCTCGATGTCTCCCGACACCCGCTGCATCAGCTCATGAATGACGTCGGAGGATTTCGGCCCGCGGTCGATGTAGTCTCCCAGCATCACGATCCATTTGGAGCCATGTATTTGCGCGGCATCGCTCAGGATCTTATTCTGCAACGCCTGCAACAGATCAAAGCAGCCGTGAACATCGCCAACGGCATAGATAATGTCTGGCCTGTCATGCGAGAATAATTTTCGGCGCATCTGAGGTATTTCCATCGTCTTCAGACCTTCCTCGCGGTGGGGCGACGCCGCAAATTCATGGAAAAGCTATGAACGATTATGCTTAACGCAGCATTGACGGTGGGCCTGAGCCACACATTGTCCCTAAAATCGTCTCTTTTGCGTGGGTTTTTGGCATGTCCGATAAAAATGACGGGAGGTGTATATGACGCTACAGAACCGGGTCGATCCCTTTGGAGACATCGTCGCTCTTCCGTTGCGCGGGCTTTTTACCGGCAATCGTGGCATCATTCATGACGCCAGAACCAAAACCCTGACGACGAAACGCTGGACCTCTAAAGCGTGGCTGGTGTGCAATTGCGATTACAAGAACGTGCGCCGCGATGTCATGGCGACACGCAGCTGGACCGAACTTTTCTTCTTTGACGAAGCGACAGCTTTGGCAGCCGGTCACCGTCCATGCTTCCAGTGCCGCCGTGATGACGCCGACCTATTCCGAAGCGCTTGGGCAGCGGGGAATGGCGTCTTACCTCCCAGCGCGAAGGACATGGACAGCGTGCTTCATAGGGAGAGGCTCCAGTCCCGCCGCAAACGGTTGAATATGCTGTTATCGCCCCTGGAACATTTGCCGGACGGCGCCATGATTGCCGCAGCGGGAGATGCTTTTCTGATTGTCGGTGGCAAGCCATATCACTGGGATGCGGATGGATACCAGCCGGTGCAGACCTTGCCATTCGTAGACGGGTTGCTCACCCCGCCCTCCACGCTGAACACCCTGCGCGCCGGATACGCACCGCGCCTGCACCCGTCGCTTTCAACGAAACAGGAAACGGTCGCATGATGGATGATCTGTTTTCGGGCCTCGAAGCGGCGGTACCCAAGCGTGTCGAGATGGCAGATGGCGCATGGCTGTTGCGTCATCATGCCTTGGATGTTTCAACGACACTCTTGCGCGCGGTCGACCAGATCTCGTCCGCTGCCCCTTTTCGCCACATGGTCACCCCCGGCGGATTTTCCATGTCGGTCGCCATGACGAATTGTGGGCCCTATGGCTGGGTGACGGACCGCAGAGGATACCGGTATCAAACCACTGATCCCGAGAGCGGACAACCATGGCCAGCCATGCCGCAAAGCTTTCAGTCGCTGGCCGAAAGCGCTGCACGCGAAGCGGGATATCCAGATTTTATCCCCAATGCCTGTCTGATCAACCGCTACGAGCCAGGCGCGAAAATGTCTCTCCACCAGGACAAGGACGAGAGAGATTTCACCAATCCCATCGTTTCGGTCTCTTTGGGCCTGCCCGCCACGTTTCAGTTCGGTGGCATGAACCGCTCGGATCCGGTGCGCAAACATATGCTCAGTCATGGTGATGTCGTCGTCTGGGGCGGTCCGTCGCGCCTGTCCTTCCATGGCATTATGCCGTTGAAGGACGGCATCCACGACGCCGCCGGACGGGCACGTCTCAATCTGACGTTCCGCCATGCGGCTGTGTGACATCCCGTTAACCAGCAGATCCTACGCAACTGTTAACTGTGAATCGGATTAGGCCGCCCGCGAGAGCGCTGATTTACCTGTCGTTTCCGAAATGTAGCTAGCGTCGTTCCACAACACGAGATCGGGAAACGACGATGAATACAGCGCGGCAGCTCAAGACGACCTTCGAGATCGACAGACAGGTGGAATTCACCTCCAAGCTGACGGCTGCGCATGCGCGAATTGAAAAGGCGTTTCTCGAAGGCGGGGCGGTTCTGGTGTCAGTCATGGACATTCTGGGCAGTCTGACGGGAACTCTGGACGGAATGACCAACACGATCGACGGTCAGACAGCCCAGACAACGCTCGATGGTCTAGGCAAAACCATCGATGATCTCGCGCAGTTGCCGAAGACGGAAAAAACACGCCAGGCAGCATTCAATTCCCTGGCAGAAATGTGCTCCTCCACAGGCGGGCACATCGACGATATCCATGAGACAATCCGCTATCTCAAGACCTTCGTGATCACGGTCAAGATCACTGGTGCCGGGCTTGCTGAATTTGCCGGCTTCGCCGATGAAATTCGCGAACGCATCCAGTCGGGTGCAGACGAAGTCAGCCGCTTTGCCAAGAACCTTGAAGCGATGCGGTCTCAGCTCATTAAGGCACGGTCTTATTCATCCGGCACGCTCGCGGATTTTGAATCGACCATTCCGCAAATCATCGCAGGCCTGAACGAAAACTCAGCGCGCATTTCCAAGCAGCAGCAGGAGATGTCCGACATCGCCGCGCAGGTGAAGAAGATAGCCAGCACCATCCAGGGCAAGATCGGCTCGGTACTGTCTTCCCTGCAGATCGGCGATATCACCCGCCAGCGAATCGAACACATTCAACGTATGCTGGATATGCTCGACGATTTCGCGTCTTCGGACGAAGGAAAGCAGCTCGATACTGGTGAATATGCGGTTCTCAAAGAAGCTGTTTTGCAATTGGCTGGCGCACAGATGAATGAGACGGCGGCCGATTTCCATCGCGATTGCACCAAGATATTCAAAAGCATTTCGAGCTTTGCCGATGACGCGGCGCGCATCCTGTCTCTGCGCGATGAACTGGTCGACAAGACCCGCAATGGCGACAAGGACACGCTGGCCCTGATGGAGCAGGGCATTGTTGAAGCCTGCAATCTGGTTGGCCGTGTGCAGGAAAGCAGCGCCGGTGCCGACAATGTCGTTCTGTCCGTGACCAACAGCGCGCAGGAACTGTCACGCGGCATTGAAATTTTGCGATCCATCAAGATCGATATTCACTATATGGCGCTCAACTCCAATCTGCGCTGCTCCAAGCTCGGCGATGCCGGCCGCTCCGTCAATGTTGTCAGCGGTGAAATGCGAGTGTTCGCGGGCAAGCTGGAAACGCCAGCCGACGCCATCGTCGAA
This sequence comes from Agrobacterium sp. rho-8.1, assembly GCF_033957725.1. Lineage (NCBI taxonomy): Bacteria > Pseudomonadati > Pseudomonadota > Alphaproteobacteria > Hyphomicrobiales > Rhizobiaceae > Agrobacterium > Agrobacterium sp. rho-8.1. The sequence continues at coordinate 1,240,671 of NZ_CP192789.1, forward strand.
GAACTCCAGCGTGTCGAGAGTGCGACCAGCCAACTGGCACAACAGGGCCGAGGCCTTTCGGCTGATCTGGCTCTGCCGCTGAACGAAAGTCTTCACGCTATCCGCCGTGCCAAGACACAGATGGATGCTGGTTTGCAGGCCCTTGCCGACGAAGGTCAGGCCGTTTTCAGCCGCATCAGTTCAGCCGTTGTGACGCTCGATTTCGAAAGCGAGCTGGGTGCCACCTTCAAGGAGTGCTGCCAGATCTCCGCAGAACTGTCGCAAGGCTTTGACGCAAACGTCTCTGCTTTCAGCCATAAGATCGAAACCTTCAGCTCAGGGGTCTACAAGCTCTACACGATGTCTCAGGAGCGTGACATTCACGTCCGCTTCCTGCCCGCGAGTGTCTCGTCGGCCAGGGCAAATGTCTCTTCCATTGCCCGCAACGCAGCTGCAGCAGATGATGACGATCTGTTCGCGGATGCGCTTTTCTAGGAACTGCCAACCGTCAGACTGCGACTGTTGAATATGAGAAATGCGGGAACGAAACGGCCCGCCGTCCATTTTCTACGTGGGAATACAAGAAAACACGGAGGAAATGACCATGATTTCTCAGGATAAAATTCGCGAGCATATGGAAGTGCGTTCCGCCGATGGAAGCCACGTCGGCACTGTCGATCACATGGACGGCACCAGCCGCATCAAGCTGACGAAAACCGATGCCGAAGATGGCAAGCACCACCTGATCCCGCTGGAGTGGGTCGACCATGTGGACGCCCATGTCCATCTCAGCCGATCGGCATCCGATGTGCGCAGCAATTGGGAAACACTCAACTAGAGTGCCAGCGATCCCCAAAAATCATAATGCGGCCCTTAAGGCCGCATTTTTTATGCCTTCATCAGCCCCGGTGCTTCCGCGCCCGTCCGCTCCACATATTCGATGTATCCGCCGCCATATTGGTGGATGCCCTCGGGCGTCAGTTCCAAAACGCGGTTGGACAGGGCCGCGAGGAAATGGCGATCGTGCGAAACGAAGAGCATGGTGCCTTCATATTCGCCGAGCGCCTTGATCAGCATTTCCTTGGTGTCGAGGTCAAGGTGGTTGGTGGGTTCGTCCAGAACGAGGAAATTCGGCGGGTCGAACAGCATCGCCGCCATCACAAGACGTGCCTTTTCTCCACCTGAGAGAACCCGGCATTTTTTCTCGACATCGTCCCCGGAAAAACCGAAGCAGCCTGAGAGCGCGCGCAGCGGAGCTTGGCCGGCTTTCGGGAAGCGCTGTTCCAGCCATTGCAGAATGGTTGCGTCACCATCCAGCAAATCCATGGAGTGCTGGGCGAAATAGCCGAGTTTGACGCTGGCACCGACATTGACGATGCCCGTATCCGGTTTGGCTGTTCCGGCTATCAGTTTGAGAAGGGTGGATTTGCCAGCGCCGTTGACACCCATGATGCACCAGCGCTCCTTGCGGCGGATCATGAAATCCAGGCCCTCATAGATGGTGCGTTTGCCGTAGCTTTTGTGGACTTGTTTAAGCGACACGACATCTTCACCGGAGCGTGGCGGTGCCTGAAAATCAAATGCTACCGTCTGCCTGCGCTTTGGCGGCTCGACACGGTCGATCTTCTCGAGCTTCTTGACGCGGCTTTGTACCTGTGAGGCATGGGATGCGCGTGCCTTGAAGCGCTCGATGAACTTGATTTCCTTGGCAAGCATCGCCTGCTGGCGCTCGAACTGTGCCTGCTGCTGCTTTTCATTCTGGGCACGTTGTTGCTCGTAAAAGCCGTAGTCTCCGGTATAGCTCGTCAATGATCCCGCATCGATCTCGATGATCTTGTTGACGATGCGATTCATGAACTCGCGGTCATGCGAGGTCATCAGCAGCGCGCCGTCATAGGTTTTCAGGAAGGTTTCGAGCCAGATCAGGCTTTCGATATCCAGATGGTTGCTCGGCTCATCGAGCAGCATCACGTCCGGCCGCATCAAGAGAATGCGGGCCAGCGCCACACGCATCTTCCAGCCGCCCGAGAGCTTGCCGACATCGCCGTCCATCATTTCCTGACTGAAACTCAAGCCTGCCAGAACCTCGCGGGCACGGCCATCGAGCGAGTAACCATCCAGCTCTTCATAGCGGGCCTGAACCTCACCGTAACGCTCGATAATCTCGTCCATCTGGTCGAGTTGGTCTGGGTCCACCATGCGGGCTTCCAGTTCACGCAGTTCGGTGGCGACGGCGCTGACGGGACCGGCACCTTCCATGGCCTCGGCAACCGCGCTGCGGCCCGCCATCTCGCCGACATCCTGATTGAAGTAGCCGATGGTGACGTGCTTGTCGGAGGCAACCTGGCCTTCGTCAGGCTGTTCCTGACCGGTGATCATGCGAAACAGCGTCGTCTTGCCTGCACCGTTAGGACCAACCAGCCCGACCTTTTCGCCCCGGTTAAGGGCGGCAGACGCCTCGATGAACAGAATGCGGTGGCTGGCGGATTTGCTGATGTTTTCGATGCGGATCATGAGAGGGTAACCGATAAGCTGGAGGTTTGCGTCCCTATGCCATGCTGGGCCCCCACTGTCACCCGATGAATCGACATGGAAACCTTGTGAAATATTTTGGAATGGATATTCCATATTGCCGGTGGGATAGAACAATGAGGGAGAGATCATGAATGTGAACGCGGCCCCCGCAACGGTCGAAGCTTTTCGCGAGCGATTACTGGAGATAACCGACAGACTGCCGAAGCGTCTGCGTCAATGCGCCGATCACGTCGCAGCGCATGCAGATCGCATCGCGGTGTCCACCGTCGCCGAACTGGCGGATGGCGCAGGTGTCCCGCCATCCGCCATGATGCGTTTCAGCCAGATCATGGGCTTCTCCGGCTTTTCCGAAATGCAGCGCCTGTTTCGCGAGCATTACACCGGCAGCTGGCCGGATTATACGACGCGTCTCAGCAATCTGCGTGATAGTGGTGAAGATGGCAGTGCGCTGCTTTTGGGAGAGTTCGTGGACGCCGGGCGTGCATCGCTCGAAAACGTGCTGAAAACGGTCGATCCGCAGGAATTCGAAACTGCGATCCAGGTGCTGTCGGAAGCAAACACCATCCACATCATCGGCCTGCGACGGTCCTTCGCGGTCGCCAGCTATCTGGCCTATGCGTTCGAGAAAATGGGCGTTCCGGCCATGTTGCACGCATCTGTCGGGCAGCTGCACAATGAGAGTGCCATAAGATATGGTGACGTCGTGCTTGCCATCACCTTCGCGCCCTATTCGGCAGAGACGATGGACCTTGCGTCGTCAAGCCTTGCGCGCCGCGTTCCGGTGGTGGCGATAACCGATACGGCGGTCAGCCCGATGCGCAAGCTGGGCGCGACGATCCTTGCGGTTTCCGAGGTGGATTTCGGTGCCTTCCGGTCGCTTTCAGCCACACTCTGCGTGGCCATAGCGCTCGCTGTCGGCGTGGGCGCGCAAAGGCAAAATTGAATATTTATGTTGAAAATAGAAAAAATGGAATTTATAGTCCAAAAATAGCCTGAAATGGAATGCCTGAAATGGAATGATTTTGGAGTGTCATTCCATATCTAGGTTTCGCCTTACAGCGAGGGAGGACGGTCGTGAAAAAGCTTGATCTCATTACGATTGGCCGTTCGTCGGTCGATCTTTACGGTGCCCAGGTCGGCGGCCGTCTGGAGGATATGTCCTCCTTCAACAAATATATCGGCGGTTCCCCCACAAACATCGCCGCCGGTGGTGCGCGGTTGGGTCTGAAGACCGCCGTTATCACCCGCGTCGGCGACGAACATATGGGCCGCTTCATCCGCGAGCAACTGGTGCGCGAGGGTGTCGACATCCAGGGCGTGAAGACTGACCCGGAACGTTTGACGGCGCTGGTGCTGCTTGGAATTCGCGACCAGTCGCAGTTCCCACTGATTTTCTATCGCGAAAACTGCGCTGACATGGCACTGTGCGAAGACGATATCGATCCTGCCTTCATTGCGGATGCGGCTTGCGTCTGCGCCACCGGCACGCACTTGTCCAATGTGAAAACGGAAGCCGCCGTTCTGAAGGCGCTGCGCATTGCGCGGGAAAGCGGCGCGAAGACAGCGCTCGATATCGATTATCGGCCCAACCTCTGGGGCGTTGCAGGGCATGGCGATGGCGAGAGCCGCTTCGTGGAATCCGAGAAGGTGACAGCCAAACTGCAATCGACGCTGCACCTCTTCGACCTCATCGTCGGAACGGAAGAGGAATTCCACATCGCCGGTGGCTCGACCGATACGCTGGAAGCGCTGAGGGCCGTTCGCAAGGTTTCCGACGCGACACTGGTTTGCAAGCGCGGGCCGATGGGTGCCTCGGTTTTCCCGGCAGATATTCCAGCCAGTCTTGATGACGGCGAATCCGGTGAGGGTTTCCCGATCGAAGTTTTCAACGTGCTGGGTGCTGGCGATGGCTTTATGGCGGGCCTCTTCCGGGGTTGGCTGCGTGGCGAAGACTGGCCGACAACGCTCAAATTTGCCAATGCCTGCGGTGCTTTTGCCGTCTCTCGGCACGGCTGCACGCCCGCTTATCCGAGCTGGGAAGAGCTGCAATATTTCTTCCGCACCGGCATCAAAAACAAGGCGTTGCGCAAGGATGAAGCGCTGGAGCAGGTGCATTGGGCCACCAACCGCAAGGGTGACTGGAGCACCATGCGCGTCTTCGCCTTCGACCACCGCATGCAACTGGAAGCCATGGCGGATGAGGCGGGCGTTGACCACGCCAAGATCGGCGACTTCAAGAAGCTTTGCCTGAAAGCAGCCCTTCAGGTGTCCGGCGGTGAAGCCGGCTATGGCATCCTCTGCGATAGCCGTCTTGGCCGTGAGGCGCTTTACGAAGCAAGCGGCACCAATCTGTGGGTCGGCAGGCCGGTGGAATGGCCGGGCTCTCGCCCGTTGACGCTGGAGCCGGAACTCGGTCTTGATTTCGGCGGCCTTAGCGAGTGGCCCGCCAACAATGTCGTCAAAGTTCTGTGCTTCTATCATCCTGACGATTCCGAAGAGTTGCGCAAAGAACAGGAAGCGACAGTCATACGCCTGTTCCAGGCCGCCCGTCGCAACCGACTGGAGCTACTGCTGGAGATCATTCCGTCCAAGGTGGCACCGGTGGATGACACGACGAATGCAAAAATTATCGACCGTTTCTATGAGATCGGCGTCTATCCCGATTGGTGGAAGCTGGAACCGATGAAAAGCGAAGCGGCGTGGAAAAACGCATGCGAAGCGGTCGAGCGCAAGGACCCTTATGTGCGCGGCATCGTGGTGCTGGGTCTGGACGCGCCTCAGGCCGAGCTTGAGACCAGTTTCCGTCTGGCTGCCGGTTTTGATCTGGTGAAAGGCTTTGCTGTCGGTCGCACGATCTTTGCGGATGCGGGCCGTGCCTGGTTGGCAGGTCAGATAAGCGGCGAGGAGGCCGTGAAGCAAATGGCTGAACGTTATAGCGCTCTGTGCCGCATCTGGGATGAGGCGCGTGCCGCAAAGAACAAGGGAGAGGTCGCGTGACGACAATACGTTTGACGGCAGCGCAGGCGATGGTTCGCTATCTGGCCGCGCAGATGAACGAAGATGGCGAGATCTATATTGCCGGTGTCTGGGCGATTTTCGGCCATGGCAACGTGGCTGGCATAGGAGAGGCGCTCTATGGCATCCGCGATGAACTGCCAACCTATCGCGGCCAGAACGAACAATCCATGGCGCATGCCGCCATCGCTTACGCCAAGCAACTCGGCCGTCGCCGTGCCATGGCGGTCACGTCCTCCATTGGCCCCGGCGCTTTGAACATGGTGACGGCTGCTGCGCTCGCCCATGTCAACCGCCTGCCGGTTCTGTTGATCCCCGGTGATGTCTTTGCCAATCGCGGCCCCGACCCGGTGTTGCAGCAGATCGAGGATTTCGGTGACGGCACCGTGTCCGCCAATGACTGCTTCAAACCCGTCAGCCGGTACTTCGACCGCATCATGCGGCCTGAACAACTTCTCACCGCCTTGCCTCGTGCCATGCGCACCCTGACCGACCCTGCTGATTGTGGTCCGGTGACGCTGGCATTCTGTCAGGACGTGCAGGCGGAAGCCTACGACTATCCGGCAAGCTTCTTTGAGAAAAAAGTCTGGCGTCAACGCCGTCCTGAACCCGATATTGCAGAGTTCGAGGAGGCCGTTGCCGCTTTGAAGGCGGCTAAGAATCCGGTGATCGTTGCTGGCGGTGGCGTGCATTTTTCGGGCGCGACAGAGACGTTGAAAGCTTTTGCTGAGCGTCATTCCATCCCGGTCATTGAAACGCAGGCTGGCAAATCTGCGCTGGCTTGGGACCATGATCTGAACTTCGGCCCGGTTGGTGTTACCGGTGCAGACAGCGCCAATGCCATTGCCGAAAAGGCCGATCTCGTCTTCGGTATCGGTACCCGCTTTCAGGATTTCACCACCGGCTCCTGGGCGCTGTTCAAGAACCCTGAACGCAAGTTGCTGGCGCTGAATGTCCAGCCCTATGACAGCGCAAAGCACAATGCCATCAGCCTGACGGCGGATGCGAAAGTGGGGCTGGAAAAGCTGGCACAAGCTTTGGGAAGTCATCGTTTCACGGCACCTGATGCTGGTCTGAAACAGGGGTGGTTTGCCAAGGCGGATGCCGTGACGGCTGCGCCAACCGACGCCAACAGTCTGCCGACGGACATGCAGGTTATCGGCGCGGTGCAGCGGGCCTCTCGTGACGATACCGTTGTCATGTGTGCGGCTGGAACCATGCCGGGAGAGCTGCACCAGCTGTGGAAGGCCAAGCTGCCACTCTCCTACCACATGGAATACGGCTTTTCTTGCATGGGCTACGAGATTGCCGGTGGCCTCGGCATCAAGATGGCGCAGCCGCATCGTGATGTGATCGTCATGGTGGGTGATGGTTCCTACATGATGATGAATTCGGAACTGGCGACCGCCGTTGCGATGGGTGTGAAGATCACCCTCGTCATCACCGATAACAGAGGCTACGGCTGCATCAACCGGTTGCAGATGGGCACCGGCGGTGCGGAGTTCAACAATCTCTACGCCCACAGCAACCACACAAACCCCATCGCCATCGACTTTACCGCCCACGCTGCCAGCATGGGCGCCGATGCCCACAAGGTGTCATCGATTGCGGAGCTGGAGATAGCGTTGAATGCGGCGCGCGAGGCGACGGTGACAACGGCGATCGTCATCGATACCGACCCTTATCCGACGCCGGATGCCGGTGGTTATTGGTGGGATGTCGCGGTGCCGGAAGTTTCGCAGCGTAAAGAAGTCAACAATGCACGCGCAGCTTATGAAGCCGCGTTGAAGGAAAGACAGTCATCATGATCCTTTACGGCACGAACCCCATTGCGTGGAGCAATGACGACGACCGCACGCTGGGTGCCCATATCAGCCTTGACCAATGCCTGGATGAAACATCGAAAATCGGTTTCGATGGCATCGAGAAGGGCCATAAGTTTCCTCAAGAACCGGATGCTCTGAAATCCGTGCTGGAGCCGCGCAATCTGCGTTTCGTTTCAGGCTGGCATTCGCTGAACCTGCTGACCAACTCCATCGAAGATGAAAAAGTGGCCATGCAGCCTGCGCTCGATCTGCTCAAGGCCATGGGCTCGAAGGTCATTATCGTCTGCGAAACTTCGAACGCCATTCATGGCGACGACGACAAGCCGGTTAATGATCGTCCCAAACTTGCCGATAGCGACTGGAAGGTATTCGGCGAAGGTGTCGAGGCGCTGGCAGCGTTTGCTGCAGAGCAGGGTATCGCACTCGTCTACCACCACCACATGGGCACGATCATCGAAAGCGAAGACGAGATCGACCGTTTGATGGAGCATACCGGCCCGCATACCAAGCTGCTGCTCGACACGGGCCACACGCTGTTTGGCGGCGGGAACCCGGAGCGGCTTGCGAAAAAGCACATGGGCCGGGTTGGCCATATTCACGCGAAGAACGTTCGCCCCGTGATCGCCCAGCAGGTTCGTGACGAAAACCTGTCATTCCTCGAAGGCGTGCGTCGGGGTGTCTTCACCGTTCCGGGTGACGCAGACGGCGGCGTCGACTTTTTACCCGTGCTGAAAATTGCCGCCGAGCATGACTATAGCGGTTGGCTGGTGATCGAGGCCGAGCAGGACCCTGACGTGCGCAACCCGTTTGAGTATCAAAGTCTTGGCCTGAAATCCTTGCGCGCTTTCGCGAGGGACGCTGGACTGGACAAAGCCTGAAACAAGGAGACGACCATGGCCAATCTGCTGTGCAAGCCGACCGGGACAACCGGCAAGGTCCACGACATCACACCTGAAAGTGCCGATTGGGGCTATGTCGGTTTCGGTCTCTACCGGCTGAAACCGGGTGAGGCCGCGACCGAGAAAACCGGCGATACGGAAGTCATTCTGGTGCTGGTCGAAGGCAAAGCGGAGGTCTCATCCGAAGACAAAAACTTCGGCGAACTTGGCGACCGTATGAATGTGTTCGAGCGCAAGCCGCCGCACTGTGTCTATATTCCGGCTGGCTCCTCATGGTCGGTTACTGCGACAACCGATTGCACCATCGGCGTCTGCACGGCACCCGCCAAACCAGGGCGTGAAGCGCAGGTCATCGGCCCCACCGGTATTTCGCTGAGTGAGCGCGGCAAGGGTGCCAACACGCGCTACATCTTCCCGATTGCGATGGAAGACCGCGATGTGGCCGATAGCCTGCTGGTGACAGAGGTCTTCACCCCCTCCGGCCACTGGTCGTCCTACCCGCCGCACAGGCATGACGAGGATAATTTCCCGGACATGACCTACCTGGAAGAAACCTACTATCACCGCCTCAACCCGGCCCAAGGCTTTGGCTTTCAGCGGGTCTTCACCGAAGATGGCTCGCTGGATGAAACCATGGCGGTATCGGATGGCGATGTGGTGCTTGTGCCAAAAGGCCATCACCCTTGCGGTGCGCCCTATGGTTACGAAATGTATTATCTGAACGTCATGGCGGGACCGATGCGCAAATGGCGGTTCGAAAACCATCCGGATCACGATTGGATATTCAAGCGAGATAACGCTTAACACTACGGTTGCGTACTTTTACACGTTCTGAATCCATGTGTCTCCATGATTGGGAGGCCGTGGATGAAGGATGCATCGATCGAGACAATGTTGGAACTGTGGGCATCATCGCTGCGTGAAGTTAAGGCGCGTATGCGTGGATTGTTTACGCGGAGCGCGTTGCGGCATCGGCGAACCTTCTCCTGGCATCGATCACCGGTTCATCCAAGATTTCGAGTGCTTTTCAGCACCAGGCCTCGCCTCATACACACCGCAATGATCAAGCTCATGACAAGAAGGCCCGGGCGATATCGGCCTTCTTGAAGAGGCTCTTAAGTATATCGTATTCACTGTGGATCTACAGGTTGGAGCAGGACAAGGCTTGCCTCATACCCCGCTTGAACGTGTACAAATTCTCAAGCCAATCCCCGGGGGGATGACGCAGTCGGGCTGGGCATCCGTCATATGCTCGCAAAAAACCGGGGGCAGAAAACCGCCCCCGGATCGTTCGTCGCAGCAGACTTATTTCTGCCAGCTCTTGACCAGCTCATCGTAATTGACGGTCATCGGCTTTTCTTTTTCTTCGGCGATCTTCAACTGTGGTGCAAGGTTGCCCTTCGAGGCGGCGTCCTTGTTCCAGTATTCAAGATCGTGTTCTTCAGCCAGTTTCGGTCCAATCTCGCCCTGAACGCCTGCACGTTCCAGACGCTGCATGACCTTTTCCTGTTCGGCGCAGAGCGAGTCCATGGCTTCCTGCGCGGTCTTTGCACCCGACGAGGCGTCACCAACTGCCTGCCACCACAGCTGTGCCAGCTTTGGATAGTCAGGAACATTGGTGCCGGTTGGCGACCACTGAACGCGGGCTGGCGAACGGTAGAACTCGATCAGGCCGCCGAGATCCTTGGCGCGCTTGGTGAAGCTCTCGTGGTTGATCGAGGATTCGCGGATGAGGGTCAGGCCAACATGGCTCTTCTTCACGTCGACGGTCTTCGAGGTCACGAACTGAGCATAAAGCCACGCGGCTTTGGCGCGGTCATCAGGTGTAGACTTCATCAGCGTCCATGAGCCGACGTCCTGATAGCCAAGCTTCATGCCGTCTTTCCAGTAAACGCCATGCGGGGAAGGGGCCATGCGCCATTTCGGCGTACCATCCTCGTTCACCACCGGTAGACCCTTCTTGACCGCGTCAGCGGTGAACGCCGTGTACCAGAAGATCTGCTGCGCGACTTCGCCCTGCGCGGGGACCGGGCCGGATTCGGAGAAGTTCATGCCTTGCGCTGCTGGAGGCGCGTAAGCCTTCAACCAATCGAGGTATTTCTGGATCGCGTAGACCGAGGCAGGTCCGTTGGTGTCACCGCCACGTGCAACGCAGGAGCCGACCGGCTGCGATTTCTCGTTGACCTTGATACCCCATTCATCGACCGGCAGGCCGTTCGGCAAGCCCTTGTCGCCGTTGCCAGCCATGGACAGCCAGGCATCGGTGAAGCGCCAGCCGAGCGACGGGTCTTTCTTGCCGTAATCCATATGGCCATAGACTTTTTTGCCGTTGATTTCACGACCCGTGAAGAAGGCCGCGATGTCTTCATAGGCCGACCAGTTGACGGGAACGCCCAGCTCATAGCCATACTTCGCCTTGAAATCAGCCTTGTTCTTTTCGTCGTTGAACCAGTCATACCGGAACCAGTAGAGGTTCGCGAACTGCTGGTCTGGAAGCTGGTAAAGCTTGCCATCCGGTGCTGTCGTAAATTTGGTGCCGATGAAATCCTTCAGGTCGAGACCGGGATTGGTCACGTCCTTGCCTTCATTGGCCATCCAGTCCGTCAGGTTGCGGGCCTGTTGGTAACGCCAATGGGTGCCGATCAGGTCACTATCGTTGATGTAGGCGTCATAGATGTTTTCGCCAGACTGCATCTGTGTTTGCAGTTTTTCGACCACGTCGCCTTCGCCGATCAGATCGTGCGTCAGCTTGATGCCGGTGATTTCGGTAAAGGCTTTCGCCAGGACCTTGGACTCGTATTCATGCGTCGTCAGCGTTTCCGAGACGACCTTGATATCCATGCCGGCAAAAGGCTTTGCAGCATCGATGAACCATTGCATTTCCTTTTCCTGATCGGCGCGGGAAAGGCTCGAGAGATCACCGATTTCCTTGTCCAGAAAGGTCTTGGCCTCGTTCATTCCGGCGTTTGCCACGCCGGTTATTGCCAGCAGCGCCGCTGCCGTCGTCGTCAAAAGATGCATTCGCATAATAATCCTCCCAAGGTTTTGCGATTGCGTAGATGTATATCCGGGCGGTCCTCCCTCCCGGTATTCCCGTCAGCCAGCCTATACGAAGCGGAACACGCCAATCGCATAGACGACCGAAAGAGCCAGTGCCCACCACAGGCCGGGGCCGACGAGGCCGAGCCAACCGAGGTGGATGAATGCCGAACCCAGCAGCGAAACAAACAGGCGGTCGCCGCGTGTCGTCTCGAACCGGAGAATGCCGATGCGCGGATTGCCGCCAGGCGAGATATATTCCCAAACTGCCATACCGATCAGCAGCAGCAGAATGGTGAGAAAAAACAGCGCCGTTGGCAGCGTCCATGCCATCCAGGAAAAATTCATGATGCTTCTCCTTTCTCAGACGCGGCCGAGGGCAAAGCCCTTGGCGATGTAGTTTCGGACGAAATATATGACCAGCGCGCCGGGAATGATGGTTAGCACACCAGCTGCTGCCAGCACGCCCCAATCCATGCCGGAGGCTGAGACCGTGCGGGTCATGGTGGCGGCGATCGGCTTTGCCGCTGTTGTCGTCAATGTTCTGGCCAGCAGCAATTCGACCCACGAGAACATGAAGCAGAAGAAGGCCGCGACACCGATGCCGCTGGCAATCAGAGGCATGAAGATCTTCACGAAAAAGCGCGGGAAAGAATAGCCGTCGATATAGGCGGTTTCATCGATCTCTTTCGGCACGCCCGACATGAAGCCTTCGAGAATCCACACCGCCAAGGGAACGTTGAACAGGCAGTGGGCAATCGCGACCGCGATATGCGTGTCGATCAAACCGAAAGCGGAATACAGCTGGAAGAACGGTAGGGCGAAGACAGCAGGGGGTGCCATGCGGTTCGTCAAGAGCCAGAAGAACAGGTGCTTGTCGCCAAGGAAGCGATAACGCGAGAAGGCATAAGCGGCGGGCAGAGCGGCGGCAACCGAGATGACCGTGTTCATCACCACATAGATGATGGAGTTGATGTAGCCGTTGTACCAAGCAGGATCGGTGAAGATGATGGTGTAGTTTCGCAGCGTCGGGTTCTGCGGCCACAGCGAGAAAGCACCAAGAATTTCACCGTTCTCCTTGAAGCTCATATTCACCAGCCAATAGATCGGCAGCAGCAAGAACAGGATGTAGATCGTCGGGATGAGGAAGGAGAAGCGGGCGATGGATTTTGAATTGCTCATGATGGTCTCCTTTCTCAAGCCTGTTCGTCGCTGTTGGTCATGACGGTGTAGAAGATCCACGACAAAGCGAGGATAATCAGGAAGTAGATGATCGACATCGCCGCTGCCGGACCCAGATCGAACTGGCCGACGGCCATCTTCACGAGGTCGATGGAGAGGAATGTGGTGGAGTTACCAGGACCGCCGCCGGTCACGACGAAGGGTTCGGTGTAGATCATGAAACTGTCCATGAAGCGCAGCAAAACGGCAATCAACAGCACGCGCTTCATCTTCGGCAACTGAATGTAGCGGAAGACCGACCAGCGCGATGCGCCATCGATACGCGCCGCCTGATAATAGGCATCGGGTATGGAGACCAGACCAGCATAGCACAGCAATACGACAAGGCTCGTCCAGTGCCAGACATCCATGATGATGACGGTGGCCCAGGCATCGACCGGGTCCTGCGTATAATTATAGTCGATGCCAAGCATGGACAGGTAATGGCCGAGAAAGCCGATGTCGACGCGCCCGAAGACCTGCCAGATGGTGCCAACGACGTTCCACGGGATAAGAAGCGGCAGCGCCATCAGCACGAGGCAGACCGGCACGCCAAAGCCTGTCTTCGGCATGTTGAGCGCGATCAGAATGCCAAGCGGAATCTGGATCGCCAGAATGACGAAGGAGAAGATCAGGTTGCGCATCAGCGCATCCCAGAAGCGGGGCGAATGCAGCATCTGCACGAACCAGTCCGTTCCGGCCCAGAAGAACTGGTTGTTGCCGAACGTATCCTGAACCGAGTAGTTGACGACCGTCATCAATGGAATGACGGCGGAAAATGCCACCAGGATCAGAACCGGGATGACCAGAAACCACGCCTTGTTGTTGAACGTTTTTTCCATGGCTCAGACTCCCGTGCCAACGCGCCAGCTATCGGCGTAAATGCCGATGGCTTTCGGATCGAAGGTGACGCGCGGCTCTGAAGGAATATCGCCATCTTCAGGTACCACGACGGTCAGCGGATGTCCGGCAAAGCTGGCGCGGACAATCTTCTGGCGCCCGATATCCTCGACCTTGCTGATGCTCACCGGCATCCCGTCGCGACCCAGCGAGATGAATTCCGGGCGGATGCCGAGTTCGGTTTTTGCGCCGGACGTTACGCTCGGTGCTGCGTCCAGCAAGACATGCTGATCGCCTATTTTCGCCTGTGCGCCATCCAGTGATACCGGCATGAAATTCATGCCGGGCGAACCGATGAAGTAACCGACGAAGGTGTGGCTTGGTCGCTCGAACAATTCAGCGGGCGTGCCGATCTGCACAATCTGGCCGTCATACATGACGACGACCTTGTCGGCGAAGGTCATCGCTTCGGTCTGGTCATGCGTGACATAGACCATGGTGAAACCGAACTGCTTGTGCAGCCGCTTCAACTGAGAGCGCAGCACCCATTTCATATGCGGGTCGATCACCGTCAAAGGTTCATCGAACAGGATGGCGTTGACATCGTCGCGGACGAGGCCTCGGCCCAGCGAAATCTTCTGCTTCTGGTCCGCTGTCAGGCGATTGGCGCGACGCTTTGCCATCGCGCCAAGGTCGATCATCTCAAGGATTTCGTTGACGCGACGATCCACATCCGTCTCTGCTACGCCGCGATTGCGCAGTGGAAAGGCCAGATTGTCGTAGACCGTCATGGTGTCGTAGATCACCGGAAACTGGAACACCTGCGCAATGTTACGCTGCTCCGTCGGCAGGTTCGTCACGTCCTTGCCATCGAACAAAATGCGGCCATCTGATGGATGGATCAGGCCGGAAATGATGTTGAGCAAAGTGGTCTTGCCGCAGCCGGATGGGCCGAGCAGCGCATAGGCACCACCATCGCTCCACTCGTAATCCACCTCCTTCAAAGCATAATCGTTGGCTGCCTTGGCTTTGGCGTTGTAGGCGTGGCGGATATGATCGAGACTGATGCGTGCCATGATCTCTTCTCCTCACGCGGCTGCTTGTTGCGGGGTCGCAAGTGAGCGGCCATTCGCATCGAACGCCATCAGATGGCAGGTATCGAGGTAGACATCGACCTGACGGTCCGGTTCGATATCGAGAATACCGCGCGTCAGCATGACCCAGCGGTTGCCTGCGTAATCCAGATGTACGAAGCTTTCCGAACCGGCGATTTCCGAGATCAGCGTCTTTGCAGCCAGCTTGACCGCGCCGCCATGCGACGGTGACGGATAAAGGTGGTGGGGATGGAACGCCAAAGTCACGGGGCCATCGGCAATGCTCGAAAGATGCGCAGGCACCGGAAACGCTGGCTCGCCGTTGAGCAGAAACGAGCCGCCCGCACGCGTCACGGTGATGATGTTCAGCGGCGGGTCGGCAAACGTCTTGGCCGAGACGAGATCGACCGGGTTTCTGTAGAGCTCGATGGTGCTGCCATATTGGGCGATGTGCCCCTGGTGCATGGTTGCGGTGTTGCCGCCCAAAAGCAGCGCTTCGGATGGCTCGGTCGTTGCGTAGACAAAGATAGCGCCTGATAGCGCGAAGATCTTCGGCAGTTCCTCACGCAACTCTTCGCGCAGCTTGTAATCGAGATTGGCCAAGGGCTCGTCCAACAGAACGAGACTGGCATTCTTCACAATCGCGCGGGCCAGCGCCGTGCGCTGCTGCTGTCCACCGGAGAGGTTCAGCGGCGTACGGTCGAGATAGGGCGTTAGCCGCAGCATGTCGGCAGCGCGGCGCACTTCCCGATCGATCGTTGCCTTGTCCTTTTTGGCGATGCGCATCGGGGAGGCGATGTTTTCGTAAACGGTGAGCGCCGGATAGTTGATGAACTGCTGGTACACCATGGCGACGCTGCGATCCTGTACACGCTTGCCGGTCACGTCAGTGCCATCGAACAGCAATTGCCCCTCGGTCGGTTTGTCCAGACCGGCCATCAGCCGCATCAGCGATGTTTTTCCAGAAAGCGTCGGCCCCAGCAGCACATTCAGCGTGCCCCGCTTGAGGGTCAGATTGGTTGGGTGGATGTGGTAATCACCACCCACCATCTTGGCGATATTGCGCAATTCCAGCATGCTGTCCCGAGGCCTCCCAACCTGCAAGAAATCTGCTTCAAAGTTTCAAACGCTTGCCAAACACGGCACGCATCAAGCGGCGATAGCTGTCGCCATGTAAGTATCCAGCGCGACCACTTCCTCCTTGGAGAAATGTAGCCCCTGCTTTGTTCTGCGCCACAGCACGTCGTCGCTGCTTCTGGCCCATTCCTGCCGTATCAACCACTCGATTTCGCACTCGTAGAGATCGCCACCGAAATGCTGTCCAAGCGCCTCCGTGCTCGCCGCATTTCCCAGGATCGCATTTGCCTTCGTTCCATAGAGACGCACCAGTCTGCGCGCCTGACGCTCGGATAGAAAGCTATATTTTGCGCTGAGCTTTTTGACCTCCGCTTCATAGCCGGTCGCTGCGAAGTCGCCGCCTGGAAGCGAACTCTTGGCCGTCCAAGGCTTGCCCTTTTCGCCAATAGCTTCTGCCACCTTCTCCAACGCGTGTTCCGCCAAGCGACGATAGGTTGTCAGCTTGCCTCCGAACACGTTGAGAAGAGGCGCCTGGCCATCAGCATTTTCAAGCTTCAACACGTAGTCGCGTGTTGCTTCCTGCGCACTGGACGCACCGTCGTCAAACAGCGGGCGCACCGCCGAATAGGTCCAGACGATATCGTCTTTCGTGACCGGCTCGGCAAAGTATTCACTGGCGGCGTTGCACAGATAATCCGTCTCTTCGCCGCTGATTTTCACATCTGCCGGATCGCCCGTATAATCCCGATCAGTTGTGCCGATCAACGTGAAATCCGTCTCGTAGGGGATCGCAAAAATGATGCGGTTGTCGGGGTTCTGGAAAAAATAGGCCCTGACATCGTTGAACTTCTTTTTCACGATGATGTGGCTGCCCTGAACCAGCCGGACGTTGTGAACCTGGTTTTTGCCTGCCGCGTTGGACAAAACATTGTCCACCCAAGGGCCTGATGCGTTGACCAGCATGCGCGACTGAATGGTCTTGACCGTGCCGGTCGCCGTATCCTTTACATCAATATTCCACAATGCGCCTTCGCGGCGAACCGACGTTACCTTGGCGCGGCTCATAATGTCTGCGCCACGGTCGGCAGCATCCCGCGCATTCAGAACGACGAGGCGAGCGTCATCCACCCAGCCATCGGAATACTCAAAGGCTTTGGTGAAGAGTGGCTTCAACGGCTTGCCTGCCGGATCGCGGCGCATGTCGAGGGATTTCGTGGCTGGCAGCAGCTTGCGACCACCCAGATGATCATAGAGGAAAAGACCAAGCCGAATGAGCCAAGCCGGACGGATGCCACCCTTGTGAAACGGCAGAACGAATCGCATCGGCCAGATAATGTGCGGGGCCATGGCCCAGAGAACTTCGCGCTCCATCAGCGCTTCGCGTACAAGGCGGAACTCGTAATGTTCGAGATAGCGAAGACCACCGTGGATGAGCTTGGTTGCGCCTGAAGAGGTGCCCGAGGCAAAGTCGTTCATCTCGGCAAGGGTTACGGAATAGCCGCGACCTGCGGCGTCACGGGCAATGCCGCATCCGTTGATGCCTCCACCGATCACGAAAATATCGCGAACCGCCTGCTCCGTCACGTCAATCTCCCTAGCGCGACTTTTCGCCGCTTATTCTTGGAATTCGAAATTGGGGTGAGTTAAAATGAAAACAAAGTGAATGTCAAACGAATGTTAATCGTTTCAGTTTTCAGGCTTCGACCGTTCGGTTTCCATCAAACGAACGTCGTTTTCCGTGCAGATTGCTTTTATGGATTCAAGAGGACAGTGGTCCGTGATGAAGGTGTGCACCTGCGAGAGATGGCCGATTCTGACCGGTGCTGTACGGTCGAATTTGCTGGAGTCGGACACCAAAATGACATGGCGTGCATTGGCGATAATCGCTTGCGCCACCTTGACCTCGCGAAAGTCGTAATCGAGCAGAGCGCCATCCCTGTCGATAGCCGATACGCCGATTACAGCATAATCCACCTTGAACTGGCGGATGAAGTCCACGGCGGCCTCGCCGACAATGCCGCCATCTGTACCGCGCACAACGCCACCGGCGATCACGACCTCGATACCGGGATATATGCGTAATCTGTTGGCAACATTGATGTTATTGGTGATGACCATCAGCTCTTCATGTTCGACCAATGCCTCGCCGACCGCTTCGGTGGTTGTGCCGATGTTGATGAACAGTGATGATTTATTGGGAATGATTTCGGCTGCTGCGCGTCCTATAGCCTGTTTTTCCGCGGCTGCAATCGAGCGTCGCGCTTCGTATTTCACATTTTCCGTGCTGCTGGGAAAGATCGCGCCGCCATGGATTCGTGTCAGTGCGCGGGCTTCGCAAAGATCGTTCAGATCCTTGCGGATCGTCTGCGCCGTGACTGAAAATCGCGAGGCCAAATCGTCGACGCTGACCTTGCCCTCGGATTTTGCGAGGTCGATGATATCAAGCTGACGTGATGAGAAAAACATGGATGCTTCTACCCGACAATATCTGTGGACTTTCGTTTTATTTCATTTTTTCTGAAAACGAAAGTGTGGGCTGAGACCGGTTTGGAGAAAGGTTTTCCACAACTACCCAGCTCGGGAGAGTTCTAATTTGTCCGCCTGATAAATATTGGGGTTGCGCCTCGGCGGATTTTGTCCTTGTTTGCGCGCTCTCACACTTTATGGGGAAATTAAAAAAATGCAGACTATAAAAACAACAACGCGCGCCGCAATCCTGCTCGGCTCGCTTCTGATTGGCGCCAGTTCAGCTCTTGCAGAAACCGTTCTGCATCGTGGAAATTCCGGGGAGCCACAAACTCTCGATCAGGCGCAGACGTCGATCGATATCGAAGCTTTCATCGTTAAGGATCTTTATGAGGGTCTGACCACCTATAGTGCCGATGGTAAGATCATTCCCGGTACCGCCGAGAGCTGGACCTTG
This sequence comes from Agrobacterium sp. rho-8.1, assembly GCF_033957725.1. NCBI lineage: Bacteria > Pseudomonadati > Pseudomonadota > Alphaproteobacteria > Hyphomicrobiales > Rhizobiaceae > Agrobacterium > Agrobacterium sp. rho-8.1. Next base: position 1,259,119 of record NZ_CP192789.1, read on the forward strand.
TCTGAGGACGGCACGGTTTACACATTCAAACTGCGCGAAAATGCCAAATGGTCCGACGGTACGCCTGTCACAGCTGGGGACTTCGTGTTCTCCTATCAGCGCGTCGAAGACCCGAAGACGGCGGCGAAATACGCAAACATTCTTTATCCCATCAAGAATGCCGAAAAGATCAACAAGGGCGAAGCCAAGCTTGAAGAGCTCGGTGTGAAGGCCGTGGACGCGAAAACGCTCGAAATCACGCTTGAGCGCGCGACACCTTTCTTCCTCGAACTGCTTGCACACCAGACCGCGCTGCCGGTTTCCAAGGCTAGCGTCGAAAAGAACGGCGCCGATTTCGTCAAGCCTGGCATTATGGTGTCGAACGGTGCCTACACGCTTCAGGCCCATGTGCCCAATGACAGCTTGACAGTCGTCAAGAACCCGAACCACTGGGATGCTGCCAACACCAAGATCGACAAGGTCATCTTCTACCCGATCGACGATCAGGCCGCTTCCGTTCGTCGCTTCGAAGCCAAGGAAATGGACCTTGCCTATAACTTCTCGGCAGATCAGCTAGATCGTCTGCGCAAGTCTTATGGCGATCAGGTCCACGTGTCTCCGACACTTGCAACATACTATTACACCTTCGATACACGCGAAGCACCGTACAACGATGTACGCGTTCGTCGCGCACTTTCCATGGCCGTTGACCGCGACTTCCTCGCCAAGGAAATCTACAGCGGATCGCAGCTTCCGTCCTATTCCATGGTTCCGCCCGGCATGGGCAGCTACGGCGATCCTGCAAAGGCTGATTTCGCCTCCATGTCGCAGCTCGACCGTGAAGACGAAGCCGTGAAACTCATGAAGGAAGCCGGTTACGGTGAGGGCGGCAAGCCGCTGTCCGTCGAAATCCGTTACAACACCAACCCGAACCACGAGCGTGTGGCGACAGCCGTTGCCGATATGTGGAAGACCACATTCGGTGCCAACGTCTCGTTGGTCAACCTCGACGTCGCATCGCACTACGGCTACCTGCAGGAAGGCGGCAAGTTCAACGTGGCACGTGCCGGCTGGGTTGCCGACTACGCGGACGCTGAAAACTTCCTCGCGCTGTCTGTCTCGTCCAACAAGACCTTCAACTATTCGAAGTTCAACAATCCTGAATTCGATGCCCTGATGAAGAAGTCCTATGACGAGAAAGATCCTGCCGCTCGCAACAAGATCCTGCACGAGGCGGAGACCATCCTCATGAAGGAACAGCCGGTTGCGCCGTTCCTGACGCAGGCGGATCTCTGGCTGGTTTCCAACCGCGTCAAGGGCTGGGTGGACAATGCCAACAATGAGCACCTCAGCCGCTTCCTGAGCGTTTCCGAATAAGCAGTGCTGCCACGGTGGTTCTGAAACATGTCGCGCATCACTGCGCGACATGCTTGCGAGAACGGGTTAAAGTCACAGCGGGTGAAATTCCGCTGACCTTCGCCGCCGTGCCATGCCGGAGCCTGAAATATTATGATCTCTTTCGTTCTGCGCCGTTTGGCGAGCGCCGTGCCGACGCTGTTTATCGTCGTCACGATTTCTTTTTTTCTGATGCGGTTTGCGCCCGGCGGCCCGTTCAACCTTGAACGTCCACTGCCCCCGCAAACCATGGAAAACCTGATGAGAACCTATCATCTGGATGAACCATTGTGGCGTCAGTACCTTATCTACATGAAAAACGCCGTGACCGGCGATTTCGGCCCCAGCTATATCTACAAGGACAACACCGTTGCCCAACTGATCGGCAAGGGTCTGCCCTATTCGTTGGAACTCGGTTTCTATGCACTGCTATTGGCGTTGATCGGTGGCGTGCTGGCTGGCACCTTCGCTGCGCTTCGGCAGAACAGCTTTTTCGATTTTTCGCTCATGTCGTTTTCGACCGTCGGCGTGACCGTACCCAACTTCGTCGTCGCACCCGTGCTAACGCTGGTCTTTGCCGTTCTGCTTGGTCTTTTGCCCGCCGGAAGCTGGGGCGATGGTTCGCTGCGCTATCTCCTGTTGCCGATGATTGCGCTGGCGCTGCCGCAGCTTGCCGTTATCGCGCGGCTGACGCGTGGATCGATGATCGAGGCCTTGCGGATGGATCATATTCGCACCGCCAAGGCGTATGGTTTGCCTGCTCGAACCGTCGTGATCGTCCATGCCATGCGCGCGGCAATGCTGCCGGTGGTTTCCTATCTTGCACCTTGCGCTGCGGCACTTCTCACAGGGTCTGCCGTCATCGAAACCATCTTCACCATTCCTGGTGTCGGGCGGTATTTCGTGCTGGGCGCTATCAATCGTGACTATACGCTCGTCATGGGAACGGTCGTTCTCATCGCGCTCTTCGTCATCGTTTTCAATCTGGTGGTCGATATTCTGTACGGCCTTCTTGATCCGAGGGTCAGACATGACTGATATCCCCGGCACATCAGCCGTTTCTCCTTCGGTGAAAAGCCGAAGCCTCTTCCAACTCGCAACCATGCGTTTCCGACGAAACACAGCCGCTATGGCCGGTTCGGTCATGCTGGTGCTGATCACGCTGTTTTCGTTTCTGGGGCCGCATTTCCTCACCCACACCTATGATCAGGTGTTTTCGTCCTACGTCTCGGTACCGCCCAGCCTCGAAGCCCGGCCCGATGCCGATAGTCTTCAGGGTGTGATGGACGGGGTTGCCGGTCGTGCACGCGTTGACCTCAAGGAGTTCGCGGTCGAAGGCCAGAAATTTACGGCGACCGTGACGTCGTCCAGCCAGATCGATCCGCGCACGACGCGTTATTTCGACCGCGCCAACGAATTTGATAACACCAAGGTCGTGGCCACCGAAGACGATGGTCGCACGCTGAAAATCGAAGGCGATGTAAACCGCGAATATTTCTTCTTCGGCACCGATAGCAACGGTCGCGATCTCTTGGTTCGTGTCATGCTGGGCGGTCAGATCTCGATTGCCGTCGGCGTTCTGGCAAGCCTCGTCTCGCTGGGTATTGGAGTCGTTTACGGCGCGACCGCCGGCTATATCGGCGGGCGTGTCGACAATGCGATGATGCGCTTCGTGGAAATTCTCTATTCGCTGCCTTTCGTATTTCTCGTTGTCGTGCTCGTCGTGTTCTTCGGGCGAAGTTTCATTCTGATCTTCCTCGTCATCGGGGCGGTGGAATGGCTGGATATGGCGCGTATCGTGCGCGGGCAGACGCTGGCGTTGAAACGGCGTGAATTCGTTGGAGCGGCGCAAGCATTGGGACTGACGGACTGGCAGATCATCCGCCGCCACATCATCCCCAACACCATCGGACCGGTGGTCGTTTTCGTGACTGTGGTCGTGCCGAAGGTCATTCTTCTGGAAAGTTTCCTCTCCTTCCTGGGCCTTGGTGTACAGGCACCATTGACGAGCTGGGGGGCGCTGATTTCCGAAGGTGCGAGCAATATGCAGTCGGCTCCATGGCTGCTGATATTCCCGGCGACCTTCTTCGTGCTGACGCTGTTTTCTCTGAACTTTGTGGGCGACGGTCTGCGTGACGCGCTCGATCCTAGGGATCGCTGACATGAATACGACATCTGACAACATCCTGACCGTGCGCGGTCTCAAGGTCGATTTCACCACGCCAGATGGTGATGTGAACGCCGTTAAGGGTATCGATCTCGACGTGAAAGCGGGAGAGACACTGGCCGTCGTGGGTGAATCCGGCTCCGGCAAAAGCCAGACGATGATGGGGATCATGGGTCTGCTGGCTGCCAATGGTCGTGTTCAGGGCTCTGCGAAATACCGGGGACGCGAACTCGTCGCGTTGCCTGTGGATGAGCTGAACAATATCAGGGGCGCGAAGATCACGATGATCTTTCAGGAGCCAATGACGTCGCTCGACCCGCTCTACAAGATCGGCAAGCAGATCGCCGAGCCGATCATTCACCATCGCGGAGCCAGCAAAGCCGAAGCACGGGCACGCGTTTTGGAACTGCTGACGCTCGTCGGTATTCCTGATCCGAACAGGCGGATCGATAGCTACCCGCACGAGTTGTCGGGTGGTCAGCGCCAGCGCGTGATGATCGCCATGGCGCTGGCCAACGAGCCGGACCTTCTGATCGCAGACGAACCGACCACTGCTCTTGATGTCACCATTCAGGCGCAAATCCTCGACTTGCTGAAATCGCTTCAGCAGCGTTTCGGCATGGCGGTGGTGCTCATCACGCACGATCTGGGTGTCGTCCGTCACTTCGCCGACCGGGTTGCGGTTATGCGGCGTGGCGAAATCGTCGAGACGGGATCGACCGAGGATATTTTCGAGCGTCCGCAGGCCGATTATACCAAGATGCTTCTGGATGCCGAACCCAGTGGTCACAAGCCACCGGTCGGCGCGGATGCGCCGATTGTCTTGTCCGGTCAGAATGTGACGGTTGACTACGAGATACCTGGCGGTCTTTTTGCCAGGGCCAGTGCGTTTCGAGCGGTCGAGGGTGTCACCGTCAATCTGCGCCAGGGGCAGACGATCGGTATCGTTGGTGAGTCCGGTTCGGGAAAATCGACGCTGGGCCGCGCACTGCTGCGCCTGACGCCCTCCACGGGGCGGTTGTTCTTTGGCAAGACTGAAATTTCCGGTCTCGACAGAAAGGCCATGCGGCCGATGCGGCGTCAGCTTCAGCTGGTGTTTCAGGACCCGTACGGTTCGCTTTCTCCACGCCAGACTGTGGGTGAAATCATCACCGAAGGTCTGTATGTCCATGCCCCGGAACTCAGCCGCGCCCAGCGTGACAAGCGAGCCGTCGAAGCTTTGACGGAAGTGGGGCTCGATCCAGCGGCCCGCAACCGTTATCCGCATGAGTTCTCAGGCGGCCAGCGCCAGCGCATTGCCATCGCGCGCGCCATCATCCTCAAGCCGGATGTGGTTATTCTCGATGAACCGACCTCCGCGCTTGACCGATCGGTGCAAGGACAGGTGATTGACCTGTTGCGTGATCTGCAAACGGCGCATGGCCTGTCCTATATCTTCATCAGTCACGACTTGTCGGTGATCAAGGCAATCGCGGACTACGTCATTGTCATGAAGGATGGAAGGATCGTCGAGGAGGGAGAGACCGATGACGTCTTCAACAACCCGACTGCCGATTATACCAGGACTCTGATCCAGTCAGCCTTTACGGCCGATGCTGCATAAACCCTATCCCGGCCTCGTTGCCGGGATTTTTCTTGGCGTTTGCAGGGAACAAGCAATCCAGCTGCACGTTATTACCCCTGAAAATTCATATGTGCCCCGATCAGGGCACGCAGGAGGGAATATGTTCAAGGTATTGCAGATTACGGGTCTTGCCGTTGTCATGGCAGCGTCTGGTATTGCGATGACGGCTCCAGCCAAAGCTCAGGATATGGAATTGCAGATTGGTCGTGACGGCATCCGTCCTGTCATCCGCGACCGCGATATGGATCGCCGTGGTCCGCCACGTGACCGCGACCGCGGTTGCAGTGAGCGCGAAGCCCGCGCTGCCGCCCGTGCATCCGGTCTTCGCGATCCGGAAATTGTCCGCGTGACACCACGCCGGGTTGTCGTCGAAGGCTTCACGCGTCGCGGCCAGGACACGATCACATTTGCAAACGTTCGCGGTTGCCCCGAAATCTGAGCCATCTGAATTGTCAAAAGTGCGTCTTACTGAAACCCGCCATGTGCGGGTTTCTTTGCGTTCAAGCCATAGACGACAATTTGGATTAGTAATTTCTAAAGTTAGCTGTACTAATAAACATAGCTAGTTGTTCACTATTGAGGATGGGTGCGGTGTTTGCTGTACTTGAATGCGTTGCGTCACAACACGATCAACATACTGTTGCCCTTGCTGCCGTCATCGCTCTTCTAGGGATGTTGTCCTTCTTCCATCTGCTTCTTCGCGCAGATGAAAGTCCCTTGAAACGACGCCCCTACTGGGCATTGGTTGCAGCGGTCGCATCGGGCCTCAGCGTATGGGCGACGCACTTCATCGCCATGCTCGCCTATCAGGGTAGTCTGCCAATCGGTTTCGATCTTCCGTTTACAGCTTTGTCTGCGGTGGTTGCTGTTGCAGGGTTCTGGCTCAGTCTGCAATTTCTGTGGCACAAGACGGGTGCGGCGGTTTTGTCCGGCACGATCATAACGGCGACCGTCGCTACCATGCATTTCATTGGTATGGCCGGAATGCAGGTTGCAGCGACACTTGAATATCGCGTCGTACCGATTCTGGTCGGCACCGCCTTAGCGGCTGCCTTTTTCATCGGGTCCTTTATCTTCTTCAAGCGCCTGCGGGGGTGGAAGCAGATCGCTACCGCCGCTCTTGCATCCATAATCGGTGTGCTTATCCTGCACTTCACCGCGATGTCATCGACCATTCTCGTCCCGGATCCCAGCATCGTCGGGCCACTTGCTGACAGCCTTGATCGCATGTTTTTGATGGCGGCCATCAGCGGCGTCACATTCGTAGCGTTGGCGCTTACCGGTGCTGCCGCATTGGTAGACCGTTATCTGGTCGATTTGAAAGGCCTGGTCGGAGCGACGCTGGATGGCTTGGCGGTTGTCCGGGACGGCCGCATCGTTGAGGTCAACAGTCGCTTTGCCGCGCTTTTCGATACCAGTGAGGCCTCGCTTATTGGTGAAAACGCCGATGACCTGATGCATGCCGATGATGGTATTGCTGCACATCTTCCCCGCGTTTCAGCGATCGAGGCCGTCCCGAACAGGGGTGACAGGTCTCGGACGTTTGAGCTTGCCGTTCGAACGATCGAATATCGAGGCCGTCCCTGCGAGGTCATGGCAGTTCGTGACCTGACCGAGAAACGCCGTGCTTTGCGGGAGATCGAGTATCTGGCTCGGCACGATGTTTTGACCTCTCTCGCCAACCGCAAACTGTTCCAGGAGAGGTTGAGCAACCATATCGCCATCGCACAGACCGATGACGAATTCGCGCTTCTGTCTCTCGATCTCGATCGGTTCAAAGCCGTCAACGACCTTTTCGGACACGCCGAAGGCGACCGTGTTCTCAAGGACGTCGCGCGGATATTGCAGCAGACCGCGCGGCCTGGTGATCTGGTGTCCAGGCTGGGGGGAGACGAGTTCGTCATACTGACGACATTCGGCACGACAGCCGAAGATGCACGCGAACTCGGTGAGCATATTCTGGCGACGTTTCGGCAGGAGATGGACTACGTCAGCGATCCAACCGCTGTCGGCATAACGATTGGCATCGCCACCTTTCCGGGAAATGGCAATGACATCGAAACGTTGATGCACGCAGCGGATCTCGCTCTCTACCGTGCCAAGATCAATGGTCGCGGCATCATCGCTTTTTACGATCCGGCGATGGATCAGGAAACCAAGGAAAAGCGGCGGCTGGAGTCCGATCTTCGCCAAGCCATCAGCCGCAATGAACTCGAACTTCTGTATCAACCGGTTCACTCTGTGGAGAACGGCGAGGTTGCCGGCTATGAAGCGTTGGTGCGGTGGCGGCACCCCACGCGCGGGATGGTCCCTCCGGATGTCTTCATCCCTATTGCAGAAGAAAGCGGCATCATCATTGCGCTGGGAGAGTGGATATTGCGGGAGGCCTGCTCAACAGCTGTTCGCTGGAAGCCGCATATCAAACTGGCGGTGAATGTATCTCCTGTGCAGTTTTCGCTTGCCAACCTTTCCTACACCATCTGCTCGGTCTTGAAGGAAACCGGCTTGGCGCCTTCACGTCTTGAACTGGAGATGACGGAGGCTGCGCTTTTGAAAGACAGGGCAGTGACGCTGGCGACCATGCGACAATTGAAGGCACTGGGCGTCACGATCGTGATGGATGACTTTGGGACAGGTTATTCCTCGCTCAGCAATCTGCGCAGTTTCCCGTTTGACAAGATCAAGATCGACCGGAGCTTCATTGCAGCCATGAAGCATGACGAAAATGCCCACTCGATCGTGCGCGCCATCATCGGCCTGGGCCGCAGCCTCGACCTTCCGGTCACGGCTGAAGGGATCGAGACAGACAGCCAGTACCGAATGGTCGTCGATGAAGGATGCACGCAGGCGCAGGGCTATCTTTTCGGACGGCCGGGAAGAGTACCGTCTCGCAACAAGCAGGTGGAAAAAGCGGAGGTCAATTAGACGGCGGCGACCTCTTGCTCCCCGCGCTCCTTCGGCTAAAAAAGGTGGCGACACGAGCTAAAAATTTACGTTTTGTGAATCATTCATAGCGTCCATTTTCCGCGCTAAAGCATGACGTTACGGAACTGGTTGCCAATTGGCCACACAGGGTGATTCACATACTATTCCTTTTTCAATTTTCAGCTTCAAAGTTGTTGCGACTTAACCTCTTGGTGCTATTCCTGCGTGTAAGCGATTCTTTCATGGGGATATGGGATGAAGAAGGTTGTTTCGGTTCTTCTGTTGGCTTTGCTGAGCAGTTGTGCAAAGCCGTCGGATGGGCCGACCGCAGGCAATATTCGGTCTGCAAAACTTCCCCAGACCAATGAGCGAATTCGTGTCGTAGAGCTTGCCAATGCTCCTGCTGCATCCGTTTCTCCGTCGCTTGTCGAAAGCGCTTCAGGCCCGGGTCTGGCTGGGCTTCGCAACACAGGCTACAATGCCCAGCGTCTGCGTCGCGGCGATGTCATCGACATCACAGTGCTGGATACCGGCGAAGATGGGCTGTTCTCATCCACCCAGAGCAAGACACTCAATCTCGGACGCTTCACGGTTGACCAGAGTGGCAATGTCAACCTGCCTTTCGTGGGCAAAAAACGCGTTGTTGATTCCACACCCGAAGGGCTTCAGTCTCAGGTCGTGTCAGGACTCAAGGGTTCGGCAGTCAATCCACAGGCTGTCGTCACCGTGGTCGATAAGCCGACGAGTGCCGTCATGTTGAGCGGTGCGGTAAAGACGCCCGGCAAGATCGCGTTGACCGCCCGCCAGGAGCGTGTGCTCGACGTCATCAACCAGGCCGGTGGGCCAGCGGTTGCACCAAGTGCGGCGACTGTGACCGTTGTGCGTGGCACGCAACGTGCGAGCGCATCCTTGGATCGCATCACGCGGGAAGACCGCCAGAACATTCGCGTATCGCCTGACGACCAGATCATGATCGATGGCGAGGCGTCCAGCATCACAGCTCTGGGTGCTTTCAAGAGCGCTGGAGAATTCCAGTTCGAAACCGGAAAGCTGACCCTGGCCCAGGCCGTTGGCCGAGCCGGTGGCCTGCTGGACGATCGTGCGGATGCGCGTAACGTCTACGTCTTCCGCAATGAAATCGTTCAGTCGCCATCGACCGCTGTTGCTGGATCAAAGGGACCTGCGGCTGTCGCAACGAGCATCAGGCCGGTGATTTATCACGTCAACATGCGAGACGCGTCCAGCATCGTTCTCATGCAGATGTTCCAGATGCAGAAGGGCGATGTCCTCTATGCCAGCAACGCACCTCTCGTCGACACGGCGAAGCTGCTGACGGTCTTCCAGAAGAGTGCCGCGACAGCGGCCGCACCGCAGCCTGGCTCATCCAACTGAGTTTCGCCTGACAGAAAGCCTTGCATCGGCAAACCGCTCATTGGTTATGATTAAGAAGGCTCAATGCGTCCTCGGCATTCTGAGGGCGTTTATTAGCCTCTTCTCGCGTGCAGGTGTCTCCAAATCGAGAAATCACCAACGCGTCTTCAGCGCGCAGACCTGTCATCAGGCGTGAAGCCAGCCGTCCGACGGCATAGATATCCTGAACCGGGTGGGCCGCCGCTCCTGCGAGTTGTTCTGGGGCTGAAAACTCCGGTGAACCTGCAATGGCAATTCCAAGATCGCGATGCCGCTCTCCGGTTCGCAGCGTGATGCCGAAATCTCCAAGCCTCGCTTTCGCCAGGTTCTCTTCGGGCATCACGATATTGCCTGCGGTGACATCGCAGTGGACGTAGCCTGCGTCGTGCAGGAACGATAGCGCCTGCAATATCATCTGAAGAAGGCCCAGTATTTCCTCTGGTTGGAGGTTCCGGGTCTTCAAAAGCGAGGCGAGAGAAACGGGCGCCCAAGGTTGCAACAAGCCGGGGCGACCATCTCCCAGCCGCAGGAGCGCGGAGGTTTCCTGCACGGCAGGATGGCGCAGACCAAGGCCGATTTTAGCTTCCCGCCGTAGTCTCTGGGCGAGGAACTGGTCATCTCGCTTTCCAACCGGCATCGTTTTGATTGCGAAATAATCGCCCAGATCGCGTTGTGTGACCCGCAATATCTGTGTCGTCCCGCTTTCATATGAAACGGCGTCGACCGCAAAACTTCCCTCGATGAATACGGCACTTTGTTCAGATAGACGTTCCGTTCTGCGATCAAGGGCGTCGCGAACGCGGTCGGTCATATCTTGTGGAGCGTGTGATGCACGGATCGCTGTCAGAAGTTGCGAAAAACGCTCTGAAACATCACGATCGTTATCCGCGTCGTTCAAGCCGGTCTCCGATGACGATGGCACTGATGTTTTCACGCACGTTCTCGATCAATGCTTCCTGCATCAAGGCATTCGCGCAGTCGTTGATCGGCGTGTCGTGCAGGATTTCGGCGACCACGCGTTCCTTGAGTGCCTGCATCAGCGGATAACTGCACAATAGGAGCCTGTCATTTGTTCCGAATTCCTCACTGGCGTTGCTGGGTCGGAACTGTTGCGCGTGACCAACGCATTGGGAAAGCTGCTTTTTCATGCCAACGATGACATGATCGCGTGAGAGGAGATGCATCGTCCCGTCGCGCAACAGGTAGGCCCGGGTGTCACCAGACCAGAGAACGGTGAGCGTTCGGCCGACAATGGACGCGACAACGACACTTGCCAAAGGTCTCGTTGTTTCCGCCGAAATCTGACGGGACAGGAGCAGACTGTTGACCGTACCGAGTTTGCCCTTGATGTCCTGTGCTACGCTGTCTGGATGGTCGCTATCTGCAACATCGGTCAGCGCGTTCGTCGTCAGTCTCGCTGCTTCCACGGCGGGGTTGCCGTCCCCGATGCCGTCGGCAATGGCAAATAATGTTGGAGATTTGGAGACGAAAAGGGCGTCGGCATTGACGCTGAGCCGCGTTCCTGGATGTGTCGCATAGCTATAGACAATGTTTGGTGAAGGTGCGTGTTTTGGCTTCGGCTCCTGTGCCACTGCACCTTTCGGGACGATGGTGGGTCGTTGGCTCTTTGGGGACAGATCGGTTTCTGTTTTGGCCGCAGATGTGTTTTCCTCCGGTGCCGATGTCCTGAACAGCCGGACAAAGTCTGTCGTGGCCGGCCTGCCGTCAATCTTGATGCCACGGGGCCTGCGGCTTTCGTGGTCGATGTGCCACCAGAGGCTGGTGGGCTGACCGGATGTAGGGGCGGGGAGAGTATCGTCATCCTCACGCGGTTTCGGCATGCGCAGGCGCTTCACGGACATCGTGAATCGGGACATGTCGAAATCCGACGTCAGGGAGGTTTCCGCAAGTGCTTCGGCGGCCATGAACCACGTCTCGTCAAGATAGAGCGCCTTTGGGTGGTCTTTGAAATCTCCAAGTTGTGCCAGAATGACAAGTGGATATTTACGGCCCACACGGTCTCTGCTCGGCATGAGCACGCCGGTATAGGCGTGGCGGCCCCAGACGCCGCGCTCTATGATGAAGCGGATGGGTGGGAATGTGGAAAATACCGCGGTCCAGCGATCGACAAAAACATCGGCGCAGGCATGCATGCCAGAGCGTAGCCAGCCATCGATCGCGCTGATCAACTCGCGGTCCAGCCCTTCGGAGATAAAATCACCATGACTGGGAATTTTTCCGAAAAAGCCGATCCGATCTGTCTCGACCGCGGCTTTGACGGGTTTTGCAACCGGCTTGGCCATCAGCCCGGCAAAGCAGTTTCGGAATGCGTCTGTTTAGTGACTTTCATTGTGTCCTCCATTGTATTTTTTGATCCCGTTTCTAGAACTGGACTGGGCAAGAGAAATTGGCGAGTGCATCCAGTTTGAACGGATTGAGCACCGAGCCAAACTGTATGTCGAATTCGGCTGTCTGCCCGGCATTCTCAAAACGGGCTCTCAGCATGTCGCCTGACTGCGTGTCTATCTTCGCGTCGTCAAACAGGCGGAAGGGCGACCAGTCGCCATTCTCCGTCTTGGCCTGCTGCCATCCACCAGGTTGGAAGGCGATGCGCGACAGGTTCGCCGAGTTGCTTGTGGAAGGCCAGGTGATCGATTTGGCCTGGACAGGGCCGTGGTAATAAACCACACGTTCACCCTCGATTTCGAGCATCACTGCGCTCGATGCCTCAGTCAGGGAGACGGGCTTCACGTTGATCGATACGGCAGGGACCTCGCTTCCATTCGGGAAAAACGCCCTGAAAATCTTATCCGCATTCTCGAACTGTGCGATGGCCTCGCTGGACATTCCTTCAGCGCCAAACGTCCCTTTCCAACCCCAAGGGCTCGCTGTCTTGTCGACAAAGGGCTCCATGCGCTGCTTGAAGAACGTCTGAAAGGTGCCGGTTGGCCCGAACAACCGCGTGAAATCTGCCATCGCAACGTCGCGGGTCGACGATCTGTCGAAAGGATAGCGACCGGTGACGATGGATGAGCAGAGTGAGGAACCTTCGGCACCCCAGAGATCGGCTATCTTCGTTCTGGCGGATTTGACGGCAAGAGAGCCGACATCTGCCGCAAGCCCTGCGACCCAGACGTCCAATGGTGCAGGCAACTGTCTGGCCTCCTGGAGGAGATCCTGGTTGGCTTTCGTCAACTGGCTGTCGACGTCAAACACCTTTGCCACTTCGTCCGAGGTGGTTGAAGAGCGTGCCAATTGTTCATGCAGGGCCTTGATGTTTGCCAAAAGCTGTTCGGATGGTGAGCCAGCCTGCTTTCCACCATTTGCCTGATTTGATGCGTCCGTCTGGGCAGGACCTTTGGCGGCGAGCATTTCGCGAAGGCGGGCGTAGGGGTCGGCCGCATCCACGGTGGCTGAAAGGATGGTGGCTGTGGTATCACCATCGTCTGTAGCAGCCAGCGTCGTCAGGCTCGCGCCCGCATTTGGCCTCAGATCCGTGGCCTCGGCGATCGACTTCGCAGCTTCGATGGTGATGTTGCGATCATTGGCCAGGATGCGGGTCGTTTCGACCGCATCGCCCAAGCTCTGGGATGGTTTGATGCGCACGTCGGTCAGAACCTCGTTCCAACGCTTCTCGAAACGATCAAAGTAGATCTGCAAGGCTGATTGCGCCACACTTTCGACAGTGGTGCCGCGAATAGCCTCATCTGAACCGCGCACCCATGCCTCTGATAGTGCGACACGGGACGCATAAGCGACCTGCGGGATGACGACGGCACGATATCCGTTGGCCGTGAACAAACCTTCGATACCATCCAGCAGGGGCGCTTTGCTTTTCCGTTCTATGGCGCGGTCGCCCAATGCTCCAAAGGCACCTGACGGGCTCCATTCAGGCAATGCACGGGATTGCGGCAGACCCGCGAGAATATCGTAGGCGCGTGCGCCGACCGCTTGGTCGCGAATGGTCTGTCGCGCCTTTGCAATCAGGCGGGTATCGAGTTCGATCGGCGCCAAAAGACCTCCGGCCAGTGCGAGTGCATGCTGATGCAGGGCTTCGCGTGCGGCGGCGCGACCATCTCCCGGGTAGAGCGACGCAAACATATCTTGCGACTGTACATCGAGAAAATCACGGTCAAGCGTGCCGAGTCCACCCAACATGCCGTAGAGCTTGAGAGAGTTGAAGGTTCCGGTGACGTCGTTTTGATCGTCCAGCTGCTTTTGAAGCTGCACGATCATGCGTGGCAGAAGCAGCGCGTTCAGCGCACGCTGATAGGCATCGCGTTGACGCCCGGCGATCTTCTCTTCCTGATCGAGCCCGAACCCGACTTTCCAGACGCGACCGTCCGAGAAACCGGAATTCACGTCACGCAAATTGTCGAGTGCCGGAAGAATGCGGAGGAAATCCGCATCCGACACGTCGCGGACGTTGATTCCCTGAACGAGCTGTTGATACGCGTTGAGTTTGCGGTCGGCTTCCGCCAGCGCCTGCGTATTGGAAAAATAAGTGAAAATCCAACCTGTGAAAACAATTGCGACCACGGCGACCGACAGACCGTAAGCGACGCGCCGGACCAGCAGCTGTCTGCCTGACAGACGCTTGTCGCGCATGACCAAGGCCGCTTCAGGAAAGATTACCTCTTTGAACAGTCGTGCGAGGAAGTAGCTGCGGCGAGCACGCGGCGCGGACGCGCCTGCCTCTTCCTGGGTTCCCGAGGCGAGATAAACGCCGCGCATCAGGGGTGCTTCGACCAGAGGAGAGCTGGCGCACAGCTCCGTCAGCGCTTCATGTAGCCTGTCTTTCAGTTTGGCGAGTTCTGCGGGGAAGCGGAAAATGCGGCCACGGATTTCCGCATTCTGCTCCTGTTGCAGACGCTCAATCAGCATGGCATCGACGCGCTGTTGAAGGAGCTCGAATTCTTCGAGAAACCGTTGCGGCAGTTCCTGCGACGTGTAGCTCTCGTCCAGTTTGAACGTTGTTCCCCAAACCTGATGACGATCCGTCTTGTTGAAGCCATCGAAAAACTCAACGAAACCATCTAGAAGATCTGCCTTGGTCAGAACGACATAGACCGGAACGCGCGCACGAAGATACTCATCCAGTTCCGACATGCGTTGACGAATGGAGCGAAGCTCCTGACGTTGTTCCGCAGGGTCGCGGCTGAGCAGATCAGGGATGGACAAGGTCACCAGTGCGCCGTTGATCGGCTGGGAACGCCTGTAACGAAGCAACAGGTTGAGAAAGCCCTCCCAACCAGCCTTGGATGCGCCGTCCAAGTCATCCTGAGTGGTGTAGCGACCGGCAGTGTCGATCAGGATCGCCTCATCGGTGAACCACCAGTTACAATTCCGTGTTCCGCCAACGCCTTTGACCGCATTTTCACCCAATGCATCGCCCAAAGGAAATTGTAGTCCGGAATTGGTCAGTGCCGTTGTCTTGCCCGAACCGGGCGCCCCGAAGATGACGTACCAAGGCAGGTCGTAAATGTAGCCGAACCGCTTCTTGGTGATGCGCCGCAGCAGTGCGAGCGCTTCCTTCAGGCGTGTCTGGATTTCTCCAATTTCCGCCTGTCGGTTGGCGAGCGCCTCTTGCTCGAGGCTAGCGACAAGCTCCTTGTCCTGTTTTCGCGCCTTGTAGAGCGAGATGCCGATATAAATGACCCAGACCAGCAGGATGACGCAGATGGCGATGATGCGCGCCTGCGTCGTTCCGAAGGGTTTGAACGATCCGAACGCGACCAGATAACCGTAGAACCAGATGACGACGCACAGGGCGACCGCCCAGATGAGCGAAACGAAGCGGCGGCCGACAAGGGCTGCATAGCTATCGACATAAGACCGGATCGTATAAAAATAACTCAGCGGATTCATTGCTGGGTTTCTCCTGCTGGCTGTCCGGTTGTCGTTGTGATTGTTGGAGACAGTATGCCGGCCTCGCTAAGTTTTTCGTCAGGGTTGGTCAGAACCATGATTTCCGTTCGGCGGTTTTTCTCGCGGCCGTCAGGCGTACTGTTATCCGCGATCGGGTCGCTGTCTGCACGGCCTTCCGTCAGGATTGCATCCTCGCCCGCAAATGTGGAGAGGATGTCACCAACCGCTTTGGCACGCGCTTCGGAAAGATGCCAGTTGGATGGAAACTGGACGGTCTTGATCGGTACATTGTCGGTGTAACCAATGACCACCGCGCGGAAGTTTTCAGCCGCAAGTGCACCGCCGATACGCTGGATCAGATCCCGAAACTGCGGGCTGACATCGGCGCTACCAACTTCAAACAGGCCGGAGTTGTTGATGCGTACGCGCAGACGTCCATTGACGTTGGCGAGTGTGACCAGATTTCTTTGAACTTCAGGCTGGAGAAACGCCAGGAGATTATCCAGTCGTGTGGGCTCCGGTGGCTTTGCCGGTGGGGTAACCTCGACGACCGGAGGCTTTTCTTCCGCTTGGACAGGCGGCGCTTCAGGCGGCGGCGCCGCAATCAGCACACTCGGCGTCTCGTTGGGTGGCAGCGATGCCAGGCGCTCAAAGGTCGCGTCCGAGGCGTTGTTCAACGTCAGCGTAAAGAACAGGTATCCAAAAGCGAAAGCCAGTGCGATCAAGGATAGGAGCGTCCAGAGAGCTGCCATGGTACGAAGCGGCGTGTGCCGTGCTTCTACACCTTTCCAATGGGGAGACAGTTCACGCTCGAACACGCCATATTGGCCGATCAAAGTCTTGTAGAGGCTGTCGCGGATGCGGGAAAGCTCAAGTGCCCCTTTGGCAGAAACGCGTGTCCGTCCCTCGAAGGCCAGCGACAGGCACAGATAGATCAGCAGCAGCAAATCCTTGTTGGCGCCGGGTGACTGGTGGAAATGGTCGAGAATATCGAAAACGCGGTCGCCGCCCGTCACGTCATTGTGGAACGTGGAAACCAGCCCAGAGCGAGCCCAGCCTGCGCGAACGCCCCAGGGTTTGCTCAAAATGACATCGTCCACCGTCGCGCAGACAACATAATGCGCTGCTCTCGCCCGTTCCGGGCTTATGCGGGCCGATGCCAGATCCCGTTCGTAACGGGTAATCGCCTCCACGCAGGCGCGGCGCAGATGGTCTGGGCTCGGCTGAGCGTCGCTGAACCGCAAAACATGTGCGAGGTTCAGAAGGGGGGCTGCCGACTGGACCAGCGTTGGTACCTCTTCGCCACCAAAGCGGAAGTTGGTGAGAAGCGCATCAATGGGCAGGCCGCCATCCCCGCTGGACGTGCGCGCAGGGGCGTCCTCACCTTCGATGATGTCATCGAGGATGGCCGCCATGTTGCGAGCGCTTTGATTGCGGGCGCGGCTTTCGTCGGTGATTTCTACCACCGTCGGTAAATCTTGCCAGGAGGAGGGCTTTTCGGTGCTCATTCGCGTAATGCCCACATTTCCATCTCGAGGCCCGGAAACTCGCCGGCGAGATGCAGCGCTATGGCGCCTGAGGTTTCAAGCTGCTTCCAAAGAGGGGTTTTCGTATCGATTTCGAAGTAGATCGTGCCTGACCTGTATGGCAACTGGCGTGGCAACACGGGCAGCGAGCGAACCGGGATGCCCGGAAGTGCGACGTTGACGAGCTCGGAAATGCGCTCCACCGGACCAACCTTGATCTGGGCGGGAAGCTTGCGACGGATGTCCTCTGCCGACATATCCGCACGCACCGCCAGTACGAAGCCTGCGTCACGCAGCAATGTCCTGTCGTGAATGGTGCCGACGCGCACGCCGTGTCTGCGCTCCACAAGCTCGATGGCCACCGCCGATTGCTCCAGCACGGCAGACAGTGAGGTGCGCAGATCATCGAACACCGCTGCAAAACTGGCCTTCAGGTCATCATGTCTGTAGGGCGGGAACTCCGTCGCTCGCTTCTTCTCCGTGGTAAAGGTCGCCAGCTCACCGGCCAGTTGAATGCAATCCTCATAAAAGCGAATAGGGTGAAAACGCGTCGCATTCGCGAAAAAATGGGCAAGCAGAGGATCAGCGCGATTGAGGATTTGCAGCAGAAAATAATCGCCAACTTCGGCAGTTCCGCGGATCGTCGGGTCGCCGATGCGTTCGGAAATGGCCTGCGCACGATGACGCACGATGCCCAGCAACTCAGTCAGAAGTTCACCCAGCCGCGACGAGGCGGCGCAGTTCAAGGACGGAGGGATAAAATCAGGATCGAGAATAACCGCCCGGTCCGATCGAACCTCGATAACCTTTGCAAGACCAATCAGATCATAGCCGGAGAGATCGTCGCCCGTCTTCAAGAAGCGCAGGCTGAGGCGCCCCACGTCGATCGGCGCCACAAAATCGGTATCGACGTTTGCGTCCGATGCTTCATATGTCGTTGCGACGACCCGAACACTGCTGGTGTTGGCAATATTACCACTGGACATATCTGCCTTGCCTGGCTGGCGTGCGGGCAGCGCCAGATACACGATGGCATTCTTGACGCCTTCGTCCAGATCGAGTGGCGGGGGCAGGTCGGAATCCTCGGGAGCCTCGAAAGGTGTACCGTCGGGCAAGATACCGCGTAGGTTTGATAGGGCAAACTGACCGATTGCCAAGGCACTGCGATCAATACCGATTTCCGCGATGCCCCAGGGGTAGGGGGACAAGTTGCGTGTGGTATTGCGCACGAGCCGTTCTGTCCAACGGTCTGATTGCTGAAAATGTTGAACGCGAAGGAACATGCCTTCGCTCCAGGCAACACGGTTTTCATGCCTCATCTTGTCTGCTTACCCCCTTGGTATCTGTTTCGTGATCGGACGTTGCTTCTTCCTGCGCCACGTCGCCTTGTGCTGCGCGCTGGAGAAACTGCCGGACGGATAATTGCCGACCTTCCTGTTCAAATTGCTGCTTATAGGCGGACCAGTAGTCGGTGCGTTTGATGACGGAGCGCCATTCCTTACGTTCGATCTTGGCCCGCCAGTCGTTTTGTGCATCTGCCATGGCCTCGACTAGCCTGGGTTCAAGCTTGCGGGTGCAGGTCTGGATCAGTGTCTCAAGTGTCGATGCGAGGAGGCGCTGCTGGCGGATGAGGCTCTCTATGCGTCCGCGTGCGGTATCGTCGCTCAGTTCGATATCGATTGCGGTGTGGTCGATATCCAAAACGGCAAGACTTTCGGCGGTTTCCTTTTCCAACTGGACCAAAAGATCGTCAATGGCGTCCTGCGCTGGAGAAAAAACAGGGAGTTGCGGCTCTTCGATTTCGAATTTATCGTTCGCATCCGTAAAAACGGCATCGAAATCTTCCGGTGCGGCCTTTGTCTTCGGCCGCGTGACCATGACCGGAATATTTAACGCATCCGTATGCTCGTGTTTGCTGCTCTCATCCGGTTCCTTATCCCAGTCATTGGGCAGAACGACACCGATGCCGGATGTCGCAGGCGGCGCGTTCCAGCCGATCTCCACATTGCGCGAGATGGATTTGCTTTTCTTGCCCGATGGATTGGCGACAGCTTCGGGCCACTCATCGTTGGCGGCGCCACCTGCAATCACGCCGCGCGCCGAACGGCCGTTTGGGGCGATGTCCGCAAGGATTGCCGAGATCGTCATACTCTCGTCGCTGACACGCAGAGACGTATCAGGATCGCCGAAATCCATTTCGGCTTCACCCGTGATGACCGCTTCGAAAACCTGCCCACCGATGCCGATCTGCGATCCATTGTTCAACCGCGCCGTCTGTCCCTCCAGAAGCAGGCGACCATCCACCTGCGTTCCGTTCGCACTGCGGTCGAGGATCGTGAAGCCTTCGCGGTCACGGTTGAGCGTGCAATGAACTTTCGATACACGCCTCGCGTCGTCATCGACCTGCCAGTCGCAGTCACTCGAGCGACCGATGACCCGGCTGCCGTGTTCAAAACTCCACTGCGTGGGCTTCCCAGCACCACCCGCGTTTTTCTCTTTCAGCACAAGTTTCATCGTTTCGTCCTCATGCAGACAGCGCCGAGGCTTCGCGCTCGGTCACGATGGCGTCGGTACTATCCTTTTCGGCGGGCGCAACACGTGCCCAGCTGTTCCAGCCAAGCCGGGCGGGGGCGTCCGGTTGTCCCAACTGGCAAAACGGCACATCCTCTTTTTTCAAAATGACCTGAACATCAAAATCAAAGGCACTGCCGACGAAAAGGCGTGTGACTGCAAAAATTTCGGCGAGGCGTTTCGATCCCGGGGTCAGCGCGAGATAATCGGCATAGCCGACAGGGCCGAGCACGATGCGAAAGCCACCGCTGAAATCCTGTACAGCGCTTCCGGCCGAGACGTTCCGCCCTAGCGACAAGCCGCCCGGCTGACCGAGCTGGCTTTGTTCGTGAATGGGAAGCGGAACCCAGCGCCTGCGAAACTGTTCGACCGTGACATCAAGGCCGGTAAATTCGGAAAGCATAGCCGTGAGTGCAGTCGCATTGCGGTTGCGGTTTGCCAGAAGTCCGCTGAAGCGAAGCAATACGTCATCCTTGACGCCAACTTTTTCGCTGAGCCCGGCTGTACCAAAACCGGTAAGTGACAGCAGGGTCTTTCGGAAGGCGTTGTTTTCCCAATCGTTTGACCATCGCAGTCCACGAGCAAGTCTGTATTTTTCGGTGGCAGCAACGAAAAGCTCGCTGAAACGAGCCGCGAACAGACTGAAAAAGCTGCCCAGCGCCTTCGAGCGATTACGCTCTTCTCTTTGCAGCATCTCGCTATAGACGGGTGGCAGCGAGCCGAGTGGCCCCATGATCGGCGCGAAAGCCGAACGCAACTCCGCTTTGCCGTCTTTTCGTCGAAAGCCGCCGATGGCGACAGGCGTCAGACGCGAGCCATTATGCGCGCCAATCGACAGCTCCTCGTGCCCAGCCAAATGCTGCGCGACACGAAAGGCCGTTGCAGGCTCGAACGCGCCGGGGTCACGCCCCAGTCGCTCCGCTTGTTGTTCCCGCATATCCTTGGCTGCCTCTGGCATCCAGACCTCCTAAAGCAGTGGGCGGTCCGCCGCACGGGCAGGCCACTTGGCAAGAGGTTCGGATTGGCCACGCATGGTTGCTGTCAGGCGCGTGAAGCTGTTGATGGATGTATAAAGACCAAAGAAATGGTTGAGCACGCTCGCAAACACGAAGGCGGCAGAACGGTCGATCATGGCCGGATCGAACTCCAGAGTGATGTCCGTTCCCGGAACCATGGCCGATCCGATCCGGGCGTGGGAATTGTTGGCTTCCACCGACGTAATCGCTTCCACCAGTTGGCGTGTCTCCGGCGTATCGCGGAAAGCGTAGAGCGACAGGATGTCCTTGAGCGGTGCGCCACCATTGTCAAAGAGCGAGAGATGGTTGAGCAACAGGTGGGAGACCAGCCTCCATTCGCGCGCGGATCGTTCGGTCATTCGCACGGCTGGCGTCGGCGGCAACAGGGCATGAATGGACTCGATCGCCTCGTTTCCAGCCGAGAGCTGGAGGAAGGGATGCCCTCCGCCGAAAGGAAGCTGGCTGGGAAGCTCGCGATTGATGCACAGCGTTTCCACGCTGGCGACGACATCGAGCGGCCCCAAGGGACCACGTTGCTGGTCAACGAAGGCTATATCCGTATCGGATGAACCATCGTCATCATCGAAACGCCGGTAGGATTGCCAGAACACATTGCAACCATTGCTTCTCTGGGTTCGACCAAAGAATGGCGACGTCGTTTCGATCTGACCGGAACGGTTTGTCAACTGGACGCTTTCGACACCGTAGATTTCTCGTGTTCGCTGGCGTCGTGCATCCGGCAGCAGCCGGTATTCTGTTCGGGTGCCGTCCAGATTGATCGGTTCGCAGGATTGCTGGAAAAGGTTGATGACGGGAGAGGCGTTGAGCACGAAGTCCTTTGCTGAGACCATCCGCTCAAGACGCGCATCGGCTGCGTCGAGGTATATATAGAGTTCGCAGTCACCGCCGGTCCATTGATCCATGCCGTCAATATCGAGAAACAAAAACTTGTGCGGAAGTGCGAAAAACTCAGTCAGCAGCCGGTAACCGTCGAAGCTGTTTGCTGGGTAGGGCAACATTGCCTGATCGCGCGCAAAGCCCGAAGTCTTCAGGCTCTTTGCCGGAAGAAACACGGCGTTCTTATCTTCGGAATGCTGGGCAAGTGCCACTCCGACACAATGATTGGCCAGCAATTCGTAAAGGGCTGTTGCCTGCTGCCATGCCGACGAGATGAAAATCGGCAGCGAACTCAGTCCCATCTCTCGGAATGTCGTGGGGCGCGGTGCGGTGGTGCGCAGGGAAAGCTTCAGGCAACTGGCAGCGCCAGCACTACTTGACGAAAACGGCGCGTCGATGGGCTGGCTGACGAGCGATGCGCCAGAGATTTCCAGCGGAATGATATCGGTGTCCTGTGCGGTCCGGAACCGGCAGCTCTCCCCGCCAATCGGTTCAGCCAGAATTTCGCTATGACGATCCAACCTCTGAACGGTCGTGAGAGCGGCGCTCGGCTTGAAATGCACGACGCTCATCGAGGGCAGGGGCGCCAGATAATGGGGATAGAGCGTCTCGAGCAGGCTGTCCGAGAGCTCGGGAAATTCGTCATCGAGCTTCAGACGCACACGGGCGGCGGAGTAGGCAAAACTCTGGATCAAGCGTTCGACATGCGGGTCGTCGGCAACGTCGCCGGTCATCCGCAGCCGTCCGGCAATCTTGGGGAATGCCTTGGCAAAGCGGGACGCACGCTTTCTCAGCGCAAACAGTTCGTCATTGTATTTTTCCAGAAAGCCGTCAGGCATTTCCTGCCTCCACCAGAAAGCGTTGGGTGGAAGGGTCTATCTTGGATTCAAAGCTGATCGGTGGCATGCCCTCATGCAATCGGAACGTTGCCTGAATGCGCATTCTCAGCGCCCGATCACCGTCCACCCGATTGCGCAGAATGGTGACCCGAACATCTGAAAGCCGTGTCTCAAACATGCTGATGCGCCGCTCGATGGTCTGGGCGAGCTTTGCCTTGGAGGCATCGGTTACGAGGTTGGCGGACAATATGCCGTCCACGCCGTAGCTCACCAGCGCGTCTGAGAGCTCTTTGAGATCGCCGGATGGCCCCGCAGGATTGCGCCGCGTGTTCAGCAAGGCTTCCAGATCGCGGCGAATAACCTCTCGCATTTCGCGAACCTGATCGGCGAGGCTGGCTGGAGGATCATTTTCCGCATCCGGTGCATCATCCAGCAGTCGGTCGAAAACCGACCGAGACAACGTCCGCTGTTTTGGTCTGTATTGCTCGAGCGGATCAACCACGCGCGGTCTGCCTTTCTTGCGTTTCAGCTGTGGAGGTCAGTGTGGAGATTTCGTGGAATGGTACGAGGTCGTCGCCAATCAAGAGGCAACGCTGACCCTCTCCGGTGACGAGTGGCCCGACATCGTTCCAGACCGTTTCACGACCGAGCAACATTGTCGGACTGTCGGTTCCGCTGTGGTACAGCGATGGCACCAAGACAGACGCCATGGCGCCGTCGCGCAGAGATAACTCTGCCTGGCGGAAGGCGATGTCGCGGGGGCGTTTCATGGGCTCGATCGTCAAGGACCCGATCCTGGCGTAATCGATCCATAGATAGCGACCACCGTCCGTCAGCACTTCGAGGGCGTGCGGAATACGGTCATCGAGATCGCGAATATCTCCAGCAGGCTTGCCGTTGCAGGCCACGGATAGCTCACCGCGCTGAGCCTCGAGTTCCGCGAGTGCGCCCGTGGCCGCTTCCGCGTCACCCGCGCGCGCGGCGATATTGGCCTTGATCGCAAGCTGATCGAGTTCGGAAGGACCATTTGCAAAATCCGGAACGGCGCCGTCTATAAACCAGGCATTGCGCGCTGCCATAGCACGCAGATGGTGGCGTATGATGGAAAAGCCGACAGCATCCTGTGGGGCAAACGTAGCGGCAAGGTTGCACTGCGCATCTGCTTTTTCGAACTCGCCAGCGAGGATGAGAAGGTCGACGTAAAGATTGCGTCCTTCCTTATCCGACGGCTTTACCTTCACATGCTCTTTTGCGGCGCCAATGGCCTCCTGGAGCTGATCGCCGTCGAGCAGGCGGGAGATGTCTTCGCGCAGTGTCATGCGGTAATCCTTCGCGGCTCGGGGGCTGCCCCGCTGCGGACAATTGGAGTTGTCGTTTCGGCAATCAGGTGGAAACTTGTGGAGACGTCATCCAGCTGAAAGTGTGGCTGGAGACGAACGGTACACGAGAAGCTGCCCGGTTTTCCCGGGATTTCGAAGACCTCTATGCCCGCGGAACGCAGGGGGTAGCGTGCTCTGAGAGTCGCCTCGGCGTCGTCATTACCCAGTGTATAGGACGCCAACCATGTTTCCAGCTTGCGTTCGATCGTGCGCGCATCACTTAGCGCGCCGATATCATCGCGCATGATGACCTTGAGATAGTGCGAAAAGCGGGAAGCACACAGCACGTATTGCAGCATCGCAGCCAGTCTGGCGTTTTGTCGTGCGCTCTCTCCGGAATAATGGCCCGGAGCATGAAGCGACTGATTGGCGTTGAAAATTGCCATACTAGATAAATAGGTCGTAGAAACCGGCACGATTCCGAGGTCGGAGAACTGTTGTTCCTGCCCCGTGGTGAGCTGTGCTTCGACGGGCGACTGTGCTGAAAGCCCGTTGCTTTCGAGGCCCAATTCGAGGGGGGGCAACTGAGCGGGCGACAGCATGCCGCCATCCACAGCGTCCTGCGTCACACCGCGAATATCGGCAAACCAGCCACTCTCGTTGAAGTTTCTGACGACGACGGCACCAAAGGCAAAGGCGGCATTTCCCCACAGCAAAGTTTCCCCGTTCTCCGACACGTGTTCACGGAAGGGGAACGGATCCTCGCGCCTGCGGGAATAGGGTTTGTGTGGAGAGCGCAAAAGGATGCGCGGGGCGACAAGTCCAACAAACCGGCTGTCATCACGCGCACGCAGTGCATTCCATCGCAGCCGCGACTTTTCTTGCTTCAACCATGTAAAGTCGTGAACGCGGTTCAGTTCGGAAAAATCCTGAAGGCCGACTGTCATAGGGGACGCCGCAGCGACGAATGGGCAAAACGCGGCAGCGGCCACCATGCCGATCTGTGAAAGAGCGGTTATGGAATCGATACCTTCGAAGTCGTCCGGCGAGAAAGTATAGTCACCGATCAACAGACCCACGGGCTCGCCGCCCGGCATTCCGAATTCGCGGCTGTAAATGATTTCGAAAAGATGGCTTTGATCGAAATCCGTCGCCCGCTCCATGCTTCGGGCCAACTCGCGCCAACTTGCATTCAACAGCTTGATTTTAACATCTGGGCTGCGGCTCGCTTCTCGCACCACCATGGCAAGCCCGCGCCATCTCGCTTCCATCGCCTGGAAATCAGGATGGTGCAAAATGACGTTGACCTGCGCGTTCAACGCCTCGTCTATGAGTGCGATGAGCAGGTCGGCCTGACTGCGGGTGTCCGAGACGGACCTTGGCTTCATGGATGAGCTCCAGGCGGAAATGCGGGAAGAGGGGCACTGCTGCCCCTTTTCATGCTCAGTTTTTGGTCGGAATGCGGGCGACCATACGCAAGGACGTCGTCAGCTCTTCCATCTGCAACCATGGACGCATCCAGGCAACGGCGTTGTATGCACCAGGCTTGCCAGGAATTTCCTGAACGGTGACCTTGGCGTCGCGAAGTGGATATTTCGCTCTGGATTCCTCGCCGGCCTCGTCGTTGGCGTTGACATAGTTGGAGATCCAGCGATTGAGCCAGACTTCGCAATCCGATGCCTCCATGAACGAGCCGATTTTATCGCGGCCCATGACCTTCAGATAATGTGCAAACCGTGACGTCGCCATCATGTAGGGCAGACGGGCGGACACTGCTGCGTTCGCCGTGGCTTCCGGCCGGTCGTAGAGCTTGGGCTTGTGTGCCGTCTGCGCGCCGAAGAACACGGCGTAATCTGTGTTCTTGTAATGGCACAGTGGCAGGAAGCCGAGTTTGCCGAGTTCCGCATCGCGACGATCCGTGATCCCGACCTCAGTCGGGCATTTCAGATCCAGATCGCCATCGTCACTGGAGAAGACATGCATCGGTAGATTTTCGACCTTGCCGCCGTTTTCAGCACCGCGGATGGCCGTGCACCAGCCGTTTTTAGCAAAGGCGTCCGTCAGCTTCGTACCCATGACGTATGCCGCATTCATCCAGCAATATTCGTCATGATCCAGATCGTTGTTCACGGAACCCTTGGTTTCATCATACGCAAACTCGTCAACCGGGTTTGTCTTCGGTCCGTAGGGCATACGTGCGAGAACGCGTGGAAGCGCGAGTGTGACAAAACGGGAATCGTCGCTTTCGCGGAAGCTGCGCCACTTCGCGTATTCGACGGTGTCGAAAATCTTTTCAAGATCGCGTGGACGCGCCAGATCGCGGTAGTCGTCAAAGCCGAACATGCGCGGGCTTGCAGCAGAAATAAACGGGGCAAACGCAGCGGCCGCGATCGAAGAGACGCCCTGCAACAACTGAACGTCTTCGAACGAGTTATCGAACTCGTAGTCACCGATAATGGCGCCCATGGGTTCGCCACCGGGGGTGCCGAATTCGTCTTCATAAATCGACTTGAACAGGCGGGATTGGTCGAACTCAACGGCCTTTTCAAGATCGCGGCTGACTTCACGCTTGGTGGCGTTCAGAACGCGGATTTTCAAATTGACGCTCGTCTCGGAGTTCTTGACCAGATAGTTCAGTCCCCGCCACGTACCTTCCAGTTTCGTGAACTCGGGCGCCTGCATGACGGCGGCGAGCTGAACGGAAATGGCACGGTCAAGGTCGGCAATTGCCTGATTAAGGGTAACGGTCAGGTTACGGTCATATTTGACGGTACCCTTGAGAGCTTGATCCGTCAGCGTGCGCAGAAGATTTTGAGCACGGTCGGGTTCGGTCTGGCGTGTTGCGGCAACCACCTTGGCCAGAAGGCCATTTTCTTCGGTCGTCGTTGCCTGTGCTTCATTTTTCAGCAGGCTATCAGCGCTCATGTCTCAATCCTTCCAAATGCGGCTTTCTTGTTTGCCGCTAGAACCGGGGAAGCCCCGGTGCCGGGGCGTCTCAACGAAGCAATGCTTGTGCAGCGAAGCTATTTGCCTTCGCCGTTCTTCTCTTTCAATTCAGCGACAAGCGTCCCCAGATCGGTCTTGTTCTGCAGGATGTCTTCCAGAAGGCGCTCCAGGTCTTCCGAACGGTCCGCTTTGGAAAGCAGGTCGCGCAGTTCGTTGCGCGCATCGAGAAGGGCCTTGAGCGCCGGAACCTGCTCAACCACTGCACCGGGCAGGAAATCGTCCATGCTCTCGAATTTGAGGTTGATCTGCAAATCCGTTCCGTCGTCCTGAAGGGTGTTGGGAACACTCATGTTCAGACCCGGTGTCATGCGGCGCATGACCTCATCGAAATTATCACGGTCGATCTGGACGAATTTGCGCTCACCAAACGGCTTCAACGGCTGGGTCGGGTTTCCGGAGAAGTCACCCAGCACGCCGACGACAAATGGCAGTTCCTTGACCACCATGGCGCCTTCGGTTTCAACTTCGTATTTGATGTGAACGCGAGGTTTGCGAACACGCTCCAGTTTCTCATGTACACTTGGCATTGGAACCTCCTTGACGCTTTAAAAGCATTGCTGACTTTGGGGAGCATGCTCCCGTGGTTTCACTATTTCCCGGCATCATCGCCACCCGGCTTTATGCCCGCTGCCGTCAACACCGCATTGCGCGCGTGCGCCTCGGGCAACAGCTCTGCAAGTAGCTCTGAAAAATCCATGCGCCCCCTGCGAACCAATGTTTCGATAGCCAGCGAAATCGGAGAATGCGGCTCCGTTCGGCGGAAGTAACGCGCAACTGCGAGAAGAGTTTCAAATGCGTCGTCACGTGAAGCGATTTCTTCCGGGTTCGAAGTTAAGTTTTTCTGAACTTCTGGCTGCGCGGGTGCATTTTCTCCATCCGTTATGCGTGTATTCTGTGGCGGCGGCGGTGGTGCACCATCTTTTCCACCCAAGGCGCGGATTGCTGCGGCTGTTTCGATGAGGATATTTCTGATGTTGGAACTCGCAGGTGCATTCGGCCCACACCGTTCCGAAAGAATTGCGCTGATCGCGTCAAACATTTCCAGGCAGGCATTCACGTCGGCCAGTTGTGCGGACATGGCGGCAACGCCGACTTCGGACGCCGCCTGATACAGATCTTCGCGGCGCTTGGTTTCGGCGGGTCTCTGCGCCAACTGAAAGTCCCAGAGCGTTCTTTCTCCGAACTTCCCGCCCGGAATAAGCGAGCTCAGTCTCAAGGGCTGAACAAGCGTTCCCTCGCTTCCAACACCGTTCAATCCGGCGAACGGAGAAAATTTTTCTTCGTCATCATCATCGCTGATCGATTTAATCGAGTCCCACTGGTTGCACAAAATGTCATGGGTCAATCGGTAGATTTCGAGCAGGCCGATGTAGCCGCGCAGCCTAAGTTCTGCTTCGGCAAGCCATGCCAATATTTCGATATCACGACTTTCCGAATATATAATCTGCAATCCGAGATTGCTAACCTCTGTCCAGTTATTGGAAATCCTCAGAACTTCCTGCGGGGAAACAGAGCGCTCTTCTGCTCGGGCCTGGTTTCTTTCATCCTTAATTCTATAGTAGAGTTCACGAGTTCTTTGATTGCTTCGAATATTTTCTCCGCAATCTCCAAGGTATTCTATATTGCTTGTGACCTCTTGCGCACTCAATATCAGTCTAACCCTCTTAAAGTATGATGTTTCCGTGACGGTTACTTCCGTTACGTAATGTAAGTCACCAACCAGACTTATGGAAAATAAGGCAAAATTGTGGTGACTTCATTTTAAACTCGTCAAATAAAAAACGCAACTTTTGGCTGGACAAGTGAGTTTCACCCACCTAACTATGCCACGTCACGTTGTGTAATGTCGCAAATCGGAGGCTCGCTGCATGTCGCACATAGATCTCAATCGCCTGATTGAAGCGCTTGAGCCTGACCTGCGGGTATCGCTGGAGGCTGCCGCATCGGTCGCTGCCAGGCGTAATCATCGATATGTGGATATTGCCCACTGGTTGTGCGCGGTTGTGGAAAACGACAAGCATGCTGACATTTTGGCGCAACTGAAAATTCCCGTCGACAACCTGCGAGCCGAGATCGACAGAGCCTTGGACGATGCGGCAATCGGCGATGGCGAGGCGCTTTCGCTGTCGCAGAACGTCTTGACGACCGGGCGCGAGGCATGGCTCCTTGCGTCTTTACAGGATGGTCGCAGCCACATCGATCTTGTTCACCTCATTCTCGCGCTTGATGAAGAGACTTCGCTGCGCAGTCTCGTGCGGGCGGCTTTTCCTTCGCTCAAGCTGGTTGATCGCGTTGCGCTCCAAGCTTTGCGCGAGGAGCAGGCCTTGCAACCCACGAGCGGTGGTAAGGCCGAGCAGGGTTCACCTCTGGTGGGGCAGGGCAAAGACCAAAATGATTTTCTGAGGCTTTACACGCAGGACATGACGGAAGATGCCCGTCAGGGCAAGGTCGATCCGGTTATTGGTCGTGACGACGAGTTGCGACAAATGATCGATATTCTGACCCGTCGTCGTCAAAACAATCCCATACTCGTCGGCGAGGCTGGCGTCGGTAAGACGGCGGTTGCGGAAGCACTGGCTCTGGAAATTGTTTCCGGAAATGTGCCTGAAAAACTGAGAGACGTGCGACTTCTGAGCCTCGATCTATCCCTTTTACAGGCAGGTGCAGGGGTGAAGGGTGAATTCGAGCGGCGTCTGCATGGTGTTATCGACGCGGTAAAACGTTCAGTTGAGCCAATCATTCTATTCATCGACGAGGCTCATGGACTTGTGGGCGCAGGCGGTGCCGCAGGGCAGGGAGATGCTGCAAATATTCTCAAGCCGGCGCTGGCCCGCGGTGAAGTCCGTACAGTGGCAGCAACCACGTGGAGCGAGTACAAGAAATATTTCGAAAAAGACGCGGCTTTGACGCGCAGGTTCCAGCCTGTCCATGTGCGCGAGCCCGATGAAGCAACCGCAGTGCGCATGTTGCGCGGCGTCGCCGATACGTTCATCAAGCATCATGGCGTCACGATACGCGATGAGGCCATCGTCGCAGCCGTACAATTGTCTGCGCGCTATATGCCCGCTCGCCAGTTGCCGGACAAGGCTGTCAGTCTTCTGGATACCGCTGCGGCAGCAGTTTCGCTTGCTCGCCAGACCCTGCCCGAAAAGCTTCGGAACATGGAAAGTGAGAAGCGGCTTTTGGCGACAGAGCATGACTGGCTATGTCGGGAGCCTTCAGACGAGGATGTCAGCAAACGTATTGACGTCATTGACACCGAAATGGCCCGTCTTGAGACTGAGATCGGGAACCTGCGGTCGCGTTATGATGCGGAGATACTCGACTTATCGCAGTCCGTTGCATCCGATATGAATGGGCTCGACGGATCGAATATAGCGCCGCTGAGGCCAGTTCCTGTTTCCACAGGAAATGGCGAGGAACGATTGGTGCCGCTCGTCGTGGACCGGGAGATGATTGCCGCAGTTGTGTCGCGCTGGACGGGTATCCCGCTTGGAAAGCTGCTTGCCGACCAGATCGAAAGCGCCAAGACCCTCGATGAGCGCATGAAGCAGCGTGTCATCGGGCAGGACTGGGCCATCGATCGAATTGCAGATGCGATGCGTGCGGCGAGAGCTGGCCTATCGGATCCTCGCCGTCCACCTGCCGTTTTCATGCTTGTCGGCATGTCTGGCACCGGCAAGACAGAAACCGCTCTCTCCCTCGCCGACCTGCTCTATGGCGGGAATGGCCATCTGACGACGATCAATATGTCTGAGTTCAAGGAGGAACATAAGGTTTCCCTGCTTCTCGGCTCCCCCCCAGGCTATGTCGGTTATGGCGAGGGTGGCGTTTTGACGGAGGCGGTGCGTCGTCGTCCATTTGGCGTCTTGCTGCTGGACGAAATCGATAAGGCGCATCCGGGCGTTCAGGATATTTTCTATCAGGTGTTCGACAAGGGGATGTTGAAAGACGGTGAAGGCCGCGACATCGACTTCAAAAACACGACGATCTTCATGACGGCCAATACGGGATCGGAACTCCTGTCCGCTCTGTCGGCCGATCCCGATACGATGCCAGAGGGTGAGGCTCTTGAGGCACTTTTGATGCCGGAGCTGACAAAGCAGTTCAAACCAGCGTTCCTCGGTCGAACTATTATCCTGCCTTTCATGCCGCTGGGACCGGAACAACTTTCCCGGATTGTGGACATCCAAATTCATAAAATAGCCGAGCGGGTGCGCGCGGCTTACGGGACTGAACTGGAACTTTCGACGCCGGCGCGAGAAGCGCTCGTCGGACGCGCTGGTTCAAGTGAGATCGGCGCTCGCGCCATCGAAATCATGATTGGCAGAGATCTGCTGCCACCTTTGTCCAGCTTCTTTCTCGAGAAAGTCATCGCTGGCGAAAAGGTGAAGCACGTGACTGTCGATTTTGATGATACCGGGTTCGGCATCCGTGCCGATGCGGTTGGGAATATGGACGAATTCGCGGCGGCTCCTGCAGCTGGTGCGGATAAAGTTGCCGCGTCGGATGGGGTTTCTCGACGCATGCGGCATTAGACGAAAGGTAACCCGACCTCGAAGCAAGAGGTCTATCAATCATTACAGGAGCTTACAGTATGCCAATTTATCTGCAGTTGGACGGCATTCAGGGTGATGCAACCCATGAGGAACACCGTAAGTGGATGGATATCGAAGCCCTCCACTGGAACGTCGCTCGTAACATGAATACCTCTGCTGGTTCTGCGGCGAACCGCGAAGCCTCCGAGCCGACAATCTCGGAAGTGATCCTCACAAAGGTCAGCGACTCATCCTCCACCAAGCTTTTTGGTGAAGCATGCGCCGGACGCACCGGCAAGCAGGCGACGATCCACCTCGTCACGACCGGCAACCCCGGCAACACCTATATCGAGTACCTGCTGACCAATACTCTGATTGCCAGCTACTCCGTCGATTCCAGCGGTGACCGTCCTGTTGAGACCATCAAGCTCAACTTCACCAAGATGGAAGTGAAGTACACACCGTTCGACGATCAGAACAACCCACAGTCTCCAATGATCTCGTCTTACGATCTGGCGACAACCAAGGCAGCGTAATTGCCTTGCCTTCGGTGCGGGATCACCCCCGCACCGGAGTTTTTCATGGCGGCACGAACCTTTATCGGTGTCGCCCAAGCTTCGGCTTTCAATGGATGAAGATATGTCCAAATTCTATCCGTTGCTGACAGTCGCGGCGACCGTCTCTTTTTGGGCGGGGCTGGGGGTAGTGCAGGCTGAGGATCGGACATGGACATTTTCGGGTGCGGAATTGAAGCAGGCTATCGAGGGAAAACTTGCGCCCGAGGTCTCCGATCCTGAAATTCGTCGCATGATGTCGGTCGCAAAAAGCACCGCCTATATTGCGGGTGTGGCAGACCTGACCGCGAATACCCAATGGTGTGGCGCGGGCGTTGCGCCTCATGAACTAACAGATCGCGTCTATACCTATTTAGTCGATGCGCCCTCAGAGAAGCTCAATGAGTCAGCTGCCACCTTGGTGGAAAAAGCACTTGAGAGTTCCTTTCCGTGTGAACCCAAAAAGACCTGATCGGATCCTGTCATGCGCGTTAATTTCGATACGCTCTACGCAAACTATCCAAGCAGCGATGTGTCGCGAGGCACGCATGTCAGTCAGAAAGACCTGTTCAAGGAAATGGGCTGGGATGATTTTATCGGTAATCCCAATTACAACAACACCTGCGCTATTCGGGTCAGCATTGCGCTCGTAAAATCGGGCGTCAATATTGTTCCAAGCTCGCACAAAATCCAAAAAGGGCCTTTTGCCGGCAAGGGTGTTCAGGTCTCCATGCGGCGGCTGGCCGACCTGCTTGCACAAAACAATTATCTCGGTCGCCATGAGGACTACACGCCTGCGACTGCCCAGAATGGCATCGGCGCTCGCAAGGGCGTCGTCGCTTTCAATGACATTCCTGGCTACAGCGGTGGCGGTCACATCGACCTCGTTCTCGGTGGCGCTGACGCGACACAATGTGGCTCGCATTGTTACTATAATTCCAAGACCATCTGGTTCTGGCCTTTGCAATCCAGCCGCGTGTCCTGAACGCGACTTCAGCCATAACATCGCGGGTATGAACTCATGCTTTTGTGAGTGCTGGACAGACTAATTGGGTTGAGGTTATGGGCACTATGATCAGATTTCAACGCTCGCCCATGCCGCCACGGGCGGTGAAAAAGTGCAGCATCTCCCTTTCATGGATACCGACGTGACGAGCGCGCAGAAAAGACGTCACTGCATTCAATCGAGATTGGTCCAAAATCGTAGATGCATGAGGCCGGCCGAGAAGATGCGGCATCTGATGGGTTGACGGCGAAGCCTGTGCCTTGGGAGCGGTTCTCCACAATTATCGAGAAAGCAGGCAGGCCTGAATTGTTATCCTATGCTAGGGCTATGTCGGCGCCACAAATGATCGTCGTCTTCGGCCGTTGGCTTGATCGACCAGTTTGAGGCGCTTTCGCTTTAGAGGAGGCCAGATATGACCAAGAGAATCGTTTTTACAGGTGGCACAGGCAAAGCTGGGCGCCATGCCGTTCCCAAGCTATTGGAAAAGGGTTATTCCGTTCTGAATGTCGATTTAAAACCCTTGGATTTGCCGGGGGTCAACACTTTGATTGCGGATATCACCGATAGCGGTCAGGTCTTTAATGCGCTGACGACACATTTCGGTTTCGATGGTTTTGAAACAGGCGCGCCGCCTTCTGCGCCTGATGCCGTCGTGCATTTCGCAGCCATTCCCCGTGTGTTGATCGAGCCTGACAACAAGACCTTCGAAGCGAACGTGGTGGGCACATATAATGTGATCGAAGCAGCCATGAAGCTGGGTGTCCGCAAGGTCATTATTGCTTCAAGCGAAACGACCTATGGTGTCTGCTTTGCGGAAGGTGAAAAGGATTTTCACGCCTTTCCATTGGATGAGAGTTACGATTCTGACCCCATGGACAGTTATGGCCTGTCGAAGCTCGTCAATGAAAAGACGGCGCGGGCTTTTGCCATGCGCTACAAGGCAGATATCTATGCGCTACGCATCGCCAATGTCATCGAGCCGCATGAATACTCCAACTTTCCAGCCTTTCTCGATGATCCCATGTCGCGAAAACGCAATGCCTGGAGCTACATCGACGCGCGGGATCTCGGCACTCTCGTGCATCTTTGCATCGAAAAAGACGGACTGGGATATCAGGTTTTCAACGCCGTCAACGATACGATCACGGCCGATCTCCCGACCGCAGAATTCCTCGCCAAATACTGCCCCGATACGCCGATTTTGCGGGAAATGGGGGCAGATGAAGCGCCACTTTCCAATCGCAAGGCGCGCGATATTCTTGGCTTCAAGGAAGAGCATCCTTGGAAACAGTACGTCGCAAGATAGCGCTTGAATCCTCTTCGCCGCTTTCGACGAACTGAGAAACAGATGGTGGGTTCGTGACGCGAATCTGCCTTCTTTTCTCTAAGTCCCCGGTGCGCCCGGACAGGAAAAAACATCCGTCGCGCACCTTATGGTCTTGGTACCAATCAGAGCTTTCAAGCTCGTTTATCCCTTCATTATGCTGCCCGTAAAGCGCGATTAATGCAGTGACGGCATCATGTCGTGTGCCGCCGTTCCCTCGCGAATCTCGGTGTTTTTGCACATTTCCTGACGTTTTTCGTGCCTCAAAAAAGGCAACTGCACAGACAAGCAGCGCGTCTCAAAAAGAGATTTAGTCACTTCGAAAAGAGGCTTTACAAATGATATAAAGTGATAACAATAGAAAGTATGAGGCGAGCCCCTGGTGAGGGAAATGGCGACTGAAATCGGTCGTGCAGGGAGGTCGCATGTATTGGAGGTCGTCATGGAAATGTCATCGCTCACCGCGCGTCAAATTTACGAGCAGGCCAAGGCAAACCCGACACGTAAACGGTTTGGGTTCGGTCGCAAGCCGATGCTGATCAACATCGATCTCCAGTGTGCCTATACCTCTCTTGGCGAATTCGTGTCGGCCTACGAAACCGATCCGAGGCAGCTTGAGCACGTCAACACGCTGTCGAACCTTGCTCGCGACAAAAAGCTTCCCGTGACCTGGACCTATGTGGCCTACATGGAATCGGGTGAGGACTGCGGTGTCTGGGGTACGCGGACCAACACGCCGGATTCCCTGCAGAACATCAAGGTCGGTTCCCGCAGGGCCGAGTTCGATCCGCGTCTGCAAATCGATCACGTCAAGGACATCGTCATCAACAAGCGTATGGCGTCGCCGTTTCATGAAACCAATCTTCAGTCGCTGATGGTCTGGCATCAGTGTGATACCGTGGTTCTGACCGGTGGTTCGACCTCCGGCTGCGTCCGCGCCTGCGTTGTCGATTCCATTTCGCGCGGTTATCGCGTTATCGTTCCCGAGGAATGTGTCGCGGACAAGCATGAGAGCCCGCATTTCGCCAACCTCTACGACATCGCGATCAAATATGGCGATGTTATCCCCGTGGCGGATGCCATCGCCTGGTACGAGGCCTACCAGCCGGAGGTACGCTGAGATGGGTGCAGAGGGAACCGAGATGAAGTCGGATCTGGGTCTTTACGATTACCTTCCATGGCCCAATCGTCCCAAGATCGTCTGGCCCGGTAACAAGAAGATTGCCGTCTGGATCGCGCCCAACATAGAGTTCTACGAATACGATCCGCCGAACAACCCCACTCGCACGCCGTGGGCGCGGCCGAACCCGGATGTCTTGCAATATTCGCACCGCGATTATGGCAACCGCGCTGGTTGGCAGCGGATGATGGCGGCGATGGATCGTGCCGGGTTTCGCGGTTCTGTCTCTTTGAACGTCGCGCTTTGCGATCACCATCCTGAAATCATCAAGGCCTGCGCTGATCGCGGCTGGGAGTTCTTCTCCCACGGCATCTACAATACGCGTTATGTCTATAATCTCGATATCGAGCAGGAGCGCGCTGTTATTCGCGATGCGTTCGATACGGTGCGCAAGCATACCGGTCAGGAACTGGCCGGGTGGCTCTCGCCAGCGCTGTCGAACAATTTCTGGACGATGGATATTCTGTCGGAAGCCGGCATTCAGTACACCTGCGACATGTTCCACGACGACCAGCCGATGCCGGTCAAGGTCAACACCGGCAAGCTGATTTCGATGCCTTACTCGCTCGAGATGAACGATGTCATCGTCTACAACAGCCAGAAGGTCACGCCGCGCCATTATGGCGAAATCATCAAGCGGCAGTTCGATCAGCTTTACAAGGAAGGTGATGAAAGCGGCACGGTCATGTGCATTCCGCTGCATCCCTATCTCGTTGGGCAGCCGCACCGCATCGATGCGTTCGCCGAGGCGATTGAGTACATCGCTAGCCATGATGGCGTGTGGCAGACCACAGGCCGCGAGATTGCTGCTGCCTACCATTCTACCGGTGCCTATGACGCCATGAACGCTGCCATGGTTGCCCACAATGTCGGGAAAGGTGCGGTCTGATGTCGATGCCCAAGGATTATCTCAGCTATCCTGCCCGCCGCTACGGCATGGACCATGATCGCTACGAGTGGAGCGATCTCTTCACCCGCAAACCGGTTGCCTGGCCAGATGGTGCGCGTATTGCGCTGTCCATAGTCACCCACGTCCAGCATTTTCCGCTCGACATGCCGTCGAAGCCATTCAAGGCACCGGGCGCTTTGTCGATGCCTTACCCGGATTTCCGCTATTATACGAACCGCGACTACGGCAATCGCATCGGCATTTTTCGCATCCTCAAGCTTCTTGCGGAAAAGGAACTGGAGACCAGCTTTGCCATCAATGGAGCAATTGCCGAACGTTACCCAGCGCTTATCGAAGCCGTCGTAAGGGGCGGTCACGAGATCATTGCCCATGGTCTGGATATGGGCAAGGTCCATCACTCCGGGCTTGGCGAAGACGACGAAAATGCCATCATCGCCGAGGCTTTGAACCTGCTGCGTGAAGCGAGCGGACAGAAGGTCGAGGGGTGGCTGTCGCCGGGTCGCGCGCAGGGTTTCAATACGCCCGATCTCTTGGCGCGCAATGGTGTTGCCTACAGCCTTGATTGGGCAAACGACGATCTACCTTACGAGATGCAGACGAAAAACGGGTCTCTGCTCGCCGTGCCCATGGCCTATGAAACGGACGACCGTGTGGTGGCGGAAGAATATTTCCAATCCGAAGCGGAATGGGTGCAGCAGGTCAAGGATCGTTTCGACGTCCTCTACCGGGAAAGCGCGGACTATGGCGGCCGCATCATGAGCCTTCCGCTGCACAGCTGGGTCTCCGGCATGCCTTACCGCATCGAATATCTGCGTGAGGCGCTCGACTACATTCTGTCGCATGACGGTGTCTGGAATGCGCCAGCGGGTGACATCTGTGCAGCGTTCCGTGCTTCGCGTTAAAGCCGAACGTCGAGCCGAGTAACAGGAAGACAGGGTCATGGCGCAAGCAGCCGCACCGCGCACAATGTTGGGCAAGATCTGGGATGAGCATGAGATATTGCGCCATCCCGCCGGGCCGTCGCTGCTCTACATCGATCGCGACATGATCCATGAAGGCAGCTTCCACGCTTTTGCCGATCTCAAATGTCGTGGCCTGAAGCCACGGCGTCCACAGCAAATCTTCGGTGTCGCCGATCATTATGTGCCGACACTGGGGCGAACATCGAGCGATGCGGCGAGCCCCGCCATCGCTCACATGATCGACACCTTCGATGAAAACATGAAATGGGGCGGTATGCGCCATTTCGGAATAACGAGCCGCGAGCAGGGCATCGTCCACGTCGTGGCACCGGAACAGGGCATCACGCTTCCCGGCCTCACCATCGTCTGTTCCGATAGCCATACCTCGACGCAGGGCGCCCTGGGCGCGATCGCTTTCGGCATCGGCCAATCCGAAAACGCCCATGTTTTGGCCACCCAGACGCTGTGGCAGTCTCGTCCCAAAACCATGCGGGTCACGATCGATGGAAGGCTTGGACAGGGCGTCACGGCCAAGGACGTGATGTTGGCGCTGATCGCGAAGATTGGTGCTGCGGGCGCCGGTGGCCACGCCATCGAATTTGCCGGACAGGTGGTAAGAGACCTTTCCATTGAGGGTCGGTTGACGCTGTGTAACATGTCGATCGAGGCTGCGGCCCGTTTTGGCATGGTCGC
The DNA here is from genome assembly GCF_033957725.1 of Agrobacterium sp. rho-8.1. Taxonomy (NCBI): domain Bacteria; kingdom Pseudomonadati; phylum Pseudomonadota; class Alphaproteobacteria; order Hyphomicrobiales; family Rhizobiaceae; genus Agrobacterium; species Agrobacterium sp. rho-8.1. The sequence continues at coordinate 1,296,828 of NZ_CP192789.1, forward strand.
TGCAGACGAGACGACCTTCGCTTACGTCAGAGGTCGCAATTTTGCGCCATCGGAGCAGGAATGGGATGGCGCGGTGGCGCATTGGCGCACGCTCTCCAGTGATCCGGAGGCTTTCTTCGACGCAGAAATTTCGTTGGATGGTGCCGATATCGCGCCGATGGTGACATGGGGCACGAGCCCGGAAGATGCCGTTTCGATCAATGGTCGTGTTCCCGATCCATCAAGTTTCGACAGCTCCGATAAGCGTAAGGCGGCGACGAAATCGCTTGAATATATGGAGCTCGCTCCCGGTACGGCTCTGGATGGCTTGAAACTGGACAAGGTTTTCATCGGCTCCTGCACCAACAGCCGGATCGAGGATTTGCGGGCAGCGTCAGTCATTCTCAAGGGCCGTAAAGCGGTCATCCCGGCCATCGTCGTGCCGGGCTCGACACAGGTTAAAGAGCAGGCGGAAGCAGAGGGCATTGCCGACATTTTTCGGGATGCAGGCTTCGAATGGCGCGAGTCCGGCTGTTCGATGTGCGCGGCGATGAACGGCGACATGGTTGGTCCCGGTGAACGCTGCGCCTCCACATCGAACCGCAATTTTGTCGGTCGCCAAGGCCCTGGTGCCCGCACCCATCTGGTCAGCCCTGCCATGGCGGCTGCCGCTGCCATCCGTGGCTGTCTGACCGATGTGCGAAGGATGTGAGGACACGATGATGAAAGCCTTCATTCGCGAAACATCCACGGCAGTAGCAATCCCCGGCGTGAACTGTGATACCGACCAGATCATTCCCGGACGCTTTTTGAAGGCAGATCGCGCCCAAGGCTATGGGCAGTTCCTGTTCCACGACATCCGCCGAAACGAACAGGGGGAGATGGACGCTTCTTTTGCGCTTAACCAGCCCGGTGCCGAAAAGGCGACCATACTGCTTGTCGAGGACAATTTCGGCTGCGGTTCGTCCCGCGAGGGCGCTGTGTATGCGTTGGTCGATCATGGCATCAGGGCTGTCATCGGCCCTAGCTTTGGTGATATCTTTTTCAACAACGCTCTGAAAAACGGTCTCGTACCCGTCCGCTTGGCGGCTGACCATTGCGAGGCGCTGGCGGACTATCTTGGTCGTGTTGCCGATGCGCAGGTAACGGTCGATCTCGAAGCTGGTGAGCTCATCTTGCCCGGCGATCTCGGCACTCACCCCGTTGCCATCGATCCCTTCGCGAGAGACTGTATCTTACGCGGTCTTGATGAGATCGAGATGACGTTCACATTCATGGAACAGATCACCGCCTTCGAAACGGATCGAATGGCGTCACATTCCTGGCTGGGCCGTTGACGGGCGGACCAGCGAGTTTCTTTTGCCGTCTCATAAAAAAACTGGGAGCATAACAATGACATTCGAAATTCAAAGACGCAGCCTTTTAAAAGCATCCGGTGCCCTGGCCGTTGGCTTGGCCGCACCGTCCATTCTTCGCGCGCAGACCCCGACCGTAAAGGTCGGCGTCATCGAGCCGCTAACCGGCAATCTTGCCTACAACGGCACGCAAAGTGCCGCCGGTGCGAAGTTCGCAGCAGAAGCCATCAATGCTGCAGGCGGCATCAAGTCCATGGGTGGCGCGAAAATTGAGCTCGTCGTGGTCGACGCGCAGAGCCGCCCGGAAGCCGCTGCCGCTGCCGTCGATACGCTGATCCAGGCCGATGCCTGTGCCTTTACGGGTGCGACGGCATCCGCGCTCGGGCTTGCATCCTCGCAGGCTGCTGCGAAGTACAATCTCGCGCAGGTCTTCTCCATCGGCACGGCCGAAACCGTCGTCCAGCGTGGCCTGCCGAATGTCTTCCGCTTTACCCCCGGCGTGAACAAGTGCACCAGTGTTGCGCTCGATAACCTGAAGCTTCTGAATGAGAGCACGGGCAGCACGGTCAAGACTGCGGCAATAGTGCATGAAGACGGGCCGTTCGGCTCCAACATGGCGAAAATTCTTGCCGAGCAATTGCCAAAGCAGGGTATCGAGGTTGTCGAGACGATCTCGCACCCGACGCCGCAGCGTGACTTTTCCAACATCGCTTTGCGTGTGAAGGCATCGAAGGCCGATATTCTCATTCCTTCGAATTACATCAACGAATACACGCTGATGGCGCGTGCGCTCAACCAGCAGCGCGTGGAACTGAAGGCGATCTATTCGATCCTCGGCGGTGCGGCATCCAACATCAAGTTCGTGCGCGAAAACAACAAGGTCGCGCAGTACGTCATGGATTGCAATCACTGGTACGATCCTTCCAAGGACCTGTCCAAGGCGCTGGCCGCCAGCGTTACCGCTGCCAATCTGGATATGACCTATGACGTTATGGTGTCCTACGCGACGATCCAGGTTATTGCCGACGCGCTGGAGCGTAGCGGTTCCGCAGACCGGCAGAAGATGATCGAAGCCCTTGCTGCATCTACCTTCGATCAGTCGATCATGCCTTACGGCCCGACGAAGTTCGTCAATGGCGACAATGTCAATTCGCGGCCGGTCAACACGCAGATCCGTGGTGAGAAGATCGAACTGGTCTTTCCGAAGGAATATGCCACCGCAGAAGCGGTTTTCCCGATCCCTGCCCAAAACTGACACGGTCTCGCCCCCATGGACGTCAATGTCTCTGGGGGCACTCTTTAAACGACAGAGAGGCGAGCCCTGATGTCAAGTCTGATCTTACCTGCCGTGTTGAGCGGCCTGATGATGGGAGCCGTCTATGCGCTGGTGGCGCTGGGACTGACCCTCATCTACGGCGTGCTCCACATCATCAACTTTGCGCATGGCAGCCTGTTGATGCTGGCGCTTTACGCCGTCTATTTCCTGTACTTCTATTTCGGCGTGGATCCCTATCTCGCCATTCCCATCGTTCTGCCCGCATTCTTCGCGCTCGGCTATGCGTTGCAACGTTTCCTGATCGCGCCGATGAGCAGCGGCTCGGAACAGAATGTTCTTCTCATCACACTCGCCGTATCGATGATCATCGACAATCTGGCGCTCTATTTCTGGACGTCGAACACGCGCACGGCCGATATCGCTTACGCCTATGATACGGTCGAAGTGTTGGGTGCCTATCTGCCGCTCGGGCGCGTGATTGCTTTCGGTGCCGCACTCGCCGTCGCGCCGCTGCTCTGGTGCTTCATGGCCTATACGCGCACGGGCTCTGCCATTCGCGCCGTGGCGATTGAAAAGCGTGGTGCTGAACTCGTCGGCATCGATGTCAATCACACCTATGCGGTCTGTTTCGGTATCGGCACCGCCTGTGTCGCACTCGCCGCCTGTCTGTTGTTGCCGACATTCTACATCACGCCGCAGGTTGGTTACACCTTCGTGCTCGTTGCCTTCACCACGGTGGTGCTGGGTGGGATGGGCAGTCTGCTGGGTGCCTTGGTCGCCGGTCTCCTTCTTGGCGTGATCGAGTCATTATGTGGCCTCTTCCTCGGCGAAAGCCTCGGTCAGATCGGCATCTTCCTCGCCTTCATTCTCATCCTTCTCTTCAAACCGTCAGGGCTACTCGGGAGGGCAAAGACATGAGACCTCAATCCATCGGGCAGATTGCCCTTATTGCGGCGGCTCTCGCCTATCTCTTTGGTGTCTATTTCGCGTCATCGCCAGTGTGGATGGGCTTTACCATCAATGCGCTGATCGTCGCCGTCGTTGCCCTGTCGTGGAATATCACCGGCGGCTTCGGTGGAATGTCGTCCTTCGGTCATGCAGCGCTTTATGGCACCGGTGCTTATGCCTCCGCCATTCTTCAAGTGCAGTATGGCGTCAACGCATGGGTCGGCTTCGGTGCGGGCATTCTTGCCGGTGCCGCCATGGGTGCCTTCATCGGCGCGCTCGCCTTTCGTTATGGCCTGAAGGGTTCCTACTTCGCGCTCGTCACCCTGGCCTTTGCCGAAGTGCTGCGCATCTGCGCATCGTCTTTCGATTTCACCGGCGGTGGCAGCGGGCTGCAACTGAAGCTGGCCCCCGGCGTTGCCAACCTGCAATTCAACGACCGTGCCATCGCTTACACCGCTCTTCTGGTCGTGGTGGCTTTGGTTATGGCGCTGACGGCTCTCATCAAATTTTCCCGCTTCGGTGCCTACCTCATCGCCGTCAGGGAAAACGAAGATGCCGCACGTGCACTCGGTATCGACACCTACAAGATCAAGGTACAGGCCATGGCGATCTCAGGCGCCTTCGGCGGTTTGGCCGGTGTGCTGTACCTCCAGCTCTGGCTCTTCATCGACAGCAACGTGGTCTATGGCAGCGCCGTTTCCATTGAAGCACTGATCGGCCCGATCATTGGCGGGGCCGGGACGATCTGGGGTCCGCTGCTCGGCACGCTCGGCCTGCATCTTCTAGGGGAAGGCGCGAAACATCTGCTGCCCAATGCGCCGGGTCTGAACTTCGTGCTCTATGCGATTGTGCTGATCTGCGCGCTGCGCTTCCTGCCGAACGGTCTGGTTGGCCTTGCTGGCAAGCTTGGGACCTTCAAGAAGAAGGAGGACGACAATGCTTGAGGTTCGTAATCTTTCCAAACGCTTCGGCGGCTTGAAAGCCGTCACGGATGCCTCGCTCGATGTGCCCGAGGGTTCCATCGTCGGACTGCTCGGCCCCAACGGTGCGGGCAAGACAACTTGCTTCACCATGATTGCCGGTTTTACCAAACCAGACGAAGGCACGGTCCGCTTTCAGGACAAGGACATTACCGGCCTTGCGCCGCACAGCATTTGCGCGCTTGGCATGATCCGCACCTTTCAGATCGTTCAGCCTTTTGCGGGGCTGACGGTTCAGGAAAATATCGCTGTCGGTGCCTATCTCCATCACTATGATCGACGTGAAGCGATGTCGGTTGCCCGCGATGTCGGCAAGCGGCTCGGCATGGGTGCGATGCTTGATCGCCCTGCATCGTCGCTGACGATTGCTGGCCGCAAGCGGCTGGAACTGGCGCGTGCGCTGGCAACCGGTGCGAAGCTGCTGCTGCTTGATGAAGTGATGGCGGGTCTGATCCCCTCGGAGATCACCGAAATCGTCGGCATCATCCGTAAAATCCGTGATGAGGGGCACACCTTCCTGATGATCGAACACGTCATGCAGGCGGTCATGCAGCTTGCCGAAACAGCTTATGTCCTCAACCAGGGCAAGATGATTGCCCACGGGCCACCGCGTGAACTCGTCAAGGACCCGTCGGTGGTGGAAGCCTATCTCGGCCACGGTGCCGCTGCCCGGCTGCAGGAGGAAAACCATGCTTGATATCAAGGGTATCCGCGCAGGCTACGGCTCGATGAGCGTGCTGCAAGGCATCGATATGAGCGTCGAAAACGGCGAAATCGTCGCCCTGTTGGGCTCCAACGGTGTAGGAAAGACGACGCTCAACAACGTCATATCCGGCTTCATCAAACCCAGTGCCGGATCGATCTCCTTCAAGGGCGTGACGATAACAGGCAAAAATGCGCGTGACATCGTGGCACTCGGCATCGCCCATGTGCCGGAGGGTCGAAAGGTTTTTCCGAATCTGTCAGTTGGCGAAAATCTGAAGCTCGGTGCGTTTCGCCGTGCCGGCAAAAACACCAAGCAGAATTTCGAGCGTATCTGCGAGATTTTCCCGAAGCTTAGGGAAAGAATAAACCAGCTTGCGGGCACGCTTTCCGGCGGTGAACAGCAGATGCTGGCGATTGGTCGCGGCATGATGTCGGAGCCGGAACTGCTCATTCTGGATGAACCGTCGCTGGGTCTCTCCCCCATTATGGTCGAAGAGATGTTCGGGCTAATCACCAAGATCAATGCTGACGGCGTTGCCGTGCTGCTGGTGGAGCAGAACGTGATGCAGTCCTTGAGTGTGGCAAAGCGCGCCTATGTCATCGAGCAGGGGCGTTTTGTCATGCAGGGGGAGGCCGCAACCCTGCTGGCTGATCCGCAGCTGCGCCAAGCCTATCTCGGAATGTGAGACGCTGCCCCGGATGGAGTGAGCCGGGGCCAATTTACGGAGAAATGGAGAATACAATGTCCCTTACACGTACCCAACGTCTGCGGCAGCTGCTCGCAGGCGAACGAGCCCTCATGGCTCCCGGTGTGGTCGATGCCATGTATGCCCGACTTGTGACAGAAGCAGGTTTTGATGCCATGTATATGACGGGTGCAGGTACCTCTGCCACGCGCCTTGGCTACCCGGATGTCGGTCTTTTGACCATGACGGAAATGGTCGATAATGCCACGCGTATTGCCGACGCCTCGGACATTCCGCTGATTGCCGACGCTGATAATGGTTTCGGTGGTCCGCTGAACGTCCGCCGCGCAATCCAGCTCTATGAGCGTGGCGGTGTGGCTGCTGTACACCTGGAAGATCAGGTGCTGCCGAAGCGTTGTGGTCATCTGGCGGGCAAGCAGATCGTCTCAGCGGACGATATGGTGGCCAAGGTCAAGGCTGCCGTGGACGCGCGGATCGACCAGAACTTTGTCGTCATCGCCCGCACAGATGCTCTGGCACTACACGGCCGCAATGCTGCATTCGACCGTGCTGAAATGTACCGTGAGGCGGGTGCCGATGTCATCTTCATTGAAAGCCCTGGCCCGGATGACCTGCCGCATATCGCCCCGCGTTTTCCGGGCGTTCCGCTGCTCTACAACATGGCGACCTCGGGCAAGACGCCGTTTCTGACGCGATCTGAAATTGAGGCGCTGGGCTTCAAGCTCATCATCTATCCCAACTGGCTGCTGCTTTCGGCTTGCGAAGCTGCGCGCAAGACGCTTCAGGTCTTGAAAACCGAAGAGACCATTGCGTCGGTTGCGCCGAATGTCATGAATTTCAAGGAATTCTTCGACATGGCGCGGATGCCGGAAATTCAGGAGCTGGAGGCGCGCTACGGCACACCGGAAGCAAACCGCACCAGCTATTGAACAGGAGATTTGAGCCATGGCAGTTCTATCTGCGGAAGGCGTGACGTTCGATTTTGAAATGCCGGTGGTCGTCGTCGGGGCAGGGGCCTGCGGTCTGGTCGCAGCCCTTGCGGCCCATGATGCAGGGCAGGAGGTCATGGTCTTGGAGCGGGACGAGAACCCGACAGGTTCCACCTCGCTGTCCGCCGGTCTCATTCCGGCACCGTGCACCCGTTTGCAGAAGGAGGCGGGCATTGAGGACAACCCCGAACTTTTCGCGCAGGACCTCGTCGCCAAGACGCATGACAACACGCCTTACGATATGGCGTTGGTCGCGGCCCAAACCGTGGGTCCAATGATCGACTGGTTGATGGACACCCATAAGGTCGAGTTCGAACTGGTCACAGGGTTCACCTATCCCGGCCATTCGCGCCTTCGCATGCATGGCCCGAAAAGCCGGACCGGTGCTGACCTCGAACAATCTCTTCTCGCAGCAGTGTCTCAGGCCAATATCGATCTTGTCACAGACGCGTCCGTTGAAGACCTTTATGTTGATGCGACTGGTCGCGTCACGGGGGTCCGTTTCCGGCGTCCCGATGGCGCGCTGGAAATGCTGGGCTGCAAGGCGCTCGTACTCGCATCCTGCGGCTTTGCCGGCGATGTCGCCTTGGTGCAAAAATACATCCCGGAAATTGCCGATGCCGAGTGCTGCGGTCACCTTTCCAACACGGGCGATGCGGTGAAATGGGGCGCACAGATCGGCGCGGCACTCGCCGACATGGGCTCCTATCAAGGGCACGGCTCGGTTGCCCATCCCCACGGATTACCATTGACTTGGGCGGTCATCACCAAGGGTGGCATTCTCTTCAACGCCGAGGGGCAGCGCTTTTCCAACGAGATGCGCGGCTACTCCGAACATGCCGCAGAAGTTGCAACGCAGCCCGACCACATTGCTTGGGACATCTACGATTCCAAGGGTGAAGATGCAGCAATCGGCTTCTACGACTACCGTGAGATACGCAAGCTGGGTGCCGTCAAGACGGCAAACAGTTTGGAGGAACTTGCCACCGTAACGGCGCTTTCGCTGGCCGCCATTCGCGAAGAGTTCGAAGCCATCGAAACATCCGCACGCACAGGCGAGCCTGATCGCTTCGGTCGCAGCTTTACGCAAGATCAGGTGTTGAGCGCGCCGTACTACGCCGTCAAGGTCAATGGTGCGTTGTTCCACACTCAAGGTGGTCTGGTAATCGATGCCGAGGCGCGGGTGTTGCGCGACGATGGCACGGCCTTGCCTAACCTTCTGGCAGGCGGTGGTGCCGCTCGGGGCGTGTCGGGAGATTCCAACTACGGCTACCTTTCCGGCAACGGCCTTTTGACGGCAACCAGCTTCGGTCGGTTGGCGGGCATGACGGCCGCGCGGATTGCCGCCGAGACCTGAAACCGGATTTCGAACGTGAAGGAGGACATGATGAAAAAGGTCATGGTTATCGTACCGTTTCCCATGGGGCAGGATGACATCGCCCGCAGGCAAGCTCAGATGAAAGCGGTCGATCTCGGCCCCGGAATTGAGTTTCACTATCGCGCCGTGCGGGTGGGTCCAAAGAATTATTCGAGCCAGCACGATATGGCGCTCGCCGATTTCTCGATCCTCGATGCCGGTCTTGATGCCGAGAAGGAAGGCTTCGACGCCGTCTGCATCGACACCATGTCCGACAGCGGCATGTCGATGCTGCGCTCGGTTCTGACCATCCCTGTCATTGCGCCGGGCCGTCATTCCATGCTGATGGCGCAGATGCTGGGCGACAAGTTCTCGATCCTGATGATGTGGGATCGCTGGAAAATGCTCTACACAAAAACGCTGGGCGAGCTTGGGATGAAGCATAAATGTGCCTCCATGCGCTCGATCGGCGTGACGCCGGATAATAAGAGCTTGCTGGCTGGCAAGGAAGACGAGGTGTTCCCGCTTCTGCTGGATGCCGCGAAAAAATGTGTCGAAGAGGATGGCGCGCAGGTGCTGATCCTTGGATCGACGACCATGCACGAGGCGCATTCCTGGCTGTCTGCCCGCATCGGCGTTCCCGTCATCAATCCGGGACCGCTGACCTACAAGCTGGCCTCGATTGCGCTCGACCTTAAGCTCACCCACAGCAAGGCGACGTGGCCGACGCCGCTTTCACCCAAGCATGACATGATCCGTGCCATCGGTGCTGCCGGTGGGGCCTATATGGAGGGTAGCCAATGACCCGCATTCTCGTGATCGTTCCCTTCGCGCTGGATGAAGAGGGCGTGCGCAATCGCGAAGCGCAGTCGCAATATGTGCCGCTGCCTGCGGATTGGGAACTGACCTATCGCCCCGTGACCTGCGGCCCGACATCCTTCATGTCTCCGCACGACTGGGGGCTGATGGATCTCGCCATCTTCGAGGCTGGATGCAGTGCTGAGGCCGACGGTTTCGATGCCGTTTGCATCGATACCATGTCGGATAGCGGTATGGTCATGCTGCGCTCTGTCCTCTCCATTCCCGTCATCGGTGCGGGCAAGGCTTCGATGCTCTATGCGCTGACGCTGGGCGGCACGTTTTCCGTACTGGCGCAATGGGAGCCAGCGCTGCCACGTTATCGTAAGGCCATCCGTGAATATGGTTTCGACCGCCAATGCGCCTCTGTGCGCAGTTTCGATCAACCGCCGGATTTCTCGAACTTGCTGGGCGGCAAGGAAGACAGTGTCTTTCCGCGCATGCGTGATGTTGCCATGCGGTGTATCCAGGAAGACGGCGCGGAGGTCATCTGCTTGGGATCGACGACCATGCATCAGGCCGGAGAATATCTCGCTGCCAACCTGCCGGTCCCCGTCGTCAATCCCGGTCCGTTGACCTACAAGCTGGTTGAGACCTTTCTGGCGCTTGGGCTGAGCCATGGCAGGGACGTCTATCCGCCTCCGGTCGAGCCGAGGCTGGAGATGTTGCACGCCATGATGAAGGCTGGTGCGGAAGCAGAAGCGAAGGTCTAAAAGTAGGGGGTGTTCGTTGGCCCGTACCATTAGTTGCCGAGCGAGAAATCCTTACCATCTTCTCGTTTCAGCGACACGCGATATTCGTAGCGGTCTGCCCGGTAGAAAATCTCGGCTGCGTAGAACGGGGTGAGTTCTGCGTTGAAGAACAGTCGGTTCACGAGCATCAGCGGTGCGCCGATTGGAATTTCCAGGTGTTTGGCAGCGTAATCATCTGCTAGTGTTGCCGTCAGTGTTTGCTCGACCTTTTCCACCACTGCGCCAGCCTTCTGCACGAGATCGATCATATTGGTCGTTGCCAGGTCCTGACGTTTGAGCGTCTCTCCGATTTCTGGCAGCAGATAGGCAATGGAAAGCGAATAGGGGCGGCGATCCAGTGAGCGGACGCGAACTGCCCGAACCAGGGGCGTGGTCGGCGAAACTCCCATCTGCTCACAGATCCTCGGCGGGGCTTCGCCAAGATCCAGGCTGATGGCTTTCAACCGTGTGCTTTTACCCACCGCGTTGAGATAGCTGAACAGGCCGTTGATATTCGACACCACAGCGCGGTTGAGCTTGTTCTCTTTCGAGCGATCCGTGACATAGGTGCCTCGCCCGCGCGTTCGGGTCACAAGCCCCTCTGCCGTCAACATTTCCATGGCTTTGCGGATCGTGATGCGGCTGACGGAAAAGCTTGTGGACAGTTCAGCTTCGCTGGGAACGGCTACTTCGCTTGGATAATAACCTTTCAAGATGCGCTCTCGCATGACCGCATAAACCCGATGATAAAGAGGGGTCGGAGAATGAGTGTCGCGCATCAAAGGTGACATCCTGACAATGAATAAAGCTACACAAAATAATTGCATACGAGACTGTGTGGTGCAAACTAAAAGATTATAACATTATGTCATTTATATCATTTGTAACCGGGTGGGCGCCGTGAAATTATTGGGCCGATTGCTCTGTTTTTAAGAGTTGCCAACGGCTTCAGGTTGCAGGATGGTAACGATAATGCGGAAATAACGCGTCAAGCGTTAGGCTTTTAAGCTTCTGCATATATACGTTTCTATGGGGATGTGTATCCTTGGGGCATTGTTGTCATTTTGTCGGATGCGAATTTGAAACTTACGATCATTCTCAAAACGCTGAACGAAGAAAAGCGCATCGGTGCGGCGATCGAAAGCGTCATCACCGCTCTTTCAGAGTTTGAGGGCGAAATCATCGTGGCTGATAGCGGATCGCGCGATAAAACCGTAGAGATCGCATCACGATATCCGGTCATCATCGCCCAGATCGAGGCGCCCGCAAAGGCCAGCTGCGGCATCGGTCCTCAACTGGGCTATCAATACAGCAAAGGCGAGTTCGTCTGCTTGATGGACGGCGACATGTTGCTCGATCCGACATTTTTGCCCGCGGCACTCGATTATATGGACAAGAACCCGCGCGTCGCGGGTGTGAGCGGCCATGTCAACGAGGTCAATCTCGATAATCTGGAGTTTACCCGGCGTGTGCAGAGAAATGCGCCAGAAAATCAAAGCGGTGTTCTTGACCGGCTGAATGGCGGTGGCCTTTATCGCCGAGCGGCTATCGAAGACGTCGGTTATTTTTCGGACCGGAATCTGCACGGTTATGAAGAGTTCGATCTTGGACAGCGCCTTCGGTTGCGTGGGTGGACGCTTTATCGCCTCGACAGACGGTTCGTGGACCACTTCGGCCATAGCATCAATTCCTATGTGCTGCTCACACGGCGCTGGTCATCGAAATATCTTCGTGGCGTTGGCGAGCTTTTGCGTGCCGGGTCCGAACAGTCCCGGTTCGGGAATTTGACCCACGAGCTTTCCGAAATTCGACTGTGGCTCGGTGTCTATGCATGGTGGGTGATTCTGTTGGTCTGCCTGATCGCAGGCTTTTTCAACGCATACGGCTTTATCGCGTTTTTGGTTGCACTTGTCGCGCCGGTCGCCTTGATGAGCATCCGGCAAAACAGTCTGTCACTGGGGTTTTATGCCGTCGTGGCATGGTGTTTCCACGCCGCCGCACTGCCACTCGGTTTCCTGAGCGCGCGCCAGCCGCCGGAGAGGTGGATTGAAAGCAAACTTTTGAAGTCGCAATGAAAACAGTCGTTCTCGTCAGTCTGATTGCGTGCCTGTTGGTACGCCAGCCAGCCGTCGCAGACGATTGGCTCCCGGTTCGTGAGCAGTCATTGGAAGTCCAGCCGGGCAGCCCGTTGGATTTCTCTCGTATCCTTCCCAATGGCACCATCGATGATGCTTCCAGGATCGTGATCAATTCCGCTGGCAAGCTGGCGAAGGCCAACGATATGGAAACACCACAGCGTTTTCTGTGCGCCTCGCTTGCCTGGAGCCCGGCGTCTGGAGGGTTTCCGGACCACGCAACCGCGGACAGGTATGCCACTCAGTTAAAAATGCACGGCTACAACATCGCCCGGTTCCATTATGTGGATGCAGCATTGATGGAGGGACGTGCGACCGATTTCGATTTCAATCCGCAGGTTCTTGACCGTGTTCACTACCTGATGGCTGCACTGAAACGAAATGGCATCTCCTGGATTCTAGACGGGCTTACCTCTTCCAGAGGTGCTTACGGCGGTTTTGGCGATCGATGGGAGGTTAAAGGTGATCTGAAACTTGGTGCGCAGATTGACGAGACTGATTTTGGCCACTGGCTTAAATTCCAGGAATTGTTTCTCGCCAAGGTCAATCCCTACACGAGCATGGCGCCTGTTAACGATCCAGCACTGGTCGCGATCGTCCCTTTCAACGAGAACGGGTTGGAATTTGATTCCATGATGCAGCAGGTGGCGCGGGGCAGTGTCTTTTCCGAACGTCTCAAGCCACTGTTCAACGAATGGCTTTTGAAAAAATACGGTTCGATGCAAGCACTCGCTCAAAAATGGGGCTGGTGGGTGATGGAAGGCGACTTGTCCGATCGCTCCATTGCATTGCCAACCAACCGTTATGAGCGCAGCGAGCGGATGCGTGACCTGCAATCCTTCTTCATCGATGTCGAGCAGGGCGCAACAGTCAAGACGACGAGCGCACTGCGTCAACTTGGCTTCAAGGGTATCATCTTGCCCTACAACAACTGGCCGACGGTTCAGACAGGCATTACCCGCAGCAGTCAAGACGCAGTGGCGATGAACACCTATCAGGACTGGGTGGATTCCTACGCTCCGGGCACCAGCATTCAGGGCAAAAGCTCGTTGGAGGATGGGCTGCTTTATCTGCGGACAATCGGGCTTGCGCGCTGGCTGGGTCGTCCGTTCTTCGTCACCGAATATGACCATCTCTTCTGGAGCCCGTTCCGGTACGAGGCGGGGCTCGCAGCACCCGCATTTGCTGCCCTACAAGGCTGGGACGTGCTTTGTCGGCATGCCCATGGCCCAATCGTCCTCACCTATGGCGAAGATTTTCCGCATAAGAAACAGATGCTGCCCTACGCCATTGCGCTCGACCCGGTGGCGCGCGCGGGTGAAACGCTGAGCGCCCTCGTTTTCCGCCGTGGCGACGTAAAATCATCCTCGCTTCGCGTACCGTTTCTCGTCGAAGGGCAATCTGGTCTGCCCGATGGTATCAACGATATGGAGCCGGAAGCGCTCACGCGGTTGGGATTGATCGGTGCCGTTGGACTTCAGTCATCCACAGAAAGCGCGGTCACAGTCGCACCGTCTCGCGAGGGCCAGACTGCGATGGGCATAGTTGCGAAGCTGAAAGAGCAAGGAATGCTGGCGGCCACCCATGCTGCCGATTTGGACCAGGGCCGTGTCGTCAGCGAGACCGGAGAGTTGCAGTTGAATGCGCCGGAAAAAAGCATGGCTGTTCGATCGCTCCTGACGGAGGCTCTTGCTTTCGATGCGCTCAACACACCAGTCGATCTCGGTTTTGTGACAGTGCAATCGGCAGATGGAAGGGGACTGTTTTCATTGTCATCGCTTGACGGCTTGCCGCTTGAGAAAAGCCAGAGGCAGCTGCTGATTCTCGCGTCTGACGCGCACAACACCAATATGACGTTTCGGGACACGGAAGAGCGGATCATCGAGAATTTCGGGCAATTGCCGGTGACGATCCGCCGCATGCAGACCGTCCTTCGCTTCCGCAATGACAGTGCCTTGACGATCTCCCCTGTCGGGCTTGATGGGCGTGTCTATCCCCCGGTCCTAAATGCCGGTGCAGGTGAAACGATCACGCTGAGCAACGACACGCCTCAGGGACCAACGACCTATTTTCTGGTCGAAAAGGCGATCAAGCAGCCATCATTGCCTCAATAAAAGTCGTGGACCAGGCGGCTCCAGCTTTCGCCGGCAACACCGCCGATATAGGCTTGGCCGCTTTGCATGGCCTGCTTGAACTCGGTCGATCTGGAGGCGGCGGACACGCCTGTGACATGTCGATACCAGATGCCCTTCTGCTTCGATAATGCCGGTATGATCTCAGGCCGAACTTGTGCCGAGGCGAATGTGAAGCCCGCCTCTTTCAGCGATGCAAAAACAGTATCAACGACGGCTTCCTGCTTCCCCGTCTGCCATAACAGATCAAGAATCTGCGCTTCGCCGCCTCTGGCTCCAACAAAAGAGAAGACGCCGCTCACAGCGCCATTCTCGTCCTGGACCTGAGCAAGCACTAGGAGACCTTGGCCCAATGCGTTGCTGGATGCCTTGATTGTCCAGTCGAGATCTGGCGCGGAGTAGATCGGCGCGACCGTATAGCTGCTCAGGAACTGGTTGGCGTACTGCGCGTAAAGGTCAGTATCAACTGGGCTAGCGGTGAATCCAGAGGCTGTCTTCCTTCCGGTCATGGATGCTGGGGAAGGCAAGGAGCCCTGCCGCAGGAGTGCTGGATATTTTTGGGAGATGCGCCGCCTGACATAGCTGGCGGCTGCGGGCAGGGGCTTGAAAACCTTGTACCAGCGCAAGCCTTGGACCGGCAGTTCGACGCCGCCGATGGCTTTGAGATGGGACACGCTGACGGGTGCGGCGCTATCGGAGAAGCTGATCTGGTCTACCCGGGGGCGAAGTTGAAAGATCAAAGAGGCGATGCTGCGTGGGTTTGCGTCGTCTGCCGCCATAAAGGCGCACGCCAACCGTGCCGTGACCGGTTCTTCGCCAACTCGGTACGTCATGGGCAAAATAATGAGGATGCTTTTGACGCTTCCGGTCCCATCGGCTGACACGATACTCCCGTTGTCCGGTGTGTAATTCGGGTGGGAAAACATCAGCTGGGTGAGATATGTGTTCAGTTCGGTTTTGTTTGGCTTCGACCGACCTCGAAACACCGACGCGAAGAGGTCGGCGATTTGAGCCACGTCAGCAAGTTCGGCAGGTCTGACCCTTGTCGCAAGTTCCGATGTCATAACGCAACCTCCCTAGCTTTTTCCGATGACCGCGCGACATGAAACCGCACCACGATCCATGCTGCCAAAACGATGCTGATTTCGATTGCGTAGCCTGCGATGAAAATGCCGTAGGGCGGCCATGCCCATGCCGCGAGGCCAATCACCAATGCGCCAATGCCATTGGAAAGGTTCAACACCCAAGCCCGCGATGCGTGTTCACCGGCAGCACCGAGCAGATCGACCGCGATGGACCATATCGCAACGAAAACGATGAGCCAGGCCATGATCCGCAAAAACTGCGGCAGAGACACGTATTCGGGGCCGAAAATCAGAGGCATGAACGAAGCGGCGGCAAAGATCACGATGGCTGCAATCAAACCCAGAGCAAAGGCAACGCCCAGAATACGGATGGTCAACCGAAAGGCATTATGAATGCCCGACATGCTGGCAACGGCGAGACGGGGGTAAACAAGCCGGTTCAGCGCATCGATGGCCATATAGCTGCTATCGGTAATTCGTCTCGCGACACCATAACTTCCTACGACCTCGGCTCCAGCCACGAAACCCAACACCAGCAAATCGACGTTTTGGCGAATGGCCCTGAAGATGAAGGGTGTGGCAAAGAGTAGCCCAAGCCGAATTTCATCCCTCTCGATGACGTATTTCGGGCGGCCAATGCGCAGGGCGAAATGGGCGTAGAGAACAAGCGTCAAGAGATGGGCGCCAAGCTGCCATGTTGCCCAAGTCTGGACGGTCGACACCTGGAACGCAAAGCAGGCCAATGCCGCCGTCACCGTGCGGATAAAGGCAAAGCCGACGACGGATGCATTGGCAGCACCATATCGGGAGTGCGCGAGAAAAATACTTTCACCCAGCATGATCAATCGAACCAGGACGACGTTGGTCAAAACCAGTTGAAATGTCGTCAGGATGCTTTGCCCGGGCGTTTCGCCAAAGCTGATGAACTGCGGCAAGAGCACGGTGCCAAGGACGACCAGAATGGCTCCGCTGATAAATGTCAGGATGAGATTGTGGCCGAATATCCGAGGGAAACATTGGGGGTCTTGTGGTACGCGGCGCACCAGGCACTCAGAGGCGCCCAGTCCGCACAGATGTACAGCGATGCTGGTAATGGCCATGAAGGAGACGTACCGGCCAAATTCCTCCGCACCAAACGAACGGGCCAGGATTGCAAATGTGATGAGCTGCGCGGCGTTGGCAATCAACAGGCTCACGGACGATGCGCTGTAGGACAGCAGCATACTGATCAACCGTGGCTTGTCTTTTTTGTCGCTGCTTATCATCTCGTTCATATCCATGCCGCAAAAACAGATGCGCTGTAAACGATTTATCAGCGGACTCTATGATTTAGTAGTTCTGTATATAAAGAAAATGTTTCGTTTTGATTGATGTAGAGGTTACGGTGAGGCATGTACGAGTACCCAACCGAGAAGCGCGCCAGGCCGGTCTTTGACGATCCAGTGCCCCGCGCGACCGTCCATTCGAAGGGTTCGACGCCTGTCGAGCCCATAGTAACAGTTGCGATTTTACTCGCCTGGCTGCGTCGTGGCCTGTTTTTTATCGTCATTTTTGCACTTTTGGGTGGTGCTCTGGCCGTGGGCTTCGGGCTTGCCGTGAAGCCACGCTACACATCCAGCATGGACATTCTGCTGCCACCCCCGACCGGCCAAGTCGTGCCAAACGAGCTCACGACGCCAAACATCCAGAGTGACGCGCAGATTCTCGATATTTCGAGCAAGCTGTTGTTGATCACGTCGGGCAACGTGCTGCGGCGAACGGTCGAGCAGCAGAACCTTCAGAAAGTGCCGGAATTCAATTCAGCCGCTGACACACAAGAGGGTTTCTTCAGCTGGCTGACAGTGGCGACCCCCGCGCCATCTGATGATGGCGTTGTTGTCGCGATGCGAAACCTTGCCAAGCGTATCAAGGTCGCACGCCAGGGCGGGACCTATCTTGTCTCGATAAGCCTGTGGACGCGCGATGCCGATCGGTCGGTGGCGGTGCTTTCGACACTGGCGCAATCGTTTCGCGAAGAACTCGAGGCGACCCAGACCGATCTCGCAAAGAACGCCAGTGCCGCGCTTTCCAACCGTCTGGAAGAGCTCAGACTTGCCGCCACGCAGGCTGCCAACGACGTGATGCAGTTCCGCCAGGATAACAATCTCCAAAATCTCGGTGGCGGCTCCGTCAACACGCAGAGCGTATCGCAACTGAACACGCTGCTGAATGAAGCATCCTCTCGATTATCGGACGTTCAATCGCGTTACAGACGGCTGAGCCAACCGGCAACCGATGGCATCGTGCCTACGGATACGCTGGATTCTCCGACACTCATTGCGTTGCGTTCGCAATACAGCGTCCTCAAACAGCAGTACGAAGAACTGGCGCTGACATATGGTACGCGCTATCCAAAACTCGTCACGGCACGGGCGCAGCTTGGAACGCTTCGTGCGGAGATGGCGCGGGAAACAGAACGCTCGCTGCAGACTATTCAGGTGGATATGGATCAGGCGGAAAACTCCGTTGCCACCTTGCGCGCCCAACTGGAAAATGCCCAAAAACGTGTTTCCACCGATGATACGGCTCAAGTCCAGCTGCAGGAACTGGAACGTAACAGTCAGGCAAAATCCGCCCTTTATGACACCTTCTTGAAACGCGTTGGTGAAACCAGCGAGCAGCAGCAGATCAGTGTCTCCAACCTGCGGATCGTCACAGAGCCGGTGCCGCCGGAAAAACGCAGTTGGCCACCACCAACTTTGCTCCTCGCAATTGGCGGCGTTCTGGCAGGGTTGATACTGGGTGTCATTTCCGTTCTGGCGGCCCGCCTGTTCGTCATCCTTCGAGACAACAATTGGCGCTTTGAGCGGGGAAGTTGATGCAAACAGTCTCAGGCCTGAAAGAACACGCCGGTTTTCAAGGCAAGATCAGGTCTCTGGTCTTTATGGGCCTGTTCCTGTTTTTCTGGGTCACGACAAATCCCTTTGTGGATCTCACCAGCGTCGAGGTCAGCGGATCGAACGCCACGGGTGGATCCAATCTCTTAAACCAGCTGGTTTTTTTGGTTTTGACTGTCGTCACACTCTATGCGGCCCTGACCCATCCGCTCCGGTCTCGCATCTGTCAGCCGCAGATTCTCGTTATCGCGCTGTTTTCGTGGTTTCTCATCTCGTCCGTTCTTTCGAACTATCCTGTCGATGCGATCAAACGAACCATTCTGGCGATACTGACATGCCTCAATGCCGGGATGTTTCTGCTGCTAGCGCGTTCGGAACAACAGTTTGCGCGTCTGATGCTGTACGGGACAGCGATCACGCTGGGTATAGCCTATTTCGGTGTCGTCTTTCTGCCGATGCTGGCTATCCATCAGCCAACCGAGCTGATCGAGCCCATGAATGCGGGTTTCTGGAGGGGGCAGTATTCCCACAAGAATCTGGCTGCCGCCGTGATGCTTGTGGCGGCGTTTTTCGGGCTTTATTTTCGCAGTGTGGGTTGGAAGAAAAGCGGGCTGGCTGTCGTCATCCTGTCCGTGTTCTTCCTCATCCAGACTGGCGGAAAATCCTCCACCGCCATGTTGCCGCTGATACTTCTTCTTCAGTGGATTTTCGAGAAGTTTCGCTGGAGCCGTTGGCCGATTGCGGTCGGTGGCATCGCTGCGTTCAATCTTCTGGCACTGGGAGCAGCACTCTCGGAAGGTTTTCGCGGCCTCATCGCATCACTGGGTGTTGACCCCACTTTCACCAACAGAACCGATATCTGGAAGATTGCGTTCGACGCGATCACCCAGTCGCCCATTTTCGGCTATGGCTTTCAAGGTTTCTGGCAGACCGCCGACATCACGCAGAGCTCGGCAGGATTGGAGACTTGGGCCGTGAAGGCCTTCAACGGGCACAATGCCTATGTCGATGCCCTGCTGACGACGGGAATTCCCGGATTCATTCTCACCATAGCCCTCGTTATCTTCGTGCCTCTACGCGCTGTCGGGCGTCTTGGCAACGCTTCCAACAGCCCCGCACTGTCGCGCCTTTTTATGCGGGTCTGGCTCTATGTCATCTATGCTGGCTGCCTTGAAGTGATCTTCTTTCAAAGCGGGAGCCCGATCTGTTTTTTCTTGTTGGTCTCCATATTTGGACTGGAAATGCAATCTCGCATGAACCTCGTCAGCGACCGAAAGCCCGTCTGGGAGGGACAAAATGCTGTTGCGGTCTAGGGCGAGATATCTCGGTGAGCGTATTGCCGAAAGGGCCGTGCGGGCACTGCCGGTGTCGACGCTGAATGTGACATGCCAGCGTCCGATCGTGTCATTTACATTTGATGACGTGCCGGACACGGCCTACACGGCGGGTGCTCGGATATTGGAGGAAAACGGTGTCCGAGGCACGTTCTACATTGCGGGAAGTCTGATCGGGACCACAGAGCCCGACCGCAACCTGATCTCCGCAGAAGGATGTCGGTCACTTGCCCAATCCGGTCATGAGATCGGCTGCCACACATTCGCGCACAAGCCCGTCAGAACGTTGAGCGGCTCGGAGCTAGCGCGCGATCTCAATGGCAATGCCGAGGTTCTCGACGGCTTCGATCACGCAGCGGGGTTAAGAAACTTCGCCTATCCCTATAATCAGGGTTCGCTCCGGCATCGTCATGCTTTTTCCAAGCGCTACGCTACGGCCCGTGCCGGTGGGGATCGCATCAACCGTGGCAAGGTCAATCGGTCCTATCTCTGGGGAATGGAAATCAGGCAGCCGGAAGTGGATGCGCTGGATTTGACCCGTCAGATCGATGCGGTTGTGGCAGAGCCCGGTTGGCTCATTTTCTTCACCCATGACATCAGCGATGACCCGACGCCCTATGGCTGTACGCCCGAGACCTTCTCATGTCTGGTTCGCCATGCTGTCTCAGCCGGATGTCTCGTGCTCCCCGTGCGCGACGCCCTCGGTCACATTCGAGAAGTGGGGCCCGGCTGAATGGGAGGCACGTTGCTTGCAATCAACAACTATTTCTATCGGCGCGGCGGCGCGGAGGCGATATTTCTCGATCAGATCGAGATGTTCGAGCGTGCCGGCTGGCAGGCAGTGCCGTTTTCGATGCAGCATCCGAACAATCTCGCATCCCCTTGGTCGTCCCATTTCATTCCAGAGATAGAATTCGGTCGTCAATCCGGCCTTTTGACCAAGATCGAGCACAGTCTGGAGGTCATCTATTCTCGCAAAGCCCGGACGCATCTCAGCAGTCTTATCGATCAGGTTCGTCCCGATATCGCCCATGCTCACAACGTTTATCACCATATTTCACCCTCGATTTTCCCTCTCCTGAAGAAGCGGGGAATTCCGACGGTTCTGACAGCCCACGACCTGAAGCTCGCCTGTCCCGCATACAAGATGCTCTCGCCTCAGGGTATCTGTGAAAAATGCAAGGGAGGCCGCATCCATAACGTTTTGACGAACAAATGCATGAAGGAATCGGTCGCGCTGAGTGGCCTCGTCATGGTCGAAACTGCCGTTCACCGCACGTTCGGGCTTTACCGCAACTACGTCGATCGCATCATCGTACCGAGCCTGTTCTATCAGGCCAAGCTCATCGAGTGGGGCTGGCCGAGCGAGCAACTCGTTCATGTCCCGAATTTCGTAGACCAGTCGATCACCGACAATCCTCTTGTGTCGGAAGAGGGAGATTACTTTCTCTTTGCCGGTCGTTTGGCGCCCGAAAAAGGCATCGCGACGTTGATCAGGGCCGCCAGTCTTTCAGGGCAACGGCTACGCATCGCAGGAACGGGACCCGATGAAGCGTCACTTCGTGCACTTGCGCAGGATGTCGGTGCCAATGTCGAGTTCTTAGGCTATTTGACCGGAAGCGCCCTTCATGTTGCTATCGCCGGTGCCAAAGCGCTTGTGCTGCCATCCGAGTGGTACGAAAACGCACCGGTCAGCCTGCTGGAAGCCTACGCTCTCGGACGTCCGGTGATTGGAACAAACATTGGCGGAATACCCGAACTCATCAAGGACGGGGAGACGGGTCTGATCGCGCGGCCGCTGGACGCTGAAAACCTCGCTGAGGTTCTGATTGCTATGAACAACCTGCCTAAGCGGGCTCGCCAAGATATGGGCGAGCGTGGCCGAGACTGGGTCAACTGTGAGTTTTCGCAGGGCGCATATCTGGAACGTACGACGGCGCTATATCGGGATCTGGGTGTTCGCTAACGGTTTAGCTGTCATGGATATCGGCTGATGATCACGGCATCCAGAATATGCATGTCCATGTCAGGACGCTTGAAGTCCTCACCGAGACCTGACGTCAGTTTTTCCCTGGTTTCTTTCGGTATGGATTTGGCCGCGATGACCCTGATATCGACCCAGCCGTTTCGCTCGAACGCCCGGACGTAATCTATCGGACGCTTTCTGTTGGGCTGACCTGGAAAAGCGAAGCGAGAATAGAACCAGTTCGAAAATCGATAGATATTATTGGGGTCACGCTGCCGGAGGGCATTCGTGTGGGTCTGGAGATCGACAATATGAAGGCTGATGCAGCCGCTTTGCGCAGCTCGCGTCAGTCCGTCGATGGTTGTTTCCACGGCATCGAAATGCTCGAATGCCGCACAACTGAGGATGAGATCGAACTTATCCCCTTTGCACAGGGCCGGAATGTCGAAGGCGGGGTCCACGCAGTATTGGAGACCTGAGCCGTTTTTGAGGATTTGATGTGCGACCTCTACATCCTTGGGTGCCAACTCACTTGGATAGTGCGCGATGGCATCGAGACGGAACTCCTGCGTCTCATCGGCGGCCAGTCTGAAGGCATCAATCGCCGTGTAGGATTTGGCTCCATGTGCCAGAAGCAAGGCGCCAGTCGCAAGCGACGATCCAGGCCCTAACTCAAGGACCGAGCGGCCCCTCACGGAAACATCGTGTGGCAAAAACTTCAACCATGACTGAATGACGTCGTGGACATAGGCGATCCGCGCGTTTTTGTCGTCTGCCCTGACTGTGTTCGGTTTTCGGTAGCCCATCAATTTGTGCTTGCCCCAAACGCCAATCAGGATTGCCGCGCCAATGAGCTTGAACAGACTATTTCGTAAGACAATCGGCATTTTCGCCCCATCCGCCATTGCGTTCGTTCAGGTCCGCCATTGACGCACGGTTTCTGCACGGGACGTCAACTGCGAACAATCTTAGAAGTGAATTAGTTATTTTAGGATTGACTACTTTAAAATAAATTTCATGCCATGGTTGACTTGGTCTGGTTGAAAGGTCTGGTTGAAAGGTGTGGTTGGATGCATGCGCCTGATAATCCTGCGATGAGCAGAGCATTGTCGACCGCCGCCGTTGCCAAACTCGATGGACAACGAAAAACGAGCCGTCGCTACGAGAACATCGATGCTCTCAGGGCAATAGCGGCTCTCTCCGTCGTCATCCAGCATTTCTTCGGGGACAGTTTGCGCGAGGCAACACATCAGGATGGCATCGCGTTTCAGATCGCTGCAACCAGTATTGCTCATTTCGATGCCGGGCGCTTCGGCGTTGTCTTGTTCTTCTTGATCAGTGGCTTTGTCGTGCCCTTCAGCATAAAGGGCAGCCATCCGCTCCGCCGGTTCGCAATCTCGCGTTTTTTTCGTCTTTTTCCGGCAATGTGGCTGGCGCTGTTTTTCCTGGGGGTTGCCTCGGCGATGCACGGCCAAATTCCCTCCGTGTCGACATTTGTCGCGAATATGACAATGATGCCATCTCTCTTTCGACAGCCGTGGATGTCAGGCGCGTATTGGACATTGACGATCGAGATCGTGTTTTATGTTCTGTCGGCAGGTCTGTTCGCACTCGGCCTTCTTTACCGTCCTCTTGTCATTGCATCCTTCGCAATCTTGCTCGCCTTGGCCACGGCTACTCCTGTTTTCCTTAGGGCAGGCGGATGGGCGTTTCCCGTGCAGTATATCAGTTTGCACGTCTCTTTTCTCTATCTTGGTCTGTTGTTGCGCATGGCGCTTGTGGACAATCTCGCGGGTGCGTGGATCGGGGCCACCTGCGTCTTGCTCATCCAGACAATCGTGCTTCTCAGCATCGGCGAGTTTTCGCTCTCGCGGAGGGATGGCTTTTTTCTTGTTGCGACATTTCCCATTCTCGCAAGCTATTTCGCAGCACTCTGCGTGTTTGTATTTTCGGTGAAAACAGAGCTTCCCAAACATCGGTTTCTCTCGTGGCTGGGTGCGCTCAGTTACTCGATCTACCTTTTTCACGGGATTGCCGCGCTTATGGTTTTTTCTCTGCTTCCCCTCACAGGGACGAGGGCTGATCTGGCGACTGCTGTCGTCTGTCTAGGTCTCACGCTTGTCCTCTCAGTGTTCGTCTATGAGTATTTGGAGAAGCCAATGATCAACCTTGGGTATAGGTTTATCAGGCGAGAAAACAACGCGGAATCGAAGATTTCGGCCTAGTGTTCGGATTTGTGCAGCCCCGCCGTTTACTATACCCGCGGGATCAGTTGTGTGTTTGTCAGAACCTACTAGCCTAATCCAGATTTTAAGTTATTATATCCTAATGTTCTAATGTGAACTAGGAGCGGGCTATGGATCATGTCGAAACACTGGAGCGTCGGCCTGCATTTGAGGCGACGAGCCTGGCTTATCCGGAAGACAATACCAACTTCTTGGATTCCATGCGCATCTGCATGATTGGACTGCGGGGCATTCCCAATGTCCAAGGCGGTGTTGAAACCCATGTCGAGCAGCTCGTATCGAACCTGGTTGATCTCGGTGCGGATGTCCATGTGTTCGCGCGTAAGAATTACGTCGCCGACACGAAGTCTTACGTGTGGCGTGGCATCACCGTGCATCCCTTGTGGGCACCCCGCAGCACGCGGCTGGAGGCGATTTTCCATACGGCATTTGCTCTGTTTAAAGCACGGCTCCTCAACCCGGATATTGTCCACATCCATGCCGTCGGCCCATCTCTGGTGGCGCCGCTGGCCCGGCTCCTGGGTTTGCGGGTGGTTTTCACGCATCATGGTTATGATTACGATCGTGAGAAGTGGAATCCCGTCGAGAAACGAATTCTGCAACTGGGTGAGTGGGCCGGAATGCGCTTTTCCCACGCGCGCATCGCAATTGCAAAGCACATTGCCGAGCGCATGCAGAATGATTTTCATTCACCTGTCCACTTCATTCCAAATGGCGTGAAGGTAGATACCAAAAATCTGGAAGACAGCGTACTGGAAGAATTCGGCTTGAAAAAAGGTCGATATGTTCTCCTCGTTGCTCGCTTGGTTGCGGAAAAACGCCAGCTTGATCTCATCGATGCTTTCGGCCGGGCGAAGCTGAAAGGCATCAGGCTTGTTTTGGTTGGCGGGGGAGATGCGGACAGTGGTTACGTCACTGAACTTCATGCCCGTGCGAAAACCAACCAGAACGTGGTTCTGACAGGCGTCCAGTGTGGCAAGAGGCTTGCAAGCCTGTTTGCCAATGCTGGTCTCTTTGTTCTGCCATCGAGCCATGAGGGCATGCCGATTGCTCTTCTGGAAGCCATGGCGCACGGCTTGCCGGTGCTGGCCAGCGACATAGAGGCAAACCTTGCTCTCGCTCTCGAAGACAGCTGCTATTTCCCGCTCGGCGATATCTCTGCGTTATCCTCAGCCCTCCAGAGCAAGATAGACAATGCATCGACGGTCACCGTTCGACAGAACGGCTCCAAAGTGATGGCAAAGTATGATTGGCGTGCCATCGGCATGCGTACAGCAGAAATATATCGATCAATTTCGAAAACTGCCCCATCCAGATCATATCGTCAACCGAAGCGAAATGTCGCTCCTATAACGCGCTAGAACGTTTCCATCTAACGAGGAAGCGCTCTAACGTGGGAAGCGTGCAAATCCCTTTGCCAGTATTGCGCCTGTTGGTCGGCCGGTCGGAGATCCGCCTGCCTGTTCAAGCGTGATTTCGTAGAGTTGGTCGCCGCGCGGGGCGGGTAAGGCCGGTCCGTTGAGCTTGGTCGAACGAACACCTTCGAGTAACCCAAGCGACACGGGTCCCATCTCCTGTGATGGAAGGGTCCAAACCTGGATGGTCTTTTCCTTGGGCACGTTGAAGTCTGCCAGTAGTCTAACCGTTGCATTGTCGTTTCCGAAGTCTTCCACGACTGCTTGCACGTCTCCAGCTTCGTTGACGAGAACTGCGACAACCATCGGATCTACCGAGCGCATCAGACTGAAGGTCAACCCGACGGCGAGCAGCAAACTCGCCGCAATGGCCGAGACCGCCGTCACGCGCCATGGACCCAAGCGGTTATCGTTGGCAACAGGGTTTTCTACGCTTGGTCTTGATGACTGTGAAGAGTGCCGTTGAGGTGGAAGATTCGTCTCGATGCGTTGCCAAAGGCCGTCATCAACAACGAGCGCTTCCACGCCGGTGTCCAAAGGGAGAAACCGCTCGCGACTGGCATCGATTGCTGCCCGTAATTGTGCGTCCTCCTCCATCTCGATTTCAATTCTGGCCGCCTCTGCATCGTCCATCAGGCCCAAAACATATTCGTCGGCGATGTCGGCAATGTTTTCTTGCGCTGCTCTCATGCCATGCACTCCCTCAGTGTCGACAGTCCGCGGCGGATCCAGGATTTGACGGTCCCAAGTGGCATCTGCAATCGACCGGCGATTTCACCATGCGTATAGCCGTTGATGTAGGCCATCAGGATCCCGCGTCGCTTGGTCTCGTCCAGATTGCTCAAACAATCGTAAAGGCGCGAATTTCGATCCAGCTTCTGCCATACGGCGATAATCTCATCAGCCTGGTCGCTCTCTTTCATCGATTCGATCTCTGCCACCGTCTGTTCGCGCTTGCCATCGCGAAGAAGGTTGAGGGCTCTGTTGCGAACGATTGCGTAAATCCAACCGCGCGCAGATCCTCGGTCGGAGCTGTACTGATGCGCGTGGGTCCAAATCCGAATAAAGGCTTCCTGCACAACCTCTTCAGCCAAATCGCGCCGACGCACGATACGTTGCGCCACTGCAGTCAATTGGCCTGCTTCACGATCGAAAATGCGTCGAAGCGCGCCCTTGTCACCCTTCGCGCATGCAGCAAGAGCACTGTTCAGATCATCTGGCGCAACGCCCATCGGCATTCTGTCCTTTTCAACGTCCTAATCGCGATTAGCATCGCATATGATTTCAATACCCGCAGACGGAATATTTGGATGCAGCAAAAAATAATTTAAACGGCTGCATCCAAAACAGCTGGTTGGCGTGTCTTAACCTACAGAAGCATCCAAAGCCGAGTGCGGGATGACTTCCAAACGGAAAAACGTACGGGAGAAAGATATGAACACCATTCGCCTCGCTCTGATCGCGTCCACTGTATTCGTAACAGCCGCTGGAACAAGCATCGCTGCCCCTGTCCTGGGGCTGACCGGTGACAAAACGCTTGTCATGTTCGACACACAAAAGCCGAGCGTCAGCAAAACAATGGACGTTACGGGCGTCGACAAACTTGTTGGTATCGATTTCCGACCTTCAAACAAGACCGTCATCGGCGTGACACCGGATTACCGGATCGTTTCCATCAATCTTGAGACGGGTGCCGCGACCGATATTGCCAAGATGGACAAGACGCTGACAATCACGCAAGCGCCCTTGGTCGTCGATTTCAACCCGATGGCAGACCGCCTCCGCTTCATGAGCGGCACCACAAACCACCGCGTTCATCCCGACACCGGTGCTGTCACTGTCGATGGCACGCTCGCCTTCGAAGAAGCCGATATGCACAAGGGTGAGACGCCCAATATCGTCGCTGCCGCCTACACGAACTCCATTGGCAAACCTGAAAAAACAGCGATGTACAACATCGACGCCACCATCGGCGCTTTGATCCAGCAGACCAAGCCGAATGATGGCACATTGAAGTCTATCGGCAAGCTTGGCTTGAAAGAAAAACCGGCAACCTACGCGTTCGATATCGAAGGTATGGAAGGTGGGAAAAACACCGCATATCTGGCCGCTGGCAAAGTGCTCTACACGGTCAATCTCGAAACCGGAGCCGCCACCGAAGTCGGTGCCATTACCGGGACAGATGCTGAAATCCGCGATGTCGCCGTTCTGCCCGCAATGTAAGCAGTAGCTGGATCCAAGGACTAGACGGGTGGCCCCGATGTTGTTCGGGGCCATTTCTATTGTGGGAAGAGCACGAAAACGTATTCTCCAGCAAAGACACCTTCGCTGTTCATGAATGGGCAGAGGACTGACAAAGCAATCGGCATCGTTACGATGCGGCATCAAATACAGGTCTTCCGGCGATCCATGTTGAGTTCATGGACAGATCGCGGTTCAAGATTACGAAATCCGCATCATAGCCTGCCAGAAGGCTACCTTTTGTGTCTGCCTTGATGGCTTGCGCGGGGTACGTCGACGCCATGCGCAGGGCTTCCTCCAACGGAAGGCCAATGCGTTCGTGGACGAAACGCACGCAGGAAAGCATGTCGATATCGGCGCCTGCAAGTGTTCCATCCGCAAGGGTCAATCGCCCGTCTTTCCGGTAAACATGCCGTCCGTTCAGTTCCAGCCCAGTGTCATCGGTACCGATGGTTGACATGGCATCCGTCACGAGAAAAATGCGACCGGGCTGATTTTTTGCTTTCAGTGCAAGAGCCATCGAGACCGGATCGACGTGAAAGCCGTCGGCAATCATACCGCAATGAAGCCTGTTGTCCTGGAGCCCAGCACCAACAAGACCGGGTTCACGGTTGCCAAGCTGGCTCATGGCATTGAAAAGATGGGTCACCATCGAAGCGCCTGCGTCAGCGTAGTGTGCGGCCGTCACGTATGTCGCATCGCTATGCCCGAGGCTGACAATGATGCCTGCTTTAGCGAGCGATGTGACCTGCGCTGCGCTCACGCTTTCCGGCGCGATGGTCGTCAGAATATGGGAAAGTCTCTGTTTGCACGTGAGGAGCAGGTGCAGGTCTGTTTCTTTCATCGGTCGGATCAATGCCGGATCATGCGTACCCTTGCGAGCCGAAGACAGATGCGGACCTTCAAGGTGAAGGCCGAGGAACCCCGGCACGTCGGTCTCCTGCGCCGTTAACCCGGCTTCAACTGCTTTCTCGGTGATGTCAGGCGTATCCGTTATCAGCGTAACCATCAGGGCAGTCGTGCCGAACTTGGCGTGCGCTGCGCAAATCCGGATGATGCCATCCACATCTGGCCGGTTGTTGAACATCACTCCGCCGCCGCCATTGACCTGAAGATCGACGAAGCCCGGCACGATGAGCAGTCCGGTTGCGTCGATCGTTTCGGCATCGTGATGAACGGACGCTGAGATAGCGGCGACTTTACCATGCTGGACAACAAGCGATTTGCCGTCGTGCCACATCTCGCCATCGAAAATGCGTGCGCCGGTGATGGTGTTGGCACCGGTCATCGTGTCTGCGTCACCTTGTTCAGAGCCACGGGAGCATCGGGATTAAAGCCACGCGCGCGCGAAAGCGCTTCGATGAAGCCGTAGAAGGGTGCGATCAGCAGAAGCGCGTCGGTGAGCGGGTGGTTGGTTTCGGCAAAGGGCAGGGCTGTTGCCGATGTCGCTTTGGCTGAAGTGAGGAAGACATTCGCACCCTTTGCGGCAAGACCATTCGCTGTTTCGGCAACCGAAGCTTCGGCGCGGTCGCGTGCCGCAAAAGCAATGATCGGAAACCGTGGCGAGACCAGCGAAACCGGGCCATGCATGACCTCTGCGGACGAATAGGCCTCGGCGTGAAGTTCACAGGTCTCCTTGCATTTCAGGGCTGCTTCGGACGCAATGGCTAGGGCAGGGCCACGCCCAAGCATGTAGAGGGAATCTTCTCCTTTGATCGCCTGGGCAATTTCGCTCCAGTCGAGTTCGATGGCTTTTGCAAAGTTCGCGGGCAGTGCCGCGATGGCTTTGACCAAAAGGCGGTCTTCCGTTGCTGCCGCAAGAATGGACAGGCCCGCGACAATGGAATTCACAAAGGATTTCGTCGCGGCGACGGCTTTTTCTGGCCCGGCTTGAATGTCGATGGCCTGCGTCGAGGCGTCTGCCAAAGGTGACGAGAGTGTATTGACCAGAGCAAAGGTGAGCGCACCGCCACGCTTCACATTGCGGGCAAGTGCAACAATATCCGGGCTTTTGCCGGACTGGGAAATGGCCAGTGCGGCAGCCCGTTCCAGTTTCAGGGGTGCATCGTAAATGGAGGCAAGCGATGGACCCAGCGAGGCGACGGGCAGGCCAGTCTGAAGTTCAATGGCGTATTTCATGAAATGGGCGGCGTGGTCCGACGAGCCGCGAGCGATGGTCACGATCACCGCCGGATCGTGTGCTTTCAGATTTCGTCCCGCGTCTTCCAGCGTTTTCGAAGACGTCTCCAAAAGCCGTGCCACTGCATCCGGAATTTCATCGATTTCCTGTCGCATCAACGTCGTCATGTCACAGTCTTTCTGCTTGAATGGTTATTCTGAGCTCATGGTCAGTTCGGCGACCAGATCATAGGCATCGCTCCGATACAGTGCCTTGGAAACTTCCATAATGCGCCCGCTTTCCAGATAGGCCATGCGCTGAACAGACAAAGCCGCAGAGCCGGGCGGCACGCCCAAAAGTACAGTCTCGTCATCGGTCAGATTGCGCGCAGAGATGCGTTGAATGGCCCGGATGGGCCGTATGCCACTTTTTTTCAACACCATGTAAAGAGAGTTTTCGACCGATTGCGGGTCTTTGAGAATATCGTCCGGCAGGCTTGTGACTTCCAGCGCAATCGGCTGCTCGTTGGCCAGACGTAACCGAGTCAACCGCGCCACCTGCGATGATGAAGACAGGCCGAGCGCCATTCGTTCGTCAGGAGTTGGATAATAGAGACCCCTATCCAGCCAACGGGTGCTGGCGGTCATGCCTCTGCGGCGCATGTCTTCTGTAAATGACGTCAGCCGTGTCAAAGGTTGCTGCATGCGGGCTAGAGGCTTGACGACGAAGGTGCCGGAACCATGACGACGCACCAGGAGGCCGTCACGCGCCAGATCGTCTATGGCTTTGCGAACAGTCACGCGGCTGACCGCCGCTTCCTCCGCCATGTCCCGTTCGGGTGGCAGGGCATCGCCATGCTTCAGTCGTCCCGCCTGTATGGCATCCTCGATGGCCTGTCGCAGCTTGAGGTAAAGCGGCCCGCCTGATGCCGACTGTAACCGGTCAAGCTCCAGAACATCGCCCATACAGACCTCTCTTAGACTTTTCCGTTCGTGCTTCTAACATTCGTGCCTCGCTTTCGGCTATAGCACAGCCTTACCAATGAGCAATACCAAAATCAAACCACATGCGCGTCAAACGAGAAATTCCAGTTCGGCGCCTTCGTTGCGAACCGGAGTTTATCGACTTTTGTGCGGATGCGGTCGCGTTTCTTAATTAATTCTGAATTGCAGGGACAATTGGTATAGACGGGTGGCATTTTTTTGGTATTGTTTTGGTGCTGGTGTTGAATATTCACTGTTTTTGAAGTCTCGGCATCGGATCAATATTTTTTTTAGAAGGGGCTTTCATAACGCGACGAAGTTTGCCAACTTCTGAAAATAAATTTCAGAAATGAAAGCGCTCAACCCAAATAACGTAGCCGTCACAAGAAATGGCGCGTAATTTGCGAAAAAGAATTACGGGAACGAAAAACGGGGAACGATAAGATCATGAAAGTGGGAATCGTCGGGCTGGGATTCCGTCTGGGATATCTCGGTTACGTTTTCAGTGAAATCGACAAGGATTTCGAGATCGTTGGATATGTCGATCCTGCGCCGGCCGGATTGCCGGGCTTGCAGGAGAAAGGCGTTTCCGCCGGCAAGGCCTATGAAACGCCACAGGACCTTTTCGACAATGAGGAATTCGATCTTCTCATGATCGGCTCTCCCAACCACATGCATCTCGACCATATCCGTCAGGGACTTGAGGCCGGGTATACGATCTTCACCGAAAAGCCGATCGTCATCAGCATAGAAGAAAGTTTCGAGCTGGCTCGATTGCTGAATACCTACGGCCATGAGCGGCTCATGGTCGGCCTCGTATTGCGTTATTCGCCACTTTACCGCGATTTGCGGCAGGCGCAGGCCGACGGCAAGCTGGGTGAGGTGGTTTCCATCGAGGCATCGGAACATATTCCCCCCTACCACGGTGCCTTTTTCATGCGCGACTGGCGCAGATACGAGCACTATTCCGGCTCCTTCATGCTGGAAAAATGCTGCCACGACCTGGACCTGTACAATGGGGTCGTCGGCGCACGTCCGCGCTACGTCTCCAGCTTTGGTGGACGCAAAAGCTTCACGCTGGCCAATGCACCGCAAAATGACGGCATCAACGATATGGAGGTCTACCACCGCAAGCCGAGCGGCTGGATGGGGTCCGACAAGGTCTTCGACAGCGATGGCGACATCATCGATTACCAGACGGCTATCGTGGAATATGAGAATGGCGCGTCATTGGCGTTTCATACCAATTTGAACGTGCCGGATGATTTTCGCCGTTTCTGCGTGATGGGTGCCAAGGGCATGGCCGAGGGCGACTTTGTTCGAGGGTTCCTCAACGTGCACAATGCCCGCACCAATGAGAAGACCGTCTCCAACACCTACTCGGCCTCCAATTTGTCGCAGCACTATGGCGCGGATGAGCAGATGGCGGCTGATGTCATTGCTCATGTGGTGTCAGGTGTGCCGCTGCCGGTTTCGGCTCTGGATGCCATTGAGGCCGGTATTCTGGCGTTGGCCATGGACGAGGCACGTCGCGGTCGCAAGGTCATAGACCTGAAATCCGTTTGGGAAACGTATGACGCCGCCCTGCATGGGTCCGTGTCTGCCGCTCCAGACGCGAAATCAGCGTGAGGGAGGCGACGGTGGACGCAAAACGCAGCACAGTCATCTTCGCCTGGCTCCTTCTTCTCCCCGCCATTCTCTATATCACGGTCATCGTCGCCTATCCCTTGGTTGATACGTTCATTCTGTCCTTCACCGACGCTTCGCTGAAGCGCACGACGGAATGGGTGGGCTGGGCTAATTACAGCAAAATCTTCAACGCGACTTTTGCCGAAGTCATTCTGCGCACCTTCGTCTGGACCTTCTTTTCCGTGTCGTTCAAGATGATCATCGGAATTTTCGGTGCCTGCATGCTGAACGCCGCAGTGCCCGGCAGAACGATTTTCCGCATGCTGACCACGCCACCATGGATCGTGCCGATGGC
This sequence comes from Agrobacterium sp. rho-8.1, assembly GCF_033957725.1. NCBI lineage: Bacteria > Pseudomonadati > Pseudomonadota > Alphaproteobacteria > Hyphomicrobiales > Rhizobiaceae > Agrobacterium > Agrobacterium sp. rho-8.1. The sequence continues at coordinate 1,329,229 of NZ_CP192789.1, forward strand.
GATTGGCATCTTCATGTGGGGCTGGATGTATAACGGTCAGTTTGGCATGATTTCCGGCATGCTGCAGCGTTTTGGCATTGTGGACGGTCCTGTCGCGTTTTTGGCGAGTGGCTCCACGGCCTTCTGGGCGACCATCATGACCGATGTCTGGATCGGCGTGCCCTTGGTAACGCTCTATATGCTGGCTGCAATGCAATCTATTCCGCAGGACCTTTATGAGGCTGCATGGACGGACGGTGCGGGACGGTTTTATCGGTTCCGCCGCATTACGCTACCGCTTCTGGTTCCCGCCGTGATCACCATGTCGATGCTGTCGCTGATTGCGACGTTCAACTCTTTCGACATCATCTGGATTCTGACCCGCGGTGGACCGAGTGGCGAGACGACCACGATGATCATCGACACGTATCGCACTGCCATCGGCTCCAACAAATATGGTGAGGGTGCTGCGCGAGCGGTCCTGATCTGCATATTCCTGTCGATCTTCTGCGTCTGCTACTTCCGTGTAACCAGCCGCCTTTCTGCCGGAGACAAGCGATGAGACAACCACCTGCTCTGATCAACCGCTACAGCTGGTACGAACTGATCGGCATCTATGCCGGGATCGCCGTTTTCCTGATCTTCATCCTGGCGCCTTTCGTGGAAGGCTTTCTGGTATCATTGAAGCCGCTCAGCCAGCTGTTTTCCTCGCCTTACCGTTTTATTCCCGAAAACGGTTCGTTCGAGGCCTATCGCACCATGTGGATCAGAATTCCAGGTTTCGCGCGCTACATCTTCAACTCGTTCCTGATTTCGATCGTGGTCACAACCGTCGTGCTGATCCTGGTCGTCCCGGCGTCCTACGCCTTGGCACGGTTCGAGTTTAAAGGCTCAGGAACACTTTTGGGGGCATTTCTCGCGGTCAACATGTTCTCCGGTGCCGTTCTTTTGATTCCGCTGTTCCGCTTGATGCGTTCGCTGGGCGTTCTGAACACCTACTTTGCCATGATCGTGCCGGGTGTCGCCTTTCTCATTCCGTCGGCGATCTGGATGTTGCGGACCTATATGATGCGCATTCCACGGGAACTGGATGAGGCGGCGTTCGTGGACGGTGCAAGCCACCTTTATACCCTGCGACGCGTCATCGTGCCGATCGCGATGCCCGGTATCATGGTCGTCGCCATCACCACCTTCATCGGGTCTTACGCGCAGCAGTTCATTTTTGCGCTGACCTTCAATTCAAAGACGGAATATGCGCCGCTGCCGGTCGGCCTGTTTGCATATTTCGGCAAACAGGAAGTGATCTGGAACGAGTTGATGGCGGCGAGTTTCGTCGGCATCGCGCCGGCGACCATCGTGATCTTTTTCCTTCAACGCTATCTCGTCAGCGGCCTGACCGCGGGCGCGGTGAAACAATAAGCCAACCACCAGAGAAAAACGGGAGCTAACACGTGACAGTTCATCTCAAAACCGGGCTTTTTGCCCTGGCCATGCTCGGCTCCACCGCGCTTGGCGCCATGACCGCAAATGCTGCGGATCAAGAAATCAGCTGGATCTATTGCGGCGACAAGATCGACCCGGTGCATGAAAAATACATCAAGGAATGGGAAGGCAAGAACCCCGGCTGGAAGGTCGCGCCGGAAGTGGTCGGCTGGGAACAGTGCCAGGATAAAGCAACGACGCTCGCCGCCGCCGGCACGCCTGTCGCCATGGCCTATGTCGGTTCGCGCACGCTGAAGGAATTTGCCGAGAACGACCTCATCGTTCCCGTGCCGATGACAGCTGATGAAAAGAAGGGCTACTATCCGTTCATTCCCGACACGGTCACCTTCGATGACCAGCAGTGGGGCGTGCCCGTCGCATTCTCGACGAAGGCTCTTTACTGGAACAAGGACCTGTTCAAGCAGGCCGGTCTCGACCCTGAGAAGCCACCGACAACCTGGGCTGAAGAAATCGAATATGCCAAGATCATCAAGGAAAAGACAGGGATCGCCGGTTACGGCATGCCTGCCAAGACCTTCGACAACACTATGCACCAGTTCCTGCATTGGGTTTACACCAACAATGGCAAGGTGACCGATGCTGAAGGCAATGTGACGCTCGACAGCCCGGAAATTCTGGCAGCTCTCCAAGCCTATAAGGACATCACGCCTTACTCTGTCGAAGGTGCAACTGCGTACGAACAGAACGAAATCCGTGCCATCTTCCTTGATGGCAAGGCCGGGATGATCCAGAACAGCACCGGTGCCGCTTACCGCCTGCTCAACACCAAGATTAACTGGGGCGTGACGACATTGCCGCTTGGCCCATCGGCCAAGGGTCCGGGTACGCTTCTGATCACCGACAGCCTTGCCATCTTCAAGGGCTCGGGCGTTGAGGAGAAGGCCATCGAATTTGCTAAGTTCATCACGTCTCCCGGTCCGCAGGAAGAGTATGAGCTGACGACGGATTCCGGCCTCACGCCACTGCGTCCATCTGCCAAGGTCGATCAGCTGGTCAAGGACAAGCCGTACTGGAAGCCATTTATCGATGGCATCGCTTTCGGTGGACCAGAACCTTTGTTCAAGGATTACAAGGGTTTCCAGAACGCCATGATCGAAATGGTGCAGTCTGTCGTGACATCCAAGGCAACGCCTGAGGAAGCCTTGAAAAAGGCTGCGACCGAAGTCGAACAGTACAAATAAGCAGATATCTCGGCAGCCGCGAGCCTGTGCCCGCGGCTGTCTCCACCACAATTACAACAGCAGCTTTGGCTGGTGCGGGGAAGACAGGTTTTGGGTCAGCTCTCTCTCAACAACGTCCGCAAATCTTACGGGCATTTCGAAGTCATCAAGGGTGTGCAACTCGAAATCGAGGACGGCGAATTTGTCGTCTTCGTCGGCCCCTCAGGTTGTGGCAAATCCACACTCTTGCGCATGATTGCAGGCCTTGAGGATATTACGGCCGGCGAGGTGGTCATCGATGGCGTGAAGGTCAACGATCTCGCACCCGTCAAGCGCGGCATTGCCATGGTATTCCAGTCCTACGCGCTCTATCCGCACATGACCGTGTTCGAAAACATCGCTTTTCCACTTCGGGTAGAGAAGATGGAAGAGGCGAAGCTCAAAGAGAAGGTCGAAAGCGTTGCAAAGATCCTGCAACTCGACCAGCGTTTGCAACAGCGTCCGGGCATGCTCTCAGGTGGACAGCGCCAGCGCGTTGCCATCGGTCGTGCCATTGTACGTGAGCCGGAAATATTCCTGTTTGATGAGCCCCTTTCGAACCTTGATGCCGCCTTGCGCTCCGATATGCGGATCGAGTTGACCAACCTTCACCGGACGCTGCAAGCAACGATGATCTATGTGACGCATGACCAGGTGGAGGCCATGACCATGGCTGACCGCATCGTGGTGCTCAATGCCGGTGAGATTGCGCAAGTGGGCGCTCCGCTGGAGCTCTATCACAAGCCGGCCAATCTGTTCGTTGCCGGTTTTATCGGCAATCCTAAAATGAATTTCCTGCCGGTTATCTGCAAGGCTGTTGGCGGTGAGGGTATCACGGTCGAGTATGATGGTCAGACGATCACTGTTCCGGTCGAGCCGCGCGCCGGTCTCGAAGGCTCACGTCTGATGCTCGGGATCCGGCCCGAACATACAGCTATCGGTGCTGGCGATCTCAATATTCGCGTGGTGCCTAACGTTATTGAACGCCTGGGGATCAACACGATCGCCTATGGCATGGCACCAACGGGTGAGAGCTACTGCGCTTTATTGTCGGGTGCCGCACCTGTTGCAATCGATGAGCCGATCATGGCCGGCATCAAGGCATCGGACTGCCATCTGTTCGATGAAAGTGGCGTCGCATTCGAGCGACGGGTGGACATGTCTGCAATTGCGCTCGGCCTGTAAAATGCGCGCGCGCCTTCATTCTCGTGATTACCACACCAGCCCACGCGCGGCGACCGGCTCGACGCGCGTGACAACACCGTTGCGGTGAAATGTCATCACGTCCTGAAGGTTCGAGACGACGCAGGTGTGATTGGGGACGATACGTATCTTCTCTCCAATGTCCGGTCGCTTGCCGGTACATTTCGACAGATCGACGGTACCGTGTTCTTCGGACAGGCCGGTTATGACGGCCTCGGGATATTCGACGATCAGTCCGTAATCGGAAAAGCCCAAAAGATCTGACGTCAGCGCCTTGGAGCCTGCGTCCAGAATGGCGCGGTCCGGCGTCGGGCGGGAGACAACCGTGGCCAGAATGGTCATGGCGCAATCTTCCACCGTGCAGTGGCCTGCACGAACCATCGAGCGATCATTATAAACATATGTTCCGGCCCGGTGCTCCGTTGCGGATGGCACGAGGTGCGCGTCGAACAGGCTCGGCGATCCACCATTGGTGACGATAGCGCATTGGATGTTTTTCGACTTCAGTATCGCGATTGTGTGGGACAGAAATGCTTCGACCGCTTCAGCGCTATCCGGTTTGGGATAGGTCATCAGGCCGCCGAAATGGAGGCCATCAGATGCGGCGATATGCGATGCCAGTGCCGCCGCATCTTCCGGGCTTTGCACACCGCAGCGGCCACCACCGGTGTCACACTCGACAAGAACCATCAGCGGACGATCTTGAGAAAAGCGACGCGCAAGGCCGTCAACGGTCGCTGCGCTATCGGCCACAACCTTCAGGCCGCTAATGCGGGCGTTGAGCGCGTGCAGACGATCCAGCTTTTCTGGTCCGAGAATATTGAAGGTGATCAGGATATCTTCAAAACCGGCATCGGCAAAAACCTCCGCTTCCGTCACCTTCTGGCAGTTGATGCCCTTGGCACCGAGCTTGACCTGCAATGCCGCGATTGCCGGGATCTTGTGGGTTTTGATATGTGGTCGAAAAGCGAGATCATGCTCGTCCATATAGGTCTGGACGCGCTTTATGTTGGCTTCCATCCGGTCTTCGTCAATCAGCGCCAACGGCGTGGAAAGATTGTGGATGGGATCGCCCGGGCGTCCGTTTTGGAGTATCATGTCAGCCTGCCTCGTCGCCATGGGGATTATCTACCATCGGCCATATATCACGCGGCGCATGTTGATAGGGCGTGGTTGCGGGATTGTTGGGATAGGGTGTTCCAGCCGAACAATAGATGATGTCGGACGCGATCTTCGAGAATGCTGCGTAGAAATGATTGGTCGATTTGATGACGAGGATTTTCTTCGACATCGGATCGATGCCCATCGCTGAAAAGAGCGACGGATCGTAGCTCTGGGCGCGAATGGAATTCAGAATGATATCGATGCCGTTCAGGCGGATATGCGCTGAATCGCCGAAAGGCGCGATGCTTTCTCCGAAACGCATTTCCGCACCGCGCACCAGACGGATGATCGTCACGCGACCATCGATGGGATTGCCGGTGCCGGGGGCGGATTTTGCGCCGAATCGCAATGGAATTTCCGCACCTTCGCCAGCAGCCATGCAGATTTGAACGGCAATCGGGTCCCATATGGTGCCGATGGCAGCATCGGTGACATCTCGATCAAATAGTTCAGCGAGCACAACCGTCGCGTCACCGGCCGTGCCACCTCCCGGATTGTCCCACATGTCGGCAATCACCACCGGGCCCTTTGGTGCCGAGATAGCCTTGGCGACGGCCTCTTTCTCGTCGGTCCACGGCATCATGTGTTTGCCGCGATTGGCATACAGTTCCAGACCAAGATCGCGCGCCAGGCACTCACCCTTGTCTTTTTTGCCGTTTGTAACAGCGATCGTCTTGGTTCCCATTTCAGGAACATCACCGGCCATGAAACCATGGATGACCGAGAGCGAAAGCACATCGTCGTCCTCTCGTTCGATCTGTGTCAACTTGTCGACAAATGATCGCATCGGCTCGCGGGAGGTCGGGAAGACGTCGATCATGCGACAATCGAAGGTGGACATGACGGGTTTGACCCGACCCTCAAGCGTATCGATTGCGATCCTCCAGAGATCGTGTGCGCGGTCCACGAAATCCGTGTGCGGGAATTCCTTGAACACCACGAAGAAATCCGCAGCAGTGACGCGTTTTTGTGTCAGATGGCTGTGCGGGTCCAGTTCGGCGCAAACGAGAATATCCGGCCCGACGATCTCACGAATACGCGTTAAAAAATCGCCTTCCGGATCGGCATATCCGTCCGCCACCATGGCGCCGTGCAGACCGAGAACGACGGCATTCACCGGCATGGCTGCGTGCAACTGCCCCAGAATTTCGTCACGTAAACCTTCATAAGTCTGGCGATTGACCAGTCCGGCCGGGTCTGCCCATGCCGCACTGCCCTCTATCAGCGTCCAGCCTTTCTGCGCCATCAAACGGCGGCCGACGGGAACCGGGGCGGTGCAGAGCGTGGCTGTTTCTGGATGCTGGCCGGGACCAGCATAAAAGGATTCCTCGAAAGCCTTCCTATCGATGCAGATCGGTGAAAACGTGTTGGTCTCGGTTGCCAGTGCAGCAGTGAAAATGCGCAATGTCTTGCCTTCTTATAAAGCGCTGCCCATTGGGTTCGGTAGGTAGCCGGTAAAGCCGCTGATCTTCCAGCGACCGTCGTGGAATCGGCAATAATACAGCGTCTGCCACTTCATGACATCAAGCGAGCCATCGGCCTTGCGAATGCCGCCATCGAACTTCTTGCGCACCAGTGCGGTGTCGCCTTCGATCTCGATCTCTTCAAGCGTTGTTGTCGTAAAGATCGCACTGCGGGTATCTTCGGCAAAACTCTGCGTCTGGAAATCCCGCGCCTGACGCAGCCACTCGTCGCGATATGCGATTAGATTCGGAAATCCAAGACGCCATTTGTCGGGGTTGTCAGCGCGGTTTGCGTTGATCGCCAGAAAGCCGTCTTCGACGAAATCACCTTCCACTTTGGACCAGTCCGCTGCCAGAAACGCATCGATATCGCGCGGCACAAGCATTTCCCAGATGGCGTGGCGCGCAGCATCTGTTTCAGGGAAGGGGTTTTTGAACGGGTCGCGCATGCAAGTGATCCGATATTGAAATTATTTTCATAATTACTGTTTTTCACTGGCAAAGATCCCTTTTCTATGGTGTCCTGTCAACGAATAAAGAAAATAATTTGCATTGGTGCTGATAATGACGATCAAGCGTTACGGGGCTGAGAAGGCCGGTGCAGGCGGGCAGAGACTGCCGTTTGCAAGAGCAGTCGAGGCCGATGGTTGGCTGCATGTTTCCGGTCAGGTCGCAATGGTTGACGGCGAGATCATCGCTGGCGGCATCGTGGAGCAGACGCATAAAACCATCGAGAACCTGATCGCCATTTTGCACGAAGCCGGTTACGGCGTCGAGCATGTGGTGCGGTGCGGCGTTTGGCTGGATGACCCGCGCGACTTCTGGAGTTTCAACAAGATATATGAGGGTTATTTCGGAGAACATCCTCCCGCCCGCGCATGTGTGCAGGCGTCGATGATGGTTGATTGCAAGGTTGAAATAGACTGCATCGCTTATAAAGCCAAAGTCTGACCTTTGGCATCAATCGGAGCGATGTGGTAATGGATATTTTTGCGAAATTGCAGGACAATAAAGAGCAGTTTTCGCAATCAGAACGGCGAATTGCGGATATTCTGCTGGCCGATTTTGAGTTCGCCGTCAATGCTTCGATCATCGAACTGGCTGGACGTGCGCAAGTTTCTCCGCCAACGGTGACGCGTTTCTGCCGCAGGCTTGGTCTTCAAAGTTTTTCCGATTTCAAGGTCAATCTGGCAAAGACCGCCTATGTGGGTGCGCGCTATCTCAACCCGGAGATACCCCGGACTGGGCCTTCGGATGTCGCTGAAGACATCCTCACAAAGGCGCAAGATGCGCTTTTCCTGCTCCACCGCACACTTGACCCTGCCGTTCTGGCTCAGGCTGCCGCTACCATTTCGGGCAGTGGCACTATCTATGCATTCGGGTCAGGCGGGAATTCCTCGATGATCGCGGGTGAAATCCAGAACCGTCTTTTCCGTCTGGGCCTGCGCGTGACCACCAGCAGCGATCACAGCATGCAATTGATGATGACGGCTGCCGCCCGGCCGAATGACGTGATTGTCGGCTCGTCCTTTTCCGGAAGAAATATGGAATTGGTGAAGTGCTTCAAGCTGGCGCGTGAGATGGGCGTTTCCTCGATCGCTCTCACCCAGAGTGACAGCCCGGTGGCGCTTGCGGCAGACATCGTTGTTCCGGTGGATGTGCCAGAGGGCAGCAATATCTTCAGGCCGACATCATCGCGCTACGCTTATCTGGCTGTTGTCGACATGATCGCCAGCCTCGTTGCTTACGAGAACAAGCAGCAGTCCATGATCACGCTGCGCCATATCAAGCAACAACTGATTGAACATCGGGACGGCGATGACCGTCAGTTGCTCGGCGATTGACCGAAGAAGAGGTATGAGGATGGCGGAAACGATAGCAGTAGTCACCGGTGGGGCAGGCGATATCGGCCGTGCCATCGCAGTCAAGTTGGCGGAAAGCCACGACCGAGTGGTGCTGGTAGATATCGATGGTGCCGCCGTGGAGCGTGCGGTCGCGACGCTTGGCGGTTCGGCTTTTATCGCGATGGCCTGCGATGTGACGGACGCGACAAGCCTTGCGGATCTGTCCGAAAAAATTTCCGCCTTGGGCTCGGTTCGCACGCTCGTCAACAATGCCGGTGCGGCGAAAGCCGTCAGCCTGCATGACACGACGCCGGAGATTTGGCGTCACGACAATGCTCTTAACCTCGAGGCACCGTTTCTGTGTTTTCGCGCCTTCGAGGACGCACTGAAACAGTCCCAAGGGTCGCTCATCAACATCGCTTCGGTCAACGGCATGTCCGTCTTTGGCCACCCGGCCTATAGCGCGGCCAAGGCCGGGCTCATTCATCTGACCAAGCTGATCGCCGTCGAATACGGGAAATTCGGCATCCGCGCCAATGCCGTGGCGCCCGGAACGGTGCGCACGCAGGCGTGGGAAGCCCGCGCAGAAGCCAATCCGCAGGTCTTTGAGGAAGCAAAGCACTGGTATCCACTCCGGCGGATCGTTTTGCCTGATGATGTGGCCAACGCCGTCGGTTTTCTGGCCAGCGATCAGGCCGCTGCCATCAGTGGCGTCTGTTTAGCCGTGGACTGCGGTTTGACAGCCGGTCAAGCGCCGCTTGCGCACACATTTTCGCAATCAGAGCACTACTGAATTCCGGCCAGCAAGGTCGCAGAAATACAAAAGGGAACGATCATGACGCTTGCACAATACCGTCTTGAAAATGCGTGGCATCCCAATAAGGATGATCCAAGTGGCGGTTTCGTCTTCACGCTGTTTAATCTTTCCAACAAGCCCCTGAAAGACTTCCGTGTTGTTTACACGTCACTGACGCGTACGATCGACAAGCCGGTCTGCGGCAATGCCGTGTATCTGCGCCGTAACGCCAATTTCCATGAATTTGCTCCTCCTGCTGGTTTCGAACTGAAACCGGGTCAGGCATGGCGTTTTACGGTCGATGGATTATTACGCCCCGCACGCCATCGCACGGATGGCGCAAAATCCGCCTATGTCAGCCTTTCCGATGGTACGCATCGCACGGTTGCCGTTGGCGATCTCATCCTGGAGGGTCGTCACAGCGAACCGCCGCCTGTGCTTTTGCCTGAGGGAGAACTGGACTTGCCGTTCGCCATCCAGCCGTGGCCGGCGGATGTCTCGGCTGCCGGTGGGGATGCGTTTCCCGTCGCACTGTTCCCGGCTGAGGGTGCAAAACCGGATGATGTTCTGGCGGTTGACACGGCAATTTCGCTTTTCCGCAGGCTCTATACCAGCGCCCATGTGCCGTTTTGTCTCGCGCCTGTCCATGAAGGACGCACGTTGACGTTCGAGCAAAAGAGCGGGCTGGAGACGGAAGCCTACTGCCTTTCTTTTTCCGAAACCGATGTGGTTCTGGAGTACTCGGGATCTGCAGGACGGCAATATGGCCTGACAGTGCTCGCACAATTGCTGCATGGCGCACGAACAGAGCCGGCAAAATTCCGCTTCCCGATCTCGGGTACCATCAAAGACGCGCCGCGCTACAGCTGGCGCGGATGCCATCTGGATGTGTCGCGCCAATTCTATCCGACCGATGATGTCGCGCGGCTGATCGACATCATGGCCTGGTATCGCATGAACCGCTTCCACTGGCACTTGTCCGATGACGAGGCATGGCGACTGGAGATCAAGGCCTACCCGCTTTTGACGACCGTGGGCGTGAAGCGGGGCCCAGACGAACCTCTATTGCCGCAGCTCGGCAACAGTGCAGAGCCGGTCGAGGGGCATTATACGCAGGATGACATCAGGGTCATCGTTGCCCACGCCGCTCTGCTGAATGTCGAGGTTGTCCCTGAGATCGATATTCCTGGCCATAGCACGGCGGCGCTCGTTGCCTATCCTGAACTGACCGACGGGCAGGAAGCACCGGATAGCTATCGTTCCGTTCAGGGTTTTCCAAACAACGCGCTCAATCCGGCAATTGAATTCACCTATGAGTTCATCGGCAAGATATTCGATGAAATGGTTGACCTCTTCCCATCCAGGCTTATCCATATCGGTGGTGACGAAGTCGCCAATGGCTCATGGCTTGCCTCACCGCTCGCCAAGCAACTGATGGACAGGGAAGGGCTGGACGGCACTTTCGGCATCCAGTCCTATTTCATGAAGCGCATTCAGGGCATGTTGCACGAGCGCGGTCGCGATATTGCCGGCTGGGACGAGGTGTCTCATGGTGGTGGCGTCAACCCGCAAGGCACATTGCTGATGGCATGGCAGAAGCCTGAAGTCGGCATCGAGCTGGCGAAGCAGGGTTACGATGTGGTGATGACGCCGGGGCAGGCCTATTATCTGGATATGGTTCAGGATGAGGCATGGCAGGAGCCGGGCGCCAGCTGGGCTGGAACCGTGCCGCCTTATCACACCTACCATTACGAAGCGGAAGGTGATTTTCCTGATGACCTGAAGGACAGGATGAAGGGCGTACAGGCCTGCATCTGGACCGAGCATTTCCTGACGCGTGATTATTTCAATCATCTCGTCTTCCCACGCTTGCCAGCCATCGCGGAAGCGGCATGGACGCCGAAAACGAAGAAAGACTGGCTACGTTTTGCCGCCATTGTTCCTTCGCACCCGGTCTTTTAAGAGAGGTTTTCATGCGAATTGCGTTCGGTGGAATTCATACGGAATGCAGCACCTATTCGACGGTGCTGATGCAGGTTGAAGATTTTCGCGTTTTCAGGGGCAATGAACTTCGCGGCATGGACTATTTCAATTTCCTCGATGCAGACGGTATCGAGCACCTGCCGCTCCTGCATGCGCGCGCGGTTCCGGGAGGGCCCCTTTCGCGTGAGACCTACGAAACCTTCAAGGAGGATTTTCTGAAGCGGCTGAGCGCCGCTCTGCCGGTGGACGGGCTTTATCTTGCCATGCATGGGGCGATGAATGTGGATGGCATGGATGATGCCGAGGGGGACTGGATTTCAGCGGCGCGCGCCATCGTCGGGCCCGATGTGATCGTTGCGGCAAGTTACGATCTACACGGCAATGTCAGCCAGAGGATCGTAGACCAGCTCGATATATTCGCTGCCTATCGTACCGCCCCGCACATCGACGTGCGCGAAACTATGGTGCGTGCGTGGTTCATGCTGGTGAATGCGCTGAAGACGGGCGTGAGGCCAGGGGTCGCATGGGCCAAGGTGCCCGTTCTTCTGCCGGGCGAAAAAACCTCCACCGAGGATGAGCCCGCAAAAAGTCTTTATTCTGCGCTGCCAGCCTTCGATTCAAGGCCCGGCATATTGGATGCCAATCTGATGATTGGTTATGTCTGGGCAGACGAACCCCGCGCGACGGCCTGTGCTGTCGTGACCGGCACGGACGTGGCTGCTGCGGAGCAGGTGGCAACTGAGATTGCGCAATCCTACTGGGATGCGCGCCAGTCGTTCCGTTTTGGGCCGGTGACGGAGGTGCTGGACGACATTCTCGATATTGCAGAGACGACCGGAACGGGACCCATCATTCTAGCCGATTCCGGCGACAACCCGACGGGCGGTGGCGTCGGCGATCGTGCAGATGTGTTGCAGGCACTGATCAAACGAAACTGGCAGGGCGCGCTTTTGGGTGGCATCACCGATCGCCCGGCAGTTGACGCATGTTTTGCAGCAGGCGAGGGCACCATCATCGACCTGAAGATCGGTGGCAGTCTTGATCCGTCCAGCCCTTCTGTCGAGGTCGCCGCAAAGATTTTGAAGCTGGACGATCAGGAGGCTGCGAACGAGCGGCAGGCCGTCGTCGAAATCGGTGGTATCATCGTCATCCTCGCGTCTCGACGTCGGCCCTATCACATGATCTCGGATTTCACGCGCCTTGGCTTTGATCCCGCCAAAGTCAGGCTTCTGGTTGTCAAATCCGGCTATCTTTCACCGGAACTCGCTCCCATTGCCAATCCCAATCTGATGGCTTTGACCAACGGTGTCATCAAACAGAATATAGAAAGCCTACGGAACGAACGCAGAGAAGGAAATATCTATCCTTTCCAGGCGAATTTCCAGTATGTGCCGCAGGCACGACCATCTTCGCGCTGGCATCGGCTGTAGACATCAGCCGACGGAAACGCCTGCTTTAGACGATTTTTGGCTGCCAGCCTACAGCAGGACATAAGACCATGCGCTCCGCCTTTTCCATCGTCGTTAGAAACCCATCGATAAGAGTGGCTGCACTTGCCATTCTGTTTTTTGGTTTCTCCAATGCAGCGACAGCGCCCTATCAGGCGGTCATCGGCATCCGGGAACTGGGGCTAGGCGATGGCGTCTACTCGCTATTGATGCTGGTCGCTGCCGTCATCAACGTCAGCGCCAGCGTGTTGATGGGCATCCTCGCCGATCGGCTTGGTGAGTATCGCAGGCCGATACTGTGTATCGCGCTGTTTGGTATCTCTGGCTATTTCCTGGTATATTTTGCGGCAAACGCGCCTGCCTTCATCGCCGCCAAGTTGCTGTTGTTGCCGATTTTCGGCGCCATGAATTCACTGATCTTCGCACATGTGCGCGCTGATGCCAAAGACCTGCCTCCAAACGAGATGATATCGGTAAACTCCGTCATGCGGGCAACGATCTCGCTCTCATGGGTGTTGGTCCCGGGAATTGTCGGCATTTTTCTCGCCGCCTCAAACAACATGCTGTCTGCGTTTCTGCTATCGGGCATCTTTGCGACTGTCTGTTTCCTGTTGGTCGCATTTTATCTCCCAAAGACTGCTGCACCGGTCGTGCGAAGTGGCGAGGGGCGGTTCGGCCTTTTTGCGTCACTACGCGAAATCTGTTCGCGCCATGTCTTGCTGCGCGTCATCAGTATCGCGCTGATCTCCTCCATGCTGCATCTCAATGATTTCGTACGTGCGCTGATTATTACAGGTTCCGCTAATGGAACGGTCACAGATGTCGGCATCGTCGTCGGCATTGTTGCTGGACTAGAGATTGTTTTCATCATCATGTGGGGCATGGTGGAGCGGCGCTTTGCGCAAACGACTACCCTTGCCGCAGGGGCCGTCATCTATTCAGTCTACCTTGTGTTGCAGGGGTTCGCTACGCAGCCTTGGCACATCTACGCGCAAACACTGATCAGCGGGTTGGGAGCCGCAGCCCTTATCAGCATACCCATAACCTATCTTCAGGAGTTGATTGCCGACCGACCGGGGCTTGGCAGTTCGCTGATTGCGGTCAACATCTTTCTGAGTGCGGGTATCGGCTCCTTGGTGTTTGCGATCGGCACCTATGTCTCCGATTATTCGGGAGCATCGATCCTTGGTGCTGTCTTTGGTTTGGCAGGCATCGTCATGCTCTTTACCCTGGATGGACCAGGAAAACGGCGATAGCCCGTATTTTTGCAAATCATGCCAGTTCAGCTTATGGATGCAGATGAAAAGGAATTCCCATGATTCTTGAGATTTGCGTCGATGACGGTGCCGGGCTGGACGCAGCGATTAGGGGCGGAGCAGATCGTATCGAGCTTTGTGCGGCGCTTTCCGGTGGTGGTGTGACGCCATCCAAAGGGTTCATGCAGCTTGCTGGCGCCAAGAATATGCCCGTCAGTGTCATGATACGCCCGCGTTCGGGTGATTTCGTCTTTGAACGTGCTGAAGTGGATATGATGAAGCACGATATCGATGCCGCGCGAAGCGCGGGTGTTTCAGGTGTCGTGCTGGGTGCTTCTCTTGGGAACGGGGCACTTGACACCAAAACGTTGGAGGAGCTCTGTGCTCATGCGCATGGTCTCGACACGACGCTCCACCGTGCCGTAGACGTCGTGCCCGATTTCCCTGAGGCGGTCGAAGCGGCGATTGCGCTGGGGTTTTCCCGAATTCTGACATCGGGCGGTGCAAGGTCAGCGCTTGAGGGAATCGACCAACTCGCGGAGATGATCGAGGTCGCGCGCGGGCGCATCTCCATCATGCCAGGGGCTGGCATTCGGCCACATATGGTTGCCGATATTTTGCACCGTCTCGTCATCAACGAAATCCACGCATCCTGTTCCGCCAATGTCCCATCCGGGACAAATGGAAAGCTTTCGATGCTTGGGTTCACAGGCCCTGAGCGCAAGCAAACCGATGAGGCAACCGTCCGTGAGTTGAAGCAGCTTTTGAAAACTTAGGGATAGTGAGGAACGGCGGCGTTTAAACTGCCACATGGTCGTTGAGGACCGTCTGATTGTCGTTCCGTCCGAGCGGCGTAAACCGTGTAGCCTTCATGGCCATATTGATCATGACGGCAAAGTTCAACCACATTGATCCTCAGGCATGGTTGGACGACGTTCTCAGTTCACCCGGATAGAAATTGCCAGCGAACCCTGCTCGACGTCGGCTAGAACGCCGGACGCACTTATCGTCGCCATGTACGGATAGCGTGTCGAGAGAGAGTTCGTTCGTCGGATGGATGATGTATGAGTGTGCAAGCCCGAGGCATATGTCGGTGTCGACTGCTCAGCTATTCCGGCTGGTATAACCATCGGGCATGTCAAAACGGCTCGGTATCGGCACATATTGGACTAAGCAGTAGAAGGAAGGCTAACTGGCCTTATCCGACGAGATCCTGAAAAAGGGAAAGCCCGGTGATCCCTGGCGGGATTATTGACGTTACGACCGTCGCATCCGTTAAACGCAAACAAACGAGATCGGTCTAGCCTGCCGGTATGAGCGGCAGGCTAGCGCGCACAAGCGTTAAAGAACGCTGACGTTTTCTGCCTTCGACTTGCCCGTCTTACGGTCCTGGCCGATTTCGAAGCTGACCTTGTCACCTTCTCTAAGCGAACCACCCTGCTGCAGGGAAGACACGTGAACGAACACGTCTGTTCCGCCGTTTTCAGGTGTAATGAAGCCGAAGCCTTTGTCGTCGTTAAAAAATTTCACAGTACCGGTAGGCATGACAGTTCCTTTTTATTTCCGTAGCCGTTTGACTCCGCGACAAACTCTTTATAGCGCGTTTGCGCCTCCATCAACTCCCAAGGTTATAACAGAAAGCCAATGAGTCAAATTAAACGCGATTAGAGACCAAAAAATCTCTTATCAGCGGGTCGCCACGGCAAATTTGCGCTCAAGATGGGCTCCAAAAATCGTCAGCGGGCAGCACATCACGAAGTAGAGGGCGCCGACGATGCTGAAAACGGTCAGCGGTTCGAATATCTGGTTTGAGATAATGTTGCCGGCGCGCGTCAGTTCTGTGAAGCCGACGATGGAAGCCAGCGACGTTCCTTTGATCAGCTGGACAAGGAAACCCACCGTTGCCGGAAGCGAGATTCGAATCGCCTGCGGCAGAACGACGTCTTTCGTACGGGAAACATAGCGAAGGCTGAGAGCCTTCGCCGCTTCGATCTGCCCCTTGGGAACGGCATCGATGGAGCCGCGCCAGATTTCCCCCAGATAGGCGCTGGCATGAAGGGTCAAACCGATGGCGACCGCAATCCAAGCATCGAGCCGCAATCCGATGAGCGCGAGCCCGTAATAAACCACGAAGAGCTGCATCAGAAGCGGCGTGCCCTGAAACACGGCTATATAGGCAGACGTCAACCGCTCCAGAAGCACGATGCCGGATGTTCTCGCCAGTGCGACCAGAAGCCCTGCCATGCAGCCAAACACAAACCCGACAGCCGACAGCGCGACTGTCCACTTGAGACCGATCAACAGGAACACAAATTCATCATAACCCATATCGCAGCTCCTACTTGACGGGGTAAGCGAAGTAGCGCGCCGAAAACAGGGAGAAGAGGCGCATCATGATCCAGGACATCACGAGATAGAGAAGCGTGATGGTGAAATAGATTTCAAAACTGCGGAAGCTTTCGGATTCGATGCGTTGAGAGACCGACGTCAACTCATAGGCCGAGATCGCGGACGCAATGCTCGTGGACAGCGTCAGGAGGACGAACTGACTTGTCAGTGAGGGATAAATCGCACGCAGAGCGGGCTTGAGGATAATCAGCCGGAAGACTTGTGCCTTATGAAGGCCCAGGGCGAGACCCGCTTCCATTTGTCCTTTGGAGATGGACTGGACACCGCCGCGAATAATCTCGATCGCATAGGCACCACCGTTGATCCCCAGCGCGATGATCGCTGTTGGGGTCGGGTCGAGCCGAACACCCGCAAGAGGCAACGCAAAATAGATAAAGAATATCTGCACCAGAAACGGCGTGTTGCGGATGATTTCCACAAAGCCGATGACGAGCCATCGCACCGCCTTGAAACGGGAATCGCGCAAGGCGACGCCACCGATTCCGATGATGATCGCCAGAACCATGCCGCACAAGGCCAGCGTGAATGTTCCAAGGCAAGCAGACAGCAGGCTTGGAAGGCCGTCTATTACGGGTGTGAAATCGAGCTGGTAATTCATGATGCCTCCACGGTTGTCACCATGCCGACCATCGCCTGAATGGCCAGTTCATAGCCTGCGGCACCAAAGCCGATCAGAATGGAGGTCGCAACACGGGAGATCAGCGAAGTGTGGTAGATGCTTTCGCGGGCATGAACATTTGAAATGTGAAGTTCAATCTTGGGCGGATCGAACGTTTTCAGGGCATCCAGAAGTGCGATGGACGTGAAGGTATATCCGGCAGGGTTGATGATAATCCCGCAAGCTTCTTCGCGGGCTTGATGCACGCTCTCGACCAGTTCACCCTCGAAATTTGTCTGCCGGAATTCGATATCGAAACCCAAGCTGTTCGACTTTGCGATACATCGATCCTTGATGTCCTGAAGCGTGGTCGTGCCGTAGATCGAAGGTTCTCTCTGCCCCAGAAGATTGAGGTTCGGTCCATTCAAGATGAATATTTTTTTGCTCATGGTCGGGCTCTTCGGACTACCGTCAGATGCATATCGCGCGCTGGAAGGGTGCCGGTGGGCGTCGATTTGCGCCCACCGTTTTTCAGACAGAAAGGCCGGCCTGACGGCTATTTCGCGACGAAGGAAATGCCTTCGAGACTGTCCGGAAATTCCGGTACGGACACTTTCATCCACTTGTCGTAGATTGACTTGAGCTCGCCATTCGTTTTGATCTTGTCTATAAAGGTGTTGAGCGCAGCATTGATTTCTTTTTCGCCTAAACGTGTGCACGCGCCGTTGTAGAGCTTCTGGAATTCCAGCTTGTTTTCAAACTCGCCCGGGCGCGCTTTCTCGACGCGGTCCATGTAAAAAATATTACCGCCCAATGCCTGCACCTGACCGGAAGCCAGAGCCTGAACGCTTGCCGCGTCGCCGTCATAACGGCGGATCGTTGCGGTCGAAGGCGCATTTTTCGTGACCTGGGTGTCCTGCGCTGCACCCTTTGCAACGGAGATCGTCAGGTTTGACATGTCGTCATTGGTCTTGATCGACATCGATTTCGGACCGATCAAGACGATGGTGTTTGCAACATATGGCTTGCTGAACTGCACGGCTTTTGCGCGGTCTGGCAGCATGGCCATGGTTGCAAACAGAAGGTCAACACGTCCACTGGTCAGGGCGGGAATACGGTTGTTGACCTCAAGCGGCACGAATTCGACGGGTACGCCGAGTTCCTTGCCGAACAGTGTGGCAATATCCGCGTCAAGCCCGTCTTGTTTTCCTGCGCTGGTGACAAAGCCCCAAGGCGGGTTGTCTCCTTGGATTCCAACAATGAGCTTGCCTCGAGCCTTGATCTCATCGGGTGTAATCGCAGCAGCCGGTTGGGCAAGGCCCAGTCCTGCTGCCATCATTGCTGTCGCCAGCAAGATATGTCGACGTGTCCACGTTGATTTGAACATTGAATTCCTCCTCCTGTTTTGAAACGGCATGTGCCTTGCAGCTATTCCTCACCCTTCACTGCTCAACACATATTTGCAGTAACTGATATGCAAATCAACAGGTATTATAAAAAACATATTCTAATTTGTAAATTAGAGTTGTCAGGTATCAGGAGAGAAAACCGCTTTTCAAAACATGTTCGACGCCGCTCAAGATATGATTTCTGACGATTGCTTTTGCGCCTACGATATCTCTCTTAAGAGCGGCTTCGAACAGTAGTTTGTGGTCACTCACAACCGCAGCGCCGCGAAATGTCTTTGCGAGCAAGTGGTAGCGCAGAAAACGATCAAACACGGATGACAAGGCTGCCATCAATGTTAGGGAATTACAGGCTGAAACGATTGCATGATGAAATTCCCAGTCGTAGCGCACCCAGTCGATCGTGCGCGACGCGTCGCCGCTCAAAAGTTTGCGCTCTGCCGCAGACAGCTTGTAATGGGCTGCTACGATGCACCCTTCCCAGTCAAGATCACCTTCGACGAGGGCTAATCCCAGCGCGTGTGTTTCCAATACGATCCGAAGATCAGCAAGTTCGGAAAGCTCTTGTCGTGATACCGGGCTGACTTCAAAGCCGCGCTGCCCCTCGGCCACGACGAGATTTTCCATGGCCAAGCGGCTGAGGATCTCCCGCAACGACGGAATGCTGATCTCGTAGCGCTCTTTGGTCTGCTCCAGCTTTATCTTGGAGCCGGGTAAGAGATCGCCCGAAATGATATCCTGTCTAATCTGCCGAAAGACCACGTCTCCGATGGTTTCCGCAGGCGTCTGGGTCTTGTTCAGCATGGTTTTGGTCCGACAAAATGAGATAGGGTGATATCGAATGGCGTTGGGGCAGCTTCAAGCACTATCGACTTTCGTTCGAGATGCGCTTTTGAAAAACATATGATGTTTTCATGATCGTCAGATGTATTGTATAAAGACGCGTTCAAGCAAGTGGTATTGGAGGAGCTTTGCCAGCGTTCCCTCCGATTGCGCGCGCGATCGGCAAGAAGCTCTGAGACGGTTCAGAATGTGGATCGGCAGGTTTGTCTCAGTGTGTTGACGGGTCTATCTGCCCGCGAACCGCTCGGCAACGTCAATCGAGCCCGCAAGGCAACGCACTAGCAGTCGGCGCATTTTCATCAGCGGTTCAACACCTGCCCGATTCATGAGCCTCCAAGCAGAAGCGCGATGTCACGCTGCCGAGCCATTCATGTGGCCGCTCAAATCTCCCGAAAGGCGGACTATGCTGGCGCGATTGGGCACGTCGCGTGGCTGTGCTCCCGCTTTTCATTGCCAAATAAATGGGCATTAAATTTATCAAACGATAAAAAATTTATCATTTGATAAAAATAACAAACTTGCTACCTTCGAAATCACTGTTTTTGCCGTGCATCGGCAACTGGCACGGAACCTGCTTTCAATGTTTCAAACGTTCAACACGGGAATAAGAACTGGAGGATGCATATGGAAATCGGTGTTTTCATTCCGATTGGGAACAATGGCTGGCTGCTTTCGGAGAACGCTCCGCAGTACAAGCCGAGTTTCGAACTCAACAAGCAGATCACGCTAGCGGCTGAGAAATACGGGTTTGATTTCGCACTTTCGATGATCAAGCTGCGTGGCTTCGGTGGCAAGACGGAGTTCTGGGACTACAATCTGGAATCCTTCACCCTCATGGCGGGGCTTGCAGCCGTAACCTCGAAAATCAAGCTTTTCGGAACGACTGCCACGCTGGTCATGCCGCCGGCGATCGTCGCGCGCATGGCGACGACCATTGACTCGATCTCGGGCGGTCGCTTCGGGATCAACTTGGTTACGGGTTGGCAGCGACCGGAATATAGCCAGATGGGCATGTGGCCGGGCGACGACTATTTCGGTGATCGCTATGAATATCTCGGCGAATACACGACGGTGCTTCAGGAGCTTCTGACGACTGGTCAGTCGGACCTCAAAGGCAAATATTTCACGATGGACGATTGCCGGATGAAGCCGGTCCCTGAGGGTAAGGTCAAGCTGATCTGCGCCGGTTCGTCCGACAAGGGCATGGCGTTCTCAGCCCAGTATGCAGATTACAGCTTCTGCTTCGGTGTCGGGGTTAACACGCCCAAAGCCTTTGCGCCTACCAATGAGCGATTGCTGGCTGCGACTGAGAAGACGGGACGTGATGTGAGATCCTGTGTCCTGACCATGGTGCTGGCCGAGGAGAAATCTGAGGACGCGTGGGCAAAATGGGAACACTACAAGGCTGGCGCTGACCAGGAGGCCATCAAGTGGCTGGGGCTTCAAAGCTCAGTCGATACGAAATCGGGCGCCGACACAAATGTGCGGCACATGTCGAATCCGGTTTCCGCCGTCAATATCAACATGGGCACTCTCATCGGCTCCTATGAAGAGGTTGCCGCCATGCTGGACGAAATGAGCGACGTGCCGGGTACCGGTGGCGTTATGCTGACATTTGACGACTTTGTCGAAGGCATTGAAAAATTCGGTAAATATGTGCAGCCTCTGATGAAAAGCAGGCAGCATGTAATGGCCGCTTTGGAGGCTGCGGAATGATGGATACAGTGGTTGCAGGTTATAACCCGCCCAAAAGCCTCTCGGGCAGCGTGACGCTCCCCGCAAGACCAGAACCGATTTCGTTAAAGCCCAGCGAAACGGCCGTCGTGGTTGTCGACATGCAGAACGCATACTCCACCGAAGGTGGTTATGTCGATTTGGCCGGGTTTGATATTTCAGGCGCAAAAGCCACCATCGCAAATATAGGCAAGACAGTGACGGCCGCCCGTGCTGCTGGCGTGCAGGTCATCTATTTCCAGAACGGCTGGGACAGCGATTATGTTGAAGCAGGCGGCCCCGGCTCTCCCAACTGGCACAAGTCCAACGCGCTGAAGACCATGCGCGCACGGCCGGAACTGCAGGGCAAGCTGTTGGCAAAGGGCACATGGGATTATGCCATCGTCGATGAGCTTGAGCCACAGCCAGGTGATATTCTCGTTCCGAAAACACGCTATAGCGGTTTCTTCAACACCAATATGGACAGTGTCTTGCGGGCCAGGGGCATCAGAAACCTCGTTTTCGTTGGTATCGCTACCAATGTCTGCGTGGAAAGCTCGCTGCGCGATGCTTTCCATCTCGAATATTTCGGGGTCATGCTGGAGGATGCGACCCATCATCTGGGTCCGGATTTCATTCAGCAGGCCACCGTCTACAATGTCGAAAAATTTTTCGGCTGGGTGGCGACCGTGAATGATTTTTGCGCCGTCATCTCGCAGGCCGCCCCCATCGAAGACTGATCTATCGCAATAAAAGAGGAGAACAGACAATGCCGAAAAAAATCATCGTACCCGAAGGTACAGCCAAGCCAATCGCACCGTTTTCGCCTGGAACACTGGCGGATGGCATCGTCTACGTGTCCGGCACGCTGCCCTTCGACAAGAATAACGACGTCGTGCATGTGGGGGACGCGGCAGCGCAAACCCGCCACGTGCTGGAAACCATCAAATCCGTTATCGAAACCGCTGGGGGCACCATGGAAGATGTCACCATGAACCACATCTTCATTACGGATTGGGCGAATTATCAGGCCGTCAATGGGGTTTATGCCGAGTATTTTCCCGGTGATAAACCCGCACGTTACTGCATTCAGTGCGGACTGGTTAAGCCGGACGCCCTGATCGAGATCGCAACCGTTGCCCATATCGGCAAGTAAGGGGCGGGATCGGTGACGGTGTATTTCGAGGTTCACGGCCGCAAAGAGCCCGACGCGCAAACCATTCTTTTGTCGTCCGGTCTTGGCGGGTCGGGGGGATACTGGGCGCCGCAAATGGAGATGCTGGAACAGCACTTTCGTGTGGTTGTCTATGACCATCGTGGCACGGGACGAACGGGTGGCGCGGTTCCCGCAGATGGCGGCATTTCCGCGATGGCGGATGATGTGCTTGAGATTGCAAGCCAGCTGAACCTCGAAACATTCCACTTCATGGGCCATGCGTTGGGCGGTTTGATCGGGCTTGATCTTGCGCTACGCAAGCCCGGCCTTTTGGACAGCCTCGTCCTCATCAACGCCTGGAGCAAGGCGGATCCCCATTCCGGGCGTTGCTTCGACACCCGCATTTCACTGCTGGAAAATTCCGGCGTGGAAGCTTTCGTCAAAGCGCAGCCTCTTTTTCTCTATCCGGCAATATGGATGTCTGAGAATGCGGAGCGATTGGCCAAAGATGATGCGCATGGCGTGGCGCATTTTCAGGGCAGGGATAATGTTTTGCGTCGCATTGCAGCCCTCAGGGCTTTCGATGTCGATGATCGGCTGAGCGAGATCGGCAACAGAACGCTCGTAGTGGCCGCGAAAGACGACCTGCTCGTACCTTACACACGTTCGATGCGACTTGCAGAGGGCTTGCCAAATGCCGAGCTCTTCATGTTGGATGAGGGCGCTCACGCGGTAAACATTACCGATGCCAGAGGTTTTAACGTGGGGGTAGAGAAATTCCTGCTCACTCCGAAATCGATATAATTGAGGATTTTCACGATGACTTTGGATCAACACGCGCTTGCCACTGTGTTTACGGAAGCCCGCTCGCACAATGGATGGTCTGACAAGCCGGTTAGCGACGCATTGCTGCGCGATGTTTACGACCTGACGAAAATGGCGCCCACTTCGGCCAATTGTTGTCCGGCGCGTTTCGTCTTCGTGCGCTCGCCCGAGGCGAAGGAAAAGCTGAAGCCTTCCCTGTCGTCGGGCAACTTGGAAAAGACCATGACCGCACCGGTTACAGTCATCGCCGCCATAGACAGCGAATTCTATGAAAAACTGCCAGCGTTGTTCCCGCATGCGGATGCCAGATCGTGGTTTACGTCCAGCCCGGCCGTTGCCGAGGAAACAGCGTTCCGGAACGCCACGCTTCAGGCAGGCTATCTCATTCTGGCGGCACGGTCGCTAGGGTTGGATACGGGCGCGATGTCCGGTTTCGACAAGGCGAAAGTCGATGAGGCTTTCTTTGCCGGGACGACATGGAAATCAAATTTCCTCATCAATCTTGGCTATGGCGATCCCTCGAAGCTGTTTGGTCGCTTGCCACGATTGCCATTTGAAGATGCCTGCCTGTTGGCGTGATCACGTATTAGGAAAGGGTCGGTTTGATGCAGACATTGTCTCGTGAAAAGGATACCGCAATGGAGACGAAGACGGCCGAGGATTTGAGCCTCGGCTTCCGCAACGCCATGTCGCGACTGGCCGGTGCGGTGAACATCGTCACGACAGATGGCCCGGCAGGCAAAGCGGGTTTTGCGGCAACGGCGGTATGCAGTGTGTCGGATAGCCCGCCCACATTGCTCGTCTGCCTCAACCGCAACTCTTCCGCTTACAAGTCCGTCGTTGAGAATGGCGTTGTCTGCGTTAATACGCTTGCCGCTGATCAGGAGCAATTGAGCAGCCTTTTCGGTGGCAAAACCCCCATTGAGGAGCGCTTTGCCGCTGGCGAATGGAGTACGCTCGAAACGGGTTCGCCGGTGCTGACTGGGGCTCTTTGCTCGTTCGATTGCCATATCCGTACCATCCATGATGGCGGCACCCACGATATTCTGATTTGTGACGTGCGTGACACGGTGGTCAACACAGGCGAGGAGGCTTTGATCTATTTCAAACGGGCCTATCGCCACATCTGAAACGCGACAAGCTGTCTCTATAAAAAACCCGGCGATATCTTCGCCGGGTTTTCTACTGTCGTGCTGACTATTCCATCTTGTGGATGTCGCGATCTTTCGTCTCCGGCAGGAACAGGAGGCCGACGACCACTGTAATGCCTGCGAAGATGATCGGATACCAGAGGCCGTAGTAGATGTCGCCCTTGGCAGCACTCATGGCGAATGCAGTGGCAGGCAAGAGGCCACCGAACCAGCCGTTACCAATGTGGTAGGGCAGGGACATGCCGGTGTAGCGAATCCGGGTTGGGAAGAGTTCGACCAGAAGTGCGGCGATCGGGCCGTAAACCATCGTTACGTAGATGACGAGAACTGTCAGAACGGCGATGATGGCGATCCAGTTGACCGCAGCAGGATCGGCAAACATCGAAAATGCTCCACCGCCGGCAACGGTGTAGACAGCCATTTCGGTCACGCCGTTGACTTCTGCAGGTGTCAACAGTTTGTCTGCGACCAGCTTGTCTGCAGGCACCGTTTTGGCAGGTGTTGCGCGGACCGCATCGGCGTTGAGGCCGAGTTCGGGGTTCGCCGCGACGAAGGCGTCCAACTTTGCGGCTGGAACCTGTGCTGCACCACGAACCAGCGGGTAACCGCTATCGTGAAGCGCGATGTTGATCTGCTTTTGGAACGCTCGGTCGTTTGCTGCGGCATTTGCGCCTGCTGCTGTAGCGTCATAGCTTGCGATCGTCGTATTGCCGATTTTGACGGATGCAGGCTGACCAGCAGGACCCTCAACGACATCATAGGGAACCGAGTTTCTGGTCAGAAACGAGGTCGCGATATCGCAGGAAGTGGTGAATTTTGCCGTACCTGTCGGGTTGAACTGGAAGCGGCAATCACCGGGAACTGCCGTCACCGTCGCACGAACCGTTGCTTGAGCCTGTGCAAGAGCAGGATTGCCCGCCCATGTCAGTGCTTTGAACAGCGGGAAATAGGTCAGCATTGCAAGAACAAGGCCTGCCATGATGATCGGCTTGCGACCGATCTTGTCGGAGAGCCAGCCGAACAGCACGAAGAAGCCTGTGCCGAGTAGCAGCGCGCAGGCGACCATGATGTTGGCAGACTGTCCATCAACCTTCAAAATACTTTGCAGGAAGAAAAGCGCGTAGAACTGGCCCGTGTACCAGACGACGGCCTGACCGATGACAGCACCGACCAGCGCGATGATCGCGATCTTGGCATTCTTCCACTGACCGAAGGCTTCGCTGAGTGGTGCTTTCGATGTCTTGCCCTCTTCCTTCATTTTCTTGAAGGCAGGCGATTCGCTCATTTTTAGTCGGATCCAGACGGATACGCCCAGCAGAATGACGGAAAGCAGGAACGGGATGCGCCATCCCCAATCGGCAAAAGCTTCTCGACCGACGGCAAACTGTACGCCCAAAATAACGACGAGAGACAGGAAGAGACCAAGCGTCGCCGTAGTCTGGATCCACGAGGTGTAGTAACCGCGACGGCCGTTTGGTGCGTGTTCAGCGACATAGGTCGCGGCACCGCCGTATTCGCCCCCAAGTGCCAGGCCCTGTGCCATGCGCAAAACGATGAGGATGATCGGTGCAGCTATACCGATTTGTGATGCATTGGGCAGAACACCGACCAGAAACGTGGAAAAGCCCATGATCAGAATGGTGACGAGGAAGGTGTATTTGCGACCCACGAGGTCACCGAGCCGACCGAACACCAGCGCACCGAAGGGGCGAACGAGAAAGCCTGCCGCAAAGGCCAGCAGAGCAAAGATATTACGGGTTGTTTCCGGATATTGGCTGAAGAAATTCGCGCCGATATAGATTGCCAGTGAGCCGTAGAGATAAAAGTCGTACCACTCGAACACCGTTCCCAGAGAAGAGGCGAAAATCACCTTCTTCTCTTCGCCCGTCATGGGGCGGGCCTTTTCAGGCTTTGCAGTTGCTATAGTCGCCATTGTCTGTCCTCCACAGAGTAAATGACACATCGCGGAAGCCTGTTTCTCCCCCAGGCCATCCTTGCGGCGCGATGCACCTGAAGACAGAGTGACAGAAAACAAACGAAAGGAAGAGCAATGCTTTCGGCTTATGACTTTAGTCTAAAGGAGCGCTCGATGAATGTGGCGGATGATATCGGATTCAGCTGCGTAATGACCGAAATGGCGGGTGTTTACGCTTGACAGAAATTGGAAACACCATAATAGCTTTGCCACGAATAGGAGCGCGATCTTGATCAGACATGTCACCGACATGGTTGTCTTGCAGCATCCGGCAGAACCTGCCGGTGGTCAATTGTGCTTGTCTTACTCCATCCGAATTACGGCCAAAACGACGATTAAAACCGTCTGACGTCTCTGGCCCACCGCTCTCTCCCCGGTTTGGTCGGGGAAAAGGAAGCCGCAGCCATGCGGGTTCCCCTCACCAAAAAGAGGAGAGGCAGAAAGAGAGCTTTATCATGGGTTTCAAAGTTGCAATCGCAGGTGCCACCGGTAATGTCGGTCGCGAAATGCTCAATATTCTTTCCGAGCGTGGCTTTCCGGTCGATGAGGTCGTTCCGTTGGCTTCCGCCCGTAGCCAAGGTACGGAAGTGTCCTATGGCGATCGCACGTTGAAGGTTTCCAATCTGGAGAATTACGATTTCTCCGATACCGACATCTGCCTTATGTCGGCTGGTGGTGATGTCTCCAAGAAGTGGTCGCCGAAGATTGGTGCGCAGGGCTGTGTGGTTATCGATAATTCATCTGCATGGCGCTATGATCAGGATGTTCCTTTGATCGTGCCAGAGGTGAATGCCGACGCTATCGAAGGCTTCAGAAAGCGCAACATCATTGCCAATCCCAATTGCTCCACGGCGCAACTCGTCGTTGCGCTAAAGCCTCTGCATGACTTTGCCAAGATCAAGCGTATCGTCGTCTCCACCTATCAGTCGGTCTCAGGCGCCGGCAAGGAAGGAATGGACGAACTGTTCCAGCAAACCCGCGCCGTGTTCGTAGCGGACTCGATCGAGGTCAAGAAGTTCACCAAGCGTATCGCCTTCAACGTCATCCCGCACATCGATGTGTTCATGGAAGACGGTTATACGAAGGAAGAGTGGAAGGTTTTGGCCGAAACCAAGAAGATGCTCGATCCGAAGATCAAGGTAACCTGCACCGCGGTGCGCGTGCCGGTGTTCATCGGTCACTCGGAATCTGTCAACATCGAATTCGAAAATGAAATCACCGCCGATCAGGCGCGCGATATCCTGCGTGAAGCACCCGGTTGCCTTGTCATCGACAAGCATGAAAACGGTGGCTATATCACGCCGGTCGAGTGTGCGGGTGAAGATGCGACCTATATTTCGCGTATTCGTGAGGATGCGACCGTCGAAAATGGTCTCAACATCTGGGTCGTTTCCGACAACCTCCGCAAAGGCGCTGCCCTCAACGCCATCCAGATTGCAGAGCTTTTGGTCAATCGTGGATTGATTAAGCCGCGTAAGGCTGCTGCCTGATACGGTTTTTTAACAAATATTAACTATAACCCGTCCACTCCACTGCGAGAATGGGCGGGTTTTCGAGTTTGTTGCTATCACGGGCAGTTTATTTGCTGGTTTTGATGTTGGCAGGCACTTTGAAATCAACACATTCTCTGTGACGTGGCCACAGGCTGGGTATAATCCCCGAAATATTGAAGGCAGGTTCTGATGCGGGCAATGAAAGCTTTTTCCGTTGGCGTGGTAATGGTTTCGGCATTGGCGGCAACGCCGACACTGGCCGCACAATGCGGCAACACCTCGGCCGGCTTCGATGCCTGGGTCGGTGCGTTCAAGCAGGAAGCGGCGGGCCGTGGTGTGAGCGCTTCGGTTCTGGACCGCGCATTTTCGAACGTTACCTACAATCGACCGACCATCAGCGCAGACCGTGGACAGCACAGCTTCAAGCTTTCCTTCGACCAGTTCATGCAAAAGCGCGGTGGTCAGGCGATCATTTCGCGTGGCAAGGCTATGAAGAAGAACAATGCCGCATTGTTCGACAACATCGAGCGCGCCTATGGCGTTCCAGCTGGCCCGCTTCTGGCAATTTGGGGCATGGAAACTGGTTTTGGTGGTTTTATGGGCAACCAGCACACGCTGTCTGCCGTCGCTACCTTGTCTTACGACTGCCGTCGCTCTGACTATTTCACAGAGCAGCTTTACGCCGCTCTGAAACTGGTCGGCAGCGGTAACCTGAGCGTAACGGCCAAGGGTGCTGCTCACGGTGAAATCGGCCAGACGCAGTTTCTGCCGCTCAACGTCGTGCGCTACGGCGTCGATTTCGACCGTAACGGACGCATCGATCTGGTTGGTTCACGTGCAGATGCTCTCGCATCGACAGCGAACTTCCTGGTTGGCCACGGCTGGCAGCGCGGTGCCGGATATCAGCAGGGTCAGACGAACTTTGCTGCTATTCAGGGCTGGAACGCCGCCAGCGTTTATCAGCAGGCCATCGCCTATATCGGCAAGGCAATCGACGGCCAGTAGAACCGGCCGTCGCACATCAAGAGCGATCACACATCCGGGCGGCGAAAGTCGCCCGTTTTGCCGTCCATGACCCACAATTCGCCGGTCGAGATGTCGAACCAGGCGCCGTGCAGCTTCACTTGGCCAGCGGTTTCCTGTGCCTTTACGAAGGGAAAAGCACGCAGATTGCTGATCGAGTTTCGAATCGAAACCCGCTCCAGCGCTGTCTGGCGCTCAGACGTGGTCATGACGTCATTGCTCTGTATTTGCTCGGCTGCGGATTTGACCATGTTCATCCATTTGCCGATGAAGTCACCCGGAGAAAGAGACTCGAAATTGGGGTCGAGCGCAGCCTGAATTCCGCCGCAGCGGCCGTGACCCATGACGACGATGTTCTTGACCTTTAACACCTGCACGGCATACTCAATGGCCGCCGATGTCGCGTGGTACTGCCCATCGGGTTCGAACGGTGGCACCATGTTCGCCACGTTTCTCATCACGAAGAGCTCGCCCGGGCCGCAATCGAAAATGGTTTCTGGCGCAGAACGGGAGTCGCAACAGGCGATAATAAGGGTTTGCGGCTTTTGGCCGGTATCGGCCAAGACACGATAACGTTCGCGCTCGTCGGTGTAACGACCGGCCATAAAATTCTTGTAGCCATTGAGAAGGTAGTCGGGGAAATCTTTCATGGATATCTCGGTACCATTATGCTGGGCCAGTATCGTAAAATGATGCTTGGCGCGTTGAAAACCCTTTTTTTGCTCCGCTATGTGCGCTTGCTTCGCGACGGATGCAAGAGATGGCGCATCTGAACCATGGCCATGGGTGTGGAAAGGCTTGAGGCATCAGTTTCCAGTGTCAATTCATTGACACCCCGTTTCATGGTTCGAGCCAATACCTCAAAGACGCTTGCCGTGGCCAATTGCAAGGCTTTTTCGTCATCGAGACCCTGAAGCAGCCGCGCCAGGAAAAGCGCAGCGAACAGGTCGCCCAGGCCGTTCGGCACATTCTCTATCGAGCGATGTTCAGCCAGCAAAGCATGGCGACCGCTCAGATACAGATTTCCTATGCCACCCGCCATCATTGGAACGGCCGAGGTTACCAGCATTTTCGCCGGTCCAAGTGCCAGTGCCGCGTCCATGATCTCGTTGTTTGTTTCAAGCTCCGCCCCGCTCATCCAACCGAGTTCATAGCGGTTTGGTGTGGCAACGGTGGCAAGAGGGATGAGTTCGTCGCGTATCGCTTGTGCCGTCTCGACCGGCACATAAAGCCCGCCTTTGTCGCCCATGACCGGGTCGCATACATAGATGAGGTCGGCGTTGCGCTCCTTCAGCGCGCGGATCAGCGTCGCTGTTGAGCGAACTTGTTCCACGCTTCCGAAATAACCCGTCAGAATCGCCCGGACTTCACCCGCCCATTGGCAGCCGGCTAGATCCTGCAACGCTTTATCGAAATCACCATTGTCGAACCTCAGCCGAGTGGACGGCCCATGGCCTGGATGCCACGGCATGACGATGGTGGGCACGGCCCATACCGGAAATCCAAGTGTTTCAAGCGCAAACACAACGGCTCTGTTGCCGACTGAGCCGCGCATGACGTGGCTTGAAATAACGATGACGGAGCCGTTGGTACTATCCTGCATGGCATACTCGTTCAGCTTGGCGACGGACGGGACATTTACTCGAAAGCACCGGTTGCCTGGTAGGTCCCTCATGGCATATTGGCGCGCTGCTTTCCACTGCTATATCGGCGCGTTTTGCTGGGTCTATTTGGCTGCCCGTTCCAGTGCCTTGAGAACGGTGCGTTCGGAAAGGTTCAGGTATTGCTCCATCTGAACGGCGGCCTCGATCACGTCGCCCTTTTCGACGAGCGAGAGGATCTGGTCATTCATATCGACAAAGGGAGAGTGCAATTGCTCCGGGTCTTTCAAAAGCCCGAAGCTGAGACGCAGTTCCGCAGCAACGCGGGCATAGAAATCGCTCAGTCGGCTGCTGTCGGACAGATCGACCACGGCTGCGTGGAACCTCATATTGGCGCTGCCGACTTCACGCCATTGCTTCAGATCGCGGTGTATCTTGGCGTATTCAACCGCGTCGCGCATGGTTGCCGTTGCCGGGTGCTTGGGCCATGCCTGCCGTAACGCGCTGCATTCCAGCATGCGGCGTACGCGGTAGATATCGATGATCTGATCCGTACTGGGCGCGGAAACGAAAACGCCGCGATTGGCTTCATGCCGCAACAGGCCGTCTTTGGTCAAAAGACGGAAGGCCTCCCGCAGCGAGTTTCGAGAGACGTCGAGGCGTTCGCTGAAAGCCGCTTCCGACAGACGCTGCCCCGGCGCCAACGCGCCGGTGATCAGAAGATCACGAATATCCTTGGCCACACGATCTGCAAGCGGCAAATTTTCCGTCATGGCATTTCCTCAAAGCTCATCAGTCGGGCATCCATCGCCCGATGGCGTTTTCGGCGCGCCGAATATGCGGGTGCAATATCACAAATTGTGAGCAGAACAGGTAAAAATCGTGCTTATTTTCCACGCATATGTTCCAAAGATTGCGCAGAATGAAAGAACGATATAATTTTATTGTTCAACAATATTGACAATTTTGTAGATGACGCCAAGATCACTGCACAGCATCCGCGAGGGGCGGAATGCGATAAGGAGAAAATCCATGGAGCAGAACAAGCTTGCCCAGAGTGTCGAGTTTGCGAAATCGCGGCGCGCATCTCTGACCGCCGCCATCTTCCTGATGGCAACCTCGGCCATCGGCCCGGGCTTCATCACGCAGACGGCCACGTTTACCACCAAGCTGGGCTCGGCCTTCGCTTTCGCCATTCTCGCGTCGATCGTGATCGACTTCGTCGTCCAGTTGAATATCTGGCGGATCGTAACGCTCACCCGCATGCGCGCTTCCGACATCGCCAATGCGGCAATCCCCGGCTCCGGCTATGTGCTGGCCGTTCTTGTCATCGTCGGTGGTCTTTTCTTCAACATCGGCAATATTGGCGGCTCCGGCCTTGGCCTCAACGCCATGCTCGGGCTTGATCCGAAGTGGGGCGGAGCGCTGAGCGCACTTCTGGCCATCGGCATCTTTCTGTCCAAACGCGCGGGTATGGCCGTCGACCGCTTTATCATTTTCGCCGGTATTCTGATGATCGTCTTGACAGTCTATGTGGCATTTTCATCCAACCCGCCGGTTGGCGATGCGCTTTTCCAGACATTCCTGCCTTCCACAATCGATTTTGCGACAATCACCACCATCGTTGGCGGTACTGTCGGCGGTTACATTACCTATTCGGGCGCCCATCGTCTCCTCGACAAGGGCATGGTCGGAGTTGAAAATCTTCCGTCCATCAATCGCGCCGCACTCACCGGCATCGCGGTCACTGGCGTCATGCGTTACGTGCTGTTCCTTGCCATTCTGGGCGTCGTCGCCAGTGGCGTCATCATCGACGTTTCGGGCAAGGGCGCAAATCCTGCCGCTCAGGCGTTCCAGTCCGCCGCCGGTGATATCGGTCTGAGAATATTCGGCGTCGTTCTGTGGGCCGCAGCCATCACCTCGGTTATCGGTGCTGCCTACACCTCGGTGTCCTTCATCACCGTCTTCAAGCCGGACATCAGTGAACGTGGACGCAATATCGCGACCGTCATCTTCATCGCCGTTTCGCTGTTCTTCTACATGGTCATCACCACACCACCGGCACAGATGCTCGTCTTCGTCGGCGGTCTCAATGGTCTTATTCTTCCAATCGGCCTGTCGATCTTTATCTACGCCGCATGGGCGCGTTCTGACCTGATGGAAGGGTATCGTTATCCCCGCTGGCTTCTGGTGCTTGGCATTCTGGTCAGCGCGCTGACCTGGTACATGGGCTACAAGTCAATCGGACCCATCTTTGCGCTTCTGACCGCATAAGGAGAAAGACATGGCTTCCATTGATCTGAACAGCGATCTTGGCGAAAGCTACGGTGCGTGGAGCATGGGAGACGATGGCGCGATGCTATCCGTTGTTTCCAGCGCCAACATTGCCTGCGGTTTTCACGCAGGCGATCCGGCGGGCATTTTCCGCACCGTCAAAGCGGCTGCCGAAAATGGTGTCGTCGTGGGAGCCCATGTCTCCTATCCGGACCGCGTCGGCTTTGGCCGCCGCGATCTGGACGTGACCTCGGAAGAATTGATTGCCGATGTCATTTACCAGATCGGCGCGCTGAAAGGCATCGCCGCCGCTGCCGGAACGCAGGTGCGTTACGTCAAACCGCATGGCGCGCTGTATAACCGCATCGCCAATGATGCGAAACAGGGACAAGCGGTTATCGATGGCATCAAGGCCATCGATCCATCTCTGGTTCTGATGGGCCTTGCCAATGCGCCCATTCTGGAGCTTGCCCGCAAATCGGGGCTGGCCGTTGTTGCCGAAGCCTTTGCCGACCGTGCCTACACGCCGCAAGGCCAGCTCGTCTCCCGCCGTGAGGCCGGTGCCGTGTTGCATGATGCGGAAAAAATCGCCGACCGCATGGTGCAGCTTGCCCGCGAAGGCACACTTGAAGCCATCGACGGCAGCATCGTTAAGATCGAGGCGCAGTCCATCTGCGTTCATGGCGATAGCCCCGGCGCGGTTTCCATCGCACAGCAAATCCGTCATCGGTTCGAGGCCGAAGGCATCGAAATCCGGTCTTTCGCCTCCAGCCTGTAAGGTGTTCATATGACGATCCCAACTTCCTACCTGAATCACACGGATGCGAAAGCGGCCCGGAAGGCGCGTGACGATTATCGGGGCGGTCTTGTTGCCCCAACATCCGGCATCGCACCCGGTTTCACGCAGGCCAACATGATTGTTCTGCCGCGGGACTGGGCCTTTGATTTCCTGCTGTATGCGCAGCGCAACCCCAAGGCCTGCCCGGTTCTGGATGTGTCCGACCCGGGCGTTCCCACCACTGTGCTTGCTCCCGGTGCCGATCTCAGAACAGATTTGCCGCAGTACCGCGTCTGGCGGGATGGCAAGCTGGCGGAGGAAACCGCAGATGCCACCGCCGCGTGGGCAGAGCGCGATGACCTCGTCTCCTTCCTCATCGGGTGCAGCTTCACGTTTGAAACGCCTATGGTGGAAGCGGGCATTGAAATCCGCCACATGACGGATAAATCCAATGTACCGATGTATCTGACCAACCAGCCCTGCCGTCCTGCCGGTCGGTTGAAGGGCAACATGGTCGTGTCCATGCGTCCCATTCCCGCCGGGCGCGTGGCAGATGCCGCAACGATTTCGGGTCGCTTCCCCGCCGTACACGGATCGCCCGTGCATATCGGTTCTCCGGCAGAACTCGGCATTGCCGACCTTGCGAAGCCGGATTTCGGCGATGCGGTGCGGATCGAACCCGGCGAAATTCCGGTGTTCTGGGCCTGCGGTGTGACGCCACAAGCCGCCGTGATGGCATCCGGTGTACCGTTCGCAATCACGCATTCTCCCGGCTACATGTTCATCACCGATATTCCCGATTCCGCCTATCATGCGTGAGGACACGATGCGTTTTTTACCCGTCAGTCTCACGACCATTCTGGTGGAACTTGCTGATCTCGATCAGACGCTTGCGCTGTTTGCATCGCTTGAGGCCAACCCCATCGAAGGTATCGAGGAAACGGTTCCAGCCGCCCGCACGCTGATGATCCGGTTTCGGCCTGATACCATCGACGCGCAGGCGCTGGCCGCCGAGATCGCCACCCGTGATCTCTCCGCAAAGATTACCCCGTCCGACAATCTGGTGGAAATTCCAGTTCGCTACGATGGCGAGGATCTGGCCGATGTCGCCGAACTGACGGGCCTCAGTGTCGAAGAGGTTATCCGCCGCCATACGGACAGTGAATTTACGGTCGCATTCTGCGGTTTCGCACCCGGTTTCGGCTATCTGGTGGGCGGTGATCCGGCGCTGCATGTGCCGCGCCGCAAAAGCCCGCGTACCCGTATCCCTATGGGCTCGGTCGCCCTTGCCGGTGCATTCAGCGGCGTTTATCCGCAAAACAGCCCCGGCGGCTGGCAGATCCTTGGCACCACACCGCTGAAAATGTGGGATATCGACCGCGATCCCGGCGCGCTGTTTCAACCGGGTTATCGCGTCCGCTTTTTCGATATGGACAAGGCAGGACGCAGCATCGACATCCACGCTGCAAGGCCTGCCGCCGCGAAATCTGTGGTAAATAGCGACGCCGCGCATTTCGAAGTGCTGGCCGCACCCATGCCCGCCTTGTTTCAAGACCTTGGCCGGTTTGGCCAGACGGGGCAGGGCGTGTCGGCCTCCGGTGCGCTGGACCGCTCCGCCTTCAACGCGGCAAATCGCATCGTCGGCAACCCGGCCAACACCGGCTGTCTGGAACTGACGCTGGGTGGCTTTTCGTTCAAAAGCACCAGCCGCTCCGTCATCGGTGTGGCAGGCGCATCCTGTACCATCACGGTCAAATCTGACGCCTACAGCGTCGAAGCAAGCCCTTATGCACCGATCTCTCTGGAGGCAGGTGATGTGGTAACATTTGGAAACCCGGCAAAAGGCATGCGTTGTTACCTCGCCGTTCGCGGCGGTTTCGAAGTCGCGCCGGTTCTCGGCAGCACATCCACGGATACGCTTGCGGTCGTCGGGCCGGATACGGTGACTGCCGGTTCGATCCTCAATCTGAAACAGAATAAAGCCGGCCTTTCCAGCGTGTCCATCAATGAGGTTCCAGCCTTTGATCTGCCAACGGCGGGCGATGTGGTCACGCTGGATGTCGTGATGGGTCCACGCACCGACTGGTTCACACAACGGGGTGTTGAAACACTGACCAGCCAGCTCTGGCAGGTCACGCCACAGTCCAGCCGCGTCGGCATTCGCCTTGCCGGTGAAACGCCGCTGGAGCGCAAGGACAGCGCGGAATTGCCAAGCGAAGGCACGGCAACAGGCGCAATCCAGATACCCCATAGCGGTCAGCCGGTGCTGTTTCTTGCCGATCATCCGCTGACGGGTGGTTATCCGGTCATCGGTACCGTCGCGGAATACCACTTGGACCTTGCGGGTCAGATACCCATCAACGCCAAAATCCAGTTTCGCCCGCTTGGGCCATTCGCCGAAATTGCGGCGGTTAAGAACACAGAGCTTTCGGGAGAACGTCCATGAAAAAAGTGCTGATTGCCAATCGCGGTGAGATCGCGGTGCGTATCATTCGCGCCTGCCGGGATTACGATATCGGATCGGTCGCGGTTTATGCCGATCCTGATCAGGATGCAGTTTTCGTGCAACTGGCTGACGAAGCCTATGCGCTGGACGGCGTGCGTCCTGCGGAAACCTATCTCGATATCGAAAAGCTGATTGCCATCGCCAAGCGCTCCGGTGCGGACGCGGTCCACCCCGGTTATGGCTTCCTGTCGGAACGCGCCGAATTTGCGCAGGCCGTTATCGACGCGGGCTTGATCTGGATCGGTCCCGATCCGGACGTGATCAAAGTGCTGGGTGACAAGGTGGAAGCACGCCGCATTGCCACCAGCGTCGGCGCGCCTCTGGTTGCGGGCAGCGATGGCCCGGTTGAAACGGCAGCGGAAGTCACCGCTTTTGCGCAGCAGCACGGCCTTCCGGTTGCCATCAAGGCCGCCCATGGCGGCGGTGGGCGCGGCATCAAGGTTGCGTGGAAGATGGAAGAGATCGCCGATCTCTACAGTTCCGCCGTGCGCGAAGCGACAGCCGCCTTCGGGCGTGGTGAATGTTTTCTGGAACGCTTCCTGGACCGCCCGCGCCATATCGAAGCGCAGGTCATTGCCGACAAGCACGGCAATGTGCTGGTTCTCGGCACCCGTGATTGTTCGTTGCAGCGCCGAAACCAGAAGCTGATCGAAGAAGCGCCAGCGCCGTTTCTGACACCCGAACAACGCCAGAAAATCCACCAGTCTGCCAAGGCGATCTGTGCGGCGGCGGGTTATTCCGGTGCAGGCACCGTGGAATTCCTGCTGGGCGTGGATGGCACGATTTCTTTCCTTGAAGTCAACACACGCCTTCAGGTGGAACATCCGGTGACGGAAGAAACCACCGGCATCGATCTCGTCATAGAGCAGTTCCGCATTGCTGAAGGCCATAAGCTGCGCGTCCTCGAAACGCCGGAACCACGCGGCCATTCCATGGAATTCCGCATCAATGCCGAAGATCCCGGTCGCGGCTTTCTGCCCACACCCGGCAAAATCACCCTGTTCGATCCGCCATCCGGCCCCGGTATCCGTCTGGATAGCGGCGTCGTCACCGGTTCAACGATCCCCGGCGTGTTCGATTCGCTGATGGCAAAACTCATCGTTACCGGTGCGGACCGCGATCAGGTTCTGCGCCGCGCCCGCCGCGCCTTGAAGGAATTCCGCATCGAAGGCATCGCCACGGTTTTGCCTTTCCACCGCGCCGCCATTGATACGGATGATTTTATTGGAACCGATGGTTTCAAGGTTCACACACGTTGGATCGAAACCGACTTTGCCGACATGCCGGAGGCCATGGAACGCCCGGCCCCGGCAGACAACGCCACGATGACCCGCACATGGCTGGAAATTGACGGCAAGCGCGTGTCGGTCGGTCTGCCGCATCTATTGCTGGCGGGTTTTACCGGTGCTGGCGTACGTTCCGCAGAAGCAGTCGAGGCGACCCCTAAAAATGAAGGCGTCCTTGCACCCATTTCCGGCACGCTCCAATCTTTCAAGGTCGAAGACGGTGCTGATGTCACCGAAGGCGATCTCGTTGCCGTCATGGAAGCGATGAAAATGGAGACGCAGGTGACGGCTCCAAAAGCAGGCAAGGTCCGTCTTGTGGCCAAAGAGGGCGAGTATTTGCAAGCGGGTGAGGTTCTGATCTCGTTCGATTGATCGCTGGACAGCATTCAATCACAACATGATCTCGCGGTTGGGAATGACCGCGAGACGAGAGAGTTTTGGGTCTTGTCAGATGACGAGCTTGCGCAGCTGTTGCGAAATAAGGTCCATCACGGTCACCGTCAAAACGATGATGATGATGATGGCGGAGGCTTGTGGGTAATAGAAACCACGGATGGTTTCAAACAGGATCTGGCCAATGCCGCCCGCGCCGATCAGGCCGAGCACGGTTGCCGAGCGGACATTGGATTCCAGTCGGTAGAGCGAAAACGAAATCCACAGAGGCAAGACCTGCGGAATGACGCCGAAGATGACCTGCTGCACTCTGGACGCACCAGTGGTTCGGATCGCTTCGACAGGCCGCGGGTCGATGGCTTCCACCGCTTCCGAAAACAGCTTTGCGAGGATGCCGGTGGTATGGATGAACAATGCCATCACGCCTGCGAACGGACCAAGCCCCACAGCGACGACAAAAAGGACCGCGAACACGACTTCGTGGATGGCGCGGAACATATCCATCAACCGCCGAACCGGCTGGTTGATCCACCAGGGCGTCATATTGTGGGCCGAGAGAATGCCGAGGGGGATTGAGACAAGAACCGCCAGAAATGTACCCCAAAGCGCGATCTGAACCGTCACCATCATCTCTTCAAGATAATAAGGCCATGTCTTGAAGTCCGGGTGCAAGAAGTCCTTGGCATATTCAGCCATGTTACCGCCGTCGGTAAACAGGAAGGTCCAGCGACCCATTTCGGTTGGACCCCAACTGAAAATCAGCGCAGCCGCCAGACCGAGCATCAGGCTCCAGTTGCGAATGCTGCCCGGTTGCCTGCCGCTTGGCGGGCTGGTGAAGGTACCGTTGGAAAGGGTTGTCTCGCTCATGGCACACGATTCCGGTTCTTTAAAAGAGGGGGCGGGCAGCTTGTACCCGCCCCTTAAGCGTGGTGGTGACCTCAGGTCTTGGAGGCTTCTGCGAGTTCGGCTTCGAACTTGGTCTTCTGGTCCGTCAAAGACTTGATCTTCTCAGCTTTGGCTTCTGCAGAAAGAGACGTGTCGGCTTGGACCTGCGAGAGTGATTTCGTCAGTTCCATCACCCGGATTGGCAAAAGCTGCTTGTCGGTCGATGGGCGGAATGGTCCCCACTTCAGAGCAGCCAAGATTTTCTTTTCTTCCGCAACATTGCCCGTCGATTTTTCGGTGCCATAATTCACGAAGAACGTACGGATTTTTTCCTTGGTCGCATCGGGCAAATCCTTACGCCAAACGATCGGGTCGGACGGGATCAGCGGCGAGCGCCAGATTTCGCGGATTTTCGCAAAAGCGTCCGGCTTGTTCTGCTTGATCAAGGCCATGTTTTCGGTGTTGTTGGCCGCAGCATCGACCTGCTTGTTGGCAACTGCCATCGCGTTGGTTTCGTGGTTGGCGTTGGTGACATTCTTGAAGCAGGTTTTCGGATCGATGCCGCGGGCGCCGAACACGAAGGTAATCGGCACGAGATAGCCGGATGTCGAGTTCGGGTCGCCCAGACCGAAGTTGAGCGACTTGTCGCACTTCAGCACGTCATCGATGGTCTGGATCTTGCTGTCGGCAGGGACAATAACGACGGACCAGTAGCCCGGATCACCGTTGAGCGGCATGCTCTGGACGAAGACCTCGCCATCGGCGCGGTCGACCGCTTCCATCGCAGACTTGTTGCCGTACCAGGCGACCTGCACCTTGTTAAAGCGCATGCCCTCGATGATCCCAGCATAGTCGGACGCGAAGAAGGCCTTAATGTCGAGGCCTGTCTGCTTCTTCATGTCGGCCAGAAGCGGGTCCCAGCTGGTCTTGAGGTTTTGCTGGGATTCCGTGGAAATAATGCCGAAATTGATCGTGTTGTCCTGCGCCAAAGCTGCGGAGGAGATCGTCAAGGCGACAGACATCGCCGCCATGCTTTTCAGTATCGCGTTCATGAGTGGTCTCCGGTGGTCGTGAGTCAGACGCCTAAAAGGGCCAACTGACGGTGTTGAGGCTCCGCACAGGGTTGGGGAGCCGGGTACTCCGCCGGAGCTTCCGGCAGGACGAGTTCTTCCGACGCCGAACCGTAGAGTTCGGCAAGGAATGCGTTGGAAAGTTCGCTCGAAGCACCGTCAAACACGATTTCGCCGTCGCGCATCGCAATCGTGCGCTTGCAATATCGTCGCGCATATTCGACCTGATGCAGCGATACGAGAATGGTGATGTTGTCTTGCGTGTTGATGGTTGCGAGAACGTCCATGACCCGTCGTGCAGAAGAGGGATCGAGCGCAGAAATCGGTTCGTCCGCGATCAGAATTTCAGCACCCTGGACCAGTGTCCGCGCGATGGCCGCTCGTTGCTGCTGGCCGCCGGAAAGGGTCGAAGAGCGCTGGGTCGCCACTTGCGGAATGCCGACGCGGGCTAGGGCTGCGTGGGCCGCGTTCTTTTCCGCACGGTTGAAGAGACCCAGCGTGCCACGCCAGCGCGGTATCTGGCCGAGGTGACCGATGAGAACGTTGGTGAGAACCGACATGCGACCCACCAGATTGAACTGCTGGAAGATGACCGAGACCGCGCCGCGCTTGACCTTGTCGGTCAGGCGTCCGGCGCTCTGTGATACATTGCCTAGAACATCGATCCGGCCATTACGACCATCGCCAGTCTCAAGGCCCGCAATATGGCGGATCAGGGTGCTTTTGCCGGAGCCGGATGCCCCGATGAGGGCGACCATCTCGCCTTTTTCGACCATCAGGCTGACACCGGACAGCGCTCGGGTCGAACCGTAAGTCTTCGAGAGATTGGAAACCATAATCGCCGTCATTGCCCGTCTCCGTGCGTGGGTCTGTTCAAAGAGATTGGATGGCTTTTGATGATCGTTCAGTGACGGTTCGGTGAATGTTTCATGTCAACCGCCATAACGGCTGATGAATTCTTCGGCTGGGAGATCGCGGAAATCCTGAAGTGCTTCGAAAAGGCGATCATGCGACCAGTCCCACCATGCAAGGTTGTCCATGCGCTGGCCGGTCTGTGCATCGAAGCGAGCCCGGATCAGACGGGCGGGGACACCGCCGACGATGTTGTAGGCGGCGACATCGCGGGAGACGACAGCACCCGAACCGACGACGGCACCATTGCCGATGTTCACACCGGGAAGGATCGTGGCGCCATGGCCGATCCAGACGTCATGACCGATCACCACGCGTTTCGCACGCCTTGCCGCAAAGAAATCGGCCTCTTCTTCGCCTTGTGGCCAATAGTCTGCGGCGCGGTAGGTGAAATGATGCAGGCTTGCCCTGTCCATCGGGTGGTTGGTGGCATTGATGCGGACACTGGCGGCGATATTGGCAAACTTGCCGATGGTCGCGCACCATACCTGGCCGTTGCGCTCGATGTAGGAATAGTCATCGAGGATCGTCTCCGAGATACGGCATCCCCCGGCGATCTCGGTGTAGCGCCCAAGCTGGCAGTCGCTGACCTCAGCTGTCGCGTGGATCAAAGGTTCTAGGGAGAGCTTGGTCATGCTGACATCTTTCGGGCGGAGAAGGTCGATACATCCAGAATGCGGCTTGCCACCGCGTCCCGCACGGGTTGATCATGGAAAATTCCAAGCACCGCTGTTCCAGCGTCGGTCTTTTCCGCGATCATCGCAACCACGATGTCGCGGTTTTCCGAGTCCAGTGACGCTGTGGGCTCATCGAGAAGCAAGATCGGGTGATCTGTAA
Source organism: Agrobacterium sp. rho-8.1 (assembly GCF_033957725.1). Classification (NCBI taxonomy): domain Bacteria; kingdom Pseudomonadati; phylum Pseudomonadota; class Alphaproteobacteria; order Hyphomicrobiales; family Rhizobiaceae; genus Agrobacterium; species Agrobacterium sp. rho-8.1. Next base: position 1,370,201 of record NZ_CP192789.1, read on the forward strand.
TAAAGCCGCGCGCAATGTTGACGCGCTGCTTTTCGCCGCCCGAAAAGGTCGCCGGCGGCAGGCTGAAAAGCGTCTGCGGCAGGTTCAATCGCAAAAGCATGACCTCTGCACGCTCCAATGCTTCGTTCCGGGCAATGCCGCGGGCCAGCAGCGGTGCTGCAACGACATCAAGAGCGGAGACACGCGGCACGGCTCTTAAAAACTGGCTGACATAACCGATGCTTTCGTTTCGCAGTTCCAACACCAGTCTTGGATCGCCGCTTCCCAGGTTGCGCATAGTTCCAGACTTGGCATCGCGGACCCAGATCTGGCCACGGTCGATGGCGTAATTGCCGTATACCATCCGCAATATCGACGATTTTCCGATGCCAGACGGTCCGCCGAGCACCACGCATTCACCCCGATGCAGCTCAAAATTGACGTCGTTGACGACGGGCAGAACAAGTCCGTCGCGCAGATGCATGGTGAAGGATTTGGCGACATCCTGCACTGACAACAGAACGGTCTCGTCAGCATTGATGGACGGTTGATGAAGGCTCATCTCAACTCTCCGGGATCGAGGCGACAAGAAGCTGCGTATAGGCATGTTGCGGATCGTCAAGCACGCGGTCGGTCAAACCGTTTTCAACCACCCTTCCGTCCTTCATCACGAGCATCCGCTGCGACAAAAGACGCGCGACAGCGAGGTCATGGGTGACGAGAACGACAGAAAGGCCAAGGTCGCTGACCAGCCCGCGAAGAAGATCGAGAACACGCGCCTGAACGGAGACGTCCAGACCGCCAGTTGGTTCGTCCATGAAAATCAAGCGGGGGTGGGTCACCAGATTGCGAGCGATCTGCAATCTCTGGCGCATACCGCCCGAAAACGTCACAGGCTGATCGTCTATGCGATCAATGGCGATTTCGACGCGCGCCAGCCAGTCGCTGGCAGTGCTGCGAATATCGCCGTAATGACGCTCACCGACGGCCATCAGCCGTTCACCGACATTGGCACCGGCGGAAACACGCATCCTCAGACCATCTGCAGGGTTCTGGTGGACGAAGCCCCAGTCCGTGCGCATCAAAAAGCGTCTCTCAGCCTCCGATAGATCGGCAAGATCGGGAAAACGCCCATCGCGCATCCGATACCGAACGCTACCGGCAGAACGATCCAGCCGGGCTGAAATACAGTTCAGCAATGTGGTCTTGCCGGACCCGGACTCGCCGACGATTGCGATCACCTCGCCCGGCCAGACGTCGAACGAAACGCCCGTGCAGCCGATGAATGCGCCATATCGGCGCTCAAGATCGCGCACGGACAATATCGGATCACTCATGGCTGCTCTCCCATTGCCGTCTGCGGCATTCCGGGACCGTGATGGCCGTCTGCCTGTCTCGTTTCGCAATGATCGGTGTCGGAGCACACGAACATGCGTCCGCCTCGGTCGTCTGTCACAACTTCATCGAGGTAGACGCCGGTTGCGTTGCAAAGAGCGCAGGGTGCGGTGAATTTCTGGACCTCGAACGGATGGTCTTCGAAGTCGAGGCTGACGACTTCCGTAAACGGCGGAAGCGCGTAGATCCGCTTTTCACGACCCGCTCCAAACAGTTGCAGCGCGGGCGAATTGTGCATTTTCGGATTGTCGAATTTCGGGATAGGCGAGGGGTCCATCACATAACGGCCCTCAATTTTGACGGGGTAAGCGTAGGTCGTGGCGATATGGCCGTGTCGGGCGATGTCCTCATAGAGCTTGACCTGGATCAGGCCATATTCTTCCAGCCCATGCATAATGCGGGTCTCGGTTTCGCGCGGTTCGAGGAAGCGTAGCGGCTCGGGGATCGGAACCTGATAGACGATGGTTTGACCGGCCTTCAGAGGTGTTTCGGGAATGCGGTGGCGCGTCTGGATGACACTTGCTTCCGTGGTTTTCGTCGTCGTTGCCACGCCTGCGGTCTTTGCGAAAAAGGCACGGATCGAGACTGCGTTGGTCGTGTCGTCTGCACCTTGGTCGATGACCTTGAGAACATCGTCCGGGCCGAGGATCGCAGCCGTCACTTGAACGCCGCCGGTACCCCAACCATAGGGCATGGGCATCTCCCGGGAGGCGAATGGCACCTGATAGCCGGGTATGGCGATGGCCTTCAGGATTGCCCGGCGGATCATGCGTTTTGTCTGTTCATCCAGATAGGCGAAATTATAACTAGGCAGGTTCATTCTGCTGCCTCCTTGCTGGCCGAGGTCTCTTCGTTTTCCTGCCGCAACCTGCGCAGCAGGCCGAGCTCCGCCTGGAAATCCACATAGTGCGGCAGTTTGAGATGCTCGACGAAGCCGGTGGCTTCGACATTATCGCAATGGGCGAGCACGAATTCCTCATCCTGTGCCGGTGCTGTTCGTTGCTCATCGAATTCATCGGCGCGCAACGCGCGGTCAACGAGGCTGACGGCCATTGCCTTTCGTTCTGACTGCCCGAACACCAGCCCGTAGCCCCGCGTGAAGCGTGGACCGTCTGCCGTTGTACCCTTGAACTGCGACACCATCTGGCATTCCGTGACGCGAATGGAGCCGATGGAAACGGCAAAGCCAAGCTCCGGGACATCCACCTCGACCTCGACAAGCCCGATGCGCACTTCTCCGACAAAGGGGTGGGTGCGGCCATAGCCTCGTTGCGTGGAGTAACCGAGCGACAGCAGAAATCCTTCGTCTCCGCGCGCCAGCGCCTGAAGCCGCAGCTCGCGGTTTGCCGGAAACGCTGTCGGCTCGCGGGTCAGATCCTTCGGCTCTTCTTCCGAATGGACATCAGGCTCGATCAGCCCTTCATCATTGAGGATATCCGTGACCAGTGGATAGGTGCTCTCTGGCTGGGCAGCGCGCCGTTCCGGCTGATCGACGGTCTCGTCGCCCGCCATGGCGGGGTCGATCAGACGATGGGTATAGTCGAAGGTTGGTCCTAACAGTTGGCCACCGGGGATATCCTTATAAGTGGCAGATACCCGGCGTTCGATCTGCATGGCCCCCGTGTCGATCGGTTGAGAATATCCGAAACGGGGTAGGGTGGTGCGATAGGCCCGCAGCAGAAAGATCGCCTCGATGAGATCGCCGCGCGATTGGCGCACCGCCATGGCGGCCAGTTCAGGATCATAGAGAGAGCCCTCGGCCATGACGCGATCGACGCCAAGCGAAAGCTGACCGGCAATCTGGGCCAATGTCAGCGCAGGCACATCGCGATCACCCCGGCGTCTATCGGCCAACAGCCTGTGGGCTTTGTCGATGGCGGCTTCACCGCCCTTTACGGCCACATACATTGGTTCAAACCTCCTTGATGCGCGTTGTGCGCGGCAAAGCCAATGCTCGGCTGCCACAAACGATGACGACATCGAGACCCAAGGGGTAAGACGCGTTGTTCTCCAGCGCCCATTTGACAAATCCTTCCGGCAGCCCGGATGGTGAAATACTGTGCGTGCTTTCAATTCCGGGGCCGGAGAGTTGCAGCATGGTCCCGCCTGTCATGGCGTGAACCGGAAGGATCAACGTCGCGGAGCGGTCGGGGTAGCTCATCGTACCCACAGCAAAACCTTTCCAGTCTTCAACTCGGCTTGTCTCACTTAGAACCGCAAAGCTTGCCTTGCCTTGCTCTGGTGTAACCGGTGCGCCCGAATGGAAAACCAGCCAGTCGGTAGCACTCTGCATGTCGCCCGCGTTTTCAAACCAGACCGGTGTGTCGTAATCCGCAAGCGTCAGCAAAATGGCAGAGGCAGCGCAGTTGAGGGGCGCAGGGCCAGTCGCGACGGTGCCGAGATCAACGCTCGTTCCAGGTCTGGAAAAGGCATCCATCACCGCACGGAAGACACCTTGGGACGCGAAAACAGGGTCGGTGAAGCCACCATCGAAAGTTGCTGTCTGCATCAGTCTTCTCCTCGTGTGACGGTGAAGAAATCGACCTTCGTTGCTTCCGTCTCTTCGGCGCGCTTCTGCTTTTCTTCATTGATTGTGGAGAGGATGGGTCGGGTGATTTCATCGTCGATGCGTTGCCGCCAGGCGTCGATTTGCCGTAGTGCATCGAGATGGGCGACGATGCGCGCCTTGTGTTGGTCCCGGCCCAGCACAATGGAGTGGCCGACTTCACCTGTGACAAGCTTGATCGTCGCACGGGTAACGCTCGCTTCGCCCAGATTATAGGCGGCACCACCACCGCCAATTCTGCCTCGAACCATGACGGTGCCGATTTCGGGGCCGCGTACCGGTGAAGCGATCGGCATCGATGGAGCCATCCGGGAATAATGCTCATCCAGAAGAGTTGCAGGCGCCGCCGACAGGATGTCGAGAGCGCTTTTTCTTGAAAGAACCGCAGTGTCGAATGGGTGCGCTGTGTCTGTCATGTTTGATCCATATTTGTCTAGTTGTGTAGACAACTGTTCATACTTGATTTATACACGTGAGACGGTGACAGGAGAATGACAGCCTGATGTTTACAGAGGCCCGCATGGACGATCTCGATGATGGCGTTTCACGCTGGCGACGCGTTGCAGACGGCATTCGCAATGCCATCAGCGAAGGGTCGATCAACGACCAATTGCCAACGGAGACCGCCTTGGCGTCTCAGTACGGGGTCAATCGTCACACCGTGAGACGGGCCATCGCTGCATTGTCCAGTGACGGGCTTCTTCGCGCCGAGCGCGGTCGCGGCACCTTCGTCAATGCGGTTCCCCAGCGCATCGTTTATCCGATCGGCACAAGGGCCCGCTTTTCCGAAAACATGTTGCGACAATCGCTGGAGCCATCGGGGCGATTGATCAATGCCGAGCTGATTGTTGCCAACGCTGCCCAGGCAAGACTATTGGAGTGCAAGCTTGGAGCGCCGCTGCATCGCATGGAGCATCTGGCCGTGGCAGCCGGTGTTCCGCTGTCCAGATCGACCTCTCTTTTTTCCTCGGAACGGTTTCCGGGGATCATCGCCGCCTATGCGGAGACCGGCTCCATCACCAAAGCACTGGAAATGGAGGGTCTTGCGGATTATCGACGCAAGGAAACGAGATTGACCGCAGAACGGGCGTCATCGCGCGATGTCAGTTTTCTCACCTGTGCGCACGATAGTATTGTCCTTGTCAGTCAGGCAATCGATATCGATCAGAACGATTCACCCGTGCAAAGCATCGTCACGCGTTTTTTGGCAGACCGCATGGAACTTGTCTTCTCGAATTCGAGATAGCTTCTATCTTTCCTGATCACATTCAGCGCAAAACTGAAAGATCGACCGGGATTTTACAAAATTTTTCGGAATAGAAAAGACAACTGTATCAAGGTTGTTCTCACCGCTTAAGCTGTTAGAACCAGAGGACCAAGCCCATCGTGTGAAAGGATGTTCCGCATACGGTCGGTTAACCCTGGAGAGCTTTGTCGATGGATTATGCCGCCCTTATCTCGGAGCTTTCGGAAACGTCTGAAAACGTTTCAGACACCGACCCTGCCAAAATCCGTAAACTGCTCGATCAGGCTGTTGTCGCGGTGCGGGACTTGAGAGACAAGATCGACAGACATCCCGCGCAAAATGTCCGCGATGCCGTGACGTTTCTGGAGAAGATTTCCGCTGATTTAGCAGTCGGTGACGTTCCTGTCGATCAATGTCGAAGCGCGTTGAAGGACGCCTCGGTCATGATCGAAGACCTCGCAGCAAGATCGCGTGCCAAGATTTATTAGAACATGACCCTCCATTTTGCGAAGCTACGGTTGAAGATCAGACCGCGTCAGCAAAAACCATTCAGCTTCAATATCTTGTGTGCCTCGATCGTCGCTTGAAGCGCTGCTTCTGATGTGCGGTCGCCTTGGTTGCCATCCGGGTGATGCATCTTGAGCCTTTCCCGGTAACGGCGCCTGATGTCTTCAGGCGTCGCATCGGCTTCGAGGCCTAGCGTGTCGAAAGCCTTTGCTTCGAGAACTTTGAGCTTCCGTTTCTGAAGATCGGCTTTTTGCGCCTGACGCTGAGCTGCCGTCTTGCGCTGATTCAGTGCTTTTGCTGAACCGGAGCGTGCCGTCGACGGCATCGGAATTTCAGTCCCCCGGTCGACCCGTGTTCCAAAGGTCGCGCGACGACCTTCAGCGGCTTCTTTCTGGTAGCGCGCCACTTCATCGCTCGATGGGGCTGACGTGAAGCTGTATCCCTTGTTGTAATCTCTGACATGCTCGATGCAGAACATGAGATACAGGCCTTCGGCCATGGGTCCGACAGGTGCGCGATGCGTACCGGTCTTGTCGCAACCATCCCACTGGCATTTCGGACCTGTCGGCTCGCTAGCGCTTGTTGTTTTTTTGCGCGCGGACTTCAGTCCGACGAATATTTTTGAATCAGACGTCATGACGTGTGTATGGACTCAGTGCGCCATCCCGGCAAGGGTTTTTGCGTGACCTGTCCAATGGTTTTTGCGCACCCGATATGCATGGAGGGAATTGCGTGCAATTTATCCGTAAAATGATGGGCGGGAATTGATGATGAATTCGCCGCTGCCGATCGTGTAATGATCGCATCATTGTGTTCATGACACATCGTGCGGACTTGTTAAAAAATCACAATTGCTCTCTAGATTTCATTAGAGTTGATTCAGGACGTCAATAAGGAATAACGCTGAATGCGCATGAAGTATGGTTTTGTTGGCTTAATTCTGTTTGTTGCGTCCTCTGCTTTTTCCCAAGAGCTCGCGAAACCTCCTGTTCTGGAGCCGTCCAGAACTCAGGCGCAAGCCGCCAATCTGAGCGCGCAGTTTCTTGGCCGGTATGCCTATAAGCCTGTTCCTCTCGATGACGCGCTTTCTGCAAAAATCATGGACAAGTTCATCAAGTCCCTCGATCCGGACAGGATGCTGTTCATGCAGGCCGACATAGACACCTTCATGGTTGGCAAGAACAGCATCGATAACGGGATATTGGACGAAAATCTCGAAATTCCGTTTTCCATTTTCAACGTTTACACCCAGCGTGTCGTGGATCGCATGACCTACGCCCGCGGCCTGCTCAAGCAGCCGTTCGACTTCACAGCGAAGGAGGAATACGCCCTTTTCCGTGAGGATGCTCCATGGGCGCAATCTGCGCAGGAGAGCAATGAGCTTTGGCGCAAGCGGGTCAAAAGTGACTGGCTGCGTCTGAAGCTGGCGGGTCAGGCCGACACGGCGATTCGTGACACTCTGGACAAACGCTACAAGAATATTCTGGAGCGCGTTTATCCGTATAAGAGCGACGACGTGTTCCAGACGTTCATGGCCGCCTACACAACGGCCGTAGATCCTCACACCGACTATTTCGGTGCCGCAGCGTCCAACGAGTTCGACATCTCGATGAGACTTTCTCTGGTTGGTATCGGTGCCGTTCTGCAGGAACGTGATGGGTACACCACAATTCGCGAGCTCGTCGCAGGCGGTCCAGCCCAATTGTCTGGCAAACTTGCCGTGGGCGACCGCATCATCGGCGTGGGGCAGGGGCAGGATGGCGAGATAAAAGAGGTTGTCGGGACCCGGCTGGATGAAGTGGTCCAAATGATACGTGGTGAAAAAGACTCCACTGTTCGGCTGGATATATTGCCGTCTGATGCAGGTGGAAACGCAAATCACCGTGTGATCAGTCTCATCAGAGATAAGGTTAGCCTGGAAAAACAGGCCGCACAAAAGACTATTGTCCCAGTGGTCAAAGATGGTGTCACGCGCAAGGTCGGCGTGATCACGCTGCCTACGTTCTACGAGGATTTTGAAGCGCGCCGAAAAGGTGACAAGAATTATAGAAGCGCCAGCCGAGACGTTGCCAAGCTGCTTGGAGAGTTGAAGCAGGAGAATGTGGACGGCGTGCTTGTCGATCTGCGTGACAATGGTGGCGGCTCCTTGTCGGAGGCGATTGATTTGACCGGCTTGTTTGTCGGCAAGGGTCCGGTTGTCCAGCAGCGGGATGCAGAGGGCAAGATCAAGGTCGAAAGCGATGATTTGTCAACGCCGGCCTGGTCAGGGCCCGTCGGCGTTCTGATCAATCGCGGTTCTGCTTCTGCCTCGGAAATTTTCGCAGCCGCCATACAGGACTATGGCCGTGGTGTAATCGTGGGCGAGCCGAGTTTCGGTAAGGGTACGGTCCAGACAGTTGTCGATCTCGATCAGGTTGCCCGCAACACCAATCCCGAATTTGGCCAGCTGAAACTCACGATCGCACAGTTTTTCCGTATCGATGGTGGTACGACCCAATTGCATGGTGTCACACCCGATATCAGCCTGCCCGGTCTTTCCGACCCCAAGCTGCTTGGTGAATCGAGCTACGACAACGCATTGCCGTTTTCCGAAATCAAGCCCGCGAAATATGCCACTAAGGGAACGACGAGCACTCTGTTGCCGCAACTCGAAAGCCGCCATGAGGCCCGGATCAGGGACGATAAGGCCTTTCAGCGATTTGTAGCGGATGTTGCCGACCTCAAGGCCCAGCGCGAGAAACGAACTTTGTCTCTCAATGAAGCCGAACGCAGAAATGAGATGACCGCATTGGCGGATCGTCTGAAAGCGCGGGGAGAGGCAGACGACGGGATGATGCGGAGTAGTGATGACGGTCTGCAAGCAAACGAGCGCAGTCTGAGCGCCAATCTCGCGATCGAGACCGCCCGTAAGAATGCAAAGGACGTTCTACAGATCGAGGCGGCAACGATCGTTGCTGATGAGGCAGACCTGTCGCAAGACGTAAAGAAAAAGCAGTAAAGTCTGCAAGAAGGTTCAAAAACATCAAGCCGCCGACCAGGAGCCACGTGCGGGTCGGCGGTTTTTTTTGACCCTGTGTCGCTGAAACGATGTCAGCTTCTGGATCGACGTTTTGTGTTCATAGGGGATGGCTTCCTGGACGTCGATGGCTGACATGTGCGGCCCAATCGAGCGGATTGTCGAAAACAAAATCGCGATTGCGACAGTACCGAGGTGGCACTCGATGCCGTCTGACGGCCCTATCACTTTAGCATTTTAAGCCGCGAGATAACGATATTTCTGGAACCTGTTGGCGTACCACCAGTTTGCTTCCCGGTACCCAAAAGGAGAAATGTCATGAGAGATATCAACCCGACCCCGGATAACCCCGTGGAAACGCCACGCGGTCCAACTTCGACACCCGGCATTCCAGATCGCGTGCAGGAAAAGCCACCTGTCCCGCCAATCAACGATCCCGGTGACACGAAGAACCCCAATGATCCCACACTCAACCCGGCATTGCTGCCAATCGGCGATCCTGCCGGCGCAGCCTGAGGTTTATGAAATTTTGAATGAAGGCGCGGTCCAGCCGCGTCTTTTTGGAGTCCGAGCGGTAGGTGGCTCACCAACCCACCTCCAACACCGCTGCGTCAAAGTTGGTCGTGAAGATTCTATTCGTTTTCATGCAGATGTGTAATGAAGACGAACGCGTCGCAGGAGAGCGTTTAACGTTCTCACGGAAACATATTCTCAATTTTCGAGATAGCTTTCGCATTCATGGTGCTTGCTCACTCTGAGCGGGTCCTGCTCGTTCCGCGTCATTTCCAGCAGCCCTGAAATAGCTTTCGCATTCTGTTGGCGTGAAGCTGGACATCAGTTCGCCGACCGCGTCCCATAGAAGAGCATCGATTTTTCGCTCTCTTCGTGCCCGCAAAAATGGCCTTCGACTTCGAGGAAGCAATCTCAAAAGGATTGAAGTGGGTGCTGCAATCCCGGCCTGCGCGGGGCACGCAACTCGCTCATCGTCTACAAGGGGCGATTGGATACGTAAGGGTTGAATATTCAGTGCTGGCGGACATTGAGTCAAACCGCTGAACCTACGCACCATCAGCGCCAGGTGCGGTAGTCACCGGATATTTACCATCAAAGACTGAATCCGTTCATTCAACGACCATGCTCCTACGCCCTGCTTGCCAGTTTTTGACTCCGCTTTTGACAATGGCGGCGGTGCAAGGGGGCGCGGTCTGTCATGCGCCATCATCGGACATCAATGTCCACCATCCGTGGAGTTAACGATGCCGTGGGCAGACGCCGCCTGCCTACCTTCATATTCGGTCGTCGCTCCGGGTAGCTGCACCATCATCCCGAATCCGAGGGATGATGCTTTCGTCCATCGCTGGTTCATGCCAGTCTTAGGGCCTGTTACGTCGAGATTAGCAATGGTCGCAGCGAATTGAGACCTGCTGCGAGATCCTCGAAATTGGGAGCACCCAGACAAAGCCGCAGTCCCGACTGGCCATCTCCGGAGCCTTCGACCGAGCTTGAGGGTGTGATGGCAATACCATTCATGACCGCCGCCGACACGACCTGCTCGGCCTTTTCGGAGGGCATCGGCAGCCAGATGTGGAAGCCTCCGTCCTTGCATTTGAGCGGGACATCCGGGCCCAGTAGTTCTTGCGCCGCCCGTGTCCGGCGTTGCGATTCTGTACGCACTTCGTCAATGATGATCTGGGCGGCACCAGTCTCGATCAGGCGAGAAGCAATAATCGTATCAAGGGAACTTGCCGTGATCATGGTTGCTTGTATCCGACTACTAATCCCGCTGAAAAAACGGTCGTTGGGCGCAAGGATAAATCCCGTTCGCAGAGCGGGGCAGACGGTTTTGGAAAGGCTGCTGATGTAAAAGCAGATGTCCGGTGCCAGCGCCGCCAGTGGCGGTGGTGCTCCAGGGATAAGGGCGCCGTACACATCATCTTCAATAATTATTAGATTTAACCGTCGGGCAATCTCGATGATGTCCTCCCGGCGCTTCAGGCTCATCACGCTTGTTGTCGGATTCTGCAGGGTCGGCACCAGATATGCAACCCGAGCACCCGTTCGCTGGGCTGCCTCTGCCAGGGCTTCGGGCACAATCCCTTCGTCGTCCATGTGGACAGCACACAGCCGAAGATCGTTCTGCGCTGCCGCAGATCGAACGCCCGCATAGGTGAAGCTTTCAACCAGCACGCTGTCTCCCCGCGCCGTACATACGGAGAATGCAAGGCTGATAGCATGCTGCGCCCCTTTGCACACAGCCATCCTTCTCGAGTCTGCCGGCAGGCCCTGCGATGTGATCCATCGTGCGAAAGAGCCCCGGTGCTCATCGAAGCCTGCTGATGGACCGTAGCTGCAGAAGTCGATCCAGCTTTCGGGTTTGTGTCCGAGTTCGGCAAACACGTCCGCGAGACGATAAAGCGACTGGACCATCGGTGGTTCATTGAGTGCAAGATTGAGCGTCGCGAAATTGCGGTTACGGACCTCTTCGGATCGTGGTGTTGCAATGGCGGTGCCACTCGTCTGACCGACAGGGGCGACAAGCCCGCTGACGCGTGTGCCTCGCCCAACATGCCCTTCAATCAATCCACGCATCTCGGCCTCGAGATAGGCCCGCGTAATCGTGCCGGGGCTGACTCCCAGTGCCTTTGCAAGGTTTCGATGGGGCGGCAGGGCGTCACCGCCGACAAGATTACCCGACGCAACGTCACGCGACAGGGCCTCAACGATGCGCAGATAGATCGGCGCGGCGTCGACCGATCCTGTGCCTATTTTAGGCATCCACATTTCATCTCCTTCCACTTGACTCATTTTTTATTACGTGACATTTTGTACTAGTGCATATAGTGCAATTTATTAGATAATGCTCTAGTTCATTTTTTGACCGACGATATTATCAGCTGCAGATGCTTGCAGAAGGAATTGTCTGAATGGCCATATTGCAGAACGCAGGCGCGCGCACCACAACCTCAGCTCATGAAAATATCGGTCTCTTACTCGGAACGATAGCGGTTTTGGCCTTCTCTCTTACACTCCCTATCACGCGCTATTTAACGCACTACCTCAGTACATGGGATATTGGTTTGGGTAGAAGTTGTCTTGCTGCAATTGGTGCAGTGTTCGTCCTCATCGTCACTCGGCAGCGCCTTCCAACAAGGCGGCAATGGGGGCGACTTGCCCTGACGGCTTCAGGCATTGCGTTCGGTTTTCCTCTGCTGACGGCGCTGGGTATGAAAACGGTGCCAGCCAGCCATGGAGGGATTGTCCTTGGTAGCCTTCCCCTCGCAACAGCACTTATCGGCTGCCTTCTTTCCAAGGAGCGGCCATCTTTCGCCTTTTGGGTGGTTGCGTTGGTTGGCTTCGCTCTGGTTTTCATTTTTTCGCTCTACAGCCAAGGTGGCACGGCGGATCTGTCGTTTTACACCGGTGACTTGGCGCTGATCGGTGCCGTCGTGATGGCCGGCATTGGTTATGCGCAGGGAGGCATACTGGCCCGCTCCCTAGGGGGGTGGCAGGTTATTTGCTGGACCCTGGCCGCCAGCCTGCCGCTCCTCATACCTGCCACGATCGCGACGGCCAGCTGGGACAACTTCGCTGCTTTGCCGCTTATGCCGTGGGCCGCCTTTGCTTTTCTTGCGCTTGTCAATTCACTGATCGGTTTTTTCTTTTGGTACCAGGCTTTGGCGATCGGTGGCATCGCTCGCGTCAGCCAAGTGCAACTTCTCCAGCCGTTCTTCACATGGCTTTTTGCCGTCTGGTTCCTCGGCGAGGATTTTAGTCTCGTAACGCTGGTGTTCACGGCATTGACCATTGCCACCGTGATCGTGGGTAAGAGAACACTCGTTCGGTAATGTACTAGATCAATAATCCAATATTGTTATATATCAATTTAATTTTACAGTAAATATTTTCAATTATGCAATTAGGGGAGATAGAGATGCCTCGAGATAACGCTTGCCCGCGCCTAGAATTTGGTTCCACCGGCAGCACAAGCCGTCATTCAATTAGGACTGAAAGCGCCGAATTCGGCTCGCGCTATTCGCGTTACGGCTGGGGAATCGATGTCCGCGCGACATATGCACATCTTCCGTGCCAGTGGTTCTGGACTTGGCTGACCGGGAAATATCCTGTCCAGCGCGAGCCGCGCCGTCCGGTCGAAACGTTGCTCGCACCCTGGCAGCTCGGTCTACAGATTCTGTGGTCGTGGGGCCTGATCGCGGCATCCCTGGTCCTCGGCGCCCTCCTTTACAGCAGCCCGGATATCGGCGTGGTGACCAAGGTGGTCTGCACGCTGCTACTGTGGGTGATCGTAACCAACAGGAACCGCGGCCTGCTCCATACTTTCCACTATACCAACCATGGTGCCTCCATCCGCAATCAGCGGCTGGCACGGCTCCTCGGTAAGTGGTTCATGTCAATTCCGGTCATGCACCTGACCTGGGACGAATATCATCGCATCCATGCAGGCGACCACCACGCCAGCACATCACTCTGCACCGAGGATGATCCGGATGAACAGTTCATGACGGACCATGGATTCTATCCGGGTATGCCGGAGAGGCTGTTCTGGCAGCGCCTTGTGCTGGCACCATTTCACCCGCGAGCGATCTGGAACCACATCCTATTTCGGCTGCGACACAATTTCGTTATTCCGGAGCGCTCTGAAATCATTTCGCGTGTCGCCTTCTGGACGGCGGTGCTTACCGCCGTCGCGGCCACCGGTACGATGGACATCTTCCTCATCTATTACATGGTGCCACTTTTCTTGGTTACCCAGTATTCGTCCTGGCTGCAGCACACGACCGAACACCTCTGGTTTGCCACCCGGCCGGCCGATGTCCCGCCGTTCGTTTTCTACGCATCACTGACGTGGGGGCGTTTCCTCGGCCGGCCCTATCCGCGCGATGAACGGGGCTATCGCGGCTTGCTGTTGCGAGGAGCATGGTGGGCGCAGATTTTCCTCGTCGATCTTCCGGTCAAACTGTTTTCCTTCATGCAAGATCTGCCGAGCCACGATTTCCATCATCGCTCCCCACGCGTGAATTTCTGGTCGATTGCCCGTGAACGCGCCGCTGCCGAGGGGCTGCCCTCCAAATATGGCCCGATGGCCGAGACCTGGAGCCTTCTCGAAAGCTGGAAAGTCGTCCGCGATCAGGTTTGCTATGGCGAGGCGGATGCCTTCGGTATCTGGACATGGGCACGCGAACGCGAACGTGCCGCACGACAGGCGAGCCAGTGCCCATTGTGGGACTCGGCTCAGCGCGGGCGGGAAACCGCCTAAGTTTCAACTTTCACGTTTCCAATTTTTTTACAGTTCGTCAGGAGAAAGCAATGACGCCGGAAGCCGCGCGTGCCCACAACCTGTCCCATGGCTTTATAGACAGGGGCCTCAGTCAAACCATCTTGAAGGAAATAGCGAGCTCGGCCAAGGCGCCGCCATCCGCCCCCTATGAGGCTGAAATCAATCTCGACCTGGAGATGCTCCACCGCCGTTATTGGGAAATACGCAGCTCGATACCCAGCTTGCAATGCCGCAATCTGCCCTTCTACCTGATGATCAAGGAGAAATATGCGGATTTCAGGTGGCATATCTCCGACGACGGGGTCGTCATCGACTATCATTATAAGGGCCTGAAACCGAGCCTTCTATCGCTGCTGATGGAGCGGGTTCCGCATTACAATGCTGCGGTACAGGCGGATCCGCTCGATCGCATGTTTCCCGACATTGCCGCCGAAATCCGCGCGGTATTTCACCAAGTCGGGATCGTCGCACCGGAACAGGCGCAGATGGAGAAGGTAGCGCTCTGGCTGCGCAAGGGTCTCGATGGCGAGACCCTGACCATCGTTTCGCCCGTCTGTCCTGACTATGCGGTGGAGCCCATCAGTGAGACGGAGGAGGCGGCCGGTAACGGCCCCGGTCAGCGCATGCGCGCCCGCCGCCATCGGTTCACATTCGCAGGCCTTGGCGAGGATATCGGCGTAACGGCCGCGCATCTGTTCCAAGCGGCGCCACGGCTGCACACGTTGTTATGCGAGCGGCTGGGCCTAGATGTCCGATATCTCGTCGCGCCGGGCGATTTCGAAGGGTTTTCCGACGAGACCTGCCAGCGCCTTGGCGTTGATGATGCGACCTTCCTGACCAAGGTCGCGGCCCAGGCGCGGACAATCGAACAGCAGGCCCCCATTGCGGTGGCCAGCCGTCCCTTCACGGACCTGTGCGGCGGACGACAGGGCTGGATGGTGCGATGGAAGGATATGCTTTTGCGCATACGGGACGGCGACCTGTCCGCCATCGGGCGGCAACCATGGGTACGTGCCACCGCGCTCGGTCGACGCGAGCTCTATGATCGCTGGTACGGCTGCAAGAATCGGGAAGACAGTTTCTATCTCGATATCGCCCTCAGGCAAGCTGCGGAATATGCGGCCATGGGGCAGGTCGTTGCCGCAAGCAAGGACCTGCAAAATCCCCTCATCCTGGGTGCGGACGACCATAAAATGGGGCGCTTTTATTCCATCGCCTCGGAAATTCCTGTCCTCTATCTGCAACGAAACTATGAGTAGGACCAATATATGCTGAAGAATGTTGTTGACGTCAGTGCGTTCCAGCCCGTCCCGATCCCGATCACCAGCGAGCATTTCGATATGCTCGCCGATACCGGTACGGCGATGTTTTCCCCCGAGATTATTTTCACGCCGGAAGAGCTCCAGCGTATCGACACGGCGCAGTCGCAATTGCCGGAAGAAAAGGTTCTGATCGGCGACGCGGGAGAGCCCAATCTACTGCATGTCCGGCGGATCGTGGTGGATCTTGCCGGCGAACTGCCGCGCCGGGTCAATTCGCCTCATTCGGATGCAATCCTGGCTATCCTCGACGACGAAAGCCGGCGCGATTTCTTTCGGCGGTTGCTTGGCAAGGAGAAACATCTTCGCCGCTGCCAGATCAATCGCATGACGCAGGGGTCATTCATCGGTCGTCATGTCGATCGCGACAGCAACCCGGACTACGACGTGGCAGTCGTCGTCCAGCTGGGCAAGAGCTTTTCAGGCGGCGAATTCGTCGTGCATCCCGCAGAAAGCGAACCAACTGTGTTTCGTCCCGAATACGGTACCGTGCTGGTCAGTCGTTGCGAGGTCCCGCACGAGGTGCTGACCGTCAACTCGAACGAGCGTACGTCACTCGTGTTCTTCCTGTCGGATCATGCCGGTGAAAATCGGCGCGTCCTTACCTAATACGCCGGTCCTGCAGCCCGTGACCGCGAGCTGCAGGACACCCTCGCTGGGCAAGTCCAGTCGGCCAACGAAGGTGAGCCGTTCTGTCCAAAGTGCGGAGACACCGATCTCTACAGCATCCGCCACCGCTGCTTCCGTTGTGCGGACGATGACTGCATGAAGGAGTTCTCGGTGACCTCGGGCACTTTATTCCATTCCCGCAAGCTGTCTTTCAAAAAGCTCATCATGGCGCGCTCGGAGGCATGACCGCTGTGAAGCGGGTTGAGAGGTGAGACCTATGCTGATAGCAATCGAGAAGCTTTCCGATCGGTGTGCTCTCCAGTATCTTCGTGTCAGGTGCAGCACCGAATCTGTCTACCTGCGCTTTGAGATCACGCGCCCACTTCTCAGCCTTCAAACTTCGTATCGAACGATTTGCAATGGGGCTTCATGCCACGACAACGAACTTGTGCTTGCCAACATCCTCCAAGTTTTCTGGTCGTCGCCATCTCAATCTCCATTTGCGATCGACATGACGTGTAGGATGCCTCCTTTGAGGAGGCTAAAGATAATTCCAGTAC
Organism: Agrobacterium sp. rho-8.1; assembly: GCF_033957725.1. NCBI lineage: Bacteria > Pseudomonadati > Pseudomonadota > Alphaproteobacteria > Hyphomicrobiales > Rhizobiaceae > Agrobacterium > Agrobacterium sp. rho-8.1. Next base: position 1,386,694 of record NZ_CP192789.1, read on the forward strand.
GTCCGCCTTGGCCAGAAGGACCAGACAGGTTAACGTTGGCGAAACAAATCGAAGACGACGCATGGCAGCCAAGACCACACTCAACGCAAAGAACCTCGAGGCACTTGGCGCACAAAGGCTTGCCGAGCTTCTCATCGAGATCAGCACCGGCAGCGCCGCACACAAGCGTCGTCTCCGGATGGAGATCGCAGGTATCCATAGCAGCGCTGATGTTTCCAGAGAGGTTCGCAAGCGGCTTTCCAGTATCGTGCGCGCACGCACCTTCATCAATTGGCGCAAAGTCAAGGCAATGAAGATGGATCTGGAGACCCAGCGCAAGACGATCGTTGATACGGTTGCGCCGCACGATCCAGTTGAAGCGTTCGAACTGATCTGGCAGTTTCTGGCTGTCGCGGATCCGCTGTTTGGACGATCTGACGATGGCAGCGGGTCGTTGATCCAGAGCTTCCATCAGGCATGCACTGATGCCGGGGCGATCGCCAAGGCTGCGAATATCGACATCGACGTGCTGGCCGAAAAGATATTCAAGGCATTACAGGACAATGGCTATGGGCAGTTTGACCGGCTGATCACGGCCATGATCCCAGCGCTGGAGAATGAGGGCCTTACCCGCCTCAGAGCACTTTTCGTGACCTGGTCGAAAGAACCAAAAGAGAAAGCTCGCAAGACGGAGCGGACAGTCATAGGCTGGAGCAGTGCCGGCGCGATCTACGAGGACGAGGTTTACGGCAACCACAACGACCTCACGATCCGCATCGCTCTCCAGCAAATCGCCGACGCCTTGGGCGACGTGGATGCCTATATCGCACAACAGCCTGAAAAGACACGTGCAGCGCCTATGGTTGCAGCAGACATCGCCCACCGCCTCGTATCAGCGGGACGAGCCGAGGAAGCTCTGAAGGTGCTCGACAAAGTCGATACGAGCGGACGAACGGATGTCCCATTCGAGTGGGAGTTGGCTCGCATTGAGGTTCTGGAAGCACTCGGGCGTGGTCAAGAAGCGCAGGCATTCCGGTGGAGGTGTTTTGAGCAGTCGTTGCACGATGAGCATCTGCGCGCCTACATCCGACGCCTGCCTGACTTCGATGACGTTGAGGCGGAGGCGAAGGCGTTCGGCTACGCCCAGGCATTCCCGAACGTCCATCGTGCTCTGCACTTTTTCCTGCGCTGGCCGTCGCCAGCAGAGGCGGCAAAGCTGGTCATGAAGCGAGAGGTGGAACTGGATGGCGATCTCTACGGACTGATGACGCCAGTTGCAGACGCGCTGTCCACGAAACACCCGCTAGCAGCGACCGTTGTTCTTCGATCCATGATCGACTTCACTCTGAGGAGTGGCCGGTCGAGCCGATACAAGCACGCAGCACGACACCTTGCAGAATGCGGATCGCTGGCGAGCCAGATCGAGGACTTTGGGAGCAGACAGTCGCACGATGCTTATGTAGCTGACCTGAAACGAGAGTACGGGCGGAAGTCGGGGTTCTGGAGCCTGGCGCAGTGATCCTAACCTGAGCTTGCCAGCGTCCTCTGAGTTTCCGTCTCGTCGCCATGTGATCTCCAATCGATATTGAAGATCACGCATAGGATGCCCCTGAAGGGAGTTCCAAGTATGATGCTGGCGGATTTTTAAACTCGAGAGCCTTGAACCAACTATCTCGGTCGATGTTGCCCGACGTTCTGCAGCGCCTATCTTCATGGCTTCGCAAATGTAATAAGACATTCCGAACCAATGGAGCGCAGCTTGTGATCAGAGATACTCAGGAACAAAGCATTGTCGATGGCCTATCCCAGCGACACGGCGTCAGCCAAGGCGTCATCGAGCATCTTGCAATGGCGTTGATTGCAGGCCACACCAATCAGGCGCAGTTCAATCACTCCGAACTTGGCGGGATGGGGCAATGGTCGAACGGTGGCATGATCATGGTCGGCGACATGTTCAACAATGGCCTGAAGCATCGTGTCGACATGCTCTGCTCGGAGATCGCCGATTACATAAGGTCGGGTAAATTGTCCGGTCCGAAACCAGTTCGGTCTCATCAGTCACAGAGCCAGGGAGACGGCAGCAGCTTTTTCTACCAGTCAAGTTCGCACAGCAGTGCCTGGCCAGAACATCTGGGACAGGCTTCGTCGACTGGTGCCCAGAACAACCTTCGCTACGCGTTCTTTCCTGCAAGCCGCCGATTAGCCATCGATGTCAACGGAGAGATCACCGTTTACGATACGAAGGACCACAACATTGGCGGCTTTTCCCAGCAGCAGAGCGGGGACCAGTCATTAAGTTTCACATCTCAGCATGGTCTCATCCGTGTGGCTGATCTCGATGTCGTCCCTACCGCCGACAGCCCACAGACGCCTCAAGACGCGCAGAGAGCGGTGCCTACTCAGGTTCAACCGACACCAGTTCCGTCTATGGCGCTTCCAAGCACAAGTGTTGTCCCTGGTCCGACAACTTTTGATCAAGACGATATTATCAGCAAGATTGAACGGCTCGCCGGTCTGCGCTCCAAAGGTATAATTTCGGACGAAGAATTTGCAGCTAAAAAGACGGAGTTGCTGGATCGGCTGTGAGGTTGCCACAAAGGGAAACGCGCAGATCGATATAGTGGGCAGGCTGGCGCTTAGTGGGAAGCGTCGCGCCTGTGGCGCTGACCAACGCAGCCAAATGATCAAGCACCGATAAAAGCCAGGTTTTCGACAGGAGCCCTTGTCACTCAAGGGTCATAATGGCGGAGAGGGTGGGATTTGAACCCACGATACCCTTGCAGGTATGCCGCATTTCGAGTGCGGTGCATTCGACCACTCTGCCACCTCTCCGCGGGCACGACGTTTGTGGGTCGTGCGGGCGTTCTCATAACCAGCAAACCGGCTGCGTGCAAGGGTTAAATGGCTGTTCTGGCAGCGGTGTTGCAAGTTTTTGATGCTTTTGTGAACTTGCACTGTTTTGCCTGCCGAAATGTGTAAGCAGAAGCGGTTCCCATATCGGAATAAGGAACAAGTTGCATGTTTTCGTGTTTCCAAATCAACGCGTGAGGAGAAAACATGGCAAACAGCGTCGCGGAAACGGCTACTGGGGGACGGCATTTTTGGTCGATTGTATCAGGTGATTCTCCCGTCATCGCTACTGCGGTTCACGATGGCCACGCAACGCGGTCTGAGGTAGAGGAACTGCTGGCGCTGTCCTGTGCGGAGCGGCTTCGGGAAGAAGACCCGTTCACGGGTGATATGATCGCCGGCCTGATCAACCGCGTGATCGTCAACCACTCCCGGTTTGAAGTCGATCTCAACCGTGCAAGAGATGCGGCGATCTACCTTGAGCCGGAGCAGGCATGGGGGCTAAAGGTGTGGACGGACAGACCGCCCGAACAGGTGATCTCAAAGTCTCTCAATTTTCACGATGACTATTATGCCACACTCGAGCATCTTTTGATGCAAATGCAAGATCGTCACGGTGCATTCGTTCTTCTTGATGTTCACAGCTACAACCATCGGCGCGATGGTGCGGACGAAAAGCCTACAGCGCAAGCCAAGGCGCCCGATATCAATATCGGCACTATCTCGATGCAAAGAGACCGCTGGGCGGACGTGATCGACGCGACGATAGAGCACTTTAGCGCTGCCAAGATCGGCGGGCGACACCTCGATGTGCGGGAAAATGTCGCTTTTCAAGGCAAGGGTGAACAGACACGCTTCGTACACGAGCGCTTTCCTGAACATGGCTGCGCAATTGCAATCGAGTTCAAAAAAATCTTTATGGACGAGTGGACAGGCGAGCCGGACGTCTCGATGATTCGAGATATCGGCGAAGCGGTGAAATCGCTTGAACCGGTCCTTGAGGAACTGCTGGCAGGGCGCAGATGAGTGCGTCACAGACCAAGGATTTGACTGATACGTATCGAGGTTTGGAAGAGGTCTCAGCGCTGCTGGGCGCGGGAAAGGCCATTCGGCACGATATCGGTCATGATGGACGGTTGCACATCGACAGACCATTACCATTCATCTGCCTGCACCTTATCAACGGCTCGAACGGGCTCGCCGCGCGTGACATTGCGGCTGCAAATGCGTCCTATCTGATTGCAGCCAACATAGCGGAAGCGATTCCGATTCTGGATCTGGTCGGCGCCGAGATGAAGAAGCGCTTCGGCACCTTCGTCGTACTCGATATGGGCGAATTGGAACACGACGTCCTCCTGGCGGACGACTCGCCATTTTTACCGCAGTACGACGTGAGGGTCTCTGCCACGCAGGACCCCGAGGCGCAGAATGCGAAGCGTGTTTTTGTGAAAGCGGTTTGCGACGCTGATATTCGATTCCGGACGCCTCGCATTATCGACACGGAAGCTGAAAACGATCCCGTCTCGAAACTGAAGGCAGCCGGGCTGCGATTTTCTTGTATCGGCGTGCGCTTCGCGCCCATCTATCGCCAACCGGAATCGGGTGCGGATTATCCTGGACTTCGCGAAACAATGATTGCGGATTTGTTCGACGCGGGACTGCGGACATTTGCGGCTTTCGCAAGCGCGACGGATACGCTGAAAGCGACGTCTCATCGTGCGTTGGGTCGCAAGGCCTTCGTGGATGCCGTCCGCCGCGCCGACCGTTCGATCGATGACATCGCCGCGTCTTTCGACTTTCTTATTTCAGTTACGCCGATCAATGCGCGAAAAGCTTTTGCCGACTTCAAAGAGAGCGATTTTCAGTCCGCTCCGCATTTTCTCTATCGTCCTTTGAGTGTCGATATCGAAGAGCAGAAACGTAAACTTTATTCGGTTGCCTTTGATCACCTCGAAGACCCTGTCCTCTACCATCTCTACCGTGAAAAACAGCAGGAGATCGATCTTCAGCTCAGTATGCTGGCACATCTCCACAAACGTCAGTTCACGGATTTCAGCCGGGCGCTTTACGGCTCTGTCGAGCCATCGTTGCTTGCTCTTGCCCAGACTGTCCTGGTGCAATGCCCTCGTCCAGATCATGGCGAGGAGATTGCCATGGTGGATTGTTACGAGGTGACGAAAAAAGCCCGCGAAATGGTGGATGCCTATCGCCATGATGATCCTGAGTTCGACGCCCGCGTTGACATCCGTGACGATCTGCCACCGGGCTTGATGGTGTCTGGCAGCAAGTTGTTCGTGTCGCGACACACAGTCATGGAAAAAAGACGACTGGATGCCTTGTTGCATCATGAAATCGGCGTTCATCTTCTAACCTATTTCAATGGCTCCGCGCAGGGTCTGCGGCTCTTCAGAACCGGGCTTTCGGGTTACGAAGGTGTGCAGGAGGGCTTGGCCGTTCTGGCCGAATACCTCGCGGGAGGCATGACGCGTGATCGGTTGCGGTTGATCGCCGGGCGCGTCGTTGGTTGTGCGGCCATGCTAGGTGGTGCCGACTTCATAGACACTTATCGCTTGATGACGAGCGAACATGGCTTTGATGATGCTGCCGCGTTCAACATGGTGTTGAGAATTTATCGTGGAGGAGGGCTTTCCAAGGATGCAATCTATCTTCGTGGCCTGAATGAAATCCTTGAGCATTTGAGAAACGGCGGCTCACTCGATCCGTTCTGGATGGGCAAGATTTCTGCGGCTCATTTTCCGGTCATGCAGGAACTGGCGTCGCGCGGCCTGCTGCGGTTACCCGCCATAAGACCCGCATTTCTTGGTTCTGCTAAGGCCAAAGAACGCCTCGACATAATACGATCAGGACTACCGATAGCCGAAATGGCAACCTTGTAAGGGAGGACACATGCGTATCGCATTTTTCGTGAATTCAATCGAAGGCGAGCAGCCGACATTCGCGACAGGGCTGCTGGCCATGGCGGCACTCAACCGCGGCCATGAAGTAGTCTATCTGACGCCGGGCGATTTCACGCTGCGCCGGGACGACTCGCTTGTCGTGCATGGCCTCATGGTTCCACGTCAGAAATACAAGAAGACCGAAAACTTCCACGCGGTGCTTCAGGAAAAGAAACTGGAGCGGGAGACGATCGACATCGAGGATATCGATGTCCTGATGCTGCGGAATGACCCCTCTTTGGATCAAACCGCACGTCCATGGGCGGTTCATTCCGGTATTCTGTTCGGTCGTCTGGCCGAGCAGCGTGGCGTCGTCGTTCTGAACGATCCAGAAGGTCTCGCGCTGGCTCAGAACAAACTTTATTTCCAGAGCTTTCCGGAAATCGTCAGGCCGACAACGCTGATTTCGCGCAACGTCGAGGAAATTCGTGCTTTCGCCGATGCCCACCCAAAGGGCGTTATCGTCAAGCCCTTGCAGGGTTCGGGCGGTAAAAATGTTTTCAAGATCGGATCCAGCAAGGAGACAAATCTCAACCAGATTTTCGAGGCCGTCAGCATCGAAGGATATTTGATTGCGCAGGCCTATCTGCCTGCCGCCAAAGAGGGTGATATTCGCTTTTTCATGATGAATGGCGAGCCATTGATGCGTGACGGTCAGTATGCCGCCCTTCGCCGCGTACCTGCGAAGGGCGACCTACGGTCTAACATCCACGCCAGCGGCACCGCAGAGGCCGTCGAAGTGAGTGATGCGGTGATCGCACTGGCAGAAATGATGCGGCCTAAACTGGTGGAAGACGGCATGTTTTTGGTCGGCCTCGACATCGTGGGCGACAAGATACTGGAGGTTAACGTCTTTTCGCCGGGCGGACTTTCGCACATCCGGGAGCTTGCGAAAGTGGACTTTACCGACACGATTATCGAAGCCATCGAAAAGAAGGTCGCCATGCAGCAGGCATCTGCAGGCATGCTGAACAACCGGTTGCTGGCGACGCTGTAAAGGCCGCCAGCGAGATTATAGTCACGCGTTGCGAAGCCGCCCTTGCATCAGATCGATGACGGCACGGGCTGCTTCCAGCACGTTGGTGCCGGGGCCAAAAACAGCCGCCACGCCATTGGCCAGCAGGAACTCGTAGTCCTGCCGGGGAACCACACCGCCGACGATAACGATAACATTGTCCGCGCCCTTGTCCTTGAGAGCTTGAACAAGTTGTGGCGCAAGCGTCTTGTGGCCAGCGGCGAGCGATGACATTCCCACGACATGCACCTTGTTTTCGACGGCGAGCGTTGCAGCCTCCTCCGGCGTCTGGAACAGTGGCCCGGCCACAACGTTGAAGCCGATGTCACCAAAGGCAGACGCGATGACTTTGGCGCCGCGATCATGACCGTCCTGACCGAGTTTCGCGATCAGCATTTTCGGTTTTGAACCGACGATGTTGGCCAGTTCACCCAAGCGCGTACACAGTGTCGTATATTCCGGGTCGTCTTCATATGCGGCGCCGTACACATCATGCACGACTTCCGGGACTGCGCTATGGTCTCCAAAAACACTGCGCATCGCATCTGAAATTTCTCCGACACTTGCACGAGCACGTGCCGCTTCAATGGCGGATTCCAGCAAATTACCTTTCCCGGTGCGGGCAATTTCGGTCAATGTTGATAGAGCCGCATCAACGGATGCTTGATTTCGTTGGCGGCGGAGCGTGTCCAGACGTTTGATCTGCGATGAACGCACAGCACTGTTATCGATATCAAGGATCTCGATGGGGTCTTCATTTTCGAGACGGTATTTGTTGACGCCGACAATAATTTCTTCGCCGCGGTCCACCGCCGCCTGTCGCTTGGTGGCCGCTTCCTCGATCAACCTTTTCGGCAGGCCATCATCGACGGCCTTCGTCATGCCACCGAGCGCTTCCACCTCTTCCATCAACGCCCAGGCTTTCTCAGCCAGGTCGTTCGTCAGACTTTCAACATAGTAGGAGCCAGCCAGCGGATCGATAACTTTCGTGACGCCCGTTTCATGCTGGAGGATAAGCTGGGTGTTGCGGGCAATGCGTGCGGAGAAATCGGTCGGTAGCGCCATGGCTTCATCGAGCGCATTGGTGTGCAGCGACTGCGTTCCGCCGAGCGCGGCCGACAGTGCTTCATAGGCGGTGCGAATGACATTATTGTAGGGGTCCTGCTCCTGAAGCGATACGCCTGATGTCTGGCAGTGGGTGCGCAGCATCGAGGACGATGCCTTCTGCGGCTTGAACTCCTCCATGATCCGCGCCCACAGCAACCGGGCTGCGCGCAGCTTCGCCGCTTCCATGAAAAAGTTCATGCCGATGGCGAAGAAAAACGACAGTCGTCCGGCGAAATCATCGACGTTCAAGCCCTTGTTCAACGCCGCGCGGACATATTCGCGACCATCTGCCAGCGTGAAAGCCAGTTCCTGCACCAGTGTCGCTCCGGCCTCCTGCATGTGATAGCCGGAAATCGAAATCGAATTGAAGCGCGGCATCTCTCTGGCCGTATATTCGATGATGTCGGCAATGATGCGCATAGAGGGTTCAGGCGGATAGATGTAGGTGTTGCGCACCATGAATTCTTTGAGAATGTCGTTCTGAATGGTGCCGGATAACTTTGCTCTGGAGCATCCCTGTTCCTCACCCGCGACGATGAAGCTGGCGAGGATGGGGATGACCGCGCCGTTCATCGTCATGGAAACCGACATTTCGTCGAGCGGTATTCCGTCGAAGAGAATCTTCATATCTTCTACGCTGTCGATTGCGACACCGGCCTTGCCGACATCGCCGACCACACGCTCATGGTCGCTGTCGTAGCCACGGTGGGTCGCAAGGTCGAAGGCCACGGAAAGTCCTTTTTGTCCGGCGGCTAGGTTGCGTTTGTAGAACGCGTTGGATTCTTCCGCCGTTGAGAAGCCGGCATATTGGCGGATGGTCCAGGGACGGCCCGCATACATGGTGGCGCGAGGCCCGCGCACGAATGGCTTGAAGCCAGGCATGCTATCGAGGTGGGGAATGTCCTTGATATCATCGGCGGTGTAGAGCGGCTTGATATCGATACCTTCCGGCGTCTGCCATACAAGGCTGTCCGGCGACTGCTTGAGCTCCTTTTCCGCAAGCCCAGCCCAGTCCTTTACCGTCTTTTCGTCGGACATTCCCGTCTCCTCACATTGTTGCATTCCGGCCCTTGGCAACCGAAATGCGTCACTCCCGAACGGGTGCACGCACTCCACACACCTCTGTCGGCAAGATAGGCAGCCCGCAGCGGCAGCACAACCAAAAACACCGGTCCAGCAGGCTGGCGTCGTTTGGCAGCGATACGGCTGGCTTCAGAAACTTGTGCGTTTTTTAACAATACGCTCCCCGAAATTGATGTATCTTGAGGTCAATAAAAGGAACCGGAAAATCTGGACCACAGGGGAATGTCGAAGAATGAGATATGTCGTCGATAATGTCGGCGGTCTTGCTGGAGGCGATGCCTGGCAGGCCGCAGTAACAGAAACGTATTTTCCGCTGGATACCGAGTATCGCAGCCGACGCGAATTTACCGGGAAACTGGAGACTTGGTCTCTTGGGCTGGTGGGTGTGTCGCGGATGCAGTGTGACGGCGTGAACTACAAAAGGCACCGCCGCCATTTCCTGAACGAAAGTGATGCCAGCCTTCTGGTTTCCATTCCCGAGCTCAGCGAGATCAATTTTTCTCAGGGCTCGCGCAGCGTCAAATGCAATCCCGGCGGTTTTTTGTTGGAACGCGGTGATGCGCCCTACGAATTCTGGCATGGGCGACCCAACGCTTTGTGGGTCCTGAAGGTGCCATCCGCCAGCGTGCGGTCCCGCATCGGCTCGACCGACCGGTTCAGTGCTTTGAGTTTCGATGGCACGAGCGGCGTTGCCGCATTGTTTCTGGATACCGTGCGCACGACCATCGGGCATGTTGACGGGCTCAGTGAAGCGGCACGGGAAATGACCGGCCGGCATATTCTCGAAATGCTCTGCCTGTCGATCGTCAGCGACGACCGGGTGCTGGATAGCAGTATTTCCTCCATCCGGGCGGGCCATCTGCACCGCGCCGAGCAGTATATCCGCGACAACATCAAGAGCCGGTTGCTTGGGCCGCAGGCTGTGGCGGAAGCTGGCGGAATTTCCCTGCGCTACCTGCAGGGCCTGTTCCAGGAAAGCAACAAGTCGATCAACGGCTTCATCCGCGATAGCCGCCTCGACCATTGCGCCGAGGAATTGATGTCGGTGACCAATACGACGACCATTGCCGAAATCGCCTATCGCTGGGGATTTGCCGACCAGTCGCAATTCTGCCGACACTATCGGACCAGATTTGGGTGTTCCCCCAGTGACACCCGCCGACAGGCGGTGCTGCGGGCACGCTCATCGCCGGACACGCTTCGACACTGACGCAATAATCCATTCCATTTGAGAGGATATCCACCCTGGCCGCCCGTGCGGTTGGCCGGGCAGGGTAACTGCGGCCTCACATAGTCTTAAGGATACGAGAATGACCAGAACCAGAGTTGCCGTGGATGTCGGCGGAACCTTCACGGATATCTGCATCATGGATGAGGATACAGGCGCGATCCGTATCGAGAAAACCGGTTCAACGCCGGACGATCCGATGCGCGCCATTCTGAACGGGGTAGAGCAGGCCGGTATCGACCTGTCCGAAGTGACCATGTTTTCCCATGGCACGACGGTTGCGACCAATGCCCTGATCACGCGCCGCCTGCCGCGCGCCGCCATGGTCTGCACCGAAGGGTTTCGTGATGTCGTCGAAATTCGCCGGGCCAACAAGGAAGACCTCTGGGACACCTACAAGGATGTCGCAAAGCCTTACATTCCCCGTCGCGACCGGCTGACGGTGCGTGAGCGCGTGGATGCAGAGGGTGTGGTTTTGGAAGTGCTGAACGAGGAGGATGCGCTGCGCGTGGCCGAAATCCTCAAGAAGCGAGACGTGAAATCTGTGGCGGTCTGCTTCATGAATTCCTACGTCAACGGCGCCAATGAGCGGCGTATGCGCGATATTCTGAAACAGGTCATGCCGGATATTCCGGTGTCGGTATCTTCCGAGGTCATGCCGGAAATTTTCGAGCACGAACGGTTCTCAACCACCATGGCAAATGCTGTCTGCGCACCGGTCGTTGTGGATTACGTATCGCGCCTCAGCGATAAGCTCGCAGCGGGCGGATATCACCGGGATCTCCTGCTGCTCCACTCTGGCGGCGGCGTCATGACGCCTGCCAGTGTCAGAGAGTTTTCGGCCCGCCTTGCCGGCTCAGGCATTGCCGCCGGTGCCATCGCCAGCCGTTTCATTAGCAATCTTTGCGGCTTTCCCAATTCCATCGGCTTCGACATGGGCGGAACCAGCACGGATGTGTCGCTGGCATGGAACGGCCAGTCCCGTATCACCAAGGACTGGTACATCGAATATGGATATCCGATCCGTTTCCCATCAATCGAGGTTCTGACGATCGGTGCCGGTGGTGGTTCTCTCGCATGGCAGGATGAGGGCGGGTCGCTGCGCAACGGTCCGCAGTCTGCCGGTGCTCATCCGGGCCCCGCCTGCTACCGTAACGGCAACCCGGTCGCGACGAATACAGACGCGAATGTGGTTCTGGGGCGGCTTGGCAGCAGCCTTGCGGGCGGCAAGATCACGCTCGACCCGGCACTTGCGGCGACAGCGGTTCAGGAAACGGTCGCGACCCCGTTTGGAATGAGCCTTCACAAGGCTGCCGAAGCGATCATCGCGGTTGCCAACTCCAATATGGCCAATGCCGTACGCCTCCTGTCCGTCAGTCGTGGTTACGATCCGCGTGATTTTGCGCTGGTGGCCTTTGGCGGTGCTGGCGCTCTCCACGGGGCAGCGGTCGCCAGAGAACTCTCCATCCCAACGGTCATCGTGCCACCCAACCCCGGTGTAACCTCCGCCCTTGGATGCCTGCTGGTGGATGTGCAGCACGATTTCTCCGAAAGTTTCATGGCGGACGCATCCACCGTTGCCCCCGACGAGATGGAGGCGGCTTTCCAGCGCATGGAGGGCCAGGCGACAGAGCGGCTTTCCCATGAGGGGATTGCGGCCAGTGACATGGCTTTGCAGCGGACGGTGGAGATGATGTATCAGGGCCAATGGCGCTCGCTCGCTGTGAACGCACCTGCAAAGATCGAGAGCATCGGTGCGTTGATCGAGGCCTTCCACGCCGAACATGAGCGCGAGTTCAATTATCGCCGTGATGAGGCCCCTGTCTCGATCTTCCGTATTGCCATCAAGGCTGTCGGCATCGTTCCCAAGGCCGACCTGCCGAAATACGAGGTGAGGGACCACACGCCCGAACCGGTCACACGCCGGGCGGTCTGGTTCGATGGCATCTCCCATGACGCCGCCATCTATCAACGTGAAGTGCTGGAGGCGGGGGCGATGTTTACCGGACCCGCCATCGTGGAGCAGTTCGATTCCACCACCGTCGTGCCACCGGGCATGAGCGCGCGGGTCGATGCTTTCCTGAATATTCTGATCGGTACGAAAGGCTGAGACATGACCAAGTTTGCGGAAACAGAAAACGGCCTCGACCCCGTGACCTTCGAGGTCTTGAAGAACTCGTTCATCACCACTGTCGATCAGATGGCGGAGCAGATGCTGCGCACCTGCTATTCCTTCGTCATTTATAACAGAGACTTTTCCAATGCACTGCATGATGCCGACGGCAATTCCGTTGCGCAGGGCAATTACGATATCGCCGTGCATGTCGGCACCCTGCACAACACCTGCAAGGAAGTCATCCGTGTTTTCGAGGGCGATATGGCCCCCGGTGACGTCTACGCGATCAACGATCCCTATGCCGGCGGCACGCATTTCAGCGATGTGCGCTTGGTTCGACCGATCTTCGACGAGGATACGCTGATCGGGTTTGCGCAATCCAACGGACACTGGTCCGATCTTGGCGGTTCCGTTCCCGGCTCTTTCGATGTCACGGCGCGCGACATGTTCCGCGAAGGTTTGCGGATTACGCCCGTGCGGCTTTTTCGCCAGGGACAGTTCTGCTCTGACGTGGCCAACATGATTGCCGCCAACACCCGCGATCCCGCCTCCATCATCGGCGACATCCACTCGCAGGCGCAGGCAACGCAGGCGGCGGAACGCGAACTGCTGCGGCTGACGAAAAAATACGGTCGCGACAAGGTGACGCGCGGCATGGAGGAAGTGCAGGATTATGTCGAGCGTGCCGTGCGAAAGCGGCTCGCGGAACTGCCCGATGGCACGTGGGAGACCGTCGATTATATCGACCGCGATCTGGGTGCCGGGGAGGGAATGATCCCCATCCGCATCAAGATGACGATCAAGGGTGATGCGGTCCATTACGATTTCACCGGCAGCCATTCGACCATCGCTTCCATGTACAACTCGGCGCCGGGTGCGACATTCTCCGCGGTCGTTGCAGGCATGAAGACCTTCTTTCCCGATCTTCCGCTCAACAGTGGTTTTTACCGCATGATCCACGTGACGGCGCCGAAAAACAGCGTCGTCAGTGCCGAGTGGCCAGTCGCGGTGACCGGCTTCCTGATGCCATTCGAAAAAATCATGAATGCCATTTTCGAGATGTGGTCGCAGATCATGCCAGAACGCGCCATCGCCTGCGCTTTCAATCTTGAGTATCTGCTGGCCGGTGGCCGGGACGCACGCAAGCCTGAAAAGCCGATTTTCATGTTTTATGAATGGCTGCCAGGTGGATGGGGCGGTCGCAACGGCAAGGATGGCGCAGACGTGACAACCGCGTGCTTCGGCACCGGGCTGATGTCACAGCCCAATGAGGGCAATGAGCGCGTCAATCCAACCCGCACAACCGAGTTTCAGATCAAGCGAGATTCCGCCGGCCCCGGCAAATGGCGCGGCGGCGTCGGGGTGCAAAAAACATCTCTGCTGTTGGAGGCGGAAGGCGCCGTCATGTCCTACATCTGCGATCGCGAACGCGCCGTCGTCTGGGGCGTCGAGGGTGGGCTTCCATCCATGCCTCATGGCTTGACCATTCGGCGTGCCGGTGAAGATGCCGACACATGGCTTGGCTCCGTGTTTTCGGATTACCCCGTCTATACGGGTGACGAGTTTGCGCGACCGACCGCAGGCGGTGGCGGTTTTGGGGATCCACTGGAGCGCGATCCGGCGCACGTTATGGAGGACGTGATCGATGACTACGTATCGATCGAACGCGCAAAGGTGGATTACGGCGTGGTCGTGAAAGCCATCGATGCCGATCTTTGCCAATACGAGGTCGATATCGCTGCTACGCAGGCGGCACGCGACGAAATACGCGAAAACCGCAAGGACTGGGCGCGCATGGATCCACATGCTGTGTCCGCCCGCTACAAGGCGGGTGAAATCGATTCACTGGACGCCGTGCGCCGTTTCGCCGTCATTCTCGACTGGGAAAGCGGTGACGTCTTGGAAAAAACGACGGCGCAGTTTCGCGAGAGTTTCGAGAAACGCAGTGTTGCTCACTGGACGTGAGGGACGTTAGGCATCAGAGCCATCTGTTTAATCGATATGACTTTCAAGAAACAACTATTTCACATGGGGTGCAGGCTCGGCCACTATGACGCAACGCCGCAAAAGACGGCATCGAAGGGGTTCTGAACGATGGTCGACAATCTGGAGCGGTCCTTGACCGTTGCCGGCACGATCGGTGAGGCACTTGCCGCAAAGCGGCGAGGTGCCGCGATTTTGGCGGGTGGTACGTGGTTGATGCGTGATCCTAGACGCGGCATTTCGCTGCCGCGTGATCTGGTTTCTGTGCACGCGCTGGACGGTTTGAAGGCCATTGATATCGATGTCGGTACCGTCACCATCGGCGCATCCGTCACGCACGAGGCGCTCGGGCGGGCGCTTTGTGGGGTTGCAGGTCTCGAAGCGATCGCTAGCGCGGCCTCGGGTTCTGCCAACCCGGCCATTCGCCGTGTCGCAACGGTGGGCGGAAACCTGTGTACCTCCGATTTCGCCGCCGCCGACCTTGTTCCGGCACTTCTCGCAGTGGATGCCATTGTGGAGTTGCGGGCTGACCACGCACCGATGCGATTGCCGCTATCGTGCTTCCTTGCCAACCGTCAGGAACTGCTGGCCGATGCCATAATGACGCGTATTCTTGTTCCACGCACCACGATCGCCAGCGTCCACATCCGCCTGCCACTGCGCCGTGCCGGAGATTACCCGGTTGCAATCGTGTCCTGTGCTCTGTCGAGCAAGAGTAGGATCAACGTGGCGGTTGGTTCCGTCGAGCATGTCGCACGACGCTGGACGAGCCTTGAAGACGCATTTTCGAAAGAGCCGGGTGGACGTCCCGCTACTGCGCAGATTGCCGCATCGCTCGCACAGGAATGCAATGACTTCAACGGGAGAGACGGAATCGAAGCCGACAGCTGGTATCGCCGCCAGGTTCTGCCCGCACTGGTTCGTCGTGGCGTGGACACGCTTTTGCGCAAGGACGCGTCTTGATGACGGTTTCATTTCAAATCAACGGTTCCACTTGGCGTTACAGCGGTGATCCGATGACGCCGCTGGTCGATGTACTGCGAAGCGAACGTTTTCTGACCGGAACCAAAGCCGTGTGCAGGGAAGGTTTCTGCGGTGCCTGCACCGTGCATGTCGATGGAGAGGCTGTTATGTCGTGCCTTCAGCCGGTCGGCCTGCTGGAGGGCGCGAGCGTCACCTCTATCGAGGCCATGTCGACCGGTGACGGGCCGTTACACCCGCTTCAGGCAGCCTTCGAAGCTGCTGACGCGGTTCAGTGCGGAATGTGTTTTCCCGGCATGGTCATGAGCCTCTCGCATTTTCTGCGCGACAATGCCGGTGCGAGCCGTGCCGATGTGAAGGCGGCGATGGTCGGCAATATCTGTCGTTGCACGGGTTACGAGCGGATCATCGATGCAGCCATGGATGTAATCTCAGGAGGGCGCACCGATGTCTGAGATTTCCACGACCATCATGAATCTACCCCGCCGCGATGCCCGCGACAAGCTGCGTGGGCGTACCCGCTATACCAATGACCGCGCTCGTCCCGATATGTTGCATGCGGTTCTGTTACGTTCTGATGTTCCCTGCGGTCGCATCCTCAGGCTCGATGTGTCTGCCGCACGCGGTTGCCCTGGCGTGCTGGCTATTGCCACGGCTGCGGATGCGCCCGGCAATTACGGCATCGGCATTGCCGATCATCCGCTGTTTGCCGTCGATATGATCCGCTACCACGGCGAACCCATCGCCGCGGTCGCTGCTGAAACCGGGGCTGAGGCCCGCGCAGCGCTGAAGGCGATCATTCTTGAGATCGAGCCGCTCGACCCGGTTCTGACGATGGCCGACGCTCTGGAGCCTGACGCACGGCTGGTTCATGAAAACTGGCGTGATTACGAGGTTCTGACAGAGGGTGGTTCTCGCTCCCGCAACATTGCCTGGGAAGCAAAATCGATCCGGGGCGATGTCGATGCAGCGTTCGCACGCGATGACGTCACCATCGTCGAAAGCAGCTTTTCGGTTGGTAGACAGAGCCATGTTCCGTTCGAGCCGCGCGTGGCGATTGGCAGTTGGGAAGACGGACGCGCGCATATTCAGACGTCGACGCAGGTGCCATGGACGGTGCGCAATGTAACCGGACGGGTCATGCAACTGCCGCCAGGGCGTGTTCGGGTGACGGTACCGCCGGTCGGAGGCGCGTTTGGTCTGAAATTCGACGCCTCCATCGAGCCGATAACGGCCCTTCTTGCCCGGATGACCGGGCGCAGCGTCATTCTCGAAAACACCCGTCAGGAGGAAATGGCGACCTGTCTGTGCCGGGAAAACGCAGAGATCACCATACGCTCGGCGGTGACGGCGGAGGGTGAAATCGTTGGCCGCGAGGCTGTGGTGTTGATGGATTGCGGTGCCTATGGCGGCGAACAGGTGTTTCTGACCACCATGACATCGCACACGTTGGGCGGCAGCTACCGGTTGGGGAGTGCAAGGCTCGTCAGCCGCGCCGTCTATACCAATACGCCACCCAATGGCGCGTTCAGAGCGTGTAACGGCGTTTACAATGGCTTTGCGCTGGAACGTCACACCGACGAGATTTGTGATGCCATCGGTATGGACTGGGTCGAGTTTCGCAAGCGCAACGTGCTTGGCGACGGCGATCCCGGTCCAACCGGTCAGATTTTTGAGGGCAACGTCCTGCGTCCGATGCTGGAGCGTATGGACGTATTGCGAACGAAAACCGGCACTGCCGAGGACAAGGCCGATGGTCGTCTCTACGGTCGCGCCACCACGGTTGGGACGTGGTTCATCTTTGTCGGCCCGTCTGCTGCTACGATCAATATGAATGCGGATGGCAGCGCCACGTTGGTGACCTCGGGTGTTGAGATCGGCTCAGGTACCATGATGCAGTCCCTGCCGCAGATCGTGGCGGGCCAGTTGGGATTGAGCCCCGATCAGGTGGTGGTGAAAGAGGCCGATACGGATGCAGCAGGTCTGGATGCGGGCGTCGGCGGCGGTCGAACCACCGTCTCCATCGGCGCTGCCAGTGTCGGTGCTGCCGCCGAAGTGAAAGAGAAGCTTTTGCGCGCCGCAGGCGAGATGCTCCAGACCGCGCCGAGCGACCTGGTCTTACGCGAGGGACGGGTGGAAATCACTGGCCGTCCGGGCTCTGGGGTCACGATCACGGCTGTCGTCGCACACGCCCAGGCGACGACGGGTCCGATCACCGGTACCGGCAGCTTCACCGCAAAGAACACGCCTGCCATGGCGGGTTGCGCGATGGGGCATTTCATCGACGCTCTCGATATTCCGGTCTTTGTCGTCCACGAGGCAGAAGTGGCGGTCGATCCTGATACCGGTCACGTCGAGGTTTTGGCCTATCGCGTCGTGCAGGATGTTGGGCGCGCGCTCAATCCACGCGCCATCATGGGGCAGGTTCAGGGCGGTGTCGTGCAGGGTTTTGGCTACGCGTTACACGAAGAGGTGACGATAACGGTTGATGGTCGCATCGCGCAGGATGGTTTCGAGACCTATCGGGTACCGCTGGCGCAGGATGTCATTCCCGTGGTCGCCGATCTCTACGAAGGCGCCCCGTCGATGGGGCCGCTGGGAACAAAAGGGGCCGGCGAGGTGCCGATTCTCGCTGTTGGGTCCGCCATCGCCTGTGCTGTTTCACGGGCTATCGGCAAGCCGGTTTCGCGTTTGCCGCTGACCCCTCCGCGGGTTCTGCGTCTGCTCCATGATCTGGAGCCGCCCTCCCGGCATCCTCACATCGCGCGCGCATGGGTCGATAACACGTTGCGCTGAAAACCACATTGAACGATATTTCGCATTACAACTCCAGCCAATGGGATCGACATGAACATTCTTTCCAACTCGCTCGCCGCCGCAGACATCGCCTCGACGATGCACCCGAATACCAATCTGCGTCAGCATGAGCGCACGGGTCCGTTGGTGATCGAACGGGGCGAGGGCATTCGTGTTTATGACGATCGCGGCAAGGAATATATCGAAGGTCTGGCTGGTCTGTGGTCGGTGGCGGTCGGGTTCTCGGAGCCTCGTCTGGCTGAGGCGGCCTACAAGCAGATGCTGAAGCTGCCTTATTACCACACGTTCTCATCCAAGTCGCATGAGCCATCTATCCGGTTGGCAGAGAAGCTCGTGGAGATGACGCCTGCCAACATCACTCGCGCTTTTTTCACCTCGTCTGGCTCTGAAGCCAACGATACGATCGTGAAAATGGTCTGGTACATGAACAATGCGCTGGGCCGTCCGAAGAAGAAGAAGTTTCTGTCGCGGATCAAAGGCTATCACGGCATCACTGTCGCATCCGGGAGCCTGACGGGCCTGCCAATCAACCACCGGGACTTCGATCTGCCTGCAATTCCGGTACACCACCTGACCTGCCCCCATTTTTATCGCTTCGGCGCGGAGGGAGAAGATGAGGCGGCGTTCACAGCGCGCCTGCTTGCTGAGCTCGAAACCGTCATCGCAACGGAGGGTGCCGATACGATTGCCGCCTTCATAGGCGAGCCGCTGATGGCCGCTGGTGGCGTAATGCCGCCGCCAGCGGGCTACTGGGAGGGTGTCGAGCGGATTTGCCGTGCCAACGATATCCTGATCGTTTCGGACGAAGTCATTTGTGGTTTCGGTCGTCTGGGAACACCTTTCGGTTGCCAGAAATTCGGCTTCACACCGGATATCATGACGCTTTCCAAGCAGATTACCTCCTCCTACATGCCGTTTGCGGCAGTGATGTTCTCCGATGCCATCTATCAGGCGATCGCCGATAATTCCGAAAAGATCGGCGCGTTCGGTCACGGTTTCACGGCATCCGGCCATCCGGTGGCTTCGGCCGTTGCGCTGGAAAACCTTGCTATCATCGAGGAGCGTGACCTGATGGGTAACGCTGCCCGGTTGGAAGCGCAGTTTCAAGCCGGCCTGCGTTCCTTTGCGGATCATCCACTCGTCGGTGAAGCACGGGGTACGGGCCTGATCGGTGCGGTGGAACTGGTGGCCAACAAGGAAACTCGCAAGCCGTTCGAGAAGATCGGTAAGGCAGGTGCGATCGCGTCGATGATCGGCCATGAGGAAGGGCTGATCTTCCGCGCCATCGGTGACCAGCTGGCTCTTTGCCCGCCCATGATCATCACCTCGGACGAGGTCGACGAAATCATGGTCCGCATGGGCCGTACCCTTGACCGTTTGACGGGGGCAATAGCCGCTGAGGGGCTGGTCTAAAGCCACCGAGACTTCGCGCTTTCAGCCTCCGCCGCCCATCGTGACGGACATGAAGGCGCGGAAGGTCCCGGCTGCGGCTGGAAGAGGGCGGGCTTTTGCCCATGCAAGACCGACGTCCATACTCGGAATGGGCTCGACCAGTCGTTTGAGTTCGATGCGCTGGCCTTCCAGCGACCAGGGACGATAGACCATATCCGACAGAATCGTCACGCCGACGCCTGCCGCCACAAGCGAGCGGACGGCCTCCACCGAGCTGGTGGTCAGAACCGTGCGGGGTTCGAGCCCGGCAACATCCCAGTACCGTGCAGCGGTTTCGTTGGCCTCATCGACTGTCAGCATCACATAGTCTTCCTGCGCAATATCTGCCAGACTGATGTCATTTCGTAAAAGCAGATGGTGATCTGCCGAAAGCCAGAGGCGACGGCTGGACCGCATCAGAACCTCTTCCTCCAGCTCCTCTGTATTGCAAAGGTTCGACACCAGCATCAGCGCCATGTCGATGTCACCGCGGGCCAGTTGTCGTTCAAGTTCCGTGCGCGGCAGCTCTTTCAACTCGACGGAGATTTGCGGATAGGTCTTGCGAAATCGCGCGTAGTACTTGGACATGAAGTAGCCGGTGACGGTATAGGTCATTCCTAGTGTCAGTTTGCCCGAGTAGCCTTCGCGCTCTCGCAAGGGGCTGTGCACGGCAGCGGCCACTGCACCGGTGATAATACGGGCGTGTTCCAGAAACCTTGCGCCTTCCATCGTCAAGCGCACTCCGGCGTGGGTGCGCTCCAATAGTTTTACACCGAGCTCCTCTTCAAGCGCTTTTATCGCAGCTGTGACCGCCGATTGGGAGATATTGAGATTGACAGCGGCGTGGCTGACCTGTCCGCTCTCAGCCGAGGCAATGAAATAATCCAGCTGTTTCAATGTGATGCTCATGGAAGTTCACCCTTCGAATGATTATCGTTTTTTTTGATAATACATTAAAAAAATTACTATTTCACAAGAGTAAAAACCTCAGACAAGATTTGTGCAACGCCGCAAAGACGGCAGCATAAACAAGGGGAATATCGATCATGAGCGTCACGCTGAACTGTGACATGGGGGAGAGCTTTGGCCTCTACCGACTGGGTGATGATGCTGGCTTGATGCCGCTTATCGATGTCGCCAACGTTGCCTGCGGCTTCCATGCATCCGACCCTGACCATATGCGTATGACAGTGCGGCGCGCCAAAGAGAACGGCGTGAAAGTCGGCGCTCATCCATCCCTTCCCGATCTGCAAGGGTTCGGTCGACGCGAAATGAAGATGAGCCGTGAGGAAATCGCCAACAGCGTCATCTATCAGGTCGGCGCATTAGTGGGTTTCCTCAAAGCTGAGAACATGCCGCTGCACCATATTAAGCCGCATGGCAGTCTGTACGGCATGGCAGCGCGTCAGGAAGAAATCGCGCATGGCATTTGCGACGCCGCTGAAATTTTTGGCGTGCCTTTGTTCGGAATGACGAATACGTTGCATGAAACAGTTTATCAGCAGCGTGGCATCACCTTCGTCCCCGAATTCTATGCCGACCTCGAATATGCCCCCGGTGGTATCTTGATCGTCACCCGTGAGCATGATGCAAAGGACCCGGACCTGATGGCGCAGCGTTGTTTGCGTGCTCTGAAGGACAATAACGGGACGGCCAACGACGGTAGTTTCTTTCCGGTCAGGTGTGAGACGATTTGCGTTCATTCCGATACGCCGAACGCCATCGATATAGCCAAGACCGTGCGCGATGCCATCGCGCCCTGGCACTGACATCGACAGCCGCCTCATTGAGGCGGAGCTATTGCTTACAGCCATTTTGCATCGTCGGAACCGGAGAACCTTGCCATGACGCAGATACTTTCACCTCTTCCAGGAACGTTCTATCGCAGTGCGGCGCCGGGCCAGCCACCCCTCAAGGCAGATGGTGAGGATGTCGCCGTCGGTGATGTCATCGGCCTTATCGAAGTGATGAAATCCTTCCACGAAGTGCGCTCCGAAGTGTCGGGTAGCGGTATCAACTTTATCGTTGATAATGAGGACCCGGTCATGGCCGGTGCGGCGCTGGCGGAACTGCGCTGATGCTGAAGAAGCTGCTGATCGCCAACAGAGGAGAGATCGCGGTGCGGGTGATCCGCGCTGCCCAGGATCTCGGCATCTTGACCGTCGCTGTTTATTCCACAGCCGATGCAGACGCCTTGCACGTTCGCCTCGCAGATGAAGCCGTCAACATTGGCCCGCCCGCAGCGAAGAAGTCCTATCTCAACATCGCAGCTCTGCTTGAAGCGGCACAAAGCACGGGTTGTGACAGTGTGCATCCCGGTTACGGTTTTCTGGCAGAGAATGCGGAGTTTTCCGATGCTGTGACCGCAGCAGGACTGGTCTTCGTTGGTCCATCCGGCAACGCGATCCGTTTGATGGGCGACAAGGTATCGGCGCGATCGGCTGCTGCCGCCGCCGGGGTGCCTGTGGTTCCGGGTTCGGTTGGCCGGGTCGAAAGCGTGGAAGCGGCACGGGATGTTCTGACGGAAACCGGCTTTCCGGTCATGATCAAGGCGGCTGCCGGTGGCGGTGGGCGCGGTATCCGTATCGCAAATTCACTCGCCGAATTCGAACAGGCTTATCCACAGGCGCAGGCCGAAGCATTGGCGGCCTTTGGCGACGGTGGCCTCTACATGGAAAAGGTCATCGGACGGGCGCGCCACATCGAGGTGCAGGTTCTGGCGGATGGGCAGAATGCGGTTCATTGCTACGAGCGGGAATGCTCGCTTCAGCGCAGACGCCAAAAGGTATGGGAGGAAGCGCCTTCACAAGCCCTGTCGGATGCCCTGCGCGAAAAGCTGTGCGCGTCGGCTGTAGCGCTGGCGAAAGCTGTGTCTTACTCGGGTGCAGGCACTATCGAATATCTCTATGACGATGCAGCCGACACGTTCTATTTCATCGAGATGAACACCCGTATTCAGGTGGAACACCCCGTAACTGAAGCGATTACCGGTATCGATCTCGTTGCGGAAATGCTGCGGATTGCCGGTGGTGAGCCGCTGCGACTGGTGCAGGACGACATCAAAGTCAACGGCCATGCCATCGAGGTGCGCCTGAACGCGGAAGACCCGGCCAAGGATTTCGCGCCGTTTCCCGGCAAGGTCGATGATCTGAGGATACCGGGCGGTCCCGGCGTCCGGTTCGATTCCATGCTTTATAATGGCTACCAGATACCGCCATTTTACGATTCCCTTCTTGCAAAGCTCATCGTGCATGCAGAAACGCGCGAAGCAGCGATTGCTCGCTTGAAGCGTGCACTGAACGAGCTTGAAATTACCGGCGTGAAGACAACCAAGCCGCTGTTTCTGGCCCTTGCCGCTGACGCTTCAGTGCAGGCCGGAGACGTGCACACCCGCTGGCTGGAAGGCTGGCTTACCGAAAACGCAGCGGCGCTCGCCGGCTGAAAAGGAGAAGTGATGTCGATACGATTCAACTTCGGCGGTGACGAACATATTTTCGGTGAAGTGTCCGAAGAGATGTCGCTGGCTTCGTTCTTCACCGGCCTGTCGATGATCAATGCTGTGCGTGAGGCGAAGATTAGGGGTGTTACCGAGACGTGCCCGGCCAATGCCAGCTTTCAAATCCGCTTCAACCCGGACATTATTTCCCCGCATGATCTGCTGAAAGAGCTGACCTCGATGGAGGATGCGGCATCGAAATCCGATGCCGCTTTGAAGACGCGGATCATCGAACTGCCGGTCTATTTCCAAGATCCTTGGACCCACGAAACCGGCATGCGCTTTCGTGAGCGCCATCAGGACCCAAGCTCGACCGATCTTGAATACTCGGCGCGCATCAACGGATACGGTACGGTCGAGGAGTTCATCGCAGCCTATTCCGGCCAGCCATGGTTCGTCTCGATGGTCGGATTCGTTGCCGGTCTGCCGTGGCTCTATCAGATGGTCGAGCGCAAAAAGCAGATCGAAGCGCCGAAATACCTGCGCCCTCGCACGGATACGCCAAAATTGACGGTGGGGCATGGCGGTTGCTTTGCCGCGATCTATTCCGTGCGCGGTGCCGGTGGCTACCAGATGTACGGCGTCACACCCGCTCCGATCTATGATCCCACCCGCAAGGTGCGGTACCTCACGGACGAGATGTGCCTGTTCAAACCCGGTGATATCGTCAAGTTTAAGTCGATCACTCGCGACGAATACGACGCGACGCTTGAAGAGATCGAGGCTAACCGCTGGCAGCCGACGGTGCGTGACTGCACCTTCAGCCTGACCAGTTTCAACAGCGACATTTACGGCACCAATGCCCAACTGATGGAGCTTCTCAATGGCCGTTAAAGTCATCACACCCGGCCTTGCTACATCAGTTCAGGATCTCGGTCGCCCCGGCTATTATCATTCCGGTATTCCCGAAGGCGGCGGCATGGACCGCTTTTCCACCCGCATCGCCAATCTTCTGGTGGGCAACGAACCCGGTGCCGCTGTGCTGGAAGTCACCTTCATGGGGCCTGAACTGGAGTTCACCAAGCCTTTGACCGTTGCCGTGACGGGTGGCGAGCTTCCGCCTAAGGTCAATGGCGTGGAGCAGCCGACATGGGAAAGCTTTGCCGTGAAGGCAGGTGATCGTCTGTCGTTCGGATATCTCAAGGCAGGAGCACGCGCCTATATCGCCATATCGGGCGGTATCGACGTTCCGGTCGTTCTGGGGTCTCGCTCCACATATGTGCTTGGTGCCCTGGGTGGTTTTGAGGGGCGCGTGCTGAAGGCGGGTGACGAACTTCCGGTTGGCGAAGGTTCCGGCAAAGCAGGGCTTTCCCTTCCGTCGCATCTGCGCGGTTTGGGTGCCATGCCAGCCGAACTCCGTATGCTGCCCGGCATTTACTGGCACCGTATAACCGACGCCGCGGGCAAGCGATTTTTCGAGGATACCTGGAAAGTCGCGCCGGAAGCGGACCGTATCGGCTATCGCTTCAAGGGTGGCACGCCACTGGAATTCATCCCTCGCGAGCAGCCATTCGGTGCCGGTTCGGACCCCTCCAACATCGTCGATGCCTGTTATCCCTACGGGTCGGTGCAGGTGCCGAGCGGTACGGAACCGATCGTGCTTCATCGCGATGCGGTGTCGGGTGGCGGTTACATGATGCTGGGCGTTGTCATTTCTGCGGATATGGACCGTATCGCGCAAATGCAGCCGCACACACCGGCGCAATTCGTACCCGTAACGCTTGAGGAGGCGCTTACGGCACGTGCCGATAGAACAGCGGCCCTTGCAAAAGCAGAGGAATTCCTGATCGCTTGATGCGGTCGGATCTCTCCGGACGAGGAACCGGAGATTGTAGGGGAGAGGTTGGTCAATCGAAATTGGCCCTCCGCAGCGCCAGATTACTATATCAGGCGCGCGCAACGACAAGACGAAGCCGGTAAACGGCGTGAATTTGTTATCCGAGCGATCCGAAGAGATTGCCGGAAGAATAAGGGGAACATCGCTGGTATCTTAAGGTCGTGACACGGCCCGATCCAGCATGCCCTCTCCTGAAAACATAAGGAACAGGGGAATGGGTCAACTTAGCGCGGAAAACGTGTCCGTCGCCTTCGCAGGGCTAAAGGCGCTGTCGTCGGTGACGCTGGATATAACGCCCGGACACATCAGTGGTCTGATTGGTCCCAATGGTGCTGGCAAGACGACACTGGTCAATGTGCTGACGGGTTTTCAGGCTCCGACCGAAGGGGCCATCAATCTCGACGGAGCATCGATCAGCGGGCTCAAGCCGCATATGGTGCGCCGTCGTGGCATTGCCAGAACCTTTCAGGGCGGCCGTCTTTTCCGGGATTTGGCCGTTATCGACAATCTCGAAGTGACCGGTGTAGGCCTCGGAATGAGCAGGCGAGCCGCCGTTGCCGAAGCGCAGGCCATGCTGGACTGGATGGGCATCGGCGCTCTCGGCTCCCGCATTGCCGGAACGCTGCCCTACACCGACGAGCGCAGGGTTGCCATCGGGCGTGCTCTCATCGGTCGCCCCTCCTATATTCTTCTCGATGAGCCCGCTGCCGGAATGAGCAGCCATGAGGCGTCCGACCTATCGTCGCTGGTCCGGCGCATTGCACGTGAACTTGGCTGCGGCGTTCTCATCATCGAGCATAATGTCGGCCTCGTGCTGGGGCTGTGCGACCATATCGTTGTCCTCGATTCCGGTGCGGTCATCGAAGAGGGCACACCCGCCGCCATCCGCGGTAGCGAGAAGGTGCGGCATGCCTATATGGGCACCGCAGCCGACACGGATTTGCCCGTCGTGGAGGCCCTGCAATGAGTATTCTCAACGTATCGAACGTCGAAATCCGCTATGGCAGACTGACTGCCGTGCGGGGTGTTTCCTTTTCAATCGATGAGGGCGAAATTCTCTTCATAACCGGTCCGAACGGTGCTGGAAAATCATCGTTGATGCGGGCGATTGCGGGCGTTACCCCGGCCTCTGCCGGGCGCATAGATTTCCATGGTAACGATATCACCGGCAAAGCCCCGGAGGACATTGCACGCCTTGGTTTTTCCATGGTGCCGGAGGGGCGGGAGGTTTTTGGCTCCCTGACCATCGAGGAAAATCTTCTGGTCGGCACGGGAATGCACGCCAGAGATCGCGGTTGGCGTGCGCGCGCCGCGACCGAACTGGAGGCAGTTTACGCGACCTTTCCCATGCTGAAAGACCGCCGAAACGGGCAGGCCGGCCTTCTGTCCGGCGGTCAGCAACAAATGCTTGTCATTGGTCGTGCACTGATGACAAACCCGCGCCTCATCGCCATCGATGAGCCGTCACTCGGACTTGCGCCCAACATCACCGATCAGGTTTACGAGCGGCTGATCGCACTGCGGGCCGAGCGTCGATTGACCCTGCTTGTCGTGGAGCAGAGCTCTGCCCGCGCCGTCATGGTCGGCGGACGTATGATCCTCATGCGCGGCGGCGAGATCGTGCTGGACGGCGATGCGCGCGCACTCGGCAACAGCGAGGCCATTCAGGCCGCTTATTTCGGTTACGAGGATCAATGAGATGTTACAAATCGTCTTCGACTCGCTGTCTCTCGGTTCGCTCTATGCGCTCGGCGCACTCGGCATCGCGCTGATCTTCGGCGTCATGCGGCTGGTGAACTTTGCGCATGGCGATGTCATCGCCTTTTGTATCTTCGCGCTGTTATGGCCCTCGACCGATGCCATGGCTATCGTCTTTGCCGGTCAACTGCCTTGGTACCTGCTGGTGCCGCTGGTGTTGATAACGGGCGCAGGGCTTTCGGTTCTGTGTGAGATCGTTGTGTTTCGCCGCTTCAGGCGTGCCAGCCCGGCCACGATGATGATTGCCTCTTTCGCGCTCGGTTTCGTCATCCGCTACTTCCTGCTGATGTTGTTCACCAGCCGGCCAAAATCCATATCGCTGTTGCCGATGCTGTCACAGCCGGTGGAAATTTTCGGGGCACGGCTACCGCTTTTGCAATTGATCACCATCATCGCGACGGTGCTTATCCTCATCGGCCTCTCGCTCTTCCTGCGGCGGACCCGGTTCGGGCTGGAAATGCGTGCGGCGGCAGAAAACTTTTCCATGGCCCGCATGCTGGGTGTTCGCGCCAACCGCGTCATCATGGGTGCCTTTGCCCTTTCAGGCGCGCTGGCCGGTGCCATCTCTCTGATCTTCGGCAGCCAGACAGGCACCGCCGATATCCAGATGGGTGCATCCATCATGCTGATGGCCTTCATCGCGACTGTGATCGGCGGTCTCGGCAGTCTGGCTGGGGCGGTGCTTGCAGGCTTTCTGCTGGGTGCTGCCTCCGTCATCATGCAGGTCGTGCTGCCGGTGGATGCGCGCCCGTTTCGTGATGCCTTCGTTTATGGGGCGGTCATTCTCGTCCTGTTGTTCCGCCCGCAAGGCCTGATCGCCGCGCGCGGCACCAAGGAAAGGGTCTGACGCCATGACGATCGCAACCACACAAGACCTTCCCGCAGCATTGGCAGCTCCGAAAAAACCAGCGCCGTTCACACTGGCGCGCCGTACCATCATGACGCCCATCCTGTTGTCATTGCTGCTTCTGGCCATCGCGGCGCTGACGGTGATGACCGGTTCCAAGCCGTTCAACCAAGCCGTCATCGATGTCTTCGTCCGCGTCACGCTGGTCGTCGGTCTCTATATCTTCATTGGAAACTCGGGCGTTCTGAGCTTCGGCCATATCGGCTTTACCTGCCTTGGTGCCTATGCGGCGGCGTGGTTGACCATCAATCCGATCATGAAGAAAAGCGCGCTTCCCGGCCTGCCGCAATGGTTGCTGGACACGCGGCTGCCCTATTGGGAGGCGGCGATATTGGCAGCACTCTTTGCCGGCGTGGTGGCGCTTGTCTTCGGCAAGGTCTTGATGCGGCTTTCCGGCATCGCTGCATCAATTGCGACATTTGCCGTGCTGGCTATGATCAACACCGTGTATTCCAATTGGGAAGATGTCACCGGCGCAACGTCTTCTGTGGTCGGAATCCCCATTGTCAGAACCATATGGCCCTATGTGGGCGCAGCCGTCATCGCCGTTTTCATCGCATGGGCGCACGCCATCTCCCGGTCCGGTCTGGCACTGCGCGCCGCGCGTGATGAGCCGACGGCTGCTGCCGCATCGGGGGTGGACATCCCCAAGGAGCGTCTCGTCGCCTTCACCATATCAGGTGCGGTCATGGGGCTGGGTGGCGCCCTGATGGCACATTCCATCGGTGTCGTCACGCCTGATACCTTCTATCTCGGCCTCACCTTCATCACGCTTTCCATGCTCGTCGTCGGTGGCATGAGCAGTCTGTCAGGTGCTGTGATCGGTGTGGTTCTTCTCTCTGCCCTCATTCAGGCGCTTCGCATGCTTGAGGCCGGTGTCCCCGTTGGTGCCACGACCTTTGCCCTCCCCAAGGGGCTTCAGGAGATAGCCCTTGGTGTCATCATGATCGTGATCCTCGCGCTTCGTCCTGCCGGATTGATCGGCAACCGCGAGATCACCTTGTTTCGTCGCAGTCAAAACAAATAGCCGACGGAGAGGAAACCGTACGGCAATAAAGGAGAACGGAATGGCTTACATGACGAGAATACTGTCTGCGGTTCTGGCAACCGCCATGACCACCTTACCGGCTTGGGCAGACGACGACAAAATCGTCGTCGGCTTTGCCACCGGTGCTTCCGGTTTCATGGAAGCTTACGACAAACCGGCGCAGGATGCGGCGATGATCCGCATCGATGAGATCAACGCCGCTGGCGGCCTGCTCGGCAAGAAGATCGAGGTCGTCAGTGCCGATACGAAGTCCGACCGTGCGGAAGGTGCCAAAGCCGGTCTGTCGGTCATCGATCAGGGCGCAGACCTCGTCGTCGTATCGTGCGACTACGACTTCGGAGCTCCAGCAGCGCTGGCGGCTGAAGACGCGGGACTGGTCTCGTTCTTCCTCTGCGCAGAATCCGTGAAAGCGGGCATTCAGGGCGTCGGCCCACACAGTTTCTCTGCCTCCGTGCTGGCTGCCGTGCAGGGTGCCACGATGGCTGAATGGGCTTTCAACGAGAAAAAGGCCAAGACCTACTACCGCCTGCTCGATACCTGGACCGAATATAACAAAGGTATCTGCGATGGCTTCGACTGGATGATGCCGAAGCTAGAGGCAAAGGGCGCGAAGCTCGTCGGCAAGGACACCTTCAAGAATGAGGACGCGTCCATCGCTGCGCAGATTAGCCGCATCAAGGCGTTGCCGCAGGAGCCGGATGCAATCATGCTGTGCACGATGATGCCCGGTGCCGTATCAGCCATCAAGCAAATCCGCGCTGCCGGTATCAACTCGATGATCCTCAATGGTTCCGGCGTGGACGGAAGCTACTGGCTGTCGGCCGTGCCGGACCTATCCAACTTCTTTACGCCTGTTCAGGGCTCGATCTATGGCGACGATCCGAACCCGGCCGTTCAGACCTTCAATGCCGCCTATAAGAGGAAGACAGGGTCTGACCCATCCAGCCAATATGTCTATCCTGGCTACTCGATGATCGACGTCTGGGCGAAGGCCGTTGAGCGGGCGAAAACCACGGAAGCCAGTGCAGTCGTCGCAGAGCTTGAAAAAATGAAAGACGAGCCAACGCTGTTTGGACCGCGTACTTTCACGGCGGAACTGCATCACCAAAATCAGGCTCGCTACCTCATCGTGGAGACAAAAAACGGGAAACCGGGTGTCGTCGGCAACTGGACGATATCTGAACCCGTTCCTCTCAGCGCTCTCGTGAAGTAAAGCGACCTTTAGCATCGTGCGCCATGCATCCAATAAGGATGCGTGGCGTTTGCGTTTCTAGACGCAATGCATGGGCTGCTGCTTCACGGGGCTGTACAAATGAAATTCGGGCAATTTGCCATCGATGACGCCAAGGGTCTTTTGCTTGCCCATTCTCTCCGGCTGGCCGGGGTCGAATTGTCGAAGGGGCATGTGCTTGACGTGTCGGATTTGGCGCGCTTGAAAATCGCTGGATTAGAAGTCGTAACGGGTGCTCGTCTTGAGAACGATGACATCAGTGAAAATGACGCGGCCTCCATGCTGTCGGTGGCAGCACGCGCAGACAGCTTGAGGTTTTCCGAAGCGACGACAGGTCGGGTTAACGTCTACTCGACTGTCAAAGGCGTTTTTGTTGCACACAAGGCTGTCATTGACCGTTTCAACAGCATCGATCCTGCCATCACCGTTGCCTGTCTAGCAGACCACTCGAGAGTGAATGCTGGAGACTTGGTCGCGACGTTTAAGATCATCCCGCTTGCCGTCCCGGCGTCAACGATCCAGAAAGCCTGTATCTTGATAGAGGATCAGGCCGCATTTTGTCTGCGACCATTCCAACGCTTCTCCGTCAGTCTTGTTGCCACCGAGTTGCCGCGACTAAAACCTTCTGTCATGGACAAGACAGCCCGGATTCTAGCCAGACGTCTTGCCGTTTGTGGCAATTCCCTACAGCGGGAGAGGCGCACGACGCATGAAACGGAGGCGCTTTCCCAAGCGCTTCGAGAGTTTTCAGCCCTGCCCGAGATTGCCCCCAAATTGATCGTCGTTTTTGGTGCGTCTGCGGTAATCGATGAAAGCGATGTGATTCCGCAGGCCATCCGGCAGGCTGGCGGGACGGTTTTGCGTGTTGGAATGCCAGTCGATCCGGGAAATCTTTTGGTTTTGGGCCTCATCGGTGAAACCTATGTCATAGGAGCGCCGGGATGCGCGCGCAGCCCGATGGAAAACGGGTTCGACTGGATCCTGGAGCGCGTTTTGGCGGGTGAAAAGCCTGATGGGAGCGTGATAGCAGGCATGGGGGTCGGCGGCCTGTTGAAAGAAATTCGCTCACGGCCCATGCCGCGAGATACCGTATCGGAAAGGCAAGACCAGATGTCTGTCGCAATAGTTCTTCTCGCAGCCGGAATGTCAAGCCGCATGGGTAGCAGCGGTCTTCACAAGTTGCTGGCCGAATTCGATGGTATTCCACTTCTGCGTCGGACTGCCACCGTCGCGATTGGTAGCAAGGCGTCGTCGGTTGCACTGGTTCTAGGCCACAGAGCAGACGACCTGCAAAATGTCCTGTCAGGCCTGAAGTTGTCAACGATCATCAACCCGGATTACGCATCGGGCATGGCGAGTTCCCTCGCGACGGGGTTCGCCACGCAAGAGGCGCGCAATGCGGATGGCATCATGGTTATGCTGGCGGATATGCCGGACCTCTCCAGCGCGCATCTCGATCAACTGATCGATGCTTTCGACGCATCGGGGGCCACCGCAATCGTGCGGGCAGTTTTTGACGGCAAACCCGGTAATCCCGTTATCCTGCCGCGCTCCTTGCAGGACGCCGTCCTGCGTCTGGAAGGTGATGTCGGTGCCCGGCATCTGATCGAGACTTCAGGCCTGCCGATCATCAACGTCGAGATCGGTCCCGCGGCGCAAGTCGATGTCGACACACCGCAAGCTGTAGAAGCCGCAGGGGGTGTTTTCGTCGAGAGCTTACGCCTCCCGCCCGGATAGGCTTGACTTGCCAGAGCGCAATGTACTGATGATTTCTGCGAGGATAGCGACAGCGATTTCAGCGGGGTTCGCCGCACCGATATCAAGCCCGATAGGTGCGTTGATGCGGGCAAGCTCCGCCTCGGTTAATCCCCGTTCTTTCAACCGGCCCAGCCTCGCCTGGTGGGTTTTGCGACTCCCAAGAGCGCCGACGTAAAAGCACCCGGTTCGGACTGCTTCGGCGAGCGGACCATCATCAATCTTCGGATCGTGTGTAACGGCAACAAGCGCCGTATGTTGATCGAGCGGACGGTTCTTCAAGACGTCTTCCGGCCAATCGGCTATCAAATCCATCTGTGCGAAGCGTTCTGTGGTGGCGAACGCGGTCCGCGGGTCGATTATGCTGACATCAAAACCGGTCAGCTGAGCCATCTGTGCGAGTGCTTGTGTGATATGGACTGCACCGATGATGACGATCCGCGTTGCGGGGACATAGACATTGACAAAATAGGACGTGCCTTCGGCGGTGACGCTAGCAGATTTTCCAGATTGTAGCGCAGCTTTGATGGTCTGGCCGAGAGTGCCATCCACAGTCTCGATATCGGTGACAACGCGGCTTATTCCGGTATCAAGATTGGTAATCGTTGCTGCCGCGATACGGTCCAGACGGTAACGGTTCAGCGTTTCAAGGCTGGTCAGATCCATCAGTGCACTTTCTCGACGTAGACGCGAATGCGTCCACCGCAGGACAAGCCCACTGCCCATGCGGTCTCATCGGCGACGCCAAATTCAAGCATTTCCGACTTCCCGCTGCCGATGACATCGATCGCTGCAGCGATTACCGAGCCTTCAACGCAGCCGCCCGAAACCGAGCCTTCGAAATTGCCCTCTGCATCGATGACGAGGTGACTGCCGGGAGGCCTGGGTGCTGAGCCCCAAGTCTCGATGACCGTCGCTATGGCGACGTCACGGCCGCTTTTTTTCCAACGTTCGGCGACATCGAGCGGATCTGCATGCCCATGGTCGTCTTCAGTCCTCATCACAGTCTCCAGATATTCGGTGTCTGCGCATACCGACGCGGTCGCCGGAAACGCTGCAGCAAACACTGAGACTTTACGCTTATCATCATGTTGCACAAGCGCGAGCATGTCTTCATTGGCTGGAAATCTCTGCAACTCCGACTGTGCGTCGCGTCGTAAGATTTGAACAAACACGCTTGTCACGACGACATATGCCTGTGCAACCATAAGGCTGTTAAAAAATCAGGGGAACTTTTTGAGTTGAACTGACTTACCAAGTTGTCGCGTTGAATGCGGCAGAGGGTGTCGCCGGAAGCGCGGTGGCGCGTATTCCGGGGAGCCAAATGGAACATTCTTCTCAAGTCAGACTCAATGTAAACGGTAAGGGCCACGTGCTCGACCTGGATAACAGAACGACGTTGCTTGACGCTCTGCGTGAACATCTTCATCTCAATGGAACGAAAAAAGGCTGCGACCATGGTCAATGTGGTGCCTGCACGGTCATGGTCGATGGCAAAAGGATAAACTCCTGTCTGTCGCTTGCCGTGATGCACGAGGGCGACGACGTCACGACAATCGAGGGGCTAGGGGAGCCCGGCAACCTTCACCCTATGCAGGCTGCCTTCATCAAACACGACGGCTTTCAGTGTGGCTATTGTACGCCTGGGCAAATCTGTTCCTCCGTGGCGGTGCTGGAGGAGATAAAAGCGAATATCCCAAGCCACGTCACAGACGATCTTAACAACCCGGTTCAGTTGACACCCATCGAAGTCCGAGAGCGCATGAGCGGCAACATCTGTCGATGCGGCGCTTACGCCAACATCATTGATGCCATTTCGGACGTGGGGGGGATCAGAGCATGAAGGCCTTTACCTACGAGCGCGCAACCTCAATCGAAACAGCGGTGCAGTCTGCCGCTTCCAATTCCGATGCAAGATTTATCGCTGGCGGCACAAATCTTCTTGATCTGATGAAACTCGAGATCGAAACGCCAACCCATCTGATCGATGTCAATGGTCTGGGGCTTGATGGCATTGAAGCGACGCCGGAAGGCGGCCTGCGCATTGGCGCAATGGTGCGCAATACAGAGTTGGCTTCCCACGCTGTTGTCCGCCGTGATTATGGGCTTGTATCCCGCGCCCTTGTCGCCGGTGCTTCCGGCCAGCTGCGAAACAAGGCGACAACCGCAGGCAACCTGCTGCAGCGGACCCGCTGTCCGTATTTCTATGATCCCAACCAGCCTTGTAACAAGCGCAAGCCAGGTAGCGGCTGCTCCGCCATCGCTGGTTTTAGTCGGCAGCACGCGGTGGTCGGTGTCAGCGATGCCTGTATCGCGACCCATCCGAGTGACATGGCAATCGCCATGCGGGCGTTGGATGCGACGGTGGAAACTGTCAAGGCCGACGGTACCAAACGCGCCATCCCCATCGAAGAGCTTCATCGCCTGCCCGGTGACACGCCGCATATCGAAACAACGCTTGAAGCCGGAGAGTTCATTACTTCGGTGGTTTTGCCCGCACCCGTTGGTGGAAAGCAGATTTACCGAAAGGTCAGAGACAGGGCATCCTACGCGTTTGCTTTGATTTCCATTGGCGCGGTTCTTCACGAAGATGGAACGGGCCGGATTGCTGTCGGGGGGGTCGCCCCTAAGCCTTGGCGCGTTAAAGCAGCGGAGGCGGAACTGACCAACGGTGCCCGTCAAACGGCGCGCGCAATCCTTGCGGATGCGCATCCAACTGAACAGAACCGCTTCAAAGTCGATCTCGTCGAACGCACGCTCGGCGCTGTCCTGTCCGAAGCAAGGGGTTGAGTCATGAAGTTCGATACACCAGCAACCACCAATCCCATTGATCGCCTCAAGGTCGTTGGCAAGCCCATCCACCGCATCGACGGCCAGCTCAAGACGACAGGGCGGGCGACCTACGCCTATGAATGGCATGACCCCGACCTGCATTATGCCTACGGCTATCCCGTCGGCTCGGCCATCGCGAAAGGTCGTATCAAGGCGATGGATGTCAATGCTGCCAAAGCAGCGCCCGGCGTTCTGGCCGTTGTCACCACGCTAGACGTTGGCAAGCTTGAGAAGGGTGAGTTCAATACGGCAAATTTGTTCGGCGGCGATGAGATCCAGCATTACCATCAGGCTATTGCAGTTGTCGTCGCTGAAACCTTCGAGCAGGCGCGAGCCGCTGCATCTCTGGTCAAGGTCGATTATGCCGAAGAAAAAGGGGCCTTTGATCTCCGTGCCGAGAAAGATTCAGCAAAAAAGCCGGGCGAAAAACAAAAGCCGGATACTGCGGTCGGTGACTTTGATGTCGCATTTCGGGCGGCACCGATAACGCTGGACCAATCCTACACAACGCCGGATCAATCTCATGCGATGATGGAACCGCACGCGTCGATCGCCTCATGGGACGAGGACAAATTATTTATTTGGTCTTCCAGCCAAATGATCGATTGGTGGCGTACGGATCTCGCCACGACGCTTAGTATCGACAAGGATAAAATTCAGCTGAGGTCACCTTATATCGGAGGTGGTTTCGGCGGAAAGCTGTTCTTGCGCGCCGATGCCGTTCTCGCCGCACTGGGTGCAAAGGAAGCGCGATGCGCCGTGAAAGTGGCGTTGCCGCGCCCTTTCATCATCAACAATGGAACGCACAGACCGGCCACTATCCAACGTATCCGCATCGGTACGGATATGGAGGGCAAGATCACCGCTATCGGACACGAGAGCTGGTCGGGCGATCAACCCGAGGGCCAGCTTGAAGTCGCGGTGAACCAGACCCGCCTGCTGTATGCAGGCAAGAACAGAATGACAGCCATGCGGCTGGCCGAGTTGAACCTTCCAGAAGGCAACGCCATGCGCGCGCCCGGCGAAGCACCAGGTTTGATGGCACTCGAGATTGCGGTTGACGAGATTGCGGAAAAGGTGGGCGTCGATCCCATCGAGTTCCGTATCATCAATGACACGCAGGTCGATCCGGAAAAACCCGAGCGCCCTTTCTCTCATCGAGACCTCATCGGCTGCCTCACCCTCGGCAAGGACCGCTTTGGCTGGAGTAACCGCCCTGATGTTGCCACCCGCCGGGATGGGAAATGGCTTGTCGGCATGGGTGTCGCTGCGGCCTTTCGCGACAATCTCGTTGTCCCCTCAGGTGCGCGTGTGACGCTCGATAACGGCGGAAAAATCACCGTCGAGACCGATATGACCGATATCGGCACGGGAAGCTATACGATCATTGCGCAGACCGCCGCGGAAATGATGGGGCTCTCCGTCGACCAGATCGATGTGAAGCTGGGCGATTCCGCCTTTCCTGTGTCGGCCGGTTCGGGCGGACAGTTTGGTGCAAACTCTTCGACATCTGGGGTTTACGCTGCCTGTGTGAAACTCCGCGAGGAGATCGCCAAAAAGCTGGGCTTCAACTCGGAGGACGCAGTGTTCGAGGGCGGCGCAGTCATATCCGGCAATCGCACCGTACCACTTGCGGAAGCTGCTGGATCGGACGGTTTGGTGGGTGAAGACAAGATGGAGTGGGGCGATCTGACGGAAACATACCAGCAATCCACTTTCGGCGCACATTTCGTCGAAGTTGGAGTCGACATCGCGACCGGTGAAATTCGCATTCGTCGCATGCTCGCGGTCTGTGCCGCAGGACGTATCCTCAACCCGATCACCGCACGGAGCCAAGTTATCGGTGCCATGACCATGGGCGTAGGCGGTGCACTGTCCGAAGAACTCGTGGTCGATACGAAACGTGGTTTTTTCGTCAACCATGATCTGGCTGGCTACGAAGTTCCCGTTCACGCAGACATCCCCGTACAGGAGGTCATTTTTCTTGATGAAACCGACCCGATGTCGTCGCCTATGAAGGCAAAGGGTGTGGGAGAACTTGGCCTCTGTGGCGTATCTGCTGCAATAGCAAATGCAGTCTACAACGCCACCGGCATTCGCGTCAGAGACTATCCCGTCACGCTTGACAAACTTCTGAGCGGATTGCCCGAGATGGCGTAGTCGGCGATAGCTTGCAACGAACTTAAAAAACCGTGTGAAAGCCGCCCTTCACACGGTTTTTTACCAATTGTGCTGCGGGCTAGATCGGCCAGACCATGAGTAGGACGGGAACGCTGACGATCAATACGATGAACGACAGGGGCAGGCCCAGACGTGCATAATCTCCGAAGCGGTATCCGCCAGGTCCCATGACGAGCGTGTTACACTGGTGTCCGATCGGCGTCAGGAAGTCGCAACCTGCCCCAATGGCCACGGCCATCAAAAATGCGTCCGGTTGAAAGCCGAGCTTCCCAGCAAAGGTCGCTGCGATGGGGGCCATGACGAGCACCGTTGCCGCATTGTTGAGGAACGGCGTCACTGCCATGGCAGCCACCATGATCAGCGCCAGCGCCCCGTAAGGCGGCAACATTTCAGCCGTGCGCGATAGCAAGTTGGCGATGATGTCGGTTGTGCCGGTCGTTCGCAGTGAATCGCTGATCGGGATCAGTGCTGCCAGCATAATCAGAATAGGTGCGTCGAGATGGTGGTAAACTTCGCGCAATGGCGAGGCGCCGGTGACAACCATCAGAAAGGCCGCTGCGAAGAACGCTGCAGCGACCGGCACGCCACCAAATGCCGTCGCTGCTATCGTAACTGCGAGAATAGCGACCGGAAGCAAAGCGTTGCGCGTGCTGCCAAGCTTGAGATTTCGCTCGACGAGGGGAAGGCATCCCCATTCCCTCAAGAGATCGGGAAGGGTTTGAAGGTCGCCTTGCAGCACGAGGATGTCACCGTTGCGGATCTTTATTTCTCCCAACCGTTCGCTGAAGCGCTTGTCCCGACGGCTGACGGCGAGCAGGTTGAGGCCGGTGCTATCGAACAGCGCCACATCCTTGGCACTAAGCCCCACCAGACGCGAATGTTCGCCAACGATCGCCTCGACTGCGCTGATGTCTCTGGAGCTTGAGGGCTCATACTTGCGATCGGATAGTTGCAGCTTGGCTTCGCTGACGAGTTTGTCGAGGGCGCCTTGCTCGCCTTCGATGATCAAAAGGTCACCATCCTTCAAAATGGTATCGGGTAGGGGTGTTCGCTTCTTTCCAGCCGGGCTGACGATGGCCGTGACCATCGCGTCACCGCCACCTGGTTTTTGGAGCCAGCTGATGGATTGGCCAATGGCGGTCGATGTAGACGTGATCTTGGCTTCGGTCGTGTAGTTCTTGATCTTGACAGCCTCATCCATCGAGGCTTTGTCACGGCTTCGCTCCGGTAGCAACGTGTAGAAAAAGCCAAGGAAAATGACTCCTGCGACCACGAGCGCCAATCCGACCGGCGTGTAGTCGAACATGGTGAAAGGCTGGCCCGTAATTTCTTCCCGCACCCGGGAGACGATGATGTTGGGAGAGGTTCCGATCTGCGTCATCAGTCCGCCGAGCAGCGATGCAAATGACATCGGCATCAGGAACATGGATGGTGACACGCTCGACTTTCGTGCCATCTGGATGGCCACGGGAATCATGATCGCCAATGCGCCGATGTTCTTGATGAAGGCCGAAAGCACCGCAACGATCACCACCAGTATGACCAATTGAGCACGAGGGCCTCGCCTTTCGGGTGAAAGACGTCGTAACGCGACATCCATGATGCCGGATCTGGATATGGCAGCACTGACAATCAGCGCGGCGCCGACGATAATGACGATGTCGTCTGAAAACCCCGAGAACGCTTCTTTCGCTGGAACGATACCGACGCATATGGCCGCGAGCAACGCTCCGACCGCAACTACATCGTATCTATATTTTCCCCAGAGAAAAGCGCCCATCATCAGCGCGATGATGAGAAGAGATAGCCATTGATTGGTGAGCATGTGAACATCCTGATGGCAATATCATAACGCATAACGGGGCAAACGGTGCCGTTTGGGAAATGTTTTTTGAGTTATTTTGGAGAGCAGTATATCGGGGGATATTCTCTGCCTAGTATCTAAATTTCACGTGCCTGAATAATAATCAAGTCATTGAATTTTAAATATTATTATCAGCGTGTAAACGATAGTGTTTTCCTCGATAAGGTGGCATGCGGTAGGAGGGTACCCCTTACCGATAGGACTTAGGGAAAAGGTTCGTAGCCGGGTTACCATTTTCGTAACTATGAAAAGAACTCCTGCGGAACGATTTATATGTAGTTCAATTATTGTGATGTAAAACAATGGCAATACGGAATTTCGCAAGAAGCTTAGGCATGATGCCTTAAAACTGTCGGGTCGACCCCAGCCGCAATTTGGCAAGAGCTCCCCGGCATCGCTGCATCAAGAATGAAAAGACCCCTCAGTTAAGTGACGCGGACGTGCAGGCCTGCACGATCGCTTTGCTATGGACACGAAGAATGCACGACGAAATTGCCAGACTTGCCAGCCTCAAGAACTTGCGCCTCCTCGATACGCTTCCAAGCGAGAACTTCGATCGGATAACGCGGCTTGCCGCGAATATTTTCGGGCTTCCGATCGCTGCGGTTTCCCTGACCGACATGCATCGCCAATGGTTCAAGTCAAAAGTTGGTGTCGAACACAATGAAATTCCACGTCACAAGGCGCCATGTTCTGAGGTCGCCGAAAGCAGAAAACCTTTTGTGATCAATGATTTTCAACAGGACGACTGTTATTTAGACAGCACCCTTGGCAATGCCGGCATTCGTTTTTACGCCGGAGCGCCGCTTCTGACTGCCGAGGGTTTTGGCCTCGGCGCATTGTGTGTTCTGGGAACGGAACCACGCGAAGTAAGACCCGACGAGATGGCGACATTGGTCGATCTTGCAGCAATGGTCATGGATCAGGTGGAACTGACCCACGCCTTGGGGCGCATAGAGCCATCCAGCGGACTTCCAAACCGCTTTCAGTTGCTCAACGACCTGTCGGATATGGCAGCGCGTGCAGATATGAAAGACCGGATCATCTGTCTGCTGGACTTGGCGCAGAGCGAACAGTTCGAGCATCTTTCGCGCGTTCTCGGCCCATCCTATTTCGATACGTCCATTCAGGTTGCCGCCAACGTCTTGAGAGAGCATGTCGGGCCGGATGACGTTCCCTACCATGTCGGCCCCACACAATTTGCATTCTTTGCGGAGGAAGGCGTGTGCGTTGATGATTATATGGTCCTGCTGGAACAGAAGCTGCAAGAACTACAAGGCAACAGCGCCTTTCAGATGGCGATGACCCCATCGATCGGCATCGTTGCCTTCCATCCACAGGATACGTCTCCGGAAGATGTTCTGCGCTCGATGCAAAGCGCTGCGCAGGATGCGCGCGAAAGTGTCAGCAAAATTGGGTTGTTCTCGCCCGCAATGGATTTGCGCCACCGCCGCAATTATAGAATCCTCCAGGATTTCCGGGCAGCGTTGACGTCCGATGACCAGTTGTCCCTCGTTTTCCAGCCGCGTATGGACGTGGAGACAGGTGAGGTCCTGAGCGCTGAAGCGCTGCTGCGCTGGGATCATCCCGTTCTTGGGCCGATATCGCCGGTAGAATTCATCCCAGTCATCGAGGTTTCGTCCTGCGCGCGCAGCCTGACAGACTGGGTGTTGGACGAGGCTTTGTCGAATCTGTCCCAATGGCGCGCCCGTGGCTTGCGCTTCAAGTTATCCATCAATCTCTCGGCACTGAACCTCGAGGAGCAGGATTTCTTCGAAAGACTGATGATGAAGCTTGCAAAATACCATGTGGATCCGGACCAGATCGAACTGGAATTGACTGAAACTGTCATGATGAAGGAAACCGAAGGTGCCTTCGGACTGCTCGATCAATTGAAGGCGGCCGGTGTGCAACTCGCCATCGATGACTTCGGTACCGGCTACAGCAGTATTGCCTACCTACAGAAACTGCCTGCGGATATCGTCAAGATCGATCGTTCGTTTGTGTCGGATATGATCAATGGCAATCGCGAGCGCGTGTTGGTTCGCTCGATGATCGATCTATCCCACAGTCTCGGCTACCGGGTCGTTGCCGAGGGTGTCGAAACGGTTGAGACCGCTGATTTGCTTCAGGCAATGGGTTGCGACGAAATCCAGGGTTACTGGTTGTCACGTCCCGTCAGAAGCGCCGCACTGGTGGAATGGTTGATGGAGCGCCAACAGCCGGAAGTCCTCCTGGCGGGTTGATGCTCTTCTTCAATCCTCTTTTCGAGAGAGTATCGCTCCTTTGAGATCCCTAAAAGGTCAGTGACATGAAAGATTTTTTCGCACGCATGGCGAATGGCACGACCAGATTCGATGAGGACCTGATCGTTATCCTAGACACCTTGCCGATTCCAATTTCCTGGGCATCCATTCCCGACGGCCACATACGGTTCGTGAACAAGGCTTTCACCCGGACGTTCGGATATCAAAACGGGTGCTTCATGACGGTC
The DNA here is from genome assembly GCF_033957725.1 of Agrobacterium sp. rho-8.1. Lineage (NCBI taxonomy): Bacteria > Pseudomonadati > Pseudomonadota > Alphaproteobacteria > Hyphomicrobiales > Rhizobiaceae > Agrobacterium > Agrobacterium sp. rho-8.1. Next base: position 1,427,644 of record NZ_CP192789.1, read on the forward strand.
GATAATTGGATCGATGAAACCTACCGCGATGACGCCGAGCAGAAACAGGCGCGCATTCGCTGGGAAACCCTTTGGAAGAGCAAGGCGGCGGGAATAACCGAAATACAGGAGTTTGAAATCAACGTCCGGCATGCCAATGGCTCCACCGTATCGGCTTTGCACAGAGGTATCGTTCTACACGAGTTCGATCTGGCTATTGCAGTGTTTGAAGACATCTCCGCGCAGAAGCTCACGGAAAACGTGCTGAAACGCATTGCCAATGAAGATCCTTTGACAGGGCTTGGAAACCGGCGTGTTTTGAAAGAGAAATGGCTCGAGCTCATCGCGAACAAAGACGCATCACGGCGGCAGCCGAAGACGGCGCTTCTGATGGTTGATCTCGACAATTTCAAGCCCATCAACGACTACTATGGTCACGAAGCCGGAGACGATATTCTTAAAATGGTGGCAAAACGGCTCCGCCAGTCTGTTCGTCACAATGACACGATCGTGCGAATGGGTGGGGACGAATTCGTCATTCTCCTTCCAGGACTGAGAGATCAGGTCGTGGCCGAGCGTGTGTGCCAAAGGATCGCGACGGCTTTTCAAAAGCCCTTTTGCGTGCGGGGAGAAAACGTGGAGGTCGGCGCCACAATCGGTGCCAGCCTCTACCCGGATCATGCCGACAATTTGGACGAACTCCTACATGCCGCCGATCAGGCGCTTTATCGCATGAAACGAAGCCAGAAAAACAGCTGGGACTGGTTTGATCCATCCGTCAGACAAACTGTTGCCGAGCAGCACGCTGCCGTCGCTTGATCTTGCTAGCAGACGCCCTTGGTGAAGATGAAGCAGCCATAGGGTCCAGGATCGGACGTTCGTACGATGCTAAATGAACGCTTCGCTGCTTCGTAGAATGCAAAGCGTTCCAGCGCCTCAATCCGGATCGAACGTTCCTCTGCGGTATTGACGACGGTCTGCATCGCTGAGAAGATGGGGACCTGTCCGTCCGGGTCGCCGACGACTTGCATACGCTTGACCGGTGCCTCAACGAATGTATCCAACGGGAAGAGCTTGAGGATTGCCTCGGCAGTTCGTTCGAGACCGCAGCCAGACACGTTAATGAGGTGACCATGGGTGGTGTGTTTTGCGATGGTCTGGGCTGGGTGATTGATGTCGCACAGGACCAACTGGTCACCATGACCCATCAACATGAGTGCATATAGAAGTTCAGCATTGATAACCGGATCTATTCCCTTGAGCACGACCATTCCCTCCCTTAATATCCAAATGTGCACTTCACAAATTAGACCATATTTGTAATGTCGGCAACGGACGGCTGTGAAGACTGTGAGCCAATTTTCGAAATTCCACCAAATTCACTATCAGAGTCGACAGTAAATATGATATTTTAGGGCTAGGCTGTTGTGAATCGATAAATATTTCGCGTTATCCAAATCGCCCAATTTACAATCAATAAAATCTGTGTGAAGTTTGCGCAACGGATGACATCCTCCCAAGGATAGCTCCGGCGGGTGCGGCGCTTCGCTGTACCCGCCGGCTGACAAGGGCGGGATGCGACGTCGCGAGGAGTGCGCGGCGCCGTAGGAGGAGAAAGACTTTTGGCATCGATGAACATCGTCAATGTCGGAAAGGCCTATGGCAGCCTTACGGTCATCCATGGCGTTTCCGTTGAAATACCGGACGGCGAATTCGTCGTTCTGGTGGGACCATCCGGCTGCGGAAAGTCGACGCTGCTGCGCATGGTTGCCGGGCTCGAACCAATCACGTTCGGCGATATCCAGATCGATGGCAAAGTGGTCAACGACTTGCCGCCGAAGGACCGTGATATCGCGATGGTCTTTCAGAGTTACGCCCTCTATCCGCACAAGACCGTTGCGGAGAATATGGGGTTTGCGCTGAAAATGCGCGGTGAACCCAAAGCCGATATCGACGCGCAGGTGCGCAAGGCAGCCGAAATCCTCGACCTCATACCCTATCTCAACCGCTACCCTCGCCAGCTTTCCGGTGGTCAGCGCCAGCGTGTGGCGATGGGGCGTGCCATCGTGCGTGACCCCAAGGTCTTTCTATTCGACGAGCCGCTTTCCAACCTCGATGCCAAGCTGCGTGTTCAGATGCGGGCTGAGATCAAGGAATTGCAGCGGCGGTTGGCAACGACGATGATTTACGTGACGCATGACCAGGTCGAGGCCATGACCATGGCTGACAGGATCGTCGTGCTACGCGATGGCCGTGTGGAGCAAATCGGCTCTCCATTGACGCTTTACGACGAGCCCGCCAACACATTCGTTGCCGGTTTCATCGGGTCCCCCTCCATGAACCTGATAAAAGGCCATATCCGCAATTCTCCGGAACCGTATTTCGAGACGGATGAGGGGATTCGATTGCCGCTTTTGCGCGTTCCACCCGGATCGGACGGAAAGTCTGCGTTTTACGGTATTCGGCCTGAGCATTTCACACTCGGCGGTGCGGTCGATGCCCAGGTCACGGTGGTGGAGTCGACAGGTTCGGAAACGCAGGTGTTTGCCAAGCTCGGACAGCAGAAGATCATCGGTGTGTTTCGCGACCGTGTCGAAGAGCCGGCAGGCGGCACGATTGCAATGACGCCGAACGCAGCGCTGGTTCATCTGTTCGATGGCGAAAGCGGGCTGCGGCTGGAGTGAAATCTTTTCGTCGCTTCGAGGAGAAGGGCGACGATACCAAATCAACGGGAGGAGAACCGCATGAAAGTCAGTGATTTCGAGAGAATGATGGCGATCGGCTTGAGCCGCCGCGCTATCTTGAAAACGAGTGCAAGCCTCGGCGCGGTGGCGGCCGCGGGTAGCATGCTCGGTCCCTTCGGCGCAGCTTACGCGCAGGACGCAAACCTTCGGACGCAAATTCTGCAGGTGCCGGGCGTGGGCAAGGGGTCGCCGACCGATGCCGACTGGCAGAAGGTTGGTGAAATGTGTCTTGAAGCCACCAAGAAGACGGTGAAGCAGGGCGAGTTTGCCGGTGTCGAACTGTCCTTCATGGGCCTCAACAACCAGAACCTCCACAACGTCCTGTTCCGCGGCTTTCTGAAGCCATGGGAAGATTATACCGGTGCCAAGATCGCCTGGATCGATTTGGCCCAAGCCGATTACAATCCGCGTCTCCAGCAGGCGATCGCCACCGGAACGGTCGACTTCGACCTGCTTGAAATGGGCGCACCATTCGAAGGGGATGTCTGTGGCAAGGGGCTCGCATCCGAGATGCCGGATTGGGTCAAGGCCCAGATCGACATGGACGATTACGTCGATTACCTGAAAGCGCCTGTCGGGACATGGGACGGCAAGACCTACCGTGTGTCCGTCGATGGCGATTGCCATAACTTCAATTATCGCACCGATTACTTTGCCGACGCGGATTTGGCAAAAGCCTGGAAGGATGAAGGTCATCAGGGGGATTGGGCCGTGCCGAGAACTTGGCAGAAGGTGCAGGAAGTCACCAAGTTCCTCAAAGGCAAGAAAATTGCCGGCTCGGACGCCATAGGCTATCTCGATTCGCCAAAGGCATGGGGCGGTTTTGGCTTCTACTTCCTCGGCAGCCGCGCCACGGCCTATGCCAAGCATCCCGAAGACAAGGCCTGGTTGTTCGATACCGACACGATGAAGCCGCGTATCAACAACCCTGCTTGGGTTCGCGCCATTCAGGACGTGATCGATGCGCTGCCATCGGAAGCGGGCGATCAGCTCAACGCCGATCCCGGCACTGCGGCTTTCCAGCAGTTTCTGGCAGGCACCGGATCGATGGTCTCGTGGTGGGGTGATGTGGGGGCTGCCGCGCGCACCAGCGACACGTCAGTCATCGGTGACACCATCGGCTTCGATATTCTGCCGGGCTCTGATGATGTCTACAATTCCAAGACCGGCAAATGGGACAAGCTCGCAAGCGGTCCCAACTTCGCCCCGAATATGGCCTATCTCGGTTGGGGCGTTTACGTCATGGCACGTGTCGACAGCGACGAGAAAAAGAAGAAAGCCGCGTGGAGTGCGGCGGCCCATCTCGGCGGCAAGGATTTGGCCCTGTGGACTGCAGCCTATCCGTCCGGTTTCCAGTGCTATCGCAAGAGCCAGTTCGATATCAAGGAATGGGTAACGGCTGGATATGACGAGGCGTTCATCTCCAATTACCTCGCGTCCCAGTCCAACTCCTACAACCACCCGAACGCTGCGATCGAGCCGCGTATCCCTGGCATTTTCCAATACTATAGCGTGGCGGAAGACGAGTTGGCCAAGGTGTTTGCCGGTCAGGCAAGCGCACAGGAAGGGGCCGATGCCATTGCGGCCGCGTGGGAGAAGGTAACCGACCAACTGGGCCGCGAAAAGCAGATAGCGCTCTATAAGGCTTCACTGGGCGTTTGATGCCGTAACCTTCAGGCTCAGGCGGCACATAATGCGTCGCCTGAGCCACGACCGCTTGAATACGGCTTTCCAGCCTTGAGGTTTGCCCATGTCGCATACGATCACACCAACTCTGCAACCCGTCGAACAGACAACTGTTAAAATGAGCGCTGTCAGACGGGGCAAGCTTTTGCTTTCGGCTGCGACCGTTCTGTTTTTCGTCGTCTTGGCGTTACAGATTTGCGAGGCAGTGGGCCTTACCGCGTTTGGTCTCGTCAGTTGGCGACCTCTGCTGCTTGCCTACATCATCTGGGCAACAGCACTCTGCGCCGCGCAGATCCTGATCCGAGGAGAAGCGGGCCAGCGCGCTGTTTTCGTGCTTCCCGCCGTCCTGTTCACTGTCGCCATGGTCGTGTTTCCCACGGTGTTCGGCCTTTACATCGCGTTCACAGACTGGAACCTCAGCGCTGCTGCCGGTCGACGCTTCAACGGTCTGGATAATCTGCGAACCCTCTTCGCAGATCGCTATTTCTGGAACGCGCTGCTGAACATGGTCTATTATGTTCTGTCGGTGCTGGTGCAGTATGCCATTGCCTTCGGTCTGGCATTGCTTCTCAACGCCGAGATCAAGGCGCGCAAATTCTTTCGTGTCGCCTTCCTGTTGCCACTGATGCTGAGCCCTGTGGCGGTCAGCTGGATGATCGGCAAGTCGTTGATGGAATACCGCTTCGGCCCGGCTGCAACGCTCGCCCGCCATCTGGGCTGGGACAATCCGGCATTCTTTTCGACACCCTGGCTTGCCCGGTCATCGATCATTGCAATGGATGCCTGGGTATCCATTCCCTTCATGATGATCCTTCTGCTCGCGGGCCTCCAGGCCTTGCCGTCAGAAATCAAGGAAGCTGCGAAGGTGGATGGCGCCTCCGGTTGGCAGAGCTTTAAGGAAATCACGTTTCCGCTCATGCTGCCTGTCAGCATCACCGTCATCATCCTGCGCATCATCTTCCAGCTGAAACTCGCTGATATCGTTATCAATGTCACCGCTGGTGGACCGGGCGGTGCAACGGACACCGTGTCCAGCTTCATATTCCGTGAATACCGGGACCGCTCCAACGTCGGCTATGGCACCATGCTGGCGGAGTTCTATCTGGTCATCATCATTATCTTCGTCGCGCTCATCCTCAAAGGAACGAGCCGGTGGATGCAACGCGACAATTGAGGCTGGAGCTGATGGCAACACACGTTGAGATATCCACTACACAGCCAAGCCTGTGGTCCCGCCGTCCGCAGTTTCTAACAAAGAGCCTGCTGATCTATGCGGCTCTGGTCTTCTGGTCCTTCATTTCGCTGTTTCCGATCTACTGGACGATCACGACGTCCTTCAAGACGGCCGTCAATGTTACGCAGGGACATCTCATTCCCTTCGTTGACTTCACGCCGGACTGGAAGGGGTGGCGTTCTCTTGGGCTCTCCCCGGATACGATTTTCGTTCAATCGACTGTCCGCGACGAATTCGTCCGACGCTTTTTCAACAGTATCGTCGCCTCGGTTGGCGCTTCATTTCTCGCCGTGGTCATCGGCTCTCTTGCCGCTTATGGCCTTAGCCGCTTCTCCTACAAATTCCTTTGGATGAAGAACAAGGATATCTCCTTCTTCTTCCTCTCACAGCTCATTCTGCCACCCGTTGTTTTGGCTATGCCGTTTCTCGTGCTTTACAAGCATCTGATGCTGCTGGACACGCTGGTTGGCCTCATTCTCGTCTATACGCTGATGGTGCTGCCAATCGTGATTTGGATCATGCGCGATCAGTTCGACACGATCCCGGTTGAGCTGGAACAGGCTGCATTGGTGGACGGCTGCTCCATCTGGGGTGCCTTCATGCGCATCGTTTTGCCCATCGCTCTGCCGGGGATGGTCGCTGCTTTCATTCTATCGGTCATTCTGTGCTGGAACGAGTATTTCTTCGCAGCGCTGCTGACAAGCTCCAACGCCAAGACACTTCCGGTCATGGTCGCAAGCCAGACGGGCTCGCAAGGCATCAACTGGTGGTCCATGGCGGCGATCGCGACAGCTGCCATCATGCCTTTGGTGCTGGTCGGGATTTTCCTGGAGCGTTACATCGTCAAGGGCCTAACAGCCGGGGCGGTTAAATAGGGCGTGGAGGAGGACAACAACATGAAGTCGGGCATATCCATTCTGGGCATTTTCGTTGCCGACACAGCTTATCTTGCACCACGAATGCCCGCAGTTGGTGAAACCATCAGCGGCAGTGGTTTTTCCGTTGGTCCTGGCGGAAAAGGCTCCAACCAAGCCGTGGCCGCCGCACGTGCCGGTGCCGAAGTCTCTTTCATCTCCAAAATAGGTCGGGATACGTTCGGTGACCTTGCGCTCAAGACCTATGAGCAGGCTGGCGTAACTGCCAAGCTGACGATCATGGACGATCAGCCCACCGGCGCAGCCTTCATCTATGTCAACGATTCGAACGGCGACAACGCCATCATCGTTTATGCGGGTGCAGCGGGCACGATCGATATCGGCGATGTCGAATCGGCACGGGATACCATCGAGACATCGGCGGTTTTCGTGACGCAGTTGGAGCAGCCTGCACGGGCTGCGCACGGGGCGCTTGAAATTGCTCGCAAAGCAGGTGTCACGACGATTTTCAATCCCGCTCCGGCGGACGCTTTCCCGGATGAAATCTATCCGCTTTGCGACTTTATCGTTCCCAACGAAACCGAAGCCGCAGCACTTGTGGGCCATCCGCTTGACACACTGGAGGACGCAAGGCGCGCAGGTGACATGTTGCTGTCGCGCGGTGTCGGTGTCGCGCTCATCACGTTGGGAGCGCGGGGCGTGTTGTTTCATGCGCGAGACCAGTCCGTCCATGTCCCCTCCGTCAACTGCGGTCCAGCCATCGATACGACCGGTGCCGGGGACGCCTTTGTGGGCGGTTTTGCTGCAGCACTTTCGCGCGGATCCAGTCCACTCGATGCTGCTCGGTTTAGATGTGCAACGGCTGGCATTGCCGTCACACGGCGCGGAACAGCTCCTGCCATGCCGACCCTTGATGAAATCGAGGCCGTTCTAGCGGGCTGATACGACGTTTCTGCCTATGCACGTTTCTGAGTTATGAAATCCGCGATGACACTCCCGGAGTGCACATCCGCGTGGTGGCATAAGCTAGAAATGACGGTGGAAAAGCGTGCTGAAAAAGCGATTTGATGCGATGCACAACATATATAGCTTTACAAAATAAAATTAATTTGTGAAGTTGAGATAACAACGATTGAAGTGAGCCATTGCCGTGACCCCATTGAAATTTGCCACACGTTTGAATTCTTTCGCCTCGAAGCCGCAGGCCGAATGGCCTGACCTTTCCGGCAAGCCGACGATGCTGCAGATGGCGACGCGCGCTGCCAAGGTGGACGGATTAACCGATCTCGATCTCAATTATCCAGACCACGTGGCGGATGATCCTGCTGTTCTGGCCCGCCAGATTGGCGATCTCGGCCTTGCGATCAATGGTTTCGCCATGCGCTATTATACAAATCCGGCCTTCAAGATCGGCGCTTTTACCAATCCCGATGCTTCGGTGCGGCGTGAAGCAATCGATCTGACCAAGAAGGGCATCGATGCAGCTCGTGCAGCGGGCAGCAACCTCATGACCTTGTGGCTCGGTCAGGACGGGTTCGATTATGCGTTCCAGGCAGACTACCACACCCTATGGCAACACGAGATTGATGGAATTCGTGAAGTATGCGAGCATGATGAGGATTGTCTCGTCAGCATCGAATACAAGCCCAACGAGCCGCGCTCCTATAGCCTGATGCCTGATTGCGCCACGACATTGCTCGCCATCAAGGACGTTGACATGCCCAATCTGGGCGTAACGCTGGATTTTGCGCATGTCCTCTACGCCGACGAGCAGCCAGCTTTTGCCGCCGCCTTGATTGCCCGCTACAGCCGCGTTCTGGGTGTTCATCTCAATGATGGTTATGCCAAGCGCGACGATGGTTTGATGGTTGGCGCCGTCCACACGCAGCAGACGATCGAGCTTCTGCGGCAGATCCGCAAGGATGGCTACGATGGCGCGATCTACTTCGATACGTTCCCGGATATGACGGGCCTCGATCCCGTGCACGAATGCGAGGTCAATATCCAGACCGTCAAGCGCATGCTGAAAGTCGTTGATCGTATCGACCAGGACAATCGCCTGTCCGGTGCCATAGAGCGGCAGGATGCCGTCTCAGCCCAGGCGGTCATTCAGGAGCTCATGCTCGGCTGAAGGCAAACCGCTGACATTCTCTAGATCTGAACCTTTTACCAAAGGCACGCCGAAGGTTTGCCGAAAACAACACCATCCGGGAGGAAACCGATGAAGACCTTTTTGAAGACGACACTTGCCGCCGGGCTTGCCGCCAGCTTCCTGTTCAGCGCGGCTTTCGCACAGGACCTAGTGCCGCTGAATTCAGACACCGAAAAAGACCGCATGGACTGGTCGCAGCTTGAAGCAAAGCTTGGCCCGTTCCCCAAGCTGCCAGAGGGTACGAAGGCCGGTGCGGTTTCCAAGACGCTGACCAACGAATATTGGCGCTCGCTCGGCCTGGGCTATGAGGCGTTCGGAAAGAAGGTCAACGTTCCCGTCGCCTATCAGGCGGCCCAGAGCGAGGGTGATCAGCTCGGCCAGCTCACGATTGCCGAAGGCATGATCACGCAGGGCTATAACGTTCTGCTCGTATCGCCGCAGACGGATGCCAACTTGCAGCCGGTTATCGAACAGGCCAAGGCGGCCAATATTCCAGTCGTCAACGTCAACGACGCGGTCATCCCACAGGCCGAACACTACGTCGGTAATGTTCAGCGCGACAACGGCGTGCGCGTCGCCAAGTGGTTCATTCAGAACCGTCCGCAGGGCGGCAAGGTCGCGATTGTCGAAGGTCAGGCCGGTGTTTACGCCGCCGTGCAGCGCACGGATGGTTTCAAGTCGACTATCAGCGAGGGCGGCAAGTTTCAGGTCGTCGCCAGTGTTCCCGGCAATTGGGATCGTCAGACATCCTATGACGCAGCCACCAACATTCTCAACCAGCACCCCGACCTGATCGGCTTCTACGCCAACAATGATGGCATGGCCTTGGGCATCGTCGAAGCAGTCAAGGCAGCCGGTCTTGCCGGCAAGGTCGCAGTCTTCGGCACGGATGGCATCTCTGATGCCTATGCTTCCATCAAGGCTGGCGAATTGACCGGTACCGTGGACAGCTTCCCGGTTCTGACAGGTGAAGTTGCCTTGGAAACCGCGCTGCGTCTCGTCGCTGGTCAAAAATTGCCGCGCGTGGTTGCGACACCGCAGGCGCTGATCACCGCCGACAATCTCAGCCGCTATCAGGGCACGGGCGTCGATGTGCGCGCCGTTCTGATGGAAGATGCCAAGACTGCAAAGTAACGAACGCGAAAGGGGAGGCCGGTTCTGCCGGCATCCCCATCAAGCAGGAGATTGAGCGATGACGCCGAGACTGAGATTCGAGACGATTTCCAAGAGTTTTCCCGGCGTAAACGCATTGACGGATGTTTCGTTTGAGGTCGCCCCCGGCGAAATCCACGGACTTCTTGGTGAAAATGGTGCTGGAAAGTCTACGCTTTTGCGTATCCTGTCCGGCGTCTTTCGGCCAACATCCGGCACCGTCTTTGTCGATGGCGAGGCTGTCGCCTTCAAGAAGCCGATGGACGCACGTGCCGCTGGCATTGCGATGATCCATCAAGAACTCCAGCAGGTGCCACATCTCAGTGTTGCCCAGAACATGTTTCTTGGACATTCTCTGACACATATGGGTGGCATGTTCGTTTCGCGTCGTGAGCAGGAAGCGCGCGCCGCCGACGCCTTGTCCATGATCGACAAGACAATCGATCCTTCAGCCCCGATATCGTCTCTCAAGGTCGCTCAGCGCCAGATCGTCGAAATCGGCCGCGCGCTTCTCGACAAGGCGAAGGTCATCGCCATGGACGAGCCGACCTCGAGCTTGACGCCCAGCGAGTTTGATCGACTGGCGGAGGTCATCGCCAGCCTGTCGCAAAGTGGCGTATCGATCATCTATGTGTCGCACAAAATGGATGAGGTTTTCCGCATCTGCCAACGCTCCAGCATCATGCGTGACGGAAAGCTGGTCGATATCGTTGACCTCGCCAAGGTTTCGGAAAAGGACGTGATCGCCAAGATGGTCGGTCGCGAATTGATGCAGGAACACCATAATTCCTTCGTTACCAATACCGTCAAGCTCGAAGCCAGAAATCTGTCGTCAACGACCAGAATTCGCGATGTGTCCCTCACCCTGCACAAGGGTGAAGTTCTTGGCATCGCCGGGTTGGTCGGCTCCGGCCGCACGGAACTGCTGCGCTTGCTTGCCGGTGTTGATCGCCTGAGCGCTGGTTCGATTGTCATTGACGGGAAAGAACAGAGCTTTTCCAATCCACGCGATGCAATCGCCGCTGGCATCGGACTGGTGCCGGAAGAGCGCAAGCGCGAGGGCATCATTCCCCTGCGCCCCGTCGCCACCAATATGGCACTGGCCTCGCTTGGCAAGTTTTCATCCGGTGGGATGATTAGCAATTCGAAACTGCGCGCCACTGCCCAGGACTTATTGAAGCGCGTCAATCTGCGGCCCTTCCAGCTGGATCGACCGATCCGATTGTTCAGCGGCGGCAACCAGCAAAAGGCCATCATCGCGCGCTGGCTCGCGGCCAAATCACAAATTCTGCTCTTCGATGAACCCACCCGCGGCATCGACGTGGGAGCCAAGTCGGAAATCTATCATCTGATCGAAGACCTCGCCCGTGAGGGTCATTCCATCATCGTTGTTTCCTCCGAACTGCCCGAGGTCATTCGCCTTTCGGACCGCGTGCTGGTCATGCGGGAAGGGCGGATTGCGGCAGATATTCAACGTGATCAACTGAGCGAAAGCGCGATTGTCGCGCATGCCATTCCAGGGGCGAATGCCGATGCGGACGACGCGCGCATTGCGCGACCCGTATGAACCGACAGGACCATTCATGACCAGCACTTCCAATGACACGCCTAGCTCTGCCCCGGCCTTCCGTCGCTTCTCGTTTTCGCTGCGCGATGCAGGAACGTTGATCGGCCTCATCGTCATCATGGCGGTGTTTGCCGCACTCGTTCCGGGTTTCATTTCCGAGCGTAACCTCGTCAACATCCTGCAGCAGTCCAGCATCAACGCGTGCCTGGCACTCGGCATGACACTTGTCATCATCTCCGGTGGCATCGATCTGTCAGTGGGGCCGACGGCTGCAATCTCTGCGGTCGTTACTGCCAGCCTGCTTGTGGCGGGTACACCGATCCCGCTAGCCATTCTGGCGGGCCTCGGCGTTGGCGTTCTCTGCGGTTTCATCAATGGCGCGCTGGTTGCCTATGTCGGCCTGCAACCCTTTATCGTTACCCTGGGAACGCTCAGCACCTACCGCGCGATCGCGTTGATCTACACCGGTGGCAATCCGGTCCTGGGCATCCCCGCTGGTTTCCGGTCGTTGTTTAACGGTAACCTCTTCGGCATTCCGACGCCAGTCCTGATCGTTGCCGTTGTCGCCATTGCCGCATGGATCTTGCTCAAGAAGACCCCGATTGGCGAATATCTGATGGCGGTTGGCGGTAATGAAGAAGCTGCCTATGTCGCAGGCGTGCCCATCGCCCGCACCAAGATCACGGCCTATGTCATTTCCGGTGGTCTGGCTGCACTTGCCTCGCTCATTCTCATCGGCCGCCTGGGTGCTGCCGAGCCAATCCTCGGCAATCTCTGGGAACTGGATGCCATCGCTGCGGCGGCCATTGGCGGAGCGTCTTTGATGGGGGGCAAGGGCAGCATTCTCGGGACTATTCTGGGCGCCATCATCTTGGGTGCGATGCGCAACGGTTTGACGTTGATGAATGTTCAGGCCTTCTATCAACTGCTCGCTACTGGCCTTATAATCCTCGTCGCTATGATGATTGATCGTGCGACAAGGGGAAGAGAATGAATTCGGAAAGCTTCGACACGAAGACAGTCGGCCCGCGCATTCGCATGATGATGCCTTTGCTGACACCGCTCGAAGCAAAGGTCGTGGATACCGTTTTCGCGATGCGTGATTTCAGCGACGAGACGTCGCTGAAACAGATCGCTGACGACGCGGGTGTGTCGGAAGCCATGGTGGTGAAGATCACCAAGAAGCTCGGCTTTTCCGGATATCGCGATTTTCGCACCGCGGTGAGCCAGTATAATCGCCAGCCGACGGCAGAAATGCACCAGGAACTGTCCGTTGAGGACACGTCTCAGGAGATCGTTCAGAAGGTATTTCGTACCTCGATCAATGCTTTGGAAGAAACACTTTCCATTCTGGATATGGTGGCTTTCGACAAGGCGGCAGATCTCATTCATAGCGCTAGGCAACGGGATTTTTATGGCGTCGGCGGCTCGGCACAGATTGCACGGGACGTCTCGCACAAGTTTTTGCGCATTGGCGTGCGCGCATCTGTCTTCGATGATGTGCATATGATGCTGATGTCTGCGGCGTTGCTCACGGAAGGCGATATCGCCATCGGCTTTTCCCATTCCGGCAACACAACCGCCATCATCGAGGCGCTTCAACTCGCCAAGCGCAACGGCGCGCAGACAATTGCAGTGACCAACTATAATTCGTCTGCCCTGGCGCAGGCCGCCGATGTGGTTCTCTGTTCCACCGCACAAGGCTCTCCGCTGATGGGTGAGAACGCTGCCGCCCGCATCGCACAACTGAATATTCTCGACGCGGTCTTCATGGCGGTTGCGCAACGCGACTACCAAGCCGCCGAAAGAAACCTCGATCACACCATGTCCGCCGTCAAATCCAAACGGAAAGATAGACTTTCATGACACCATCGCCGCTTGTCACCGTTTTCGGCAGCCTGCACTACGATATCGCCGTCATGGGTCCATCGCGCCCCCGCAAGGGCGAAACCGTGACAGGCACGTCTTGGCATCCCAAGTGCGGTGGTAAGGGTGGCAATCAGGCGGTGTCTTCGGCTCGCATCGGGGTGCCCACGTCGATGATCGGTGCCGTCGCCGATGATGATTTCGGGCGGTTCCTGCTGGCAAATCTTGAGCGTAAAGGCGTCGACCACACCTTCGTCCGGCGCGACGCATCGCAATCCACAGGCATGAGCGTTGCCATCTTCGATAGCGAAGGAGACTATGGTGCGGTCATCGTATCAGGCAGCAATCTGACCCTTGGCGGAGCAGATGTAAGCGCTGCGCACGAAATGCTGGCCAGGACCACTCTGCTCGTTCTGCAAAACGAAATTCCGGATTCGGCCAACGTTATCGGCGCAAGGGCCGTAAGGCAGGCCGGTGGCCGTGTGCTGATCAATGCCGCCCCGGCCAGAGTGCTGTCGAAAGACCTCCAGCCGCTCATCGATGTTCTTGTCGTCAACGCCATCGAAGCTGAAATGCTTGCGGAGACCCCAGTGGTGGAAACGCTGGATGGCGCTTTGGCCGCAGCGAAAATACTGGCGCAAACCTATCCCGATGTCGTGGTCACAGCGGGCGGCGCAGGTGTTGCCTATGCCAATAGGAATGGCGAGGAAATTGTCATCCCCGCAATTAAGGTGGACGTTCAGAGCACGCACGGTGCCGGAGATGAGTTTATTGGCGTTCTCGCTGCAGAACTCGCCTTGGGTAAGGCAATGACAGATTGCTTGCATAAGGCAAATGCGGCTGCAGCACTCCTGGTCAGCACGCCTGAGCGGGACCGGCTCTAAACTACCGGTCCCGACTTGTGGCTTGCGTGTCTGTCAGACCGGCTTTTCGCCGGCGTCGGATTTTGGTTTTTCGTGGTGACCGCCAAAGGCAAACCGCATGGCAGACAGCAACTTGTCTGCATAGAGCGACTCGCCCTGCGAACTGAACCGCTGAAACACGGCTGAAGACAAAACGGGTGTTGGCACGCCGGTGTCGATTGCCGCTTTCAGTGTCCAACGTCCTTCGCCGGAATCGGAGACGCGACCACCGTACGATGCGAGTTCTGGGTCCTGCTTCAGGGCATCCGCTGTCAAATCCAGAAGCCAGGAACTGATAACGCTGCCGTGTCTCCAAACTTCGGAGACAGCAGCCATATCGATGTCGAACTGGTAATATTGCGGTGTTGGCAGCGGGCTGGTTTCGGCGTCTACATCCCGGGTCTTTTTGCCTGCATTGGCAGCTTTCAGAATATTCATTCCTTCTGCATAAGCAGCCATCATGCCGTATTCGATACCGTTGTGGACCATTTTGACGAAGTGACCTGCACCGGTGGGGCCGCAATGAAGATAGCCCAGCTGCGCCGTCTTCATAGCTGCACTCGGGGCTTCCACGTCATGTGGATTGCCGCCGGGCGCCAATGTCGCGAAGACGGGGTCGAGATGGCGCACCGCGTTTTCAGGCCCGCCGATCATCAGGCAATAACCGCGCTCCAGGCCCCAGACGCCGCCGCTGGTGCCGACATCGACGTAATCGATGCCTTTGGCGCGCAGTTGTTCTGCTTTGTCGACGTCATCGTGGTAGTATGAGTTACCTCCGTCGATGATGATGTCGCCTGGTGCCATCAGCGCCGCGAGTTTGTCCACATTCTGCCCGGTAATTGCAGCCGGGAGCATCAGCCAGGCGCAGGCGGGTTTCGTCAGTTTGGAAGTGAAATCCTCCATCGACGTCGCGCCCGTGGCTCCCTCTGCGACCAGTGCGGCAACGCTCGCGGGGTTGATATCGAAGACAACGCATTCATGGCCACCCTTCAACAGGCGTCGAACCATGTTCGCGCCCATTCTGCCCAGTCCCATCATTCCAATTTGCATCTCATTTTCCTTTAAGTCGTTGTATCCGGTTGTTGAATTGTGCTGGCGTCGCCAAGCGTTTGCCGCGACTTGTTCAACCAACGTCATCGGCAATTGCGACTTATCGATGGTATTTTCCGTCACGGTGCGTGCAGGGCCATCATTGCGATTTTAGTCCGGGAATGCAGATAAACACGGATGAGTGCTGGAACATCTGATGCTCCAATTGGCTTATCCAAGGTGGCGCCGCGAACGCGTGCATGCCCGAGGAGTTTTCCCATGCAGGATCAATCAACCGTCTTACCTCAGAAATCTGTCCCGCCGCCGCGTGACCCGCATCTGCGCGAACTTGCAAACTGCATCCGGTTCCTGTCGATGGACGCCGTGCAGCAGGCAAAAAGCGGCCATCCCGGCATGCCAATGGGCATGGCGGATATTGCAACGGTTCTGTTTTCCGAATTCATGACCTTCGACCCGAAGGAGCCACATTGGTTCGACCGTGATCGCTTCCTTATTTCCAACGGTCACGGCTCCATGCTGTTGTACAGCCTGTTGTATCTGACGGGTTATGAGGACATGACCCTCGATGAGATCAAGCGCTTCCGCCAAATAGACAGCCGAACCGCAGGCCATCCGGAATACCATCACGCAACAGGCATCGAGACCACGACCGGGCCGTTGGGGCAGGGGCTGGCGAACTCGGTCGGCTTTTCTTTCGCCGAGAGAATCATGAACGCGCAATTTGGGGATGATCTCGTTGATCACTTCACCTATGTGTTCCTCGGTGATGGATGCCTCATGGAAGGCATCAGCCAGGAAGCGATCTCCTTCGCGGGGCACCGTAAGCTGGGGCGGCTTATCGCCTTCTTTGACAATAATTCGATCTCGATCGACGGCGCGACTAACCTTGCCGAATCGGATGATCAAACCGCTCGTTTCCACGCATCCAACTGGCACGTCGTGGAAATCGATGGACACGATACGGATGCGATCCGCGCTGCGATCATCGAAGCCAGAAATGTAACCGACAAACCGTCGCTGATCTCCTGCCGCACAATTATCGGTTTTGGATTTCCAACGAAGGCCGGCACGCAAAAAGCGCACAGCGACGCGCCAGGTGAGGAAGAGATCGCAGGTGCGCGTAAACTGTTGAACTGGTCGTCACCCCCATTCGAAATCCCTCAGAATCTTCTCGATGACTGGCGCAGGATTGGTGCTAAAGGTCGTTCGGCACAGCAGGCGTGGACAAAGCGGCTGGCCCAGACGAAGAGCGAGTTGGCTGAAGACTTCAAGCGCCGTATGGACGGCGAGCTCCCTTCCGGTTGGCGAGCAGCGATAACGGGCGCGAAGACAGAGCTGGCAAAAAGCGAAAAGGATCTCGCAACCCGGCAGGCCAGCGGCATCGTTCTCAATCATCTGTTTGATGCTATCCCTGAAATGCTAGGCGGATCAGCGGATCTGACGCCGTCCAACAACACAAAAGCAAAGAACCAGACCGAGATCGTACCCGGCGCGTTCTCCGGTTCCTACGTGCATTACGGCGTACGCGAGCACGGAATGGCGGCCATGATGAACGGTATTGCCCTGCATGGCGGCTTGATCCCCTACGGTGGAACCTTCATGACATTCTCCGACTACTGCCGTCCGGCCATTCGGTTGGCTGCAATGATGGAAATTCGAACCATCTTCGTGATGACCCATGATTCCATCGGTCTGGGAGAGGACGGTCCAACCCACCAGCCCATAGAGCATCTCAGCGCCCTTCGCGCCATTCCACAGCTTGCCGTCTATCGCCCCGGCGATTCCATCGAGACAGCTGAATGCTGGGAGGCCATATTGGACGCGCCACGACAGGCGGCCTTGATTGCTCTTTCCCGTCAGCCGATGCCATTGCTGAGACAAGACGCTGGGGACGAAAATCGTTCCGCCCGGGGAGGTTATATTCTGCTCGAAGCGGATGGCGGCGAGCGGCAGATGACGATATTTGCCTCCGGCTCGGAATTGCAGCTCGCCGTCAACGCCCGCAATCTTCTTCAACGGGATGGCGTTCCGACCGCCGTTGTCTCCATGCCATGCAGATTGTTGTTCGAACAGCAGGACAGTGCCTATCAGCGGTCAGTTGTCGGCAAAACACGCGCGCGCGTTGCCGTCGAAGCGGCTGTGCAGGATTCCTGGGATCGGTATATCGGCATCGACGGCAAGTTTGTCGGCATGCACCATTTCGGCGCTTCCGGCAAGATTGATGATGTCTACCGCAAATTCGGCATCACCACCGAAGCCGTTGTCGCTGCTGCGCGCGCGGTGATCAAGCAACTGGAAGGCTGATATGACCGTCGCCGCGCCACCAAGTTGCTCGGCGCGACGACGGAACTCTTCACATCTCCATCCATCATTGTTGGGGGTGGTTGCCGATACCCGCCTGTTCTCGCGGCATAAAGTGTGGCATGGCAGGTTTTCTCAAAGCTGCTGAACCACCCATTCGTCAACGACCGAGACTTTTGAGCCCAAGCGGCCTGAATTTTAAAAAAACGGAGGCGCTCATGAGTGTCGGACTGATCGCGCTTCTCGATGACATCGCAGCTCTTGCCAAAGTTGCGGCAGCCTCCCTGGACGACATCGCCGGTCAGGCTGCCAAGGCTGGCGCCAAGGCCGCAGGGGTTGTCATCGATGACGCCGCTGTGACGCCCCGCTACGTGACCGGGTTTTCACCGGCACGCGAATTGCCGATTATCTGGAAGATCGCACTGGGTTCTCTGAAGAACAAATTGTTGATCCTGCTTCCGGTAGCTCTGGTGCTCAGTCTGATTGCACCGCAGGCGATCACTCCGCTGTTGATGCTCGGCGGCCTCTACCTATGCTACGAGGGTGCGGAAAAGGTCTATGGGCTTGTCGTTCCCCATGCCGCAGATGCGCATGAGTCCAAATTGGAAACGGCAAGTATCAACCCACAGGCACTTGAGGATGCAAAAGTTGCTGGTGCGATCAAGACTGATTTCATCCTGTCGGCTGAAATCATGGCGATAACGCTTGGCGCGCTTGATCCGGGCAGCGTGGTTTCGCAAGCATTCATTCTTGCAGCTGTGGGTCTGGGCATCACCGTTCTCGTGTATGGTGGTGTGGCCGTTATCGTCAAGGCGGACGACTTCGGCCTCATGTTGGCACAGGTGAAATCGAACTCGACCATCGGATCGATTGCAAGAGGCTTTGGGCGCAGCATCGTTGTCGCGATGCCGTATTTTCTTAAAATCCTGGGCGTGGTTGGTACCGCCGCCATGATCTGGGTCGGTGGGGGCATTGTCGTTCACGGGCTGGAAACATTCGGCATAGAGGCTCCTGCGCATCTGATTGAGGCGGCAGGGCATGCCGTCTCTCAGGCCGTTCCTTCCGTTGCCTCCATCATGGCGTGGGTTGTCGAGGCTGCCGGTGCTGGCGTCGTAGGCATTATCGTCGGCTTCATCGCCATCCCCGCAGCGACCTACATCGTGTCGCCGACATGGAGCCTTTTGAAGTCGCTTCTCCCAAGGCGCTTCAGGAAAGCAACCTCTGCTGAAAAAAACTGAGAACCCAATCGGGGCTTGGTCGTATCGGTCGTCGTCTCCACCAAAACATCAATTGGCTTGACCAATTTATCCGCAAGACTAAAATTCCATTGTCTGTGCAGCAGGGAGGCGATTGTGCAGGCACGGGAGGAAGAGCATGGCGGCCTATCAGGTCAATTGTGGAGCGGATGCTGTCGTCAGCTCTCAGCATGCTATTTTTCAGCATAACGATATCACGAGGGAATTTCCCGGCGTTGCCGCGTTAGCAGGTACGACCTTCGACCTGAGGCAGGATGAAACGCGTGCGGTCTTGGGCGAAAACCGAGCTGACAGATCGCCGCTGATCAAGGGCTTCGGCAGTGGTCGCCGTTCAGATCGCCCTCAAGGTTATCGACAAATCCGAAGCGAAAACCGTTCTCATTAAGTGGATCAACCCACGACGCCCATATCGATCAGGGCGTCTTCTGGCGTAAAAGAGGCAGGACATGAAGGTATCGGACAGACGTAGACTTCCACGGGTGGAGCTTGATATCCCCGTGTTCGGCCTTGGCTGCGCGCAGATGGGCAACCTATATCGGGTCACACCTTATGATGAAGCAAAAGCCACGTTTGATGCCGCCTGGAATGCCGATGTCCGCTATTTTGACACGGCGCCCTATTACGGATTTACACGGTCAGAACTCCGCCTTGGCACCATGCTCGGCGAGCATGCGAGAGAAGACTATGTAATCAGTACGAAGGTCGGGAGGGTGATGACGCCGGATGCATCCGTTGGCGACCATGAGAACGATTTTGTCGATCCTCTACCATTCAGACCTGTGTTCGACTACACCTATGATGGCATCATGCGGTCATTCGAAGCGAGCCAGTCACGACTGGGAATTTTGTCGCCGGATATTCTCTACGTGCATGATATCGGCGCTGCACAGCATGGCGACGAACACGCCCACTACTGGAACCAGATCACAACGGGTGGCGGTTTTCGTGCGCTCGAATACCTTCGTCGCGAGGGATCTGCCAAAGCCGTGGGGCTGGGTGTCAACGACGCTGAGATCATCAAACAGACCATGGACGTCTTCGATCTGGATATCGCGATGCTTGCCGGTCGTTATACCGCGTTGGAGCAGGAGAGCCTCGTTGTGCTCGACCGTTGCGTTGAACGCGGTGTGGGTGTCGTCATAGCGGGGGTTTTCAATTCCGGTCTTTTGGCCGGAAACCGCAAGTTTAATTACGCGGACGCGCCTGTGCATCTGCTGGAGCGGGTGGATGTGCTTGACGGGATCTGCCGGGACGCCGGTGTATCGCTGCCAGCCGTGGCTCTGCAGTTCGCGGCAGCACACCCTGCGGTCGTCAGTGTTGTTTCGGGAGCGCGCAATGCTGGCCAGATCAAAAGTAATATCGCCTGGTTTGAGGAGGACATTCCGGTTTCCATCTGGAGCGATTTGCAAAGTCGCGGGATTTTCGTAGATCGCACGCCACTCCCCACGGGTGACAGGCCATGATCATCGACGCTCATCAGCACTATTGGTTGATGAGTTCAAGGGAAGGGGCTTGGCCTCCTGCCGAGCTCACTGCGATTTATCGTGATTTCGAGCCGAAGGATTTGCAGCCCTGCCTTGAAGCGAACGGCGTTGACGGAACCGTTGTCGTGCAGTCGCTTGATCGCGCCGAGGATACGGATTTTCTCCTTGAGCTTGCGCAATCGACACCATCCATCCTTGGTGTCGTCGGGTGGGTCGACCTGATCGATCCCGCAGCCGTTGGGCGTCTTGATCACTACGCAACGCATCTAAAGTTCAAGGGCGTTCGCCCGATGCTTCAGGACATTGATGACACCAACTGGATTCTTGATCCGAGGGCTATTCCGGCAATCGAAGCATTGGTGAGACATGATTTGTCATTCGACGCACTGGTCACACCTCGACATTTTGGTCCTCTTCTCGAGTTTGCGCAGCGCCACGCTGATTTGCGTATCGTCATTGACCACGGCGCGAAACCTCTCATAGCGCAAGGCCATTTCGTGGCGTGGCGACGGGCGATGTTGGAATTGGCTATGTTGCCGAATGTCCATTGCAAACTCTCCGGCCTTTTGACGGAGGCGGATGGCGATCGTCGGCTCGCTGCCGTCAGGCCCTACGCCGAAACCATATTCGAGCTTTTCGGGGCCCAAAAAACGATCTGGGGTAGCGATTGGCCAGTTCTGACTCTCGCGTCCGATTACCGATGCTGGTTTGACCAATGCCGAGATATCGTCCCCGATGCCGACAAGGCGGCAGTCTTCGGCAAGAACGCCCAATCCTTTTATCGGCTGTCCGGCATCCAGCCATCTACTTTTGAGCATTAGGCGATGTTCAGCTAGACGTCGCCGGCCATCATACGGCCGGCGCGCTTATTACGACGCTTTTTTCTTTCGATGAGAATGAAACGGCGCTGCCATATTGGAACGAGCACCCGGGTGCGCTGAAAATCATCGTTGAGCGAGAGGCGTGAGGGCCGTCTGTCGCGTTCCATGCAAGGTTTACAGAGGAGGATTTTGACACATGAAACATACATGGCGCTGGTTCGGTCCGGTGGACAAGGTAACGGTGCGCGACGCCGCGCAGGCCGGTGCTGAAGGGATCGTCAGTGCGCTTCATCACATCGAGACCGGTGCCGCCTGGCCTGTCGATGACATCAACAAGCGCCACGAGGCCATCAAGGCTGGTGGTCTTTACTGGGATGTGGTGGAAAGCGTGCCGGTTTCAGAAGACATCAAAACACAGACCGGTAACTGGAAAGCTCACATCGCGAATTGGCAAGAGACCCTGCGGCGCCTGTCTGCCAGCGGTATCCGTACTGTTTGCTACAATTTCATGCCAATTCTGGATTGGACGCGGACCGATTTGCGCTGGGAAACACGTCATGGCGCGAAGGCCATGCGGTTCGACCTGACAGACTTCGCAGCGTTCGACATTCACATCCTGAAGCGTCCCGACGCGAATCACGATTATCCCGCGTGGTTGGTAGAAGAGGCGGCGAAACGCTTTTCCTCCATGCCGGATACGAAGATTGTTGCGCTCGGACAGAACATCGGCGCAGGGTTGCCCGGTTCGGCGGATGGCTACACGCTGGACCAGCTTCTGGAAAAACTGCGGACCTATCAGGGTGTCGATCGGTTGCGGCTGCAATCCAACCTGGTAGATTTTCTGTCTGAGGTCGTGCCGGTCGCACAGGAGGTTGGCATCAACATCTGTGCCCATGGCGATGATCCGCCTTGGCCGCTCCTCGGTCTGCCACGCATTCTTTCTACGCAGGCCGATTATGCGCATATGCTGGACCAGGTGGATAGTCGTTTCAATGGCGTCACGCTGTGCACCGGTTCGCTCGGAGCGCGCGTCGATAATGATCTGCCACTCATCGCAAAAACCTTCGCTGATCGTATCCATTTCGTGCATCTGCGCAATGTCACACGCGAGACCGACGCCATGCCCTGCTCATTTTTCGAGGACGAGCATCTCGAAGGGGCAACTGATATGGTGGCGGTCATTGCAGCGCTGCTAGAGGAGGAAAAGCGCAGGCGCGCGGTGGGTCGTGAAGACCATCGTATCGCCATGCGTCCTGACCACGGACAGGAGATTCTCGATGATGCGACCCGTGGCGCACAACCCGGTTACCCCGCTATTGGTCGCCTGAAAGGTTTGGCCGAACTGCGTGGCATCGAGCGCACGCTTCTTCATCCGCGATTCGGCCGTGTATAGGCCATGATCAGGCTATACTCTGTGCTCATCCACCCTCTGTGTCATATTTGGAGAGTGGAGAGATGAACGACTGCCTCTGGCGCCAAGATGGCCGTGATGAGGACGCGTGCCGCAATTTCCGTCATGCAACCAGTGTGCAGGAGGGGCTTGGCTCTACATTGTCTTTCGTCTCACATTCCAACTCATCCCAGATTTGGACAAGGCAGCCGAGTGCAAGAAGCAGTTCCTTCATTTCGCGATCATGGGCGCGTGGATTACCGTAATCCCGCCCGATCACCACCATTCTGTTCACAACAAGGTTCGTCACATGATGAAGATCGGTTTGCGACGTGATGTTGCTGACAGAGGTGAGCCAGTCCTGGGGTAGGGATGATGGAGGGATCACTGGGGATGTCGCCTGCGATTTTTTCCACAGACCCGCGCTGGCAATCACTGCACCCGTCACAACAAGAAGACCTGACCAGAACAGAGACAAGCTCAGCGCTGCGCCGGTAAACAAGGCCACGAGGACAGCCCCGATAAAGGGTTCGACGTAGGAGAATGCACCGAGCGCCTGAATATCTCCCCGTTTGAGGCCAAAATCCCAAAAGTAGATGGCAAGACCCATCGGGAAAATACCGAGGGCCGCGACCGCAAACCATTCGATTGGCTGCGGCGGAACCCAGGTTTCAAGTAGGAGGTGCGCCGCAAATGTGATCACAGCGGAAGCAGCGTAAAACACACCAAGCGTGGATGACGGCACATTGGGCAAGGTGCGCGCAATCACAGAATAAAGGCCCCACAGGCCCGCCGCGATGCCAATCAACGCGAGATAGAAAAACGATGAACCCGCTGAGGCTCCTTCGCCGCCGGTCTCCACCAGCATCGTGACGCCGACGAAACCCAACAACGCCCCGACGACATGCCACCATCGCAGCCGCTCGCCGGGGAGGAAAGCAGAGCCCAACACAATCATCAAAGGTGTGGTGGATTGCAGCAAGGCGGCGGCGGCGGGTGGCGCCTGCTGTGTGGCATAGTAGATGCAGCTATGATAGCCGACCAGGGAAACCACGGTAAACACCCACACGCGCAAGGGCTGCCGAAACGCTTCGAGAGGATGGCTTCCGGTCAGGAACCACACGGCAGGCGACATCGCCGCCGAAAACATGAACGCCAGGGCGACCGTTTGAAGAGGCGGGATCGATGTCGTCAACGTGACAAGCATCGTTTCGGTCGCCCAGAGAATAACCCCGACGGCGCCGATCAACGAAGCGGTTACACGACCGACGCGCTTTGGGGTGGAGGTCATGAGATGCCTGAGCCTATTCGCCCAGCACGACGATTTTGTCGGTGTGGAATCCGTTAAAGTGGGTTCGCATCGACAGGCTATAGGCACCCATCATGCCGATTTCGATCCAGTCACCTTCCTGAACATCATCCGGTAGCGTCAAGGGCGCGCCGAGCACGTCATTGGAATCGCAGGTCGGACCATACACCTTGAAACTCGCCATGGGAGCAGCGGGGCGGGCATGATGACGGATCAGCCGAATGGGGCGTGTTTCCTTGGGATGGGTCAGTTCCTGCAAAGTCCCGAAGACACCATCATTGATGTAGATCGCCCGGTCGCGGCGAACCACGACCTGAACGATGGTCGTTCCAGCTTCCGCAACAAGAGAGCGTCCCGGCTCGCACAACACGATGCAGCCGTGCGGAAGATCGATGCCGCGACGGGCGTGCACGATTTGTGCAAAATAATGTTCCAGACCCTGAACGCGGTCTCCCGGATAGGCCGCAGGAAAGCCACCACCAACATTGAGCACGCTCAATGGGACACCCGCGGCACGGGATACTTTCGACGCAAGGGTGATGGCCGCGGAAAAGGCCTCCGGAGCAAGGCATTGCGAGCCGACATGGAAGGAAATGCCTGCCTTTGCTCCGCGCTTCTGGATGATCTTGAGCATCCGCGCCGCATCATCGGGCTGTGCGCCGAATTTCGTCGACAGGACATAGCGCGCATCGGCTGGCTTGGTGGCCAAGCGAACGGCAACCATGAGGTCGCTGTCGAAATCTGCCTCCTGGAAGATTTTCTCGATTTCTTCCTCGCAGTCTGCTGTGTAGAAACGGATGCCGTGATTGAAAGAGGCGGTACGGATCGCCGGGCGTGATTTGGCCGGATTATTGAAGAACTGACCAGCAGAGCTGCCGAACAGGCGGTCTATAAGGCGGACTTCCTCGAGCGACGCGACATCGAAATCCGTGATTCCCGATTGGAAGAGGGTCTCCAGAACAAACGGATGAGGGTTGCATTTGACGGCATAAAGCGGACGGCCCGGAAAGACACTGAAGCGCTTGGCCGCCTGTCTGATTTTGGAAGGTTGCAGGCAAAAGACCGGCTCCGTCGGGCGAAGGTCGGAGATAATCGTATCGACGCTTTCGAAAACCTCCAGAGGTGGGCTTGAACGATACGCAGTCTCCGTCTGCGACAGAGCGGTTTCGATGCTTCGTGGGAGCATGTCTGTAGAAATGGCCGGCTCGAGATCGAGGAGGCGTAAGCTCTGCGCGTTCATAGTCTGTCCCTGTTAAAGTGTTGTTTTGTTATTGTTTTTAAGCAGCGACGCTCACGTCGAGGTCCTGGGTGCTTTCGCGTTCGTTCCAGTCGATCATGAAACTCGTCAGTTCGGTCGCTGTGATCGGTCGGCTGAAGAAGTATCCCTGCAATTGATCGCAGCCCTCTTGCGTCAAGAAGGTGGCCTGCTCGGCGGTCTCCACACCCTCTGCCGTCGTCACCATGTTGAGGCTTTGACCCAGGCTGATGACTGACTTCACGATCGCCCCAGATTTATCCTTGTCGCTCATGTCGCCGATGAAGGATTTATCGATCTTGATCTTGTCGAACGGGAACGAGTTCAGGTAGCCGAGTGATGAGTAACCCGTTCCAAAGTCGTCCATGGCGATCTTCACGCCCAAATCCTTAAGGGCATTCAACGTGGCGAGCGCTGAGCTGACATCGTTAATGAGGACACTTTCGGTAATTTCCAGCTCGAGGCGCGATGGGTCGAGACCTGTGCGTCTAAGGACATCTTTCACAACCTCTACCAGTTCGCGATTTCGGAACTGAACAGGCGAAAGGTTTACCGCAACCCGCAGTTCGGGCCAGCTCAATGCCTGTTTACAAGCCGTTTCAAGAACCCATTCCCCGATCGCAACGATCAGGTTTGTCTCTTCCGCCAAGGGAATGAAGTCGATTGGCGGAACGATACCGCGAACGGGGTGGCGCCAGCGAATGAGCGCTTCGACGGTGACGACTTTTTTCGTGCCGATGTCGATCAGCGGCTGATAGTGAAGCTCCAGTTGGTCCTTGAGCATGGCCTGGCGCAAGTCATGCTCCAAGGATTTGCGTTCCTGCAATTCCACATCCATGTGGGCTTCGAAGATGCGATAGGTCGCACGCCCTGCCTGTTTTGCGCGATAAAGCGCAATGTCTGCATTCTTGAGGATGCGTTCAGGATCGTTACCCGATTCCCTGCACAATGCGATCCCAAGGCTCACGCCGACGTGTATCTCGTTTCCGTCGATTTCGAAGGGTGCTTTGACCACCTCAATCAGCCTACGGCAGAGCTGTTCCGATTTTGCAGGTTGGCTGACGCCCGTCTGGATGATGGCAAACTCATCGCCGCCAAGTCGGGCAACGGTGTCAGTAGACCTGACGCATCCCAAAAGGCGCTGGGATAGCTGTCGGAGCAGGATGTCACCCGCGCCGTGGCCCAGCGTATCGTTGACTTCCTTGAAGTGATCGAGATCCAGGCAAATTACCGAAACACGTGAGGATTTGGTGCCGCTGCTGGCCAGTGCAGAGTTGAGACGCTCCCGGAACAGGACGCGGTTGGGAAGACCGGTCAAGGCATCATGGAGGGCCAGGTGACTTGCGCGCGCCTGTGCCTCGACTTCTTCGGTAATATCGGTTGCTGTGCCTCGGAATCCGACAAAATTTCCCGCTGCATTATGGCTGGGCCGACCAGCGAGTCTGCAAACGCGTGTTGTTCCCGAAGCATCCTTGTACAGGCAGCGCAAATCCCGGAAAGCATGCCTTTCGGATGTTTCCTGTAACAGCTTAGTCCATCCGTCGTTGTCGCTGTCGCTCTGGAAGAATTGTGGCAGGGTCTTGCCCAGAACGCTGGCCGCGGCGATGCCGGTGACCTCTGAGAAACGGCTTGACAGAAACATCATCTGAAGTTGCGGATCGCACTCCCAGATCCAGTCAGACGATGCTTCTGCGACGTCCTTAAAGCGGGCCTCGCTTTCCTGTATCGTCTGAGCATAGGCTTCGACTGTTCTGGCAGATTCTTCAAGTGCTGTCGTCGATCTGCGGATATTTCGGACGACGAGGAGAGAGAAGGCGCCAAGAATGATTACGGAAATTGCCAGCGGGGGTGCAAGAACTGGCAACAGCTTATAACCCGGCTTGGCCGGAACCCATGTGATAGCACCCAATGACTTCCCGTCATATGATGTCAGGTGGAGCGCGGCTTCCGCGCCAGCCGGGGCAACGTCGTCATGGCTCAGGCCCGAAAGGAGATAGTCCTGGCCCATTTTTTCAAGGAAAGAATGGTTCAGTTTTTTCGCAAAAACGATGGAGGTTAGGTTTGCCGTATCAACAGATGCGCGATCGACTGATGGCGGGAGGATAGAGGTGGCGGCGACGATTAGGACGTCTTTTCCGGATTGCAGCAAGCCCGTTACGGGCTCGACCTGAGTATGGGAGCTTTTCACCAGATCACGCAGTCCGTCTGGGACGAGCGTAAATGCGTCTATTTTTTCAGGAACGCCCTCGATCACGGCATAGACCGTGTCGCCAGCCGAGTTGATAGCGAATGCTGCCTCGTATCCCAGACCCTCGAAAATGTTTGCGCCGATATTTCCGTCGGTTGCTGCCCATTGAGTGTCTGTTTTGAGATACAGATTGTTATAGACATCCTCCCATACGGCGTAATCCTTGAGGTTGCGCGCGACTTCGCGCGTCTTCACCGCAAGTGCCGTCTGGGCAAGCTTGGTCGAAGATTCGACCTCAAGATTGTTCTGCCGGTCTGCGGCGACAAAAAGAAACCCAATGACAACAACAATAGCGATGATCAGAATACCAGCCATCGGAACAACGATCCGCTGGGTAAATTTCTCACCACTAAAAGAGGGGCTCTTGCCTTGCTGATAAAACATGACTTGCCTTTCGGAGACGACTTGGCGGCAAGTTGATCGTTATTAGGCAATATTGTGTTAACTCGTCATATTTCTGTGATTTTCAGTTAAGACTTCGTAAGTGCTTGTGCGTTGAAATTAAATTAGTTTTTGATGTTGGAAGATTGGTTTTGGAGATATGCGGAGCCGAGTTTTGATGATTGTCCGGACTGGAAATTGCAAATAAAAACTCAGTCCGAACTAACATCTCCAGAAGTGCATTGCCTGTTTATCAGTCAGATTTTTCGTGCCATTCTATCTGTGCCGTGCGTAAAGCAAGGATGATGGAGCGGGCTGATTTTGATGATCAACGAGAGAAGTGCAAGATGAAACGTGTTTTCAACCCACCCTCAGTACGTCAGCCATTCGGCGCCTATAATCACGGAATGCTTGTTGAGCCAGGCGCGAGTTTGCTTGTGACCTCCGGGCAACTGGGGGTTACTCCAGATGATATCATCCCGCCTGATATTTCTGCGCAGGCCGAATTATGTTTCAAGGCGATTGGTGCTGTTTTGGAGGAGGCGGGTATGACCTATGCGGATGTCATTCGCATTTGCGGTTTCGTGACCAGGCGTGAAGACTTCCCAGCCTATATGGCGGTTCGCGATCGTTTCACGCTCGATCCCAAGCCCGTTTCGACCTTGCTTGTCGTCGGCGGATTCACCCGTGCGGAGTTCCTGGTGGAGGTGGAAGTCACCGCGGCCAGGGTTTTTTAGGTTTTTAGATGTCTGTTTAAATCTCTTGGATACCGTGTTTTTCAGCGGCATCTTTAGAGGCGCAGCATCTCTGCGCGGACTTTTTCCAGAAATTTCGTGCGTGTCTCTACTGTGCAGTTGTTCATATCGTAGTGGGCGAGATAGGTGACGCCCCTTTTTGGATTGATCACCGCGCGCAACACCCGCGTCGCCATCTTTCTTGGTGGATCACCGGCAAGGAACGCGCGCCAGCGATTGCCGCCATAGGTCGTCACAACGACAAGCTTCTTGATGCTCGTCAACTTGCGGGTCAGCTTGCCCCTGTCGCCTTCATCCATGTCAAAGGTTACGCCGGGCAACCAGACGCGGTCGAAATATCCTTTCAGGATTGCTGGCCATCCAAAATTCCACACGGGTGTCACGATGACCAGCGCATCCGCTGCCCGCAACCTCTCCACATAGGACCGCACCGGCTCGATATTGGCCGGCACGGCGTGGTAGCCGAGGCGTTCTTCGCGGGTCAGGACAGGGTTGAAGTTTTCTGCGTAGAGATCGCAGTCATCCACCTCGTGTCCAGCCCTGCGAAGCGTTTCGGCTGCCTCCATATGCAAGGCGGAGCCGAAACTGGATTCAACAGGATGGGCGTGAAGGAGCAAAATCTTCATCAGCCACCCGCTGCCGCCAGACCAGGGAAAAGGTAGTTCTCACCGCTTTTGAAATCGAAGTCAGGGTTCTCCCAGGCGATCATCTTGCCAGGATTGAGCAATCCCTGAGGATCGGTCTCTTTTTTGAAGGCGAGTTGAACGGTATCCGTCTGCTTCATGCCGCCTTCCTCCAGAGTGTAGCGATGAGGATTGAAAATCGGGCACCCATTGTCCTGGTGGATTTTTATGATCTCCTCCAGCCGTTCCTCGGTCGTGAAACGCACCAGGGGCAGACCCGAGCACTGGATGTGGCCATCGAATTTGAGAAACTCCAGATGCCCCGGGACCTCGTCACCGAAAATCTCAGTCATTTTTTGGACTTTTGCGACATGATCAGGACCGGGATATTGAACCTGCAGATAGGTGAAGCTTGGATCGACCTTCAGCGCGCGCAGCGTCGTGTGGTTCCAGGCAAGTTCATAGGCGTGCGGTATGCCCTTCATGCTTTCCACTTTGTCGGAGCGAAACAGAATCTCTCCTTTTTGACGTTCGGTGAAAGCTGTAAAGGCATCCATGGATTGGGGTGCCACCATGAAAACGCAGATCGATTGGCCTCTGTGGCGGATGAATGGTTTGTGGCGCGGGAAATAGTCGTATGGGATCGGTGCGGCAATCGGAGCAATTTCCTTGACCAGAATACCGTTCTTGTGGGCGACGGCATCGCCGAGACGAACCGCATCCATGTAGTCGTCGTAACCAACAAGAACATCCACCCACTCATAGGCCGGTGCCAGCGGCATCTCGACCTCGACGATGATGCCGTTGGTACCATAGGCGTGGGTGACTTTTTGCAGGTCCCATGCCGTCAGATCGAGCAACCTTGGTTCTGCTTCCATCGTAACGACCTTCAGGCGCAAGATATTGCCCAGATCCCGCAACCCACCCCAATGGATCGAGCCAACGCCGCCAGAGCCTCCCGCGATGAAGCCACCGATGGTCGCTGACTGAGCGGTCGAGGGGTGGAAGCGTAGTTCCTGGTTGGAATGCGCCTTCGTCTGGCGGTCGAGTTCCGCGATGACAATGCCGGGCTCGGCGATCACGCGACCGGGATGGATTTCCTTGACCTTGTTCATGTTGATGAGGTTCAAGACAATCCCGCCCGATAGGGGCATGGCTTGGCCATAGTTGCCGGTACCGGCGCCGCGTGGCGTGACCGGCACGGAATGGGCATGTGCGACCTTGAGAGTTTGGATAACCTCTTCAACCGATTTCGGAGAAACGATGAGGTCGGCTGTGACGTTATCCAACTGACGTTTCAAAACGGGGGAGTACCAATAGAAGTCGCGGCTTTTCTGGCGCACAAGGGCAGGATTGTCTTCCGTTGCAATGCCTTCGAGCTCTTTCTTGATCTGCGCATAGTCGGCCATGTTTCACTCTTTCATCAGTATGGGATCAAGGTCTCGGTAGTCCGGCAAGCAACGGTCGATGGCCTTGCCATTGCGCACCACGACGCGGTCTGCTTGCGGCCGGGAAAGAAGTTCGCTCCACCGGCGCGCATTGAACAGCACCAGATCGGCTGGAAGACCTGGCCCGATGCGGCCAACATCCGGACGGCCCAGGATGTTTGCAGGCGTCGTTGTGACAATACGCGCAACGTCATCAATCGGGTGGTCCAGATGCAAAATCCGCACAGCTTCTCGCAGCACCTCGACGGCATCGAGATCGCCATAAGCGTAGAATGGATCGCGGGTATTATCGGAGGCAACGGCTGTCGATACACCGGCGGCCGTAAGTTCTTTGAACAGCGTCGTCCCGCGCCAGCGTGGCGTGCGACCCGCATGGCGGTCCTGCAGATACATATTGCACATCGGTAGTGACACGACTGAAATACCAGCTTCCGCTACTTTTTCTATGACCCGTTTTATTGTGTCGTCGTCCTGAAGTGCCAGCGAGCAGCAGTGACCGACGGTAACGGAGCCTTGGAAACCGGAGAGGCGTTTGGCATCGGCGATAGCCTCTAGCGTCAGCACTTCCCGGTCCTCCGTCTCATCGACGTGCAAGTCGATATCGAGGCCGTTGTCGGCAGCGCTGCGAAACAAGGTTTCGAGAATTCTAGCCAAATCCGGCAAAATGCGGGTCGCACCGCCCAAGAGGCCACCATGTCGCTTGGTTGTGGCGACGATGGCGTCGAAAACGGGTCTGTCGAGCACACTCTCAAGCGGGAGAAGGGCGACTGCCTGCAATACGATGCGATCCTTCCACTCTTGCTGGATCTCTGCAAACAGCGGAAAGGAGATATCCGTCTGCGGTGGGACGCTGTCCAGATGCGTCCGGATGAGTTTTGTGCCATGCGCAAAGGCGGCCTTCAGTGAAAACTCCATACGTGCACGAATGTCTTGAGATGACCAGTGAGCGACGCGGTCTGCGCGTACATTGTCCAGAGCGCCCGTAAATGTACCGTCCGGGTTTGCTCTCCGATCCCAAACATGGCCTTTGTCCAGATGGGTGTGCATATCGACAAAACACGGGAAAATCATGCCGTTGCGCAGGTCTGTTCGTGGCACATCTAAAGGAGCGGAACCCGCCGGTAAGATTGCCTCGATCTTGTTCCCTGCGATCACGACGTCCGCAGAAACCAGACCATCCTTTGCCGGTGCTTCAAACCCTTCCACTGTGACCGAGGGCAAAGTGGCATTGGTCAGCGCAAAACGTTCCCATTGCGGCAGTATCGTGAATCCATTTGTCATCAATTTTCTCTCTTCAGGCTGCTCTCATGCCAACGATGCAGGAAGAGCCAGGAAATAAACGAGGTGATGCAGAAGATAACAACCCCGAGCAGCGACAACAGCACCAATGCTGCAAAAAGCCGCGGAATGTTCAGCCGGTACTGTGATTCCAGTAGTCGGAATGCGAGGCCGGAACCGGCCCCGGCCGAGCCAGCCGCGAACTCCGCGACGACTGCTGCGATGAGTGCAAGCCCGCCGCCAATCCGCAGACCGGTCATAAAATAGGGCAGCGCTGATGGAAGTTTGAGATAGATCAGCGTTTGCCAACGGGAAGCGCCATAGAGGTCGAACAGGTTAAGCAGATTGTGGTCGACGCTTTTCAGTCCCTGCGCCATGTTCGACAGGATCGGGAAAAATGCGACGAGGAAGGCGCAGATCAGCAGGGCAATCTGGGTCGTCGGTGTGTAAATGAGGATCAGTGGTGCAATCGCCACGATCGGTGTCACCTGAAGAATGACGGTGATTGGATAGAGCGCAATCTCCAACCATCTGGATTGCACGAGAATGATGGCGATCCCCACGCCCCCCATCAAAGCCAATGCCAGTGCCTGAAGCGTGATCTTTGTGGTCACAAGTAGTGCCGGCGACAGCGTGCCCCAGTCATTATAGAGCGACTTTCCAACCGCGACCGGGCCGGGCAGGATATATTGCGGGATCGCATAGGCGCTGATGATGGCCTGCCACATCAGGATCATACAGATAACCACGGCGATCGGTATCGTGATGCGCAAAGCCATGTCGCGGTTGAAGGTCATTGGTGTTCTCCGCCATCCATGGCTTCGATCAGTACGTTGGATACCCTTTCGCAGGCCCGACGATATTCCTCCGATGTGCGATAGCGTGCATCCCGCTCCAGACTGGTAACAAGAGGAAAATCCGCATGCACGCGGCCCGGTCTTGGCCGCATGATCACGATGCGGTTGGACAGATAGGCGCTTTCGAAAACCGAATGCGTAACGAAGACGACAGCGATGCCGGTCTGTTTCCACAATGTCAGCACGTCGTCATTCAGCTTTTGCCGCGTGATCTCGTCCAACGCCGCGAATGGCTCGTCCATCAACAGCAATTTGGGCTTTGTCACGAGTGCGCGTGCGATTGAGACGCGCATCTTCATGCCACCGGACAATTCTCGCGGATATGCCTTTGCGAAATCGCTGAGGCCAACGGTTTCTAGCGCGCGCGCTACATCATCCCTGGCAGCTGATTTGGACACGCCCCGCAGCTTGAGTGGCAGATAGACGTTTCCAAAGACCGTCTGCCAGGGCATCAGCGTCGGTTCCTGAAAGACGAACGAGATATCGCCTTCCGGCAAGCCTTTCGCGTTGATACGCGAGCTTGGCCAGTCGATCGTGCCCGATGTGGCGTCTCCCAGCCCTGCGATAATCCTTAGCGCCGTCGATTTTCCGCAGCCGGAAGGCCCGAGCAGGCTCACGAACTCACCATTATCGATGCTCAACGATACATCGGAGAGCGCCAGCGTCCCATTTGAAAACTGCTTTGAAACGCCGCTCATGCTGACCAGCGGTCGTTTTCGACCTTCTTTGCCTGCGGGCAATTTCGAAACTGGCGATAGGGTCATTGAATGGCCTTGGCAAACGTCGTGGCGTGGAAAATCTTGATCCGTTGCGCGGTGTGATCATGCGTGACCCGCCAGAGCGAGGCGCATGATCCCGTCCTTTTTTCTTATTTTTTGAGGGCCATGCCCACGCCCTTGCAGACAAACTTCGTCGTGTACGCCTGCTTGTAATCCAGGTCAGCGGGTTCAACCCCAATCGCCACCATATCGTCGAAAAACTTCTTGTATCTCTCGTCGGTCATGCAGCCGATGCCCTTTGTCAGCGCCTCACCCGACTCAAGAATCCCGTATTCTTTCATCTTCGCGATCGAAAAGGCGATTTGACCATCCGTCATTTCCGGATTGTCTTTCTTGATGAGGTCGTTGCCTGCTTTGTTGTCACCGTAAAGATACGTGTACCACCCCTCCAGCGTGGCATCGACAAAGCGCTGAACCATGTCAGGCTTTTCATCCACAGTCTTTTGCATTGCGGTAATCATCGTCGAGTAGGGGGCGTATCCCGCATCGGCCAGCAGGAAGACCTTCGGCTTCCAGCCCGTCTGCTTCTCGATTTCATAGGGTTCCGAGGTCAGATAGCCTTGCTGTGCGGATTGCTTGTCGGCGATGAAGGGTGCGGGGTTGAACGTATAGGGCTTGTATTGCTCTTCCTTGAACCCGGGATAGTTCTTCTTCATCCACTCGAAGTAGGTTGCGAAGCCCTCCTTGCCCATGAATACGGTCGTCAGCTTGCTCATGTCTCCGAACGTCTCGATGCCAGCGTCAGGGTGCGCCATCAGCATCTGCGGATCTTTCTGGAACAGTGAGGCAACGCCGACCACCGGAATTCCCTCCTTGCGCGCATCCATGTCGCCCAACTGACCGCTCATGTAGAAATCGACTTTTCCGGCGAACAAAAGAGACCGGTTGGCAGCATTGGGGCCGCCCTGGACGATGGTCACTTTCAGACCATGGCGCTCATATGTGCCATCGGCCACGGCCTGATAAAAACCGCCATGTTCAGCCTGTGCCAGCCAGTTCGTTCCATAGCTGACCTCATCAAGTGCGGATGCTGGCTGGGCGGATAACGTAGCGGCGCATAAACCCAACGCGGCCACGTAACTCTTTGTCTTGGAATCTCTGAACATTTTGAATCGTTCCCTTTACAAGCATCATAGGCGTGCTCGTTCTCTTTCATTTGAGCGGTTGCATTGATCTTTGAAAAGCATCAAAATTCGTCCACATTGATGCCTTTCAGGCATCGCTTCTCAAACGAACTGCTGAAAATGGCGGCGCGTCTTAAAATTGAGCAAAGGACTTTGCCGGTGCTGCACTCAAGGAAACTTCGATACATCGACGAGATTGCCAGATGCGGCTCGATCCGCAAGGCTGCTGCCAGACTGAACGTGGCATCCTCAGCTATCAACCGTCAAATTCTGGCGCTGGAGGAAGAGTTGGGTGCGCCAATATTCGAGCGCATGCCGCGTGGACTAAGGTTAACCGCAGCAGGGGAGTTGTGCATTGAGCATATCCGCGAAGTTCTCAAAACCTATGAGAGAATGGAAGAGCGCATTCGCGGTTTGAAAATGCCCCAAGCAGGCAAGGTTTCGATG
The DNA here is from genome assembly GCF_033957725.1 of Agrobacterium sp. rho-8.1. Taxonomy (NCBI): domain Bacteria; kingdom Pseudomonadati; phylum Pseudomonadota; class Alphaproteobacteria; order Hyphomicrobiales; family Rhizobiaceae; genus Agrobacterium; species Agrobacterium sp. rho-8.1. The sequence goes on from NZ_CP192789.1 coordinate 1,462,607, forward strand.
GTCGCGACCGTGGGCCTTGCCGCAGGACCGTTGCCAGAGATTGTCGCCAGCTTTATCGCCAAGTATCACAGAATACACGTCCACCTGCGCAATGATGGTCCGTCGACGACGATTTCACCGGTGCTGGCCGGCGAAGTGGATATCGGCCTTGGATTCAATATTCCAGCCACCCCCGGCATTCGTACGCTCGCCAATTTCGACATACCGATTGGCGTCGTGATGCCTCCCGGGCACCGATTGGCGGGTGATGGGCCAATCGACCTCGCCGATGTTGCGCAGGAACCTTTGGTTCTGGCGCAGTCCGGGACCAGTCTTCGCAACGTCATCAATCTGGCGTTCGCGCCGCTTTCTGTCGCTGTGCAGCCCGTGGTGGAGAGCAACGCGTCCGACATGCTCAAGCAACTGGTCAAGCTTGGAACGGGACTGACACTGCTCAATCCCCTTGACGTTCTAGCGGAATGCCGTCGAGGGGAGCTCGTTTTTCGCCCATTGGCTGGCCCACATCCCCGGCATCAGCCGATGAAGCTCTTTGCGCGTTCCCGTTCTTCACTCGACACGGTGACAAGTCTGTTTGTTGAGTTTCTGCTATCCCGATTGGCAGAGCTTGTGACGGAGTTGGAGACAAACGGCCATGTGCCGTCGCAGCGACAACTGGACAGAGCGGACAGCATTCATTTCACATAGAGATTGTCCAGCGAATAGTCTGACAGGTCGCGCAACAGGTCAATGAAGCCCGCGACCTGATGGCGACATATGGCAGAGCCCTTGGTTGCTGTTGCGGCGGCCGCATTTCCGACGACGCCGTGCGGATTGAGATCATGGGCAATCCAAGCAAGGGAGTGCGGTGGAAGTGGTTGTAAAAACCTGGACTGTTCTTTCATCCATTCGGCCTTGGACGTGAAGTTTTGGGCGTGCTCCATCCGCACGAGGTCGGGACGGAAGTGCAGCATCAGCGATGTCTCGACATCACCGCCATGTATTCCGAATTTCTGCTCATGCTCGGAGATCAAGCCCTCCGGGTTGCCGAAGCGGCCCCATTGCGTGCTGACAACGGCCATATGGTGTTTGACGCGCAACTCGCGGGCAACGATGCTCATGATATCGACATTTCCGCCATGGGAATTGACGATCACCATTTTGCGAACGCCCGCTTCGACAACCTTTGCGCCAATCGCGGTCCAGGCCGGAATGAGGATTTCGGCGCCGAACGACAGCGTCCCCGGTCCGTAGACATGCTCGTTGGCTTTGCCGATTTCCTGTGTCGGCAGGACAAGAAAGTCGAGGTCATCCGGTCGCTGAACTTTGAGTTCCTCCAACATTCCGTTTGCAATTGCAACGTCGGTTGCCACTGGCAGATGCGGGCCATGCTGTTCCGTCGAGGCGATCGGCAAGACAGCGATGGTCCGATCGACGGACAAGCCTGCAAAATCGAGGGTGTTCAGTTCATTCCAGTAAAACGGCTTTCCCATTCGCGTCCCTGCCTTCATCTTTTCGAAGACAGGCGTAAGAGATCGACAGACGCTCGAAAAGCATCAATTTTCGTCTGGCGCGATGCCTTTTTGTGCTCGCGCCCCGTTTGGTCATGATCGCCGGTTGGAATGATTTCCGCGACCGTCGAATATTGAGTGCCTTCTTTTTCCGCGATTTTCATTGTGCATCATAAATAGGCTTGACGGCTGTGGAATTAACGGTTTCATTGGAACCAATTCAAAATTGGTACGAACCATTGGATCAAAAAATACCTCTTAGAGCACCAGAGAACTCCAATTATGCGCTGGAGAGGTTGCGTGAACTGTTGCGGGTGACAACACTGTCCCCTGACGGAAAATTACCGACTGAGAGACTGCTCTCCGAGCGTTTTGGTCTGGGCCGACGGGAGATACGGCGAGCGCTGGAGGTTTTGGAAGCCGAGGGGCTCATCTGGAGAAAGCAGGGCGCGGGTACGTTTCTAGGACAGAAACCAGACAGCTGGAGCGAGCACGCCGCTAGTCTGGTATCCGGAACCAATTTCATGGAAATCATGGAAGTGCGCCTGCGGATAGAACCGCAACTTGCGCAACTGGCCGCCATGCGAGCCAAAGACGCTGACGTCGACCGTATGCGTGAGCTTCGCGACAAAATCTACGAACGCACAGATGCCGACTGGCGCGAGCTTTGGGATGGCTCGTTACACCGACTGATTGCGCAAACGGCTGCCAATCAGCTTTTCCTGTCTCTTTTCGATGTCATCAACCGCGTTCGCCAAGACCCCGTCTGGCAGTCGGTACGCGAGCGTGCGCGAAAGCAGGACAGGACCCTGAAAGAATCCCGTGATCAACACACCGAAATCATCGAGGCGATAGCGTCGCGAGATCCGGCGCGCGCCGGTGAGGCCATGCGCAACCACCTGCTGACGCTTCAGGAGCGCTTGATCCGCCAGACATCGATGGCGACACAGGATGGCCCCGCAGCCGAGCGGGAAACGGTGCAACACAGAGCGTCGACAGAGCAACCCAATCAGAGACCGGAAAACCGGCCGATTTCACCCAAACCACCAAGGGAACAGACAAAATGAAACGATTTGCTAGACTTTCCGGAATGCTTCTCATCGGTACGTTGCTGGCAACACCGGCGCTGTCGGCGGATCTGCGGATCGGCCTCATGGACGATGCCGATGTGCTGGACCCCGCTCAGTCCCGCACGTTCGTGGGTCGCATCGTCTACACGAGCCTTTGCGACAAACTGGTTGATCTCGACAACAATCTCGCTGTCATTCCGCAGCTCGCGACCAAATGGGCGTGGGGCGACAATGGCGGAACGTTGACGATGGATTTGCGTGAAGGCGTGGTCTTCCACGATGGCACGCCATTCAATGCCGAAGCGGTCGTCTACAACATCGATCGCAACATGACGTTGCCGGAATCGCGCCGCAAGAGCGAACTGGCCTCCGTCGCCAAGGTCGAAGCGACGGGGCCGTACCAGGTCAAGTTTACGCTGAAGAGCCCGGATGCCAGCCTGCTTGCACAGCTTTCCGACCGCGCTGGCATGATGATTTCGCCAACGGCTGGTAAAGAACTGGGTGCCAACTTCTCCAAGAAGCCGGTTTGCTCGGGTGCCTTCAAATTCGTCGAGCGCATTCAGCAGGATCGCATCGTTCTGGAGAAGTTTGCCGATTACTGGAACAAGGACAACATCTTCATCGACAAGGTCACGTTCCTGCCCATCCCGGATACGACCGTGCGTCTCGCCAACCTGCAATCGGGCGATCTTGATCTTGCAGAGCGCATTTCGGCGTCCGACGTCGCTGCCGTCAAGGCAGACGACAAGTTGAATTACGGAGAGGTTGTCGGTCCCGGCTACATGGCTCTGTATGTCAACATCGGCAACGGCGCCAAGGCTGACAATCCGTTCGGCAAGGACAAGCGCCTGCGTCAGGCATTCTCACTCTCCATCGACCGCGAAGCCATCAATCAGGTGGTGTTCGAAGGTACCGCGATGGCGGGTAACCAGCCATGGCCGCCAACGAGCCCGTGGTACAACAAGGACATTCCCGTTCCGGCCCGTGACGTCGAAAAGGCGAAAGCGTTGATGAAGGAAGCCGGTTTCGACAAGTACGAAATCGAGCTACAACACGCGAACAACACCACACAGACGCAGGCGATGCAGGTTATCCAGTCCATGGCAGCCGAAGCCGGATTCGATGTGAAGCTGAAGGCCACGGAATTCGCGACGCTTCTGTCCGAGCAGACGGCGGGCAATTACGTGCTGTCGCGCTCCGACTGGTCAGGTCGATCCGACCCTGATGGCAATATCCATCAGTTCGTGACCTGCAAGGGCGGCATCAACGACACCAAATATTGCAATCCGGAAGTCGACAAACTGCTGAACGATGCGCGTGCATCGACGGACAATGCCGTGCGCAAGACAAAATACGATGCGGCGACGAAAATTCTGGATGAGGATTTGCCGCTGATCTATCTCGGCCATCAGGCGTATCTCTATGCCTATTCCAAAAAGATCACCGGTTTTACACCATCCGGTGACGGTATGATCCGTCTGACAGGCGTCAAGAAAGCCGACTAAGTCTGCCTCGTGCACATGGCGAGACGCACCCATTGGCTGCGTCTCGCACTCCCGGTCCAAAAGCCTTGCCCGTATAAGGACTTGCTTTTATGCACATCTACATCGCCAAGCGGTTGCTGGTAGCGATCCCGACGCTGCTGATCATTTCCGTCTTTGTTTTTTCGCTGCAAAAGCTTTTGCCGGGCGACCCCATTCTCGCCATGGCCGGAGAAGAGCGTGATCCCGCGGTCATCGAACTGTTACGAGAGAAATACCGGATGAATGATCCGGTCGTTTACCAGTATTTTTACTGGATCGGGTCGGTCGTCCAGGGCGATTTCGGCGTATCGCTTCGCACCAACCAGCCCGTTCTGGAACTGGTGGCTGAAAAGCTGCCGGTAACGATCCAGCTCGCGCTGATGTCGATGTTCTTCGCCTTTGCCATCGGCGTTCCCATGGGCATCCTGGCCGCCGTCAAGCAGAACACCTGGATCGATTACGTCGCCAATATCGTCGCCCTGTCGGGGCTATCCATCCCGAATTTCTGGCTAGGGATCATGCTTATCCTTTTCGTATCCGTACAGCTTGGCTGGCTTCCGGCCTCCGGTTACGAGTCCATCTTTGTCGACCCCGTCAGGTCGCTGCAAACAATGATCATGCCCTCCTTCGTCTTGGGAACCGGGCTTGCGGCAACACTTATGCGGCACACGCGTTCGTCCATGCTGTCGGTGATGAAGTCGGATTATATTCGCACTGCGCGCGCCAAGGGCCTCTCCACGCGTGAAGTCGTGCTCAGCCATTCCTTCCGCAACGCGCTTCTGCCGGTCATTACGCTGACGGCGCTGTTGTTCGGGGAGCTTCTCGCCGGTGCGGTTCTGACCGAGCAGATTTTCACCATTCCCGGCTTCGGTAAGCTGATCGTCGATGCCGTGTTCAACCGTGATTATGCGGTGGTGCAAGGCGTGGTCCTGTGCACGGCGGTCGGTTTTATTTTCATGAACCTCCTGGCCGATGTCGTGACCGTTCTTCTCAACCCACGCATGAGGGCAACCCTATGAGCCTGACCGTAGAGGCAATGCCTGCCCAAAAGCCCAAGGCTGCGCAAAGCAGGGCCTGGAAAAAGATGAAACGCAATCGCAGCGCGATTGCCGGTCTCATCATCATTGCCTTCTTCACGCTGCTTGCCATTGCCGCACCCGTTTTGCCGCTGGCCGACCCGATCGCAACGAGCTGGGGAGCCATTCGCAAGGCGCCATCGGCCGCGCACTGGCTTGGTACCGATGATATTGGTCGTGACGTTCTGTCGAGAATGATCTGGGGTGCGCAGGCTTCGTTGATGGCCGGTGTGATCTCCGTCGCGATTGCCGTTTTGCTAGGCGTTCCGTTCGGGCTCGTGTCGGGGTATTTCGGCGGCTGGGTCGATCAGGTGATCTCGCGCATTACCGAAGCTTTTCTGGCCATGCCATTTCTGATCATGGCCATTGCGCTTGCCGCGTTCCTCGGACCGAGCCTGACCAATGCCATGATCGCCATCGGTCTGTCAGCGATGCCGATCTTCGTGCGGCTGACACGGTCGCAAGTCATGGCCGTCAAGACCGAAGACTATATCGAAGGCGCGCGCTCGATCGGTCTTGGCCATGGCGATATCATGCTGCGCTACATCCTGCCCAACATCGTGCCGCCCATCATCGTGCAGGCGACGCTGACGGTGGCGACAGCCATCATTGCCGAGGCCAGCCTGTCATTCCTGGGGTTGGGCCAACAGGCACCGGCGCCCAGCTGGGGCTCGATGCTCAACGTCGCCAAGAACTTTCTGACGCAAGCGCCATGGATGGCGATGTGGCCTGGGGCTGCGATCTTCTGTGTCGTGATCGGCTTCAATCTGCTGGGCGACGGTCTGCGTGATGCGCTCGACCCACGCGAAAACTAAGAATTTCTAGAGGAAACTGTCATGAATGCATTCACCACACGGCCTGAAATTCTCGGTACCTTCGGCGTCGTTACCTCAACCCATTGGATCGCCTCTGCTGTCGGTATGAGCATTTTGGAAAAAGGTGGCAACGCGTTTGATGCAGCCGTTGCGACGGGTTTCGTGCTGCAGGTTCTCGAACCGCATCTGAATGGGCCCGGCGGCGATATGCCGGCCATCATCTACTCGAAGAAGAAGGACAAGGTCGAGGTCATCTGTGCGCAGGGCACGGCGCCTGCGGCGGCGACCATAGAGCACTACACTGCCGAGGGCATCGACCTCATTCCCGGTGACGGCTTGCTTGCCACCGTCATTCCCGGTGCGTTCGATGGTTGGATGCTGATGCTGCGCGATTACGGCACCATGACCGTTCGCGATGTACTGGAACCGTCGATCTATTATCTCGAAAACGGCCATCCTGTCTTGCCGCGCGTTGCCGCGACCATTGAAGGACTGGCGGATTTCTTCGAGAAGGAGTGGCCGACATCTTACGAAACCTGGCTACCGGGCGGCGCCGCACCGCAACCATGGTCCAGCTTCAAGAACCCGGTTTTGGCGCAGACATGGAAGCGCATCATCTCAGAATCCGAGGCCAAGCCGGGTCGTGAGGCAGGCATCGATGCAGCCCGTGACGCGTTCTACCGCGGTTTCGTCGCCGAGGCGATCAGCGACTATCTGAAGACGGCAGAGGTCATGGATGCCAGCGGTCACAGGCACAAGGGCGTGCTCACCGCTGACGACATGGCCAACTGGACGGCCACCATAGAAGAGCCGACCACATATGATTATCACGGCTGGACGATTGCCAAGACAGGCCCTTGGGGGCAGGGGCCTGTGCTTCTGCAATCCCTGGCCTTGCTGAAGGGCATCGATATCGCCGCAATGGACCCGGCAGGCGTCGATTTCGTCCACACCGTGGTGGAGGCGATGAAGCTCTCCTACGCTGACCGTGAAGTCTATTACGGCGACCCCGAATTTTCGCAAATCCCGATCCAGACCCTGCTCTCGGATGGCTACAATGACGAGCGCCGCAAGCTCATGACTGGCAAAGCTTCGATGGATCTGCGCCCCGGACGCATTCCCGGCTTCGACGCTCAGCATGATCTCACCATGGGCATGCTGAACACGATGGCCGGTGTCGGTGCCGTCTATGAGCCGACCATGTCGCACCTGACCGAAAAGCGTGGCGATACCGTGCATATCGATGTCATCGACCGGGAAGGCAACATGGTATCGGTCACGCCATCGGGCGGCTGGTTGCAGTCTTCGCCGATCATTCCGGGTCTGGGCTTCTGCCTCAATTCGCGTGCGCAGATGTTCTGGATCAAACCCGGTCTGCCCACGTCGCTTGCGCCGGGAAAGCGTCCACGCACGACGCTGACGCCATCGCTCGGCCTGTTCGAGGGCAAGCCGACACTGGCCTTCGGCACGCCGGGTGGCGACCAGCAGGACCAGTGGCAACTGGCCTTCTTCCTGCGTTACGCGCATTTCGGCATGAATTTGCAGCAGGCAATCGATCTACCGTTATTCCACACCACGCATTTTCCCGGCTCTTTCTACCCACGCACGCGTCAGCCCGGCAATGTCATGATCGAAAGCAGCATTGGCGAGCAAGCTCTGGCCGATCTCAAATCCCGTGGACACGATGTTACCGTAGCCGATCCCTGGACGGTTGGTCGCCTGACGGCAGCAAGGCGGGATGCAGATGGACTGCTCAGAGCCGCCGCAACCCCGCGTCTCATGCAAGCCTACGCAGTGGGGAGGTGAAGTCATGGCCGAAACCGCGAGATTATCTTCGGGTGAAACCGTTCTTTCGGTTCAAAACCTGAGCACCGCCTTTCTGGTCGATGGTGAATGGAAAACCGTCGTTCGCAATCTCTCCTTTGAGGTGAAAGCGGGTGAAACGGTCGCCATCGTCGGGGAAAGCGGCTCCGGCAAAAGCGTTACCTCCCTCTCGGTCATGCGTCTTCTGGAGCCACGAGCCAGCCGCATCGAAGGAAAGGTGTTGCTGGGCGGTCGGGACATTCTTGCCATTTCCGAAAAAGACATGCGGGCCGTGCGCGGCAACGACATGGCGATGATCTTTCAGGAGCCGATGACCTCGCTCAACCCGGTCTTCACCATCGGGCGGCAGATTTCAGAAGTTCTGACCCGTCACAAGGGCATGACCAAGACGCAAGCCCGGGCAGAAACCATCCGGCTTCTGGAAAAGGTGCGTATCCCCAATGCCCAAGGCCGCTTCGACGAGTATCCACACCAGTTTTCAGGCGGGATGCGCCAGCGTGTGATGATCGCCATGGCGCTGGCCTCCAAGCCGAAGCTGCTGATTGCAGACGAACCGACAACCGCGCTCGATGTGACGATACAGGGCCAGATCCTCGACCTTATCAAGCAGTTGCAGGAAGAGGAGGGCATGGCCGTTCTTTTCATCACGCACGATATGGGGGTCGTCGCGGAAATTGCTGACCGCACCATCGTGATGTTTCGGGGCGATCAGGTGGAAACGGGCGAGACAGCCGATATTTTCCATCGCGGGCAGCATCCTTACACGCGCGCCTTGCTCGCGGCCGTTCCGAGGCTCGGCTCCATGGAGGGGCATGACTGGCCTTTGCGCTTCCCGCGCGTTGATACGGCGAGCGGTGTGATCTCCGAGGCCAAAGAGGTGCCAAATACCGTCGAAGGCGGTTTGACACCCGTTCTTTCGGTCAAGAACCTCGTAACGCGTTTCGATATCGGATCGGGCCTCTTCGGTCGAAAGACGGGTGCCGTGCATGCCGTTGAAAATGTGTCTTTCGACCTATTTCAGGGCGAGACGTTATCTCTGGTCGGCGAGTCCGGCTGTGGAAAGTCCACGACGGGGCGCTCGATTGCCCGTCTGGTGGAGCCGCGCAGTGGGAATGTGACGCTGGATGGTTTCGATGTCCTCAAGCTCGATCAGGTCGCACTCCGCAACATGCGCCGCAGCGTTCAGATGATCTTTCAGGATCCGTTTTCCAGCCTCAATCCGCGCATGACGGTGGGTTATGCGGTCGCAGAACCGATGATCAAGCACAAGATCGCAGTGGCTTCGCAGGCAAGACAGATGGCGGCCGATCTTTTGGAGCGCGTCGGCCTGTCGGCATCGATGATGGACCGGTATCCGCATGAGTTTTCCGGTGGCCAGCGTCAGCGCATCGCCATCGCCCGCGCACTGGCACTCAACCCCAAGGTCATCATCGCGGATGAAAGCGTGTCTGCACTGGATGTGTCGATCAAGGCGCAGGTGTGCAACCTGCTGCTCGATTTACAGGAACAGTTCAAGATCGCATTTCTGTTCATCAGTCATGATATGGCCGTGGTGGAAAGGGTCAGCCACAGGGTTGCGGTCATGTATCTCGGTGAGATTGTCGAAATTGGTCCGCGTGCTTCGATTTTCGCCAACCCACAGCACCCCTATACCAAGAAGCTCATGGCCGCCGTGCCGGTGCCGGATCCCGCAAGAAGAGGCCTTCGCCGCAACGCACCGATCGATGAGCTTAAAAGCCCCATCCGTCCGATCGGTTATGTGTCTCCGCAGCGAACCTATCGATCTGTTTCGCCGGGACACCAGGTTTTGCTGGAGAGCAGTTGAGCGCACACAGCGCGGCCTTCGCAAGGCGTGAGCGCCCAGTTGTCCAGTCTGCACGCGCTGTTGGCGTCAAGGACTGGCACATAACTTTTCAGCACCCGTGGCCAAACCCCATCGGCTCGGTCATTCTGGTGGAACCGCAGGGGGCAAAGAACGATGACCGTGATCTTCAGCCAGCGCTTTGAGCGCACGCTCGATGAATTGGTAGAGGTTGCTGTTTCCGGGCAATTCCTGGAGGCCTGGACTTTCGATGATGCGAGCAGCAGGCGGGATACCGAGCGACGGCTGCTGAAAAAAGGCGTCAAGTCTCGCATCCGCTGCGCTTACAAGCCCTTGCTCCATGCCTTTCTCGAAGAGATCGATCTGACAGGTGTGGAAACCATTCAGATCCGATATCCCGTCCACACGCAGGCGCCCCTAAACCGCTTCCGGCTCGAAGCCTACCCTTTGGCGGCGTTGGTCGGAAATGCCAAAATCAAGTTCGTCCCGCGTGAGGATGCGGTATTTTTCTATGATGTGGTTCTGACGCGCGCGGACGGATCCGAAACACTGAAGATAATGGCTCCCAATCGCGTCCATGTCGATATTGTCGGGCAAACCAACGTATCGCCCACAGGCTGGTTGCGGCGTGGCGACGATGAGGTCGGAGAGCGTCTGGAAACGGATTACGAGCGGCTGTTCGGAAGCGCGATCGATGCCGTTATGAAGCATGATTGGGGCAATGAGGAGCCGTATTTCGAAGAGCTGAATCTTCGTGTTCGCTACCCCTCGTATGATGTGCCGCTATCGGTTGGCGATGAGACGGTCAGCGTGCGCGAAGCGCTGCATGAGGATCTCTACTTCTCGCTTCTCGAATTCTTCCAGAAAAAATCGGGACGACCGCTTGGTGATCGTGGCCTCAGGCCCGGCCAGATTGTTCCTGAAGTCATCAAAAGTGACGCGGAGATTTCGGGCCATATCGAAACACGTCCACTCGAAAAAGAGTTTTTGCATGGCGCACATCAGCCCATTGCGACAGCCACCGCGCCACTCGCTGCCGACCAGATTTCAATCTTGCTGAGCGAGTTAGGCGGCGAGGAATTTGTTGCTATGGCAATATCAGGTCGACGGGTTACGGCAGGTTATCGCAGGGGCAGCGACGCCGCGGTGATGATCAGTGGCGGGCAGCACGCCAATGAGACGACAGGCATCGTCGGTGCTCTTCGCGCAGCGCACGTGCTGAATAGCAAAGCTGAGGCCCACTTCACGATATCACCGCTGGAGAATCCTGATGGATATGCCATTCATCAGCGGCTGCGTGTCGATAATCCCCGACATATGCATCACGCTGCGCGTTATACCGCGTTGGGCGATGACCTCGAATATAGGACACGCAAGACCTCAGGAACCCATCTCTACGAGACGGAAATCCGGCCCAAGGCGCAAGAACTGAGTGGTGCGGCATTGCATATCAACCTGCACGGCTACCCTTCGCACGAATGGACCAGGCCACTTTCCGGTTACGTACCCCGTAATTTCGCGATGTGGACGTTGCCGAAGGGATTTTTCCTTATCGTCCGGCATCACGCAGACTGGGCTGAGCAGGCGGAAGCTTTGCTCGCTAAAGTCACGCGGCATCTTGCTGTTATTCCTGGTCTTCTTGATTATAACAATCGCCAGATTGGGCTCTATGAGATCCACGCAGGAGAAACCGGTTTTCAGATCATCAACGGCATCCCGTGCCTGACGTCAATCGATGACCAAAACGCCGTTCCGATGACGTTGATCACCGAATATCCTGACGAAACGATCTACGGAGACCGCTTTATCGCAGGGCATACCGTGCAGATGCAGACAGTGATATCGGCTTACGAGGCGTGGCAAGTAATTGTGACGTCGAAACTGTCGGTCGGCGTCTAAGTCATTCGATCCGACCGAGACCCCCGATGGTAGTGGCTTAGAAGTGCCCCCACCATCGTGGAAGTGAAAAGTCCGTCACATCCACTGGTCGAAGCCATTAAACCTTGAGTCTTCCTGCGGGTTTGATGTACTTGGCTTTTCGGGTGCGACAGGTGGGCTAGGTGAGCGGTGACAACAGCGATCTGAAAGGATCAAATGAAGAACGCGGTCGGTTTGCTGAAAAGCCGAGCCAAATCCCGTTACGTGGCTATCGTGATGTTTTCTGGCGGGTCTTTTTCGAGTTCTTCGAGGACCGCGTTACGCTGATCGCCGCTGGCGCGACCTATTATTTGCTTCTGGCGCTGTTCCCGGCGTTGGCAGCCCTGGTTTCCCTCTATGGGGTCTTCTCCGATCCTGTCACCATCGCAAAACACATCGCGTTTTTGTCCACGGTGCTGCCTCCAGGCGCATTCGATCTCATCGTCGGTCAATTGGACGGTTTGTCTCAACAGAAGAATTCGACCCTGAGCATCGGGGTCATCACCGGCTTTCTCGTCGCGCTCTGGAGTGCAAACAACGGCATCAAGGCGCTTTTCGAAGCCATGAATATTGCCTATGGCGAAAAAGAGAAGCGCGGGATCATCAAGCTCAATCTGAACTCACTGGTGTTTACCTTCGGTGCATTGATCATTGCGATAGCCTTGATCACAGCTGTTGGTATCGTTCCTGCGTTGCTCGCCTATCTGTGGCTTGACCAATGGACCGAATTTCTGGCCAAATTCGCTCGTTGGCCGCTTCTTCTCCTTCTCGTCGGTTGCGGTATCACCATGTTGTATCGGTATGGCCCGAGCCGCGCGCAGGCCAAGTTCCGGTGGTTGACCTGGGGTGCAATCTTTTCGACCACCCTGTGGCTGGCTGCATCTGTTCTTTTTTCCTTCTACCTGGAAAAGTTTGCGGACTACAATGCGACTTACGGGACGCTGGGTGCCGTGATCGGTCTGATGGTGTGGACATGGATATCGGTGATTATTCTGATCCTGGGTGCTGAGATCAACGCCGAGTTGGAACATCAGACAACGGTCGATTCGACGACAGGCCACCCGCTACCGATGGGCAGCCGCGGCGCCCATGTTGCCGATACGGTAGGTGAAGTCAAAGATTAGGTTGGGGCTGACCGGCATTCCGGTTGATGGTCCGACCCTCATTGCGGCGCCGGATGACAAATATCGAGAAGTGTCATGGCAGCCTTGCTGGCATGACGTTCCTTGTGCCTGAGCAGACGGAATTCGCGGGCGCGTGTCTGGAAGCCGACTTCGCATAACTTGCCGCTTTCAATGTATTGCTGCGCGGCGAGGCGCGACACGGCTGCAGCACCGGTGCCTGCGAGCAAGGCGCAGAGGATGGATTCGTTGGATGGCAAGACCAGCACGATGTTCAATGCGGCCGCTTTAATGCCCATGCCGTTCAAGGTTTCCTCGAAGGCGGAACGGGTGCCGGACCCGACTTCGCGCATAACCCACTGACCGCCTCTGATCTCGTCGGCAGCGAGCGCTTTTATGCGCGCCCAGGGATGGGAGGGGCCGACCACGACGACCAGTTCATCATGCGCCATGATCGAAGCCGCGAGCGCGGGTTCATCGAGTTCACCCTCGACAAAGCCGATATCGGCTTCGCCGCTGATGACGGCATCCGCGACAGTGCGCGTATTGCCGATCGTCAACTGCAAAGCGATACCGGGAAACTTTTTGTGAAATTCCATCAGACGCGGAGGCAACCAGTAGCTGGCAATGGTCTGGCTGGCAAAGACGCTGAGAGAACCCCGTTGCATGCCGCCAAGTTCGTTGAGGATGAGTTCGACGGACCGAGACCGTGCGAGGAGCTTACGGGCTTCTTCAAGGAAAATAAGCCCGGTACTCGTCAACTCGATCCGCCGGCCAATCCGGTGAAAGAGCTCGACACCATAATGTTGTTCGAGACTGCGGATCGAGGCGCTCACCGCCGAGGGCGTCAAATGGATGGCGGCCGCCGCCTTGGTCAGATGTTCGCGTTCCGCGACTGCGACAAAAATTGCGAGTTGTTCGAAGGTCATAGGAAATCATTCTGTTTTTCCGAATGAAACGTAGAATATTATTCGATGGAAGTAAATTAAATTAGCTGAAAAAACTGTATCACCGTATCAGTTGAGATTGCCTGCCATGAACTTTTCCAAAGTGCGCCAAATCGTTCCGGGCCTTGTCGTCTGCACCTTGGTGGCGGTCGCAGCCTATGTTCTGGCGTGGGTGCAGCACGCGCTTTTGGGGGCGGGGTTCCTTGAAGCGCTCGTCTTTGCGATCCTCCTCGGTATCGTGACCCGTACCCTCTGTTCGGATCAGAAAACATGGCGCCCCGGCATCAATTTCAGTTCAAAGTTATTGCTGGAAATTGCGATCGTCCTCCTCGGAGCGTCGATCAGTTTTGCGACCATCAGAAGCGCGGGCCTTACTTTGATTATCTCGGTGGTGGCTATTGTGACGCTGTCGATCTACGTGAGTTTTGCTGTCGCCCGGGTTTTCGGTCTGTCGCCCCGGCTTGCAATGCTGATTGCCTGCGGGAACTCAATCTGCGGTAATTCTGCAATCGTCGCGGTTGCGCCTGTCATCGAGGCCACGTCTGATGAGGTCGCCTCGGCGCTCGCCTTTACGGCAGTCCTCGGTGTCGCCTCGGTTCTTCTTTTGCCTCTGCTCTATACGTATGCGGGCATGGGTGCTGCGCAATACGGCGCCCTTGCTGGCCTGACCGTCTACGCCGTTCCGCAAGTTCTCGCCGCCGCGACACCTGCGGGTCTGGTTGCGGTCCAGACGGGCACAGTCATCAAGCTTCTGCGCGTTCTCATGCTTGGCCCGGTGATTTTCACGCTGGGTATTTTCGAAGGTAAAGCTGCCCGGCGTGAGGGACGCACAACCTCCCGCCATCATCTCGTGCCGTGGTTCATCATCGGTTTCATGATTGTCGTTGTCATCAGGTCTCTGGGGCTTATCCCGCCTGATGCCGTGACCCTGCTTCTGACCATCTCAAGTGGGCTGACCGTTGTCGCGATGGCGGGGCTAGGGCTTTCTGTCGATATCCGCACGGTGGCAAGCGCGGGAGGGCGCGTGATCCTTGCCTCATCGATCTCGCTGCTGCTGCTTGTGGCCGTCAGTTATTTCGTCGTGATCTCCGCGCTTCAAACCTCGTGAAGTCGCGTAACGTCTCAAGACGCGACTTCAAACCGCCCAAATGCTCCGCGTGCAAAGCACAATGGTTCCCCGTTGCGGTAGGCCGCGCGAAGAACGCGGCCCAGCAGGATCGAGTGATCGCCGCCATCGAAGATCGATGAACGCTCGCACTCGAAACGACTGAGTGTGCCGGGGATGATCGGGACACCTTCCGGGTTGCCGTCCCATGGCAGATTTTCGAAGCCAAGTCCGCCTCGGGTAAAGCGACTGCTGAGATCATTCTGATCTGCTGCGAGCACGTGAATCGCAAAATGTGTGGCACCAGCGAAGACATCGTGCCGGGAAGAGCTCTTGGCTGGTGACCATAATATCAGCGGCGGATCGAGTGAAACAGACGAAAAACTGTTCACGGTCATCCCGATTGGCCCCGCCGGCGTAAGGACGGTGACGACCGTCACACCGGTCGGGAAATTTCCAAGCGCAGTGCGCAGGCTACGCGTGTTTGCAGCATCCGGCACAAAGCTGTGCTCATCAGTGACAGGTGTGCTGCTAGGAGATGTCATCAGGGCACCTCATGACCTTTGGCCAAAGTGTAGAGCTCAAACCACATCTGCCTGTCCATAACAACTTGGTTGGCTTGCGAGATGGCGGCGATGCGCGTCAGGTTGTTGGTTCCTAGTACCGGGAGGATTTTGGCCGGATGCCGAAGCAGCCAGGCAATCGCGACAGCTGCGCTTTCAACGCCCTGATCGTTGGCAATTTCTGCCATGGCATCGGCAAGGGCTCCGCCTGCGGTCATCAGGGAGCCGCCGCCAAGAGGTGACCAGGCCATCACGGCAAGGTTCCGTTCCTGAAGATAAGCCAGATCGCCGTTGGTCAGGGCCGATGTTTCGCCAAGGCTGAGCTCGATCTGGTTGGTTACCAGTTCGCTTTCCATGTGTGTCTGCAGCAGCGAAAAATCCCAAGGGCGGAAGTTTGACACACCAACGCTGCGGACTTTTCCGGACGCTACCAGTTGATCAAGGGCCGCACCCGTTTCGTCCGGGTCCATCATCGGGTCGGGTCGATGGATCAACAGCAGGTCGATATGGTCGGTTGCCATGTCGCGTAGCGACGCTTCTACCGACGCATTGATGTGGTCTGCCGATGTATCGTAATGCTTGACGCGGGCCGCAGAGTGACGACCTGCCGGTGCGACAATGCCGCATTTCGTTACGAGTTCGACCTTATCGCGCAGCGATGGTGATGTCTTGAACGCTTCCCCCAAAATCGCCTCGGCCGTATATCCGCCGTAGATATCCGCCTGATCGAGCGTGGTGATGCCCTGCGCAAGACATGCCTCGATCTTGGCCTGGACATGCGCAGCGGAGGTGTCATCGTCGTCGCCTACGCGCCACATGCCATAGACGATGCGGCTGAGCGAAATGTCGGGTGTGAGTTCGATGCGATCCATCAGTGACGGTCTCCGTTTCCAAGAGGTGTTGCGGGTGTTGTGGCTGGCACGCGCCCGTGCACATGCGGCAGGGAGCAGGTCTTCAGTTGCGGCAAGACCTTGCGACCGAAATGCTCTGCTTCTTCCAGATGGGGGTAGCCGGAGAAGATGAAGGCTCGAATACCCATCTTCTGGTAGTCTTCAATCGCGCTCATGACCTGGTCTGTCGATCCCACGAGTGCAGCACCACAGCCGGAACGCGCACGTCCGATCCCCGTCCAAAGGTTGGGCTCGATATAACCGAACTTGTCCGCCAGTTCACGTGCCTTTGCCTGATGCGCTACACCAAGTGAAATGCTGTCATGAGCACGGTTGCGGATCAGCTGGCCATATTCATCGTCAAGTCTGGACACCAGATGTTCGGCATATTCCTGTGCCTCTTTTTCGGTGTCGCGAACGATCATGTGAACGCGCAGGCCATAATCGAGTGTTCGTCCGTGGGCTTGTGCACGGGCGTGAACCGCACGCATGCGCTCGGCAAGCTGCTCCTTCGTTTCCGGCCACATGAGATAGACGTCGCATTGCGCACCACAGAGCTCCAGGGCGTCTGGCGAATATCCGCCGAAATAGAGCAGGGGTCCACCGTTTTGCTGATAGGGGCGGGCCGGCTCGGTCGAAACGCCCTTGAACTGATAGATTTCTCCGTCGTGGTCGATCGTCTCGCGTGTCCATGCCTGACGCAGAATTTGCACGACTTCGTGGCTGCGCCTGTAACGGTAGGCGCTGTCGGCGACTTCGCCGGGAAAATCAGAGCTGATGATATTCAGCGTCAGGCGGCCCTTGAGCATGTGATCGAGCGTGGCCACGGTGCGGGCCAGCATGATGGGCTGCATTTCGCCACAGCGTATCGCTGCCAGAAAATTGATCTTGTCGGTCATGGGTGCGCAGCCAGCAACAAAGCTGAGGGTATCCTGCCCCACCTGATAGGAGGATGGGCAGAGGACGTTGCAGAAACCCAGAT
Source organism: Agrobacterium sp. rho-8.1 (assembly GCF_033957725.1). Lineage (NCBI taxonomy): Bacteria > Pseudomonadati > Pseudomonadota > Alphaproteobacteria > Hyphomicrobiales > Rhizobiaceae > Agrobacterium > Agrobacterium sp. rho-8.1. Next base: position 1,479,749 of record NZ_CP192789.1, read on the forward strand.
CTTCGGCTTTCTTGACGATTGAGGAGCAATGATCCCAACTTGAGCGTAACGATCCGTCGGGAATGCCGAGATAGGCATAATCGTCGGAGCAAAGCGCGGAAAACCACGACACTTCTGTTGCGTCAAGATCAGCAGATGTTACAGGTACAATCGTCATGAAATCCTCCTCACAGGACATTGCCCAATTCAGTAACATTCGCTATTTAGTAAATCAATAATGCATCAATTTTTTCTGTCGATGACCGGGAGGGGTTGAGAATGAGGAGTTCCAGAGGAAGTTTGCCGGTATATCTCCAGATCGCCGAGACATTGGTTCGGGACATAACGGCCGGCCGACTGATTGATGGCGAGAAGCTTCCCCCGGAGCGGGAGATGGCGAGCACTCTTGGGATTGCTGTTGGAACGTTGCGAAAGACGCTTGCCGAGTTGCATACGCGTGGATTGCTTGAGCGCATCCAAGGGTCAGGTAATTACATTCGTGCAGTCACGGACCCCAAAAGCGTTTACGCCATGTTTCGGTTGGAGCTGGTCAACGGCGGCGGCTTTCCGACCGCAGAAATCCTCAGTGTCAGCCGCCAGATCAAACCAGCCGAGCTGCCCCCCTTTGGTTCATCTCATGAGGGACATCGCATCCGCCGGTTAAGGCGAATAGCAGGCCAGGCTGCCGCAATCGAGGAAATATGGCTCGATGGTTCCTACATCGACAGCATCGCCGTTTCTGACCTGTCTGAATCCCTCTACCTCTATTACAGAACACGGCTTGGATTGTTGATCGCAAAAGCGGAAGACCACATTGGTCTGGGACACGTGCCGGACTGGTGTCCCGATGCGTTCGGTCCCAAGAGCGGAGAATCCATGCCTCATGTCCTGCGGATCAGCCATTCACATGAAGGCGCGACGGCAGAGGTTTCTCACACCTGGTTCGACCCGCGCATTGCGCGATATGTCAACCGGTTGAAATAGAATTCTATGGCGGGTTCCATTTGGATAAAAATCGAGTTGTCTCATTTGGAAATTTAAAAATATTCTGAATTGTTATTGCAAATCAATGAAGAGATTTTAAATTCAAACGAAATAAATTAAATTGATACAGTATTGATTTCATTAGATCATTGCGTATGCTGATTTTAAGAGGAGCCCGAAGCATTGCCGCCGAGGGTTGGGTGATTAGGAATGGCATCAGTTACGCTTACCAAGCTCGAAAAGAGCTACGGCGCGCACCCCATCGTCAAGGGTCTCGACCTCGAGATCAGTGACGGCGAGTTCGTTGTTTTCGTTGGTCCGTCCGGCTGCGGAAAATCAACGACTTTGCGGATGGTTGCCGGTTTGGAGTCCATAACGGGCGGCGAAGTGAAAATTGGTGATCGTGTCGTCAACAAGCTGGCGCCGCGCGAGCGTGATATCGCCATGGTCTTTCAGGATTACGCGCTTTATCCGCACAAGACAGTTCGGGAAAATATGGGTTTCAGCCTGAAGGTGAGGGGTGTCGCTGCGGGCGAGGCTGCAACGCGGGTCGATGATGCCGCCAACATGCTAGGCATTTCCCATCTGCTGGATCGGCGACCCGGCCAACTCTCAGGTGGCCAACGCCAGCGCGTGGCCATGGGACGTGCTATCGTGCGCCGCCCGCAGGTGTTTTTGTTCGATGAGCCCTTATCAAATCTGGACGCAAAATTACGCGGTCAGGTCCGCACCGAGATCAAGAAACTGCACCAGTCGCTCGGCACGACGATCATCTACGTCACGCACGATCAGGTCGAGGCGATGACGCTTGCGGATCGTATCGTTATCCTCAAGAGTGGCGAAATCGAGCAGGTCGGAACGCCGGATGAGGTCTATAATCGCCCAGCCAGTGTTTTTGTCGGCGGTTTTGTCGGCTCCCCTGCGATGAATTTTGCAAAAGCCAAAGCCGATTCCGGCAATCTTGTTTTTGCGAACGGGGACAGCCTACCAATCTCTGCGTTGCGCTCAGCTGGTCATGCTGCTGCTGTCGATGGACGAACGTTCATTGTCGGTATTCGTCCGGAACATTTCAGCGCGGACGCGTCCCAGGTATCATTGACGTGCCATGTTCAGGTTGTCGAACCCTTGGGATCCGACACGCTGGTTCATTTCGCGTTGGGCACAGAGACGCTCACGGCGCGTATGCCGCCGGACACGCGAATAAAGGCGGGTGAGACGTTGAAAATCGGTGTGGACCCCGCGAAGGTCCATCTCTTTGACGCAGAGACGGAACGCACAGTTTAAAAACAAAATGTCGGTCGGCGAAGACAGTTGATCGGTTGAGAGACCAAACGGGAGGAAATCATGACTTTGACGAAACTAACCGGCGCCCTTTTCTGCGGCACGATGCTGGCTTTTGCCATGCCGGCCGCAGCAGAGACGACATTGAGCATTTATATCTCCAGCCAGCACCAACCACAGGTTTGGCGTCAGGCGCTCGATAAGTATGAAGCCGCCAATCCTGACATTAAGGTCAAGATCGAAACCGGAGGCAATACATCCGAAGCGCAGGCCCAGTACCTCAATACGGTGATGTCTGCGAAGGATACATCTCTGGATGTACTGATCCTCGACGTCATTCGTCCTGCGCAATTTGCATCTGCTGGCTGGACCAGCGATTTTGCCAGTAAGGACATGTCGGCCTATCTGCCAGCCTACGCTGGCGCCAACACTGTCGATGGTAAAGTCATTGCACTGCCAGCCTTCGCGGACTCGCAGTTTCTCTACTATCGCAAGGACCTTCTTGAGAAATACGGTATTCAACCACCCAAGACGTGGGACGAGTTGAAGGCTGCAGCCAAGAAGATTTCTGAAGGTGAGGGCAATGCCAATCTCCAGGGACTGTCCTTCCAGGGCAAGGCGATCGAAGGCGCGGTCTGTACCTTCCTGCTGCCCTATTGGAGCCAAGGCAAGAATCTCACGGATACCGGTCGTCTGACGTTTGATCGCGACGCTGCAGTCAAGTCGCTGAGCCTCTGGAAAAGCTTTGTTGACGAGGGTGTTTCCAAGAAAAACATAGCTGAAGTCGGCACCGACGATACCCGCAAGGAATTCCAGGCCGGGAATGCCATTTTCGCGGTCAACTGGTCCTATGCCTGGGCGCAGGCTCAAGGAAAAGAATCCGCTGTGGTCGATAAGGTCGGCGTGGCGCGGCTGCCAGCCGTGACGGGTGGAGAACAGGCAACCTGCCTCGGCGGCTGGGAATGGGGCGTATCGGCCTACTCCAAGCATCAGGATGAAGCCAAGAAGCTGGTCGAGTATCTGTCTTCTCAGGACGTGTCCAAGTTTATGGCGGTCAACGGTTCGCTGCTTCCGACCTATGCCGGTCTCTATAAGGATGCAGATGTTCTGAAGAGCGCGCCATGGTTTGCAGATGCTCTTCAGGTCGTGGAAACAGCCAAACCGCGCCCGGTCACACCGCGATATAACGAGGTCAGCGAGGTCATCCGTACGACCGTCAACTCGGTTCTCGCGGGGGTGTCCACGCCGGAGCAGGGTGCAGACCAGATTGAGGCACGCTTGAAGCGCATATTGCGCTAGGACGCGACGTGTTCATCATCTCTCCCTCCTGTTGTCAGGTGGGAGAGACACTCTCTAAAATGGTCCTACCGCCGGAGGCGACGCTGTGAAGCGTTGCCAGACCTTTCAATGTCTCGGAACGAAACCATGGCGAATACGATACCATCAGACGCTGATGATAACCAGTTGGCATCCTCGCAAAACTGGGCAAGATGGCTCGACCTCAGTGATCGTTCGCTGGCGGTTTTGCTTTTGGCTCCGGCTGCACTGCTTCTGTCGCTGATTATTGTCTATCCGGTGGGCCGGTTGATTTATACCAGCTTTTTCAACCTGTCTCTGACCTCGGGTTTACCAGCTGAATTCGTCGGTTTCGAGAATTACCAACTCATGATCGAAGATCCGGTATTTTGGGAAACGACCTGGAATACCGTTTTGATCACGCTCATCACCGTTCCCGGCGCTCTGGTGGTCGGCTTGTGTCTCGCAATGATGGCAAACCTTCCCTTTGCCACGCGATGGCCCGTTCGTCTGTCGCTTCTGATCCCCTGGGCACTGCCGCTTTCGTTTGCCGGGTTGATCTTTGCGTGGTTCTTCCACTCCGAATATGGTGTCGTCAACGATCTGCTCAATCGCCTCGGGTTTGAGGGCATCATCTGGTTCAATTCACCGAACTGGGCCTTCGCGGCCATTTGCCTGACCATCGTCTGGAAGACATCATCCTTCATGGCGCTTATCCTGCTGGCAGGTCTGCAAACCATTCCGCGTTCTCTATATGAAGCTGCGGATGTCGACGGTGCCGGTCGGCTGCGCCAGTTCTTTGAAATCACGCTGCCACTTCTTAAACCCGCAATCGTCGTTGCGTTGATTTTCCGAACCATAACGGCGCTTCAGACCTTCGATATTCCTTACATGATGACGGGCGGCGGGCCAGGCACATCGACTGCAACACTTGCCATGTATATCCACCAGAATACAGTTTCGTTCCTCGATCTTGGTTACGGCTCGGCACTCGCCGTCGTGATGTTCGTGATGTCCATGTGTGTCACAGCCGTCTATCTGCGGATGATCCGGACGAAGGAATCACTCGCATGAGCACCCAAACCACCTCCGGCTCCGTGTCCTTTCTCTCGGGCAAGCCGTTGCGTTTCATCGCCGCGGGCATTCTGCTGATCAATGGTATGTTTCCTGCACTGTGGATCCTGTTTACCTCACTGAAGTCGGAAGCGGAGCTGACCGCAAAACCGATCACTTGGATACCGCATGTGCCGACGCTTCAAAATTACATGCAGGCGTTCTCAGACCAGCCGCTGCATATCTTCCTGTTCAACAGCTTCATGGTGGCGCTTTTATCGACAGCGCTGACGTTGCTTATTTCCGTCCTCGCAGCCTATGCCTTGGCGCGGCTCAATCTCGCCTATCGTGGACTGATCCTGTCGCTCATCATCGCCGTTTCCACCTTTCCCTTGGTCACGCTTCTGGTGCCGCTTTTCGAAATCATGCGCGCACTCAATCTCCTCAACAGCTGGACGGCTCTGGTCCTGCCGTACACGGTTCTGAGCCTGCCGGTCTGCACGTTGATGCTCGTCTCGTTCTTCGAGGGCATCCCTCGGGATCTGGAAAACGCTGCGATGATTGATGGCTGCACACGAATGGGGGCGTTGTTCAAGATAGTGGTGCCGCTCTGCGCTCCCGGTGTCTTTACCGCTGGCATCCTTGCCTTCGTCAATGCCTGGGATGAGTTCCTGCTGGCATTGTCCTTCAACTCCAATCCAGCCCTGCGCACGCTTCCGGTCGGCATCCAGCTTTATCAGGGCGAATTTGCTTTCCCTTGGCCCGTGATTTCCGCAGCTCTCGTTGTCGGTATCGTACCCGTGGCTATTCTGATCGTCATCTTTCAGGAACGCGTGGTTTCCGGTCTGACGGCAGGCGGCATCAAGGGGTGAGTGAGTTTACGTCGCGAACAAACGGATATCGAGACTTTGAAAGACGATGAAATGAAACTCGAGAAGACCGAGACCGGCTTCAGGCTGTCCCTCAAGGGGCGCACCATCCTCGATCACTACGCCGCTTCGCCTGCAATCTTTGTCGGCGCCGGCCAAGAGCGCATGGATATGTACCGGGGCAATTTCGACATCGAAGACTACGTCATCGAGCGTCGTGCACTGTCCTATACCGAAATTGACGGTAACAGAATTTCGCTTTCCGACGCAGCAGGGCAACCGCCTCGTCTCGTCCTGACGGTCGTTGAAGGCGCGATCAGGTTTGAAGCGACCGATCTCACGCTCAATCGTCTCTGGATCCGCATCGAAGCTGAGGACGACGAGCACGTCTGGGGCGGTGGCGAGCAAATGTCCTATTTCGATATGCGTGGGCGCCGTTTTCCGCTGTGGACGTCCGAGCCCGGTGTTGGCCGCGACCCGACGACGGAGATCACCTTCAAAGCCAATGTCAAAGACAAGGCCGGTGGAGATTACTACACCACCAACTATCCGCAACCGACCTACGTATCGTCGGCGCTTTACGCCCTCCATGTCGATACAACGGCTTATTCGATCTTCGACTTTCGCAGAAGTGGCTTTCACGAAATCGAGGTATGGGCCATTCCCGACCGCATCGAGATTTTTGCGAGCACCACTTTCGTTGAACTGGTCGAGACGCTTTCCACGCGCTTCGGTCGCCAGCCACCACTTCCAGAGTGGGTTTATAACGGTGCGATCATCGGTCTAAAGGACGGCGCTAATTCCTTTGCCCGCCTCGATACCATGCGCCAAGCGGGTGTGGAGGTCTCCGCCCTTTGGTGCGAGGACTGGGTTGGTCTCAGACAAACATCCTTCGGGTCCAGATTGTTCTGGGACTGGCAAGCCAACGAGACGCGGTATCCCGGGCTACGAGAGAAAATTGCAGAGTTGCACGAAAGCGACATTCGCTTTCTAGGCTACGTAAACCCCTATCTCTGCGTTGATGGACCACTCTTTGCGGTCGCAGACACGGCTGGTTATTTCGCCACCGACGGGTCGGGGAAGACCGCCCTCGTTGATTTCGGAGAGTTCGATTGCGGTGTCGTGGATTTTACCAATGAGGCAGCAGCCGAATGGTTCGCAGAAGAGATCATCGGCAAGAATATGCTGGACTTCGGACTTTCAGGCTGGATGGCTGATTTTGGTGAATATCTGCCCATCGACGTCCACCTGTCGAATGGGATCGATGCCAAGCTGATGCACAATGCCTGGCCGACGCTATGGGCCGAGGTCAACGCCAAGGCGGTCGCTTCGCGCGACAGGACTGGTGATGCCCTGTTCTTCATGCGCGCGGGGTTCACAGGCATTCAGAAACACTGTCCGCTTATTTGGGGCGGTGACCAGTCGGTTGACTTTTCACGTCACGATGGACTGGTCACCGTCATCTGCGGAGCGCTGTCCTCAGGCCTTCTCGGCAATGCTTACCACCATTCCGATATCGGCGGTTATACCAGCCTGTTCGGCAATGTCCGCACGCCGGAACTCTTGATGCGCTGGGCTGAAATGGCGGCGTTCACGCCCGTGATGCGCAGTCATGAAGGAAACCGCCCTCGTGAGAATATGCAAATCGATCAGAACCAGGAAGTCCTGTCTCATTTTGCGCGCATGACACGCGTTTATCGCTCCCTCGCACCCTATCTCAGGTCTCTGTCGGCAGAGGCTGTGGAACGCGGGTTACCTGTGCAACGACCGCTCTTCCTGCATCATCAGGATGATCACCAGACCTACACGATTCAGGATAGCTACCTCTACGGTGCGGACATGCTGATCGCGCCGGTATGGCAGGCGGCGCAGGAAACGCGCACCGTCTATCTTCCCCAAGGTGAGCGCTGGGTCCACGTGTGGACTGGTGAGACGTTCGCGGGTGGTTCGGAGGTCGAGATCGCCGCGCCGCTCGGCTACCCACCGGCTTTCTACCGGTCCGGTTGCAAGTATGAGGCGTTATTTGCCGAGCTCCGGAAAATTTGAACGTAAATGATAGTTGCGAAGCGCTCTCGCGCTGTGCGGCGAACACCTCTTGCGATAGTTGGTGTTAATTTTCGCATGAGTTTGAGCCATTTTTCGTTTTCGCGGTGATCCACTCACGCCGAAGAAAATTGTTGTCGCACAATTCATTGCAGCGAATCTGGTGAGCTACCGCGAAATGGAAAAACGGGTTAAATCGTGCTGAAACTCAACAAGCCACGACCTCATACTCCTGACGAACCGATGTCTTGTGCAGCATATGGTCGTAACCATAAATATGGATCGAGATCACGTCTTCACTGCTTTCATTTGCCATCATGTGGATGTTGGGGCCACTGGGAAGCAGGCAATCGATGAAACCTGCGTTGCGAGCAACGCGTTCACGCTCGACAACTTTGTTGCCCTCGAGTGATTGGTAGCGAATTTCCGTCAGCGCGCCTTGGAGGACGCCAAAACAGCACGAGCAATGATGATCATGAATGGATGTTTGCGCGCCAGGCGCCCATGTCATCGCCCAGACACTCATGTCGCCTTCTCCCAGAAGAAGATTTCGACTGTAGGTCCCTGGTTCAGATTTCAACGGAATTCCATTCAGCAAGTCGGGTTTTGCGAGCATCAACTCGAGCGTTTCCCGTGTCGATCTCAAATATTCGCGCACCAAAAAGCTGGACCTGTTTGCAAGCTCGCTGAGGACCGCATTCATTTTGACGTCTTGGTGAGAGGAAGGAGAAAGGTGCATGAGAAATCCCTGATAATCAACTGTCAACGTTTATATTACTAATTTTAGGCAGTAACTTGGTAAATCATACCTCATAAATTTGATTCTTCAATCGTATTATTCTTTTTTTCAAAATTGAAATGAGGTGGGGCTTCCTGTTCGGTGCCGTCGTCGCTCAGTCCTGGCAGCTCTTTGTCCCTACTTTGGTCCCGCACATCTGTTTCGCGCCTTGCCTGCATTTTATGCGGTTGTGAAAAGAGCCTCAAATTCAAACCGACCGCTTGACATATGCTGTATGTGAATGATTTCATCCAATTCATTCCTAATCTGCATATAGAGGTATAATGGAAACGCGTGATTTACAGACTTTTCTAGCCGTTGCGGCCAGTGGAAGTATTACAAAGGCGGCTGGTGCGCTTGCGAGATCACAGTCGTCGGTCACACGGACCATTCAGGATCTTGAAGCCGAACTCGGCTTTGCGTTGCTGCATCGCGTTGGCAGACGCATCCAGCTTTCAGAAGAGGGGATCGCATTTGAAGGAGAGGCACAGCGCCTGCTGATGTCCTTCACCGAACTCGCCGCCCGCGCAAAAGCGATTGCCGCGGGTAAGGGCAGGATCTTTCAGATTGTGACCACGTCCGCCATCGGCACCGGATTGATCCCGACCGCGATGGCTGAACTGAAGGGGATCGAATTTCCTCAGGAAACACATCTCGGACAGTTTCTTCCTTCCATCGTCGCGCAGGAAGTACGCAGTGGACGGGCCGATATCGGTTTCTCAAGCCTTCCTCTGGATATTCCGGGCGTTGATGTCCTGCGTCTGTATTCCGCGCCTGATGTCTGTGCCGTACGCGAGGACGACGTGTTGGCGAAGCTGGATGTCGTGCCGCTGTCCGCCCTTGCTGGTCGCCGCCTTGCCACAATGCTCAATCCACTTCGGTTTCAGCTGCACATAGCGCGCGAACTTGCCGCCCGTGGCATCGAAACCGGACCGGTTATCCGCACCAATATATCGTATGGTGCATTGCAACTTGTTCGGCAAACGGGCGTAGCGGCGATCATAGACCCGGTCACCGCATATGGTTTGAGCCTGCCCGGCATCGTCATTCGACCTATCGATGTGGCGGTGCCGTTCTATTGGGGTGTCCTCGCCCCAGGAAGACAGCCGATCCGCTCGATTGCTCAAGCTTTGATAGACGCCGTCGAGGTGGTCGCCGAACGATCGATCGCCGGTTACAAACGGTTGGATCCGATGTGTGCGGGCCAGTTAGTCACCGGTCACGTATCGCAAAAAATCACGGAAATTCACCATGAATAATGCCGCAATATCAATCAGGCGCGCAGGCCTTCAGGCTCTTGAGGCGCAGCTTCGGCAGGATATGGATGTTCTGGAGCTTCCCGCCAAACCCTGGGTTCCGGAACGGACACAGGACGGGAACCACGTGCGTGATGTCGTCGTGATCGGAGCTGGCATGTGCGGTCTTGCCGCGACCGCGAAGTTGATCCTGACAGGTGTGAACAACATCGTCACCTACGATGCGGCGCCCGCTGGCTTCGAAGGGCCATGGGTAACGTTTGCGCGCATGCAGACACTTCGGTCGCCGAAGACGTTGCACGGCCCGGCGCTGGGTTTGCCTCAATTGACATTCCGCGCGTGGTTCACTGCGCAATGGGGTGCCGAGGCATGGCATGCTCTGGATAAAATTCCAAAGGGGCAGTGGATGGATTATCTGGTCTGGTATCGGAAGGTTCTTGATCTGCCCGTTCACAACGATGTCCGTATGACCAGCATCGAGCCTGCTGGCGATCTCATTGCCATTGAGATCGACGGTGCGGAAAGAGGAAGAGTTCTAACCCGTCGACTGGTACTGGCGACAGGTCGTTCGGGGCTTGGCGGCTTTGCAGTTCCGGATTTCCTTAGAGGTGTGAACCGTGCCTATTGGGCGCATTCTGCCGACAATATCGATTTTTCTGCATTGAAAGGAAAACGCGTCGCCGTTATCGGCGCAGGTGCGTCGTCGATGGACAATGCGGCAACCGCTCTGGAAGCAGGTGCCGGTAGCGTTGATCTGCTGATCCGCCGCAAGGAGATGCCGCGTATCAACAAGATGACAGGGATTGGCAGCCAGGGCGTGGTGCATGGCATGCACATGCTGCCAGATGCCTGGAAGTGGAAATTCGTCGAGTACACGGCATCCACACAGACGCCTCCTCCACGGTCTTCCACATTGCGTGTTTCGAGGCACAAGAATGCCCGGTTTTTTCTGGATTGCGGCCTTGTGTCGGCAAAGGTGGAACAAGGCGATCTGCTGATCGAAACGACGCAGGGACCAATGCGTTACGATTTCTTGATCGCGGCGACAGGGTTCTCCAACGACTTCAACGACCGCCCTGAATTTGCACGGATTTCGCAACATATCCGAAATTGGTCGGACGGCCGTCACACGCCGGAAATGGGACCTTGTCGTGGCGGCCTGTCGGATGCCCCGGATCTCGGACCTGCATTCGAATTTCGTGAACGTATCCCTGGGTCCTGCCCGATGTTGTCACATATCCACTGCTTCAACGATGCAGCGATGCTGACGCATGGAAAGGTTTCCGGTGACATTCCTGCCGTTAGCGCTGGTGCAGATCGCCTGGTGCGTGGAATTGCAGCCTCGCTGTTTGCCGACGATGTCGACACCCATTTCAACAACCTCATTGCTTACGAAACGCCCGAACTTCAGGGCGACGAGTGGGTCGATTCAACGCCGCTGCTGCATAAGGAGACTGTCCTATGATCGACGCGATGGATGAGGCCGCTGGCCTGTCACCTGAAGATACCCTTTTCACGGCACGGCGGTTTCGCCCGGAATTTGTTCAAGGCGCTGAACTATGTCGTCGGTCGGTTTTGGTGCCAGCCAACGATCTCGGCCTGTCACCCGTGCTGCGCGTTGCCTTGGCCTGCCGCATTGCGTTGCTGAATTCGGATCAGGCTCTGACCTCCCAGTACACTTTGCAACTGGCAGCGCTTTCGCCACCGGCGAATGTCTTTGCTCTTTCGCAAGGAGCCACCGATCTTGGAGAACCATTAGCGACCATCACCCGACATGTCGATCTGATCACGCTGACGCCCGGTCGAGCCGAAGCTGGCGATATATCGCGTCTGGCAAGTGCTGGGCTTAACAATCCGCAGATCGTCGCGCTTTCCGAACTGATCGCTTTCGTGAATTTCCAGACGCGGGTTGCCACCGGCCTGCGGTTAATGAGGTCGCAATGATATCCTCAGTCCGTCTGAAGCCATTGACGTGGCACCCGCATATTGCACCGGTGGAGCTTTCCGAAGCCACTGCCGAACAGCTGGATGCGATGAAGGTCACGCCATCTGCCAAAAAAGTTTCGGAATATGTGCGCACGCTCGCGCATGATCCTGAGAGTTATGTTGCCCGCACGGTGTTGTTTAACGCGATTATGTATGTGGAAGGCGGACTTCCCCGTCCGGATCGGGAATTAGGAGCGCTTGGGGCATCTGTGGTGAACGGGTGCAAATATTGCGCCGTGGTTCATGCGCGTCAGCATGCGCATCTCACCAAAAGCAACGACGTTGTGACCGCGCTCTACATGGACCGGTCGGATATGCTCGCGCCAAGGGATGCTGCGATCCACAATTTTGCACGCCGGCTCTCCGAAACGCCATCGGAGGCGACACCGGATGATATTGCCGCGCTTCGGGCAGTGGGAATGGACGACATCGAGATCATCGATCTCATTCACGCCATATCGATTTTCGGCTGGGCAAACCGGTTGATGCACGTTCTCGGCCACGCCGAGAGTGGAAACTGAGGTGACACTTATCGCGTCCGCGAATGGATGTTTTCAGTAAGAGCTGATCGGAACTGACGGCTCATAACAATAAAAGGGGTCTGAAATGCGCATGAAATCCTGGCTGCTGGGCAGTCTTATCGCCGGTATGGCTGCTTTGCCTGCTGCCGCCGAATATCCTGAAAAGCCAATCGAAATGGTCGTCGCCTTTGCGCCGGGTGGCGGAACGGATATTGCCGCTCGCTCCATCGCGTTGTTCATGGAAAAGCATTTGGGTGACGGCGCCAAGATAGCCGTCATCAACAAGCCGGGTGCTGGTGGCGAGATCGGCTGGACGACGCTAGCCCGTTCGAAACCCGATGGTTATACGATTGGAATGATCAATCCCCCCGCCTTCAATGCACTCATCGTCGAGGGCAAGGCCAAATACACCATTCAGGATTTTCAACCTATCGGCAATCTTGTGTACGATCCCGGGATTCTGGTTGTCGGCAAGGATAGCCCCTATAAGACTCTGAAAGACCTTGTCGACGCATCGAAGGCAGCTCCCGGCGCCATCGTTGTCGGAACCTCTGGTGCTGCGGGTTCTTCGGAACATATCGGCATGCTCAACCTTAATCGTCTGGCGGGCACAACTTTTACGCCAGCGTTTTTTGGCTCCACCGCTCCGGTGCGTCAAGCTATCCTCGGTGGTCACGTCCCTGCCGCTACGATGAACCTTTCTGAGGCTCTGCAGCTTGCCCGTTCAGGCGATATCCGCATCTTGGGAGTCATGTCAGACGCACGTCAGCCATCCATGCCCGAAGCGATGACATTCAAGGAGCAGGGCATCGATCTGATCGTCACGACATCGCGTGGCATCGCCGCGCCAAAGGGTGTTCCGCCGGAAATGGTGGCTAAGCTTGAGGTTGCGCTCGATGCGGCGCTCAAGGATCCCGAGTATCTCGCCTCCGCTCAGAAAGCAGAAATACCCTTGCACTATCTGAACGCCACAGATTATAGCGCCCTGATCACCAAAATCACCGCAGACCTCACCGAAACCTGGAAGGTGACACCGTGGCGCTAAGCTTCAATCCAACCTATCGGCAGGCCGAAATAGGCTTTGCCGCGGCATTGGCTTGCGCTGCTGCCTGGACCTTTATGGAAGCTGGCAACTATCCGTCGCAAAGCGCCGGGTACCCCCGTTTTCTCTCCGTCGTGCTGGGATGTGTTTCCCTGCTGGTTATCCTCCGCGCTCTATTGGCGCGGAGCACTGCTCCTGAAAAACGGTTCCTGGATCATGGGGCCCGTTTCCTGCTCGGGTTCGCGGCACTGTTCATCTATGTCGTTGCGGTGGACCTTCTGGGTTATGTGGTGCCAAGCCTCGTGTTCGGTATGGGCCTTCCGATGCTGCTTGGCTACACCAATCTTCGCCTGGTCGTGCCTGTTGTCGTCGGTACGATTTTGATGATTTTGATTGTCTTTGCCCATATCCTCGAGCGTCCGCTGCCTCCAGACGTGCTCGATCCTTTTCTGGAGGTGGTGCTGTGATTGATGCTCTCATAAGTGCACTTCCTCACGTTCTCAATCCGACCAACATCTTCGCAGTTCTTCTTGGGACGGTCGCAGGCATGGTCGTCGGCGCCCTTCCAGGATTAACGGTTACGACCGGTATTGCGGTTCTTATTCCGCTCACCTTCGGGATGGATCCTTTGTTTGCGCTGGGAATGATGGCGGGCATGTACAATGGCGGCAGTTATGGCGGAGCCATTCCCGCCATCCTGCTCAGGGTTCCAGGCACGCCCGCTTCCGTTGCAACCATTCTCGATGGCTACGAAATGACCAAGCAGGGCAAGGCGGCCTATGCCTTGCAAGTAGCCGTTGTTTCAGGCGTTATCGGTTCTGTCTTGTCGGCCATCGCGCTCATTCTGTTTGCACCGGGCCTTGTGAAACTCAGTCTCTTATTTGGTCCATCCGAGTATTTCTGGGTGGCAATTCTGGGTCTTGCAACGGTCGCATCCTTGCTGGGCGACGATTTCCTCAAGGGCATCATCGCAACGATGATCGGCCTTTTGATTGGAACAATGGGCACGGACATTTCCACCGGAGTGGAGCGCTACACGTTCGGTCTGCTGGAATTTGCCGATGGGCTGGATATCGTTGTACTGTTGACCGCTCTTTTCGCCATCCCACCTATGATCCTGATGATCGAAGAAGCGCTCAAGGTTGGTATGGCAGGAGATCTCCTAAGGCTGAAGCGTCAGGGTTCAGTTCTGAAGGAATGGCGCCGTTTCATGCCGATCTGGATGCGCAGTTCCATAATCGGAATCATCATTGGCATCCTTCCCGGCGCTGGCGGTTCCATGTCGTGTTACCTCGCCTATAATGATGCCAAACGCGCCTCAAAAGCGCCGGAGACATTCGGAAAGGGTAATCCCGAAGGTGTTGCTGCTTCGGAATGCGGTAACGGGGCCGATAACGCTGCGTCTCTCATTCCCGCACTGACTTTGGGCATTCCCGGTTCGGGTGTGGCTGCGGTGATTCTGGGCGGTCTTCTTGTTCATGGCTTTCGCCCCGGTCCACAGCTGTTTAGCGAAACACCGGACATCGTCTACGGCTTCATGCTGCAAATGTTGATGTCTGCATGTTTTCTTGCCGTTGTCGGCGGATTGACTGCAACACGGATATTCGGTCAGGCGCTTCGTCTTCCTCGCGTGGTGCTCGCCCCGATTATCATGCTGTTCGTGACGATAGGTGTTTATGCGGTGAACAACTCCATGTTCGACCTCTACATGCTTCTCGGCATCGGAGTTATGGCCTATGTCCTGGACAAGCTCGATTATCCAAGTGCGCCTATCATCCTTGGCGTCATTCTCGGTCCAATCGCCGAAAGCCAGCTTTCCCTGGCACTGACAATCTCCGGCGGAAATCCTGTCGCGCTGGTGTCTTCACCGATGTCCATGATCATGATCGCTCTGACACTTCTGATCTTGGCCACACCCATCGTGGGAATGTGGAAAAAGCATCGAAACACGTAAGCGTCGGATGTTTGGGGCCGCACGTAGCGGCCCTTTTTATTAAGGGCTGCTCAAGAAGGCGGGTATCTGGCGAACCGCTTTATCATAAGTTTGATCATTGCGGTTTGGATGAAGGCGATGCTTGTTGCGGAAAACCGCTCGAAGAGCATCGTAAAGTCAAAGGACTCGGGTGAAAGGTTTCGGCCACCGCTCTCGCTTATGCTGCCTGCAGGCGTGCGATCTTATTTCACATTTGCATGGCCGCGGCTCTCAGTTCGCGGTGATGGTGGGACGGGACATCGTGGCGTGGAATTTGGAAGAGATTAGCGACCGGGTCATGAATGGAGACGAAACGCTGGAGATGTCGGGCTGACTTAAAGCCCTTCATGATCCGCTCTCGCCGTCGTTTCGGTTGATGGGAATTCTCCGCCCGGTTATTAAGCCCTTTGTGTGAGCGATGATCGACGCCGGGCATGATGTCTTGCTTGGCCGCTCCGTAGAATCGAAGTTTGTCGCCTAGCTGACCGGTGGATCGCCTGCGGATTTCGCCTGCAAAGCGCCGACAAATTTTTCCGCCCACAGTCGAACGCTCTGGTGCGAGACAATGATCCCACGCGCCGCCAGCAGATCTTCGACCATCCGCAAGCTGAGCGGGAAACGAAGACAGAGCCAGACGGCATGAGCAATCACTTCAGCTGGGAATCGGTGGCGGCGATAAAGGGGATCACGAACGGCTTGGGTCATGCCGCAAAGTCGCATACGCCAATCGCAGCGCGGTTAACGTTACGATGCCCGTCGGCTTTATGTTCGTCCGAGACGCTCAAGCAAAGTGTCGATTTGTTGCGAACTCGGCACTTCCGGCGGGTGGTCCAGCTTTGCGCTCTGTCTGTAGGCCGGACTTGTGGAATACCAGTCGATCAGTGCCGCCGCCACTTCGATGGCGCGTGGGTCGCTTTTCTCGACATTATTTTCTTCGCACCAGGCTGTGTGAAATCGATTGATCTCTTCAAGATCGACGGATGACAGTATGGATGGAGGGTGGTTCGAATGATGAGTATCCATTTGACACCGGATTTGAGCAGCTTCTGGTAGTGGAGACACAACAACTTTGTGAGCACTTTGTTCCCACGTGGGAACATTGCGTCTAATGCCTTTCAATTAAATCATATTGCATGAATTAAATGGCCTCGCTCAAAGATCACTCGGCTGTCATGCAGCGTGACGTCGTGCCAGTGTATTTCAGGTAAGCATTCCACCAACATTGAGCTTTCACGGTGTAAACAAGCAAAGCCTTTTTTGAAATTTCCAAAGACTAAATTACGTTTTTTGCAGGAATGACAAAAACTTACCATCGAAACTATTCCAACATTCAAGCCGCATTTTCGGTATAGAGCGCAAATTCAAATGTACACTGGCGGCGCTCCATGTCGCCGGAAACATGATAGATTACGGAGTTTCCATGACAACAACGCCCGAGACCCTTAAGCCGCTTCTTTGGGAACCTAAAAACCTGGTGCGTGCCATTGAAGCGGCAGGCGTCACTTTGTGGTCGTGGAACGTCAACACCGATGCTTTTGCAATGGATGACAATTCCTACGAGCTTTGGGGCGTTCCGAAAGGCCGTGACGTATCCTTCGAAGATATGTCCGCTCATATCCATCCAGCCGATCGCGATCGGGTTCGCGCAGCCTTCACAGCCACACGTTCCATCATTGGTGCCTATGAGATCGATTTCCGGATCATGATCGGAGATGAACTCAAATGGATTTCCGCCCGTGGTCAGGGGGATGACGTCGGCATGGTCAAGGGGATCATGTTCGGCATTTTTATCGATGTGACGGGGCGCAAGCAGGCTGAGGAAGGCCGCGAGTTGCTTGCGGGGGAAATGAGCCACCGCGTGAAAAACCTGTTGGCGATCGCTTCTGGTTTGACAGCCATCACTTCGCGATCAACGACGACGGTCGAGGATATGGCCCGTGAACTGACGCTCAGACTGACGGCCCTGGGACGCGCGCATGATCTCGTCCGCCCCTTGCCTGGTCAGACGGAAGCGCCATCGACGCTGCTCGGCGATCTGCTGACAGTCCTTCTTGCACCCTATGATGATCTGGGCGCTTTCAGCGGTCGCATCCGGGTATCCGTGCCAAGGATGAGCGTGGGAGAGGGGGCAACGACCGTTGTCGCGTTGATTGTCCACGAACTGGCCACCAATTCCCTGAAGTATGGCGCACTCTCTTCCGATAAGGGAACACTCGACGTGTCTTGCTCGGCGCAAAACGAGGCCGTTACGATCGTCTGGACTGAAAACGGCGGCCCGAAAGTCTCGCCTCCGCAATTCAAGGCAGGCTACGGAAGCAAATTGGTGGAGCGCAGCGTCAGGGGCCATCTGCGCGGGTCTATCGGTTACAACTGGGCCCAGGACGGCCTCGTCGTTACTCTCGTTGTCGATCCGGAACGCTTGGCAAGTTAGGATATCTCTTTCGCGCTGAACGGAGCGTTAACGGCAATCAGTTGAAGAGTAGCAATTCGGCTGCGGCGGCATTCGCCTCGTCCATGGAAGCATCCAGCGTTGCTTTGAGAATTCGCAGCTCTGCCAACAGGCGAGGGCTTAGATCCAACTGTTGCCAATCCGTCAGTTTCTGCTGCCATTCGGCCACTTCCACGATCAGCTGACGTGATCGGTCTGCCGTGGCCGGATTGACGGCCCGCGCCGCCCGCTCGGCGTTTTCCGCAAGCTCAACCAGCTCGACTGTGCTGACGATCCAGGTCGGAAGCGCTTCCCGCAGCGTTGCGATTTCAGCAAGAACCGATTCGTCGGCGGCATATTGGGTCATGTTGGTCCCGATCTTCGCAAGAATAAAAAGTGAGCGCATGGTGTTAAAACCGTCCGCCCCCACTTAACCCCGCGCAGAGCCAGGTGTTCCATCTCCGTATCACGCCTCGGCAATATTGCCGTTTGATGAGACCAAAAGGCTTTGCAATGCCATTTTCAAACCGTCGCCGCTGTAGGGCTTGGCTATGAAGGGCACGTCTTCTGGCAGCGTAGCCGGTTTGACCCTTCCCGAGGTAACGACGGTGCGAACCGTTGGAAATTCTTGTTTGACCCTGATCGCCAGGTCGACGCCGGAAGAGCCGTCGGCAAGATCGACATCGGTAAACAGGATCAGAATGCCATCGGTCTCGGTCAACAAAACCATAGCGTCCTTGGCCGTCCGAGCTTCAAAGACGATGTAACCCAGGTCTGCGAGGAGGTCACAGGCAAGCATGGAGATCAGCGGTTCATCTTCGACCACGAGGGCTATCTGGGTCTTGACGATCATTTTTTGTCCACCGTCGGTGTGAGGGTCTGGCTCGTGCTGGCAGTCTTTGAAACGAGGCTCTGGAAGATCGCGTCGTTGTTGGCGCGCCATTCCTTGTCATCCAGCCACAGATAATCCTGATCAGGCATCAAGGGCACGGATTTTACCTGGGCGTTGGTGATGGGCAGAAAGAAGCTCGTTCTCGCTCTGTCGATCACGAGCGACAGAAGTGGCACGACCAGGCTGTCCTTTCCGGGTACGAAGAAGCCACCGGATGCAACGATCACATAGTCTTTCTGATCCTTGGTTCCGATAACGACGTTGCGGACTTCGCCGACGATTTTGTCGTCGGAGGTTCTGACTTCTGCGCCGACGATTTCGTTGACCAGAAGGCCTGGATCAAGTGCGCTGATTGGCACAAGAGGACCTTCGTTCACAGTGCCTCTGCTGCCTTTGACCTTGCCGAGACGCTGCTGCAACGGTTCGCCGGCAGCCTGTTGCTGATCCACGGCGTCTTCGTCACTCGTACCGCGCTCACCCATCGAAGGGGATGCGATCAGTTCCTTGATATTGCCAACGAGGCGTTCGCAATCATCTTCCAAACCGTAGGTCCACAACAGGAAAGCGGCATCGCGCAGGGTTCTAAGATCAAGCACGAGGTAGCGGTTCTCAGGATCACGCAATTCGGGCTTCTGTAAAATCGCTTCTTCCAGCTTGGCGTCGGAAATGTTGCATGCTGCCAGCACCGGCGTTGCCGAAAAGGCGAGGCAGAGCCCAACGGCGACAGCCGCTGTTTTAAGGATCGTCATGAGATGGGGTCCAATCGGCGGATTATGCTTCGACCTCGTGGTGTAGAGCACGTAATCCGGAAAGAGCGTACCGCGTGACGCTTCGATCGTGCTATTATAACGGGCTATGTCTTATTTTGTTCCACTTTCCGGCGTGGTTCGGTCAGCAGGCAGCCCCTGTTCCGTAATGAATTTTGGTTATCTATCTGTAATATATAAATAATATTTATCAATTTAAGATTGATTTCCGGATTGATGCAGCTTTTAAGCTAAGTCTTTTTTAATATCGCAAAGCAAAAACCTCGTCTGAAATGACCGTTGATAGAGACTGGGAAATTATGACGATTTTATAATTGATATACTTCATAATTTCAGTGAAATATTCATTGCTAAATCACTGTTCTCAAGTATTGCATAATCATGGTCTCGGCACATTTGATTCTTCATGCTCACAGCTTTACGACTATGCGTAACGTGGCGGGTCGAGCGGCGAAAAACAGCGCTGCTCTTGTTCTATTGTCTGGTCTTGCGGTGGTTCTTTCCGGGTGTAACAATCCTGGAGGCATCAGGCCTTCTGGTGCGCCTAAGATGCTGCCGCCGGAAGAGGCACTCATTTTTCCTCCTCCCGGTGGCCCCGAAGTCATCAGTGTGATCAGCCGAACGTTTTCCAACGCTGTTCAGCAGGAGGTTTTCTTGCGCGCCGATGCCCGGACACCTGGTCAGAATTTCCTCAAGATCGAACTCTTCGGGCCGCAGCGCGCCGAGGATACGGGCAAGGACGGATTGTCCAGCGGCAGCTTGAGAGCGTCGACCATTTCGCGCCAGATCCGGTCCGCTTTCCCCGGTGCCAGTCTGGCAACCTCCGCCGAATATTTGCAGAACGCCTATGGCGCGTTTTCCTATGCATCCGGCAAGGGCTCGGGCGATGATATGTGTCTCTATGCGTGGCAACATATTCGTTCACCGGATAATATGCGACAAGGTTTCAAAAACCTTGGGCGCATCAATGTCACGCTGCGACTTTGCCAGTCGGGTGTCACCACGCGCGATTTGCTGACTGTCATGTACAATTACACGATTACAGGCAGCTATGATGCAGAGGGCTGGAACCCTTACGGTACGGCGCAGAAGCCACCTGACGGTATGGGGCGCTCAGGCAATCCGAGCTATCCGGTCGCGGCAAATGACGGTCCCATGCAGCCGGGACTACAAACACCGCCTCGGCAGCCTGTTCCAGAGAGGCGACCGGTAGCACGTACAGTCTTGGCGCAGCCGCAAACGATACTGCAGCCGATCTCCAATCCTGCGCCGTCGCGCGTGGTCATCCCGTCGCCATCTGCCGTGTCTCCTACAGCGGCACGCCCTGATGATGTGCCGAGACCGAGCGAGCGTACGCAAACGAAACCTGTCGTCATCCCGTCACCCGATTGTGCATCTTCAGGGCGGGGTGCCCAGGGGTGCACGTAACCAGTTTCAGGTCATGCTTCCGTAAAGCGTGTCAACGCGTGACGGCGACACTTCGATAACTCTGATTTTGAGGCGTGTGGCCTCTCTTCGAATTGAAAGCAAGGTTTGCAGATGAGCAAGGCCATCTCCGTTATCGTCTGGGTGCTCGTCTCGGTCTGCGTTCTGGTCATCGTGACTTTGCCGGTTAGTTTGCAGGCCCACCTCATCGCCACCGCGATTTCGTTGGTTCTGCTGGCCACGATCAAATCGCTGAACGGAAAAGGCGCGTGGCGACTGATTGGCCTTGGTTTCGGAACGGCGATCGTGTTGCGCTACGTTTACTGGCGCACCACCAGCACCCTGCCGCCGATCAACCAGCTTGAAAATTTCATTCCCGGCTTTCTGCTTTATCTGGCGGAGATGTACAGCGTGTTGATGCTGGCTTTAAGCCTTGTGATCGTGTCAATGCCGCTGCCATCGCGAAAGACGCGACCCGGCTCACCCGGCTATGTGCCAACAGTCGATATATTCGTACCGACCTACAACGAGGATGCCGTCCTGCTTGCCAACACGCTTGCGGCTGCCAAAAATATCGACTACCCCGCAGACAAGTTCACCGTCTGGCTTTTGGATGATGGTGGCACTGTCCAGAAACGAAATGCATCCAACGTGTTGGAAGCGCAGGCAGCCGCACGCCGCCACGAAGAGCTGAAGCAGCTCTGTGCCGATCTCGGTGTCAATTACCTGACCCGCGAGCGAAATGCGCATGCAAAAGCCGGAAATCTGAACAACGGTCTCGATCATTCTACCGGTGAACTCATCACCGTGTTCGATGCGGATCATGCGCCTGCGCGCGATTTCCTTCTGGAGACCGTGGGGTATTTTGAAGAGGACGATAGGCTTTTCCTCGTCCAGACACCACACTTCTTCCTGAACCCAGATCCGATCGAGCGAAATCTGCGCACATTCGAGACAATGCCGAGTGAGAATGAGATGTTTTACGGCATCATTCAGCGTGGTCTCGACAAGTGGAATGGCGCGTTCTTTTGCGGATCTGCTGCTGTCTTGCGCCGGACTGCGCTGAAAGAAACGGACGGCTTCAGCGGCGTCAGCATTACGGAAGATTGCGAAACGGCGCTCGCCCTCCATTCACGTGGTTGGCATAGCCTCTATGTCGACAAGCCGTTGATCGCAGGGCTTCAGCCTGCAACCTTCGCCAGCTTCATAGGCCAGCGCAGCCGATGGGCGCAGGGAATGATGCAGATTCTGATCTTTCGCCAGCCGCTGTTTCGTCGGGGGCTCTCGTTCACGCAGCGTCTTTGCTACATGTCATCGACGCTGTTCTGGCTGTTCCCTTTCCCGCGCACCATCTTTCTGTTTGCGCCGCTGTTCTATCTGTTTTTCGATCTCCAGATTTTCGTCGCGTCCGGCGGCGAGTTCCTGGCCTACACGGCGGCCTACATGCTCGTGAACCTCATGATGCAGAATTTTCTCTACGGCAGTTTCCGATGGCCTTGGATATCTGAGCTGTATGAATATGTGCAGACCGTGCATCTCCTGCCAGCCGTCGTTTCGGTGATCTTCAATCCTTCGAAACCAACCTTCAAGGTGACGGCCAAAGACGAGTCCATCAGCGAGGCACGTCTTTCCGAAATCAGCCGGCCCTTTTTCGTGATCTTTGGTGTGCTTGTGATTGCTATGATTTTCGCGATCTACCGCATTTACGCGGAGCCCTATAAAGCCGATGTGACGCTGGTGGTGGGTGGCTGGAACCTGCTCAACATCATCTTCGCGGGCTGTGCACTGGGCGTCGTGTCGGAGCGTAGTGAAAAATCTGCGTCACGTCGCATCACCGTGAAGCGGCGCTGCGAACTGCAAGTTGGCGACAGCGACGCGTGGTTGCCTGCGACCGTAGAAAACGTCTCTGTACACGGCATGCTCATTCATATTTTCGATTCCGGTCTGGTCCCCGTCGAAAAGGGAACGACCGCCACCATTCGCGTCAAGCCACACAGCGAAGGCGTGCCGGAAACGATGGGTATCAACATCGTTCGCTCCGTCAAGCAGGACGGTTTTATCTCGGTGGGCAGCACATTTTCGCCCCAGAAGGCGGTGGACCACCGACTGATCGCGGATCTGATTTTTGCCAACTCAGACCAGTGGAGCGAAATTCAACGCGTTCGCAGAAAAAATCCGGGCCTCATCAAGGGCACGGTGACATTCATGGTCATCGCGATCTTCCAGACGCAACGCGGCCTCTATTATTTCTTCCGTTCCCTCAAACCGGAACGGCAGACGAAACCGGAATTGGGAGCGCCGAAACCATGATAAAGTCGCTCCTTTCCGCCATATGTCTCGTGTCGATTTCAACCACCGCACTTGCGCAGTCAACGCCCTTCGACATGTCGCCGGAAAAGCCAGCGGTGCTGCCGGTCCCTGCGCGTCCAGCGCCCGTTGCGCCAGCCCTGCCGGTCCAGAAACCAGCGACAGAAGCGCCCGAGGTGCCAAGTCCGGCCCCAAGTGCTGCTGCACCGACGACAGCTGTATCCCCGGCCATCTCGGACAACTCCGATGATCGTCGCCGTTACATCCTGCCCTTTCCAGATCTCAGCCTCACCGGTGAAATGGACCAGCGTCAATGGACGCTCTATCTGACGCCGGAGCAGGCCAAGTCCGCGGCATCGCTGACGATTGGCTACCAGAACGCGATTGTCGTTGCGCCGGAAAGTTCCAACCTCGAAGTTTCCATCAACAACATACCTCTGGAGCGAAAAACCGTTTCTTCCCCGGACGCGCAGAGCAACGTCACTATGGCCATTCCGCCCGATGCGCTTCAGGCGGGTGCCAACGTCATTTCATTGGGCGTACAGCAGCGCCATCGTACCGACTGCACGGTCCAGTCAACCTACGATCTCTGGACCGATGTCAGCCCCGCCAGCACCTACATTACGTTCAACGGCGATGTCGGCAACCGGTTCAGTACGATTGACGACATCCAGGCGACGGGCGCCGATCTTGCTGGCCTGACGGCGATCAATATCGTTGCGCCAGGCCTCACAAACCCCGTCTCTGCCCCGCCACTCCTCAAGCTTGCCCAGGCTCTTGCCCTTCGGACGCAGATGCCGAACCAGCAGGTGACGTTCAGTACGAGTTTGCCCAGGGAGCCTAAGGCAGGAACCTTGACTGTTCTTGCTGGCACGGCACGCGAAATTGCTGCTGCCACGCGGGCGGTGCCGCCGGAGGCGCTGTCAGGTCCCTATGCGGGGTTTGAAAGTAACATTATCAACGGTGTATCTGCGCTCATCGTCGGAGGTCCGACGCCGCAGGCAATGCAGCTTGCCATCGACCAACTGACCGCATCCGTCGAGCGCCCGAGAGGCGCAGCCCGCGCAACGCTTTCGACAAAGGCATGGCATACGCCCGACGCGCCGCTGGTCATGTCCGACCGTCGTATCTCGCTCTCTGCGCTCGGCGTGAAAAGTAGCGAATTCTCCGGCCGACGCTTCCGCACTGATTTCACCATTGGCACGCCAGCAGATTTTTACGCTTCCGCCTATGGTGAAGCGACCTTGCTTCTGGATGCCGCCTACTCGAACGAGGTTTTGCCTGGTAGCCACATCGATGTTTACGTCAACGGCAATATCGCCTCCACAGTGCCGGTCTCGAACCGTGGTGGCGGTATTTTCAGGCATCTCCCGATCAACGTCACCTTGCGCCATTTCGTGCCGGGTGTGAATACGGTTGCCATCGAAGCCGTGTTGATGACGCAGGCGGACGCGGCCTGCCTGCCGGGTGCACCTGCAAACCAGACACCGCGTTTCGCGCTGTTCGATACGACTGAACTTCATATGCCCAATTACGCGATGATCGGTCGGGCGCCCGATCTCGCCGCAACCAACGGTGTTGGTCAGCCCTATCGCGAGGGCGGGCAACCTGTCGCCATATGGCTGGAGCGGGTGGACACCGATACCATGTCGGCTGCAGCCACATTTCTAAGTCGTCTTGCCCTTGCGGGCGGACAACCTATTCCTGTGGAACTCGTCGCAACACCGGCCGCCGTTGGTGAGAGAAACGCCCTGTTCTTCGGAACGCTTACGCAGATGCCGCAGGCCTTGATCAGTCAGCTCAATCTAGCGCCTGCAAGTCAGGTTGCTTGGCGCGAGAGCGACAGCGCCGTTCAACCGGCACAGACGGATCAGCTTTTCAATGACTGGCGGGAACGTGTCGATGGCGGTGTCTGGCAGGGGCAGATTTCGTCCTTTGAGGAATGGATGAAGCGCAACTTCGACATCAGTTCCGAGACGCTGCGGTTTCTTCCCGGTGCGGAGCAGATTTATACACCGCCAGGTAATGTCTCGTTCATGCTGGCACAGGGTTTGAGCCCTGGCGGCGAGGGTGTCTGGACCATGGCCACGGCACCGACGTCGGCGGATTTGCGGACAGGCATGGCTGCCATGGTCGAACAGAAACGCTGGAACGCACTCGGTGGACGCGTCGCGACCTATGATGCTGCTGCCGACAAGGTGGAGACCATCGCTGCCGAACAGCCCAGCTTCATCGTCACCCGCCCGTTCTCCTTTTCGAACTGGCGGTTGATCGCGGCGAACTGGCTATCGACCAATACGCTTTCCTATTCTCTGGTTTTTGTTGGGTTTCTAACGCTGTTGGGGTGTGTGACATTCCTGATGCTGCGCGGCATGGGGCGGCAAAAATGAGATATACGTTCCGCCTCCTGTCCAAAACCCTGGTGATGCTGGTGATGATCTTGTCTCCAATCGGTGCAAAGGCTGCCTCGATAACGCAAGCCGACTGGACGGCCTACAAGTCCGCGTTTCTCGATCCTGCGGGACGTATTGTTGATACTGCAAACAACAATATCAGCCACAGCGAGGGGCAGGGATACGGCATGTGGCTTGCCGTTCTTGCCGATCAACCGGCCGATTTCGAGTTGATATGGTCGTTCACCAAAACCGAGTTAATGGTTCGAGATGATGGGCTGGCGGCGTGGAAATGGGACCCGCAGGCGACCCCGCATATTTCCGATATAAACAACGCCACCGACGGGGACATTCTGATCGCCTATGCTTTGGCACTGGCATCCAAGCAGTGGGGCAAGACTGATTATGCCGATGCTGCCCGCTCCATTGCCGAGACGGTGCTTGCCAAAGCGGTTGTTAAAAGGGGAGGGCGGACACTTCTCTTGCCCGGCACGACCGGTTTCGGAGAAGATGATCGGCCGGACGGTCCGGTCGTCAATCCTTCCTACTTCATTTTCGAAGCCTTTCCCGTCCTGAACGAACTCGCACCGTCGCCGCTATGGGCTGCCTTGAGCAAGGATGGCGTTGCACAGATCACGGCCTATGCCTTTGGCCCGAGAAAACTTCCCGCCGACTGGGTTTCGGTAAAAACAAAGCCACGGCCTGCTGACGGATTTCCGCAGGAATTCGGGTACAATTCGGTTAGAATACCGCTTTATCTGTCGAGAGCAGGGCTGGGAGACCCGAAACTTCTGGAGCGTTTGCGGACTGGAACCGTGATCGACGCCGGCAATATGGCCACATTCGATCTGCGCACGGGGGAACCCAAAGACGTTCTGTCGGACGCCGGATATCGCATCATTCCAGCACTTTCAGCCTGCGTTAGCGACAAAACACCCATACCGGATGATCTCCGTCGCTTCACGTCAACACTTTATTATCCATCTTCGTTGCATCTCTTGGCTCTGTCATTTGCGACTGAAATGCATCGGGAGTGCTTGTGATCGGAAAGCCGCTTTACATATCAGCCGCAGTATTGGCTCTGTTTGGTGTCACAGCATATCAGTGGCGCGATGAACTGTTGGGAAGAGTTTCACGTGTTCACACGACCGGTTCAATCCTGTCCGATGGGCCTGATGGTGTTTCCTCTGCCGCAAACGTGCCGCTTAAGAACAATGCCAACCCGCCCGTAACAACAGCTGCTCAGGGCAGTCCCTCGGCCATCACTGTGGCGCAGGCTCCCCGTCAGCCGACGGCTTCTCAGCTCACGCCAAAGCCTGCGTCACCGCCACCTCTCGTGGTGGACGAAAGTGCGCTTCGATATTTTGCTGCGCAGGGAGATACTGCACGGCTTCAAGCAGAAATCGCCAGGTTGAAAGCGCTTTACCCCGATTGGACGCCACCAAGCAATCCGCTCGCCGTTTCAGAACAGGGCGATCCGCAACTGGAGACCATGTGGCAGCTTTATGCCAATGGCCGGTATGCGGAGGTACGAAAGGCGATCGCTGATCGGCAGGCGGCAGACACGACCTGGCAGCCGCCCTCAAACCTGACCGAGATGGTGGGGCTTGCCGAGGCACGGCAAAAACTGATCAACGCTTCCGATCTCAAGCAATACAATGCAGTGCTTGATACGGCGTCAGCAAGTCCCGGACTGCTGACATGCGGCGAGGTCGATGTGATGTGGCGTGTGGCGGAAGCTTTCGCACGCACCGATAAGCCTGAGCGCGCGCGGGATGCCTATAACTACGTTTTGAGCAATTGCGAAGGCGCCAGCGATCGGCTCGCAACCGTCCAGAAGGCTTCGGCACTTCTCCCGGTTGCAATGGTGGATGATCTTCTGTCAAAGGAAAAGCCCGGGGCAGACGGACTTCTGGAATTCGAGCCCATCAAGGACGATCTCGCCCGTCAGTTCGTCGCCAGTGGTGGTGAGAACAAGGACATCATCGTTCCACCTTCCTATCTGATGCGAATGGAGCGCCTTGCCGAAAGCAACAAACTGGCCAGCGACGCACTGTTGCTAGGCTGGTACAATCTGCGCCGCGAAAAAACTCAGGATGCGGAGAAATGGTTCCGGCAAGCAAAAGCCGCAGACGATTCAGCATCTGCCTCGCAGGGGCTCGCGCTGGCCCTGATCGCCCGGAACGAACCGCGCGATGCAGAAGACGTGATATACAAATGGCGCGACGCATCCGACGATGCGCGCAAGACCTATCTTGCCGCAACCGCAAATCTACTGGCGCTCGATCCGCCTATTGCTCTGGAACCTGACGTTTTGAGGCGCATTGCGGAAGAAACCGTTGCGCAGAAAGACGCCGCAACAGCGCAGGAATTCGGTTGGTATTCCCGTGCTTTCCTACAGCCTCAAATGGCGGCGCAGTGGTTCGCCACGGCCTTGGGCTGGAAGACCGATGACGAGCCATCCGCCTATGGATTGGCACTGTCCTATCAGGATTTGAACAATGTTGCCGGCGTGCGCCAACTTCAGCAGCAATGGGGCGCGCAGTCTGAACGCATTCTCGCCGTTGGCAGGCCTGTTTCTGCGCCGTCGCAGCGTATCGTCGGCGGTCAACCGGGTGGGCGCATCTCCGGTCAACACGTCGTTGCCGTTCAGCCCACCGATGTTGTCTATCAGGAGGGAGCGACCACGTCTGTGCCGAGGCAAAGAAGAACGGTTGTTGCCCAAAATCAGCCATCGCGGAAAACAAGCCGGTGCGACGCAACGTTCAATCCGGATGGTCTTCCGCCCCAGCAAGCCCTGCAGCAGGGCTGGTGCCTGATGGATGCCAACAGGCCCGCAGAAGCACTCAAGGCTTTCGGAGCGGCGCTGAAGGGTGACCAACCAACGATCAGAAGCGACGCGGCCTACGGTCAGAGCCTTGCCTATCTGCGCATGGGTCTCACCGACAATGCTGCCGTTTCCGCCACCAAATCCGGCATGGACAAGAGCAAGGCGACAGAACTTCAGATCGCTATTCTCACGGATCGGGCATTGGCGGCCTACAATAACGGTCAGTACGAAAAAGCGCTGATCCTGCTCGATCAACGCGCCCGTTTTGCCACTGAACGGAATGATCTGATGGTGATCAGAGGCTATGCGTATCTCAATTTAAATCGCTATGCCGAAGCCATTCAGGTGTTTGAAGGCCCGGCCTCTACCGGTCACAGAGATGCTGTCAGAGGGCTCGCCGCAGCACGGGAAGCTCGCCCAAGCAATGGCCCCAGAGGCGGTTGATAGCGACAAGCGCCTGTTGGTTCCGGCATCAGATCGCTTTCAACGTACCCACTGCATGCCGTCGATCTGGATATCCTGACCTGTCAGAAAATTCGGCTCAGACGTCGCAAGAAACGTGACCACGCTGGCGACATCCTGCGGCGTTCCCACCCGTTTCATTGCGATCCCTGCGGCAAGCTGCACTTCGCGCGCGTCGATCATCGCATTCGAGCGCTCCGTCTTGATCACGCCTGGACAAATGGCATTAACGACGATCTCTGGTGCAAGTTCTTTTGCAAGTGCCTTTGTCATTCCCAGAATGCCAGCTTTCGCCGCGGTATAGGAAAATTTGCTGACGGCACTGGTGACGCCGCCCGTATGGGCGTTCATCGATGACATATTGATGATGCGTCCGCCGCCATTGCGGCGCATGACAGGGATTGTTGGCTGGATGTAGTTGAAGGCACCCTTGAGGTTGATGTCGATGGTGGTATCGAATTCCTCCTCGGAAATCTCTTCAACGCCCTTGGCCATAGGGCGGCCTGCATTGTTGAAAAGCACGTCAATTCTTCCCAGCCTCGCATCGACGTCCCCCACGATCTCGGCGGCACGTTTGTAGTCACGCACATCCGCTAGATAGGTTAGAGCTTCCCGCGAAAGTTCACGAATTTCTGCTGCCGTGCGCGCCAGATCGTCTTCGATAAGATCCACAAGAACGATATCGAACCCGTGTTTTGCGAGATCGAGCGCACAGGCGCGCCCGATACCACGACCGCCGCCGGTGACAATCGCCACTTTACGGATCACCTCAGACATCGGCATGCTCCTTGGCGTAGAGCGCGATCTCGGCATGCGTGCCGAACCACACATCGTCGTGTCTTTGGATATGCTGGATCAGTTCTTCGAGGATGAAGATGCGTGAGCGGTAACCGGACACATGCGGGTGCATGGTCAGAAGGAACAGGCCGCCTTCCTGATAGGCCCGGTCGAATTCCCGCTTGAAGATGTCGAGCACTGCGGGTGGGGGCGTGTAGGGGCGGTGGGCTGTGAAACGGTTCATGTTGAAATAGACAGCATCGTCTCTGATCCATTCCACGGGTAGTTCGACAATGCCGGTGGGCTCACCGCCTTCGAGCAACTCATAGGGATCGTCGTCCGCCATGAGCGAGCTATCGTAGAGAAGCCCGAGTTCGCGCTCTATTTCCAGTGTTACAGCGGAAAAATCCCAAGACGGCGTGCGCATGCCGACAGCGCGCACGCCGGTGATCTTTTCAATCGTGTCGGCGGCGCGCAGGTGCAGTTCGCGTTCTTTTTCCGGCGGCACTTTCGTGTTCACTTCGTGGATCCAGCCATGCAGACCGATCTCATGGCCTTCGGCAATCACGCGTTTCTGCTCGTCGGGATAAAGGAGGGCGGCAACAGCTGGTACGAAAAAGGTAGCGGGAACGTCGGCCTTCTTCAGAACGTCCAGAATGCGTGGCACACCCCGGCGATTTCCATATTGCCCTTGTGACAGGCGGCCGATGGATTCCCCGCCGTCGCGCAACTCATTGGTCTCATGGTCGCTGTCGAAGGAAAGAGCCACGGCGCAGCGTGCACCATTCTTCCAGACCTTCGGTTTCAGTGAGCGGCCAGCACGCACTTTCTCGACTTTACCGCGCCATGTGGCCTCGTCCCATTCCCACGGTTCCATATCTCGCTCTCCCTCGTATTCTATTCAGCAGCTTGCGGCAGGACCGGTACGGCTGCGAGCAATCGTTTCGTGTAGTCGTGCTTCGGATCAGCGTAGATCGCGCTCGTCTCGCCCTCTTCAACGATGCGGCCCCGATACATGATGGCGACGCGGTCACAGAGGTGTCGAACCACCGACAGATCGTGGCTGATGAACAGAAGTGACAGATCAAGTTCAGACCGCAAGCGTATCAGAAGGTTGATGATTTGCGCCTGTATAGAGACATCGAGCGAAGCCACGGGTTCATCGCAGACGACGACGTCGGGCTGCATGGCGAGTGCTCTGGCAATGGCGATGCGCTGCCGCTGGCCACCGGAGAACTGATGCGGAAAACGGTTGGCGAAAGTCGGCTCCAGCCCCACGGCCGCCAGCCATCTTTTCACGTAATCGGTTGCCTCAGCACGGCTCACCAACCGGTGCGCCAACGGTCCTTCGGCGACGATATCGCCAATGCGCATACGGCCATTGAGAGAAGCGAACGGGTCCTGAAAGATGGTCTGGACACGTGTCGTGATCTTGGACGGGCTGCGTCCGGCACTCATCACCGGCTGACCATTGAGCCGGATGGCGCCAGCCGTCGGCACGGTAATGCCAGCAGCCATGCGCCCTAGCGTCGACTTGCCGGAGCCGGATTCGCCCACCAGACCCAGCACTTCACCACGCTTGACGGTAATCGACACACCATCGACAGCTTTCACGACAGACACGGGTTGCGACATGCCGGACCGTATGGCCAGTCCATGCAGAAACCCGACCGGCTTTTCGAAGCGCTTTACCGCATTGTCGATGACGAGATAGGGGCTGCCGAGCGGCGGCAGATTGGCGGTCGCTGCTTTTCGCGGCGGTGGTGCCGCATCCCCAATTCCACTACCCCGCAACAACAGTTCACCGGGTTTGGCGCGCGAGGGCAGCGCCTCAAGCAGGGCCTTGGTGTAATCGTGCTGCGGCTTCGTCAACACAGCCAGCGCCGGGCCGATCTCGACGATCTTGCCGGATTTCATGACGGCGACACGGTCGGCAATAGAGGAGACGACCGCGAGGTCGTGGCTGATCCAGATCAGTGCGGTGCCGAGGTCAGCAACCAATTCCTTCATCTCTGACAGAATTTCGGCCTGGATCGACACGTCGAGCGCCGTTGTCGGCTCATCGCAGATGATCAGTTTGGGCCGATGCAGAAGCGCAATGGCGATTGCCACGCGCTGACGCATGCCGCCGGAAAACTGGTGTGGGAAGAAATCGACCTTTCGTTCGGGATCGCTGATCCGTACCTGAGCCAAGGCCTTGATGGCTCGTTCGCGCGCGTCCGATCCGCTGATATTCTCGTGAGCCTCGAGCGCCAGCTTGATCTGCGTGCCGATGCTCAGCACCGGATTGAGCGTCATCATCGGGTCCTGAAAGACCATGGAAATGAGTTTGCCACGGATTGCGCGGAGTTGGTGGCTGGGGAGCCCCACAAGCTCTCGGCCTTCCAGCTTGATTGAACCTTCAACGATGCGGCCGGGTTCGTCTATGAGGCCGATGATCGAAAAGCCGGTGATCGACTTGCCAGAACCGGACTCACCGACCAGCCCCAGCACTTCGCCAGGTGCGACGGAAAAGGAGATCCCATCGACAGCCTTCACTTCGCCTCGTCCACTTGGGAACCAGGTTTTCAGATTGGTGACGTCGAGAAGCGGTGTCGCAATTTCGGGTGTGATGCTTGATGTCATCTGCGAAGCCTCGGATTCAACTGGTCACGTATCTGGTCGCCGACGATGTTGAGTGAGACGATAAAGAGGATCAGCGCTACACCGGGGTAGATCGATATCCAGTAGCGACCCGATAGGAGATACTGGAAACCGTTGGCGATCAACATGCCGAGCGATGGTTCCGTTGGAGGTAGACCGACGCCCAGGAAGGATAACGTCGCCTCCAGCGAAATGGCGCTCGCCACCTGTACGGTCGCGACCACGATGAGCGGCGGTAGCGAGTTCGGCAGGATGTGTTTCAGCACCACACGCCATGGTGACAGCGGAATGGACAGCGCCGCCTCGACATAATCCTTCTGCCGTTCGGCAGCTGCAGCACCATGCGCGGTTCGAGCGAAATAGGCGTATTGGGCAAAGATCAGCGCCAGAATGAGCTGATAACGACCTTGTCCCAGCACCGCAGCGATGACGAACGCTAGCAGAATAGCCGGGAACGACAGCTGCAAGTCCACGATGCGCATGACGAGGCTTTCAAAACGCCCTCCAATATAGGCGGCTGCGCAGCCGACCACAGCCCCAATGACGAAAGCAACGCCACCGGCGATGATGCCCATTTGCAGCGAAATACGCAGGCCATAGATGATCGCGGACAGGAGATCGCGGCCCTGCGAATCCGTGCCCAGCCAGTGGGTGTAACCACCGGTGCCGACATAACCGGGGGGGCGACGGGCATCACGCAGCACCAGATGCGCAAGATCATAAGGGTCCTGCGGCGTGACGAGTGGTGCAATAAGGGCGACCAGCACAATGACGAAGACCATGACCGCAGCGCCAAGAGCGACCTTGTTGCCGCGAAATTCCTCCAGAAACCTGTAGAACGGAGTGTCGCGCATCAGGCACGGCCCTTTCTCAAGCGCGGGTCGAGCAGCGCATATACGAGATCGACCACGAGATTGATGACGATGAACAGAAGGGCGACGAACATCAGATAAGCGACCATGACGGGCCGGTCGAGCGAGGTGATGCTGTCGATGATGAGTTTGCCAAGCCCGGGCCATGAAAAGATCGTTTCGGTGACGACTGCAAATGCAAGCGTCGAACCCAGTTCCAGTCCGAAGACAGTCACAAGCGGGATCGAGATCAGCCGCAGAACGTGACGGCTCAAAACCGTGAATTCCGAGAGACCAGCGGCACGGGCAAATTTTACCGTGTCGCTCAGCATCAGCTCACGGGTTCCGGCGCGTGCGAGGCGGATCATCAACGAGAACTTGAAGAGCGCCAGGTTCAGCGCGGGTAATATCAGATGGGCAAGCCCATCGCCGGTCAGAAAGCTGAAATCGACACCCAAAAGACTGACCGTTTCCCCGCGTCCACCGGCGGGCATGCAGCCGCATTGAACTGCAAAGACCATGATCAGCATCAGCCCGAACCAGAAGGTCGGGACGGAAAAGCCGAGGATCGAAAGGGTCATGATGGCGCGCGAGACAGGGCTATGGGGACGGTAACCGGCATACATGCCGATGGGTATGCCGACGAGACTTGCAAACAGCACTGCTGCCAGTGTCAGTTCCAGAGTGGCCGGAAGGCGGGTCAGGATCAATTCGCTGACGGGCATGTTGTAGACAAACGAGCGGCCGAAATCGCCGTGCAGAATGCGGCCGACGAAGGTTAGATATTGCTGCCACAGAGGCTGGTCGAGACCATATTGCGCAATCACCGCGGCGCGGATGTCCTGCGTCGCATCGGGAGAGATCAAAACGTCAATCGGATTGCCGACAGCATAGACGCCGCAAAAGACAAGCGCCGACATGGCGATCACTACGATGAGTGCTTGCCACAGTCTTTGCAGGATGAAACCAAACATGCGTTCCCAGTTCTCCCGTCTTGTGCGGGTTTGCCCGTTTTTTACGATATCCGTGTGGTTATCAGTGCCAGTTGGCTTCCAGAAGTGCGCGCGTTTCCTTCACCGCCACATCCCATATTGCCAGCATGTCTTCATCCGGTCGCTGGTAAAGCCCATGATAATTTCCATCACCCAGCAGTTCGCGTTTGCGGGATGCGCCGACGCGTGCCAGTGCTGCGTAGTCGATCTGTGGTTTGGACGTGTCAGGCTGGCGTTGGTCTGTCGTGCGCGTCCATGGAAAATTCTCCATCCATGAGGCGTGCGAAGCGGCAGGATCGATCTCCTGAACCTTGGCCAGCGTCTTTGGTGCCCGCCACCAGTCGTGGAATTTGATGGACGCGTCAGGATGCGTGTTCAACCATTCGGAAATAACCGTAGTCGCTGGTACGTTGCCACCGTGGCCGTTAACGACAAGGATACGGCGGAAGCCGGAACGGTACATGCTGTCGAGCAGATCTCTGATGACGCCGATATAGGTGGACAGCGACAGGGTAAGGGTTCCCGGGAACGTCGTAAAGGAGGATGCCAGGCCATAAGGCACGACGGGGAAAACCGGAATGGCCAGTGGCTCGGCCGCATCAACCGCGATCTTCTCGGCGAGGATCATGTCTGTTGCGAGACTGAGATAGGCGTGCTGTTCGACGCTGCCGATGGGTAAAATGCAGCAATCGTTTTCCGCGACGCGCTCTTCAACCTGCATCCAGTTCATGTCTGCTATCTTCAACTCGCTATCCTCATTCTCATTTGCGGCGCAAACGCGCAAAGAACGTCTACCGTTTGGCATTTCAGCACAATATTTGTGCTATTTGCCTATCTGCGCCTCATCAAACAAAGTTCTAAATGGAACTAAAAAAAGAAATTGACAGCCATTTAATCGCACGTCAAGTTCCATACGGGACTAAAATAAAATGCAGCGAAGCGAGGATTGATTGCGACAATCACGGGAACCCACACTGGATGCTCTGCTGCGGGAAGGCGGTAAAGTCGCCGCCGGAAGCCACGGCGTGGAGGACCTTGTCTCCGTCAAGCTCTGGCAAAATCCGTGTTGGCTGTCGTTTCGCTTCAACTTTCTGGCACTGCAATTTAATGAGCCTATTTATCGTTTGATTGAGAAGGAACACGGCATTCCGCGGCCGGAATTCGTCGTTCTCTATTCGCTCGGCCTATCCGATGGGCTGACCGCCAGCGCCATTTGCAGCTCCTCCGGCTTTCCCAAGAATACGATCAGCCGGGCAATCCAGAAGCTCATCGACAAGAATATTATCCGCCGTGAAATCGACCAGACGGATCTGAGGAGTTTTGTCCTCACCATCACAGACGAAGGCAGACGTATCGTCGATCAAGCCATGCAGCCGATGGTCGAGCGCGAGAAGGCGATGGTCTCGTCGCTGACGCCTGCCGAACAGCTGATGCTGTCGGAGCTGCTTGCCAAGGTTGTCGTGGATTCACCGAACTGGCCCCCTATGACATCGACAGAGGAGAACGAAGAATGATAATCTCGAAAACAGTCCAAACAGCCATGCTTGCAACGGCATTGCTTGGCGGCGTCTCAAGTGCCGCGCTTGCTGCCGATCTGACAATCGGCGTGCGCGCCGGACCGCTGTCGATCGACCCCGACTTC
This sequence comes from Agrobacterium sp. rho-8.1, assembly GCF_033957725.1. Classification (NCBI taxonomy): domain Bacteria; kingdom Pseudomonadati; phylum Pseudomonadota; class Alphaproteobacteria; order Hyphomicrobiales; family Rhizobiaceae; genus Agrobacterium; species Agrobacterium sp. rho-8.1. The sequence continues at coordinate 1,515,218 of NZ_CP192789.1, forward strand.
ACCGCCGCTGGCACCCATGCCGAGGCGATGAAGCATATTTACGATTCGCTGATCAAATCCGGCAACAACCTCGAACTCGAACCGGGCCTTGCCACCAGCTGGACGGCGATTGACGACAGCACCTGGGAATTCAAGCTGCGTCCCGGCGTGAAATTTCATGATGGATCTGACTTCACCGCAGAAGACGTCAAATTCTCCATCGAGCGCATTCCGCGTGTTGCCGGGCCAAACCCGACCACGATCTATGTGCGCCGCGTCAAGGCCGTCGAGATCGTTGATCCGCTGACGATCCGTGTCAAAACGGACGGCCCGGCACCAAATCTGCCAAATGATTTCATTCGACTGTTCGTCGTCTCGCACATTGCCGCCAAGGATTATTCCGACAGCGCCGAAAAGGCATCCGAAGGCTTCAACTCCGGCAAGGCCGCCATCGGCACCGGCCCTTACAAGTTCGTCTCTTGGACACCGAAGGAGCAGCTCGTTCTGGAACGTTTCGACGGCTACTGGGGCGGCAAGGAGCCATGGGACAAGGTCATTCGCAAGGAGTTGCCGAATGATGCGGCCCGCGTGGCACAGCTGAAGGCCGGTCAGGTCGATCTCATCGCTCGCATTCCGGCGTCCGACGTGCCGACGCTAGAGCAGGACAGCAAACTCACGATCGTTCGCCAGGACAGCGTCTATCTGTTCAATATCGCCTTCGATTTCCGTGAAAAATCGCCGCAGGTCAGCGCCAAGGATGGCTCGCCACTGCCGAAGAACCCTTTTACCGATCCGAAGGTGCGTGAAGCCTTCGATCTTGCCATTGACAGGGAAACCATCACCGAAATCGCCATGGAAGGCATGGGCACGGTCCAGTCGCAGCTCGTGACACCGAACATCTTTGGCTACAACCCGGATGTGAAGCCGACGAAGTCTGACGTGGAAAAGGCAAAGGCTCTGCTTGCTGAGGCGGGTTACCCCGACGGCTTCAAGGTGACCTTCTCCTTCACCAATGACCGTCTTCCCGGAGACAAGGATGCCGGTACGACGATTGCGCAGATGCTCACAGCGATTGGCATCCAGGTCGAAGCCAATGCCCAGCCTGGCGCGGTTTATTTCCCCGCCAACACACGCGGCGATTATTCGCTGACGATGTCGGGCTGGGGGACGCTGACGGGTGAAGCGAACTACACGCTGTCGTCGCTGGTTCACACCAATGAACCGGCCAAGAAGCTGGGTGCCTTCAACATCCGCGGCTACTCGAACCCAGCATTGGATAAGCTGATTGAGCAGGCTGGTGTCGAGATGGATGCTGGAAAACGCGAGCAGTATCTGAAAGATGCCAATGCGATCGTGGCTTCTGATCGCCCCAACCTGTCGATTGCTTCGATCATCTCCGCATGGGGCATGAAAAAGACCATCACCATTGTGCCGCGTTCGGACGAGGACACATTGGCGATGAATATTCGTCCTGCAAAATAAGCTGCGCGGACTTCAATGACCTGGCCGGGCAAGATGTTGCCCGGCTCATGTCGTTCAAGAGAAGGAAAAATGATGGGAAAGATCGCATTGGCAATTCATGGCGGCTGCGGCGTCATGGCAAAGCTCGGCCTCACGGATGCGGAATGGGAGGCGGCACGCGTCGATCTCGCTCATGCTTTGCGAGCAGGCTGGGCCGTGCTCACATCCAACGGTTCAGCACTCGATGCGGTCCAGGCAGCGGTCGTGGTGATGGAAGACAGTCCTCATTTCAACGCCGGTTATGGTGCGGCACTCAATGCCGATAGCGATCATGAGCTTGAAGCATCGATCATGGACGGCGCGACACTGGAGGCTGGCGGCGTGACATTGGCACGACGGATTCGCAATCCGATCAAGGCTGCACGGCGCATCATGGAAAAGGGTGAGGCCGTTATGATGGGGGGCAGCGCCGCTGACGACTTTGCCAGAGATGAAGGCCTCGACATCGTCGAGAACAGCCACTTCACCACCGAAAAGCGCGTCAAAGCGCTGGCTGCGATGAAAGCCCATGCGGAAGCTGGCACGGCAGCGGTGGCGAGCGAATCCGAGAAACACGGTACCGTTGGTGCGGTCGCGCTTGACGCTGCCGGACACCTGGCTGCGGCGACCTCGACAGGTGGCTACAACAACAAGCCGGTCGGTCGGATCGGCGACACACCCATTGTCGGTGCCGGCACCTACGCCCGTGATGGGCTCTGCGCTGTCTCCGGTACCGGCAAGGGCGAGTTCTTCATTCGGTACGCAGTCGGTCACGAAGTGGCAAGCCGCATCGGATACCTTGGCGAGACTGTGGAGCAGGCAGCCTCCAAGGTCATTCAGCAGGATTTGAAACCGCACGGCATTGGGGCCGGGCTCGTTGCAGTCGGCGCCGACGGTTCGATTGCCGCGCCCTATAACACCGATGGCATGTTCCGCGGATGGGTTACATCGGACGGAACATTCTACGTCGCCACACATGATCAGGTTTTCGCGGTCGCATAAGGGGAGCCCGGTCCACCTTGCAGGGTGGGCCGCTCCTTACCTGAAGTGTGACAGAGTGGGAAAAAGCAGTCGTTGTGTCCCCACTGCCGCCATGTGGCTCAGGTCTTCAAGCTCCTGGGGTCAAGCGCGTCCCTTATCGCGTCACCCATATAGTTGACGCTGAGAACGGTCAGCGAGATTGCAAGCCCCGGCCATAAGACGCGCGAGGGTGTCAATTGCAGGAAATTGGCACCATCAAACAACAGGCGGCCCCATGTCGGAAAGTCGGAGGGGAAGCCGAGGCCGAGGAAGCTGAGCGCGGACTCGGTGATGATGGCGGCAGCAATCCCCAGCGTCGCCGACACCATGATCGAGCTGAGAACATTGGGCAGTATATGCTTGATGATGATGCGGTATTCACGCATGCCGCTCGATTTTGCTGCCAGAATGAACTCCTGGTTTTTGATCGAGAGGACGTCGCCGCGAACGATGCGCGCCGTGTGCATCCAACTGGTGATGCCGATGACGGTTACGATGAGGATGAAGATCCCCGTCTCCGGACCGAACGCGGCGCGCAATGTATCGCGAAACAAAAGCAGGATGACCAACAAAAGAGGCAACAGGGGCAGGGCGAGGAAAAGATCTGTCAGCCGCATCAGCGGCCCGTCTAACCTGCGAAAATAGCCAGACAGGACACCCACAAGTGTTCCAAGGAAGAGGGCCAGCAACATGGCCGTGATGCCGACGGCAAGCGAGATGCGTCCGCCTGCCAAGACCTGCGCCAGCATATCCTTCCCAAGATTGTCAGTGCCAAAAGGGTGCGCCAGAGATGGCCACTGGTTGCGGGCTTTCACATTGATGGCGTTGGGAGCCACCCGATGGATGTAGGGGCCAACGTAAACGGCGAGAACAATGAATGTAAAAACAATCAGTCCGACCACCCCGCCCTTGTGGGCGCTGAATTGTTTCCAGATATCGATCAGGGCAGATTTCATCGGGCTGGAGGTGACGCTTGATGGCGCGACCGTGACATCAGTCATAGCGAATCCTCGGGTCGAGAATGCCATAGAGAACGTCGGCAATCAGGTTGAAGAGAACGATCAGGACGGCAAATATGAAGGTTAGCGTCTGAACCAGCGGAATGTCGGCGCCCTGCACTGCGGTGATCAGCAATTGCCCAAGGCCGTTCACTCGGAAGATCTGCTCGGTGATGATAGCGCCGGAAAAGATCGTTGGAACTCCCAGCGCGATGACGGTGACCACCGGGATAAGGCTGTTGCGCAGCACATGCACCAAGAGAACGGTCTTTTCTTTCACCCCCTTGGCGCGGGCGGTACGCACATAATCCTGATGGAGATTATCCAGCATGGACGCGCGCACAAAGCGGCTGATCTGCGAGACGTTGTAGAGCGTCAGAACCAACACCGGCAGGAACATCTGCTTGATCTGCAGGAGAAAACTGGACCAGCTGTTGACCTGCAGATTGGTATCGTAGACCGACGGGAACCATTGCAGCCAGGAACTGAACACCACGACCAGCAGAACGCCGGTGAAGAAAGTGGGTACCGAATAGCCCAACATCGAGATGAAGGTGCCGATCTGGTCGAAGATGGAATATTGCTTATAGGCAGAAATGACGCCGATCGGGATCGCCAGAAGTGTTCCGAAGAGATAGGCGAGGCCCACGACCCAAAGCGTCTGTGGCATGCGCTGTACGACGAGATCGACAACCGGACTGCGCGTTGCCCAGGATAGCACACGCATTCGCTGGCCGTCGCCAAACTGCCAGCCGGTCAGCTTTTCAATGAGGTTAAGCGGTTCGTTGATGAAGAATTGCTGGAGCCAGTAGAGATAGCGCATCAAGAAAGGTTGATCCAGGCCAAGCGAGGCACGGATTTGTTCTCGAACCTCCGGCGGGATTGTCAGCGGCAGATCGCCGGTGGGGTCGTTGGGTGCGAGATCAAGCAGCGCGAAGATGACAAAGCTGATGACAAGCAATGTCGGGACGGCGAAGAAAAGTCGCCGCATCGTAAAAGCAAACATGGGTGCGTCTCCGGACCTTCGAGAAATGCAAAGTCACCGGCTTCGTCGTTCAAGACAAAGCCGGCGTGGCCTGCATTCTTATTTCTTGCGGGACCAGTCGGCGACGTTCCAGAGTTCGGAATCCCAACCCGTTATCTTGACGCCCTCCAATGTCAGGGATCGCGATGAAACCTGTCCACGGTAGATGAGTGGAATGTGCGCGCCTTCCTCTGTCAGCATGTCGTTGAGCTTTTTGGAAAGCTCGATGCGCTTCTCCAATTGGGCCGTTTTGGAAAGTTCACCAAGAAGCTTGTCATATTCGGGGTTGCAATACCGTGGAATATTCTGGCCCTGCCAACCGTTGGAGGGAGCGGGAACTTTATCGCACAGCCATTCCGCCAAATATTTTTCCGGGTCCGTGCCGTCGAAGTTGTTGGTGTACATTTCCACATCGGCGTAGAACTTCTGGAAGGTATCAGGGCTTGCCGGGTCCCCGCCGAAGAACACCGAAGCGCTCGTATTGCGCAATTCCGCGTCAACGCCGATCTGCGACCACATGTCTTTGACCAGTTCCTGTGTGGCTTGACGAACGGAGTTGGTGGAGGTGGCGTAGAGGAACGACAGGCGCACACCATTCTTGGCACGGATGCCGTCAGCGCCCTTGGCCCAGCCCGCATCGTCGAGAAGTTTGTTTGCACCGTCTACGTCTGCCGTAAGGCACCAGTCATTGGCAGTCGAGGCAAATGCTTCTGGGCCTGGCACGATGTTGCAGGTCGGTCTGCCCGCTTCGCCATAGGCTGCTTCATCGATGATATTGCGATCAATCGCCATGGACAGGGCGCGACGAACGGCAGGGTCGGACAGCGATGGATGCGGACCTGCTTCTTTGGTAGAGCGCTTGTCGCCCAAAGCGGGATCAGCGTTGTAATGATTGAGGTTGATACGCTCGACCTGTGTACCGAAAGCTGTGACCAGTTCGCCCTTGCCAGCGGCCACCATGGTTGCCAGAATTTCCGGCTCGACCTGCATGTTCCATGCATAGTCGAATTCGCCTGTTTCCAACACCGCGCGGGCCGCTGATGCGGCGTCACCACCACCCTTCAACGTGGCCGTTGCAAAGGCAGGCTTTGCAGGATCGCGGTAATTGGGGTTGGCGATAAAGCTGATGACATCGTTGGGTTTGAAATCCTTGACCACGAAGGGGCCGGTTCCGATGGGTCCGAAATTTGCCGAGGTGCAGCCGGGGGCTTTCGCACCGACGCAATTTTCAAATTGTTTTTTCTGAATGATCGGGGACTGGCCACCGACAAAGGCGCTGTAGGGATAAGGCTTGGGTTCGTTGAAGGTAATTTTGACAGTGTGTGGATCTGGCGCTTCGACCGTTTTGACACCTTCATACTGTGCCGCCTGTGCGCAACCGCCATCCGGTGCCGTACAATATTTCCACGTGAAAATCACGTCTTCGGCCGTCAGCGGTGTGCCATCCGACCATTTTACGTCGGGCTTGAGCTTCCATGTCATGCTGAGCAAGTCTTGCGACAGGCCGCCATTTTCCAGCGTCGGGATTTCGGTGACCAGCGTGGGGACCAGTTCGCCTTTTTCGTCGTAACGCGCCAGTGGCTCGATGACCATCGAGGAGCTATAAATCTCTTTCGTGCCGCCTGAGAGATAGGGATTAAGGGTCGATACAGCCTGCCAGAACAGTATCTTCAGATCACCGTCCGTACCACGCTGCGCATGCGCTGCAGGTGCGGCAAATGCCAAGGCCGCGACGCTGCCTGCTAACAAGATATTGGATTTTCTCATTTTATTCCCCGTTTTGGATTGTTGTGCGTTTGCGCGGCGCGTGCGCTTTTCGACGCTTCCTTGCAGCTGTGGCTTTTCCTAACCACTTGACGTCACAAGGATTTTTTCAATGTCTCCCTCGTTTTGAAATTCTGGAAGTGTGTTCGCGTCATTGGCCTTATCCGTATTTGACCAAATTTTGTGCCATCTAAACACGAGCCTATTTTTCATTCAAGATACAAATTTCGCACTTGCAAAAAGAGATTTTACGAACGCAGTATGGGGGTAGACCCACGGGGAACCATAAAAAAAGGGGTGCAGAAATGCCGATTTTGAATCGTGTCGCCGAGATGCAGGAAGATGTAGCCGGGTGGAGACGCCACCTGCACGAAACGCCGGAATTGCTTTATGACGTTTTCGAAACATCGAAATTCGTTGCGGAGAAATTGCGGTCGTTCGGCTGCGACATCGTGGAAACCGGCATCGGCAAGACCGGTGTCGTTGGCATCATCAGGGGGCGTCACGGAGATGGCCCGACGATCGGCTTCCGCGCCGATATGGACGCGTTGCCGATCATGGAAACCAGCGGCAAGCCATGGGCATCCAAGGTCCCCGGCAAAGCCCATTCCTGCGGACATGACGGTCATACGGCCATGCTGTTGGGCGCTGCGCAATATCTTTCGGAAACCCGCAATTTCAAGGGTTCCGTCGCCGTGATCTTCCAGCCTGCGGAGGAGGGTGGAGCCGGCGCGCTTGCCATGCTGAATGACGGCATGATGGACAAATTCGGTATCACAGAAGTTTACGGGATGCACAACGAACCCGGTATTCCCGTAGGTAATTTTGCCATCCGCAAAGGCTCCGTCATGGCGGCGGCTGACAGTTTCGAAATCAAGATTACCGGTCGCGGAAGCCACGCGGCGGCACCGCATCTGTCGATTGATCCTGTGCTGACATCGGCGCATGTCATCATTGCTCTACAGTCGATTGTTTCTCGCCAGATGGATCCGTTGAAATCGCTTGTGGTCACTGTTGCGACCACCCATGGCGGCACGGCGGTGAACGTCATACCGGGCGATGTGACGTTGACCGGTACTGTTCGAACATTGCTGCCGGAAACCCGAGATTTTGCCCAGAAGCGCCTGACCGAAGTTGCCCAGGCAACCGCGCAAGTTCATGGTGCCACCGCAGAAGTGACCTATCGCCGGGGTTATCCCGTGACTTTCAATCATGAAAACGAGACCGATTTCGCAGTCGGTGTGGCCAGCGCTGTCGTGGGATCCAATGCGGTCAATTCCAATGCGGCCCCACACATGGGTGCGGAAGACTTTTCCTACATGCTGGAAGCGCGTCCCGGAGCCTTTATCTTCCTCGGCAATGGCGATACGGCCGGTCTGCATAACGCGGCATATGACTTCAATGATGAGGCGCTTCCCTATGGCATCAGCTATTGGGTCGGGCTCGCAGAAAAGGCACTCGCCGCTTGATGCGCCTGCGCCTTCATTTTTAGGAGATGTCCATGCTGCTTTCAGCCACTGCAATGGAACATGTCGGCGGTTCGGTCAGCCCCGTCATTTCCGTTCAGAACCTCACGACCTCCTTCCGTCTGGAGGGAGCGTGGAAATCGGTGGTGCGCGATATGAGTTTCGATATCGCACCGAAAGAAACCTTGGCCATCGTTGGCGAAAGTGGCTCCGGCAAAAGCGTCACGTCGCTTTCCATCATGCGTCTGCTGGACAAGAAGACCAGTCGCATCGAAGGCAAAGTTGTGCTCGGTGGTCGTGATCTCCTGTCTTTGCCGGAAGAAGAGATGCGCAAGGTGCGCGGCAAGGATATCTCCATGATATTCCAGGAGCCGATGACCAGTCTCAATCCGATTTTCCCAATCGGCAAGCAGATTTCTGAAGCGCTGACAGTGCATCAGAACATGTCGTCATCGTCTGCCAAGGCCGAGGTTATCCGGTTGCTGGACAAGGTGCGCATCCCCAACGCCAAAAACCGCTATGACGAATATCCCCATCAGTTTTCCGGCGGCATGCGCCAGCGGGTCATGATCGCAATGGCGCTGTCTTCCAAGCCAAAGCTTCTGATCGCCGATGAGCCGACAACGGCCCTCGATGTAACGATCCAGGGCCAGATATTGGATCTCATCAAGACCCTGCAGGAGGAGGAGGGCATGTCCGTTCTCTTCATCACCCATGATATGGGCGTGGTTGCCGAGGTGGCAGACCGCACGATCGTGATGTTCCGTGGAGATATGGCCGAAACCGGCACGACCGACGACATCTTCCATCGCGGCAAACATCCTTATACCCGCGCCTTGTTGTCCGCCGTTCCCAGGCTCGGCTCTATGGCCAGCCGCGACCTGCCCATGCGCTTTCCGATCATCGACATCAGGACCGGCGAAAATCAGCCATTGATGGAGGTGACGGACACGGTCAAGAAGTCGATGACGCCGATCTTGTCGGTGAAGGATCTCACCACACGTTTCGATATTCGGTCTGGCTTTCTCGCCCGCAAATCCGGTGCTGTTCATGCCGTCGAAAAGGTGTCGTTCGACTTACATGAAGGCGAGACCCTGTCGCTGGTCGGTGAATCCGGTTGTGGCAAGTCCACGACAGGGCGCTCCATTACCCGGCTAATCGAGCCGACCGCGGGTCGTGTGACACTGGACGGATACGATGTGATGCGGCTCGATAAACCCAGTTTGCGGGCGATGCGTCGTAGCGTCCAGATGATTTTCCAGGACCCGTTCGCCAGTCTCGATCCACGCATGACGGTCGGATCGGCCATTATGGAGCCGTTTCTTGAACACAGGCTCGGAACGAAGGCCCAAGCGCGGGAGAAAACTGCCGGGCTTCTTCAGAAAGTCGGGCTTTCGCCCGATATGATGCGGCGGTTTCCACACGAATTTTCAGGCGGACAACGCCAACGCGTCGCTATCGCGCGCTCGCTCATGCTCGACCCGAAGATCATTGTTGCAGATGAAGCGGTCTCTGCACTCGATGTCTCCATCAAGGCGCAGGTTTGCAATCTGCTGCTCGATCTGCAGCAGAGCCTCAATCTGGCCTTCCTGTTCATCAGCCATGATATGGCGGTGGTGGAACGGGTCAGTCATCGCGTGGCCGTGATGTACCTCGGAGAGATCGTCGAAATCGGGCCGCGCTCCGCTGTCTTTGATAATCCCCAACACGAATATACACGCAAGCTCATGTCGGCTGTTCCGGTGCCCGACCCGACCCGACGCGCCATCAAGCGCAATATGGCGACAGATGAGATCAAAAGTCCGATCCGGCCCGTGGATTATGTTCCACCGGTTCGGCGGTACCGCGAGGTGTCTGCCGGACATCTGGTCCAGGATATCGCCTGAACGGCGGGTCGCCCGGATTCGAATGTCCTTTCAACTCCTTTGTAACCACCAATCCGGTGTCAGAGCGACTCGCTATGATGCCGCTAAAATTTACGTCTGCCTGATCATAATTTAATCAACACAGCGGATTGCTTTTAAATTATACGACAAAGACTACCCGTTCGGGTAGGTAGTTGTGTTTTGATCATAAAAACTACCCATCCGAAACAACACCCTACCTATTCCTTAATGCCCTTCCACTCTGCGGCTGAGCGATGCACGGTAGCGTCGTCACGAAACAAGAGGGGGAGTTCCAGATGCGAGACAACACGGTCCATATCCGCGTCATCTCACCGCTCGTTACACGGGGCTTTCGCAAGCTTGCCGATCTCGAGGCGCTCGAATATCCGGGAATTGCAGTGTCCCATGCCGAAATCGCGGTGGGGCCAGCTTCGATCGAAAGCGAATTCGAGGCAGCGATGTCAGTGCCCGGCACCCTTCTCGAAGTCAAGAAAGCCGATCGCGACGGCGTCGATGCTGTGATCATAGATTGCATGGGCGACCCAGGCCTGCGGCCTGCAAGGGAAATCACGGACATGGTCGTGGTCGGGCCGGCGCAGACCGGCATGCACATCGCCGCTATGCTCGGCCATACATTTTCGGTCATAACCGTCATGCGCCGCTTGAGGCCATCCTTTGAGAACACGGCCGCGCTCTGCGGTCTGTCCAGCAAGTTGGCATCGGTGCGCAGTGTGGATATTCCGGTTCTCCATCTGGAAGCCGACAGGACAGAAACCTTGCGTCGGCTAATCGAAGAAGGTCGAAGAGCTGTCGAGGAGGATGGTGCAGAGGCGCTCATCTTCGGCTGTACGGGATTGATGGGTTGTGCTGCCGGTTTACGGGCGGGCCTGCTTGACGAAGGCATCGACGTTCCTGTGATAGACCCTATACCGACAGCGATCTCGATCGCTGCGGGCTTGGTCCGTGCCGGGCTCTCGCAAAGCAGAACAACCTACCCACCACCACCGGAAAAAGCCTTGATCGGCTACGATGCGCTGCATGCATCCATGCTGCCGCTTGCCGCCGAATAATCAGGAGAGCGGATGAGGGATATGGCAACAGGCACGGTGACCGATACAGCAGAAAGAAACACGGGGACGGTCGGTCTCCGCATAGGACAGCGCGTCTTTTCCAACGGGCTTTTCTGGCTGCTGGTTGTGCCAGCGTTCCTGTTCTTCCTCGTCTTCTTTGTCGTGCCCACCGCATCGCTTTTTGCCCTGGCTTTCAACAAGTCGACGGCCGGCGTCATCAGCCTGTCCAGTGTGATCACCTTCGACAATTTCGTGCGCATCTTCACGCGTTCGATTTATTACGAGTCCATCCTGCGTTCGGTTGGTATCGCCACCGTCGTCTCGCTCATATGCCTGCTTTTCGGCTATCCGCTGGCCTATGTCATTGCCAAGACCGTAAGTCCGGGCCGCAACGCGCTGCTGATGATTCTTGTCTTGTCGTCCATGCAGCTCGACATGGTCATTCGGCTGTATGGCCTGATGGTTCTGCTGGGCGACAACGGTCTCATCAACGGCGCATTGATCAGGATGGGGCTCATTTCCGCGCCGCTGCCGTTGATGTACAACACGTTCGGCGTGGTGGTCGGGCTTGTGCAGATTACGCTGCCCTTCATGGTTCTGTCGCTGATCGGCATCATCAAATCCATTCATCCATCGCTGGAAGAAGCGGCGCGGTCTCTGGGCGCGTCTCGCGCGAAAGCGTTTTGGTCGATCGTGCTGCCGCTCTCCATGCCGGGGATTCTGGCTGGAACACTGCTGGTCTTCGCTCTCGCCATTTCATCTTATGTGGTGCCGGCACTGATGGGCGGATGGAAGGTCATGGTCATGCCCATCCATATCTACCAGCAGGTGGCTGAAACCGGTCGCTGGCAGTTTGGCGCCGCCATTGCCGTCGTTCTTTTCGTCACGAGCCTCATGGCCATCGCCGTTTATCAGCGGGTCGCCATGCGCACGACAGGAGGACGTAGCTAATGCGCGACGAATCTCCCATTCCTTTTGTTTTCAAGGCCATTTCGCTTTTGACGCTGACCATCCTGCTCGTGCCAGTCGTCATCGTGGTGCTGGCGGGCCTGAATTCCGGGGATTATCTCACCTTTCCCCCGCAGGGTTTCTCTTTGCGGTGGGTCTACGCCTTCCTCACGTCACCCGCCTTCCTGTCGGCCTATGGTGTGTCGTTTCTGGTTGCTGCGATCTCGACGGCGATCTCGACGGTGCTCGGCACCATGGCAGCCCTTTTCCTGTCGCGCGCCTCTGGCCCGTTGATTGGAGTGTTGCGCGCCTTCTTCATGATGCCGATCGTGCTTCCCGGCGTCGTTCTGGGTCTTGCGCTTTACGTCTTCTATGTCACAAGCGGAATAGGGCTGGCGCGCAGCCTGACCGGCCTCGTCATCGGTCATGTCATCGTCACGTGCCCGTTCGTGATCGCGACGGTAACGGCTTCGCTCGTCGGTTTCGACCGCAGCCTTGAAGAGGCGGCACGGTCGCTCGGCGCTTCACCCTTTACGGCCTTCCGGCTGATCACGCTCAGGATCATCGCGCCCGCCATTTCGGCAGGCACAATCTTTGCCTTCATCATTTCCTTTGGACAGTTCGAAGTGACGCTGTTTCTCTCGACACCGAACCTCCAGACCCTGCCGATGGCGATGTATGTGGCGCTGCGTTACGCGTTCGAGCCGACGGCCGCGGCGGCCGGTATCTTTGCCATCCTGCTCGTCGTCATTTCGATGATCGCGACGTCTAAACTCGTCAATCTCAAACGTATCTTCGGCGGCTGAACAACCGCCAAAGACTGAACGACCTATCCCGCATCCATAAGTTCAAAAAAGGGGAACATGGACATGACTGGAAAGACATTCGATCCCAATCGCCGCAAGCTTCTCAAACTGAGTGCCGCAGCAGCCACCCTGCCGCTTTTCAACATCAACCACGCGTTTTCCCAGGACGTGACTTATGATGGATCGGTTTTCGATGCCGGTGGCGCTGTCTTGCGGATCGGCGAATGGGGCGGCCCCTGGGGTGAGCTCGTTCACAAATATCTGCTCACGGATTTCGCCAAGGATTACAACTGTAAGATCGAATATGACTCGACGTGGCCGTGGTTCCCGAAATTCGTCGCCAACGGCCCGCAAAAGCCACCGCTCGACGTGACCAATTGGAACCTGCCGGAAATGTTCAAGACGGCAGCGGCGGGCGACTTCTTCCATACCATCGAGGAAATTCTTCCCAACCTTCCGAACGGCAAGAACCTATGGCCATTCGCCACATCGAACGGTGTCGGGGTGACCTGGGCTTTCAATCAGTATGTTCACGCATACCGCACCGATCTCGTCACCCCGCCACCGACGAGCTTCAAGGATATGTGGAAGCCGGAATTTGCTGGCAAGCGCGGCACCTACATCACCTCCAACACCTTGCAGATGGACTTCTTCCTCGTTGCTTGCAGCCTGTTCGGTAAGGATCAGTACGATCTTAAGGCCGGTTACGAAGCGATGCGCGCCTTGATGCCCGCCAAGATTTCCGATTTTACCGGCAACATGCAGACATTGATGGATCGCGGCGAAGTCGTCATCGCGGTTCAGAGCGATGCCGAACCGATGCAGGCCCATGACAAAGGTGCACCTTTCGCCGTCATGTACTGGAAAGAATTGCAGCCGATCCTGACGCAGACCTACACGATCAGCCGCTACTCCGAGCCAACCCAGAAAAAGCTGGCCTACGCACTGCTGAACCGCGCGCTGGAACCATCCTTCATGACCAATATGGGTAAGGAATTCTATCTGCGGCCGACGGTTTCCAATGCCGTTCTGCCGGACAATCTGGTGAAGTCCGGCATCATCAACAGCGCCGACGCCATCAAGGATTTCTGGCTTCCGGACTGGAAGGCCTATCTGGAAAACGAAGACGAGATCGTTGAGACGGTGAACGAAATCTTCGCGGGCTGATCGAGACAGACGATGGAAGCGGTGGCCGCGTTGCGCGGCCACCAGCCAACGGACACATGGGAAATACAGGACGATGTCGGATATCCAGTTAAAAAACCTCGTCAAGTCGTATGGCAACACGGTGGCGGTTGCGGGCATAGACCTGCATATCAAGCAGGGAGAGTTCTTTTCCCTGCTCGGGCCTTCCGGCTGTGGCAAGTCCACGACACTGCGCATGATCGCGGGCTTCATCCGCCCCAGTGCGGGTCAGATCCTGATCGGCTCGGACGACGTGACAGGACTGCCGCCAGAAAAGCGGGACATTGGCATCGTGTTCCAGAACTACGCGATCTTCCCGCATATGAATGTTGCCGAAAACATCGGCTTCGGTCTGAAACTAAGGAAAAAATCGCCCGCAGAGATCGATAAGGCGGTGGCCCTCGCACTCAGCCAGGTCGGCCTTGTGGGTTACGAGAACCGCTATCAGCGCCAGCTTTCCGGTGGTGAACAGCAGCGCGTGGCATTGGCGCGCGTGCTCGTGACCGAACCGCGCATTCTGCTTCTGGACGAGCCACTGTCCGCACTCGACAAGGCGCTGCGCGAGGAAATGAAATACTGGATCAAGGATCTGCAGAAAAAACTCGGCATCACCACCGTCTATGTCACCCATGACCAGGATGAGGCCCTGACCATGTCCGACCGTATCGGCGTGATGCAGAAAGCCCGCGTCGAACAGGTTGGGACACCGCAGGAAATCTACGAGCGTCCCAAAACACTCTTCGTCACAACCTTCATCGGACAGTCAAACGTGATCGATGTCACAGTGAAAGGCCGGGACGGTGACAGACTAAGTGTCGGCTTTGCAGATTTAACGGCGCTGACCCGTGCGCCAGCGACCGATATCGCTCCCGGAACCGCGGTCAAACTCGTCGTGCGGCCTGAAAACGTGATTGTTGGTCAGGCCGGAACCGGCCTGCCGGCAACTGTGGTCTCGGAGACCTATCAAGGCGCTCTGGTGCGTTATCGGCTTTCCCTCGGCACCAAGGAGATCATCGCCGAACGACAGAACCAGTCCCATGTCGAAAGGCTCTCCCCAGGACAGGCGGTGGGTGTGAGCTGGGACCCGGAAAGATCGGAGGCATTGATGGCCTGAGGGCCGCAATCGCTGAAAACAACCATCGATGAGGCGAACCGGCTTGCGGGCGATGTCCGCAGCAAAGGATGCACATTGTCTGAAGACAAGTCAGGAGAATGACATGCGTATAGGGATTGATGTGGGTGGCACCAACACGGACGCCGCTCTGATGGACGGAGCCGCTGTCATCGGCGCATGCAAGAGCCCGACAACGGCAGACGTTGGGTCGGGTATTGTTGCCGTGATGAAAAAGCTGCTGGATATGACCGGCGTGTCTGTCACGCAGATCCAGGCGGTCATGATCGGCACAACGCACTTCACCAATGCCGTGGTCGAGCGCAAACGCCTCCTTGAGGTGGCCGCCATCCGTCTCGGCCTGCCCGCCACCAAGGGGTTGCCGCCGCTTACAGACTGGCCGAAAGACCTTGCCGACACGCTTGGCCGTCATACCTTCATGCTGCATGGCGGGCATGAGTTCGATGGCCGCAAGATTGCGCCACTCGATGAAAAAGGTCTGCTGGAGGTGGCGCAAACCATCCGCCAGCGTGGTTTGCGGTCCGCAGCCGTGACGTCCGTATTCTCGCCGGTCACACCGGAAATGGAGCTTCGCGCCGCCGAAATCCTGCGCGAAGAAGTGCCCGGCATCGCCCTGTCTCTCAGTCACGAAATCGGCCGCGTCGGTTTTCTCGAGCGTGAAAATGCCTCGATCATGAATGCGTCGCTGGCAGACCTTTCGAAGAAAGTCGTGTCGTCGTTCCGCAATGCCCTGAAGGAAATGTCCATCACGGCACCATTCTACGTCAGCCAGAATGATGGAACGCTGATGGCACCCGATTATGTCGAGCGCTACCCGGTGCTGACATTCGCCTCGGGACCAACAAATTCCATGCGCGGCGCGGCTCTTCTTGCGGGCGAAAAAGAGGCCATGGTGGTCGATATCGGCGGAACGACGTCCGATGTCGGCATGTTGATGCAGGGGTTCCCCCGCGAGTCTGCCGTTGCCGTCGATATTGGCGGCGTGCGGACCAATTTCCGTATGCCGGACGTGCTGGCCATCGGCCTTGGTGGCGGATCGCTGGTGCGCGATGACGGCACCCGTATCGGTCCCGATTCCGTCGGCTATGAAATCACCTCGAAGGCAATGGTCTTTGGCGGCGATGTCCTGACCACGACGGATATCGTCGTCGCTGCAGGATTGGAAGACATCGGCGACAGGTCGCGCGTTGCCCATATACCGGCCAGCACCATCGAAGCCGCTCTGGCCACCATGCACCGGATGGTGGACGAAGCCGTCGACCGCATGAAGACCAGCGCCGAACCGCTTCCCGTCATCCTCGTTGGCGGCGGTTCCATTCTCGTCTCGCGTGATCTCCCATCGGCCTCAAAGGTTATCAGACCGGAAAATGCGTCTGTCGCGAATGCCATCGGCGCGGCCATCGCTCAGGTCGGCGGGGAGGTTGATCGCATCTTCTCGCTGGAAGGCACATCGCGCGACATCGTGCTGGCAGGTGCCAAAGCCGAAGCCTCGGAGCGGGCCATCAAGGCGGGCGCCGATCCGGCATCGGTCAAGATCATGGATATCGAGGAGGTGCCACTGGCCTATCTGCCGGGCAGTGCCACACGCATCCGCGTCAAGGCAGTTGGCGATCTGGTGATTGGCTGAGGAGCCCTGACATGAAACTCACACGCGAACATCTTGCCGATCTTGCCGTCGGCGCGGCCTTCCTCGGCACCGGCGGCGGCGGCGATCCCTATGTCGGACGCCTGATGGTGCAGCAATGCCTGGATGAAGGTTGCGAGGTCGAACTGATCGATCCGCAGGACGTGCCCGACGATAGTCTTGTTATTCCAACCGCCATGATGGGGGCCCCCACCGTGCTGGTGGAAAAGATACCATCAGGTGACGAAGCTATCGCCTCGCTGCACCGGCTGGAGAAACGGCTCGGTCGGAAGGCGGGCTACACCATGCCCATCGAAATCGGTGGCATCAATTCAACGATCCCCCTTGTCGTCGGCGCACGACTGGGCCTGCCCATTGTCGATGCCGATGGCATGGGCCGTGCCTTTCCTTATCTGGAAATGGAGACCTTCGGCGTCTATGGCATTTCAGGCTCGCCGATGGCTGTCAGCAATGAATGGGGGGATTGCGCCTTGATCGAGGCCGTCGACAACCGCCAGATGGAATGGCTGTCGCGCGCCGTCGCCATGCGCATGGGTGGCTGCGCCTACATCGCCGAATATGCGATGACCGGTGCGGAGGTGAAACGCACGGCCATACCCAACACGCTGACGCTTGCCGTTCGGATCGGCGAGGTGATGCGCAAGGCGCGCGACGAGCACCGCAACCCCATCGAAGCGCTCTTGGGTTTCCTGCCATCGACGCTCTATCGCTATGGGCGCATCATCTTTTCAGGCAAGATCACGGATGTCATGCGCGAAACGCGGGCGGGCTTCACCATGGGGCGGGCGCGGATCGATGGCATCGCTCCCTTTTCCTCGCAGATGGACATCGAAATCCAGAACGAGAACCTGATCGCCCGTGTCGGTGGCCAGGTCAAGGCCATCGTGCCGGACCTGATCTGCATCATGAACACCGAAACGGCAGAGCCGATCACCAACGAGAACCTTCGGTATGGACAGCGTGTTACCGTTGTTGCCGTCTCCGTGCCGGAAATCATGCGCACGCCCGAAGCGCTCGCCGTGTTCGGACCCGCCTGCTTCGGGCTCAAAGAACCCTTTACCTCGATAGAGGAGATCGATTGATATGAATATCATCACGGATCAGGATCTCGACGACCTCGCAGTCGGAGCTGCCGTTCTTGGAACGGGTGGCGGCGGCGATCCCTATATTGGCAAATTGCTGGCCAAGGCCGCTATTGAAAAATACGGTCCTGTCTATCTCATGCATCTGCAAGACGTTCCCGATGAGATCGCTGTCGTCGCTTGCGGTGCGATGGGTGCGCCGACCATTCTTATCGAAAAGATTCCCTCGGGCGATGAAGGTGATCTGGCACTCGATTGCTATGAAGACCACACCGGTATGGATATCGACGCGCTCATTCCCTTCGAGGCGGGCGGCATCAATTCGATGGTTCCGATCATCATGGCTGCTAGAAAGCGCATACCGGTCATCGACGCCGACGGCATGGGGCGTGCTTTCCCACAGCTCGAAATGGAAACCTTTAATGTCTATGGCGTTTCAGCCAGTCCCGTTGCCATCGCCGACGAGCGGGGCAATTGCGTGTTGATTGAAACCCGTGACGCTGCAAAGGCTGAATGGCTGGCGAGAGGCGTGACCATCCGCATGGGCGGACAGGCCTATATCGTCAATTACGGGATGGACGGAAAAACGGCAAAGCGCGTTTCTGTTCCTGCCACCATGTCACTTGCCATCGGCATCGGGCGCACGCTCCGGGAGGCCATCGGCAGTCACGACGATCCGGTGGCCGCGCTGATCGCGTTCTTCGCTGGCACGCATTACGGACACGCCGAGATCATCGCCTCCGGAAAAGTCATCGATGTTGCCCGCAAGGAGGAAAACGGTTGGTCGGTGGGCATTGCGACAATCGAACCCTTCGATGTGTCGCAACCGAATATCAAAATCCGCATACAAAATGAGAATCTCGTAGCGGAAGATGAAAATGGCAAGGTTCTGGCTATCGTTCCCGACCTCATAACGGTGCTGGATGTGGACACGGCCGAAGCCATCACCACGGAACGACTTCGATATGGTCAGCGTGTCAATGTGCTCGCGGTCAGGGTCCCACCGATCATGCGGACGCCGGAAGCGCTGGCGGTCTTCGGACCTTCAGCTTTCGGCCTACCCCAAACCTATAGACCGTTAGGGCTTGACGAATGACCGACTTGGGGACCTGATGGAGGCCGGAGCAGGGCAGTCCTGCGATCGAAATAGAGCATACCGATGCAGAACTCCGGTTTGAGCGAAAAGACAAAGCAGGTCAAAACGGCTGTTGAGCGCACCAATGTCGGATCGCGCTTTCGCCCGCCACGCATGTTGTTCAACGCGATAGAGCGACCCTACCTGCTGTCGAAGCTTGTGGAAGGACTCGCACGGCAGATCGTCGTTTTGCGCGCCCCGCCGGGTTTCGGTAAGACGGCGCTGATGAAGGCTGCCTACGATCGTATCCTGGCAAGAACGCTTCTTCTTCCGGGCGGATACGAAACGCCTATCTCGCACTGCGCATGGTTGACCCTGTCTTTGCCGCAATCACCGGAGGATTTCGTCGCAGATCTGCGGCGAGCGCTCGATCTTCCCCAGGCGGAGACCCGCAACGGCTTGGCGGACACAATGGAGGCGGTCGGGCACCGCAGCGGTGTTACCATCTTGTTTCTCGATAATGTCGATGAAGTCGGAGGTCAAAACCGTTCTCTGGAAGAGATGGTGCTGTCGGCGCCGGATAATCTTCGTATCGCTCTCGCATCCTCACGCCCCGTGCCGATCCCAATCGCTCGCTTGAAGGCAGGTGGCACCCTGAGCGAGATTAGCGCAGGCGATATGCTCTTTGGGCGCTCGGAGCTTCAACGGTTGCTGGCTCGTTCGCAGCCAACAGCGTCGATTGATCACCTGATGGAGGTGACAAGGGGGTGGCCAGCCCTGGCGCAACTTGGCACCCTTCCTCCGGAAGCAGGGCAAGGGGCAGCGTGTGCTGGGCAGACCGCGGACATGGTCGGGTTCGTTCGTGAAACGATCAGCAGTCAGCTATCGCCTACACTTGGCAATCTTCTTCGGAAAATGGCTAGCTTTGATGAATTTCGACTGGACCTTGCTGCTGATCTCGGCGCCGAACAGGTGCTGCCCGACGACCTCGCAATGATCGAGGCCCTTAACCCGGTTATCGAAAAAAATGCTGGCGGATGGCTCACGCTTCATCCGGTGTTACGTTCCTGTCTCGCTGAAGATATGGTGAGCGCGCCCGCAGACAACGGTCGGGCGCTTCACCGACAGGCCGCAATCTGGTTTGCGACACGGGGCCTTCTGGAGCAGGCGGTCTCTCATGCAGCGCGTAGCGGTGACTTTCGAATGGCAGAGGAAATCATCGATCAAGCTGGCGGTGTCGACATCTTCCTTCGGGCCGGACACAAGGTGTTGGAGCATCTGATCGATAATTTTCCGCCAGAGGTTCTGCATGCTTCTCCGGGACTTGCGGTGTGTTATGCAGTCGTCCTTTCCAAGCGTGGGAACGCCATGGCCGGAAGGGAGCGGTTGGACCTCTTGAAAGAAAAAGACGACTGGTCGGCCGTTGCGCTCGCGGCCGTCAATCGCAACGTCCTGGATCACATCGACAGCCTGATTGATGTGTATGTCGACCGCCGGATGAATGTGGCCCAGGCAAACGGTCTGGAACAGGTTGCGGCAGGGCTGCCACCGCATGCGACGTGGGAACTGGCTTGGATTCATAACCATCTGTGCATCGTCTACACGCGCCTGGGCGACCTTGAGTCTGCACGGCGCACCGCGCTCAAGGCACTTGGCTATTATCGCGAGGAGAAAGCGACCTACGCACAGGTCTTCATGCTGGTCCATCTCGGTCTGGTTGGATCGCTTGCGGGCGAATTTTCTTCCGCACTTCAATTTTGCAGAGAGGCCGAGGCCCTTGTCGAAAGCAAACATTGGAGTGATCGCAATCTTTTGGCCATCACCCGGCTTGCCTGCGCCGATGTGCTTTACCATCAAGGCGAAGTCCAGCTTGTCGAGGCCATGCTCACCGAATGCATGGAACCCTTGGTGCGTGGAGAAAGCTGGGTAGACCTGTATACGCGTCTTTTCTCGCTCCTTGCACGTAGCCGCTTGCACTCCAATGGCTTCGACAGCGCTGTTGCAGCTATCGATAAAGCAGAAGAGATCGCCGTTGAGCGGGCCATGCCCCGTTTGAAGATCGCAGCCGGGATCATGCGGATCGATCTTCTGGTCAGGGCCGGCATGATTGAGTCGGCGAGGCAGGCCAGTGAAAAAGTGGTGGCGATGCGAGCGAAAACCGATTCCAACAACTGGACGTGGAGAGAGGAATATGACTACGAGATCGCTTCATCCAGACTAGCCATCGTCCTTGGGCACAGCCAGACAGCGATGGAGGCGATCGAGACATTGATTGCGAAAAGTTCAAGTCATGGGCAGGGTTATCATCGACTGATTGCCGAAATCATCGCTGTGAGAGCGGCATGGAAAGCCGGGCAACAGGACAAGGCCCTGTCCTATATGCAATCGGCGATCGCTCTTGCCCGTGCCCATCAGGCAACACAGTTCTTCATTGACGAAGGGCAGGACTTTGCCGTTACATTAAGGGCAATTGTGCGTCGTTTCGGGCTGAAAGCGTTCAGTGTCGATGCCGTGGAGTTTATGAGCCGCATCGTCGGTCATGACTTTCAGCGTCAACCCAAAACGATGACCGTCGTTCGGGAAAGGAAGGATAAGGTCCCACCTTCTGCGGGCCTGTTGAGCAACAGGGAAACAAGTGTATTGAAGCTTCTGGTGGATGGTCGCAGCAACAAGGAGATGGCGCGCGCGCTTGATATTTCCGAGGCAACGGTCAAATTTCACTTGAAGAATATCTACACAAAGCTGGGGGTAAGCCGCCGGGGTATGGCCGTGTCACTGAGCAATCAGCTCAATCTTACGAGACAACAATAGCTCAATAGCTCTCGCATCGTCGCTGACGCGCGCGCTCACCGAACTGCAAGGCCATATGAAATCTCATCCCTTACGATCAAAAATCAGAGGATAGGCCCAAAAATGAACTATATTCATGGCTTATCCGTTGAAAGGCTTAGGGGGTGACGGCTACGACTTTTGATAAAATTCATTGTCAACCTCAACCTGGAATTTGTTCGTGTTTTTGGTCTAGATATGGGCGTCATACTGTTCTAGATAAGCGGATATAATGTCGCTTTTTTAGACTTTTGTGTTGGAGCTATTGCTTCTATATGGATATTCTATCCTTTGGATACTGTGATGAGTAGGGATTTCTTGGAGACATTCGGCTTATATGTTATCAACTTGGACCGATCTGCGGACCGGTGGGAGGCGATACGTGTTCAGGCCGAAAAATTGGGTTTGAATGTCCAGCGTGTGAGTGGGATCGACGGCAATAAAATCTGTGCGGATTCAAAAGTGCACGCGGACGAGAGCAAATTTATCGTCAGGAACGGACGCAATATGCTTCCGGGCGAATATGGATGCTACAAAGCTCACCTCTCCGTGCTCGAGACGTTCGTCTTAAGCGCCTATACAAATGCCATCGTGATCGAAGACGATATCGAGCTGACGGAGGATTTTCTGCCTCGGGTGGCTGCCATCCGCAGTGAACTGCCGTCTGCCGAACTCGTAAAACTGCTGAATCATCGGACAAAAGGGTTTCGGGAAGCGGCCGTGACCACTTTCGGCGATAGGGTCGGTCGCTGCCTTCATGGTCCGCAAGGATCAGCGGCTTGTTATCTTGTGACACGCGAGGGCGCCAGAAAGATGCTCAGCGAAGCACAGATGATACGCTATCCTTATGACATTACGCTTGAGCGCGGCTGGAAAACCGGCGTCGAAGTGTATACCGTCAAAAGCAATATTGTGAAATTATCGACACATTCCATCGATAGTCAAATTGCCAATCGCGATCAGTATCGTGCGGTGAAAATACGAGGACTTCGTAAGATGTCGACCCATCTCATCAGAGCGATCGAGTACCTGCGTCGGATCCGGTACGCACTATCGTGATGATTGCCTCCACTTCACCGAGATATCTTGTCGTGACCGCTTTGGTAAGCGCTCTCTGGCTGGTGATGATGTCGGTCACCTTGATCGAGAGCGATGCATACAGATATGCGGCGCTCTGCCTCATCATCGCCTTCGCTTTTTTCGTTCCCGGGCCCAAAAATCTCCTGTTGCGCGATTGGCTTGCAATCTTGTGCATTGTCGCTGGCATCGCTGCCTTGTCGCGGTTTCTTCTGTTGCTGATCGTCACGGGTGAAAAAGGCGCGTCGGAATGGCTGTATGCCTTCCCCCTTCTTTTCCCCATTTTAGGTGTCGCATTCGCCGGAAGCTGGAAAATGGTGAGGGGTATTCTCGCGATTTTCTTTTCTCTCGCACTCGTATTGCTGTTGATATCGACCAAATTTACCGATGCCTTGACGGGCGAGCGTATTTTTCCGCTTTTTCACCACAACCCGATCCATGGTGCCGTTGGTTGTGGATTTCTTGTGATCGGTGCTTTCTACTGGATGTCGCATCAGTACGAAGTGGGTAGCTCCAAGGCTGTGAGATCGTTTGCGACGGTTGTCGGAACCGCTGTTATCGCGCTGGCGCTTTTCAATATCTGGGGATCGAAATCCAAAGGCGTATGGCTTGCTCTGATACCGGTCGTTCTCATGTTGGTGCCAACGACCCTCATGTTTTTGCGAAAAAAAGAAGTCATCGTCACCATGGTCGCTGGCGTTCTCCTTCTGGGCGTAAGCGTTTACAGTGTCCGTGAAAATATTGCGGAGGTTGCCGGTCCTACAGTCGAGTCCGTTGCCACAGTCGCTGCAGAGCTTGATAGCGGCCGGTCGTTCTCAAGTATTTTTAAGGAGGCGATTGAGTCGCCTTCGACGCCGGTTACCTTCGACGAGCGCCTTCAACTCTGGTCGAACGCCTCGGAAGTGATTGCCGTCGCACCGTTTTTTGGAAGTGGCAACCACTGGCTCACTATCTGGCACACGACGCGTTACGCGAGTATACCCTATACGCTGATGCACAATGGATATCTTGAAATACTCATCCGGCACGGGTTTGCAGGACTGGCAATTTACGGATTAATATTCGTGGCAAGCCTATACCGTGTTTTCCGGGCATCACGGTCGGGCGTCATCAGCAAATGCGCGTTTTCCTGTTATCTCGTTTGCGCTGTCTATTTCGCCTTCACGATCCTCAGCAATTCCAACAATCGTTTGGCTATGGGGGAATCCTACGCGCTGCTTTTCAGCGCCGTGTGTTTCGCATGCACGATTCGGATGACATCGACCCCTCAAACAGCTGACGAGGCGTTGCAAGACTGCGCCGCCGCTTCGGCCGCTGACCGTGTTGACCTCAGAAAGCAGACACTGGCGTGATCGAAGACAAATACGTCCAACAGATACTGAATTTGCCGCGCTCAACCAAGCGCGCTCTGGCCGTTATCGTCGATGCATCCTTTTGTGTGCTGACGATTTGGCTTGCCTTCTGCTTTCGCCTCAACGACTGGGTTGCGCTCGAAGGAATTCAGCTGCTGACGATACCCGTGTCGCTCGCGATTGCGCTGCCCATTTTTATCACGATGGGCCTCTACCGCGCCATATTCCGTTTTATGGGATGGGCCGCTTTCATCGCGGTGATAAAGGCCGTGACGATTTATGGTCTGGCGTTCATGGCCATCTTCACCGCAGTCAGCTTTCCGGGAATACCGCGCACCGTCGGCATCTTGCAGCCCCTGTTGCTGCTGATCGCGATCGGGCTTTCGCGCTTTACCACGCGGTATTTCCTCTACGAGGCCTATAATCGTATCCTTCGGCAGAGCACTCGGCGCAACGTCTTGATCTATGGTGCCGGCATAGAAGGTCGGCAGTTCGCAAGCGTCCTCAGTCGCAGTGTCGAGTTCCATCTGTGTGGCTATCTCGATGACGACCGTAACCTTCAGGGCAGCCTGATCGGTGGTGTCAAGGTTTTCAAGCCGGAGCAGATCGTCGACATCTGTGCGCGATTGAATATCCGCACGGTCTTGCTCGCTCTGCCTAAAATCGATCGGACGCGTCGCAACGACATCATCGAAGAACTGCGCGGTGCCCGCGTCGCCGTTCGCACCGTTCCCGATCTCGGTGCGCTTGCCATCGGCAAAGCACAGACTGCAGATATGCAGGAGCTTGATGTCGAGGACCTGTTGGGGCGCGAACCGGTCTTGCCAAACCCGGATTTGCTGGAAAGAAATGTCAAAGGCAAAGTGGTGCTGGTGACGGGAGCGGCAGGCTCCATCGGTAGCGAGCTGTGTCGCGGCCTCATCAAATCCAATCCGTCGATGTTGATCCTTCTCGATCAGAGCGAGTTTGGTCTTTACGCCCTCGAGGCCGAATTGGTGAAGGACGGGGAGGCCAATCCGCAAATTATTCCTCTTCTGGCCGATGTCTGTGATGAGACGCGTATCTCGAAGATTATGCAGACGTGGCAACCTGCGACAGTCTATCATGCTGCCGCCTACAAGCATGTCCCGCTGGTTGAGCAAAACCCGGTCGAAGGCGTCAAAACGAACGTGTTCGGCACGCTGGTCGTAGCAAAAGCCGCCATTGATGCCGGCGCCGAGAACGTCATCCTGGTCAGTACGGACAAGGCGGTGCGGCCAACGAATGTCATGGGTGCGACCAAACGGCTGGCTGAGATGTGTCTCCAGGCTTTGGCGGCTGACGGTTCAAAAACGGTTCTGTCGATGGTTCGTTTCGGCAATGTTTTAGGGTCGTCCGGCTCCGTCGTTCCGCTGTTCAGACAACAGATCCGGGAGGGTGGCCCGATTACTCTCACGCACCCCGAGATCACGCGTTTCTTCATGACCATTTCCGAAGCAACGCAGCTGGTTGTCCAGGCAGGTGCCATGGGCAAGGGCGGAGACGTTTTCGTGCTGGATATGGGCGAGCCGATCAAGATCATTGATCTGGCGCGCCGCATGGTGGAACTGTCTGGCCACACCATTCAGGATGAGCGGTATCCGGGGGGTGACATCAGCATCACCATGACCGGTTTGCGTCCTGGCGAAAAGCTGTTCGAAGAGATGCTCATTGGCGACAATCCGGAACCCACGGAGCATCCGAAAGTCATGCGCGCCCGCGAAAAATTCATTGCCTGGAGCGAGTTCGAGCCGAGGCTCGAGACCCTCCTCACCATCGCTGCAGGTGGTGATGCGGCGGCGATAAAGCTGTGCCTGTCCGAACTTGTCGAGGACTACAAACCTCTGGACCGCATTGTTGATCACGTCTTTGTCCGGGACGGACAAAGAGTTGACTGCGTCACCCAGCCCTTCAAATAATCGAACCCTGAGGAGATCACGATGTTTCTCGTGACCGGCGCGACAGGTTTTGTCGGGACATCTGTGGTAAATACACTTCGTCAACGTGACCTTCCATTTCGTGCTGCGTCCCGATCGGCCCGTGAGGATTTTATCGGGGTTGGAGATATAGACTCGTCTACGGATTGGCAGGCCGCACTTTCAGGCGTTGATACGGTCATCCACCTGGCGGCTCACAATCAGGACATCATGGCCGGTGATCAGGGTTCTGACGAAAAAATGCGCTCAGTCAATGTTGACGGCACAGCCCGGCTCGCCCAGCAATCGGTGGCTTGCGGTGTGAGGCGATTTGTCTTCGTCAGCACGATCAAGGTGAACGGCGAACGCTCTGAGCTGAGACGTCCCTTCACCGCGCATGATGTTCCAGCGCCTGAAACCGATTACGGCATATCGAAACGGGACGCGGAAAACCGCCTCAAAGCAATCGCTGATGCCTCCGGCATGGAGCTTGTCATCATTCGCCCCCCTCTGGTTTATGGTCGCGGTGCCAAGGGAAGCTTCAACGCGCTGGTTAAGCTCGTCAAAAGCGGCCTTCCGCTTCCGTTACGATCCGTGCACAATCGCCGGTCCGTTATCCACGTAGACAATTTGGCCGACCTGATTATCACGGCAGCGATGAGTCCGTCAGCGCGCGGGCACATTCTGATGGCAGCAGATGGCGCGGCACTGTCCACCGCAGATTTCATCCGCAAAATCGCTGCGGCAAGCGGACGCCGTGCAGTATTGGTGCCGGTACCTGCTTCGTTATTGCAGACCATCGGGCGTGTAGCAGGCAAGGCAGATATGGTAGCACGGCTCATTGATAGCCTGGAGGCCGACATCGCTGAAACCGAAAACAGTCTTGGTTGGAAGCCACCATTTTCAACCGATGAGGGGCTACGGCGGTCGGTGTGATGTGCTAGATCGACTGAAGTATTAGAGTGTTTCCATACCAAAGGCGGGCGAATTGGCCGATCGCGTGAACAGTGTCACAAAACGAGTCTTCGATATCATCGCCTCGGCAGGGGGGCTGATCGTCTTTTCGCCGCTGTTTCTCGTTCTCGTCATTCTCATTCGCCGCGATTCTCCCGGCGGTGCATTGTTTCTGCAGCAGCGCGTCGGGCGCCATGAGCGCATCTTCACATGCATAAAATTCCGCACGATGGCAGCGGGAACCCCGAATGTCGGCTCTCATAATGCGCAACAATCCTGGATAACACCACTCGGCAAAAAAATACGCTCCGTAAAACTGGACGAATTGCCACAACTGATCAACGTCCTGAAAGGCGACATGAGCCTCGTGGGGCCGAGGCCGTGTCTTCCGAACCAGTCTGAAGTTATTGCTGCACGCAGAGAACGTAACATCTTTTCGGTGAGGCCAGGTGTGACGGGGCTCGCTCAGGTGCAAGGAGTGGACATGTCGACTCCAGAGCTGTTAGCTGCAATCGATGCATCTTATATCAACAGTACAAGTTTTTCTCGAGACTTGAGGCTCATCGTCGCCACTGCATTCAGTGGAGGAAGGGGTGACGCTGCGGCCAAATAACAAAGACATAAGAAAGACCCTGGAAAAGGAGAGTAACCGGATTTTTTGAAAATCAGACCGCCCGGGTTTCCATCCATGGAAAAAATTCCTAACTACGCACTTTCCATTGGACATTAAAACAAGGAGTGTCCGCATACCTGTATTCAGCGCTGATCAGTTGCGGGTCCGGATATCTCTTCTGTCGTAGTCAATCGCGGAGTGTCCAACGGTTGTATTGAGATCTGATGGACCGATTAGATTGACGGTAATATCGCGCTCGTGTAAGAGCGATCTTAAGTAAATATGAGGCGAGTTTGGCTTGCTTTTCTTCAAATTATTCTGCGGGAAGAGTAGCCGATGACAATAGTCGTGACTGGCGGGGCGGGTTTCATTGGCAGCAATTTCGTGCTGGAGTGGCTGCGGAATTGCGATGAGACAGTCATAAATATCGATAAACTTACCTACGCGGGGAACCTTGAGAATCTAGTTTCCTTGAAAGGCGACCCCAGGCATATTTTTGCCAGGGTGGATATCGCAGATAACGCGCAAGTTTCTCAGTTACTTTCTGAACATAACCCAAGAGCGATCTTTAACTTCGCTGCTGAATCCCACGTGGATCGGTCCATTCATGGACCCGAGGATTTCATTGATACGAACGTGGTTGGCACCTTTCGGTTACTGGAAGCGATCCGTGCGTATTGGGGCGCTTTGCTAGAGCCGCAAAAAAGCTCTTTTCGGTTTCTTCATGTATCGACTGATGAGGTGTATGGTTCATTGGATCGAGAAGCTCCTCCGTTTCATGAGATGAGCCGCTACGAACCCAATAGTCCATACTCCGCGAGCAAGGCCGCTTCAGACCACCTCGTCAGGGCATATCATCACACCTACGGGCTGCCCGTACTGACGACAAACTGCTCCAACAACTATGGACCCTATCACTTCCCGGAGAAGCTTATTCCGCTGTGCATTCACAATGCGTTGGCGGGCAAACCCTTGCCGATTTATGGTGATGGTCAGCAGATCAGGGACTGGTTATACGTAGAGGACCATTGCTCAGCCATCCGGCGAGTTGTTGAGGGAGGCGTGGTCGGCAACACCTACAATATTGGCGGCTGGAATGAGAAGGCAAACCTCGCTGTGGTCAAAACATTATGCGAAGTGTTGGATGAGCTAAGGCCGCGTGATGATGGATTATCTTACGCCGAACAAATTATTTTCGTCAAGGATCGTCCAGGTCATGACCGGCGCTATGCAATTGATGCAGGCAAGATAGAAAGTGAGCTGGGCTGGCGGCCAGCGGAAACGTTCGAGACCGGACTACGCAAAACTGTCAGATGGTTCTTGGATAATCAGGTTTGGGTCGAGAATGTGACCAGTGGGGCTTACCTCTCTTGGGTCGAAAAGCAATACGATGACGGGGTGAGTGAGTGACGCGTAAGGGAATTATTCTCGCTGGAGGCTCTGGAACGAGGCTATACCCCATTACCGAGGGGATTTCGAAGCAGTTGCTTCCAGTCTACGACAAGCCGATGATTTACTATCCTTTGTCGGTTTTGATGTTGGCGGGCATTCGGGATATCCTGATCATCACAACGCCTGATGACCAACCCGCATTCCAGCGATTGTTGAAGGACGGTAGCCAGTTTGGCATAAATTTAAATTACGCTGTGCAACCAAGCCCGGACGGACTAGCGCAGGCATTTCTCATAGGCGAGTCCTTCATCGGCGGTAACGACGTTTGCCTCGCACTCGGTGATAACATTTTTTATGGTCAGGGCTTTAGTCCCCTTTTGCAAAGTGCCGCTGCAGTCACGCGTGGTGCGACCGTCTTTGGTTATCCTGTCAAAGATCCTGAGCGTTTTGGAGTGGTCGAGTTCGACGCCGACATGCGTGCAATCTCAATTGAAGAAAAACCGGTAAATCCAAAAAGTCACTATGCTGTGACCGGACTTTACTTCTACGACAATGACGTCGTGGAAATTGCAAAGTCAGTAAAGCCTTCTCCACGCGGTGAGTTGGAGATTACGAGCGTCAATCAACATTACATGACGAACGGCTCTCTCAACGTTCAGGTGCTCGGTCGAGGCTTTGCATGGCTGGACACGGGTACATTTGAAAGCCTTCTAGAAGCGTCTCAGTTTGTAGAAATCATTGAAAAGCGGCAAGGGTATAAGATTGCCTGTTTGGAAGAAATCTCGCTCAGAAATGGTTGGATGAGTGTCGATGCTCTGGCGGCCCGTGCTCATGCTTTGCGCAAGAACAGCTATGGTCAATACCTTGGTGAAATAGCACGACAGGTTGCGGGCGAGTAATTGATGCAGGATTTCTTATGATTATCGGGCGCGGGCTTGTCGCCTCGGCGTTCGTTCCATACTTCGACTCTGATCAAGACGTGATTGTGTTCGCCGCCGGTGTTTCAAATTCGGGTGAGACGCGAGGAGAGGAGTTTCTCAGAGAAGAGAAGATGCTGAGAGGTTACCTTGAAGCAGCAGGGCAGCTTCTATACTTTGGTAGCTGCAGCGTTTTTGATCCAGAAATGGCGAATACGCAATACGTTCGCCACAAGCTCGAGATGGAAGCTTTGGTTGGAAGTTACACAGGCAATGCCATATTTCGCTTACCTCAGGTGGTGGGCACGTCGTCTAACTCTAACCTTCTCACGAATTTTTTGTGCCAAAAAATTGAGAATGGTGAGCGTTTCAATGTATGGAAAAATGCACGCCGTAACTTGATCGATGTCGATGATATTGCTGCTATCGTTACGCACATGATCCGCAAGGGTGACCCAAAAGAGGGCGTTTATAACATCGCCAGTCCGTTTTCTGTTTCGATACTGAATATAGTCGAGGTATTCGAGAAGGTTTTAGGCAAAAAGGCGGTGTACTCGTTGATCGATGCAGGAAGTGGGTATGACATTGACGTTCCCGATGTTAAGCGTGCGGCGTCTGACCTAAACATTTCGTTTGACGAAGACTATATCGAGAGGACGGTAAGGAAATATTATGGAAGGTGAATCCGCCCTGAAACTTTCAGTTGTTATCCCTGCCTATGGCAGCGAGCTCACTCTTCCTGAGCTGGTGCGGCAATTAGAAGTGGTGTTGAGCGATGCGCCGAATGTGTTGGGTAGCTACGAGATCATTTTGGTCTGCGATCACTCCCCTGATGGTACCTGGGAGGTAATCAAGCAACTGGCAGCGACCCGTTCAAAAGTCTCAGGTGTCTTGCTTCGAATGAATGCTGGTCAGCATAACGCTCTGATGGCCGGTTTCACGCGTGCATCCGGAGCAGTCGTGGTCACGATGGACGATGATCTCCAGCACTCGCCAGACGATATACCGAGGCTGGTTGAGAAAGTGGATGAAGGGTATGACGTAGTTTATGGTCGATTTACGAACCGTAGCCATGCTGCCTGGAAAGTTATTGGAAGCAAGTTCAACAACACGATCGCGGCCTATCTTATGAAAAAGCCTATGGATTTGTATCTTTCGCCATTTCGCGCTTTTAGCTCGGTAATTTGCAAAGATATTCTAAGCTATTCGGGGCCTTACGTGTATGTCGATGGCCTGATTTTGACGTTCACTAGGAATATCGCCTCGGTCGAGGTCAATCATTTTCAAAGGTTCGCAGGCGATAGCCGATATGGCCTGAAGAAGTCTATTTCTTTGTGGCTGAAAATGGCAACCAGCTTCTCACTTGTGCCCTTAAGGCTGACTTCTTTGCTAGGGATCATTGTCTCCGGCTTCGGTTTTCTCTGTGCGTTTTTACTCATCGTGCAGAAGTTGACGATCGACGTGATGCCTGTTGGCTGGGCGTCCTTGATTGTTGCGGTTCTTGTGATTGGCGGTGTGCAGTTGCTTGCCCTCGGCGTCATTGGCGAATATCTGGGCCGAGTGCTTCTCACAATCAACTCCCGGCCGCAGTATGTGATAAAAGAAATATGTGGCTCATCAATCAGAAAAAATAGCGGTTAACTGTCGGCCGGGTCAACTTATAATAGTCCTTTCTTCATTACGACTTGTTAAAGACGTAAAAGCGAGCACCTAAGTATCCACAAATTGTATATGCAACAACACCAATTAACTGGGCTATATAACTGTTTACTGAGATTGCGTCGCGAGAAAATGTCATCACGCTAATGTTTACTCCATAGGAAATAACCACTACCCCAAAATACCTTAGGCCAGTCTTTCTGGAAGGTCTTTCACTAAACGTCCATATACTGTTTGCTATATAACTTATTATAAAACCCACAGAATACCCAATGAAATTGGCTAAAATGTCTCCCACGCCAAGATACATGAAGAAATATATCAACGAGAGGCCAACTGAAGTATTTAGCAACCCGACCGATAAATAACGAAATAATTCTTTACGCAACTGACTAAACCTTTTGAGCTACAACGGAATATTGAGCTCCTAACGGTAACCATTCCATATATTTCTCCGCGGAACGAAAAGATGCAAATCCGCGTGGAAAAAAGATTCTATAGTTATGCTTTATTGCGCTGAAGCAAACGTTCTTGAAAATTTTACGAAGGTGATAAGGAGTCATTAATCGGGCGTTCTCATCGAACTCACAATTATTTACAGCCCTCACGGTTAAGGGGTTCCAAGGGTTGTGTTCAAATATTGCAACGATACCACCCGGCCTCAGTATTCGAAAAATTTCACTCAACCAGTGGCTATGCTCTTCCCATGGTATATGATGGAAAACACATGCTGCGAACGCGAGGTCGAAAGTGTTGTCCGGAAAGTCAATAACTTTGTCCAGGAGGGAGTATCTCACATTTTCGCCATATAGAGAACGTGCGATTTCCAAACTTTTTGTTGAAACGTCAGCACCGACAATCTCTGCGCCAGGGAAATAGTGTAAAAAATATGGACTTGATGTACCAACCCCGCAGCCAAAGTCAAGGACGCGGTTTACCGACACTGAGCGTCTCTGTGCATGGTCAACAAGGTCCGCAATTTTATATTCTGCGAAAAATTCAGGTGTCTCTCCCGAGGCTGTTATCACACCGGCGTGTAGTTTGCGGTACTCGTCCGCGAAGCGATCAAATTCACTCTGTTCCAACGGTATCACTCCCTGGTCTTGGTTATTTTGAGATGTGAAAAAAGAAGGTAGTTTTGTTCTCCTGATGGAGGAACACTCGCATCATACTCTATGACAATGCACGGATCCTCAGGT
Source organism: Agrobacterium sp. rho-8.1 (assembly GCF_033957725.1). Classification (NCBI taxonomy): domain Bacteria; kingdom Pseudomonadati; phylum Pseudomonadota; class Alphaproteobacteria; order Hyphomicrobiales; family Rhizobiaceae; genus Agrobacterium; species Agrobacterium sp. rho-8.1. Next base: position 1,547,724 of record NZ_CP192789.1, read on the forward strand.
GAAATATCGTGACGAATCGAAACGGTTTGAAATTGGTCAGGACGGAACTTCGTTTCCATAAGTCGGATACCCGTTGATGTAGAAAGCAACACATTTGCCTCTAGGGGGCTCTTGGCCTCCATCTCTAACAGATAGTTGCCGGACTTATAGAGGCACACCTGCGCCTTCCGCGTCGACATCCAAGCTACTCGAGGTAACTGCCACTGTGGGTACGGCCCTTCCTCTTGAGCAAAACCGTGCATTGTACCAGGGAAATTGATATTGAACACAGAGTCTTGTTTTTCGTAAGTTCTTTCTAGGACGATATAGCGACTACCAGGGGTGGGAGGCGCTAGGGGACGAAACTCTGTGTCTTGCATAAGAATTTGCGCCAGACTGGCTTGGATTTGGCCGCTAGGAAAGTTTTTATTGTATTCGGCTTCTATTCTATAGGGTAGGACAACAAAGTCAGCTTGTCGTGCCAAATCCAAATATTCGGAAATATCATTGGACAAGTAGACATCTCTTCCATTGATGAAGAATCCAGCCTTACGCGCCTCCCATTTGATTGTCGGGAGGCTGACCGGGCCGGCGACTGGGACGAAAACGCTCGCTGGCTTCTTATGAATGTCGGATGCACGACCGGCCTGTGCAAGCGTTCGAATAATCTGGTCAACAATTACTTTGTTCTCGCTAACCGTTTTCAGGCTGTCCTGTCCCGTATCAATAAAAAGGTACCTATGGTTTTGGGCGGTGGTAAAGAAAATTATGAAAGCAAAAGTAGATAAGAGCCCGAATCTACCGATCCGAGATGTTTTCTCACTGACAGAGGCAATGGCGTATATCGATGATAACATAATGAGCATATGGAATGTAGCGAAGAAAAACTGGCTTTTATGTCTCCCAAATACCATTACGCCGAACGAACTTAGCGCTACGATCAAAAGCAAGGATACTATTATAAGTTCGCGGTATTTTTTATAATAGTAAAGCACTGGCAGAAGCATAAGACTTATTAAACCAGCGGCCGGTACCTGCATGCCGCCATTATTCAAATATCCGCCAAATACATATGACGAAATAACTTCCGTCATTGATGTCCCGTCTGAAAATGACCAAATGGCGGAGTTTTCTCCCTGAGTATTTGTCCAAAAATACTCAAAAACTTCGCGACCAGCCAAAACATAATATGGGCTAGCGATTATTATCCCAATGGAAATATACTTCACTGCGAGGAGAGGGTTTTTTTCCGGTTCAGTATGTCCTTTTTTCTGAATTATTTTTGAAATTATTGCGAGAATTAAGAGGCCTGTGGCGACTGCTATGGTGTGAGCGAAGAATGTAGGTTTTATCAAAAGAGCAAGGGCTAGAGCTAAGCCCCCCCAGAGGAAGTCTCGCTCGCGTCCAAAAAAAATGCCCTTCAGTGTCCACCAAACCAAACCTGTTGTGGCTAAACCGAGAACAAAGTCGGGACGAAAATTATCGACTATCGAGTAAGAGATTGTGGAGAACATTATAAAAATAAAAATCAATGAGAATGTTAAGTTGTCACTATTTCTAAAGTTGTAATGCAAAAATATGAATATTGCTAATATAATTGAAAAATTAAATACATAAAAACCAAAATCGTTTATTCCAAACAGAAGTAAGGAAACCATAGCTGCTAACTCTGAATATACGCTGTGCGGATAAGGATTGGTCCAACTCATTAGAAAATCGTATAGGCCAGATCTGATAAGTGTATCCAAGCGTTCTACAGCGCTCAAAGCATAAGATATATCATCCCAAGTCATATCGTGGCTTAGATGGCCAATACTATAGCTGATATTTAAATAGAAAAGACAGATTATTATTGTTGCCACAAATCCAAAATAAAAGCGTGTTCTCAGCGGCATTTGTAGACCTTTTCGGGCGGTGTCGGAATCCTTAAATTCTTGGCTTCCGTCGTCTCCACGGCCATTATATTGATTTGGGTGGCGTTCCAAGCTTTTTCTGTATTAAACCTGGCTTGTCTACCGACGGGAGCATTTCAAAAGCAGAGTCATAGCCTCAACGACTTCCACCAAACCGCATAAGGTTGTGCGATCCACCATTTGATCGGCACACTTCCGTTGTGGCGGCGCACTAGGTCTATCGCTTCGCGGTAGTGTAGGCGGCGCTGGGTCTTTGTCTTCGTGTCATCATGATCACGATTGACTGCAACGAAATCATCGATAAATCGCGGAGCGCCTATCGTCTTGTAGAGGCGCCACCAGAGGTCGTAGTCCATGGTCATTTGGAGGGTGGGATCCACGCCACCGACGCTTTCCCATGCGACTCGGCGGACTAGCGTCGCCGGCTGGGAAATGATGCAGCGCAAGGCGAGTCTGTGCTCCGTAAAAGGCTCAACCCAAACGGGTCGGCGGACGCCTGTGTTTTCGTGGTGGTTCCAGCAGCGGCCATAGACCATGGGCGCGTCCGGGTAGGTCTCGGCGGCCTTAATCAGACGCCTCAAGGCGCCAGGTAGAAACCAATCGTCACTGTTTAGCCAGCAGACATATCTTGCTCGACCCTTAGCGATCCCCTCGTTAATCGCAGCGGCCTGTCCGTCGTCCTTCTGGCTCCGATAGCCGGCGAGGCGATCCCGCCAGCGCTCGATTACATCAAGCGAATTGTCACTAGAGCCGCCGTCCAGAACGAATACCTCGACCGGGATATCTTGCTCGAAAACGGATGTAAGAGCCTGATCAAGGAAGCGCCCCTGATTGAAGGATGGGACTACGACGGTAACAACCGGATCTGCCAGATCAGCCTCCGGCATGTTTTGACAGGAAGTCAGCATAGGCTAGAGCGATACCTTCGCGCAGGCCGATCTTTGCCTTCCAGCCCAGTTGCTGCAAGCGGCCCACATCAAGCAGCTTGCGTGGCGTGCCATCAGGTTTGGAGGCGTCAAAGACGATCTCTCCTCCGAAGCCGACGACGTCCATGACCGTTTCCGCAAGCTCACGGATGGTGACGTCCGTTCCTGTCCCGACGTTGAAAAGCCCATCTGTGATCGCATTCTGCTCCATCAGGAACAGACAGCCGTTCGCCATGTCGTCCACATAGAGAAACTCGCGCATCGGTCGACCGGAGCCCCATACCGTATAGGTACTATCGTTGCGAAGTTTGGCCTCGTGGGCTTTGCGGATCAGCGCAGGGAGGACGTGGCTGTTGGCGAGGTCGTAGTTGTCGTTCGGCCCATACAGGTTGGTCGGCATCGCCGAGACATACTGCGTCCCATACTGGCGGTTAAAGCTCTCACAAAGTTTCACACCGGCAATCTTCGCGATCGCATAGGGCTCGTTGGTCTGTTCCAGGGTGCCCGTCAACAAATAGTCCTCGCGGATCGGCTGTGGGCAATCGCGGGGGTAGATACAACTGGAGCCGAGGAACAACATGCGCTTGACACCAGCCTGCCAAGCACCATGCACCACATTGGCTTCAATCATCAAATTTTGGTAGATGAAATCCGCGCGATACGTGTTGTTGGCATAGATACCACCCACTTTCGCGGCTGCCATGAAGATGTAGTCCGGCTTCTCTTGAATCAGGAACTCGTTGACCTGCTGTTGTTGAGTCAAATCGAGTTCGCTACTGGTGCGAGTCACCAGATTGTCATAGCCGGCAGCATCGAGCTGCCGGACAATAGCCGAACCTACCATCCCACGATGACCGGCAATGTAGATCTTGGCGTCCTTGCGCATGGCTTACTCGTTGTAGTTGAATGTGTTGTAGCCGTGCTTTTTGACGACTTCATCTCGTTGAGCCGACTTCAGGTCTTCACGCATCATTTCAGACACGAGTTCATTGAAGGTGATTTTTGGCGTCCAGCCAAGCTTCTCGCGCGCCTTGCTGGCGTCGCCCAAGAGGGTCTCGACTTCGGCCGGGCGGAAATAGCGCGGGTCCACCGAAACGATGCAGCGGCCATTTGCGTCGTACCCCTTCTCATCTACGCCGGTCCCGCGCCAGTCGATCTTCATGTCGATTTCGCCGGCCGCAGTGTTGACGAAATCACGCACGCTGTATTGCACGCCGGTTGCAATCACGAAATCTTCTGGCACTTCCTGTTGCAGCATCATCCACTGCATCTCAACGTAATCCTTGGCGTGACCCCAGTCACGTAGGGAATCCATATTGCCAAGGTAGAGGCAATCCTGCAGGCCGAGCTTGATGCGCGCCAGCGCCCGGGTGATCTTGCGGGTCACGAACGTCTCGCCGCGCACCGGGCTCTCGTGGTTGAAGAGAATACCGTTGCATGCATATATGCCATACGCTTCTCGGTAGTTGACGGTGATCCAGTAGGCGTAGAGCTTGGCTACAGCATAGGGAGAGCGCGGATAAAAAGGCGTCGTCTCGCGCTGCGGGGTCTCCTGAACGAGGCCGTAAAGCTCGGAGGTGCTCGCTTGGTAGAACTTCGACTTCTTCTCCAGCCCGAGGATACGGATTGCCTCAAGAATGCGAAGCGCGCCTATGCCATCTGAGTTCGCCGTGTATTCAGGCTCTTCGAATGAAACGGCAACATGCGATTGGGCAGCCAGATTGTAGATTTCGTCTGGTTGAACTTGCTGAATGATACGAATCAGGCTGGACGAATCTGTCAGATCCCCGTGGTGAAGAATGAACTTGCGCTCGCCATCATGCGGATCCACGTAGAGATGATCGATACGGTCGGTGTTAAACAGCGATGTGCGGCGCTTGATGCCATGTACCTCATATCCTTTCGCAAGCAGAAGCTCTGCCAAATATGAGCCATCCTGGCCGGTCACACCGGTAATAAGAGCTTTTTTCACGTTCCCTCGCAGCTATAATAGTTTTTCTAAACGGGTCAGTTGGGCTTGAACCATCCGCCTAACCATTTCTTTGAAGCTCACCGTCGGTGACCATCCGAGTAATTCTTTCGCCTTGGCGGGGTTCGCCAAAATTTGGCCTGGCTCCAGCGGCCGTACCAAGGCAGGATCGCTGAATACACATTTTTTCCAATCGCATCCAACCGTTTGATAGGCAATTTCACATAATTCCGTCAGCGTGTGCAGCTTTCCAGTGCCAATGACGAAATCTGTCGGCTCTTGCTGCTGTAGGATCATCCACATGGCGTGAACGAAGTCCGGCGCATATCCCCAATCTCTGGCGGTGTCTAAGTTGCCAAGGGCGAGCCGCCCGCCCTCAACGATGGGTCGCCCCCTCTCGTTCATGTCGGGTGAGTCGACTATTCCGAGTGCCGCACAGGCTGCACCATAGGCGACTTTCTGCGTCAAAAAATGCAGTGCCCGTCGCTCGCTCTCGTGATTGAAGAGGATGCCGCTTGTGATGTATAGACTATAGCTGTCTCTGTAAATCGCAGCCATGTGGTGTGCATATACTTTGGCGGCGGCATAGGGATTAACGGGATGAAAAGATGTCTCCTCATCCTGTCTTGTCGAACGTGATTGGCCAAACATCTCCGATGAAGACGCGTGGTAGACACGAGTATCCGGCCGATGATTGCGCACCGCCTCAAACAGCTTTATGGCCGCAAGGCCATTTACCTCCAATGTCTCAGGCGCCCGGGCCCAGGATTCACCCGGGCGAGACTGCGAGGCAAGATTATAGATCTCGTCTGGCTTCGCTTCGTTGAGAACACTGGCCAGTTCAATATCCTGGATCAGGTCCCCGAAAAGAATGTTTACTCGGCCAGCCAAATGGCTTGCGCAATTCGGTTGAGACCAACTCGCAGCCCGCGCCAACCCAAAGACTTCATAACCCTTATCAAGAAGGAGTTCTGCAAGGTAGGAGCCGTCTTGTCCCGTTATGCCGGTGATCAGCGCTCGTTTCATAGGCCCTCTCGCATGATGATTTTGCTGACCTTACTCATCGAAAATGTCGGCGCAGGCTCGCTGAGCGAAACCAAATCTTGCGTATCAAACTACCTGCCCAAGGCAATCGCCGATCTACGACGCGAAACATCCCCCGCGCAACGTATTTCAACCTTGCCCTGTCTCTTCCGATTGATCCTGCCTGACCTAGGAAACCCAACGTTGCGGGAATTCTATGAATATTGGGCAGCGTACGTCGCAGTCGGCTACCCCCAGGCCATGTTTCATATAACCGGTAAGCCCAAAAACCGAAATAATAGCTGAGGCTGACATATCCACCGTGTCTAGCACATATCTCGAACACTTCCCGGTAGATGACCCCGCGCATCGCCAGCGTCTTGGCGTCTTCGTGGAGGCGAGACTGCGCGAATTTGTGATCGGAGTGAAGAATAATTGCGCCGGATGTGGCCATGCGAAGCCAGTATTCGTAATCCATGGCTGTCTGCATCGAGACATCAAAGGGGCCTATCCTGTCGACAATCCGTTTACGCCAAAACGATGCGGGCTGGCACACGCAGCAGTCATGCATCAAGCGCTCGAAAGAATAGGGGGCACTGTTATATATGCCGATGACCGCACCTTGGGCGTCGATATAGTCGGCATTGCCATACACCATGTCGCATTCCGGGTGTTCATTGAAGAATTGCACCGCAGCTTCCAAAGCACCGGGCAACAGGATGTCGTCGGAATTTAAGTAGGCAAGAATTTCTCCATCCACGCGCTCCATGCCTTTATTGATGGCATCGGCCTGTCCTTTGTCTCGTTCCGACACCCATTTTATCCGGCCGCCGTAGCTCCTGAGGACTTCCACGGTATCATCCGTCGAGGCGCCATCCATGACCAGGAGCTCGACATTTTTGTAGCTTTGGTTCAGCACGCTATCGATCGACTCGCGGATGAAATGGCCATGATTTCTCGTCGGCATTACGATGCTGACTAGCGGCTCTTTCCGAGCGTATTCAATAGGGTTCTTTGAAACACGCAGCAAGGCGCCCCGCAGCGACTGAGCCGGTTTGACCCAGTCATAGGCTGCGACGCGGAGCTTCGCTTTGTCAGAGAGGCTGGCCCTCAAGCCTTCCTCCGTCGTGATACGTCGCATCAGGTTTGCCATTGCTGCGATGTCTGTGGGATCACACGCAAGGACTGCATCGCCTCCGACTTCAGGCAGTGATGTGGTATTGCTGCAAAGAACGGGTGTTCCGTGATGGAAAGCCTCCAGCAGCGGCATGCCAAAGCCTTCGAAGAGAGAGAAGTAGACCAGCGCTGTCGCTTTGGCAAAAAGTGCTGCCACCTGTCTGTGGGGTAGAAAACCCAGATGGACGATTGGAAGGTCTTCGAACCCCTTCAGACTCTCCTGAAGACCGTCAGGATTACCAGTTAGGACAAGGCCTGTCTTCGGCGGCAGGTCGGGCAACGCAAGTTTGAACGCCTCGAAAAGGCGCCCGTGGTTCTTGTGTGGCCATAGGTTCGCCGGCATGTAGAAGAAGCGTTCGAAGGCTTTGGCTTCTGACGGTAAATCGTCTTCGGTCGGTGTTTCCTGGAGTTCCTCGGGAAGGGCCGCAGGCATAAGGAACACGTCATCTGTCATGGTCCAGGCGTTGCTGACCATCGTATGGCGGGAGTGATCCGTCATCGTTGCGATGGCGCCACCCCGGGACAAAGCGTCAGCAAACGCACGACGACGACTAGCCAGTACATCCTTCGGGAAAAAATCTGGGAAATATTCGTGCTGAATGTCTGGGATCACGAAGACCTGCCGTTGAAGCGGGAATTCAGGATGAGCCTCCTGCGGATATGTCCGTAGGATTGCATCGACACCCAGGTTCGCGCATTGCTCCGACATCTCCGCATAGAATAGCGCTGGATGCTCATCTAGGCGGATATAATCAACATTTGCACCCTTGATTGCCAAAGGAGGCAATCCTGGCCGATGAAAGAAGACGATCTTGTCGTTGGGAAAAAGACGAACCATCTCGCGAAGCACGCCATGAACCCATGGTACGATTCCGCCAGAAACACCAGCAATGAGAGGATATAGATCGACCCCGATAACAATCCTTTGCTTGATTGTAACTTTAGCGTTGTCGGGCGTCTTTTCCTCATCGGTAGAAGGAGCAGATGGCACAGGACTTCCGGCGGCATTCACGCCAAGACGCTGCATGTCGGCCTGGACTTCGTTCCAAAAGTTGAGAAGCGCACCTTGGGTTTGATCGCTGAATAACTCGCTCGACTTCGTCGCACGATGCATATTGTCTAGCCAGTAGCAGAGCGCGCCTGGTGTCATGGGGCGCCCGGTATGACATTCTGCCAACAGACGAAGCTCTTCTACCCTTCGGAACCCACCGGTTGCCGTCAACGTATCGCCCCACTCGCGCGACGCCGCAAGGGATGCCTCAACTGGATGCGGTTTTGAGAGTTTCGCCAGTCGGATCCAGAGGTCCCAGTCAAAGCTCCAGCGCAAACTCTGGTTTAGCCGACCTAGTCGGCGTAGGGATGTCGCGTTCATGAATGTCGACGGCTGGAGTATGTAGTCCAGCCCGCCCAGGAGAGCGTCCTCGTTGTAAAGGACTGGTCCGTCGATGAAGTTGGCGGTCTTGTTACCTCCCTCATCCGTTCTGATCCCATTGCCGAACCAGAAGCTTGCCTGAGGTGAAACGCGGTAGGCTTCCACAATGTGTTCAAAAGCGCTGGGCAGATAGAAATCGTCCGCATTCAGCCACGCAATAATGTCACCTGAGCATCTTGAAAGGCCCTTGTTGATTGCGTTGGCGGCGCCTTCATCGGGTTCGCTGACATATCCTGTCAGCCAATCCTCGTTTTTACGAATGACCTCGAGTGTGTTGTCGCTAGAACCACCATCTATGATGAAATGCTCGACATTGGGCCAGTTCTGGGACCGGACGGAATCGATGCACTCCTGAAGGAAGCGTCCCTGATTCAGAGACGGCGTCACGATAGAAATTCTCGGTGTCGGATTACTGAAGGTCATCTCGGTTTTTTATTTTCCTGCTGCAGTTTGCAGTTCGTGAATCATTTTCGTCAAAGCGTGGATCTGATCAAGCCTAGCCGCGCGATCCGCATCTATGATTTTCACGTGCTCATCAAGGGCCTTGATCCGATTGTCCTGATCGAGAAGTGCCTGAACGAAGCGGCCCTTGGGCGTCTCGATCGACTTTTCGGCGTCTTCTTCCGAGATCATCTCAATTGGTTGCCTGCTGACGACGAAGAACATGTCGTACTGATGGAAGATGGGCGGTTCGAAATGTATAACGCTTGCTCCAAGCCTTTCAAAAAGTGCCGTCGCTGAGCTTTGGGTGAAAAGATACAGATGCTCATCAGATTTGAACTGTTCCATGAACGCGGCATTGGTCTCAACTAAATTAGAGTAGACCATCTCATCTTTAGCTTGAGGGGTCTGAATAAGAAGTATGCCATGAGGTTTGAGCAACCTGAGAGCATGAGACATAGTGCCCACCGGATCAGGCAGATGTTCCAGAACGTCCATCAATGCGACGACATCAAAAGTTCCTACTTCGAGTTCAATGTTCTCTACAGGACCAACTAACATAGGAATATCGAAAGTTTCCTGTGCAAACTCGACAACCCATGGACTCATCTCCATTCCGGAGGCTTCGTAGCCGGCTTGGCGGAGAAGCGCGACAAAGCTCCCATGGGAACAACCAAGTTCCAGAACTTTAGAAGGTGGAGCTTTGTATTTTAGAAGAGTCTTGAGCCAATGCAGATTTCGATCAGTCAGATCGAGCTTTGCTCTCTGAAATATGTTCGGAAATCCGAGATCCTTGTTCTGGTGTTCTAGCCAGTATTTCTTTCCGTAAAAATCTGCTTCATCGTCTGCAACTTTCAACTCGTCATCCGACAAGCCGACAGAGGATATGAGGGTGCCGCAGGCTCCGCACCGAACATACTCTCCACTAAAATCCCGGTGGTCTACGCTGCCGCACCAACACTTCCTGTTATTCATTGCTTTAAGCTCCCTTCTTAATTTGCGTTTCTAATCCTACAACGAGTTTAATCTTGTACTCAGCATTCTTCCTACCAATCGTAGAAGTCTCACAGCCATGTTAACTAAAGTCGGGAAAAGAAAACTCGATACTACCAGGCAAATCAGCAATCCCGTGATGGCTGAGTGCCGAACCTTTGCGGTCTGAAGCCCAGCCTATTGATAGCGATCCCGCTTTGGGCAAGACACACAGATGGATCACACTCGCATCTATTGCTTCATGGGTTAGTTCCGACATCCGGCTGAATGTATCGGGTTCTATTGCTCCCAAACCAATTTCGAACGTGTACTCGCCCAACTGCAAATTTAACGAAATTTCTTGCTTACAGCGCACCACTGTTCCTGCTTTTATCCGGCTTTTTGTTCCAACTCCGTGTTCAACCGAGCTCTTCCCGTGAACAGTTATTCCACGTTCATTATGTAGGACGACACCGCAGGTAGCCATGCCGATATCTTTCAAGATGCGGAATTCTGAAACAAAAACAGCCACCTGTCCCTGTGAAAAGTGATGACAAGGTTCGCCTTGGGTGTCGTACACTGAAAAGCCCAAACATTCCGCCCAGCCATTGCCTACTTGCGTAATGTTAATTGCTGGAGGGAGAGGTGCAGATTCTGACACAGTTATGTCGCTGGCATTCGAAAGATTGGATTGAATACCTTCTGGATTATTAGCGAAAGGTATTGTTGAAAATGATTGCCCTGTTTGATGCAACTGATAATAGCGCTTTGCCGCTTCCGCAGCACCACCGATAAAGTTCATCCTGCCATGGTCGAGCAGGATCGCCCGGTCACAGAACTGCTCGATGTCAGTCATTGCATGTGAGACGAGGAGGACGGCAGCGCCGGACGCCCGGATTTCCTCAAGGCGCGCATAGCACTTCTGACGAAAGAAAACGTCGCCCACCGCCAGAGCCTCATCGATGATGACGATGGAAGCGTTGATGTGAGCCTGCACCGCAAATGCGAGGCGGACAAACATCCCACTGGAATAGGTTTTCACTGGCTGGTCGATAAAATCGCCGATATCGGCAAAAGCCACGATTTCGTCGTAGCTTGCGTCGATCTGCTCGCGGCTGAGGCCCAAGATGCGGGCGTTCAGGAGAACGTTTTCGCGTCCGGTAAAATCGGGATTGAAGCCGCTTCCTAGTTCGAGAAGGGCGGCGACGCGTCCCCTGACCGTAAGATCGCCGGCCGTAGGGGCCAACGTGCCGGCCAAGATTTGCAGCAGCGTGCTTTTACCGCCACCGTTACGCCCGATGATCCCCAAAGTTTCTCCAGGGCGAACCTGGAACGAGATATCGTGTAGCGCCCAGAACTCCCGGTGGTAGGTAGGCGACGGGCCCGAGCGACCAAAAAGGCTGGTCAGTTTTGGCATGACCAGTTGCTTCAGTCGGTCGCGTGGGTTGTCGTATATGTCGTAGCGCTTCCCGACGCCGCGTACATCAATAACGGGCTCGTTAGAGGACATCGGCAAATCCCCGTCTTGTCTTCTGGAACCAAGCGAAGCCTAGATAAAACACGGCGAGGCTTACGACAAGGCTAATGGTCCAGGCGACCCAGTTCAGAGGCGTTCCCCACAGCAACGCGTCCCTAATTTGAAGCACCGGAAGAGTGATCGGGTTTAATGTCAGCAACGACTGATAGGCAGGTGGAAGCGCGCTGATAGGGTAGAAAATCGGTGCTAGAAACAGCGCAACCGTGGTGAGCATGCCGATGACCTGCGCAAAATCGCGGAGATATACGCCAAGCGAAGCGAGAAACCAGCTCAAGCCTAGGGTCATGAGAAGCAATGGCAGCAGGATGATGGGTAAAAGAAGACCTGCGGGATGGACGAACGTCCCGGAAATGATACAAAAGAATATTAAAACGATAAGACTGACCACAAAATTCCCTAGCGCAGATCCCATGGTCATAAGCGGCAGTATTTCCAATGGGAATACGACTTTTTTGACGTAGTTTGCGTTTGCGGCGATTATGGTTGGAGCCCGCATCAGGCATTCTGCGAAAAGCGCGTGTACGATCAGGCCGGAGAAAAGAACGATGGCAAAGTTTACTTGGTTCTCACTACCTGCGCCCCATCTTGCCTTGAAAGCGACACTAAAAACAAAGGTGTAGATTGCAAGCATTAGCAATGGGTTGAAGAGGGACCATGCGAGCCCGAAGACGGATCCCTTATAGCGCGACACGAAATCACGTTTCGTCAGTTCCCAAAGCAGACCTCTGTTGTGGATGAGTGTTTTAACAACAGCGGTCGGGTCGACCGAATGATTTTTCATATAGCACGAAATTCCATCGCTGTGGTTAAACGCCTGGGTGCCCAGGTAGCCGGTTTACACCTGACTATTTTAGCCGTGCACCCCTCTAATATGCGGCTAATAGCTGTTCAGCCTGGCAAAGACAAGCCCTTGCCAAACGCTCATGACTGGACCAGCCCACTCATCCCCGACGCTCATCTGCCGGTATTTGCGAGATTCCAGATCGATCAAGCACGGTTCCCCGTGTCGGCGATCCTCCGATAAAGATCAGCATAAGCGGCTGCCATTTTTTTTGCCGTGAAGTTGTCCAAATAGCGTTGACGAGCGTTTCGCCCAAACCGTTGTGCCAAGTCGTCGTCATCGAACAAACGCGTCATGGCCAGAGCCAAAGAGTCGCTGTTTTCTGGAGGAACGACAAGGCCCGTGCATCCATCGAGATTGACGTAGCTGGTTCCCGTGCCGATTTCGCAGGATATCATCGGCTTACCGCTCATGGCTGCCTCAACCAGAGACAGACCGAACGCTTCCGAGCGGAGATGAGATGGAAAAACGAGACCAATGCTCAGATCCAGGACCGCCATCTTGTCCTCGTCCGTCAGGTTTGCGAGAAAATGCATGTTTTGGAGACCACGCCGCTTCGCTTCCTCGTGTAAATCATCAGTCTGGCCGCCGCCGATGAGCACGACAGGAATGCCGGTCTTTTCCGCAGCGTCCATCAGCACGTGAAGTCCCTTGTAATAACGGAAGACGCCAATGAAGACTAGAAAGCGGGGAGGGAGCTTGGATCTCCATCTTTCTTGACGTTGCTGGTCAATTGTCGGGTAGCTGGCTTCGTCAAGCCCGAGTGGAATGATCTCGACTTTGGAACGGAATTTTTGGAGTGTAGCACTCGAATTCACATAATTCGGCGATGTGGCGACGATGCTGTTCGTGCTGGCGAGGAACCGACACATGAGGGGTTCGTAGAGACGTAATAATGTCTTCTGCTTAACCACGTCCGAGTGGTAGGTGACGACAGAGGGCATTCGATGAAAACTTGAAAGATGTATGACGTCCATCAAGGGCCAAGGAAAGTGAAAGTGAACCACATCGACTTCGCGGCTGAGTTCTCGAAATCGGCTAAATGCGGAGCGAGAAAAACCTGTCGAAGCAAACTCGAAATCAAGCTTGGCCTTGTGCGCGTAATGTCCACCAAAAGGGCGCGAGTTTTCTTTTGGCTGCGCGCTAAGAGAGAGCACCTCGGACTTGATTCCATGGCTCTCTACTCCCTGACAGATTGCGGCGATAGTCCGCTCGACACCACCGAACGTGTCAGGCCAATATGTTTTAAAAAAATGCAAAATTTTCATGCAGTAAAGCCGTAGTAGGAGAGGATTCAAAGCCGAAGTGCAACAAAACGACCAATTCGTTAGGCGATATGACCAACGCTTTTATCCGCCGCATTCGATAACACAACTATTTCTTCGTGTTTTGTATCGCGAATTCGGCTTTGCAAAAACGTTGATTAAAAAGCTTTACTGTCTTCGAGAAGGCAGCAAAAAGTAGGACTCAGAAATTTGCGCAAATTATGATTTTGATTCATCTGTGAGTGGAGCATCTTTTCGTCCGCTGCCCGCGCCTAATACGGCATTGAGCAGGCCATCACACTTGGACCTCAAAAGGAAATGGCCGATGCGTTGAGCCGGGTAATCGGCTAATTAATTCACGAATAGTCTTGTCAGCTTTCGCATGGTGTCGGTTGCGTGATGCCATCTGGTTTTGCCAGGCTTAAATTTTTGTCAGCCGGTTTCAAACATGCTTTATAATCGTAATCCGTCACAGCATTCGAGAATACCATTTGTGCGGGCGCAGAGCGCATTTCAATTTTTACTCGTTCTTAAGATATTAAACCAACGCTCGACATCCGGCGGGTGTGACTCCTATCTGAGCAAAAAAGAGGATGATGACGTGTCGCCCAAGTTTTCGATTATCACACCGTCTCTTAATCAGGGGCGATTTCTGAAGAAGTGCCTCGCGTCTGTACAGCTCCAAAATTGGCCGGATTTGGAACACTTCGTCATTGATGGTGGCTCTCAGGATGAGACCATTCAGATATTAACAGAAAGCAGGTCCCAGCTGACGGCTTATGTTAGCGAACCTGATAGCGGAGCGGCAGACGCAATCAACAAAGGCCTCGCCATGGCTACTGGTGATATCGTTGCTTGGATAAATGCCGACGACTACTACTCAGCCGGAGCCTTTGAGAAAATTGCAGAAGCGTGGCGCTCTGAACCCGACGCTCCATTCTGGTTTGGCAACGGCGAGCGTGTGGACGAAGCTGGAAACTTCAAGTCACCCTTCAATGATCATCCTATTCTCTATGACCGCCGAGCACTCATCGAGGGCACCGATTATATCCTTCAGCCCTCTACGTTCATGAGTGGTAAGGTGTTGCGACAGATCGGTGGGCTAAATACGGCGTTACGCTGGTCTTTCGACTGGGAACTCTTTATCCGCCTAGCTGAGCAGGGGCAGCCCGTGGCCCTGAACGATTCTCTGTCTTCCACTCGGGAGTGGGGCGAGACCCTCACTGCGACGGGCAGCCTGAAAAGGATTGAAGAGATCCGGGTGATGATCGAACGATGGAGCGGTAAGCCCCTCACTTATGGAACTCTCTGCTACCACTTCGACGCGACACTCAAAGAGATGCAAAATCGTCCGGAAGACTTCTCCGCGCGCGCGGTTCAGTCTGTTGAAAATGCCTGGAGAGCCATACAGCAAGACATGATGGATAACCTGCCGGTCGACGCCGGAGGCATGCCAAAGCATCAGGAGAAGGAGAAGACAGACGAGGGGACGCCTACTCCAGGTATTTTCACTCGGGCTGCTCGGCAAGGGTTGCGTCTAGCTAATCGTCTCCGCGAAAGGTGACAGTATTAATAATAACATTCATAGACGTTGATTTGAGCCCTTCAAACTGGTCCGCCTCAGCCACTGCCCGTTCTTTGAATTCATCGGACCAATGACGCCGACACCGCCTCGGCGCGCCTTCAAGCCGTTCGGCAACGACCTCGATCATATGGAAGTTTATGGTTCCAGAACTAGGCGCAGACATAGAAGCCCACAGCTTGTAAATCATCTGTCCGCAATACCACGGGACACGATGATCCTGCTTTGCCAAGGTTTCCGTCCAGCACGGTCGAGTAAGCTGCGCTATTACGCCGATCGAGAGTTCACATGAGACCTTGACGCGCCTTGAACGATGAAAACGTCGATCTGTCACATTCCCCAATCAGGATCGGTAACACCATCCTGCACAGCAGCGCCGATGGCAGGCGGCGTATCGCAAAAGCCTATCAAAAAAGCCCGCTTGCGGCTTGCTACCATTCTCCTTTATCACGTCGATGCCCGTCCGCAGATCATCGCCTGCCTTGGGTAATCCGATCTTCACCGGGATACCGTGGCATTGCTTTTGTCTGCTGGATATTGACGGCAATGGAAATTCGGGTGAACGAGCACAATCTGCGGGACTGGTAGAGGTTGAGCGACGTAGTCCGCCAGATTATCTGCTTGCTGCCGGTCCTGCTGTTGACGGTCCATTAACGGCCCGGACCGACTCCTCGCCTATGTTGCCATGTCAGAAAACTACTCGCTCGTGTCCTGTGGCCTTGAGAACCGGACGCCGACGCCACCACCGTTTTCTGGGATGAACTCGAGGCCCGCCTGTTCGAATGCAAGGCGGATTGCGTTGAGTGTAGTTGCGTGACTACCCTTCCCAGATTCAATACGGGTCACTGTAGCTGCGGTCACTTCTGCGCGAGAGGCAAGGTCACGCACTCCCCATTTTAATGCCGCACGCGCCATCCGAACTTGGTTTCCTGTTATCAATTTATAACCTTGACATAAAATATTAACGAAGTCAGACTTGAGATCGTTACCTTGTGGTCGAAGCGGTGCTTGCAACACCTGCTTCGACCTGACCACAACCCTAGCTGTCTGGAGCTTAGATCATGGCTGATTCTGAGAATAGCAGAACTTTGTCTACAAATTCGCGCGGAAAAAAAAGATCAACGAGCGGCGCATCCAAAAAAATACCGGATGTGATCAATCGCCGAAACCTTCTGCCCGTTGCGGCACGCGTTTTGGAAGAACGCCTTGCGGAGATTCCCCGGCGCACAGTAAGCGGTCCAACCCGCGTGTGCGAACTTTGGCCTGACTGGTGGGACCTTTATCAACAGCGCCTTAGCGCCACTACGCTTCGTAAAAATCTCGAACAGAAATTGCTTGATGAGGTTGGTGGGCGTCCTGAGGCCAAGATCGATGTTTCCGGGGAACTTGAGCCTCGGATCGTGTCTTCGTTGAAGCAAGTTAGTGCGTTGACAAGCCTTGTCGGAAAAGAGCCGGTCACACAGGCAAGGGCTCTATTGCGTCAACGTCAACGGGAATGGAAAAAGGCCGATGAGCGGATCGGCTACAGCGCAGCGCTCTTTGCAGAACAGGAAACCAAAAGACTAGAAGGAATTGCGGGCCGCGTCCTTCTTGTCATGCAACCGTACCATCTCATCGAGATCGCCGCCAAGCTCCATTGCCTGTTCGTCATGAAAAACCCGGATCTGAAACTGGAGCAAGATCCATGGCCGCATCTGCGCATGATGCTGAAGGAAATCATTCAGCCACGTTTCATGCCCTCCGAACCGCCTTCCGTGCTGTCCCGTTATCCCGGGAGCAAGGCGCCGTTTCAGCAGCTTGAAGCACTGATGTCTTGAATATCTGTGATCGAGCGACCCGCTTTGAATGTTTGTCCTCTTCAGTCCGCAAGGTCTATAATCATTCATTTTGCCCATGGTGAAGCGGTCGTCAGGCATGAAGCGAACGCTCTCATCACCAAGGGCTGTAGAGGGTATAGGCATGGGTGCGTAGCGCAGCAATCACAGTGTCCAACATGGCGTCTCCCTAGGCTCAAATGTTATGGAGACTGCTGCGTGTGATTAAGCGTACAGAAATGACCGCATCAAAGTGATAATTAACAAGGCGTTATCATGCGTCTTGGCGTCGGGACCTCCTGCCGATTTACAATCCTGGAAACCGTTTGAGCGAGAATGCTGCAATTCTTAAGTGGGCCTTTGTACCGCTGCTTTTACCTCGGATCGGCAGCGCTCTCCACGTGCAGGACAGGTCAAACGCCCAGATTTTTACTGCAGATCTGCACATTGCAACCGCCGGCCCCGTGCCTAGTCTTGTGCCATCTATGGACGGCACGAATGACACAGCATGACTGCAACCGTTGTCGCTTTTGAACGATGACGACAACGTGTCGACAGAGATCGTAGATGGTTTCATTGCGGGCATGTTGAAGATTGAGCCTCAACGCAATGGCCAGGACTCCGGCGATCGCGAGTGTGAGTGCATTGGCGTGCACCACATCGCTGTGCCCTTGAGGTCAACATCTCCCAAAAGCAACCAACCGGAAAGGCAACGAGGATGCGCAAACCCATGGCACAGCGGATCGCTGAGCTTGAAGAGCAGAAGAAGTCACTGATGGCGCGTCTTAACAGACAGGAAAGGGCGCGCGACACACGCCGTAAAATTCTGATGGGCTCATTCATCCTGGACCATCTAGCGCATTCCGACGACACAGACTTCATGCGGCACCTGAACGCATGGCTGCGCCAAAACCTGCCCGATTTTTTGACGCGCGATAACGACAAGGATCTGTTCAACGATATTCTTCGATGGAACGCGCCACCCGCCTCACCATTGCCCGACGGTTTCGACACGGGGCGTCAGGAATGACAAGCTCAAGATTGTTTAAAGCGCTTATCAGCGCTCCCGTAATCGCCGTGCTATCGATCCTTTTTGGTCTGGCACTCTCGACGCTCCTGATTATGACCAATGGTCTCATCCATCTGATTGGCGGATTCGAGCACGGGCAGATCAGTTGTCTTGTGACGTTCATCGCAAAGTATGTTCCAGTCGTGTTCAGCGCATTTGGTTTCCTGTCGGCCTTCACCACGCGAGAGCAGTTCGGTACGGTGTTTGGTTCCGCCCGTTGGGCGAATGGCAAAGATCTGCAAAAGCTTTCGGCGCCAGAGACGGGGCTTTTGATCGGCCGCGATCCCATGACCAACACCCTGTTGCGCTACGCCGGACCGGCACATCTCTTGACCATGGCGCCGACGCGAACCGGCAAGGGTGTGGGCACGATCATTCCCAATCTTTTAACCGCACAACGATCCGTCATTTGCATCGATCCGAAGGGCGAGAATGCGAAGATCACTCTACGTGCACGTCAACGTTTTGGGCCTGTGCATATCCTCGATCCCTTCGCTGTGACGGGCAGGCGGTCTAGCGCCCTCAATCCACTCGACATGCTTGATCCTGCAGGATCTGATCTTTCCGAGGATGCCAACACGCTGGCCGATGCTCTCGTCTTTGACGAGCCTGGCATGTCAGGCGATGCGCACTGGAACGAGGAGGCCAAGGCGCTGATCGCCGGCCTGATCCTCAACATCGTCGTCGTTGAAGCACCTGACCGCAGACATCTTGGCACCTTGCGCGACCATCTCACTTTGGCACCTGAACGCTTTGTCACTCTTTTAAAAAAGATGCAGGACACCGACGGTGCAGATGGCCTGATCGCGCGCGCGGCCAATCGTCATCTGGGCAAATCTGATCGCGAGGCGACGGGCGTTCTATCGGCTGCGCAACGCCACACGCATTTCCTCGACAGCGCGCGCATGTCTGCCGTTTTGAAGAGATCGGATTTCCGGTTTGGCGATCTGAAGAACCACATCGCAACGGTGTTTCTGGTGCTGCCGCCAGATCGTCTTTCCACCTATTCGCGGTGGCTGCGTTTGCTGATCACGCAAAGCCTGACCGATATGGCGAGGTCCTCATCTGAACTTTCCCAATCTTCTCAGCCGGTGCTTTATCTCCTCGACGAATTCGCCGCTCTCGGACATCTGGATCCGGTGGCGCGAGCCATGGGCCTGATGGCTGGCTACGGCGTGCAGCTCTGGCCGATCCTCCAGGATGTCCATCAACTGCGCGCGCTCTACGGCAAACGTGCCGGCACGTTTTTCTCCAACGCCGCTGTGTTGCAGCTGTTCGGTGTCAACGATATTGAGACGGCAGAACTGATCGCACGCACCATCGGCAAAACAGATACGCGCTACACCACGCAGTCGTGGAGTGAAGGCAAGACCTCGTCGTCGGAGCATGTTTCGGGGCGCGATCTCATCAACGCAGACGAGATCATGCGGCTACCACCGGACACGATGATCCTGCTACGGCAGGGCCAGCGCCCAGCATGTGTCAGGAAGCTTCGGTACTATGTCGATCCAGAGTTTAGAGGAGACTTTGACGCGCCATGACCGATGAAACCGTCGGTCTGTCGCGAACCTTACTGCAAACCGGTGATATGATCCTGCAAACGAGCCCTGATGACACGAGGCGTATTGCGGAGTCCTACAGGATGCGCAGTTGCTGGTTGCCGCGATTCCCCTGGATGACGGTGACGCGCGGCCACGGATCGAGGCATGCTTTGAATGGTCCGACATTCATAAGGCTGCAGATGACATTGCCTGTTTAGGTCGGATGCTGACGGCAATCCAGCGTAGGTTACTCCACTCGACGGTTGTCATCTGTCGGGCAAACTGGAGAGCTCTCCGACATTCCCGTACCAGCCGACGAGACGGGGCATACGGGAGATTTGGACTGGTTCGTTGAACAAGTGACGATGGTACAGAACCATGTGGAAGCCGCCGATCTCGCCGCCTTGCAGGGCGCGCAGGGTGGTTCGGCTGACGCCCGACCAAAATCATGATTGGCTTCAAACGCGACACAGACAGCGTCGTGATAGAGTATGGAAAGGGGATGCTCGCGGATTTCGAGTGATGGATCGTCAAATCGAGAAGTAGCGACGATCCGCTCGACATTGGTCCAGAGGAACAGGCTTATGCGCTGATGGCGCGTTCAGCCGGCGTGCGAATGGCAGATACCCATCTTTTTAGAACTCGGAAGGGAAATCCCCTTTTTGCAACCCGACGCGTCGACCGTACATCAGATGGCCGCCTGCATATGTAGACTGCCAGCGGCCTTCTCAACGCCAGCCATCGTACAGCTTCGGTGAATTATGAGACGTGGCACAAGCTGGTCTTCTTGATGACGCGTGACAGCGAGGACGTGCTGCAAATGTTCCGGCGAATGGTTTTCAACATCTATGCCCGCAACCGCGACGACCATGCAAAAAAATCACGCCCTGCTGATGGACGCCGCCGGCGCTTGGCGGTTGTCGCCCGCCTATGATCTGACCTTCTCTTTGGGCCCAGGTGGCGAACATAGTGCGGATATGGCGGGGGAGGGGAGGGGAGGGTGCCGAACATATCGCACATGCTGAAGGTCGCAGCGTTCGCATCGATCAAGCCGAGCGTCGCAAAGATTATCATTGATGAGGTCCGCAGTGCGATCGCCAGTTGGCCGACATTTGCTGACGAAGCTGGTCTGTCGGCGTTGCGCCGATCTGAACTGGATCGTCTTCTTAACAGCCGCTAACGTCGTCAGCGGCCACGGAGCATCACGTAGGAATGTTTACAGCAAATGGGCTGGATCTTCCGAACCCCTATCGGGCGATAGGGTTCTTCAAAATGGCGTTGTTCGCGGGTGTATAAGCTCCTTGAGCATTGTTCGCAATTGGCGCCATGGTTCATCTTCACGTTTAAGATCAGGATCCTGCATGACAAGAAGGCAATGAAGCTTGGCCGCGACCTCGACCAGATAGAAGGTTGGCATCACCAGAAGGACACGTCCGGCGATCCCCTCCAACTTCTTGACGTCCTGCTCTTCGGTCAGCGCCGCACTGTACCCGATCCTTTCATCGGCTTTTTTCCACTCGCGCCGACGCTGACGGAGCAAAATCCTCAACCGTGCAGTTTGCTCGGGTCCAATCCGGAATGCCAGCGATCTTATCTCTTCGAATGAAGTGACTACGGTGGGTTCAACGTGTCCGGTGATTTCAATTTCGACTGCGGGACGGCTGCCTACCTCTGTCAGTAATTTGTGCTCGAGCATCTTCCGGTGGCGGCTAGCGTGCAAACGATTTTGGTAAAGATCCCACCAGTCGGGCCATATCTCGCAAACACGCGCTGGACCACTCGCTGTGCGAGGAGGAATGTCTGGTATCCGCTCCTGTAAAACACGCGCTGCTACGGGAATAAGGTTTCGGCGATTGATCACATACGGGATTTTTTTAGGTTTTCTGCCCAACGCACTATTTTTTCTGCGCGAAATTTTGGGCAAAGTTCTGCTATTCTCAGAATCAGCCATGATCCAAGCTCCAGATAGCTAGGTTTTGGTTAGGCCGAGCAGGGCGGTTGCACGCTTTGCTTGGCCGTCTGCAATGATGCAAGACATGTACATTCTAACGAGAAAACACGGCGGATCAATAAAATTCGCCTACGATAGGCGATTTTAATGTTACCAGTTCAGTGCCGAATGGCGCGTGCCGCCCTTGGCTTAAAGATCGCCGAACTCGCTGAACTGGCAAAAATGTCCACCAACACGATCGTCCGTTTTGAAACGGGCAAAGATCTCAAGCAGTCAACAATCGACGAACTCCGCTTGGTGTTGGAGGATGCCGGAATTATATTCATTTCCGAAAACGGCAATGGTCCTGGTATCCGTTTGAAAAAACCTGCGATACGAAATGAATGACGCTTGGCGGGCATCACGCAACGCAGTCGCTCCCGGTCTGAACGAACGTGGTCCCACGTCGTGCTTTAGGCTCCAGACTCAATTAATCCACCATGTAATGATAGCGGCGATGTAGCATGTTGCCGCGAAGTTGATCATGAGCTTGTCGTATCGTGTTGCAACACGCCTCCAATCCTTGAGACGGCAGAATGTGCGCTCGATGATGTTTCGTCGTCTGTAGGCGATCGGGTCGAAGGGCTTGATCCGCTTTCGGGTTGGATTGTTTGGAATGACAGGTTCAGTACCGCGCGTTGTCAGGAAGTCGCGCAAAGCGTCGCTGTCGTAAGCCGTATCTGCGGCGCAGAGCCGCGTCGGTGGCAAAGGTTCGAGCAGCGGAACGGCAACGGGTGCGTCCCCGCGTTGCCCAGGCGTTATTCGCAACGCGACTGGACGGCCGCAACCATCGACAACAGCATGGATTTTTATCGATCTGCCGCCTCGCGAGCGACCGATGGCTTCGGCATCTGCCCCCCTTTTCCGCCAGCGGCTGAACGGTGTGCTTTTGCGGTGGTGCTGTCGATCATGTGGATATCCCGATCGGTGGTTTGCACCAAGGCTTCAAACAGTCTCCGCCATATCCCTTTTGCAGACCAGCGATGGAAGCGATTGTAGACGGTTGTTGAGGGGCCGTAGCAGGCCGGACAATCCTGCCATCGGCAGCCGGATCGCAAGACGTGAATGATCCCGCTTATGATCCGGCGATCATCGGTGCGATGAGCGCCAGGCTGGTTGGTGGGAAGCATTGGCGCAATCACTGCCCATTGGTGGTCATCAAGCCAAAATTCTCCGGCCATGGTCAAGCACTCCCGCTTTTGCGGCAAGTGAATCATGTAGAGATAATATAATCAATAGATTGATTGGGTTTCGACCCTAGAGCGCCGGAGGGCCCCCAGTGGTATTGTCCCGGCGCGCTACAGCGCCGGAACCGCTTTTATTCTGGCTCAGGGAATCGTGGGCTTTGGTGGGGTCAGCATTTTCAAGATACTTTTTAAAATCTTGCGCAGTTTTCGCCAATCGGGAAGGTCGCCTTAGTTCATCCAACCTGTCTTACGGCGCTCATTACCTAACAAGCCGTCGAGGAAAAATTTCGCAGATGCAGTAGCGCGCTCCTGCGTAACCACTCCGCGCCTACGCGCCATAACGTCACGCACCGACGAAGCCCAAAGTCGCAACGTTGTATCGATCAATGGATCCATCATCCATAACCTCTGAAGCAAGAAGACCTATAGATTCAAAACCTGTAAAAATACGCAACCGTAATGTTAGAACTCGTCCCACTGCTCCGGCTTCATGGCCAGATTGCCGCGGCTGACAGGCATCGACGCTGCTTTCGCCTGACGCTGCGGTGCGGGCGCTGGTCGTCTCTGGCTGGCAGTCGGAGACGCGCTTTCCGAACCCGTCCGGAACCGTGCAATCAGTTGGGCCAACTGCTGGCTTTCGTCGGCAAGACCTACGCTGGCTGCGTTCATCTCTTCAACCATGGCCGCATTCTGCTGGGTTGCCTGGTCCATGTGGTTCACGGCTGTGTTGACTTCAGAGAGACCGGTTGCCTGCTCCTGCGCAGCAACGGTGATGGCATCCATGTGCTGGTTGATGTCTTCAACGATGCGAGCAATCTGCTGCAAGCCTTCACCCGTATCGCCAACAAGCTTCACGCCTTCGGTCACCGCCACACCTGAATTGCTGATCAGGCCCTTGATTTCCTTGGCCGCTTTTGCAGAGCGTTGCGCAAGCTCGCGCACTTCCTGCGCAACGACAGCAAAGCCCTTGCCCGCCTCGCCAGCACGTGCGGCTTCAACGCCTGCATTGAGCGCGAGAAGGTTGGTCTGAAACGCGATTTCATCGATAACGCTGATGATCTGCGTGATCTGCTGTGCTGAGTGCTCGATGCGCTCCATGGCTGCTACGGCATTGTTGACAACGATGCTGGAGCTTTCAGCATGCTGACGCGCCGTCCGCACCAGCGTTCTCGCTTCTGTGGAACGCTTGGACGTGGCCTGCACGTTGGAAGTAATCTCTTCCAGCGCTGCCGCCGTTTCTTCGAGAGATGCAGCCTGCTGTTCCGTGCGCTTGGAGAGATCGTCCGAGGCCTGAGATATCTCACCGCTGCCATTGGCAACCCCCAGACCAACGGTGCCGACTGATACCAGCACGCTACGAAGCTGTTGAACGGAGCTGTTGAAATCGTGGCGCAGAGGCTCGAACTGGCGATCGAACGCCTCGTTAATTTCGCAGGTCAGGTCGCAGGTTGCCAGGCGGCGCAGAGCTGCAGCCAGAGAACCGGTCGCAGCGCCCAAACGTTGTTCGGCTTCCTGCTCGGCGCGCTGCTGAACGTCCGCCTCGTTGTTGCGCGCCGCAATGCGGGCTTCTTCCGCACTCTTTTCGATCTCTATCTTGGAAATCGCCGATTGACGCATGATTTCAACGGCACCGGCCATCTCGCCAATCTCATCCTTGCGGTTGGCATCGGGAACCGCAACGTCAAGCTTGCCGCCAGCAATGGAAAGCATGACGCGCGACAGATGCGTGATAGGCCGCGAAACGCCCAGAATAATCCAGACGGCCAGACTGCCCAGGATCACGATGCTGATGGCGATGAAACCTCCAGCAATGAGAGATGAGCGCGAATAGGCCGCGTCTGCCGCCGTGGCAGATGCCGCGGCACCGGCATCATTCAGCTTGATCACTTCGCCAAGCGCGCCAAAGGCATCCACCAGAGGCTGTCTTGCGGGCGCTATGGCGGCAACGGCGCCTGCCTTGTCTCCGGCCTGCACGGCGTCGGCAATCTTCTGGCGCGCTTGCAGGTAAGCGGCCCATTTCTGCTCGAATGTCGCCCAGCTTTTGCGCTCGGCATCGGATGTCAAAGTCTCGCGCAGGTCGGCATAAGCCTTGGGAATACTTGCATTCATCTCGGCGAATTCGTCGTTGAGACCTTTAATCTCCGCCGGATCCACCGCAATAGCCGTCCGAATGGTTGTGGTGTGGTAACGAAGTAGAGTAAACTGCACATTGTCCAGCTTAACAACCCTTGGCATCCAGACTTGTTTGGTGTCTGAAGCAGCCGTGTAAACTTTAGACATCTGGCTGTAGCTCATCACGCCAAGACCAATAATAAGAATGAGAGCTGAAGCCGCCATGATCATCAGGCGAGCTGGAATGCGAAGGGACATGTTTGAGGCCTTTGGCTGGTCGGCAAATGTTAAACTTCAAGAATCCTAGCGATCATTATTTAATATTTGGTAATGTAGTTTTACATTATTACGAAGCACTGTTCCCGCGATGTCGTTGCGATGGGAATTCGAGAATAGGCGGTCTATAGAGCGGACTGGTTCAGCAACCGCATCCTTTGGCGCGAGGCTATGCTATCGGGCATAGACAGCGCACTTGCACTGTTTTCTGAAAACCTTGTTTCGGTCTTGCAAAGGTGCGTATTTCGATCGCGACGACGAAGAAAGCGCCCCGCGCTCGCATTTCGGGCTGGGCGATGTTTCCTTCCTTTGCTGAGCGGTTCGGTCACACGCAAAATAAAATGAAAGCCATTGCGAATTTCCGCCGCTACCAGGGTTAACGTAATAGGTGCGACGGGCATTTTCATGAGCATGAGCCTGACGACAGATATCATTGGTAAGCTTGTTCGAGATGCCAACCGCGCGCAGCGCCTCGATGCGTCCCATCAGCGCCACATGCTGCAGTGCGCCGTGGCAACGATAGAGGATTTGCGCGAAGCCGCAGGCATACCCAAAGGCCCTGGCCACGATACCGATGGAGATATCAAGACAACCGCATCACCGGCAGGACAGGGCTTGGCTGGTGATGCACAGCTACGGGAAACGTTTTTGCTTGCCGCCGGAATGATCAGAGACCTGCACATCGTCCTGGACAGCGGCACAAAGGTGTCCCTCGTCTAAAACCAGAAACGACACGCCGCCGCCTCAAGCATCCTTCTCGTCTTCCGCCAACATAGTAGCCCGCAGCGCATCGTTCATTCGCTCCTGCCAGCCGGAGCCATTTTCCTGAAAGTGCGCGAGAACATCGCTGTCTATCTTCAAGCTCACCAGCTCTTTTGTCCCGGGAATAGCCCGTTTCTCCACGGCAGGTGTCGCGACCTTCTTTGGAGCAGAAAACAACGCTTCAGCTGCGTCTCGTGGGTTTCGCGGTCTGCGGGGTGCCATGGTGTGCTTTCTAACTTAGTGAGTACGTAAACCGGCGAGTCGCAGGCGTTTGCGTTCTGGTTAGTATTGTCTGGCGGATGCTTCTCGGCAAGGCGGTTCTTTTTACGATAGTTGGGGGCGGGCGAAGGGGGTAGATCGGAGGTCCTAGGTGTCTAGGCCCGGCATTTGATGGATTGGATTGAAGACGAAACGATTGGGCTCGATTATCGACTGTTTGCAGATGAACTCGGATCGCATGAGGCCCTTCAGGGTCTTGAGACGGCGGCCGACATTATATGCGGCGACGAATGTTTCGAGATGGGTTCGGAGGCGCTGGTGGTCGTCGTGGTGGAAGCGCTTGACCGTTGCCGCATCCGCTCGACCTGACCATTGGTCCAAGGGTGCCTGGGCTTTATCAGCCGATTTTCGATGCCGTGAACCTGACAAGCCCGGTCGAAGGGATGACCGCGCCACATAGCGGTTAGGCCTGTTTGGTTTTTCGGAACGTGGACGAACTGGATGCCATTATCGGTCAGGACGATCTCAATCTTGTATGGAACAGTGGCTACCAGCGCATCGAGGAAGGCTCGCGCCGTGGCCGTGGTGGCCTTGTCGGCGAGTTGGATGGAGGTGAACGTCGACGTGCGGTCGATCCCACCGTACAGATACAGCTTGCCTTCCGCCGTCTGGACAGAAAGCGGCGGGCCGGAGATAGGCGAGCCGATGAGGCGGAGTTTCGGCTCGAGACTGATCTGCATGGGGATCGCGGGGGCTGGTCACGTCGATAAGTCCTATCTCCCGTTGGGATTCACGGCGACGTTCAGAGCCCCGATGGCAGCCGTGCAGGATGTTGGATCGTAGGATCGCTAGTGGCCAAGGGCACACCTCGACGCTGTCTTCCGTGTCACGTTTTTACGACAGATTGCAGTGCGGACTTCAGATAACGCTCCGTAAGCGCATTGCCGCTCTGCTGGGCGAGGGTGATCGCTGCGGAAATATGGCCTTCGATCCCAGCCTTTGTCTCTTGGATTTGTAGGTCGTCGGCAGGCATCACTATCCCGGAGTAGGTGACTGGCAATCCGTTTTCATCGCGTGAACAGGAACCGATGCTGACGAGGGACTTGTACTGTCCGCTGGGACACCGGATGCGATAAGGCGAAACCGCAGTCGGTCCCCCCAGCAAAACATTATGGATGCGCTCGGCCAGACGCGCGCGATCTTCTTCAACGATAAGCGAAAGGATGTATTCCACCGCGACCCCTTTGATAAGGTCGTCGTCGTTTATCTCGTAAAACTCCGCGAAGTTCTTGTCGGCGGTAATGATATTCTCAGGGATCGACCACGTGTAAAACGCCACTTTGCGCATAAGACGGTTTAATAGGTTGGCTTCTCCAATGTCTACTGCATACAGCCTCACGTCGTGGCGCGTGTCCCAATTCACACGGACAAAAGCTAGAACCTGCGAATCCAGAAAACAAGGCAAGAGAGCAAAAGTTGACGCTTTTATTCGAATTCTCTAATAAGGGCTTATCGATTTTTTGCTTGTTGCACTTCGGTTGCCGCGATTTCACGATGTCTTGACGAACTTTTCTTTCAAACTATCGTTACACTCCTCGCGTGGCTGAGGCCCCGCGCTCATATAACGACGCATTGAAAGGGTCCATCATGACCACAGGCACAGTAAAATGGTTTAACGCCACCAAGGGCTTCGGCTTCATCCAGCCGGACAACGGCGGCGAAGACGCCTTCGTCCATATCTCGGCAGTCGAGCGCGCCGGAATGCGCGAAATCGTCGAAGGACAGAAGCTGAGCTACGAGCTTGAGCGTGACAAGAAGTCGGGCAAGATGTCGGCGACGAACCTTCAGTCGGCTTGATTTTTAACTGCTCCCGCCTTGACCACGGATGTACTGGCATCGCAGGGAGAGAGTTTTTGGAAGGCCGGACAAGCGTCCGGCCTTTTTCAGTTTACATGCATCGATAGAGGTCTTGATGTCCCAAAGCTAATCCCGCGAAGATGCAGAACTCGCGTTCATCGATGTGCAATCCCAGTTTTTCGGCCGTGGGAATGCAGTTGAAGAGATCGACCACGTGAGCAGATCGCGTGAGGAAAAAACCTCACGCCCGCGTGAAGCGAGGCTCGCGAAAGAGGAAGAAAACCGTTTGATAGCGGTAACCAACCCCTCAGTCAAAAATCGCAAAAAGGCCTGAGTTATGACGATAGACGGCGGCTTCGATCATTGAGAATGGTGGCCCGACGAGATTTGTGCGGTGCTCAAAACGGGTAGGCGGCGCTGTGGATATCGTGGCAATGTTTGCCGCTTGCGTCCTATTTGGTCATATCAAAGCTCTCTCTTAACAGCGCCATGACCATTTCCGTTGGTACGGACCCATCCAGTCGCGCGGTGAGCCAATGCTCCTTGTTCATATGATACGCCGGGCGAAATCCGTCTTCGTTGGTGAGGTCAGCCACTTTCGCCACGTGACATTTCACGTCGAGAATGTCGATCTCATCGTCACCCTCAATACCGATCTTGTTCAACGGGACGTTCATGACAAGGCCAAACCACTTGCCATCATTCGAATGCCGAAGGACTGCGTAGGCGGGGAATTTAGCAAAAGGATAATCGGGCTTAACGCCGAACTCGTTTTCTGCGAAATCGAAAATCTCCTGACGACTGACCAATTTCAATTTCCTTTTTGGTGGTGGGCTCTCGTGCTTTTGTTCTACCAATCAGAACTATCGTGTGAAGTCCGCCACGATCTTGCCCGGCCTATGGCCTGTACGATTTCGCTCGATCGCCGAGGCGAGGTCCTCGAAACCGACGATTTCGGCAACGGTGGATTTCAGTCTGCCATCAGCCACCTGTTGGGCAATAGCGGCAAGGCGGGCAGTATCCGGCTTATTTGATAGAAAGACACCTCTGCGCGCTTCCGGCGCGCGAGAAACCACGTCCGGTGCGGCGATACTTACCAGCAGGCCACCCGGAGAAAGAAGCGCCCAGCTCTGGTCGAGGGCCTTGCCGCCAACCGTATCGACAACGAAGTCGATTTGACCCGCGAGGTGCTCGAGGGTTTGAGTGCGGTAATCGATGACCTCGTCTGCCCCCAGACTCAGCACATGCTGAAGGCTGTTGGTGGAAGCCGTGCCATAGACGAACGCTCCCGCTGTCTTGGCAAACTGGACGGCGAAGCCGCCGACGCCGCCCGCGGCACCCTGGATCAGTACCCGCCGTCCAGACAGGTCGAAGTCCACTGCCTGAATGACGTGCCAAGCCGTCATGGCGGCTACGGGGATGGCGGCAGCCTCGATGTCGGATAGTCTTTCCGGTGTCAAAACGAGTTTTTGGGCATCGACTACCAGAAAGTCGGTGTAGGCTCCGACCCCACCAAGGGCTGCCAAGACCCGATCTCCAGTCTTGACCTCTGTGACCCCATGGCCCGTCCGCAATACCACCCCGGCGATCTCGATGCCGAGCGTCGCGGGAAGGGTCAGGTTGAAACGCTCACGCAAAATTGCCTTCACGAATCTTCCAGTCGATGCCATTCACCGCTGCGGCCTTCACCGCCACCAGCACCTCGCCTGGACCTGGCTCGGACACGGCGACATTGTCAACGGTCAGGGTCTCGGGTCCGCCATAGGCTTGCAGCCGCAAAGCACGGGAAATGTTCGTCTGTTCACTGTAATTGCTTTTTTCGGACGTTGCAGTTTGGTCCATGGGCGTATCTCCTGGCGAGGCACCGCCGCAGTAGGCGGCCCCGCAATTGCGTCTGTTTTTCTCAAAAAATGGCGCAGTCTTATGCGATTATTGAATGATCATCGCCCAATCTCAGGGAATGAGCTGCTGGTCGCGTGCCCATCGCGTAATCGCGTCGCGGGCTGTCGGAGCCTCTCCGAAGAAGCGCTCCTGCTTGGCCGTGTTCGAGACATACAGCCCCGTCTTGAAGAACAGGAACATCTGGATCAAATCAAAGCCAAGCTCAGAGAACAGCTTGACTGGGCGCGACGCTGCCCGAAGAATCCACCAGGGGATGATCTTGATCTTCAGACGCTTGTTGATCACGCCTGAGATAATGTCTGCCAGTTCCTGCTGATTTCTCGGTCCATCGCTCCAGCCGACATCGATCGTCTCGTTGACGATATCAGAACCCCGGTATGTTGCCGCCTTGGCAAGATAGACGGCAAGGTCATCCGTCAGCACATACGACCATCGAGTGGTCTTGTCCCCCATACCCTGGAACTTGCCGCCTTTGACGGCCTTCGCGATGTAGTCCGATGTCTGGTCGAGAAAAGACGGTGCACGAATAAACACAAAGGGAAGACCTGACTTCTTGATCAAATCTTCCGCGACCTTCTTGGCATGGAAGTGAGGAACCTTCGAAGCGGCTTCGCTGCCCACGATGCTGAGAAAGACAAATCTTCCGACCTTCGCCCGGGCCGCTGCCTTGATGAGGTTCCTGTTCCCCTGGAAGTCGGTATCGAGGCTTCCCTTCATGTAACCGTTCGCCGAGCTGACGACGACATCGACACCCTGCAGAGCACGATCCAGCGACGCTGGGTCCATCATGTCGCCGCGTACCCATTCGATGCTGCCGGAGCCGTCGGAAGGAGCGCCCTGACGCGACATGGCGACGACGGTGGCGTTCTCGTCTCCTGCGAGATTGCGCAGAATTTTAGCTCCAAGAAATCCGGTCGCGCCAACGACCAGGACTTTGAGTTTGGCCTCTGCGTCAGAGCTGTCCGACGCGATTGCAGAGCCGAGGCTTATCGGTGTCTGTGATTGGGTCATGTCAAATCTCCCCACGCAAGTCGGCATTGGTCGAGGTGTCGAGGGCAGGGTAGTCCGTGTAGCCCGCGGTTCCGCCACCGTAATAGGTTTTGGGGTCTGCCTCGTTCATCTCGGCATTCGCCTTCAACCGCTCGACAAAGTCCGGATTGGCAAGCACCATCTGACCGTAGGCTTCCAGGTCGGCGAGCCCCGACGCGACATCCATGCCGATCTGGTCACGCGGACGACCGGGGCGATTGATGATCAGGGACTGATGCCAGAGCTTGCGGATATCGGCGGCCAGAGCCTCGTTGCCAAGATGCATGATGTGCAGGTAGGCAAGGCCGAGTTTGTCGAGTTCAGCAACAAGGTAGCGGTAGAGATCGGGTCCTTCCGCACCTTCGTCGATCCCCCATATCGTTGCGCCGGGGGACAGGCGGATCGCTGTGCGGTCTGCACCGATTTCCGCGGCAATCGCCGAAGCCACTTCCATGGCAAAGCGAGCACGGTTTTGGAGGGAGCCGCCATACTCGTCCGTGCGGGCGTTAGCGCTTGGCGCTATGAATTGCTGAACGAGGTAGGCGTTCGCTCCGTGGATTTCGACACCGTCGGCGCCTGCTTCAATGGCGGCGCGGGCGGCCTTGCGGAAATCATCCACGGTTTGGTTCACTTCGTCCGTAGAGAGCGCCCGTGGTGTCGGAATGTCCTGCATACCAGTCATGGTGAACATGCCTGTTCCCGGAGCAATCGCCGACGGTGCCACCCCCTGACGATGATGCGGCGTGTTGTCCGGATGGTTCATACGTCCCGCATGCATGAGCTGAATAAAGACTTTCCCACCTTTTTCGTGGACGGCGGACGTGATCTTCCGCCAGCCAGCGATATGAGCGGGCGTGTAGATACCAGGTGTCATCAGATATCCCTGGCCGTCACCAGATAGCTGAGTGCCTTCCGTGACGATGAGACCGACGCTGGCACGCTGCTCGTAATACTCTACGGCCAGTTCGCTCGGTGTGCCGTCGTATGTGGCACGGCTTCGGGTCATCGGGGCCATGACAAGGCGGTTAGACACTGCATTGCGACCGACATGGGCGGGCGTGAATAGTGGGTTCATGTGAAAATCTCCTTTTGTTGAAGCCACTATCCACCATTCCGAATTCGGGATAAATCCGGTATAGTTGAAATCAGTATTCCATTAATGGGGCAATTCGGATGAATCATCTGAATGACATGGCACTGTTCGTTGAGGTCGCGAGAGCCAAGAGTTTCCGTAAGGCGGCGGAAGCCGCAGGCATCCCCAACTCCACGCTGTCACGCCGTATCAGCGAGCTGGAGAAAGCCATCGGTCTAAGGCTTTTGCATCGCACGACACGCAAGATCGAGCTCACCGAAGCGGGTCAGCTTTACTACGCCCGATGCAAACGCGTCGTCGATGAAGCACGACTTGCGCATGAGCAACTTACTGAGATGTTGGAACAACCAACCGGGGTATTGCGGGTATCGTTGCCAGTCGACCTTGGCACGCTGTACCTTACGCCGATCATCGCGGATTTCGCACGCCAGTATCCCGGCATCACGTTCGAGTTCGACTTGACCCCACGCCGTGTCGACCTCGTTACCGAACCATTCGACGTCGCCATCCGGATCGGCAAACTCGAGGATTCCGGCCTGATAGCACGTCTCATTGGACGGCATTCACGCTATCTATATGCTTCCCCCGAATATATCGGTGCATCCGGCGCACCCACGACACCTGCGGAACTGGCAGGGCACGAGTGCATCTGCATGCCGAGGAGCCCCAAGTGGACCCTTCAGAGGGACACCGAGAAGGTTGACGTCGAAATCAGCGGACGCTTTACGCTCAACAGCGTAGGCATGATCAGCGCGCTTGCGGTGAGCCATCAGGGAATTGCACTGCTACCCGAGAAGATTGCGGCAGATGATTTGGCTTCTGGACGGCTTCAGCGCGTCATGCCCGATTGGGAGGGACCAGCAGTCAGCATCTACGCTGTCACTGAAACCCGCCTTATCCCAGCCAAGACCCAACGCTTTATCGATTTTCTCACGTCCAAACTTATGTGAATGCTTTGGGCTGAGTGGCCGAAGCGCATTTGTTGGGACCTGTCTCATGCCATCCCCTAGTCCGGTACTTCGAGATCGCAGACAGAACTGCGTCTCGCCGACGGAGGCTTCACGTCGGCTAGACGACATGCTTATGTAGCCAACGCTAAAAAGCGGGAGAGCAAGATGTGCAACTTGTACACCGTCCGAACGTCAGCCGCCGAGGTTGCCGCTCATTTCGGCGCACCGAACACTCTGCAAACCAACGCGCCTGAGGATGTCTATCCCGGAACACCTGGGATGGTGGTCACTGAGAAAGATGGCTTGCGAGAGCTTCGCTCGATGACATGGGGTTTTCCTTTGCGTCTCAAAACTATGAAGCCAGAGGCACATATCGAGGCGGTGGCTGCGGCGACCCTCCCAAGGCGACAGCCGACACTTGACCGATACCTTCGCGAGCGGGTGTTCGAGGACGGCGGAGCCAGCTTCCTGGACACGCTAGACGTTCACGTGGCTGCCAAGTTCTAACGCTACCTGGGTGATTTCCTGGTTCTTCACGATATCCGGGATCAAATGCCTGAAGGCAGAAGCGTAAGTGAATGGGGGTTCCTGCTCGCTTCCAGGGGAGAGCCCGCGATCCGTGCGTTGATTTCTGATGTGATCAAGCAAAACCCACCTAACAAACGGCGGGTCGAGACTGTGCTTGGACCCATGACACGATGGCTCCGCCGCAACCTCTCGAAGGCGGTTTACGAACCGATTGCCGACTTGATCCAAGATATTCTCGAGCGAAATATGCCGTATGGCCCAAGTGAGACAATCTTTAAACCTGTAGAGGTTCGCCATCTATATTGTGTGAATACTGCGCATGCGGACTTCGGGATGCACAAGGATCGGATCAAGGCGTTGATCCAAGAAAACATTCCAGGGTTCCAGCATTACCTTCCGACGTCTCAAGCGTATTTCGATGCAACTTTGGGTGCCCAGATTCTAAGAGCGGCATCGGAAACCCTTACAAGCAAGGAGGCGGCAGTCGTCCTTGGCTTGACCGAGGCCAGGATGGATGATGTCTTGAAACTGAATATCATCGAATGTGTTGAAAAACGCTCAGACGATACTCGCCCCTACACGCGAATCCGCGAGGCGGACCTGAGAGGTTTTGAGCGCAAGTTCGGCGCAAACATGACCGCGGTGCAGACCCACGACGGAACGATTTCCATCGTTGAAGCCTGTCAGGCTTGGCACCTTCCTTTCCAACACGTAGCGTCCATGATCTTCAGCGGAACCGTCAGGTCTTACCTGCAGCAGGGAGATGGGCCGTTCTTCACCCGGATTCGCGTTGACCATGATGGTTTTAAACCTGATGTAAGTCCCATAGCCGGTGGTGATGAACACTGGATGCGAACGAAAGAGGTCGAGCGTGTTCTCGGGACAACTACCGCTACGGTTAGCCTGCTGATTGAACTTGGCTACCTGCACGTCAGAAGCTCCCGTCGTGAAACAGGTAAAACAGTCAAACTGGTTGAACGCCAGTCTGTTCTAGACTTCGAAAGAGATTATGTCTCTCTGTCCCAAATTGCCAAGTCGAGGCAAGGCTACAGAGCAACGATCAAAAATGAACTCGACTTAGCTGGGATCGCGCCGATTTTTGAGCCGACGGGTTTTATTGCGCGCTTTTACCGCAAATCGGACGTCTCCCAAATCGGGTAACGTCGACCCCAAAACCGAGTATGATTTCCCAGCTCGAGACCCGCTCCGGCGGGTTTTTTTTATGTCCCAATCCTGAATGTGCCCAATTCAAACGCAGCGGAATGGCCCGATGTTTTCAGGAGCACTCAAAATTCGTCAATCTTTTCAGTGCAGATTACGCGAAGATGGACAAACCAAAACCGCGTAATCAATATCGACAATCTGGTGCATGGATTCGTGCAGACACGGCAGAACATGATAGCCTCGACCATCAAGGTTCCCGGCCTAATGGAACGCCGCCGTATGGCAACAGCGACCGATCCGGTTACGGCCCGCATGATGCCATCTGAAGAGGGAATGTTGCTCGGCTTCTCTACTAGCCTTGCACAACTGGAGTCTGCAAGAGATGCCGCTGATGGCGGGGCAGGGGGATACTTCTCTCCGTTCAACATCTGGATCGATGGGACCTTCCTTGCCCATAACCGCGAGGAAAACGGAAACAAGTGGGGCAACTTTGCAATGGTTTCCGCCGGGGCGGACTACCTGCTTTCGGATAAGGCATTGATCGGGGTCTCTTTCCACTACTACCGGATGACAGACCCAACCAATGAGGACGCGACGCTGACTGGCAATGGCTGGCTCGCCGGCTCCTACGCTTCGTTCGAGATTGGCAAGAATGTCTTCTGGGATACAAGCCTGCTTTACGGCGGCTCTGCCAACGACATCGATACCCTATTTTGGGACGGCACATTCGATACCAGTCGCTGGCTGTTCGACACCTCCATCAAGGGGCAGTTGAACCTTGATGAGGTCACGGTGCTCACGCCAAAGCTTCGTGCAGTCTACACGTCGGAAACGGTCGATGATTACGAGGTTACGAATGGCGCTGGAGATATCCTTGATCTGTACGGGTTCACCAGCGAACAGTTGCGCGCCAGCCTCGGTGCAGAAATATCGCGGCAGATCACCCTTGACAACGGTCTCATTCTGACGCCGAAGATCGGCGCAACAGGCGGTTTTTCGGGTCTTGATGGCTCTGGTGCCTTCGCACAGGTGTCCGCTGGATTATCGATGCAAACAAGCCAGGAGTTCGACATCGACTTCGGCCTGCTCTTCAACATAGAAGGTGATGGTGAGCAATCGGCTGGTGCACGAGTGGGAATTAGTGGGCGGTTTTAGCAGGGCATCAAGAGCCCGAGCGACGACCGCTGCTCATGGTGCGGCGAGCTTTGCTTATCGTACGGTGGGTGCGGCACCTAAATTCAGAGGGCAATTCTTCTCAATAATCATCGTGCTGCGTCAATTTCTTTGCAGAGATTGCCCAATGATCTTGAGGAGGACACTTCGTTCGTGACCGAGGGAGCAAAGCATTGCCCTGCCTACATTCTTTACCTCGCAAATGAACAGGTCATCGGTTCCGACCCCCTTCAAGGCGAGCGCATAACTCTTTTTCTAGCGTCGGACGAAGCTAAGGAGGCTATCCTATTCTGCTTTCTAAAACCTGGATGGAAAGGTCATTCAAGTAGCTTGATATAGGTGAAAGTTAGGTGGTAGATCACACCAATCATACTCATCGATCCGCTATGGTAGGTCACCAGATAGCTGGCTCGAAATCCAACTATAAAAGAATGAAGGCGGTCTAGCATTCATGGCAGAAATTCTCAATGCCCCTGGAGCGCAGGCTGTCAATCCAGCCCGGTTAGGGATGCGGTTGCGGTTGGCTCGCCAGACGCGGGGTATGACGTTGAGGGCACTTGCTTATGCCGCTAACTGCTCTGAAAGCCTGCTGTCGAAAATCGAAAATGGCAAAGCGTCACCTTCATTGCCCATGCTGCATCGTTTGGTGGGCGCGCTCGATACGAATATTGGTTGGATGTTTGAAGCGTCGGACGGCGAGGAGGGTATTGTCTTCCGTGCTGGTACACGGCCGCTGATTGCGCTTGATCCCTTGCGACGCGGCGAGGGGATTTCGCTGGAACGGATCATACCCTATTCAGCTGGCCATTTGCTTCAGTGCAATATCCATCACATCGAGGAGGGTGGCGAAAGTGCTGGCCCAATCCAGCATGCGGGCGAGGAAGTCGGGTATCTTCTGGTGGGGGCGATTGAGCTGATTGTTGATGGAAAAAGCTATATGCTGACGGCTGGTGATGCCTTTGTCTTCAATTCCGAACTGCCGCATCATTATCGTAATGCGGGCCAGGATCGAGCCAGCATTTTTTGGGTTAACACGCCGGCCACATTCTAAAAACCTGCTTCTGGAAAATTCAATTCAAGAGACTTGACAAAAATTCAAGTCTCTTGAATTATGCCCCTGTGCTTAAGCGCCTGATAGCCCGGCGACGGGATATTTTGAAAAACAAGGGGAATCCGAATGCGCCTTTCCAAATTCTTGATACACAGCACCGCAGCCGTCGCCATGACGTGGGCTTTCGGCACAGCATCCGCCAGCGCAGACACTTTTGCTCTGGTTACAATCAACCAGCAGGCTTTGTTCTTTAATCAGATCAATGACGGTGCGCAGAAGGCCGCAGATGCTGCCGGTGCGAAACTGGTGATCTTCAACGCCAACAACGTGCCTGCCGCGCAGAACGATGCGATCGAAAACTACATCACCCAGAAGGTTGATGGAATCATTCTCGTCGCCATTGATGTCAATGGTGTGAAGCCGGCCATCACAGCCGCTAAGGCAGCGGGCATTCCAGTCGTCGCTATCGATGCGCAAATCCCTGGCGGAGACAATGTCGCCTTCATCGGTGTCGACAACGCCAAAGCGGGCGAGGACATTGGCAAGTTCTTTTCCGATTATGTGAAGTCCGACATGGGGGGCGCTGCCAAAACCGGCATTGTCGGTGCACTCAATTCCTTCATCCAGAATCAGCGTCTCGATGGCTTCAAGAAGGCGGTGACGGACGGCGGCCAGAAAGTAACCTTCCTTGATACGGTTGATGGTCAGAACCAGCAGGACATTGCACTGGGTGCCGCCGAAAATCTCATGACCGCCAATCCTGACATGACGACGATCTACGCCACAGGCGAGCCACAGTTGATCGGCGCCGTCTCGGCTGTCGAAAGCCAGGGACGGCAGAAAGACGTCAAGATATTTGGTTGGGACCTGACCGCGCAGGCTGTCAAGGGCATCGAAGAAGGCTGGGTCACCGCCGTCGTTCAGCAGGATCCGGCTGGCGAGGGCAAGGCTGCCGTCGAAGCGCTGACCAAGTTGAAAAAGGGTGAACCTATCGAACCGATCATCAACGTTCCGGTTACGATCGTCACCAAGGCTAACGTTGCCAAGTTCAAGGACATGTTCAAGTAAGCGCGCGTCTTTCGGCCAAAGCCCAGCCCCATCTGGCTAGTGGCCATCGTCTCCCCGCTCGCGGGGAGACAGAATTCGCGGCACTCCCCGTCATTAACCCTCTGCGTTTGCGTGTGTCGGGTGAGGTGCGGTTGAGCTGCAAAAGATGCGGTGCTTATTGAAGCCCTTATGAACAGGAACGCCACTATGACAGACGGCGAAACATACCGTGTCCGGATGACCGGTATTTCGAAACGCTACAATCCCATCCAGACGCTGGACAATGTCTCGCTGACCCTCAAGCCCGGCGAAGTTCTGGGGTTGGTCGGTGACAATGGCGCCGGAAAATCGACACTGAGCAAAGTGCTGTCGGGTGCCGTCATTCCGGATAGCGGCACCATCGAGATCGACGGCAAAGTCGTTTCCTTCTCCTCGCCGGCCGATGCACGTGCCTCCCATGTCGAGATGGTCTATCAGGACCTTTCGCTTTGTGACACGGTGGATGTCGCTGGTAATCTGTTTCTCGGCCGTGAACCGCGTCGTCATGTCTTGGGCATGTCTTTTCTCGATAAGAAGAAAATGCACAGTTTGACGCGCGAGATGCTCGACCGGCTGGGCATCGTTATTGCTGATACAAGGCTCAAGGTCGAGAACCTGTCGGGTGGTCAGCGCCAGTCGATCGCCATCGGCCGCGCAGCATCGTTCGAACCCAAGGTTCTTATCATGGACGAACCGACGGCGGCTCTTGCGGTGGCCGAAGTTGAGGCCGTGCTCGAACTGATCCGCACGGTCAGTGCGCGCGGTGTCAGCGTCATTCTCATTACACATCGCCTGCAGGATCTGTTCCTCGTCTGCGATCGCATTCAAGTCATGTATGAAGGGCGCAATGTCGCCGAGCGGCTGATTGGCGAGACCAGTATCGAGGAAGTCGTCAATCTGATCGTCGGGCGCAAGTTCTCTGCCCGCTCCGCCCGGCACGGCAATGAAAATGGAGTTTCAGCATGAGCACGCCGTCATCTCAAGCCGGGCATGCCGGATCGCAAGTTTCTCCATCGCGGCTGCGCAAGGCGACGTTCTGGGAAAAGTTGCTGGCCAATGGCAGTGTCGTCTCCATCGCGCTTTTTTTTGTCGTCGTATGCGTTGTCTTTTCGTTCATAACCGATGCCTTCCTGACCGCGCCAAATCTGCTGAATATCATCCGCCAGTCGGCACCGCTCCTGATCGTTGCTGCCGCCATGACCTTCGTCATCACCACCGGCGGTATCGATCTGTCTGTCGGCTCTGTTCTGGCACTCGTTGCCACTTTGTCGGCCACGGCTCTTCAGGCAGGGCTCGCATGGCCACTGGTCATTCTCTTGATGCTGTCGTTGGGCGCTATCATCGGCGCGATCCATGGCTTCTTCATCGCCTATGAGCGTATCCCGGCCTTCATCGTCACCTTGGCGGGCCTCTCCGTCATTCGAGGACTGGCACTGCTGATTACTGGCGGTTACTCGATCCCCGTCGATCCGGCCAGTTTCTTCAACGTCATTGGCCGCTCCTGGTTTCTGGGCGTCCCGGTGCCAGCCTGGATTGCACTATCTATATTGCTAATCGCCCATATCACCTTCAATGAGACGCCCTTCGGACGCTACGTCACCGGTATCGGCGCCAATGCCGAAGCCGTGCGTCGTGCTGGCATCGACACGCGCTTCACGACGATGTTCGTTTATATCCTGTCCAGCACGGCCGCAGCACTCGCCGGTATCATCGTCACTGCACGTCTCGGCTCAGGGTCTTCAAATGCAGGTCAGGGCTTCGAACTCGAGGTCATCGCCGCTGTCGTTCTGGGGGGAACCAGCCTGTTTGGTGGGCGCGGCACACTTGTCGGGACAGTGCTCGGTGCGCTCACCGTCGCGGTTATCGCCAATGGCCTGATCCTCGCGCACATGTCGCCGTTCCTGACGCCGATCGTCACCGGCACTATCATCCTGATTGCCGTCTGGCTCAATTTCCGCCTGTTTCGTGGCGCAGTCAGGGGTAAATAGACATGGATCATCTGTTCGATACGACACCCAAACGGCGAGCGGAGATAGGCGTTAAATCCGGAACGGTGATGACGGTTCTCGGACCTGTTCCCGTCGCCGACATGGGCGTCACCCTCATGCACGAACATATTCTGCTCGATGGTGCCAAATCCTGGCGCTGCCCTTGCCATCCCGAGGCGCAGGCTATCGGCGAGCAGAAGGTCAGCATGGAGATCATCGGCGAGCTGCGGATGAACCCTTATATGAATCGCGATAACGTCTCGCTGGATGACAGCGATCTGGCGTTATCGGAACTGACGCGGTTTCAGGCATTGGGCGGACACACGGTTGTTGATACGACCAATGTCGGCATCGGCCGCGAACCCGCAAAGCTTGCCCGCATTGCGAAGATGTCCGGTCTGAAGATCGTCATGGGAACCGGCTTTTATCTCGAATTCAGCCATCCCGAGTGGTTGAAATCCATGGGCATCGATGAGGTCACCGCGTTCATCGTCAACGATATCGGCGGTGGAGAAACACAGCCGGAGGTCATGGCCGGTATCATCGGAGAAATCGGCGTCAGTAAGGATTTCACAGCCGAAGAACGCAAATCGTTGCGGGGCGCTGCGCGGGCATCGAAGATCACCGGAGTACCGCTTTCCATCCATCTTCCCGGCTGGGAACGCCTGGCTCACGATGTTCTGGATGTGGTGGAGGAGGAGGGTGCCAACCTGCGCCATACTATCCTGTGCCACATGAACCCCAGTCATGATGATCTGCCGTATCAGAAGGCGCTGGCGGCGCGCGGTGCTTTCCTAGAATACGACATGATCGGCATGGACTTCTATTATGCCGATCAGGATGCGCAATCGCCATCCGACGAACAGAATGCCCGCGCCATCCGTTCACTGATCGACATGGGATACGGCGACCGTATTCTGTTGTCGCAGGACGTGTTTATGAAAATCATGCTCACCCGCTACGGCGGCTTCGGTTACGGCTTTATCCTCAAGCACTTTCTGCCTCGCCTCATGCGACACGGCGTCGATCAAACGACCATCGACCAGATGCTCATCGACAATCCGAAATCTGTTTTTTCCAGCGTGATCTGAAACGCTGAGCGACATATCCAAGGAGTTTTCATGTCCAAGTCCAAAGTTCTTCTCGCAGGCGAATCCTGGGTGTCCACGGCCACCCACATCAAAGGCTTCGACCAGTTTCCGACCGTTACCTATCACACCGGTGCAGACGAGCTGTTGGCCGCGCTCAAGGACAGTCCTTTCGACGTCCAGTTCATGCCAGCACACGAAGCACAGCGCGACTTCCCGCAATCGCTGGAAGCGCTGTCGGCTTATGATGCAATCATCCTGTCGGATATCGGTGCCAACACGCTGCTTTTGCATCCTGACACATGGATCCACTCCAAAACCACTCCAAACCGTCTACGCCTGTTGCGGGAGTATGTTCAGAACGGGGGCGCGCTCCTGATGTTCGGCGGTTACTACAGCTTCCAGGGCATCAATGGTGGTGCGCGCTATCGCAAAACGCCAGTCGAAGACGTCCTACCGGTTTCCTGCCTTGCCTATGATGATCGTGTCGAAGTGCCCGAAGGTTTTGCGCCTGTCGTCACCGGCGATGCAAGCCACCCGATTCTTAAGGGTCTTGGGACCGATTGGCCGATTCTGCTCGGTTACAACGAAGTGACGGTCAAAGACGATGCCGAGGTTTTGGCAACGGTCTCGACGGACTATGGTTCTCAGCCGCTGCTGGTAACGGGAACCTATGGTAAGGGCCGCACGGTCGCCTGGACCTCCGATGTCGGTCCACACTGGCTGCCATCGAGCTTCATCGCCTGGTCAGGTTACAAGACATTGTTCGAACAGATGCTCGCCTGGGCGACAGTGAAGGCCTGAGCCATGCGCGTGCATGTCGTCGGCAATGTCTGCATAGACACCACATTCAGTCTCGACCGTTTGCCGGAAGCGGGCGAAACGCGCAATGCGGCGAGCCATACGGATGGTCTCGGCGGCAAGGGTGCCAATCAGGCTGTTTCCGCTGCACGTACCGGAGCGTTGGTCACACTTTGGGCCGCCATCGGCAGGGATGCGAATGGCGACTGGATTCGAAATGGACTGGCGGGCGAGATCGACAGGGCCTGTTTAACCGAGTTCGATCTGCCGACGGACCGCTCGACGGTGGCTGTTGACGCGAGGGGCGAAAACATCATCATCAGTAGCGTCTCTTGCGCCTTGGCATTTAACCCACTGGTGCAAACTGACTTTGGAGACACCATAGAACCGGGTGACGTGCTGGTGGTGCAGGGTAACCTTAACCCCGCGATAACCGATGCGTGCCTGCTCGCCGCGCGTAGAAAAGGCCTTACAACAATTTTCAATGCGAGTCCGCTGGTACCGGACGGGCAACCCCGTTTCGAGGCTGTGGACTTCGTCATTGTCAATGAGGGTGAGGCGCAGTCTATCTCGGGTTCGCGGCAGCCGGAAGACGCGGCTACCATAATCAGGGGTCTTGGCGCAGGCTACGTAATCGTCACGCTTGGATCGCGTGGTTGTCTTCTTCTCGGCAGCGGCAGCCTAGAACCTGTTTATATCGTTGCCCCAAAAGTTGCCGTTGTCGATACCAGCGGAGCCGGCGATGTGTTGTGCGGTGTCTTTGCCGGATGCCTTATTCGAGGAATGCGGCAGGAGGCTGCGCTTGGCGTCGCTGTGGCGGCATCCGCGCTGGCGGTAACGCGGATTGGTACGCTTGCCTCTTGTCCCTCGGCCGATGAAATATCAGTCCTTATCAAACAATCAGAAACGGAAAGCGCATGACACAGTCTTCAAAATCGGTTGGACCCGGTGCCAGTGATGCGATCACTTCTCTCTTTGGACGCAGCAAGGCCGTCATAGGCGTCGTGCATTTGGCTCCCTTGCCTGGCGCGCCGCGCTACAGAGGGGAAGCTGTCGAGGATGTCTATCAACAGGGGCTAAACGATGCCCGTGCCTATCTCGAAGGTGGTTGCGATGGCGTGATCATCGAGAACCATGGTGATATTCCGTTTTCCAAGCCCGACGACATCGGTCCTGAAACCGCCGCCCATATGTCCGTCGTCTCCGACCGCATTCGCCGCGAACTCGGTCGACCGATAGGCATCAACGTTCTTGCCAATGCGGCCATTCCGGCACTTGCCATTGCGAGTGCTGCGGGCGCTGGTTTCGTGCGCGTCAACCAGTGGGCCAATGCCTATGTCGCCAATGAAGGTTTCATCGAGGGCGAGGCTGCCCGCGCGATGCGCTACCGAGCGACGCTCCGCGCCTATGGGATCAGGATATTCGCAGATGCCCACGTAAAGCACGGAGCGCATGCAATTGTTGCCGACCGTCCGGTGGAGGAACAGGTCAAAGATCTCGTCTTTTTCGACGCCGACGCGATTATCGCTACCGGCCAGCGTACGGGACACGCGGCGGATCTTGGCTATATCCGTATGATTAAGGAGGCCGCTGGATTACCGACACTGGTTGGTAGTGGCGTCACGCCGGACAACGCCCGTGATATCCTCGACATCGTCGATGGCGTCATCGTTGCAAGTTCCTTGAAGTATGACGGTGTCTGGTGGAACAAGGTTGAGAAGGCCCGGGTAACCGCCTTCATCAAGGGTCTGCGACCATGAAACCACACACACATGTCAACGGTGAGCGACTGTTGAAACGTCTTGATGATTTCGCCGCGATCGGGGCAACGCCTGCGGGGGGTGTCAATCGGCAGGCTCTTTCGCCCGAGGACCGGGAGGCGCGCGCTCTTCTTGCCAGTCTCGCAATCGAACGGGGCTTTACAGTGTTTCAAGACGACATGGCCAACCTGTTCCTCCGCCGCGAAGGGAAAAACAAAACGAGCCCACCCTTTCTGATTGGCAGTCATCTTGATAGCCAGCCAACTGGGGGTCGTTACGACGGTGCTCTGGGAACGCTTGCTGCATTCGAAGTTTTGGAGACGCTTGAAGATCACGGCATCGCGACGGATGCCCCGATCGAAGTCGTTGCCTGGACCAATGAAGAAGGTAGTCGGTTTGCCCCGGGAACGATGGGCTCTATGGCATTTTCGCTTGGACAAATTCCGCAAGAATGGCACGGGCTTCGCGGCACGGACGGGGTTTCCTTTCAAGATGCGCTGATTGGTACGCTCGCCGCGCTGCCCGCTGCGGAACGACGGGCTATCGGTTTTCCGATATTGGGCTATCTCGAACTACACATTGAGCA
Organism: Agrobacterium sp. rho-8.1; assembly: GCF_033957725.1. Lineage (NCBI taxonomy): Bacteria > Pseudomonadati > Pseudomonadota > Alphaproteobacteria > Hyphomicrobiales > Rhizobiaceae > Agrobacterium > Agrobacterium sp. rho-8.1. Next base: position 1,591,806 of record NZ_CP192789.1, read on the forward strand.
AGGGCCAATGCTCGAAAAGGAAAAAATTCCGGTCGGAGTCGTCACCGGCATACAAGGGACGCGCTGGCTTGAAGTCACTGTAACGGGGCAAGCGGCGCACGCCGGAACCACCCAGTTGGCTTTTCGTCGCGACCCTATGGTGGCTGTCGCTTCTGCACTGCACATGCTCCACAACACGATCATGCCGATGGACGAAAACGCACGCCTGACGGTTGGACGGATCGCAGCTCATCCCGGTTCGATCAATGCTATTCCAGGGTCCATCGTCCTGACGATCGATTTGCGCCATCCAGAAATCGACAGACTGGACGTCATTGAAGCCCAAGTTCTGCAAGCTTTTAAGGCTGCAGCTGCCGCGCAGTCCTGCCTGGCTGATCTTCGCAAGACATTCGACATGAGCCCAGCCTCGTTTTCCAGCATCAGCATCAACAGCATCGAAGCCGCCGCTCGTGACCTTGGACTGGCTTTGAAGCCTATGGTTTCCGGTGCATTCCACGACGCTCTCTACGTATCGCGCCTGGCACCGACCGCCATGATTTTCGTACCATGCAGGGATGGGCTTAGCCACAATGAAGCGGAATATGTCGAGCCACAACATAGCGTCGCAGGCGCACAGATATTGTTTCAGTCGACTTTGAAAGTCTTGGACGCTTTAGCCAGAAACTCGCAGCGCTGGTCTTGATGCCAGTGATGTGAAATTCTCGAGAACCCATGTTGCTCGTTCGGTTTTGGTTCAAGGCGTCCATCCCCTTGGTCCGGCCGTTCATATTTTTTCAAAGCGCCGCGCTGGCTACGCCCAATCGACCTTTCCGTTGAAGTTATTGCGACCTTCAGACACGAGTTCAATGGCAGCATGACGAGGCAAGGGACTCGATAAAAGAAAACCTTTGCCGTTTTCTATGGGAAAGCTGGTCACCAGCTTGGTCCTTCGATGACGCCACGTGTGAGCAAACCGTCGCCTCTTTCGACAATCCGATTTTGTTGATGGGGTGATCAATTCCTACCGCTATCGTTACGGCGTTGATCCCTCCTTATTCGAAGATAAAGATGCGAGAAGGTTCACCGGACGTTATGTCAGGCGTCCTGTCGGGCTTCGGCCATAACGTGCCGCAGGAAGCTCCCGCAGACCTTTGCGGATACAATATGGGAACTTGGCGCTTGATAATTCCATAAACTCCTTGGGACACGTCAAATTGTCTCGTGAACAAAGTGGGACCTCTCAGGTGTCATGGATATTAAAAGGGCTTCATGAGCACGCCGTGATTGTCGTCGCGTTCACTGTCCAAGCTGTTAGGTTTCGGCATTGCCACCGTCCCTTCGTCGCGCTAATCCCTTCAAAGGAAGCTGATATCCTGTGATATGCCCAAATCATGGATAGCCTTGTGAACCATGGCATTATTTCAAAAGCCAGCACGCTGATGACTTTGCGCGTTACCAGAGTGTTCATTCTGCGGAGGAAAAATGGGTTCGGAAAACAGCGAGATTAGTGGCTTCGATACAAACACATTTTTCGCTGGAATAGCACGCGGCGTTGGGGGCGGTCTTTTGTTCGCTCTGCCGATGTTTATGACGATGGAAATGTGGGAACTCGGCTTCTACATGGATCGCACCCGGCTGTTGCTCCTTCTTTTGATCAATTTGCCGCTGTTAATTGTCTTGTCTCGCCGCATAGGGTTTGAGCAGACCTCAGGTTGGCGGCAAAGTGTCCGAGATGCTATTATCGCATACGCATTGGGTATCGCAGCAAGCGCTTTGATTCTCTCCTCTATAGGCGTGTTACATGCTGGTCAGACGTCCCATGAGATGGTGGGTATGATCGCCCTGCTGGCGGTGCCGGCGAGCATTGGTGCCATGTTGGGCCGGAGCCAACTTGGTGGCGAGGCTGACGATGAAGAAACCGAGGATGACGACGATCCAGTTCCAAATCGCGGGACGAGTTATGGCGGCGAGCTTTTTTTGATGGCAGTTGGTGCACTATTTTTAAATCTGAACGTGGCGCCAACCGAGGAGATGATCTTGCTCTCGTTCAAGATGACGCCTTGGCACGGCCTTGTCATTATCGCAGCGTCGCTGATCATCATGCATGGGTTCGTTTACGCGCTGTCATTTCATGGAAGCCACGATCTCGAGGAGGGTACGCCAAGGTGGCATGCTTTTGTACGCTTCACCTTACCGGGCTACGTGATAGCGGGGCTCATCAGCGCCTACTGTCTCTGGACGTTCCACCGAACTGACGACCTGGGTTCCACACAGGTGCTTATGGCGGTCGTCATCCTGAGTTTTCCCGGTGCCATCGGAGCGGCCGCAGCTCGACTTATCCTTTGAGGGCTTTATGACCAAAACAATCGGCGACAAAAGTCTTGAGGCTAACAATCCGCACTGGATCGAGTGGGTCACCGGACTGGTATCCGCATTAGTCGTACTTGTGGTGATTTTCTGGATCGCAAACGACGCGTTTAAAGATCATGATACATCACCCGACCTCACCGCCACCGTGGTCATCACTGAACAGCGCAGCAACGGGTTTCAGGTATCTTTTGAAGTGTCGAACGTTGCAAGCGCAACGGCTGCGCAGGTCGCTGTCCACGGCGAAATCCGTGATGGTTCCGATGTCATTGAGAGAGCGAGCACCGTACTCGACTATGTCCCTGGAAAATCAAAGGCGCGAGGAGGTCTGATTTTCAGTAATGATCCCACAGGCAGGATCACTCTCCATGTGTCAGCCTTCAACGAGCCCTGAGCGCCGTTTTACGAAAGGGCGCGAACGCCAGACGGCTGGTCAAAAGGCGGCAGCAATAGTTGTTTATGACCAAGCCCACGCGTCTTTTATGACCGTAGTTCCACAAACCCTGAAATTTTGCCCAGTTAATCCAAAATATGGATCACGACTTTCTGCTCAACCAGATCGTGTCGAACGCTCCTGTAGTCTGCACTTAACGAAAAAGGGGTCGGGTGCCACCCAAGGGCCGCACGCCGGCAAGCTTGTCAGCCCCCATGGGCTGCGGGCTGGCGGGGAAACTTTACAATAAGGAGTTTTGTAGACGACACTCATCAAGCTTCGCTTATCGCTGGTCCGACGGAAGCGATGGCCGTCCTTCGGCAAGTCTTCCGAAAAGATCGAGCGTGAAATCGAGCAGTTGGAACTGGCTCTTGAGGACCTTTTGATCGCCGCCTCTGAGGGCAATACGGCCCCGGTCGATGAAGCCGATGAGACGGCGTCTGTTGTGCCCCTGGCGGATGCGTCGGAAAAGATCATGCGCCGACGCCCACGCGTGTCCGACAAGGCGGTTCGCGAGCGCCGAGAACTCGATCCTGGCTCCTGCTGCCCGGAATGCGGAGGTGAGTTGCGCCTTGTCGGTGAGGACGCCAGCGAAATCCTCGACATGATTGCGGCGCAGATGAAGGTGATCCAGGTCGCTCGATTGAAGAAGTCCTGCCGCTGCTGCGAGAAGATTGTGCAGGTCCCTGCGCCCAGCCGCCCGATCCCTGGCAGCATGGCGGGCGCTGGCCTCCTGGCGTACATTCTGGTCTCGAAGTTCGATGATCATCTGCCGCTATACCGTCTGAACGAAATCTTCGCCCGCATGGGCGTCGACATTCCCGACAGCACGATGGTCGATTGGTGTGGTCGCGCCATGCGAGTGCTTCAGCCTCTTATCGAACGGATCGAAGCTGCAATCATTGCAAGTGATCTCCTTCATGCGGACGATACCGCGATCCGGGTGTTGGATCGCTCGCTGCGAGACAAAGGGCTGGGCAAAGGCGTGAAGAAGGGCAGGATATGGACGTATGTTCGCGATCAACGTCCCTGGGCTGGAGCCTCCCCGCCGGGTGCAGTCTACTATTTTGCGCCTGACTGGAAAGAAGAGCACGTTCATCGTCACCTCGGGCAATCAAGCGGTATCCTTCAGGCTGACGGCTACAAAGGATATGGCAAGCTGTACTCACCTGGAGCGGATGGGGCTCTCTATTCAAGCTTGGCCCATGGCCATAGCAACTTCATGATAGTTCGATGTGACGGTACTGCGGTTCTCGATCCGGAAGATGTATGGATTCTCCTCCGGATTACGCCACCGGAACTGCGCCTTGGGGCTTGAGACAAGCCGTTTCAACGCTTTTCCGACGGGGTTGCCGCGTTCATTCCGACCAAACAGGAGACAGGTTTTCGCCTTGCCCAGTTCCGGGGCCCTGAACCATTTCCGCATCAAGGGTTTGATGCTGGATCGGTATTTGTGTCCCAGCCAATGCGCCATTTTCCAGAACACGAAATGGTCGATGCGCCGGAAGACGTACGCCGTGAAGTCGGTGAACTTGTAGAACGCCGCCCATCCCATCAATTGGCGGTTCAGGCCAGCGATCATGTCGACCGTACTGACACTATGGTTGCCGGAAAGGGTTTCGGTAAGTCTGCGAACAAACCCCTTTGCCTTTTCCTTGGGTATCCGTCCCGGCCTCGATGGCGTTCCCTATGTGATCGACACGGCAACCCACCGCTATACTGCGAAAAGCACCTTCACCACGGACATTTCAGCCACGCTCTATGATGGCAAGTCTTCGTCGGAAGATGGCGGCGACGGCGAAGGCGGCGGCGGTGATGGCGGTTCAAGTTCCGGTAGTGGAACGAACGGCGGTGGCAAAGTCGCGCCGAACAGCGCCCCCGGCATCCCGGCCACGCCTGCGCATTTCCTGACGCCACGACGAGGCCGGACGGATGAAAACTAGCGCTGGTTCAACTTGGGCTTCAGGCCTCCTCCAGTTCTTTGATGTTCGCAAGATCATCCTCCAATGCGAAGGCCGCACTCTTGATGTCGAAAGAATTTTGCAGGTTCAGCCAATATTCGGGTGTCGTCTTGAAGAACTTGGCTAACCGCAACGCGGTGTCAGCGGTAATGCCAAGTTTCTCCGATGTGATCCGTTCTATCCGGGTACGAGGAACGTTCAAATGCTTGGCAAGAGCGTAAGGCGTCATTTCCAGCGGCTCCAAATAAAGTTCCCGCAGAATTTCGCCTGGATGGATCGGCGGTGATTTGGTGATTGTCATAATCGCTGGCCCTCCTTGGCCTCATTGTCATGAGCGTTACAGATGGATTACCGACTAATGATAGTCGGTAATCTCCACATTTTCCGGCCCTGCTTCTGTCCACGTGAAGCAAATTCTCCACTGCTTATTGATGCGTATCGAATGCTGGCCATGCCGGTCGCCAGACAGTTTCTCAAGGCGATTGCCGGGCGGTGAGCGAAGGTCTTCGACGGTCGTTGCTGCGTCCAGAACCGTGAGCAGTTGCTGTGCACGGCGTACCAGATCAGACGGGAAGCCTTTCTTTACCGATCCGTCATCAATCGATGCGGTGAGCTTGTCTTTGAATGAGCGGATCATTGTTGGCCTCCTGATATTGGTATCTTAAACAGATACGTTCAGATGTCAACCGATAGTATCGCTAAGAGATACGTTTTTATTCGTCTAACTTCCCAATCAAAAGGAAACTCCATGCTCGTCCAAAATTGGCGGCAAGTGCTGAAACGCGCTTGGTCTGTCCGCCTTATGATCCTTGCTGCCGTCTTGTCAGGTCTGGAAGTTGCGCTTCCGCTGATCGACGGCGTTGTCGAAATCCCCCCCGGCGTGTTCGCTGCATTCTCTGGCCTGACGGTGGCCGGAGCGTTCATGGCGCGCCTTCTCGTCCAGAAAGGTGTCACCAGTGCCGATAAATAAGATCGTGCCAACCAAGCGGGGTAAGGCGGCGAAGCCGAACTTTGCGTGAGCGGACTATGATTGCCTTCTTCACCGGCACAGCGATAGGCCGGCTGATTTCCGGCTGCGTGATCATCCTCTTGGCCTACGCAGGTTTTCGCGTCTGGCTTGCCTCGCACGATAAGGCGGTGCTGCAAGGTTACGTCCTGCTTTCTGAAAAGACCGCCGCTGAATCGTTGGCGACGGAAATGATCCGGCAACGCAACGCTGCGGCTCAATCGCTTGAAGAGCATCGCAGGCGAGCCATAGCCGACGCTTTGACACAGCAAAAACTCGAAGCCCAACTTGAACAGGCAATCAAAGATGACAATCAAAACATGGATGACGGTGACTACCGTTGGGGTGATGCTGATCGCCTCTGGCTGTGCAAGCAAAGAGGCGCGGCTGATTGCGGCCGCTGATACACGGGGCCGGACGCAGGCAGGTGTAAGCCTTCCTGATCTCCCCGAAGAATGTCGTCAGAAGATGGCACGGGTTATCCCGCAATACGGAACAGAGAAGCCCAGGAACACGCAACTGCGGTGGGAATTTGCGGCGGATTTCGTGGATCGGCGCACAGGTCGGTGTGCGGGATTTTATGACGGGGTGAAGACGCGCTTCGGCGCGAAGGGTTAGCGGGCATGGGTAAGGTTAAGGTAATGGCGCAAGGAAACGACGACATGGGGAATGGCAGTCAAGTGGATCGGAGTTATGCCGACGCGGTCACCGCGCAATTGGGTGAGCGCGTCACAAATCTCAATCGTCGCCAGACTGACTTGGAAACCGAGATGCGCGCCGGTTTTAAGCAGGTCGAAAACGGTATGGCGTCCATCGCTAACGAAATGCGATCTTCCATTGCCTCGTTGTCTTCCAGCCTTGCCGAACGGAGCCGAACACAGTGGCCCGTTGTTTGGTCTGCTGCGGGTGTGTCCTTCACCATCCTGGCGGCGCTTGGCGCTTTCGTCTACGGAACGCTTAGCAAAGATCAGTCACGTTTGGATGTTGCCATTCTGAAGAATGGCGAGCTTATGCAAGCCTCAATATCGAAGCTCGCAGATACCACGCAACAGAGTCTTGTTGCTATGACCGAACGCATGGTGACCCGCCAAGAGATGGAATATCGACAGGCGCGCGGCGCTGAAGATCAGACGCGGATAGAAGCGACGATCAAGGAAATCCGAGACGCGCAAGTGCCTCGCGCGGAACTGGATAGGGTGTTCGCAAACTACGACCAGCGCTTTATCGATCATGACCTGCCACTGCGAATTTCCTCCAGAATTGATTAGAGTCCGGCCCATGAGAGGACGGACGAATGAAGAAGCAGAGATTTACGGAAGAACAGATTATCGGTGTGCTGCGTGAGCAAGAGGCTGGCGCAAAGGCCGCCGACCTGTGCCGCAGGCACGGAATTTCAGAAGCAACGTTCTACAACTGGAAGGCCAAATACGGCGGCATGGAGGTGTCTGAGGCCAAGCGTCTGAAGGCGCTTGAGGACGAGAATGCAAAGCTGAAGAAGTTGTTGGCCGAGCAGATGCTGGATGTTGCCGCTCTTCGTGAGCTTCTTGGGAAAAAATGGTAGGGCCTGCCGCCAAGCGTGAAGCCGTCACGCATCTGAAGGTCACAATGGGGCTTTCGGAGCGGCGGGCCTGCCAGATCATATCTGCCGACCGCAAGACGGTCCGTTATCGATCCAGTCGACCACCTGAGTTAGAGCTGCGAGCGAAGTTGCGCGATCTGGCCAATGAGCGCCGCCGGTTCGGCTATCGTCGATTGTTCGTTTTGCTTCGACGAGACGGAGAGCCGTCTGGTATCAATCGCATCTACCGGCTCTATCGCGAGGAAGGTCTTTCCGTGCGCAAGCGGAAAGCGAGGCGTCGTGCTGTCGGTACGCGTGCGCCGATCCTCGTCGAAGCCAAGGCAAATGCCCGCTGGTCGCTGGATTTCGTCCACGACCAGTTCGCCTGCGGCAGACGCTTCCGTGTCCTCAATGTGGTCGACGATGTCACGCGCGAATGCCTGGCGGCGATCCCGGACACATCGATCTCCGGCCGCCGTGTCGCGCGAGAACTGACGACCCTTATCGAGCGACGGGGCAAGCCCGGCATGATTGTCTCAGACAATGGGACCGAACTAACCTCGAATGCCATCCTTGCCTGGTCGAAGGATCACAAGGTTGAGTGGCACTACATTGCGCCGGGAAGACCGATGCAAAACGGCTATGTCGAGAGTTTTAACGGCCGCATGCGCGACGAACTGCTCAATGAAAGTTTGTTCTTTGGTCTCGATCATGCCCACAGCACCATTGCGGAATGGGCCGACGACTACAACAACTTCCGGCCCCACTCATCGCTCGGATACCAGACCCCGGCGAACTATGCCGGGATCATCGCCGCAACCGGCTTCAACGCTAAGCAAAGTGGAAGCTTCGCGTTTCCGCCGGTTGCTCCCACCGCGCCATTTGGCGTATCAAAAACCGCTGAGGCTCTAATCGCAGCCGGATGAAACTTCAGTGGCAGGTCAATCAGTAACGTCAGACTGATGAACAAAAGCGACAGTCCGGTGAGGTTTACGGCGCACGCGATGTGATCTTGGACATGCGCCAAAGGCTGGATAGGGTCGAAAGGGATCGTGACGCGCCAAACCCGTGACCTGGCATTCTGGGCCTCCCATCATGGAAGCATCTAGCAACTTATAAGATTGGTTGTAGGCTCTTCTATGCAACTTGATTCGAAGGGGGATAATATGCGTTTTGTTCTGGCGTGTGCCGCAACGCTCGTTTTAGCGGGTCCGGCTCTGGCCGACATGAAAGTGTCATTTGAATGGGGACCGACATCAAAATGCTTTGACAGCAAATCGCCGCCGTTCAAGGTCACTGGCGTTCCTGCTGGGACGGTCAAACTTGGGTTTGATATGAAAGACCTTGATGCGCCGGACTACTATCATGGCGGTGGAAAAGTCGATTATTCCGGGCAATCAGATATTCCGTATGGTGCCTTCAGATACAAAGGACCATGCCCTCCTACAAAGCACCGCTACAGGTTCACGGTGAAAGCTCTCGATGCTAAGGGCAAAGAACTAAACAAGGCGGTCGCAGCCAAATCTTTCCCTTAAGCGAGATCTTGGACTTTTAGTAAAAACTAATAACAGAAGCCGCGCGGAGTGATCCAGGCGGCTTTTTTTGTTTCTCGGCAGATGAAGCGGGTAAGCTTCAAGGCGTTGTGTCCGGCCCGTCAACCCGAATATGATTTGCTTCCAGAAGAACAATCAGCTCATCTGCCTCGTCTTCAGTCAGGGTATCCAAAGGCACGCCATCAATCGTGGCCGGTCTATCCATGAAAGAGTCGATGACCGTCCAAAATTCATTGGCAATATTTCTTCGTTTTTCGAACCGAAGCATAGCGTAATTTCATCACATGGGCCTCGCCCGTCAATTCAAGTTTCTTGCGACTGATAGTTTCTAGGTTACCCCATGTCCGGGGTTTCGCCGTGCTTGAAGATGATCGTCGGAGGGCCGTATTCTCCGATATCTGGATCGGCATCACGCGACCAGGCGACAACGCCGTCATATTGGCTAGCCAGTGATTTTCCCTCACGCACGGCGCGGTCTTCAGTTGGCATTTGCCTCGGTTCAAAGGCTTCGACCATATTGCCCTCATCGTCGGCAACATAAGCGGCAAGAACAATCAATTTGATTTTAGCCATTATTCGTATCCTTGTGCCGATCGGCTTCGGGCGAGGCTAACCATTTTGGACTTTCTGTAGCCTTGCTGCCTTGAGAATTTTGGTTTTTTCTCTATTCCCGCTCATTCGTTTCTCTTCCATCTCCGTCACAACCAGCTTCACGGTGTCGAAATCTTTTGCTGATGGGGTACGCTTTGCTTTTGGGGTCTCTTGATCGGTCATTGTCAGCCTGTATTCTAGAGGAAAGTAGCTCTGATAACGTCTATATGGGGATGTGTAAGCGTGACTGCCATGCAGAGTTATTCGGAACGGCGCTCCCCACCTGGGACCCAACCACGGGTGTAGCCACGCCCCATTGCGACGACAGCTAAATTAAGCTGGTGTTGCAGGTGCTCGATCTCTTCCTGCATCGCCTCTATCGCAGCTTTAGCGTCGCCATCGTGGCACAGCAGGATGTATTCAGCCACGTTGGTGGGGGTTGCTACTATCTCAGGACGCACGTTCTCAATCTCCATTTTTCAGAGTCCACTGCGCAATGTGTTTTCGGAAAGCACGCGCCCCCGTGCCAGCGATGTTCTATTTATGTTCTTATCGCAAATAGAGTCAAGACTTGCGCGAGATGAAGCGGTATCTGACGCCGATCATGAAGGTGGTCTAAGACGCAATGTGCCATGCAGCGTGATACAGAAAGTGCGACTACTAATAGGAGAACCCATCAAAAACGCAGGTTTTCCGCGTTTTCTGGGATTGCTCCAAATCCCGCCGTCCGCATCGCAAGCATAAATTTCTTGAAGGTTAAATCGTTAGCTTAAGCGCCCACGGTACAGCCAGTTCGCATGATGACGCGGGAATTAGCAAAGGCCGTCTTCCCCTGAGATGTTGTAGAATAGTCCGAGTACTGGACGCTCGGCATGCGATTAAGTCGGTGCAGAGCAGTCCGCTGTTGCAAGAGCTGTAGGTTCACAACTGGTTCATCCTGCTAGGTGTAAGTTCAGCCATCACCACTGGAAAGGCGTGAATATGAATAGAATTCTCTCTGGCTTCGGTACTGCTGTAATTGCGGCCGTTATGACGGCAACGAGCTTTGGTATGGCATCTGCAGCCCCCATCGTGGCTCAGCCAATGCAAATTAGTTCTGGCGTTGAGCTCGTGCAGTACCGTGACGATCGTCGGCCTATGGTTCGTCGCGACAGGGACCGCAGGGACCGTGCTGAACACAGGCGGGAACGTCGCGGCTACTGGAACGGTCACCGCGGTTATCGCGAACACCGCAAGGGCTATCGTAGACACAGTGACGGTTACTACTATGCACCGTCTGTTTTTAGGCTGATGATCCGCTAGGCGGATACCGAGCCCAGCAGCCCCGTCAGAAATGGCGGGGTTATTGTTCGTCGATCATCAACTCAAGCTAAGGGCCCGCCAGTTATCGCGTCGTCTCTGGCATCCAGAACAATCTTGAGCGTGCGCAAAACAGTTGCTGCTTCCAACATCGTGTCCTTCACGTTTTCATCAGATATGCCATCGAGTTTAAGAGATTTCATAATCCAGATGTAGCAAAGCTCTTCACATGACCAATGACGATATAGACGTAGTGGACAGCCTGATTTCGCAAGCAGGCGAGTTCGGTAAGGCGCAGCTTTTTGCCCTGCCAGATGCCTCGATTGTTGATCTGGAGACGGGTTATATTCCGCTGCTCGTCAACTTCACATTCGAGGACAAGGCAGCTGAGGGGCTGCGTAAGCTGAGCGATCAGACAGAGCCGGAACCCGCCGTCTATTTCTCGGCGCTCGAAATGGTGCGCGATCATCCGGCGGTCGTGCTGACCGGAGAGACCGGAAGCGGCAAGACTACGTTTGCGAAGCATCTGGCGTTCTCACTGGCGCGAGGTGGCTTTGCGCCGCGCGCCATTCCGCGCAACGATCTCGGCGCAATGCATGATGAGCACTGGACGCTGGAAGGCGTTGTGCCACTCTATCTTGCCGCTGAACCCTCAAAAACTTTCGATGCGTTGCTTGCATCTTCCCGGGATGTTTTGCGCCATGCGGACAGTGGGCTTTTACTGATACTGGATGGCATAGAGGTGGCTGGCGACGCAGGGCTCCAACTGCTTGTCGAGGGGTTGGCGTTCCAAAGCCGCCATCCGGCCGTGAAGCTCCTGGCACTCGGGGAGGTTTCGGTCGTCAAGAGCTGGGCGCTGCCAGTGGGCTACGCCCGTTATGATCTTCTGCCGCTTTTGAAAAGCCAACGGCGGGAAATGGCTGCGCGACTGGCTGGCCTCGATCTGGGCGCGACAGGAATTGCTCTTGGCGCTGCCGCTGCCAATCCCGCGCAGTTCGTCATGGCCATGCATGGCGGCGATGCGGGCGATAGCGCCGAGGTCATCACCGACAGCTGGCTTGCAAAGATTTCCGGTGATGCCCAGACGAGCGAACTCTTTTGCGGTCTGGCGTTCGATGCGCTGACAGCCGAGGTGGATGATCCTACCATCATGCCCATCACCCGCGTGCGGCAATTGCTGGCGGCGGTGCATCTAGCCTCCAAGCCCGCTGATCTGGCCGTTTCGCACTTTCGCAAGAAACCGGGCCTTTGGGCACCGGTTATGACAAGCCTCGCTGCACGCCTTTCCGGCACGGATGCAACCAGCGCCTTGATTACAACGCTGATCGAGGGCGAGGGTGACGCGGTTCTAAGGGGTGCGCTGCTCGCGGCAGATATGGTAACGGACGCAGGGCCGTTGCGTGATCGCATTGCTGCGCATTTGCTGACGATTGTGAGCGAAGGAGCGCTTTCTGCACCGGAGCGCGAGATGGCGGGCCGCAGGCTATCCCTCTGGGGTGATCCGCGCGAACTCGATGCATTGGCAGATGTTGCAGGCGGACGATTCCACCTTCGGCTCTGACCGTAATTCCTATTCAGCACCGCCTCATCCAGTCACCGTTGACGCCTTTCGCATAGGCTTTTATCCGGTGACCAATAGCGCCTACGTCGCATTCGTGCGCGACACGGACCGGCTGTGGCGTAGTCCGGACGGATTTTCGGATGACCGGCGCAATGCTCCTGCGACCGACCTGACATGGCACGACGCACGAGCCTATTGTGACTGGTTGACGCATCGCTGGCGTGCGCAAGGGCGTATTTCGGCAGGCGAGTTCGTGCGACTGCCCACGGAGCCGGAGTGGGAGCGGGCTGCGCGAGGCGACCAGCCGGATATGGGGGCGGATGTCCTCAGCTATCCCTGGGGACATGCGTGGATGGACGATGCGGCGAATTCGGAGGAAGCGGGGTTCAACACCACCTGCACGGTTGGCCTGTTTCCAAAGGGACGTTCTCCCTCCGGCTGCTACGATATGGTCGGGCAGGTGTGGGAGTGGTGCACGACACTATGGGGCGACGACATGGCAGGGCCCGACTTCAAATATCCCTATTCGAACGATGGGCGTGAAGCGGTGGATGCCGCACCGTCGATCCGGCGCGTTCTACGCGGAGGCTGTTTTTCAAGTGGTAAACTGAAAGCGTGCTGCACATACCGAGGAAGCCTCGAACCGGGTGGTTTCTGGCGCGGCAACGGATTTCGGATCGTGGTCTCGGGGTAGCGTTGTTTCATTTTCAAAGTTCATCTGTCGGTTCAGCCGCAAAACGGCCAGCAAGAGATAATCCACGCACGTTTGATAGAAGCTCATTGGCACGGTGTCATCAACCGACAAGGAGACCAAGTTTCTGTTCAAGATGCCCATCGAGGCGGTACTACTCTGAACAAAACGACGTTGCCACAGGCAGAAACCTGACCCTGCGCCCGGACGATGAACGCGCGGCTGTAGCTCAGCTTCGGATGGGCCACCTGCAGTTTGGTACGTCCACTGCCGATGATTGCCCAGTCTTGCGACCAGTCGAAATAAAAGGCTTTTTGCAGCGACAGGTGCCGTAAAGTTTGTAGGCTCCTCCATTGGAAAGGATCTTGCGAGGGACTGGCGTCAGCCTAAATTGCTTTCAGCCTCAGATTACACAGCGCTCTGTTATTGGTGACATCGTCATCGCTCGAGTGTTGATTGGAAACAAGCGTTGCGTTTTCTTCGGAACTCGTCATTTGATGCGGTTCCAGTCTGCAGATGGGGGAGCATATGGACGGGACGCATCTCTTTGAACTGGTGATCGCGATGCTGCTGGCGATCATTGTTCTGCACTATCTTGCGCAACGTATGGGTCTGCCGCCATCGGTCGCACTTCTGGCAGGCGGCGCGATGTTGGCTTTCATACCAGGGCTGCCCACAATTTCGGTCAATCCCGAACTGGTTCTGGTGATCTTCCTGCCGCCGCTTCTGCTGGATGGAGCATGGTCGATTGCGGTGGACCGGTTGAAGCGGCACGTCTTCGGGATAGCGTCGCTCGCCATTGGCGCGGTTTTGTTTACGACCGTGATTGTGGCGATTGTCGTCCATCTCTTGATGCCATCACTGCCATGGGCTGCCTGTGCGGCGCTTGGGGCCATAGTTTCGCCTCCCGACGCGGTTTCGGCGCGGGCAGTGCTGGAGCGTGTCAATCTGCCAAGGCGACTTCAGATACTCCTTGAGGGCGAAAGCCTGCTGAATGACGCCAGTGGTTTGGTGCTGTTTCGATTTGCCGTCGCAGCTGCGGCGGGCGGTACGTTTAGCACGACAGACGCTCTCGGTGCTTTCTTCGTTCTGGCTATCGGCGGCGCTGCGGTGGGTGGGGTCGTTGCTTTTGCATGGGTGAAGCTCGTCCGCCGATTGGGTGACGAGTACCTCATGATCTCGGCAACGGCCATCATGTCCTGGGTCTCCTATCTTGTGGCTGAGCAGGTACATGTTTCGGGCGTCATCGCCACCGTGACTGCGGGGCTGATAGCATCCTGGCACCAACACACAGTATTGTCGGCTGCAACGCGAATGCGCGGCACTTCATTTTGGAATGTTCTCGTCTTCTTAATGGAGGCTGCAGTCTTCATCCTCATCGGGCTCTCGCTTCGCGATGTGGTGGAACGAGGAGGCGGATTCGGCGCGCTTGTCGAATCCATGGCTCTTCCGGCCGCCGTGATCCTCGTGACGCTAGTTGCGGCAAGGTTTGCCTGGATATTGGGAGCCGACATCGTCATCAGGCTATTCCACTCCACCGGACGAGCACGCACGGTCCCGATAGGGGCGGGTGGAGTAACGGTCTTGGGTTGGGCAGGCATGCGAGGTGTCGTGACGCTGGCGCTCGCTTTGAGCTTACCGGGCGACTTTCCGGGCCGCGACTTCATCCTCGTAATGGCATTCGCCGTTATCGTAGGAACGGTTCTTTTACAGGGAACAACCCTTGGGCGGGTTGTCGCTTGGGCGGGCCTGGGCGACATCGAACCAGAGAGCGCGCCGCTGACGATGAGTCAGGCAGAAGCTGCGATGGCTGAGGTGCAACTCAGGACTGTGCAAAATCTTGCTTATGATGGCGATGGCGAACTCATCCATCCGCAACTGTTGGAGAGATATGAGCATCGATTGGCGGCGAGCGTCAGATACGCCAAGCGCACGGAACAATATTCGCCACTGCTTCACGCCCATTTCGACGTCGTTTTGGAAGCGGTTGCTGCGGGCAGGCGAGAGCTCATCAGGCTTCATCGTGCCGGACAGATCGATGATGAATCGCTCCGAGAACTCGAACACGATCTCGATCTTGAAGAACTGAGCGCGATATCGGCGAAGTCTTGAACGGCTCCAATCTCTTGGAAGTACAGCCCGAGCCGGGCGGGTGGGTTCAGGCTTTAAGCAAGATTGAATACGTCAGCATTGTCCTGCCGCTCGCGCAGCCCCTTATATGCTGCATGACGCAGTTTGCCGTCGGCGGTCCACGCCCTGAACTCAATTTCTGCAATCAAGGTCGGGTGAACCCAGACGATATCGCTCTTTCCAACACCATCCACTGGCAGCTGTTTCTGTTTCCACCGAAGCTTTTCGAGTATCTTTCGAAGCCGGATGGCCTCAGCTTCTTTGAAACCCGTGCCGACGTTGCCAACATAGACAAGCCGGTCTCCGCTATATGCGGCGAGCGCCAGAGACGAGATACCACCAATTGATGCCGTTGAAGTCTCATAGCCCGCGATGAAAAATGCTTCACTCTGGACGCATTTGAGTTTCACCCAATCCCCGGTTCGTCCCGATCGGTAGGGCTGATCGAGATGCTTGCCGACGATACCTTCCAGACCAAGGCTGCGTGCGTGCTCGAGCAGGGCGACGGGATCAGCCTCGATCGTTTCCGAAAGTCGGATAGCGCGGTCTTGATCCTTCAGTGTGTCATCGAGCAGATGCCGGCGCGATCGGTATTCGACGCCGCGCAGATCATGGCCATCGAGGTAGAGCAGATCGAACGCGTAGAGGATGGCGTTGGAGGCACGATTGCCTGCGGCTGTGCCAGAGGCACCAAGCGATTGCTGCAGCAACCCGAAATCCGAGCGACCTTCCTCGTCGAGAATAACGGCCTCACCATCGATGATCATCGTCGCTGGCCCGAGCGCACGTGCCGCCTGCTCGATGACTGGAAACCGGTGTGTCCAGTCATGCCCACCACGTGTTAGAATTCTCACGCCCTGCGGTTCGATATGGACGGCAAGGCGGTATCCATCCCATTTCACCTCCCAGGACCATTCAGACCCTCGTGGCGGTTTGGCCTTCAACTGCGCAAGTGTCGGCTCAACGCGGTAGGGCATGGGATCGAAGAGCAACTGCGGCTGAGCCGGGTTACGCTTGCGGCGGGGCTTTGAGCGGATCGGGGCTTCGGTCTCTCGAAGGAGCGGCTTTGATCTGGGAGGCTTCGTCATTCGCGTAGTTCATCACAAAAACTTTAATAACGTTGTGACAATGCGGATGTTGTCCCCGCTATCCACCGATCAAAGTCCGAGTTGGCAAAAGCCGACGAAATTACTTTACCGTCGCTACACATCTGATTCTGATCAAGATTTTCGAGCCTCTAATGTTCGCAATCCTTTTCGACCGTTTTCGCCGCCTTGACTCTACCTCACTATACGAACAAAAAAAGAACGTAGACATTTGCACGACATGACGTCGACCCGCCACCACGACCTTGAAAGGGAGCCGTGAGTGATGACCGCTGCCCGACAAAGCGTGATTTCTGATCTGCGCGAGCGTATCGCTTTGCTCGAAACCAGCGCAGTGAAAAAAGCCGGGTGGCTGCCTTTTAGCGTTCCCGAGATGGATGCTGCTCTACCGGGAGGCGGCGGCGCGGCAAGCGTTTTAAGGTCAAACGAGCCGACGGCCCTGAGAGAATCTTTGGCGAATGGTGGCAGCGCAACAGCGAAATGGAAGCGGTGCACGATTACTTCGTGATCGAGAATGTGCATCTCGTTGCGCAGCAACTGTTCGATCTGACTGGAGACCTGTCAGGGCTGGCTGATCGCGATGAGCAATTCAGGCTAGCAGCGGGCAGGGGGATGAATTTGCCCATAGTGGTGGCGGACCGGATTCTCGTGAGCGGCAGAAGTCCGGGGGGCAAGGTTATTGCCAGTATGCAGCTCTCCTCGAATTTCTTTCCAGTATTGTCCCTCGAACTCTTTAAGCTTATCGAGCGTGATCTTACATATGCTGAGTAAGCGTTCGTCATCTGTCATCAGCAGACCTCCTATTTCGGCGCCGGTTGGCTTGGCGGATCTTGGGATGAAAGCTTGTCGACATCATCGCTAGCTTTTGGGCATCTCAGTTCAACGACCATTTCTCCATTGGATATTCTGCATCGAATACTGATTGTGTTCGCTGATTAACGAATGGCTCGTCGTAGAGATAATTGATAGCGTCAGGCATAAAGAAATCATCCCCTTTAAACATCCCAAAGCTATACTGTTTGTCGCCCTCACACGACACGAACGAGACTGTCACATCATCTTCGTCACTCTGCAGGTGCTTAAGCTTCTCCTGAAGAAAACGGATTGCGGTTTCAATTTGACCCCTGTTTTCAACCAGAACCCAGAAGGGCACCTCTTGATGTTGCGGATGATATTGGGCCAGAATTCTTACCCACTTTTCACCGTCACGCCGTTTTAGATCGCTTAGGATATTTTCTATTGTGTGGGTTTTCGTCGTCATTTCTCTTCCTACTGATAATGATGCGGCCTGATCCGATGGGTCTCGGCTCGGTCGGACGCATCGGGGACGAGATGAGAAAGACCCTTCGATTTCAGCCGGTCTACATAGAATGATTGCGCCATTGTGAATGCAGTGGCCATGAGACCAGGCGTTCACAAATTCTGATGCTTGATGCGCGCCGCAGTGGCGTCTGCAATATGCAGCAAGGGAATAGAGACGCCCTTCATCATTGCATCAGCAAGCTTGTGCATCGTGTTTGTCGCAAGGATGATGAAATCTGCACTGCCACGCTCCAAGGCTTTCGCCTCGCGGTTCAGAATATCGCCCGCATCGTCCCATATTCCCGACGCCTGGAGGGTCTCTATCATCGCGAAATCAAGCGAACGGATGAGCAATTCGGGCGAATGAAGCCCTGCAAGACGTTCTCTCGTGAGCCGGCAAAGCTCGCGATAGTAGATCTGCGTTGAGGCGGCGGACATGCCGCCCAACATCCCGATCGTCTTTATGCTGATCCTGTCACACCCAATGTCGCCAACGAATTCCATTATGTCTGCACCCGAACTCTCATGTAGTCGATTCGGCTTCTTTCGGCATTGTAGCTCCGAGACTTGTAGCCCTTTTGCTGCTAATTTTCGGCCATATAAGGAAGCAATCGGTGACAGGAGACGACCAATGTTTACCCACGTGATGATCGGCAGCAACCACCTCGACCAGTCGAAAGCCTTTTACGATGCTACCTTCACTGCTTTGGGAGGTAAGCCCGGCACGATCGATGATAGTGGCAGACTTGTCTACATCCATAAGGGCAGCCGTCTTATGGTCACGACGCCGATCGACGGTAAACCGGCGACGGTTGCAAATGGTGGCACGATCGGCTTACTTGCTACCAGCTCGGATCAAGTGCAATCGTGGCACGACGCAGGGGTCGCAAATGGAGGCGCGTCCATTGAGACGCCGCCGTCGAAACGTCCCAACGGCTCGTTTGTTGCCTATCTTCGTGACCCTGATGGAAACAAGTTGACCGCACGAACGCTACCGTCAGCTTGAGTTGGCTAGAACAAGCATGTTTTTGGCCATCAGCGGAAACTCTCTGGAATAACGGATGCCGAAGCGTCGCGATAAATCGAACCTGCCTTCAAAGATTTGCCCGGTATGCGGAAGGCCATTTTCATGGCGAAAAAAGTGGGAGAAGAACTGGGAAAGCGTCAAGTTCTGTTCACAACGTTGTCGAGAGACGAAAGAAAGATCGTGATGCTACCGTTACGACGGCGAGAAGGAGGGCAACCATCCGACTGGCAATGCTAAGCCAGCCTAATCCTGCGCGGTCGGAGGAACCACAATGATGCCAATTTCGACGTCGTCAGGCTCCCTGATCGCGATGCCAGATGCAAAAACAAGCGCTGTTTTCGTCGCACATTGAACAAGTGCCACAGTCCGCTCCGTAACTAAAACGTTCACGGCGGATTGCCCCACTAACGGTCAATGCATAAATTCAAGCAAGGGCTATTCCAGGGTATGTGGCTTACCTCTACCAAGCAGAAATGCTTAATACCAGAAATGACAGAACCTACGCCCGAACAAATCGAAAAACTCGCTACCGCCTTTGAGCGCTTTACTCGTCGTTTCAAGGTCGCGGAGGCGACGGCCGCCATGCAAAACTCGCTCAACCCCCTCGACATTCAGGCGCTTCTTTTTATCGATGAGCATCCCGAGTGTAACCTGGGGGATGTTGCCCGGCATCTTCAGGTCGCTCTGACGACTATGTCGTCGTCGGCTGACCGGCTGGTCCGTCGGGACATGATTGAACGGCAGCGGCCAGAGGCTAATCGTAGATCGGTGGCTCTGACGATCACGAACAACGGGCACCAAGCGGTTGCAGGCTATATCGATGGATATCGAGCCTCCTGCAAAGCGATGCTTCAGGCCCTCGATCCCGTCGACCAAACCGAATTTCTGAGGCTTACCGAACAGATTGAAAAATACGAAGGTTGAATAGTACGAATATCGTAGTATGTCTCTGACATCGAAAATGATCAGGGACGTCATCATGACCAACACATCGCCCATCGCGCTCGTCACGGGAGCAAACAAGGGTATTGGCCTCGCCATCGCGCGGCAGCTTGGCGCAGCCGGACACACAGTCTGGCTGGGATGCCGAGATATCGCACGGGGTGAGACGGCAGCTTGCGAACTGCGAGGAAACGGGGTCGACGCCCACGCACTGCAACTCGATGTCACTGATGATGCGAGCGTTTCCAATGCTGTCAAAACCGTCAAGAGTGAAGTGGGGCATCTCGACGTTTTGGTCAACAATGCCGGGCTCATGTTTGGTCCGCCTCCCTCGCTTGCCGAGGAGTCAATCGACGAAATGCAGCGGATGTTCAACACCAACGTATTCGGGGTGATGCGCGTCACTCAAGCCTTCTTGCCGTTGTTGCGCAAATCGAAGGCGGCGCGGATCGTCATGATGAGCAGCGGCCTAAGTTCGTTGACGGATGCCTTGGACATGCGGAGCGAAACATGGACGGTCGGTTTCGGCGGATACTGCGCCTCCAAGACTGCGCTGAACATGTTGACCGTCAAGCTCGCAAAGGAGCTGGATCGGGAGGGGATCAAAGTGAATGCGGTGGACCCCGGCCTCACATCGACCGATATGACAGGCAACGGACCGGGGCATTCGCCTGAAGAAGGCGCTCGCCCTGCATTCGCTCTAGCGACGTCGCACGCATATGGACCTACGGCAGGGCTCTACGCTTGCGCCCCATCAGGCGAACTTGTCCAAAAGAGTTGGTGATACGCATTTGGCGATTATGGGATGCGGGCCGACCGGGTCCGCATCTCGATGTCTTCATCGGATCGCACGCTGTCTTCCGTATCGCACCAAAAGAAGCCATACTGTTCTGAAGGTTTCGTGTTACTGGCGTGCACGTGTTGGAACTAGCATCTCGGGAACAGCATCCGGGATTACAGCAGGAAAGATCGAGCGTTGGCCCGCAAGAACAGAGATGAACTAGCTTCATGGGATGAGCCTACGCCAGAGGCGGTGTTCTGTCCGATATGCGAACGCGTCATCCCTGAGGATCAGAGAGACGAGCATCATCTCGTTCCCAAGAGCAAGGGTGGAAAAAAAACCGTCTGCCTGCACCGTATCTGCCACGAACAGATACATTCGATCTTTACCGATGCCCAACTCGCCAAGAAGTTCTCCTCGATTGAAACCATCGTGGAAGACCCTGCGGTGCGGACATTCGTCGCTTGGGTGAGAAACAAGCCTCCGGGGTTTTCGGATTCTGCAAAGGAATCACGGCAGTCATTCCGTCGAGGCAGCTAACCATAACAGGCGAAAGTGCCGGCTGGAAGCGAATGCTGCAGCGGCGGGAATGCACTGACAATGGTAATCGGCTGCAGTCAACGAACGAATATGATTTATATTTGAACGTGGATTTGTGTGGCGCTATTTCCGTAAGATGTTCTTTTGAGATATTGCCTTGGCAATGCCGACAGGATTTCCGGTCGTTCGACAAGCGTCCATGGTAGCGGTCATGTCCAAACCTTTGCAGCGGGATAGCTGATGCGCATCTTTCTTGTTCGCCACGGCGAATCCCTCGGCAACCTCGATGAACGTGCTTATAGCCAGTTTGGCGATCACAATGTACCGTTGACGCAATGGGGACATCGCCAGGCCGCCGAAGCCGGGGCTGTGATCGCGGCCTATATTTCCGGCCTGACCGGGCGGGGGGCGCAGAAGCTGCGCGTATGGTACTCACCGTTCCTGCGGACACGGCAAAGCAAGGACGCGCTCCTTGAAGCCTTGCCTATCGAACGCATTGGCAAGGTGCGCGAGGACTATCTGTTGCGGGAGCAGGATTTCGGCCTCTTTACTGAAATCTATAACCACGCCGAGCGGAGGCAAAAGTTTCCCGACGAATTCGAGAAGTGGGCGAGACTGCGTAGCAACAGCGGTAAATTCTACGCCCGGCCGCCAGATGGTGAAAGCCGCGCCGATGTTGCACAGCGCATGCGGTTGTTCCTGCAGACGATCATGCACGAGGCCCGACACGGCCACGACAACGTGGTGATAGTTGGCCACGGTGTCACCAACCGTGCCTTCGAGATGAATTTTCTGCAGCATCCTGTCGACTGGTTCGAACGTTCGGACAATCCGGGGAATGCTGACATCACTCTAATCGAGGGAACGCGCGAAATGGGATACAACTCGACGCTGTTGCACCAGGCGACCGACCGTCAGCCTGGTCAGAACGATCTGCGACAGGCGTATGGCGCAGAGCTAACGATCAGGCCAGAGCCGGAGGCCTGAATACGCGACAACCGCAGTGGGGACCGCGGTCCAAAGTTGATTTAACTTGTAGGTCTGCGGCGGCACGATAGATTAATATAAAGGCCAGCGAGCCGGAGGCGTTGCGAGATTGGCGCTCTGTGTTACCGGCCGGCGATGCGAGCTGCATCTAGGACCAGATGTCGTCAATAGGATGGACTAACAGCCATGAAAATTCACGCAACGGCTGTTCGAGTGATCGTGGATCAGGTTTCGATTCCGAGAAATCTAGCGCCGACGATGAGTCCAGTGTCGATCATCAGCGGCTCTTTTCTGCCCTGAGAAGGCGGTTCAACAAGCGTTGAAAACTCTCGTCTGTTTCCGGAGCGCGATTGTGCTGAAGTGCTTGCGTAGCACGACGTACCATCTCGCTTCTGGCGACCTTCCCGAATTGGTCTATTTCACTGGTCAACATAGGATCCTCCTTGTCAATTGACCACAGCCGCCATCCCTCCAAAACGTTCTCAGATTCATTGGATATGGCTGGAGCCGTCGTGGGTCAACGGACAGTCAAAGTGGCGACCTTTATTGCAGCGATGTCACTACATCGATCGACGAGAAACCGGCGGACGTGTCAGGCCGAGATGATCGCGGAGCGTCGAGCCGGTGTATTCTGTGCGGAACAGGCCGCGTTCCTGCAGGATCGGCACGACGAGATCGTTGAAGTCTTCCAGTCCTTCCGGGAAGAACGGCGGCATGATGTTAAAACCGTCGGCGGCGCGGCCGTCGAACCATTCCTGCATGCGGTCGGCAACCTCCTCGGGCGTGCCGAGCACGATATGGTGGCCGCGGCCGGCGGCCACGCGAAGGGCCAGCTGGCGGATCGTCAGGTTCTCGCGGCGAGCAAGTGCAGTGAGCAGCTCGGCCCGGCTGCGCAACTGATCTGAAATCGGCAGATCCGGCAGCGGACCGTCCGGATCGTAGTCTCCAAGGCTGTGGCCAATGCGCTCTTCCAGCAGCGGCATGGCGCTTTTGAGCTCCGTCCACTGGTCGAGTTCGGCCAGCTTCTCGGCTGCTTCCTTCGATGTTCGGCCGATCACCGGCAGGAAGCCCGGCATGACGGCAACGTCATCGGCGGCGCGGCCGGCCTTTTCGACGCGGCCCTTCAGACTCTTGTAGAAGGCCTGTGCCTCGGCAAGGCTCTGCTGGGCGGTGAAGACGACATCTGCCCTGCGGGCGGCAAGATCCTGACCGGGGCCGGAAGAGCCAGCCTGAATGAGGATCGGGTGTCCCTGTGGCGAACGCGGAATATTGAGCGGGCCTTTGACGGAGTAGTATTTGCCCTTGTGATCGAGCAGATGAAGCTTGGAGGGGTCGGCATAGACGCCGTTCTCCTTGTCTTTGACGAATGCATCGTCTTCCCAGCTGTCCCACAGGCCGCGAACCACATCGACGAACTCCGAAGCGACCGCATACCGCTCGTCATGTTCGGGATGCGACTTGGAAAAGTTGTTGGCTGTTCGGGCATAGGATGTGGTGACGATGTTCCAGGCGGCACGGCCATGGCTTAGGTGGTCTATCGAGGAAAAGGCCCGCGCCGTGTGATAGGGCTCGCCATAGGTGGTGGACGAGGTGGCCGCGAGACCGATCTTGTCGGTCACCAGGGTGAGGGCTGCAAGCAGCGTCAGAGGTTCGAACCGGGCGATGGTGGAGGGGTGCGCGTCGACGCCGCTTGTCAGGCCATCGGCCAGAAACACCATGTCGAATTTCGCCTTTTCGGCCATCTGGGTAACGCGGCGTAGAAGGTCGAAATTTTCGCTGCCGGCTTCGGCTTTCGGGTGACGCCATCCGGAAACGTGGTGGCCGGCGCCCTGCAGAAACAGGCCGAGATGGATTTGTCTCTTGGCACTCATTTGAAAATTCTTTCGTTAGACTGGGTTCTGGTTGAGCAGGGAAAGGAGCCGGGTAAGGTCGGCCTCGCTTCTCATGCTGCGGACAAGGTCGGGAATGTCGGCGAAGGCCGGATTGTCCGCCGTCGCGTCACGGAATTTCTCAGCTGGATCGGACACGCCGGGCAGGCCGTCGAAACGGCGGCGGATCACATTGCCGTCTTCAAGCGTGACATCGAGAACGACAAAGCGGGTGGCCGGATCGCTCGACATGCGCGGCGCCGCGTCATCATGGCGGCGGCTCGCGCGGCTGGCGAGCGCCATGATCCGGTCTTCCACAGGCCGATCGTCGAAATGATCAAGGCGGAGCGCGCCATCGATCAGGGCAGCCGAGAAGACGTATTCCGGGCTGAACCGGGCTTCGATGCCGTTGGTAGGCTTCGTCACCACCAGCGCGGCATCTGCTCCCGGCGGATAGGTGAAGGTGATGCTTTCGATCCGCTCGGCGCTCAAACCTTCTTTATGCAGGTCGATACCCAGCGAGGCGACCGGGTGGCTGGCGGTGCAGCAGGGATAGGCTTTGAGTGTCAGGCCGGGCGTTACGATCTGCCACGGAGAGCCCCAGTTTTCGACGCCAAGTTCCGGTCGTTCGGCGCCGAATGCATAAGCCGAATAAAAGCCGACTGGATTGTCGAGGAAATCAGGCGCACCGCTGAACCCCGCTGCGGCAAGCCGTGCCGCCAGCAGGCCGGATCGGGCTGCCATGCCGGCATGGTAGGGTTTTGTGTCGTAGCCGAATTGCAATCGCAGCCCTGATGACTGGGTGGCGGCAATACCAAGCGCGACGGCTGTTTCTTCGACCGAAGCTTCGGTCAGGTGGCAGATGGCGGCAGCGATGCCGATCGGTCCAAGCGTTGCTGTCGCGTGGAAGCCGTTTTCATAGTGCTTCGAGCCGAGCGAGAGGCCAAGACGCGCCATCGCCTCCAGCCCCACTACGAAGGAGGCAACGAGCGCCTCGGCGGAAAACCGACGCTCGGCGGCAAGTGACAGCAGCGCTGGAACGATCACGGTGGTGGGATGCCCCCGCACGCTCGCATGAACGTCGTCGTAGTCAAGCACGTGGCCGGCATAAGCATTGACGATGGCGGCCACCAGCGGATCGGTCTTCCTGTTGCTTCCGACAAGGATCGCGTCACCCGGCAGGCCTGCGCCGACTGCATTGGCAAGAACGCCGGTCGTGCGGTCGGCTGCACCGGCGATCGTGCAGGCGAGAAAGTCGATGATCGCGGTGCGGCCCGCATCCATAGCGGCAGTGTCTCGGCGCGGATCGGAGCGGCGGATCGCGCTGGCGAATGCAGTAGTGAGGGGTGCCTTGGCCATGATCAGAGGCTCTCGTTGTCGCGAACAGAGCCGCGTCCGCCGGACAGGCCGCCGACGAACTGGCGGATGCGCGGGTTATCCGATCCATGAAAGATCTCCTGCGGCGAGCCTTGGGCGACGATGCGGCCGTTTTCGGTAAACACCACCGTGTCGCTGATTTCCTCGGCAAAGCGCATTTCGTGGGTGACGAGAATGCTGGTCATGCCGTCGCGGATCAGGTCGCGGATCACCCACAAAACCTCGCCCACGGTTTCCGGGTCAAGTGCCGAGGTGACCTCGTCGAACAACACGAGTTCCGGCTTCATGGCAAGCGCACGGGCGATCGCCACACGCTGCTGCTGGCCGCCGGAAAGCTGTCCGGGAAAGGCATCCGCTTTCTCCGACAGCCGCACCTTTTCAAGCAGCTCGCGGGCAAGCTTGACCGTCGCGGATCTGTCAGCGCCGAGAATGCGGGTTGGCGCCAGCACGATATTGTCGAGTACGCTCAGATGCGGAAACAGATTGTATTGCTGGAACACGATGCCGACGCGCTTGCGCAGGTCGATCCGTTCGCTTTCCTTCGTCAGCTGATCGACGCGGGTGCAGGCGACGGTGATCCTGCCGCTCTGCGGTGTCACCAGCGCGTTGATGCAGCGAAGGATGGTCGATTTGCCCGAGCCGGACGGGCCGATGATCGAAACGGCATCACCCTTGTTGATGGTGAGGTCGATACCCTTCAGCACTTCCGTCTGCCCGAAAGACAGGTGAACATCTTCCAGCTTTACGATCGCGGTGTCTGATGATGCAGTCATGTCAAAAATCCTTCAGCCCGCGTTGAAGCGCTGTTCGAGGCGACGGGTCAGGCGGGCAATCGGGTAGCAGAGCGTCAAAAAGGCGGCCATGACAACGACATAGGCGATGATGGTGAAATCGAGCCGGCGCACGGCGGTGCTGGCATCGGTCGCGGCATGCATCAGTTCATGCACACCCACCAGCGAGGCAAGCGAAGTACCCATCGCGATCGAGGACGCGACATTCATCCATGGCGGCAGGGACCGGCGCACGCATTGCGGCAGAATGACGAAGCGCAGCGCCTGCAAACGCGAAAAACCAAGGCCCCTAGTGGCTTCCCACTGGGTGGTCGGGATGGACATCACGGCACCGCGGGTGATTTCGGCGATATAGGCACTCGAAAGGATGGCAAGGCCGATCACCGCCTTCACCCAGTCCGGAAACGGCAGATAGTTGCCGAACAGCACGATCTCGAACGGGAAGATGTAGGTCGTGGCGAAAATCAGCACGAGGGCGGGCGCATTGCGGAAGATCTGGACATAGACCTGCGCCGGCAAGCGGATGAACCAATAGGGCGCCATCTGCAGCAGTCCCAGAAGCACCCCGGCCGTGGTGCCGAGCGCGACCGCGCAGACGGTGATGAGGATGTTCATCGAAAAGCCCGATGCGAGATAGGGGATCCACGCCACCAGTTCGCGACCGAGCGAGAGGTCGAGCAGCGACCAGACCACGACCAGTAGCGGCATGGCTACAAAACCGACGTACCGCAGAACATGGCCGCTCGCGGCTGTTGCTTTCAGTGCCTTGGGTCGCTGAGTTGCCGTCATGCTCATAGCCCGAACCCCGGTATGGCAAGCCTGCGTTCGACCCATTGACCGATGCGGGCGATCACGAAATTGATCATGCTGAAGAAGGCGAGTAGCACGATCATCATCTCCACCACATTGTCGCGCTGCGTCCACACCATGATCGAGGCATAGGTGATTTCGCTGACCGCAATGGCATTGCCGACCGTGGTCGATTTGACGAGGCTGATCAGCCCGTTGACGATGGCCGGCAGCGACGACCGGAATGCGAGCGGGATCTGCACGTAGCGCAAGATCTCGAACTGGCTGAATCCCATGCCACGAGCCGCTTCGATCATCGAGGAAGGCACGGCTTCGATACCACCGCGGATCGCCTCGGCATGGAGTGCCGCGACATGCAGGCCGACCACAGCCACGACCCAGAAGAACGGAGAGAGCGGATTGTTCTGCGCGCCGCCCAGCATGTCGGAAACGCCCGTATTGAGAACCAGGAAGCTGAACATGAGCTGCACCAGCGTCGGGGTGTTGCGGGTCAGTTCGACGAAGGCCCTGACTGGCGCAGACAGAAAGAGCCTGCCCGAGGTGAGGCAGGCCGCAAAGATGAGGCCGATGATCAGGCTGACGGGAATGGTTACGGCGATCAGATAAAGCGTGGTGATGAAACCATCACGCCAGATCTGCGCTTCGTAACCCGTCGCCAGAAACTCGTAATTGAGGCCAAGCCTGCCCGTCAGATCGACGAACAGGCTGGTCAGGTTCACGTCCTGCATGTCATTTACCGCCGCTTCACGCTTACTGCGCGGACAGCTTCTTCTTTTCTTCTTCGAGATAAGCGGTGTTGAGCAGGCGGTTGGCCTTCGCAAGCTCGAGCATCTTGCCGGACGCATGAAGCTTCTTCACGGTTCCGTCGAGTGCTGCCCGCGTATCGGTCTCGCCCTTGCGCAGCCAGATCACGCTATCGGACGGGATGAGCTCGGACGGGAAGGGGATGGCGTAATCCTTCCATTCGTCCGCACGGTCCTGCAGAAGCAGACCGACGGTCGCGCCGACATGGACGGCAGCCACGCAATTGCCGCCCTGAAGGGCCAGAAGCGATTCCGGCTGGCTTGGCAGACCCTTGACGATTGCGCCATACTCTTCGGCAAGCGGCTGTGCGTAGTTCGAGCCTTGCGAAATGCAGACTGGCTTGCCCTTGAGATCGGCCCAATCCTTGAGACCGCTGTCTTTCCGCACCACGGCGGCACCGCCAGCACGATCATACGGCGTTGGAACATAGTCCATCACCTTGGCGCGTTCTTCGGTGTACTGCATGTTAGCGATCAGGATATCGACCTTGCCCTGCTGCAGGAACTGCACGCGGTTGGGCGGTGTGACGGTCACGGATTCCAGTTCGACGCCGAGGTCTGCCGCCAGTGCCTTGGCAATGTCGATATTAAATCCCGTCTGCACCTGGGTTTTCGGGTCGATAGCACCGAACGGAGCACCGGAAAGAATCACGCCGACAGTCAGTTTGCCGCGACCCTTGATGCGGTCGAGCGTCGAATCCGCCGACGCCCCCGTCGCAGCCAGCGTTGCAACGGCTAGGGCAGTTGCGAAAACGGTATTGGTAATAGTTTTGACTAACATCAAGTGGTTCCTAGTTTGGACGTGAAACTAGGCTCGCCGCGAAAAACTCACGAGCAAGGACATACCTAATTCCAGGTCTTTACCAGAGCGGCATTCCAATTAGGGCGTATTAATGAGAATGGTGTACTAGTGGTGCCTCCAGACGGTCTCTTCGCCCGTTCAGGAGCTGCTTCGCGAGAGCCAAATCCACCAGCTCGAAGTGGTTCGGGGGGAATCGTGAGCTCGACGATGAAAGTGCCCGTTTCCTTGCGGCGTTCCATAAATTTGCTTTCGGCGCACGAGTATTCGGCGGCTTATGAATCATAGGCTTAGCCAATCACCTGAGAATCAGCGGTTCGATTCCGTTGTCTAATCGCCTGCCTCGGGTCAAGTGGAATTTAAACGACGTACTTCGTTGCCGTGTTGGGAGCGCGACATCTTTTTCACTTCTTCGTTAAACATCTCACTATTCTTGCAAACTCGTCCGTTGCTGGGAGCACTGTTGTCTCCGCGGTCGGCATGCAATCGCCGCATGATGGGTTTTCGCAGGGCCGGTCTTCCTATGTTCAAGACGCAGTCTCAACGAGCTGCGACGGAATCGACGGAATGACCCAACCCACGTCCACAGCGGGGACGCCCAGCATCTCAGTCAGATTGAGACGCCGAGGCAGGTAGGCCGGCGTTTTGCCTATGCAGCAGCGCCAGCCAATGGATCGAATGCTTGCCCGGTCTTGAGCATGCTATGCATGATGACCGCAAGTTTTCGCGCAACAGCAACCGCGGCACGTTTGAAGCCCAGCCGCTCACGCAACTTCAGCCCCCAGGTCTTGAGACTGCATCGGTCCTGACAATGGTCCTTGTTAAGAGGACGGTTGCCGCCTCGTAGAGTAATCCCCGTAGCCGACCGTCACCGCGTCGCGAGATATGGCCATCGTAATCGATTTCGCCGGACTGATAGCGCCGCGTCGTCAGCCCGAGCCAAGCACCAACCGAGCGCGAGGTGGGGAAGTTATCAGGATCTTCGATCGCTGCAATGTACGAGACGGCCGTGACGGCACCAGCACCTGGAATCGTCATCAGAAGCTTCGTAGCCCGGCTCTGTCTTGAAGCTGCGAGCAACTGGTGATCAAGATTGGCTGCCCGCTTACGTATGTCGTGCCATGCCTCGAGCAGGGGCAATATCACAACTGTCAGGCCACTATTCCCATTTAGCAGTTCTCTCACATTGGCATCAAATACCCTTCCTTCTCCTTTGCGAACGATAAGACCAAAGGTTTTCAGGAGGCCGCGTATTTGGTTGCTGAGCTGCTTGGAAATGCTTACGAGCTGGCTACGTGCCGCTATCAATGTGCGCGTCAGCATGTTGTCAAAAGCTTTCACTCGCACGACCTTGTAAAATCCGGCTTCGGCCAACTGCGCTAGACCATCCGCATCATTGGCATCAGTCTTGTTGAGTGTCTCATTCAGAACTTTTTGCGCATGACGAGCTTCGATGCAAATCGCGGGAATTCCTTCGGCTGTCAGCGCGTGATAAAACCACGTCGAAAGGGGGCCTGTCTCGAAGACGACCACCTTTGCGTACGGAGCATGCTTGCGGATAATCCGAGCCAGTGCTTTCGGATCAGAAGGGCATTTGCCTCGCCAGATCCGCTTCCGATCCTCCCGGATCGAAACGGCCGTATCTTTCAACGAAACATCAAGCCCGATATATTGGTCCATGGTTGCCTCCCATTTGATGCTGGGCCCGGTTCCAATCGTGAGCCCGTATTTCATCTTACCGGGCGCAACCGACCATGTCAGACATTGCTTAGGCGATGTCTTCGGGGAAGGCGTCCGCGATTACCCCATGTTCAAGGCGGAGGTTTTACGCGACGCATCTGAGGTTGGGTATGAACGGTGACCGATTCCATCTTCGCGTACTGGTTTCCGACCGCGCCGTCGATGCCGAGAATTGTTCGATACAGGTCTGGGTGCCCTATGATGCGCCAGGGCTTTGGATCGTCGACGAATGTTTGTCATCCGGCCAGCGGACGACGCCCAGCAGTTCGATCTGATTCGAAAATGTGCTGAACCGCGCCTCTAAAACGACCATAATTTAGGAAAATTGTTCTAAACAAAATCTATAGACAATAGCCAGTTTCTCGCGTTGGCCGGTTCCTGATGATAATTTGTCGGCCAACACCCACGTGCATCCGGAGCGGATCGATGACCAGGCAGATACGGTTTAACGCCTTTGACATGAATTGCGTAGGGCACCAGTCGCCGGGTCTCTGGAAACATCCGCGGGATCGGTCCTGGAAGTACAAGGACCTCGATTACTGGCAGGATCTTGCGAGAACCCTGGAACGCGGCATCTTCGACGGGATCTTCATCGCGGATGTCATCGGCTATTACGATGTCTACAAAGGCTCGAATTACCATGCGATCGAGCAGGCAGCGCAGATCCCCGTCAACGATCCGATCCAGCTCGCCGCTCCGATCGCCCTTGCGACCGAGCATCTCGGCATCGGCATCACCGCTTCGACCTCCTTCGAGCATCCCTACACATTCGCCCGTCGGCTGGCGACGGCCGACCACCATACGAAGGGTCGGGTCGGCTGGAATATCGTGACGTCCTATCTGGAAAGCGGCGCGAAGAATGTCGGTCAGGGCGGCCTGCGCGCCCATGACAACCGCTACGAGGTCGCCGCCGAATATGTCGAGGTGCTCTACAAGCTGTTCGAGGGGAGCTGGGAGGAGGGCGCCGTGCAGCGCGATCCCGTCCGCGGAATCTTTACCGATCCGACCAAGGTTCACGAGATCGGCCACAAAGGCACGTTCTTCGACGTGCCCGGCTACCATCTGTCCGAGCCTTCGCCACAGCGCACGCCGGTTCTCTATCAGGCCGGGGCCTCCGGTCCGGGCAAGGCCTTTGCCGCAGCACATGCCGAATGCGTCTTCGTCGGCGCGCCCACCAAGGCGCTGCTGAAAGCCTATGTCTCCGAAATCCGGCAAAAGGCGGCCGCAAGCGGGCGTGATCCGAAGAAAGTGCTGATCTACAATCTGACGACGCTCATCATCGACGAGACGGACGAAAAGGCCCAGAAGCGGTTCGAGGAGTACCAAAGCTACACATCCTATGACGGCTCTCTCGTCTTCATGTCGGGATGGAGCGGAATTGACTTCGGGCAGTACGCGCCGACGGACGCACTCAAGAAAGTCGAGACCAACGCCATCGTCTCGATGGTCGAGCACTTTGCCGGCAAGGATAAGACCTGGACGGTGGAGGAGCTCGCCAAATGGGGCGGTATCGGCGGCGTCGGCCCGGTCTTCGTCGGTTCGCCCGACACGATCGCCGATATCCTTCAGGATTGGGCGGAGGAAACGGATGTCGACGGGTTCAACCTTGCCTATGCCGTGACACCGGAAAGCTTTGAGGCGGCGGTCGATCTGCTCGTCCCGGAACTGCAGAAGCGCGGCGTCTATCCCACGGCCTACAAGCCCGGCACCCTGCGGGAAAAACTTTTCGGCGACGGACCCTACCTGCCGACGACCCACCCTGCCGACGCCTATCGCGACATCGAAGCCGTCAAGCGCCGGGATGCCGAACGCGCATCGGCCTCTGCATTGCGGTCGGTCGTCGCCTGATGAGCGATCTCCTCCAGCTTCGCGACGTTTCGCTGTCCTTCAAGGGCGTGAAGGCGGTGAATGCCTTGAGCTTCAGCGTCGCCACCGGCGAGATCTGCGCCCTGATCGGCCCCAATGGGGCCGGCAAGAGCTCGGTCCTGAACGTCATCAACGGCGTTTACCGGGCCGACACCGGCGAGATCGTTTTCGACGGCGCACGCTTCGGGGCGATCCATCCGCAGAAGGCTGCCTTGCTGGGCATCGGGCGAACCTTCCAGCACAATGCGCTCTTCCACCGCCTGACCGTGCGGGAAAACGTGCTAGCCGGCCTCTCGCGGCGGGGCACCGCGATGTTCCTCGAAAACATCTTCCGCTTCGGCCGGGATGGCGCCGAACGTCGCCGGTTCATCGACCGGGTGGACGAGATCATCGCCTTTCTTCATCTCGAGCGGCAAGCCGAGACGGTCGTGTCGAAACTCTCCTACGGCATGCAGAAGCGCGTCGATCTCGCCCGCGCGCTGGCGGCTGCGCCGAAACTCCTGCTTTTGGACGAGCCGATGGCCGGCATGAACCAGGAGGAAAAGCAGGAGATGAGCCGCGTCATCGCCGAGGTCAACCGCTCCTTCGACACGACGATCGTGCTGATCGAGCACGACGTCGGCATCGTGCTGAACCTCGCCTCGCATGTCGTCGTCCTCGATTATGGCCGCAAGGTTGCGGACGGTACGCCGGACGAGGTGCGCAATAATCCCGATGTCATCGCCGCCTATCTCGGCACCGTTCATTAGAAATCCCTCCTTTTAGAGATCCTCCATGTCCTTTTTTCTGGAAACCCTCATCACCGGCCTTTTCGCCGGGCTGATGTATGCGCTCGTCGCCATCGGGTTCGTGCTGATCTACAAGGCGTCGGGCGTCTTCAACTTTGCCCAGGGCGCAATGGTCTTTCTGGCTGCGCTCGCCTTCGTCACCCTCGTGGAGCGCGGATTTCCGTTCTGGATCGCGTTCCTCGCGACGGCGGCACTGATGGTCGTGGTGGCGATCCTGGTCGAGGCCCTCGTTCTCCGACCCTTGCGAAACCGGGATTCGCTGACGCTTTTTATGGCCACGCTGGGCCTCAGTTTCGTCATCGACGGCAGCGCACAGTTCTTTCTCGGCACCGACGTGCACATGCTCGATCTCGGCATCGACGATATCGCCCAGGATTACGCCGGGATCCTGATCAGCCATTTCGACATCGTTGCCTCCCTGATCGTCGTCACCCTGGTCGCGGTCCTGGCCATCGTCTTCAGCAAGACCCGGATGGGCGTCTCGCTGAGGGCCGTGGCGGACGACACGCTCGCCGCCCAGTCCATCGGCATCCGGCTGCCCGTGATCTGGCGCATCGTCTGGAGCGTCGCGGGCCTCGTCGCGCTGGTCGCCGGGCTTCTCTGGGGCGCGCGACAGGGCGTGCAGTTTTCTCTCTCGCTGATCACGCTCAAGGCTCTCCCGGTGCTGATCATCGGCGGCTTCTCCTCGATCCCCGGGGCGATTGCCGGCGGGCTGATCGTCGGCGCAAGCGAGGCGCTTGCCGATATCTATCTCGGGCCGCTGGTCAACGGCAGCGTTTCCACCTGGTTTGCCTATATCCTCGCCGTCGCCTTCCTCCTCATTCGGCCCGCCGGCCTGTTCGGCGACCGTGAAATCGAAAGGGTCTGACCGTGACCGTGCTTCAGGATCGAACGCTGCCGTCCGGCCTCCTCTCGCGCCTCGACGCGCCCCTGTTGCCAATCGTCGCCGGCCTACTCATCGTGTTCGCCGTCATCCCGGCCATGGCGGACGACTATTGGCTCAGCTCCATCATCATTCCGACACTGGTCATGGGGCTTGCTGGCATCGGACTCAACCTGCTGCAGGGCTATGCCGGTCTCGTGTCCCTGGGCTCGGCGGCCTTCATGCTGATCGGCGCGTTCTCGGCCTATAATGTTATTCTGCGCGTACCCGGGCTGCCGCTACCCCTCGTGCTTTTGATCTCCGGGCTGATCGCTGCGGCGGCCGGCGTCGTCTTCGGCTTGCCGTCGCTGCGGATCAGGGGCTTCTACCTTGGCGCCTCGACGCTGGGCGCGCAGTTCTTCTTCGAGTGGCTGTTCAGCAATTTCACCTGGTTCTCCAATGATAGCCAGTCACTGACCATATCGGCGCCGCGGCTCGAAATCCTGGATTACAGCCTGCAGTCGCCGCTTGGCCGGTATTTCCTTGCCGCCAGCGTCACGGTCCTGCTCATCGGCCTTGCCTTGCTCATCGTCCGCAGCCGGCTCGGGCGCGAATGGATGGCCATCCGGGATATGGAAACGGCGGCCTCCGTTCTCGGCATTCGGGTCGCCCGCCGCAAGCTGCAGGCTTACGCGATCAGCTCGTTCTTCCTCGGCGTCACGGGTGCTCTCTGGGCCTTTGGCTATCTCGGCACGTCGGATGCGCACACCTTCAACCTCGACAAGTCCTTCCAGGTTCTCTTCATCGTGCTCATCGGCGGCGTGGCGACGATCTTCGGCAATTTCCTTGGCGCAGCGTTCATCGTGCTGACGCCGATCTTGCTCGACCGCGTCGTGCTAGCGGCCGATCTCTCCTTCCTCGGCGATCAGGGCGCGCTGACCAACCTGCAGCGCATCATCTTCGGCGCCATCATCGTCCTGCTCCTGATCAAGGAACCGGATGGCCTCTCTGCGCTGCTGCGGCGTGCGCGACAGGCCATCCGGAACAGATACGCCGGATAACGACCACGAGCGGCCGAGGCGACGTGGCCTGCTCCATACTCCCGAATTTCTCCCAACGCTCCATCAACGAACCCAAAGGACCGCCATGTCTCTTCTCTCGAAAATGCTCGCGCTCGCCACTAGTGCCCTTATCGCCGCTTCCACGCTCACGAGCGTCGCAAAGGCAGACGAGGCGACGGGCCAGCAGCTCTTCCCGCTCTTCTCCTATCGCACCGGCCCCTACGCCCCTTCGGGCATTCCGCAATGGGCGGGGTATCGCGACTATTTCAACTACATTAACGAAAAGGGCGGCGTGAACGGCGTCAAGATCTTCGTCCAGGAGTGCGAGACGGCCTATACGCTCGAGCGCGCCTTCGAATGCTACGAGCGCTACAAGAACGGTTATGCCGGAGCACCGGTCGCGGTCCTCTTCACGACCTCCAGCGGTTTCGACGCCGCCATTTCCGACAAGGCGCGGCTCGACAAGCTGCCGATCATCTCGGTTGCCGGCGGACGGGGCGATGCGGTGGACGGGAGCGTCTTTCCCTACCAGTTTCCGCTTCTCTTCGATTACTGGACGGAAGCCTCGATCGTCATCGAGCACATCGCCAATCAGGTCGGTGGCTATGACAAGCTCAAGGGCCTGAAGATCGCCACCCTCTACCACGATTCCGGCTATGGTCGCGAAACGATCCAGCCGATGGCCATCCTTTCGGAGAAGTACGGGTTCGAGAACATCCAGATCGCGGTTCCGCATCCCGGCGAGCAGCAACAGGCGCAATGGCAGCAGATCAAGCGTGCTGGCGTGGACTGGGTGTTCTTCCGCGCCTGGGGTGTGATGTCGCCGGTCGGCCTGAAGACCGCGGCGCGTGTCGGCTTCCCGGCCGATCGCATCATCGGCGACATCTGGACGGGATCCGAAGAAGATGCGCGGCCTGCGGGTGCCGCCGCCAAGAACTATCTCGCCGTGTCGGTTTTCCCCTCGGGCACGGACTTCGAGATCACGAAGACCTTGAAGGCCAACATCATCGATGCCGGCAAGGGCGACCTCAAGGACGTCTCGAAATTCGGCTCGGTCTACTACAATGCCGGTCTCGTACAGGCGATCATCTACACCGAGATCCTGCGCACCGGCCAGAAGAAGTTCGGAAACCGTCCCCTGACCAAGGAAGAGGGCCAGTGGGCCGCCGAGCATCTTGACATCACCGCCGAACGCATCGCCGAGCTTGGCGCTACAGGCTTGCTCAGCCCCCTGAAGATCACGCCGCAGGATCATGAAGGCGATCCGGCCGCCAAGATCGTGCAGTGGGACGGGCAGAAGTGGAGCGCGGTGACCGACTGGCTGAAGGGCGATCGCCCCCTGTTCCGTGACGCAATCTACGCGCGCGCCGCAGCCTACGCCAAGGAAAAGGGCATCTATCCGCGGCAAGCGCAGAACTGATCCCAATACACGGACGGGCCAATACACGGAGATGACCACATGACCCTTCAGGACACCGGCTTTCTCGAGATCAGGAACATCGAGGCCCTCTACTGTTCTGCGATCCTCGCCGTTCGTGACGTTTCTCTCACCGTCGGGGAGGGCAAGATCGTCGCCCTCCTCGGCGCGAACGGCGCGGGAAAGACCACGACGTTGAAAGCCGTTTCCAACCTGCTCGGGCCGGAACGCGGCCACGTCAGCAAGGGCACGATCCTTTGGCGCGGCACCCCCGTAGGCGCGCTCTCGGCCTCCAAGCTGGTCGCGCAGGGCGTCGTGCAGGTTCTTGAGGGCCGCCACTGCTTTGCACAACTGACCGTCGAGGAGAACATTCTCTCCGGCGGCTACGTCTGCAAGCCTGGTCGGGCCGAACTCGCACGCGGCCTCGATCAGGTCTATGCGTGGTTTCCGCGGCTAAAGGAGAAGCGCAAGGTCAAAGCCGGGCTGACGTCCGGCGGCGAGCAGCAGATGGTGGCGATCGGCCGGGCTCTGATGACCAGGCCGCGTCTCGTCCTTCTCGATGAGCCGTCCATGGGGCTGGCCCCGATCATCGTGCAGGAGATCTTCGAGATCATCCGGACGCTCAACACTCAGGCCGGCGTGAGCTTTCTCCTCGCCGAACAGAACGCCAACCTAGCGCTTCGCTACGCCGACCACGCCTATATTCTGGAAAACGGTCGTGTGGCCCTGTCGGGAACGGCCGAAGAACTGCGTCGCCGCGAGGACGTTCACGACTTCTATCTCGGAGGCGCCCCGGCCTCCAGACCGAACTGACCCTTTCAAGGAATACACCGATGTCACAGATTGATCTGGCCTGGGGCGCAGGCCCGAGCCCGCGTTACGAAGAGCTTGCCGCCCGGTTCCGTCCGCTGTTTTCCGAGATCGCCAAGGGCGCGATCGCACGGGAGCTTGTCCGCACCCTGCCGGTCGATGAGATCCGGACGCTGAAGCAAGCGGGCTTCGGCGCGCTCCGGCTGCCGGAGGCCGAAGGCGGCTTCGGTGCCTCGATACCGGAACTCGCCAACCTCCTGATCGAGCTTTCGGAAGCGGATTCCAACATCACGCAGGCCCTGCGCGGTCATTTCGGATTTGTCGAGGACGTCGTCGGCAAGCCGCAGGGTGACAGCCGCAAGCGCTGGGCGCAACGCATCGCGGCCGGCGAGATCGCCGGTAATGCCTGGACAGAGATCGGCGATGCCCAGCAGGATGCCTTCTCGACGCGCGTGTCGAGGAAGGACGACGGACTGGTCATCAACGGCACGAAATACTACACGACCGGCTCGCTCTTTGCCGACTGGATCGACGTTGGTGCCACCGGCCTAGAGGGGGAGGGCGTCGTGCTTCAGGTGCGCCGCGATGACCCCGGGGTCAATGTCGTCGATGACTGGGACGGCTTTGGGCAGACCTTGACCGCCAGCGGCACCACGACCTTCACCGATGTTGCCGTGGATCTCAAGGACATCGTGGCCGATCAGGAGAAATTCCGATACGGCGCCGCGTTCTACCAGATCGTGCACCTAGCAACGCTTGCCGGTATCGGGAGAGGGATCGCAACCGAGACAGCCGCCGCCGTCGGCGCGCGCAAACGTCACTACTCGAACGCGGCCGGCCCGAGTTCGCGCGAGGACCCGCAGGTGCTGCAGGTGGTCGGTCGTATTCGCAGCAATGCCTATTGCGCGGGCGCCATCGTGTTACAGGTCGCAACTGCGATCCAACGCGCATACCAGACCCACTTTACGGGTGACGCGGACGCCGAAGAACGCGCCAACGCGATTGCGGAACTGGAAACGTCGCAAGCCCTGAACGTCGTCACCAATCTCGTTCTCGAGGCATCGACGCTCCTCTTCGACACGCTCGGTGCCTCCGCGATCAAGAAGCCGGCCGGTCTCGACCGCCACTGGCGCAACGCCCGCACCCTGTCCTCGCACAACCCCCGCATCTACAAGGACCGCATTATCGGCGACTATGCCGTCAACGGCACGCCGCCGCCTTACCAGTGGCGGATTGGGAAGGCGCCCAGCTAAAGACTAAACAGTCGTCGGTTCAAATCCTTTCAAGGCGCTGGAACGGGACAGGCCTTCACGCCAAAAACCTTAGAGCAGGGGAGTGGCCGCATTGTACGAGGAGCGTGCCGTCTCCACGGGCTCCACGGCGGTGCGTAGTGGCAAGGCAACCTGCCACCAGGCCTTTGCGAGGGACGGGCGACATGCGTTAATTGCCATTCGTCCACGCGGCATAGCCCAACACAAATTCGACGTGGCTGCGCACGCCAGTCAACAGGGTGCTGTCATCGACAAAAAAGCCGGGGTTATGGTTTGAGGCGGCTTTGGCGGGATTCTGATCCAGGGGCGTGGCTCCGAGGAACACGT
Source organism: Agrobacterium sp. rho-8.1 (assembly GCF_033957725.1). Lineage (NCBI taxonomy): Bacteria > Pseudomonadati > Pseudomonadota > Alphaproteobacteria > Hyphomicrobiales > Rhizobiaceae > Agrobacterium > Agrobacterium sp. rho-8.1. The sequence goes on from NZ_CP192789.1 coordinate 1,630,210, forward strand.
AGAGCCCCGGAACTTTCTCTGCGAAATAAGAGAAATCCTCAGAGGCAGATTGGTTCTGGGTGCTCTCGCCCGCCTGCCCATAGCTAGCTCTTTGCAGCGCAGGCACCATGGCCTTTGTGAGTTCTGGATCGTTTACGGTCACTGGCATGATATCGGCGAAACGTCGGCCTCAACGTGATGCGAATGCGCAGTATTCTCGACCATGACCGGTAGAGCAGCCAACATAGTGTCTCGTATGCCGGGATTGTTGGAACGAATGGTGCCCTGCATCGTCAATTCGCCCGGAATGATGTTGCCGGCTGTGCCAGCATGAATGCTACCAACACTGATCACGCCCATGCCTTGCGACAAATTGGCCTGCCGACTGACAATGGTTTGCATTCCCATGATGACGTCAGCACCAGCAACAATCGGATCCGCTCCTGTCCATGGCATCGATCCGTGTGCCTGCTTGCCCGTGAGTGTGATCTTGAAGCCGTCGGCACTATTGAGTGCGGCGCCGGATTTGTACTCGATATGCCCTGAATGCAAGTTCGACATCACGTGAACCCCGAATACGGCTTCAATGCCGAATCTTTCGATGACGCCCTCTTCTACCATTCTGCGAGCGCCCCAAGTTTCAGTCTTACCAGCGAACACGTCAATATCCGCCGCGCCCTCTTCAGCGGGCTGAAATATGAACACGACCTTGCCAGGAATTTTGTCAATATTGGAAGCCATCACCGTGGCAGCCGACATCAACATAGCTGTATGAGCATCATGTCCACAGGCATGCATGACATCGACTTGTTTGCTGAAGTAAATACCCTTTGCCTGGCTGGCGAACGGCAGGCCTGAGGTCTCTTTGACAGGCAATGCGTCCATATCCGCACGCAGTCCCACGATCGGGCCAGGGAGTTTACCCGTCAGGACGGCCACCACACCGGGTCCCGCGATGCCCGTATGGACCTCCAGACCCAGTTTTTTTAGGTGTTCAGCAACAAAGGCAGCCGTCTTGATCTCCTGATTGCCCAACTCCGGATTCTGGTGGATATGGTGGCGAAAACTCACGACCTCTTCTGTCACCGCATCGTCGGCAACGTCCAGCCAGGGCGTCGGCTTCCACTGCGCATTCTCCTGCGTCTGAGTACCGGCGAGCGGACCTTGAGCCGATGCAATGCCCGCTGCGGAAAATACGCACAGGGCGGTGAAAGCCAATGCACGAGCACTGGGTAAGGTCGTAAACCTAAGCAGTTTCATTGCCGTATCCTTTTAAAAATCTGTGTAAAAATCAGGCGTTGGCCTCTGCCAGAGAGATCTTGTCAACACTGGGTATGCCAAGAAACTTCCAGGCGATCCCACCAGCTATTCCCCCGACAATAGCCGGGATGACCCAGGCAAAACCCGACGAAGCGAGCGGGATCGCCTGGTAGAGCTGCGCGATGCCTTCAGGCATCACGAAACCGAGCATTCCTGACAGCAGGCTTGCGCAATCATAGGCGCCGATCAAAAGAGCCATCAAAGCCGTACCCTTCCAGACGCCATCATTGTTGAACCACGGGCCGAACAGTCCCAGGACAACGATGCAGATACCAACCGGGTAGAACAACATGAAGATCGGACCAGCGATGCTGATAATATATTGCACGCCGCCAAAGGCCTGCAGGCCAGCCATCACCGTGGTAATGATGACCGCAGTGCGATAGCTTAGACGGCCACGGCTCCATTTGGTCATGTACTCCGCCATGACAGCGGTCGCGCCGACAGCGGTGGTCAGGCAAGCCAGAAGAACGGCGACAGCAAGGGCCGCGGCACCCATTCGTCCTGCGAGAGTGCTGACCAGTTCGGTCAGCAATGCGGCATGGGAAGTGTTCTGGTCGAGAAGTCCGCTGCCGGTCGCGCCCAGATATTCCAGGCCGCCATAGACGATAAACAGACCCAGGAAGGTGATAGCCGACATGCCGAACATCACGTTTCTAAAGCCGCTGCCATCCTGATAACCTCTGGCCTTGATCGCCTGAAGGAATATGCCTCCAAACAAAAGCCCCGTGAACACATCGCCCGTCTGATAACCCGTCGTGAAGCCAAGGTAGAATGGCGTCAGTTCCGGGGTCTTGACCGGCGTACCCAATGGTTCGACGATCGCCCAGACGACGATCGCGCACAACAGAAGCAACAGGATCGGGGTCAGTATACGGCCGACCTTGTCGATCATCTGGTTCTTGTCGATGGCGAAATAAAGTGAGACGAGGAAATACAACGGCACAAAAATGGCGATGCCAATTGTCGGGTCGATAGACGGGATGAGCGTTCGGACCCCGGTTTCGAAAGCAACACCTGCAGTTCGGGGAATGGTGATCAGCCATGCAATTGCGATCATCGTGGTGAAGACGAGCAACGTACCGAACCAGTGTGCTATAGGCCGGGTCAACCGCTCGAAGCTGCCGCCTCCAAGCCCGACTGCGACCACGCCTAGAACGGGAAGCAACATGCCGGTGAGGCTCAAGCCCGCCAGTGCCATTGCCCAGTTATCGCCGGCGGCAAAGCCGATCTGTGGCGGGAAAATCAGGTTTCCTGCACCGAAAAACACAGCAAACATCGCAAAACCGATGATCAACGAGTCGCGGATTTGAGATTTACGTTCCTTCATGTATGTCTTCCTCCACATAAGACACCCGACCCCGGTCGCGGGAGCGCCTTGGGGTTCTCCGAACAGGTTAGATTGTTGCTTTCAGCCGTCTTTGCCGACAGGCTTCTTTTTTGCCTTCAACGCTGAAAAGCGCGGCGGTATGTCTTCCAACCAGTATTGGCTGTCGGCACGCATCAGTTCGGCGGCTGCCTCCTGATCGCGATCGACAAGCGCCGACCAGAAACGCCGTTGCGTCTCCATAATCCGTTCCATCCGATCCGTAACGTCGTCGGCGCGCACAAGCGCGGCGACGATGTAAAAGCGCCGATACAGCGACAGGGCATGTTCCGCCAGATATCGATTGTGAACATGCCGCAACATCCGCTGACGGAACTGCAACAGGGATTCAGAGAACGTCTCTACGCAATCCGTCCGGATCGATCCGACGTCGCTTAGGATGGCGCTGCACGTTTCGGCGTCGGAATAGGTCATGAAGTCAACCACAAGGGCCTGATTGATCCAGGGGCTCACTTCATAAATCTCGATAATTTCGGCATCGCTGTACTCAGCGACAAAAAAGCCAAGCCGGGGGCGGCTGATCGTCAGGCCGAGTCCCTCAAGCTCGCGCGCGGCTTCGCGCACCGGACCGCGGCTCACGCCCAGCCGTTCCGCCAGATATACTTCGTTCAGACGCGCACCAGGCTTCAATGTGCCACTGGTGATCAGACGGATAAGCTCTTCCTTGACGGACTCGGAAAGACTTTTCGACCTGACCAGTCCGATGATGTCGTCAGCCATCTCGTTTCCCTTTTAATGACGCCGTGCAGCGGTGTCTGAAGTCTTACTGTCACGTTTCTGATTAGTCTGTCAACTGTTGACAGTTTACAGATAGCAGCAGCCATGTTAGATTTTCCTCAGCGATACTGTCGTGAAGGCGGCAAAATATCCGCCGGGCCTGGGAAAGGGTCGATGGCGCCTATTTCCAATCTTAAAAGGAGAACATGATGTCACTTCCGAAGCCGGGTCCTATGAGCCTGGTCCCGTTTGTCAGCGTGGAAAACATGATGCAGATTGTCCTCGAGCGGGGCATCGAAAATGTTCTTGTCGAGCTTGCTCAATATGTCGAAGACGACTTCCGCCGCTGGCCGCAGTTCGACAAGACGCCGAGGATTGCCGCCCATTCGCCTGAAGGCGTGATTGAGCTGATGCCAACTTCGGACGGGCGCAGCTACGGTTTCAAATATGTGAACGGCCATCCGAAGAACGGCCGCACCGGCCGCCAGACTGTAACGGCATTCGGTGTTCTATCCGACGTCGACACCGGCTATCCCGTCCTGCTGACCGAAATGACCATTCTCACGGCACTCAGGACTGCGGCAACGTCGGCCGTTGTCGCGAAGTATCTGATGCCGAAAGGGGCGAAGGTCATGGCGATGATCGGCAACGGCGCCCAGTCGGAATTCCAGTGCCTAGCATTCAAGACCATCTGCGGCATTGATACCGTACGCCTTTACGACATTGATGCCGATGCGACTAGAAAGGCTGTTCGCAATCTGAAGGGTAAGGGCTTGACGGTTATCGGATGCAAGACCGGTGAAGAGGCGATCCAAGGTGCGCAGATCATCACCACCTGCACCGCGGACAAGCAACTGGCCACAATCCTGAGCGACAACATGGTTGGTGCCGGCGTCCATATCAATGCCATCGGCGGCGACTGCCCGGGCAAGACAGAACTGCACAGGGATATCCTGCTCCGCTCGGACATTTTCGTCGAATACCCGCCGCAGACCCGCATCGAGGGCGAAATCCAGCAACTGCCCGAAGACCACCCCGTCACCGAAATATGGCAAGTCATAACCGGCGATGCCAAGGGCCGGGTCGGCGACAAGCAGATCACCCTGTTCGATTCGGTTGGATTTGCCACCGAGGATTTCAGCGCGCTACGCTATCTGAACGACGTGCTGAAGGATCGTACGGGTCACCAAATGCTTGACCTGCTGGCCGATCCCGACAATCCCCGGGACCTGTTTGGCATGATCGAACGCTATGGAAAGGCATTGGAGGCTGCTTGATGGACTTGAAGCTGGAACTTTCGCAGTTGAGCCGTTCCGACATTGCTGAGTTGACCGCGTTTCGCCGCGAGCTTCACCGGTTTCCTGAATTGTCGGGTGAGGAGGAGCGCACGGCGGCAACGGTCGCTGCCATGCTGGAAAAAACCGGGCCTGACACCCTCGTCACGAACATTGGTGGTCACGGTGTGGCTGCCATCTACGATAGCAGTAAACCCGGCCCGCGCGTGCTCCTGCGCTGTGAACTTGATGGTCTGCCGATCGAGGACCTGGCCAATTTGCCGCACCGTTCGACCGTGCCGGGTAAGGGGCATCAATGTGGCCATGATGGCCATATGGCCATGATTGCCGGGATGGCGCGTCTGCTGGGCCGGGATCGCCCTCAAAAAGGCACGGTGATCCTGATGTACCAACCTGCTGAGGAAGACGGCTCCGGTGCGCGCAAGGTCGTAGAGGACGCGGCCTTCAGTACTTTGAATCCAGACTATTCCTTCGCTATCCATAACATGCCGGGTATCCCTTTTGGTCATGTCCATATCGTCGATGGACCGGTCTGCTGTGCCTCGCGCGGGATCATGCTGCGTCTGACGGGCCGGACCGCTCATGCGTCGCAGCCGGAAGCCGGCATTTCGCCAATGCAGGCGATCTCGCGGCTGATGCCGGAATTGACGGCGATGAGTAGCCCCGTGGGCACATCGACGAATGATCCGGCCTTTACGCTGCTGACCGTGACCCATGTCGATATGGGCGCGGCAGCATTTGGCGTAGCGCCGGGCCAGGCCAATCTCTTCGCGACCTTGAGAACGCTCACCGACAAGGCAATGAACCAGTTGGTGCAAAAGACCGAAGCACTCGTCAAAAACGTCGCGGAAGAGCACGGCCTGACCCTCGATATCGACTATACCGACATTTTCGTCACCAGTGAAAACGATGTCGAGGCTGCTGATATCGTTCGCGCCGCACTGGAGGGGATCAAGATCCCGCACGGCGAGGGGTCGCTGCCACTGCGCGGCTCGGAGGATTTCGGCTATTTCGGCCGTAGTTCAAAGATGGCACTGATGATGCTTGGTTCAGGCGAGAATCTGCCCTCCCTGCACAATCCGGATTTTGATTTTCCGGACGACCTCATTCCGGTCGGAGTAGGGATATACGTAAACATTTTGGAGCAGATTTACAAAAGGCAGTCTGAGGTCTGACGACGGTGATATGCTTGAACGCAACACGATCTCATGCCAATTGCGTCGTCCACAACAGGAAAATTTTCATTGCCCACAGTCCTAAAGGGCAAGGCATTCGCCCTGGTAAACTTCTGACTGCTACGTCAGACACTTGAACGCCATCGGATTAAAGGGTCTTTGATCCATCACCAACTTGACTTCGACGCGCGTTGTCAATGACGGTACCGAGCAGGCCCAGTACGAAAGGCTTACCGCAAAGACATGAATATTAGGATTTTAGGCTAGGCGGTAACGGGTTCAAAGACCAGACCCTTTCAAGGCGGTACAGTTAAACACCACACCGTAACGCAATCACCGGAACCGAATACACGATCGATGGAGGAAGGTGCCAACAGCGTATGCACCACCACACACTTGCGGATCATGCGCGCGCCTCCCACCCGCTGATTTGCGAAGGGATGGCGTTGCGAAGATGATGCACGTCACATTTGCATTAAAGCAGCGCTGTCGCTTTGCGAATGTCGTAACAGCCTCGACCTTAAATTATGAAGCAGTCCAACTGTTTATTCGCGCCCCCAATAGGTCAAACTCACACGAAAATTGATAGTCACACATGCCTTTGCATTCTGCGGATCTCGGCCGCTTCGTTGCTGCTGTTCGGCGAGGGGTACATGCAGATACGGGGTGATACCATGAACATTCCTAGTATCGGCCAAGATCACGGATATGTGCGTTTGGGACTGAAACTTCGCTGCTTTGCGACCGTATGAGCGGAAGAAGGGTTCATTGGAGGATGTTGATATGATGAACAGACGCGGGCTTTTTAAGACAGCTGCCTTTGGCGCGATTGCGCTGAATTTCGCATCTATTGCCAAGGCCGCTTACCCATCTGGCAATTTTGCGGTGGCACATACCGAAGCAGAATGGCGCAAACTGCTGACCCGGGACCAGTTTTCGGTTTTGCGGGAAGAAGGCACGGAATACCCCAACAGCAGCCCGCTTTTGCATGAAGCGCGTAAAGGAAACTTTGCCTGCGCTGGCTGCGATCAGGAGGCTTTCTCTTCGACTACGAAATTTGAGAGCGGTACCGGCTGGCCAAGTTTCTGGGCTCCTCTCGACGATGCTGTTGGCACAACATCGGACAAGACCTTCGGAATGGCGCGCACGGCTGTTCATTGCGGGCGCTGCGGCAGTCATCTCGGCCATGTGTTCAATGACGGACCGAAACCCACGGGTCTACGTTATTGCCTGAACGGCGTTGCTCTCAAATTTCATCCGGCGTCGGCGTAACCGGCAAGAATCTAATAAACTTGCTTTTCCTTCTCGCTTATCTTGGCGACGTTCTGACGAGGATTTTATCATGAAGACCAGATTGACGTTTAGACTGTTGACGGGCTCCGCACTTTTGCTGTCGGGCTTAACGGTGGGTATTGCAAGCGCATCGGCGCAAGAAGGCATAGCCATCCCGGGACCCGTCGTGGATGTCACCAAGAATTCGGGTGCAACCGAAACTGCGGTGTTCGCAGGAGGGTGCTTTTGGGGTGTGCAGGGCGTGTTTCAGCATGTCAACGGCGTTACCAATGCCGTGTCCGGCTATGCGGGTGGTGCGAACGAAACCGCGCAGTATGAAACGGTGAGCGGTGGCCGGACGGGGCATGCGGAAGCCGTGAAGGTGACGTTTGACCCTAAGAAGATCACTTACGGTCATCTGTTACAGATATACTTTTCCGTGGCGCATGCTCCAACGGAGTTGAACCGTCAGGGACCGGATACAGGCACACAGTACCGCTCGACGATCTTCCCGGTTAATGACGAGCAGGCAAGCGTCGCCAAGGCTTACATCGCCCAGCTCAACAAGGCGCGTCTGTTCAACGCTGCCATCGTCACGACCATCGAGCCGGGTCACGCCTTTTACAATGCCGAGGCTTATCATCAGGACTTTTTGACGCAGAACCCGACCTATCCCTATATCGTCTATAACGATCTGCCAAAGATTGAGAATTTGAAGAAACTGTTTGCCTCTGATTACCGCGCCGATCCGGCACTGGTGGCTTCCGCGGGTTCAAATTGATCAAAATGACACGCAACAATTGGTGTCGTTGGTCGAGCCCATGATCAGACTGAGCCCCGCGTCGATTATCGGACCCGCGGATCACTTTTTCGCCCGCTGCGTTTGGCTATAAGGTTCCCAATTTCCGGTGCCAGCAGATCGTGCTTTTTCGCGAACGCGACGAACACTGCCTTGGTCGTTTGTGCGTCGATACCACCTTTCAACGCTGCCCGGCAGGCCTTCAACGCCAGCTCACGCGATGGGTCATCTTGATCTCGCCAGTCCGCAAGAATCTGACATGCGTGCATGACAGAGTTTACCTCGATCGCAATCCCTAGGCCTAGAAGAATATTGACGGGTTTATCAAACACATCGGGTTTCATAGGCTACTCCCTCCTTTGCCCCGAATATGGTTGGGACCAGTGGGGAGCGCTGAGAAGGCTCACCGCTTATGATGAAGTCTTTGTAGTCAGAGGTGGCCGCGGCCGTAGGTCTGCACAGGCAGGCTTGATCTGCGCAGGCTCGCATGTTTTGAAGTTGCCAACGTATGACAGGGATACAAGCACCGAATGGCAGAGCAGTTCGATATGTTTTCGCAAGCGGCCGGTGGAAGCCGGCCAACCGCCCGTGACCGCGCAAAACCTGCCATGTCCGAGCAGGCCACCATGAGTGCCACCGTCGCCCTGAGTGAAGACGACATGGTCCGGCATCTGTCGCAGACCGGCCGCTACCGTGTTCTCAGGAAACTCGAGCAACGCGCGATCGCGGCAGTTGTCCGTCCAGAATACCCGCTCAGGGGCACCATCCTCGATACCGAGACGACAGGCCTCAGCGCCCGCAAGGACGAGATCATCGAGATCGGTGCGATTGCCTTCACCTTCGATGATACCGGCCGCATCGGTGATGTCACCGGCATCTATGGTGGGCTTCGGGAGCCGAGCGTTTCCATCCCGCCTGAGATCACCAAACTCACCGGCATCACCGATGAGATGGCGGTTGGACGGTCGATCGACTTGGCAGAATTGCAGGCGTTGATCGAGCCGGCCGATCTGGTGATTGCTCACAATGCTGGCTTCGACCGGCCGTTCTGCGAGGCGTTTTCCCCTATGTTTGCTGGCAAGGCCTGGGCCTGCTCGAATTCGGAGGTCGACTGGTCGGCTCGTGGATACGAGGGCACCAAGCTTGGTTATCTGATCGGGCAGGCGGGGTATTTTCACGAGGGGCATCGCGCGGTCGATGATTGTTTTGCTCTTATGGAGGTCCTGGATCGCAAAGTTGATGGCTTGGCCTCCAGCGCCTTCGCCGAGCTCTACCAGGCCAGCCAAAGGTCCCGGGTAAGGATTTTCGCCGAAAACAGCCCCTTCGACATGAAAGACCATCTGAAGGCGCGCGGCTACCGCTGGTCCGACGGAAGTGAAGGCCGCCCCAAATCATGGTGGATCGAAGTTGGTGAAGAGGCGCTCGTCGATGAACTCCACTATCTCCGTACAGAAATCTACCGCTATCCTGACGCCGATCCACCGATCAAACGTCTGACCGCCTTTGATCGCTTCCGGGCGTGAGCATCTGATCCTGCCCATGCATCTTGCGCATGGCCGACCTGAGACCTTGTGTCTTATCGCAGGGTATCGAAGGGCCTATGTTTCAATCATCGAAACGACGTTGGAACTGAACAGGTTGCAGGCGTCAAAGAGACCTCACGAAAGGGGATAATCATGAACGTAGCACGCTCTTTCAACAACTGGCGCCAGTATCGTCAGACCGTAACCGAACTCGGTCGCATGTCCTCGCGCGAACTGCAGGACCTCGGCATCAACCGCGCAGACATCCACAGCGTAGCTCGCCAGTCGGTTGCTCGCTAAGCTGATACCTTCGAGCCCATTTCAAATGACACGACGCCCGCTGATGACGCGGGCGTTTCTGTATCTGAGCGTTCGCGAAGGTTTTGACGGAGGAAATTCCGTCTCTCGATATTGCTTTGGGCAATTCGCATAGCTGCACCGCAGCAGAGCGTCTTTTTTGTGCGCTGATTTTGGCTATCTTCCTTCTTATCGAAGCGATGCACCTCCTCCCGCAGAGCTTCGGTATCAGATGACCCACTGCTCCTCCCAAGGGGCGTCTGTCGAAACAGCGGCACTCCTCCTCCTAGTCGCTGTTTTAGTTCTTTTTGCAAAGCCTGCCGCACCTCCTTCCGCGGCAGGCTTTTTCGTTTTCGGGCGGCAGCGCGGGTGCCCACGTCAGATAGTGTCCCTGGAGGTGGCGAAGGTCGCGGCTGATGGCCGTGCTTTCCGACAAACGGCTCGATACGCTGAAGGTAAAATCCGGAATTTTCACTGATGGGAATATATTTGGCCGTGCGACCGCGGTCTTGTCTAGATCTGCATCCTCACCCGGCTATTGCTCCTTGTTGAGGAAATGCTCCAGATCCTCGATGCTTGTCATAACCGCCTCGAAATCAGGCGGCGTCGCAAAGATCATGGCCGACATTCTCTAGTAGTCGGTCGCCAGTTTCTTGCGCATATCGGCCGTCGGCACCAGCCGGAAACTGCCAGGTACGGCCCGATCATAGCGATGGTCCGGCGCGCGAAACATCAGTTCCTTGTGCTTCCGGCACGCTTCGGCAAAATCGAGCATGGATGCGGTCGTCTTCCCGTAGTCGGAGTGGTTCCAGATCTGGTGAACATCGTAATAGTGGCGCGAATATCGGTTGAGGTCGGGGACCTTTCTTTCCGTATTCTGGTCCGTGTTTCGCTTCTCGGTCATTTCCGTCATGGCATGAAGAATAAGGATCTTTTCCCAGAAGGTCCGCCCCGGTTTGACGGTCATCACATTGGAGATCGCGAGATCCGAACCAGCTGGCATTTCGGAAGCAATGTAGGGTATTATCTGCCGCGTCTCGGCTGGCACCGGATCCGGGCGGGCCCCGCCTTCGATGCGCACCGCCGCCTCGACGTAGCCGCCGCTCGTATCAAAGACGCTTCTGTATCCCAGCACCAGAATGTCGAGCGCTTCCTTCTTCCGGTAGGAATCGTACCCGAGGCCGAGCGAGAAATGTCCCGTTTGGCCGATCTTGGCTTCGACCGCGGCGATTTCCTCGTTGAGCAAACGCTTGAGTGGCCCGGACATGTAATGCCGTGCTGCCTCGTCCACCTGCTCGGCAAGAGCCTTCTGTTGCTGATTGACGGAGGGGAGCGCGGCGATATCGGCCTCGAGCGGAACTTTCAGGTCCGCCTTGTAGATGCCAATGTCGATGTCCTCGGAGAACCGCTGGATGAGGCCATAGGCCTTGCTGAGGCTGGTGCCGCCCTTGAAGTAGAGGCCGATGGAACCGTCCTTCCGTCGATTGAACAGGAAGTCGAGCACCCAGCAGACGTAGAGATCCTTCTCGATATTCTCGGCCCGCGTCTCCAGATCGGACGCAGCGGCGGAGAACAGTGCTCTTTACTCGTCAGCGCTCGAGCGAAGGACGTCAATGAAGCTCTGGCACATGTTCAGCCTACCCATCCTGGCCCAACGGAGTGTCTTCATCCACCGGGGGTCGCGGGTCGCATGTTATCGTTCCTATCGCCTGGTACATCCAGGCAGGGATGGCGTGGATGTTTTCGCGCAGATCCTCGACAATCGACTGCCTGTGCGGGCTTCGTGCCAGGTAACGGACGATACCATCGACAACCGTCTCCAGATTGGATCGCTCATCGCGAAACCAGTGGAGGGCCTGAATCACCCGCATTGCGGGTCGGCCTGCCCAGAAAGCGGTCTTTGCCGAAATGCGTTTGAAGTCCAGGATATAGATGACCGGTTTCGTGGCCTGCGTGTCACGGGCATTGGCCTCGATCTCGATGGTTCGGGGGTATGTGTCCGCATAGATCGTGGAGCGGGCCGGCACGGCCGTCGTCAGGCCAAGATCATTTGCAGCCGTCATGCCGTCGACGCACACACGGAGCTTGTCACGCCGTGCGATCGCATCGATGAATGAGGCGCGTGGCGGAAACACCATCTTGCCGGTTAGCTGGCTGATACCCGGTTTGTCATAGAGGCCTCAATGAGGGCGTCGGATGGCGCCGCGGCCAGACAGCCTCTGCAGCGCCTTTTCGACCGCGTTCGGTGTGGCGATATCCAGGAAATCGGCGCGCGACCAGACGCCTGAAGGTGCCGCGCCGGCAATCCTTTGGTGAATGCGTTCGAGAGTGTCCGATGTGGGATCCGGCATAGCTGTCCTACCTTATGACCGAAGATTATATACAAACTTTGGTCACTAGCAACTGGCATTGCCATACTGACCAAATTTTATATCTAAATATTGGTCAGTAGAGCAGCATGCAGAATTCGACGTAACTGTGATGTTACTAATCGTTGCACACCGGAGAGAACGAGGCCTCCACAGTCGGCGGTGACGTCGCCCTGTCGGGCCGGCCTGTTGGCTACTCAGAAGCCTCGGGACGCGCGTCTTCTCTCTTTCATCCCTGACGCGTTCAATGACTACGTGGTCTGGCACATCGAGCGTTGCTGCACAGTTCACCTTTTTCGGAAACCCACAAGCAGGAACTGCCCTGACACTGGACGCTCAATCAGTTGCCGAGTATCTTGGACGGGTCGGCCGGTGAACAGCGGCTATTTGCTCATCCGGAGAGCAAGTAGCTGTCTCTACATGTAAATTTGGCGCGAACGTATTGGCCTGACGACGGGGTCGGCCGTTCAAGTCCCTTCAGGGCGTAAATATATTCGCGCCCATCGACGAGATCGACACTTCAAATAGATTCTGGAGCTTTTGGATAGACACTTTTCCGTCTATCCAAAACGGTCGAGACGTAGGCGATGCCGTTCATCGGTGCGCCTATAGAGGCCCAGAAACACTGCAATCAGGATGCTTGCGACCGACGGGGCACACAGAAGAAACATCATAAAGATCTGTGACCGGGCGGCGGACATGGGATCCTGACCAGTCAGTATCTGGCCACTCATGATACCGGGCAGGGTGATGATGCCGGCACCAGCCATTTGGTTGATGATGGGTATCGCGCCAGCGTGGATGGCACTGCGCATGATGGGTGTGACGGCCTTCCTTCTGCTATATCCCAGCGCTAACTGCGCCTCGATTGCTGCCCGTTGGCTAGCGATCGTGCTGAACAGCGTATTTGGTGCAACGCTTGCCGAATTCATGGATGCGCCGAGAATGATGCCCGTGATCGGAATCATGATGCGAGGCGCAGTCCAGTCATGGGTTGTGGCAAGGGTTCCCAAGGCAAACACTGCGATCAGGATGGTCGATATGCTGACGGCTGCGCCGCTGATCAGGACGTGCCAGATACCGCGAATCCGTCGCTTCTGGTGGCGGCTTTGCATGGTCTGGACTTCGAGATTATCGCTGTCGATGACGGCTCTCGCGATAGCACGGGATCTGTTCTTACGGCCCTGGAGGCCGCAGACCCGAGAATACGGGTGGTCCGCCACGCGCGCACCGTTGGACAATCGTCCGCTATCAGGACAGGTGTGCGTGCGGCATCCCATCATTGGGTGGAAACGCTTGACGGAGATGGCCAAAACCCACCCGACTAGTTGGTCAAGATGTTGGCAGTGCTGAGTGGGAATGGCCTCGAGAAAATCGGCCTGATCCAGGGACCGCGGACGGTAAGACACGATACGCTTTCCAAGAAATTGGCATCACGTATTGCTAACGGCGTAAGGGCATCATTTTTGCAAGATGGAGTCCGTGATTCCGGGTGCGGGCTGAAATTGTTTCGCCGCGAAGCCTTTCTCGATTTGCCTTTCTTCGATCACATACATCGTTTCATGCCAGCGATGATGTTACGAGAAGGTTGGCAGATCGAGGTGGTGGACGTGGCCTACAGGCCGCGTAAGTCAGGACGATCAAAGTACAACAATTTTAACCGCGCCTTGGTCGGAATAATCGATCTGGTTGGCGTTGTGTGGCTAATAAACAGACGTTCGAACTCACGAGCCGTGTTGAGCCGGAACAAGATCAAAGCCATCGACTGGTGAACGATCTCGGCCAGTTTCGATGAAGTGAAATGGGCCATATCCGGAAAAGTAGATCAGTTTAGGCATATTCATCTGGCGCGCTTGTTCACAAGTTGTATTGGTAGACAAATGTCTTGCGGCGAATAACGGTCGGGTAAATCACTCAGCAGGTGCTACTCGCTTTGCAAAAGGCAAACATAAAATTGCGCAGGCGGTGAGAACCGCAATGACCATCCATGCTTCGTTGAGGGCTTGAACGGATGCGGCTGTCTGGATGAGCGGATCGAGGATCGCCATCGTCGCGTTGTCCAGACCACCTTTATGCTCGGCCAGGGTCTGCAAGGGAACGCCAATAAAAGCTGCAGCATCGGCGTCATTGGCCTTTAGGCGTTCCAGAAGCCCTGCACCAAGCGGCTCCGAACGGGTATAGATGATCGTGTCGATCAGGGCGATACCGATTGCTCCGCCCAGATTGCGCATCAGGTTGAACAGTCCGCTCGCATCCGGGACCTTGTCAGGAGAAAGTGTTCCAAGTGCCAGCCGTGTCGGCGGCAGGAGGCAAAACATGATGGCGATACCACGCACGATCTGCGGCCAGAACATCGCGTCAAAGTCGGACTGTGTGTCCTGAAACGCACTCATCCCTATCCCGACGGCGAAAAGCGCAAAGCCCACGCCAGAGAGCAGGCGGGCATCCATCCTTTTTTCCAGCGCAACAGCGATTGGGGCAGTCACAAGCTGGGCCACGCCTGTCACCAGCATGGTCATGCCGATCTCGAAGGCATTGTGCCCTCTGACAAAGGCGAGAAAGACCGGCATGAGATAGACCGAACCGAACAGACCAATCCCCAGAATAAAGCTCAGGATCGATCCCGCCAAAAAATTGCGATCCCGAAAATTGTTGAGATCTACGAGCGGGTGGGTTCGGCGCAGCGAGCGCCGTATGAAAACACAGCCTGTCACGATTGAGAGGAGGAGCAGGCCTCCGATATAGAGCGATGTCCAGCCGTTTGTTGGGGCGTCTTTCAACGCAAGTTCCAATGAGGCGAGACTGACTGCCATCAAGCCCAGCGAAAGGACATCGAGAGATCGAAGTTCCCTCGTATTGATCCTGTCGCGTGGCAGAGATCGTATGGCCACCAGAGCAGCGATGAGGCCTGGAGCGGCGTTGATCAGAAATAGCCAATGCCACGAATATGTTTCCGTCAGCCAACCGCCGACCACTGGCCCGACGGTCGGTGCCAGCACGGCCAGCACACCTGCGATGGTCGTAGCGATGGCCTGACGCTGTTTTGGAAACAAGATGAAGACGGCGGAAAAGACAGATGGAATGAGTGTGCCGCCAAAAAAGCCTTGAACAACACGAAAGGCAACAAGCTCCTCGAAACTACCGCTGATCGCGCATCCAACTGATGCAACGACGAAGATGCTCAGCGAGATAACGAACAGCCAGCGCATCGTCAGGAAACGGGTCAGGAACCCGGTCAGCGGTATCGCCACCACCTCTGCAATCAGATAGGCGGTTTGTATCCAGCTCATCTGATCGGGATTGATGGCAAGCGCCGACTGGATCGTGGGTAGGGAGGTTGCCACGACCTGAACATCCAGGATCGCCATAAACATGCCGACGCACATCGCGATGAAGCCTGTCCATACGAGGACAGGATGAGGAGCGGAATACCGCCGATCAGCGCTGACTGACATTGGACGCTCCCGACAAAGCCCGGTTCTCGGCCCTGATACGTACTGCGAGGATCAGCGCATTGGCGGCCGAGAAGATGACTGCAAAGAGCCCCAAGCCGAAGCACAATGGCAGCACTGCAATCTCGCCGATAACGACAACATAGTTCGGATGTCGCAGGAAACGGTAAGGGCCCGTTCTGACCAGCTCCTCGCCAGGCACGACGATAATCCGCGTCGTCCATCGACGACCAAGTGTTGACAGAGTCCAGATGCGCAGGAATTGAAGGCCGACGAAGACTGCAAACCATCCCATGTGCAATTGTTCACTCCATCCGAGCAGCCACAATCCGACCAGCCATGCCGCGTGCAAGATGACGATTACCAGATAGTGGGACGATGCGACTTCCACTGCACCCCTGGCCAACAGCGCCTCTGTATTCCGTTTGGCGAGCCAGAGTTCCCCCAAGCGCTCAAGGGTCACTGCTGCCAGCAGCGCGATTGACCAGATCATGCTGCTGCCCTCAATGACACACAACTGAGCGTAAAGCCTGGCCCCATGGCCGTGAGCAGCGTCCGGCGCGGTAGGCCTCCAGCAATAACCTTCTGCAACACAAACAATGCGGTGGGCGATGACATGTTTCCATAGTCTGAAAGAACGTCACGCTCATAGTTCAGGCTGCCATGATCCAAGGAAAGCGCGGTTTCCAACGCATCGACGACCTTCGCTCCGCCAGGATGACAGGCGAACCGATCGATATCGCCAGGTTCCAGGCTGGCGCGCGCCAGAATGGACGAGATCGCCGGTTGGACTTTTTCCGTCGCGAAGGGTGGTATAGCACGGTCAAAAATGACACCGAGCCCCTCCGGATCGACGCTCCAGCCCATGATATCCAAAGTGTCTGGCCAGGTATGTTGGCCGCACATTTCGACTTCGGCGATGCCGCCGTCTGTCGCGCAGAGAACGCAGGCGGCTGCACCATCTCCGAACAAGGCCGTCGCCACGATATTGGCCTTGGTCAATTTGTCGATGCGGAATGCAAGCGTGCAGGTTTCCACCGCGACAAGAAGAACGACAGAGCCCGGTCTGGATGCGGCAAGCCTTGATGCGATGGCAAAGCCGGACACGCCGCCGGCACAGCCGAGGCCAAACACAGGAACGCGCTCTACATCGGCACGAAATCCCATTTCTGTGCTGACCCGCGCATCAAGGCTGGGGGTGGCGATGCCAGTCGATGACACCGTCACAATCGTATCGACATCGGAGGCTGAGAGATTGGCTTGTTGTAGTGCATTTGCTGCCGCGGCAACAAATAACGCGCAACCGCCCTCGATATAAGCCTGGTTCCTGTCCGCCCATCCCGGTGTTCGAAAATACCAGTCGAGGGGCCGAACGCCGTAGCGTTTCTTGATGCCCGAGCTTTCGAAGACCTTTGCCAGCCGTTCGAAATCCGGGAAGCGTGACGCAAACGACGAATGAGATGCGTGTGCTGCGTCCCGTTGATCAATGACATGGGGAGGGACGGCTGTCCCGAGGGAAATGAGCTTGACGGAATTCGGCATGAATGTCCTGCAGAGGCGCCTTGCAAATGCGGGCCGGCTGCGCCCTGGCAGGTCCAGCAGTATAAACGTGCCGTTGACATGAACAGTTGCAAGGTTGCACAAGTATTTTAGAATTACTCTAAAAATTTGCCCATGAGAGTGGACCCCATCCCTCTGGCGGGCGGCACCTGAAGTTCCGGTGTGGTACGAAAAAAGTACTCGTGCTGACTGCGCTACCCACCAAGCATCGTAGCCTCTTGCGGAAAACAGACCGCCTTGGAGTCAAAGTGTAACATTGGCAGGACGCAGTGAGGGCAGTCGGTTTCATGCGAGCAGTAGGCAAATCCCGCCGCATCCAAACCGAAAAAGCCTCAATCCTATTTTATGACTGCCTGAACAATCTGGAGGAGCGTGGCACCGTGAAATATCCTATCCCAGCTCTGCTTGTGCTTGTCGTTTCACTCGTCACTTCAGCCGCGCCTGGTTTCGCAAATTGCTTCTCTCTGGTTGGGCGGCCTGAATGGCCGCCTATAGCGAGGGCGTTGTCGTCAGCTCAGGTTTGCGAGCAGCTTCCAGCCGGACCCAACCACACACGCAGTTTCCGCGTGCAGTCCGCAGAATTGTGTCGAGGCGTCGATGAAAACTCGACAATGCGAGCTACGGCTGTCGTTACCTGCGAAAGCCCGCCTGACGCACTTTTCGAGATGCCTCCGATGCAGTCCGAGATTGCAGTGATCGTTTCAGTCAACGAAAGAGCTTGCACGATCACCAATGCGCAAATTCAGATCGGTGGTGAGCTGGGAAGTCTTTTGCCAGGCATGGTGGATGCCAGCGAACTCGCGAGGCACTGGACGCGGTCACAACTGTTGCAACTGTGCCAGACGCGCTAGTTCGATAAGGTAGTTTTTAAAGCGGAAGACGCACTCCAGATGTGCTTGGGACTGTCGGTGAGATACCCTTACATTCAGGGAATACCATAGCCTTCACAGACATGCGACTTGAACGTGGAGCCAATACCCTTTCAAAGATCCAATCAATCACGCCTCGATGCGTCGAAAGAGCTTCCCCACCTGTTTTGTATGGCTGTTGAACGACAGCTTCAGTTCAAGAACGCGGCGCCGACGGCACCCTCCTACACGATTGGTTACCAATTCCGATCGCATTGATTTCCACAATCTGTGATTCTTGCTCGGAACAGGTGAACCTTCAATAGCGGCACTTTAAATTGGTAATTCAACATGCAAATCTCTGTCGCGCTTGTGTCCATTATTTTGGGTCTGGGAGAGGATTATGAGAAAGGCATCGACCACAGGAGTTTCAGTTGTTTCGTTCCCGCAGAGTCTGGGATTTTACACGTGGCATGTTGCGGAGAATAAAGTTTACGGTGATCCTCACTTGGCTGAACTCTATGGCATTTAGAGCTGGCTCGGGAAATCTGGACAGCAAGGATAAGTGGAATTTGTACCTGACTTGGGCTTAGATGCCGGGACCAGGAGATGCCATGACGAGACGACCGCGCCGGAACCATAGCCCGGCTCATGGGCATACTCCGTCACGGGTTAATATCCTTTCAAGGCGAAGACGCTCAGTTTGTTGGTGAGCGGCCCGATCACCTCAAGCGGCATGATCCTATCTGGATCTAAATGCGGCTCACGAAGGCGCTGACTATTTCAAATTCGACAATAAACTCGAAATTATTCCCGCAATTGTGAGCAGATGCATCTGACGGCAATATGAGCATGTCAGACGAACTCAGCGTTGCCTGAAGTTTTCCAGCACGAAATCGCAGGACGCGAGCCCCAAAGAATTTCTTCCATGACACGTAGAGGCGCGCTGCTTTCCGCAGCCGTAGCGGCTGTCGCAATTTCATCCACTTTCAGCATCGCAGCCAAGGCTGCTTCTACTGCAAATTCAATCGAAGGAAACAAGACGATGGCTTATGTAACCACCAAGGACGGCGTCGAAATCTTCTACAAAGACTGGGGTCCGAAGGATGCACATCCGATCGTGTTTCACCACGGCTGGCCGCTCTCGTCTGACGATTGGGATGCGCAGATGCTGTTTTTCCTCTCCAAGGATTACCGCGTTGTCGCGCATGATCGCCGTGGCCATGGTCGTTCGGCACAGGTGGCGGACGGTCACGACATGGACCACTATGCGGCCGATGCCTTCGCTGTCGTTGAAGCGCTGGACCTGAAGAATGCGGTCCATATCGGCCATTCGACGGGCGGTGGCGAGGTGGCCCGTTATGTCGCCAAATATGGTCAGCCCTCCGGTCGCGTCGCCAAGACCGTGCTGGTCTCCGCCGTGCCGCCGCTGATGCTAAAGACCGACGCGAACCCGGAAGGTCTGCCGATGGAAGTGTTCGATGGTTTCCGTTCAGCGCTTGCCGCCAACCGTGCGCAATTCTTCCGCGACGTGCCCGCTGGTCCTTTCTACGGATTCAATCGCGACAGCGCCACTTTCCAGGAAGGTGTGATCCAGAACTGGTGGCGGCAGGGCATGATGGGCGGCGCTAAAGCCCATTACGATGGCATCAAGGCCTTCTCCGAAACCGATCTGACGGATGACCTGAAGGCGATCACTGTTCCCACGCTGGTGTTGCATGGCGAGGACGACCAGATCGTACCGATTGCGGATTCGGCGCTGAAGTCAGCGAAGCTTTTGCAAAACGGCACGCTCAAGACCTATCCGGGCTTCTCGCACGGCATGCTCACCGTCAATGCTGATGTCCTCAACGCCGATCTGCTGGCCTTCGTAACGGCTTGATCGGCACTGGCGACGGGTACGGCCTCCCACGCACCCGTCGTCTATCGGACCACAAAATTCATATGCGCTTGAAGCGCGGCTGTCTGACGCGAAGGAAAATGTTATGACAAACACTCAATCTGCCAGGAAGGTCGCCAATCTCGGTATGGCCTGGGAACGTGCATTCGGATATGTGCAGGCCGTGCAGGTCAAGGACACAATCTATATATCGGGACAGTTGAGCCACGATGGCGACGGCAAGCTCATTGCCCCGGCCGCTCTCAATGCGGACGGTCGACCAGCCGATTTCTCGCAGATGGAAGCCCAGATCCGTCAAGCCTATGGAAACGCCAAGACACTGCTTGCCGAATACGGAGCGACGCTCGACGATGTGGTCGAAGAAACTCTTTTCGTTCTTGATGTCCCGAGCGCGTTTGTCGCTGGCTCGAAGGTGCGCAAGGAAATGTACGGGACGGACATGCCGCAATGCGCCAGCAACCTGATCGGCGTCACAGCACTGGCATTTCCCGAACAGATCGTGGAGATCACGTTTCGTGCCGTGATCGACGGTTCCGCGAACTAATCCGATAGCAGTCAGATCATAACCCGCAGGACCCGACATGCTCCGGCGGTGTCCCCGTTGAAGCAGGTATCACGATGCTTAAGACACCCATAGCCAAGACACGTGCACCTGTTGCCATGCAGCTAACGATAGACCTTGTTGAGAGAACCATCAGGGTTGTCGAAGACGAAGGTCCGGAACCCAACTGGACCCCCATATCATCCCGCCAACTCGATGAACTCGTTAGCCTTGTGGAGAAGGGGGCTGGTGACGGGGAGATCTGGGTGTTCGCTTACGGATCCCTGATGTGGAATCCGGGGTTTGACGTGTCCGCCAGCGAGGAAGCGGTCGCTCACGGATGGCACCGTGCATTCTCGTTGAGGATAGAACGCCTTAGGGCCACTTCGGATGCGCCGGGCCTCATGTTGGCGCTTCGGCCCGGAGGGAGTTGTACAGGCCTCATCCTAAAGCTTCCGTGTGCGACCAAGAAGCAGGATCTGCGCACTCTTCTCGCGCGCGAGATTCGATATTCGGAAGTGTGCGACATGGTTCGGTGGGTCACGGTCAGGACCGCTACGGGCACACGCCGCGCACTGACTTTCTGGGCAAGCACGAAACAATCCCAGCTCACACAGAAAATCTCGCTCGATGATGCTGCGGTGCTGATCGCTCAGGCCTGCGGACCTGCCGGATCGTGTGCGGAATATCTGTACCGGACAGTGTCGGATCTGGTGGATCGCAACATCCATGATCGAAACTTGTGGCAGCTTCAGGAAATGGTTGCCAGCAAGCTTCGCGCGATGCCTGAAGACTGATCCCAGTCCTCAGAAACGCATCAATCCAGCATCACCATGTGGGCCGCAACCTGTTCCTCGAAGAATTTCGAGAATGATGCGATCCGGGGCGGCAGCGCCTGATAAGGCGGATAGAACAAGGTCAGCCAGAGATCCGGCGGTGACCAGCCTTTGAAAACGTGGACCAAGCGGCCGCTCCTGATGTGGTGGGTAATGTTGAACCCCGGCAGCAGTGCAACGCCTGCGCCATCGGCCGCCATGTCTGCCAGAACCTCGCCACTGTTGGCGCTGAATGCCCGGCCCGCAGTGATATTCATGCTCGAGCCACCATCGGAAAGTATCCAGTTCTCGCGACGGCTTTCACCACTATAGGCAAGGCAATCGTCCGGGGTCAGCTCATTCGGATGCTGCATGGCGGCAAAACGACTACCTGGTGCCGCGACAAGGATACGCGGTACGAGACGGATCTTGCGCCAGATCGTGAACTTGTCGGACGGTTGCGACGAGATGCGGATCGCAAGGTCATAGTCATCATCAACGATGTCCACCAGTCCGTCGGATAGCGAAATTTCGAAGCTCATCTTCGGATAACGTTCCTTGAACCCTGACAGAATCGGCGGCAGTACGGTCTTGCCGAACCATGTCGGCGCGCTAATCCGCAGCCGCCCCTCGTCACTTTTGTGCGCATTCATCACTTCGCGACGTGCGTCTTCCAAAGTCTTCACCGCGGGCTGGATCTGTGCGGCAAAGATTGCCCCATCTGTCGTGAGGGACACCTGCCGCGTGGTGCGCACGAAAAGCTGGACGCCGAGCTCTGCCTCGAGTGCCGCGATGGCACGGGTGACGGCTGCGGGTGTCATGTCCAGTTCGCGCGCCACTTGGGCAAAGTTTCGCTTCTCAGCAGCGAGGAGGAAGGTACGAAGGGCTTTGTAATCGTTCATGGCATTATTTCAAATATTGAAACTCATTCGGCATTAATATTGCAATTCCGGCGTATAATCAACAGGCGTAGATCGGATCGAAATTCAGGGTTCCCAACTGCATAATCGATGATTCAAAGGCCACGATGTCTTGTTGTGAGGTCTTTGATGACAGTGAAGCGATATGAGCTTAAGGAGGCGCAATGGTCGAGGATTGCAGCTCTTTTGCCCGGTAAAGTTGGTGATCCGGGTCGCACAGGCTCGGATAGCCGCGTGTTCGTAAACGGATGTTTGGGGGGGCTGCGGTCCGGTGCGCATTGGTGTGACCTGCCGGAACGCTATGCCGTTGGTGTCATGCCGGCGTCCGGGAGCGGGTATTTGATGGGCTGACGGCGGACCGGGACAACCAATATTTGATGCTCGACAGTACCATCGTGCGGGTCCATCAACAGGCGGCAAGCGGAAAAGGGGGCCAGGGATCAGGCGCTGGGGCGTTCCAGAGGTGGATTGACCACCAAGATCCACATGCTCGCCGATATCTTCGGACGCTCTTTGCGGTTTCATATCACGTCTGACCAAGCCAGCGACATCAGATCTGCGGCAGAACTTCTCGAAGGCCAACGCGCCGAGGCGGTGCTTGCTGATAAAGCTTCTGACAGCAATGATTTACGCGACACGATCACAGCGATGCAAGCTGATGCGGTGATCCCGTCGAAACGTAACAGCAAGGTCTTCATTCCCCGACGATATCGACTTCTATAGACACGGAAAAAGGATCGAAAGAATGTTTTCATCTTCTGGTGAAGCTCCACAGCGCAAGCAGACCATAGCGGGTAAGGCTTGCATATGCTGGCCGTCGATCAGGACCGCACCTTAGTTGATATCGTAGAAGCGCAGGAACAGGCTTGCGAGTGTTGTCTTGCCTGCGCCGGGGAGACCGAACTTTTCGCCAGTCCGGATTGTCAGTAAGAGGTTGTCGATGACGGGTTTGCCCACCTTGTAGGAAAAGCTGATACTGTCGAAACGGATTTCGCCGCTGGGCACCATCAGGCTCTGCTCACCCGGCTTGTCGATGATCGTGGGCGGTGTCGTCGTGATCGGCATGGCATCCTTGATCGTGCCGATCGCCTGGAAAATATGCTGACCCATCTGCAGCAAAGTGAAGGTGTGACCGGACAGCCGGTCGAGAACGTAAACGGCTGCCGTGAATTCACCGATCGTGATGAAGCCTGGTGATTTGTAGCGAAGGAAAAGAGGATCGTTAACTCTGTCCATTCCCTCAGGCTTAATCCAGATGCTGTAGGCTTTATCCAACGAAAAGGCAGATGGCGCATGATTAGGCAGTCACAATGGTTCGCGAAATGGGGCCTTCCGGCAAGCGTGTCCGCTTTGGTTGGAGCACTGCTACTTGGCACCCTTTACTGGTCTGCCGCCGAAATTGACGAGGTCGCCGCAGAACGGCAGAAGGGTCTAGCCACCCTCATCGTTTCAAAAATTCAATCTTCGGTCGCTCACGATCAAGAGAGTGCCACCGTGTGGGACGACGCCGTGATCAAAACGAAGGACGTTGATCAGGATTGGGTTGACGTGAACCTTGGGAAGTGGATGAACACCTACTTCAGCCATGATGCCGCCGTTGTGCTTTCGGCCAATGGCCTCCCTATTTATGAGTATATTTCAAAATCAGCCAGCGAGGCGTCACCAGAAGACCTCCGCCTGGCTTATAGTCCGCTGGCGAAACGGCTGCGCGAGCGACTGGCCGCTGGAGACCAAGAGGGCATTTCGGACAAGGTCCTGTCAATCGGGGAGAGTGATCTGACCTATGTAGGGGAGCGACCTGCTGTGGTCAGTGTCAAACCTATTCTGTCTGACACCGGCGCGATCGAGCAGCAGGCGGGCGAAGAAAGCCAACATGTCTCGGTACGATTTCTGGATCGAGACTTCCCGACTGAAATAGGAAACGAATACCAGTTCGCCGAGATGCAGTTCACAAAGGAGATGCCAGGTGACAAGCGCCATTCGCATATCGCTCTCACCTCGAAGTCCGGAAAAGTGATAGGGTACTTTAACTGGCATCCATTCGAACCTGGCAGGAGCGTTTTGCAGGCAACCTTCCCGGTCATCGGACTTTCCGTCATTGGCATATTCATCGCCGCCAGCCTAGCCGGACATGGAATCTGGCGACGTTCGGTGAAACTCAATTCCAATCGCCGGGAACTTCAACATTTGGCGCTTCGCGACACTTTGACGGGCCTCGCAAACAGGGCTCATTTTAATAGTGAGCTAGCGGGGCGGCTGAGGCAAGCATTGCCTGAGGACGTATTCAGCGTGCTTTTCATTGACCTCGACCGGTTCAAAGCGGTCAACGACACATATGGACATCCAACCGGTGACAGGCTGATTTCTCTCGTTGCTGCGAGAATGAGGGAAGTTCTTCCGGACGCTCTGATCGGACGGATCGGGGGCGACGAGTTCACCGTCTTGCTCGAGAGGACGAACGCCGCCGAGGTCGCCGCCGTTGCCGACAAAATTGTTGTGTGCCTGCGCGAGCCTTTTGAGATCGACGGGGTGAATGGCTCCATTGGTGCAAGCGTCGGTGCGGCGATCGCAACTGGTGCGAACGCGGATCCTGTCGAGCTGACGAGACAGGCGGATATCGCGCTCTATCATGCGAAAGCTGCGGGGCGGAATACATATGCGTTATTTGGTGATCACATGGACGAACTACTCCGCACCCGCCGAAAACTAGAGCATGATCTTCGCGAGGCGTTGTCAACGGGGACACAGATTGAGGTTGTTTACCAGCCGGTCTACTTTGCTGACAGCTCGCAACCTTGCTCGGTCGAGGCTCTGGCGCGGTGGAAACACCCAGAGCTAGGTTCTATCGCTCCGGATATGTTTATCCCGCTTGCCGAGGAGATCGGCGTGATCAATAAGATTGGCGCTCATGTCCTGGAGGACGCGTGCAGCCTGATCGGAGGGTTGCCTTCAATCAGTGTCGCTGTGAATGCATCCGCCTCCGAACTCGCTTCCGCCGGCTACCCACTGCGGGTTCTTTCTACCTTGGCCAAATGGGGAATCGAACCGGCTCGATTGGAAATCGAGATAACAGAGAGCTTGGCCATCAATGGTGAGGAGGAGACGGAGCGAAACATTGCGATGTTGAGAGCGGCAGGGATAAGGTTTGCAATCGACGATTTCGGCACCGGGTACTCTTCGTTCTCAAGGGTTCAGAGCGTGACCGTCGACAGGCTCAAGATCGACAAGTCGTTCGTCGCCGGGATGGGCGAGGGCCGGAACAGCGCGATTGTCGAAGCGATCATCGCGATGGCGCGTGCCAACGGGCTACAGACAACGGCTGAAGGGGTTGAAACCAACCAGCAGAGAGATGCATTGAAAACGTTGGGCTGCGATAACATCCAGGGGTTTCTGATGTCGCGCCCAATAGCCCGAGCAGAAGTTACGGCGCTTCTGCAGATGTCTGCCTTAACACCAAGCAGGGCTGATCCGTCGGTCGCTTAAGTTGCAGGAGACATGAATGGCGAGGTGCATTGTCGCTGGTTGCTTACGTGGAGGCAGCATGACCGGACCTTCCGGAAATGTAAGGGTCTATCTTGACCTGCGAAGTGACCGGCGTGCGGCGTGGCATGATGGTCTGTCGGCATTCGTTGAGACGACGATCAAGGAGGCACTTGGCTCTGGCGCGATCTTGGAATTCCGAAGGAAGCGCGCCGTTAGCTGAGCCAATTCGCAAGAGAGGCACGGGAAATGTAGAACTTCACGGTCGTTGCGTCGGGTTAGTTTGCATCACCAAGGTCTTTGAGCGCCCTGCAGGTGGATGGCTATGCCGGATATCCCATTCGCTGGTGCGATCCAGATTTCGGACATGCCGCTTAGACGAGCGCTTGCTCAGCTTGAGCTTTGATTTGGTTGTTTCTTAAACAATGGTCGTGATAGCTGCTTGTTGAGGCGCATTACCGCCAAAGGCTGAATTTGGCCATTAGCTGCCGGACCATAGAGCGGTTGGCTCGTCGGCCGACATGGGTGCCGGCTGAGTACCTCTTTGCCCGGCGGCTGGGGCGGTCAAGAACGCAGCGAGCCGATCATGGTCGACTTGTTTCTTGACCTGGCATTATGACAACGCTTGAGCCGCCCTTTCGCCTAGCCTTTGAAACTTCCGCCGTACTGTTCAGGGACGAGGTCTCGTTCGGCCTCGCCGCTGCGAACAATCGAAAGGATTGCGTCGGCTACGAGATCGGAAGAATGCGCCATCGACCGTGTGTTCGCCTCCTGCGCCTTCGCCATATCTCTTCCCGACCTGACCGAGCCGTAGAACTCGGTGTTTGTGATCGAGGGATGGATCGTGGAGACGACGATGCCGAAGTTAGCGAGTTCTAGGCGGGCGACACTTGAGAGCATGTTGAGCGCCGCTTTCGAACTCGTATACGCCGCGGAACCTGGATAGACTGCGAGCGTCGCACCTGAACTCACGTTGACGATGCTTCCGCGACCACGCTCACGCATCCCCGGAATGACCGCCTGCATCGTGACCAGCGGTGCAACCGTGTTCAGGTCGAGCACCGCCCGGAAGTCATCTGCAGCAATGTCGCCGATGTTCGCATGGAGACCTTGTCCAGCATTGTTGACGAGAACGTCGATCTGGCCGAACTCCTCGATCGCGGCGCGGACTGCCGCCTCCACCTGATCGGGCCTTGTGACATCACATTCGACTGCAAGAGCATTTCCCAGTTCTTCGGCGAGCGCGGCGAGACGTTCCTTTCGGCGGGCGAGCAGGACGATCTTCGCACAGGCCTTGGAAGCCGCGCGTGCCGTGGCCTCGCCGATACCGGACGACGCTCCCGTTATCATGACGACGGCATCTCTTAATTCCATTGAAAGCATCCTTGTTCGCTGCAAGGCACGGTCCCCGACATGGGCCTGGCAGTCGCAGGAATTAAACCAAGGCCGATTTATTCGCGTGTCCGATCCGACCTGTTATTTGCACGATTCTGCTTTCAGCATTGATCCGGTGATCTCGTTATGCGATTGGCCATGTATGAGTCAGATCATCGACAATCTCAAGAATTCCGCGCTGAAGAAGTCCACAGGCACACTTACCCGAACAGGCGTGCCGCGGGTGGACATCCTCAACGTTCCCGAGCCCACCGAACTCTTCCCGGAAATCTACCAGCCCCTGGTTAGCCTGATCCTGCAGGGCAGGAAACGATTATCGATTGGGAGCGAGGTTTTGGAATACGGGCCGGGAGACACCTTTATCGCTTCCGTGGAACTTCCTGTTGTCGGGGAAGTGGCTAACGCAAGTCCGTCTGCACCCTACCTAGCGCTCAGGCTGACTTTCGACAGTGTGGCGGTTGCGGACCTATTAAGGGACGTCGGCGGCCAGTCCGAGATGAGCGACACACGAACCTTCAGTGTCCATCAGGCGAGTGAGGACCTGCTTGATACCTGGACCCGATTGCTGCACCTGGCAGACAAGCCCCACGAGATCGGCGTGATGGCGCCCATGCTCGAACGCGAAATCCTGTTCAGACTGCTCCTCGGGCCGCAGGGTGCCATCCTTCGGCAGGTGGCAAGTATCGATAGCCGCTTCTCCCGGATCAGAGCCGCCGTGGCATGGATCAGGGTAAACTACGCCGCGCCGTTCCGGGCAGATGATCTTGCGCGGATTGCAGGAATGAGCGTATCCGCGTTTCATCGTGCCTTCAAAGCGAGCATCGGCCTCTCTCCGCTCGAGTACCAGAAGCACATCCGGCTCTACGAAGGTCGCAGAATGCTGTTTGCGTCACCTGGAAACGTAGGCGCTGTCGCTCTTACTGTCGGCTATCAGAGCCTTTCGCAGTTCACGCGCGAATACACCAGGACGTTCGGTACACCGCCAGCACGTGATGTGAAAAGCCTTCGGTAAAAGTAACGCTTTGCCGCAATTGCACGACTGCGCCATGTCCTAGTGGTCGGCTAATGTCGGCTTCTGGCGCGAGGGGGACCATCGGCGAACGCCGATGGTCAGAAGTCTACAGCTCAATCTGCTCAGCGACTCTCAGAGCATCATCCACCTCGACGCCAAGGTAGCGAACTGTGCTTTCGAGCTTCGTGTGACCGAGGAGAATTTGGACGGCTCGCAGGTTACCTGTCTTTTTGTAAATCTGCGCTGCCTTGGTTCGCCTCATGGAGTGGGTGCCATAAGCGAGGCTCTCCAGACCCTGATCCCATTCATGCGTGCAGCGGCTCCAAACGAAACTGAGCCACCAGACTGCGAAGAGAAGCATCACCCGCGTGGACGATCAGGCCATCTAGGATAAAAAGAAAGAGCTTGACCCCAATGCCCGATTAGAGAAGCGGTAATTGGAAGGTGGTATGTTTGTCGGAAATGGTGTGGCAAGGCGACAGCCCGCTTCTGGCATGCTCCGGGATAAACCACACTCCTTTCAAAGATTCGACTGGAGAACGCGGTAACGACTAGACCGTACAGCCGCCATAACAGCTCGAAGGTTTTCTTGCGGGTTTTGCCCGCTAACGGGGAGCACATGCGGTTCGTATGGCCCGAGATCGACAAACTGGGAGTGAAGGTCGGTTACTACTTTCGGATCGCTGAGGCTATCGCCGCCGCGAGCAGCACAGCGCTCCACAGCTTCGGTGACGGTGGTGCGCAGAATGATATAGTGGAGGGGCAGGTCGAGAACCTCGAAGGCAGGCAGCCAACTTGGCCGCACCACTCCATCAAGGACGACGAAGTAGCCGTGGCGGCCGTAGCGGCCTGCGACATCCGCAGCGATCTGCATAATCATACGGTTTTGATGGTCTGCCTCTTGAAGCCAAGGATTGATGTGACCGTGCTTGATGTAACCCCAGAAATCATCGGAATGGAGATGGACTTTCGGCACACCGGGCAGGTGCGCTAGCGAGTCGGCAGTTGTGGTCTTACCCGAACCCGGATGGCCGGAGAGAAGAAGGATATGGCCTGCAACATTGTTCATTGTAATCCTCTCGTGTCTCTCTTTAGCGAAGGATCAAACTCGCTGTCATCACAGAAATGCACTCGATTGCGGACATTTCTAAACACTTTGGAGAATGGCAGCAATTGGCGCTTCTGCGCCGTGGAGGCGGTTGGCCCATTGGGGACATTACCGAATAGACCGAGACGGGTTGACGAGAAGACTGGCAGCTTTGGAGATGGCGAGCGTCAATGGCGCAGAGCTACTGCTGGATGTACCACTCACAACGACGGCGCTCTTCGAGTGCGTCAGGTCATGTCAGCATATGCGCTGTACTCGCCGGATTGTCTGTCCCTGAAAAGATAGACAGCCGGCTGACCTCCTCGGGTGATTTCCGCAAAGTCGAATTCTTCGGAAAGGTGCCATTCATCCAGCGCCCTCCGGCAGGCAGCTATTTTTAGATCGTCCGCCTCGGCCAACAAGGTGACCCCATCGATCTCGCCAACGAACATCATGGCGTCCGTCTCCGAAAAAAGCCAGTGATTGGTCTGCCAGCCTTCAAATCCGGGCGTCCTGTTGCACACCGTGTCGATAATGTGTTTCGGGACGTTCTTCGGTATCGAATGGGCGTCGTTGAAAGAGGCATCCCACTTCCGCGTGGCCTCGCCGCTGTGGATACACCATGGGCATACGTGCAGAATGTTATCCTTGCAGTATATCGGGCCGCAGTACATGAATTCCCGGTCTTTTTCGCAGCATGGGCATTTCGCAAGCACAGGCACGACGCAGCCGTTTGCGATGGGATCGAGAAAATACTCGAAATTGGGCAGGTCTTCTCTAGGTACCGCCATACATAACTCCGTTGTCAATATTGCAAGGAAGACGGAACGAGCAAACCGTCGCTTGTCATATCTAACAAGAGCATAGACAGGTGGAAATTCATATTTTTGCTAGGGCGCTTCGACTTTTGTCCATCGTCCATGCGATGACAGCTATTGGCGCATTCTTGCCATCAATGCCGTAGCGGCATTTTTCGGAAAGCCCAATCGAGCTTGGTCAGTGTGCGAGGAAAACACCGCTCTGATGTCCGTTGTCAATGCTTTGGGCACGAGGAAACTACCGTCCCGGAGAAACGGTTGTGCATGATGATGATCGCGCATGGGTGGAGGCGGAACTCAAGGACGTCGGTGATCAAGCTCTGATGCGCGGGTTGGCTACCGCATTCCCGATTGTGCGTCCGGGGCTATTCCGATCTTACTGCGGGCGTCGGTCGAATGCCGGCCACAAAGCGTCTGACGGGTGTTCCCCTGCCGTTGTTCCGCCCCCGCCCATGCGCGAGGTCAAGTTCGATGCGCGATCTACGATCTGATCGACTGCGCCTCCCTTGCAACGGCCCACATGAAGCCACTCAGCTCGCGGGCAATGGCAGTACAAACCACCGTCGTTCGCTTTCCTCGTCCGGTCAACGTTCGATAACGAGACGTTAACCGGCACTGAGCCTTCCATGCGATCTCCCGCACTTTCGGCGGCGCTTGCTCCAGACGGTATAGCTTCCTCGCGCCAACCTTCGGCGGATGGCGATATGTCCATGCGCTCTCGACCAGCATGTGCCGAACACGCCCGTTACCTGCCTTGGTGATTGAGCCCCGTCTGACTGTCTCACCCGTTGATCGCTCACCAGGAACCAAGCCGAGATAGCCCATTAATTGGCGCGGACTTTCAAATCGGGTCACGTCGCCGACCTCCGTGGCGAAGGTGACGGCGACGATCAAATCGACCCCTCGTAACGTCTGCAGAGCTCGAACGACCGTGGCCAGCGACCAGGTCGGAATGAACTCCTCGATCACCTTCTCCAGTCGTTCGACGCGCTCCTTCGAAAGGCGCACCGCCTCGACCATTTCCTGCAAAGCGATCTGATGCGCGGGGTGATCGAACTGTTGCTCCTGCAGCCAGCATAGATATCGCATCGTCCAGCCCTTCTTGCGTGGATAGATGCGACTATGCTTGAGCATAAAGGCACTTACCTGTTGCCGATGAACCCGTAATGTCTCGACCGCAGCAGCTCGAGCCCGAACAAGATCGCGCATAGCCTCATGGCCCTCGTCGGGAACCCACACTGCCGTGAGCTCGCCGGCCCTCAATAGCCGAGCGAGCGCGAGTGCGTCTCGACGGTTCGTCTTCACCCTGTCGCCAGGCTTCCTCGGGATTAATGACGGGGCGACAACCATGCATTCATGGCCAAGGGATTGGATTAGCCGATAGAGGCCATAACCGGTCGGGCCGGCTTCATAGCAGAAATGCACGTGATCAAACTTTGCGGCTATTCGCTGAATTATGCGGCGCATGCTGGCATCGGATGCATCAACCTCGCCGAAAAAGCGTACCTCTCCGTCCCGGCCAGATTCGGCAACAGCAATCGCATTCTTCAGCTTGGCGACATCGATTCCGACAAAAGCTTCTCTATAATCTGCCACGGCTCGTCCTCCTGTGATGAGGATCGGCTCGGCCCATCCGAGCAACCCTCGGAAAACCAGTGTAGGACGAGCCACCCCACGCGAGAAGAAGGACATACGGTCTTACGAACAACGAACAGACATCCATGATGAATTCTGGACCGTAATCGACCCTATCTCGGATAGCTCGGCTAAGGTCCATCTTTAATCGAACAGGAAACGGACGACGACCATGAATGGCTTCCTGGGCCAAAGCAGAAGAGTGGTGTGCTCCCATCATTTGAGGTCACACCAGAGCGCATTCAGGCTTGGCTCGCCTTGTTGTCGCAGTTTGAAGCCGCTCTCGACGGTAAGACTCTCGTTCCGCATTGGCGTTTTGACAAGGGTATCAACCTTGCCAGGGTTTTCGACGATCCACGACCTTTCGATCTAATACTTTGGATAACCGGACCTGCCACAGTACCTTATCTTCAGGACGGACCCACTATGAGCAACGATCAATCGAGGCAGATCACTTCGATCTTTGAGGGAAACTTCGCTTCTTACGCCTTCTATTTCAACTAAGATTTGTCGACCGTTTCAATCGCCTGCGAAATAGCGGATTTGCTCCCGTTCTAAATTTCTTGGTCAATGTGCGGTGGCGAATAATTTCGCCACCGGTTCGTATCCCAACATGGCACGGAAGAGCCAGAATCATATATAAAATACGAGAAATCTGCGCACATAGCTTGTCCACTCGTGTCATTGGCCGCCATTCCGATAAATGCGCCGGTGAAATTGGCGTGTTCACCTTCTCCGCCTTCATCAGAAAGAGCGGAATGGTCCAACAGCGGCCCAATCCGTATCCAGGCATCGTCTTTCCAATAAAGGAAACGTGCGACGGCTCCCCGGACTTCTATCCGCATTTTCACGGGCCCCGGCGATACGGCAATCGCCTCGTCCAAGGCCAGTATGGTTTTGCCTACAGGCCAGGCACCATTACAATATAGGAGCTGAAGTGAACGACCGGCGTTTTCGTCATGAGTTAGGCAGAGATAATGGTACGCAAAGCTGTTGTAGTAGGCAATCAGACCTGCCATCTGGTGATAGCTCTGTGGATCGGCGTCAACTTCGGTTTCGGCATCGAAGTCAAAAAGCGTCTGGCGCCGTGCGACAAGTGACTGCTCGTACCAAGAGCCGACAGATTCACGCCCGAACATGCGCAAATAGCCTGGTCGCGCCGTGAGTGAAAACAGTCGGTCCGGATTGGGTGTCCGCAGCCATTGGAATGCGTCCGGAAGGCCGGTTTGCAGATCGAACGTATAACGTTCATTTTCGGACAAAGACTTCTGCTGTGTGTTGCTGGACATAGAAACCGTATCCTGCGGAACGAAGGGTTCGCCTTGCAGCCGTAACCAGCCATCGTCGCCCCAGACGCATTTTTGTATCGCGGTCTCCCGCCCCAGCACCGAACGGCCGATACCTGGAAGCGGTCGACTGCAAAGATGAACGAGATAGGTGTCGCCATTCGGCGTTTCCACCAGATCGCCATGACCCGCCCGCTGGAGGTTTGCATCGGGGTGGAACCGGCTGGTGACGACATGGGTGTCTGGGTGAAGCACGTATGGCCCCGCAATCTCACTTGAGCGCGCCATTGTCACGGCGTGTCGCATACCGGTGCCGCCTTCGGCGACCAGAAGATGATATCGCCCGTCGCGCCTATACAGGTGAGGGCCTTCTGCGAGACCATGTGATGAGCCGGCGAAAATATTGCTGATCGGACCGATCAATCGACCCTGCTCATGGTCGTACTCCTGCAGTAAAATGCCGCCGAACTTCGCGGGCCGGGCGCGGTAGTCCCAGGTGAGGTTCAATAGCCATTTGCGGCCATCTTCGTCATGGAACAGGGAGGGGTCGAAGCCGGAGGAATTCAGATAGGTGGGTGTCGACCAAGGACCGTCGATGGTTTCCGACGTCACCAGATAATTATGGCAGTCCTTGAATGAACCACTCTTGCGCTTGACGTCTGTGTAGATCAACCAGAAGCGACCATCTGCGTGGGTCAGGCACGGCGCCCAGACGCCGCAGGAATCCGGCGCCCCACGGAGATCCAGTTGCTCGGCTCGGTCGAGCGGTCTTTTCACAAGTCGCCAGTCACGAAGATCGGTTGAATGATAGATCTGGACGCCAGGATACCATTCAAATGTCGAGACAGCTATGTAGTAGTCGTTCCCAACCCGGCAGATCGAGGGATCCGGGTGGAAACCCGGCAGGATAGGGTTCTGAATCATAGTCTCACTCAAATTGTCACTGACGCATGTAGCGCCTGTTTAAAACCAGTTGACCAAGCTCAGGTCAGCCTTTCCATGTCCGCGGAGCCTGCGGTGAAACCGGCATCCGCCCCTTGCTTTCTGGATCGAGCTACATATCCGCGACTGCCATCCATCAGCGTGAGGGTGTAGGGATGCTTCACCGTATTTTCGAGCAACTGCTGCCTTGTGGCGATCTCGACGAAACCACCGCTTTGCATCACCGCAACCCGGTCGCACAGGTGGGCAACGACTGCGAGGTCGTGGCTGACGAGGATATAGGTGAGATTTTCACGCTCTCTCAGATCCTTGAGCAGGTTGAGGATCTCCGCCTGTATCGAGACGTCTAGCGCGGAAGTCGGCTCATCGAGAAGCAGGATACTTGGTTCGAGGATCAACGCGCGGGCAATCGCGACGCGTTGACGTTGTCCTCCCGACAACTGGTGCGGATATCGATAGCGGAAATTGAGCGGCAGGCCGACATCTGTCAGGACCTTTTCGATGCGATCTTGACGTCGGTCCTTGCCGTGGATTTCCAGTGGCTCGAGTAAGGTGCGACCAATCGTGTGTCGCGGGTGGATCGAGCCGAACGGATCCTGGAAAACCAGTTGTTGCTTGGCAAGCTGTCCGTGGGTGCGCTTTTGGGTGAGGGTCTCGCCATCGATCTCCATGATACCCGTCCACTGTTTGTTACGACCCGCGATCGCGCCGAGCACGGTGGATTTTCCGCAGCCGCTCTCGCCAACCAGTCCGAAAGTCTCACCTCTTGCGACCTCGAACGAAACGTCCTTCACCACTTTGATGAGGGTGTCGCCGCTGCCATATGATACGGCGAGATGGTCAATTTTGATCATGGGCATATCAGTTCTCCAGCCAGGCGGGATCGCGACGCAGCACTTCCAGCCTGTC
Source organism: Agrobacterium sp. rho-8.1 (assembly GCF_033957725.1). NCBI lineage: Bacteria > Pseudomonadati > Pseudomonadota > Alphaproteobacteria > Hyphomicrobiales > Rhizobiaceae > Agrobacterium > Agrobacterium sp. rho-8.1. The sequence goes on from NZ_CP192789.1 coordinate 1,664,943, forward strand.
ACGTGGATGATCGAGGCTCGGCAGTGCGTTGAGAAGGCCACGGGTGTAAGGGTGCTTGGCCTGACCAAGATCGGCGGCGGCGATCGTTTCCACGATACGGCCCGCATACATGATGATTACCCTATCGCAGAAACTTCGAACAAGATTGAGGTCATGCGAGATGAAAATCAGACCGATATTTCTCTCCGTTACCAGATCATCGAGGATCGAAAGCACCTGCTGGCGAACCGTAACGTCCAGCGCTGAGGTCGGTTCATCGGCAATGATCAGGGAAGGGGAGGCGATCAGCATCATGGAGATCATGATGCGCTGTCCCATGCCGCCAGAGACTTCATGCGGATAGAGATCAAAGACACGCTGCGGATCACGGATTTGGACACGTTCCAGCATGGAAAGCGTCCGTTCGCGGGCTTCCTTTTTCGAGGCCCGTTCGTGCAGGATCACCGTTTCGGATATCTGCTCGCCGATGCTCATGACCGGATTGAGCGAATATTTAGGGTCCTGAAGGATCATCGCGATGCGGCGGCCTCGGATCGACAGCATCTCGTCTTCGGTGGCCCGAAGCAAGTCAATGCCTTCGAACTGAAGACCATCAGCCTTGACCACCGCATTCGACGGTTGCAGGCGCATGATGGCACGGCCCGTCGTACTCTTGCCTGATCCTGATTCTCCAATGATGCCGATCTTCTCGCGACCGACCGTGAAGGAGACATCCCGGACAGCTCTAACTGCACCTGACATCGACGGAAATTCGACCGACATGTTCTCGACGGTCAGGATGGTATCTGTGGATTTATGCATTGCGAGGATCCATGATGTCACGCAGCCCGTCGCCGAGCAGATTGAAAGCGAGGCTAACGACGAGGATGGCAATCCCCGGTACTGTCGTCAGCCACCAAGCATCCAGCAGATACTGGCGACCGGATGCGGCCATCGAGCCCCACTCTGGGAGCGGCGGCTGCGCCCCCAGCCCGAGGAAGCCGAGCCCTGCGGCAGTGAGGATGATGCTCGACATGTTGAGCGTCAGGCGCACAATGACGGACGGCGCGCAGAGTGGCACGATGTGACGCAAGAGGATGCGGCCCATGCCGGCACCCTGGAGTTCTGCCGCGACAACGAAGTCCGCATGGCGAAAAGTCAAGGTCTCTGCGCGGGCAAGGCGGGCAATCGGCGGCCAGACCGTCAGAGCGATCGCGATCACCGCATTCTCAATGCCAGGTCCAAGCGCTGCAGAGAATGCAAGTGCGAGAACGAGGCTTGGGAAAGAGAGGAAAATGTCGGTAATGCGCATCAGCACGACATCGACCCATCCGCCGAGATAGCCTGCGGTCGCACCGATCACGAAGCCGATCGGCCCGACGATGACGGTCACGAGAATGGCGATGTAAAGCGTGGTGCGGCCGCCATAGACGAGCCGAGCGAAAACATCGCGCCCGAATTCGTCGGTGCCGAACCAATGCGCGGACGACGGAGCTTGCAGTGCTTTCATGAAGTCCTGAGCGATCGGATCCTGAAGCGGCATGAAAGGTGCCAGAGATGCCATGAGGATCAGGAAGACGATAACGACGAACCCTGCCAGAGCAAGCGGATTGGCAACCAAGCTCAGCCACGCGATATAGATGTTGTGTAGGCGGGCCTGACGCGAGGAACTGAATTCCTCATTGATGAGCCAGGTGTGGAGGTTTGAGAACGTACCTGATTTTGTCATGGTCTCACCGGGTCCTTGGATCGATAAAGCGATAGGCGATGTCTGACAGGAAGTTGATGGCGATTGAAATCAGCCCGATCAAGAACACGCTTCCGAGGACAGCATTCATGTCAGCAAAAAACAGGGCGGAGGTCAGGTATTGTCCGAGCCCCGGCCATGCGAACACCGTCTCGATCAGCACTGTTCCGTCTAGCAAGCCGCAATACGCGAGTGCGACGACGGTCAGAAGCTGCACACGAATGTTGCGGAAGGCGTGCCGCCATATGATCGGTCGTTTGCCGAGACCCTTGGCGCGGGCTGTGAGGATATATTCCTGGTGGAGCTGTTCCAGCATGAAGCTGCGTGTCATGCGGCTGAGATAAGCCATCGCTGCATAACCGAGGATCAAGGCCGGAGCGATGAGGTGGTGCAGCGCGCTCCAGAAGACATCCCAATGCCCCCCCAGCAAGCTGTCAATCAGAACGGAATTCGTCCACGCCTCGACAATCCCCTCGTTATAGACATATATCCGGCCGCCTGGCGGGATGACGCCGAGTTGTGCGTAAAACAGCAGGATAACGATCGTGCCGAGCCAGAAGATCGGCGTCGAATATCCGAGCAGGCCCACGACGCGGGCAACATGGTCGACCCATGTGCCCTTGCGGACAGCGGCGAGTACGCCGAGCGGGACACCGAGACCCGCACCGATCAATGTCGCAAGGGTCGCCAGTTCCAGCGTGGCGGGAAACACTCGTGCGAGATCGTTAACCACGGGCTGTTTGGTGATATTCGACTGACCGAAATCCAACTGTACGGCATTGCCGAGATAGTTCGCGAACTGCACGTATATCGGTCGGTCAAGGCCCATCTCTTTGTAGACGCGGTCATATGTCGCCTGATCCGATTGATCGCCAATGGCAGCGATCACGGGATCGGCAGGCACCATGCGTCCGACGACGAAGGTGATGACGAGTAGACCGAGCAATGTCGTCAGGATCACAATCGCCGAGGTGGCGACTTTGCGTGCTGCCTTGAAAAGCGAATGGCTCGGAACTGGAGTAGATGGGGTCTGTGAAATACTCATGGCACTGTCCTTGGTTCGCAAATCATTCGCTTTTAGAAACGGTGTCCCAGCGTGTCAGCCATGTCGGATGTCCGATATAACCTTTCACTTCCATGCGAACGGCTTTGGGATCGGTACGTTGGAATGACGTGACAAGAGCTGGTGAAGCGCGCAGATAGGCGTCGTTAATCCGTACATACAATTCTCTGCGCTTTTCCGGATCAATCTCGTGGGCGGCCGCAATCACCATATCTTGTATGTCTTTTGGGACATCCCACGCGGTGCGCCAGGCGACGAGCCCGGCGAGTTTTGCTGCATCGGAATTGTCGGCATTCGTTGCATAAGATTGAAGAACCGCATGCGGGTCAGGAAGACGATCGCCGGTGCGTGATGAAAACAATTCGAATTGCCGAGACCTGAACTTTCCGATCTGGTCACCGATCTGCAAGTCGAGTTTAATCCCAGCCTTGGCGGCATTATTCTGAAGCGATATTCCTACTTCGGATTCCGGTGTTCCGGGTTGGGCGAAATAGACTTTTGAGAAGCCGTTGGGATAGCCCGCTTCGGTGAGCAGTTGTTTTGCCTTGTCGATGTCCAGTTTGTAAGGGTTGTCACTCCTAGCGCCCGGCAGGCCAGCCGGGATGATCGATTGCTGCTTGGTGCCGTAGTATTTCATGACGGTGCTGCTGAGGCCGTCATAATCTATGAGATAGCGAAAGGCCTCGCGAACCTTGGGGTTGGAAAGGATCACGTCCTTCTGGTTCAGTGCCAGATAGTAAAAGCCGAATCCTGGTACCTTCTGGACCGAAACCTTGCCGTCGGCTTCAAGCCCTGAAAGGTCCGTCGACGATAATCGCGTCGCAACGTCTACGTCACCCGCATCAATCTGAAGCCGCTGGGCAGAGGATTCAGGGATATGGCTCATGAACACCCGCCGCATGGCAGGCATGCCTTTCCAGTAGTCCTTGAATGCATCAGCGATCAGAAGTTGATTGGAACGCCAAGTGGTCAGGGAATACGGGCCCGAGCCAGCGTCCTGGGTCTGGAGGTAGTTGCGCGCCCAGTCGCCGTTTTTCTCCCTGCTTGCCAGAAAGGCGCTATCGACGATCGAGGTTGAGAAACTGGCCAAAGAATAGAGAATGAGGTTGGGGTTCCAGACTTCCGGTGTCTGCAGCACCAGCGTTTGGTCATCCGTCGCACGGATAAGAGCATCGACATTCTTTGCCGAAAAACCCCATTGGCGAAGGTCGGTCGACGGTGCGAGCCCCAGCTTCACAAGCCGGCGCAGAGACCACTCAACATCTTTCGCTGTCAGCGGATTGCCGGAGTGAAACCGCACTCCCTGCCGGATCTTGAAGGTGAATGTCTTCCCATCTTCAGCCACCGTCCAGCTCTCGGCGAGCGAGGGCTTTGGTACTGTAATGTTATCGGCCGGCAGCTCGATAAGCCGGTCATAGAGATTGGCCACGACCTCGGCAGCCTCGAGCTGGTTGATTTCATGCGGATCAAGACCGCGCATCGACGTCATCATGATGGCGATGACAAGTTGATCCGATGGCGTTTTTGCGAGAGCAGGAATGCCGCAGGATCCGATCATCGCAGAGCCTACGATAGCAAGAAATGTTCGCTTTAACATGGATATCTCCCAAGGCTCCTCAACCCCATTAGTCGAAATTTGTTGTCGACAAAGACATCAAATCTGATATACCAGATCTCATATTAATTTCGTCACGTCAACGGATTTTGGGAAATGATCAATCGCTCAGACACGCCCGCCGGTGGCGTGGGATTTCAAAAGATCGACGCCAGCTTCAATGTCACAGTCCGGGATCACGTCCATCGGATGATGCGTGCAGCCATAATTTCCGGGCGTTTTGCTACTGGTGAGAAAGTCAACGAGCGAAGCCTTGCTGAACAGTTCGGGGTCAGTACTACGCCCATCAAGGAGGCCCTTCGGCAGTTGGAAACCGAAGGGTTGGTTGAAGCCCTGCCGCGGCGCGGCGTGATCATACGGTTTGCAAGCAGTTGGGCAGAGGAAATGATCCTCGCGCGCGCTGCACTGGAATCGATGATTGCCCATCTGGCTGCAAAGCGGATCGACAAGAAAGCGGGTGTCGAACTCGTTGCGACCGCCAATCTGATGCGCAAGGCAACGACATCGGGCGATGCTGACGGTCTGATCGCGCTCAACGAGACCTTCCACGATCTCATCCACAGGAGTTCGCGGTGCAGCTATCTCTCCAAGCTGATCGAACGCCAGCAATTTTATGATGCGAGCATCCGTCGCGTCATTCACCTCGATCCGTCAGAGCGCCAGAAGGCGCTTGAGGAGCATGTCGCCATCGCCGACGCAATCGTCGCCGGAGATGCAGACAGGGCGGAGCGCTTAATGCGCGACCATGTCGTGCGTTCGGGCGAAACCTACCTGTCCATCGTATTTGGAAAGCAGAAGGATAGTGAGCGTGACTGAAAAACTACAGGCCGTAAGAACGGCTCTTTCCGGGATATCAGGCGTTCCCGTGACACCTTACGGGAGCGACGGCTCGATTGATATGCAGAAGCTTGACGGGCTGATCAAAGGACTTGCCGCGGCTAAGGTCCACAACCTGATGGCGGCGGGCAATACCGGTGAGTTTTTCACGCTCACGATGGACGAGATCCGCCTCGTGCACAATACGACCATCAAGGCTGCGGACGGCAAGGCTCTTGTCAGTGCGGCCGTTGGCCGGTCGCTGACCGATGCAAAGGCGCTGGCGAGCGACGCCATCGCCGCAGGTGCCGACGCGATCATGGGGCATCATCCGATGGATCCGTTTGCCGGACCAGCTTATCAGGCTGCCTATTTTCTTGAGCTGGCGGAATTTTGCACGATTCCAGTCATTGCCTATGTGCGCAGCGACGGCTTCTCCGTAGACGATTTCCGCAAACTGGCGCTACACCCCAATATAGCCGGTATCAAATTCGCCTCGCCTAATCTCATGCTACTGGCCGAAGTGATCCGCGCTACCCATGACGCACCGGCGATCTGGGTTTGCGGACTTGCAGAAGGTTGGGCACCGGCATTTTACGCAATGGGCGCACGCGGCTTCACCTCGGGTCTCGTCAACGTCTTTCCCGAGCGTTCACACGCTATCCATGCGGCGCTCGAATCCGGCGATTATGCTACGGCACGCGGCCTGATCGATGGAATTGCCCAGTTCGAGGCGTTACGCACGAAATACAATAATGGCGCTAACGTTACCGTCGTCAAGGAGGCGCTCGGCATGCTCGGGACGGATGTCGGCCCTGTGCGCGTGCCGGGCGTGGTCGAACTGACAGCAGTTGAGCGTGAGATCCTCCGCGAAGTCGTGGACCGTGTTCGCTCCGACGCAAAAGCTGCTTGAGGGAGAATTATAAGTGCATATCACTGGAATTAAGACCTACATGCAGCGCGTGGACGAACGCCCGCGACTGCTTCTCAAGATAGAGACGAGCGAGGGCATCAGCGGCTGGGGCGAATGTTACAATCACGGCCCCGACTGGTCGCTGCCGCCGCTTTTCGACTACCTGTTTCATCAGATCGAAGGCGAAGATCCGCGCCGGGTCGAATATCTCGTACTCAAGCTCAATCAGCAGTGCCGGTTTCCTCCCGGGGCTCTGGGCCTCGCCGCAATTTCCGCGATCGACCATGCGTTGTGGGATATCGCCGGCAAGGCTGCGGGTCTGCCGGTGTATATGTTGCTGGGTGGTAGTGTCCGTGACCGCGTACGCGTATATTGTGGCGTCTATACTGCACCGGATGCAGAACACGCGCTCGATCAGACGCTAAAGCTTAACGAAGACTACGGTTACACGGCGTTCAAGCTCAGCCCGTATCGCCGCGATCTGCACACAGGCCGATGGGGCGAACTGGTCAAGGAAACTGGTGATTGGTTCGGAAGAATACGCGAAATCACCCCGTCGCATTTCGAATTCGCCTTCGATGCCCATGCCAAAATCTTCGAACCATACAAGGCCGTTCAGCTGGCTGCGGCGATCGCCCCGAACGACCCGCTTTTCTATGAGGAGCCTATTCGACCCGAACACATTCCTGCATGGCGGGAACTGAAGTCGAAGGTCAACGTGCCACTCGCCACGGGTGAGTCTCTCTATAACCGCTTCGAATTCCTGTCCCTGCTATCGGCACAGGGTGCCGATATCATCCAACCTGACATCTGCGTTGTGGGAGGCGTCTGTGAAATGCGCCGCATCGCCACGCTTGCCGAAGCCCATTATGTGACCGTCGCACCGCATAATCCGATGGGTCCGTTGGCTACTGCAGTCAATATCCATTTCTGCGCCGCACAGCCGAACTTCCAGATCCTGGAGTTTAAGCCGCATGTCCACGCGCCGTGGGCGCTTGATCCATACATGCCGGTAGATGGACACATGGAGTTGCGGCCCGACCGTCCAGGCTGGGGGATTGAGATCGACGAAAAAGCTTTGCTGACGGACGACTACATCCATTGGCAACGCAAAATCACCAACAAACCGGATGGATCTACGGCCTATCCCTGACTGTGAAAGTTGCGATATGCCATCGCTGACACCAATGAAACAATCATGGGGTGCGAGCCCCATGATTGCTTGAAACATCGCAGCGCCCATGATGAAAGGCCGTCACGCAAGTCCCCATTTCGCGAGGTTTCGAAGGTACAATGCGAAGGCGTAGACATTATCGATCACGCACTAATTCTCCAGTTTAAGGGTGGCCCCTTCCTAGAGGTTCCTCGTTCGTATCAATTCAATAGCATATCTATTCAGATGGACCTGAGATCCAGTTCATCATGAAAGACCGTACCATGCACCGCGGCCTGCACCGTGCAGGACGAGGTGCCCTCGATCCACGAGTGCCTTAAGATGATCCTTGATTGTGTGACGGCTTGCTTGGGTGATACGGGCAGCCTCTGCGACCGTGATCCGCCCGTGCTCGCGCGCCAACTCGAGCAATGCGACGGATAACTCCGGCATGTCGGCGAGGATGATAGCCGGAAACCTCTTGCTCGTCGCGTGTCGTAAACGACCCCAAGCGAATGTTTGCCAGCAGCTTTTCGACCTCTCGGTCGGTGAGGCGTGCCCCTTCAATACGTGTGGAGGAACCGACGCTTTCGATCGTGGCGATACGCCTCAGGCTGGACAATCGCTCAAGCGCGATCCGGCCTATCGCACGCCAGGCTCCTTTGAATTCGTCGATCTCGGCAATCAGCGAAAGGATTTCGGGCGTGATTCGGACGCTCGTGGTGTTTAAAAATTCCATTTTAACCTCCATTTCCATCCAATTCCTGAAGCGCAGTTATGCATCATTTATTCATCCATTTTCCACGACACAGTTGTCAAACCTGCCGTATGATGGCGAGCCACCTCAAGCGAATCCAAACTTTTGCAGCGAGACGAGAGAAGATGGGCAAGGACTGCTCTCAAAAATTCGAGACGGTCATCCTACGTGGTTGGCAAGGCACTAGCGAACGAGCTCGGGGACTGGGATTTCTAAGTCTCTGACATCCCTAACGGTCTGGATGAGATCGACGCGAAACAAGAGCGCGGTCGTAGGTTCGACTCCGCTCAAGGCGTTGGATTCATCCATTGTAAAGTTCAGCATTGTGTTCAGCGTATACACGAATTTTCTCCCCCATCATTCATGACCATCCTCTCGGCGGGTTTCAGCTAAATCAGTTTGGGTGATTGATTAGCGAGAGGCGGTGCCTGCTTAACTCTCGCCTACCTCATGCCACCGAGTTCGGGCCTCGATTTTCAATCAGCCGCCAAGTTAATTTCAAATGGTCACATCTTAACTTTCAATTAGTCAATAATATACTTTCAAACGGTCATTGAGAGGAATACGGCCGTGATGCTCTATCCAAGACTCGTCGAGCAACGCGTTGCCGATGCCATGTTAGACACAAGGGTGATTATGATCGTCGGTCCCCGACAATCAGGAAAAAAGACGCTGGCAAAGAAGATCGCCAACGAGGCCACGGAGTATTACACTTTAGACAATGCGACCACCCTGGAGGCAGCGCGACAGGATCCGGTTGGCTTCGTAAGGCATATAGATCGCGCCGTGATCGATGAAATTCAACTCGCCCCCGAGCTGTTGCTCGCTATCAAAGAAAGTGTGGATACCGACCAGCGCCCGGGACGTTTCCTCCTGACCGGTTCAGCTAATATTATGACGTTACCACGCGTGGCGGACTCCCTCGCAGGACGCATGGAGGTCGTTCGACTGCTGCCGCTTGCGCAGAGCGAGATCAGAACCGCGGGCAGCAGCTTCCTGAACGACGCCTTTCAAAATGAAACAAAGGTCGGAGAACCCGTCATCGGAGACGACTTGATGGCTGCGGTCCTTGCCGGTGGATATCCCGAGGAGGCATTGGGCCGCAAAACGTTGGGCCGCAAACACGACTGGTATGCGGATTATATCCAAGCGATCGTTCAGCGCGACGTTCGTGATGTTGCTCAAATCGAGCAGATTGCGCAAATGCCGCGCTTGCTGCGCGTTCTAGCTGAGCATTCGGGACAACTCGTGAACTACTCCGGAATTGGCGCCCCCATCGGGATGAACCACGTCACAACCCAGAAATACGTCGGTATATTCGAGAGCCTGTTTCTCGCCCGAACCGTTCAACCTTGGTTTTCCAACAAACTGAAGCGCTTGACCAAAACCCCTAAAATACATTTCCTCGATTCCGGTCTTCTCGCATCTCTTCGTGACCTGTCTCTCGAGAGAATGCGGGACGACAGAGGGCAGTTCGGGGCGTTCCTGAAGACTTTCGTTTTTGGGGAGATAAATTGTAGCGGAATGGTCGATAGAAGTTAAGCGGAATGGTCGGTATATGGTCAGCGATATGGTCGACGGACAGGCAGCGATATGGGCGGAAGACCCGAAGCGGAATGCTATCGGGATTGCCACCCACCGGTAGGGCTACGGTCTATCCCGAGAGACTGTCCCGTCCATGTCGCCCTCGACCATCTGGGAGGAATGGCCTGAGGCATGCAGGGTGGGAATTGGACAGGCTGAACAGAAATATTGCTAGAAAGCCAATGCGACGCTACGTCATCGGGCCAAAAGTCCCGACCTCGAAGGCCGATAACTTCAACCTTCTATGACAAATACCGCAATTATAAGACGTAAATCTTATGGCATTTACTACCTAATTCCGGGTTATTCCGCGCGGAAAACTGAGCTGTGAAACACCATGATGGAAAACGATCTCGATCCGAGTGCTTCGTACGCTCTGTGGAACCAGGCGTTGCACAGGATCGATGCCAGGCTCCGGCGGCGAGTTCGTAACGAATTCGAACAGTGGGGCATCCGATTTCCATGCGACTCCGATTCCGTTTTGGGTGAGCTCGACGCTTGGCAACGAACTTGGCCCGATCTCGCGAACACGCCAATCGCCGAGGGGTTAACGTGACGATGCCTCTGGATCTTATCCGGTCTCTTGGTGGTCGAAATGCGGCTAGGGTTCTGCCAGAGGCAGAACCGCCAACGGCATGACCTGACGATGAATAATCATGGCCCCACGTAAAAGGGTGCCGCGGAAAGATTGGCTTTTTTGTTGATGATGGTTTGGTTCGGATAGTTCTGGGAGCGATGCCCTTTTTTCTTGTGACGCATACATCCCTTGTTTAAGCCGATAACGACACTGCCGGAGCCCAACACGCAAATGACGCACTCAGATCCGGTTGCGATGTCTCTGTGGCGGTCAGGTCCGATGGGGTGACCACAAGAGTTTTTGCCGTGCCGGCAATGCCGTCTGCCACCGTTCCGGACGCCACGACAGCAGAAACGAAAACCGATATCGTGTCCTCAGTGGTGAGCGCCGAGCGTTAGTTATCTGTTGGGGAGCGTGTCCCTTTCACCGCGTCATACTGGTTTGGACTTTCGCCGACAGCGCGGCGGGTCGCCACTCTTGGCATCGTTACCGTCATCGTGACATGGTTTCTGATCTAGCCCACCATCGCTAAGTAGATCCGATCTTGGGAGGCAGGAAGCGCTGTGGGCTGCGACCACTTTTAATGATCGATGCGGCTCAAGTTGCTGATGTCACATCCCCAAACCGAGGCTTTTCGTCAGTGACTGCTTGAGGTTGTATTGATAGGTGATCTCTGCGCGATGAGCGCGTTCGACGATGCGGGCGATGTTTGTGATGTGGTCGAGTTGTTTGGCAATGCCCGGCCCCAGCCGCAACGTGTCTGGTTTCAGGTTCCGCGGATCGGCGCTGCCAAAGCGTTGCTCAAGCGCATCTGTGATGGTGCGGGCCTCCATGATGGCCGTTTGTCCCTCTGGCGTTGTCAGGAGCTGTTTGAGGAATGTTGGCCTATCTTTAAGGGACAGGCTGTCGAACTGTTGCAGAAGGGCCTCGCTGCGGGGTGTGAGACCCGGGACTTCGATGACGTCCTGACGCTCACGTTTCCAGGTTTCTGACTGGCGTTCGGCGTTCAGACGGCGTTCCCAGGTTTTGGCGGCTGATATGACATGGCTGCCAAGCGCCAGGGTCAAGTGACGGGCAAGCTTGCGCTCCTTGTTGTCACCGAGAAGGCCAGCCTTGCCGCGCAAGGCTCCGAACTGCTCGGGTTTCTCAACGAGCGATTTGGCCAGAGCTTTTCCGTCGACCCCTGCCTCGGTGATGGCGCAGGTGAGGGTGTCGACAGCCCGGTCAGGATCGATATAGACGTCACGACCCACCGACCGCACGACCTCCATATCTCTGACCAGATTGGGCAGGGCCTTTTCGCAGGCGATGTCGTCGACGGTGCGATCATAATGTCGGATTGCGGGGATGAGCGGGGCGGGAGTTTCGTCTTCCCGCGGGTGATGGGGCGCAATGTCGTTCGTCTGTGTCAGAGGTTTTGCGGGCTCGGCGTGCAGCGCAGGGTCGACCGGATTGCTGGGACGCATCGCACCAGATTGTGCCTCGACAGCACGCCCTTGTTGCAAAAGTTGATCCTGCTTTTCTCGTACAACCGGGGCTGCATCAGAGGTGAACGTTTGAACAGGTACGAGAGCGTTGGCAAGCTCGATCGCTGGAGATGTCTGGGGTGTCAGCCCGCGCCGCGAAGCAAAGACATTGATGTAATCGAGCGTCGTTTCCTTGGCGCCGGAACGGCTCATGCTGGCAACCATATCTTTGATGCCGTCGAGGTCATCGCGACCGGCATAAAGGGTTGCCTGATGGCGATGGCGCGTCATGGCCACATAGGTGAGATGCCGGTCCATCGTTGAGGATGCCATGACGAAGGCACGGTCGACTGTGGCGCCTTGGGATTTGTGAATGGTGGTCGCATAGCCATGATCAAAACTTTGGTAATCTTTGACGGGTACAGAGAGAACACGGGCATTTGTTTGCCCGCTGGCAGCTCCGTCGAGCCGCATTTGTATTGCGTCCGGCTCGACGGCCTGCACCGTTCCCAACATGCCATTTTTGACGCCAAGATCGCGATTGTTTTCCAAAAGAAGAATGCGATCGCCGGGGGCGAAAGCACGATTGCCGTTGACGGTCTGATAGATGAGTTCGCTGTCACCTTTGATAGGAAGATCCGTCCGGAGTTTAACGGTTGACGCTCCATCGTTCCCGCTGCCCAGACCGCTCCGTTTCGCAAGCCGCCCTTCAGCCTGCAGCGCTTCTCGGATGCCGTCGTTAATGGCGCGAACATCGAGCCTGCGGTGGGCAAGGGCAATGCGGGATGCGGATGGGTTCTGTTTGAGATCAGCGAGATAGTCGGCCACGAGTTGTTCGCGCGCCTGACGACGGTCATCGGCAAACTGGACGCTGCCCTGTTCGGCGTAAGCTATCAGTCCATCATCGGTGCGATGGGTGGCAAAAGCGACCGAGGCCTGTCGCTGCCAGTGCTGTTTCTGCCGACGGATTTGCGATAGTTCGACCGATCCGATCCGCTCGGCAATGGCCCTGAACGGCGAGCCTGCACCGATCGCCTGAAGCTGTTCGTGATCGCCGACCAGAACGAGCTTTGCGCCACGCGCTTCGACCTCCTTCACGAACCGCGCGAGCTGGCGACTGCCAACCATGCCGGCCTCGTCGATGACGAAGATATCGCCATGGCCAAGCTCACTCTTTCCTTTGTTCCAGCCATACTCCCAGGATGCCAGAGTGCGTGCGGCAATGCCGGATGATTGCGTCAAACCTTCTGCCGCCTTGCCGGCAAGGGCTGCACCATGAACCACGAAACCCTGTGCTTCCCAGGCGTCGCGTGCAGCCGCCAGCATTGTGGATTTGCCAGCACCGGCAAAGCCGATCACGGCGGCGATTTGCGCAGGTGAGGTGATGTGGCGCACAGCCTCACGCTGCTCGTGGCTGAGACCAGCCCCCTTCAAAATCGCGTCCTGACGATCCAGCGCATGAGCGACATGGCCTGCCCTCACACCATGGCTTTGTCTGTGTGCCATCCGCAGGGCACTGGCTGCCATGGCATGTTCGATGGTGATCATCTCCCGCGTCGAATAACTGGCCAGTTCGCCGTGTCGTTCGGGCTGCAGGTCGACCAGTTGCGGTGATGCCATGACGGTGGCAAAGGCTGACTGGAATGCGTCGGTGTCGTTGATGTAGCGATTCAGTGTGCGCGCGACATCGTAACGATCAAACACGCTCTTTTCATCGGTGATGAGTTTGAGTACCTCGTCTGGTTTGCGGCGGATCAACTCGGCGTTTCGCCGTGCTGCGTCTTCATCAAGCCGGGTGCGTGACACATGCAGTCCGCGCCGCATCATCTGACTGGCATGCACGCCCATATGCCCGGTTGGTGATAGCGATAAACCCCGCTCCATATGCGAGCGGTGATCGATGCGCAGATCAAGACCTGCGCGCATCAGATGTCGGTTTGCATGCTCTGCAAAGGCTTTCCGAACATCGCGCATCTGCATGTGCGAGGTCGGCAAACCATGGGCGAGCAGCCATTTGTTCTCGCGCTCGATCAGCGCCTTGCTCCCAAGCCCATCCGGCGTGACTTCACGCGTGGTCATCAACACATGGGCATGGATATTGCGGATGTCACTTTTGCCCTGGGGCACATGGATGGCAAAGTCGACGGCGGTGCCATAGCGGTTGGCCAGATCCTGCGCAAAGGTGCGCGTCAGTGACAGGCAATGGTTGCTGCTCAGCTCGTGAGGAAGGGCGATTTCGAACTCGCGGGCAACGCGCGCATCGCAGCGCTTCTCGGCAGCTTCCGCTGCATTCCAGAGCGTCGAGCGATCGATCGCCCAGGTTGCCTCGACATCATCTGGCAAAACGATCTCACAGTGGTCGACACCCTGCTTGGCGGTGAAGTCATGGACCATTCCATCGCGTTCGTTCACCAGCAGGCTGGCGGTGCGATAGGCGATGGCAGCGACGGCACTTCTGCCGCCTGATCTGGAGACGGGCTTGCTGCTGAGATGGTAAATCGCCACCGGCATTTGTCCTTTCCTGATCCTGGAAACCGGTTGAGCGAAAACGCTGCAACTCGTAAGTGCGCCCTTATTGCTTTGATCTGGCTTGGCTAGCACCGGCAGGCCGTGCTGGCGACGTGCAGATCTGCACGTTGCGGGACCTGAGAGATTGGAGTTCGAATAGCCCCAAGGCCAAATCGTCAAAGGAGGATGCCGTTATGAGAAAGCCGATCGCGCAACGCATCAAAGAGCTCGAGGAGCGCAAACGCGCCTTGCAATCGCGGCTGGGCAAGCATGAGCGCGCGCAGGACACCCGGCGCAAGATATTGCTCGGATCATTTGTGCTGGAGCGCCTGGCGTGTCGATCAGCGCATGATGGTGATACCAGCGATCAGTGTGACCTCAGGCATTGGCTTGCAACACAGCTGCCGGCGTTTCTCCGTCGCGATGCCGATCGTGCCTTGTTTGCGGACCTGCTCGAAGAATGCCGGTTGGGTCAAGGCCACGGTGTGGCAGATGTCGCCGCGCAGCAGAGCAATGGGTACCTTCAGCAAGCCAATGGCAATCAAGCTGATGTCATCGGGGACAATGAACCATGACGGTGCTCAATGTTACAATGAATGCCCGGCAGGTACGCCTTTGTGGCGATACGGATGACTGGACGCTCACGAGGGATTGCGGAATGAGCCTGTCCTGACGGGAACGCGCTCCCCATAGCGCCGTAGTGAGCGGCAGGACGGGCGTGCGTCTGGCGCCACCGGGTGAGGGAGCGCAGCCCAGGATCAGACGAACGATCCCGGTCGGATCCCACCGTTGCGCTCTGCGCCAACGGCAGCTAGAGGCAGGCAATGATAAAGAGGAATTTTCGCATGTGGCTGGATACGCCGAAGCATTATGGTCTGATCAGCCGGACCTTGCATTGGACAATGGCCTATCTTTTGATCTGGCAGTTTGTCGTCATTTTGACGTGGCGATTGTTCGGCGATACGGAGTTGGTCAGGACGGTCACCTCGCTTGGACCTGGCCATGGCACCGTTGGCCTTTTGGTGATCGTGCTTGTTGTCATTCGCGCTATCTGGTGGACCGTCAATCGCAACCGTCGCCCGGTTCAATCGACAACCGTCACCGGTCGTGCAGCCGCTGTTGTTCACGCCAGCTTTTATCTTCTGATGTTTAGCATTCCGGCACTGGCGCTGTTGCGGGCCTATTGCAGTGGCAAGGGGTGGGCACCGTGGGTTCCTGCAAGCGGGATAGAGGTCATGTGGATGATAATGCCGGCTGATCTTCTTCATAGTTTGCTGGCATGGGTTTTGTCGGTTCTGATCGCAGGCCATGTCACCATGGCGCTCATTCACCGGTTCGCGTTGAATGACCAAACGTTTGGACGGATGGTGGGAAGGTTGGCCAGGGCCACGGCTGATGAGTAACCAATGACGTTGATGACCACTAGACCACATCCGAAAAACAGGGTCGAAGACGCAGATTGGTCAATGCCTCTGAGAGCTTTTGTGCAATGTGTGTCAAAGGCCTGGTGGGATTTCCTGCAGTTGTTGTTTCGGTTTAACTGTGTCAGATTTTTAGAGCCACCATTCAGAGAGTCCACGTCGATACCGCCAACGCCAAGAAGCCGCTACCATGATGAAGTCCTCCCTCGATCATATTCCGCCCCGCAAGCAACGCGAACTTGCCCGTGCGCTGGAAATCCTGCACGAGGAATTCGAGGATGCTCTGGGCGAAGGAACATCGGACTTCAAGAAGCGCGGACGCATTCTCAAAATCATCCTGTTCGGCTCTTACGCCCGCGGCACCTTCGTTGACGAACCGCACACGATGAAGGGCTATCGCTCTGACTTTGATCTGCTGGTGATCGTCAACAATCGCAAGCCGACCGACTTTGCCGAATACTGGTACAAGGCAGCCGACCGTCTGATCCGCGACAGCTTTATCGAAACGCCGACGCAGTTCATCGTGCACTCGCGTCGCGAGGTAAACACGCAACTGAAGGAAGGCCATTACTTCTTCTCGGATATCCGCAAGGAAGGCATTGTTCTCTACGAGCTGGATGACGAGCCTCTGGCTGAGCCAAAACCGCTCACGGCGGAAGAGCGGTTGAGGGTTGCTCGGGAGCATTTCGAGAGTCGTTACTCGTTTGGAAACTACAACGCCATACTCGCTATGCAGGCGGTGAACGATAAGCAGTTCAAGCATGCTGCATTTTTGATTCATCAGACACTTGAACAGGCTTACTCCTGCGTTCTGCTCACTCTGACAAATTACGGGCCGCCATCACACAATATCAAGTTCTTGCGCTCGCTGGCTGAGGAGCAGGACCTGCGTTTGGTCGAAGCCTTTCCGCGCGACCAACACCGCGAGCGGGCCTGGTTCAACACGATCAATGAGGCCTATGTGAAGGCTCGTTATTCCAAGCATTTCGAGATCAGCGAAGAGGCGCTTGTCTGGCTTGGAGAGCGGACGGCGCATTTGCTTGAGCTGGTAAAGATCGTCTGTGACGAACATGTCGCAATGCTGGAGCGGGACGTGCTACCGGTTGAAGGATAAGGGCGCGCGGTGATCAACGCCGAGCTTCGCAGGTTCAAATCCTGCCCCGGTAGACAACGATCCTGCGATCCCATTAAAGCCCCCTCGTGGGGCTTTTTGCGTTTTCTGGCTTCAGATGTCGCATTGGATGTAGAGTAGGAGCGCTCGGTTGAAAACTGCTCGCTAGAGCTTTCCTTCAACGTCGAAATTTGATATGAAACCTCGGATAGTACATCCTTAGTTCAGAGCTATTGTATCAATGTCTCCATCTCTCCCCCAGCGCCAGATCGCCCACGCATTACTTACGGCGCGTGGGATCGCGCGCCTTGTCGAGCTGCGCGACGCTGGCGTAACGGCTGCCACTATGAGCCGCATGGAGCGGGATGGAGAGGTGCTCCGACTTGCACGCGGCCTTTACCAGCTCTCCGACGCAGCGCTCGACGCCAATCACAGCCTAGCTGAGGCCGCCAAGCGCGCACCTAAGGGCGTCGTCTGCCTTGTGTCGGCCCTCGCATTTCACGGCCTGACCGATCAGCTTCCGAGACAGATATGGCTGGCCATCGGCCAGAAGGACTGGCCTCCCAAATCTGACGGTACACCCATTCGTATCGTGCGGTTTACCGAAAGACTGCTCAATGAAAGCGTCGAGACCCATATTGTCGAGGGTGTGCCCGTAAAGGTCTTTGGGATCGTCAAAACAATCGCGGACTGTTTCCGATATCGCAACAAGATCGGCCTGTCGGTTGCGATCGAGGGCCTCCAAGAGGCGCTCCGCCAGAGCAAGGTCACTCCCGGCGAAATTGCTAGGCAGGCCGAGCGAGGAGGGGTTGCCACTGTGATCCGGCCGTATCTCGAGGCGCTGACTGCCAATGGTTAAGGAGATTAGGAATATCGGCGCCTCGGTGCGCGCCCGCCTGCTGCAACTCGCCAAGGCAAATGACCAGAGCTTCGACCTAGTTCTGACACGCTTCGCCCTCGAGCGGCTGCTCTTCCGGCTCAGCCAGTCACGACATGCCAAGCGCTTCGTGCTGAAGGGCGCGATGCTGATGATGAGTTGGTTCGACGATCCGCACCGCGGCACGCGCGACCTTGATCTGCTGGGTTTTGGCGATCCGAGTGCTGAGCCGATGCTGGCGACGTTTCGGGAGATCCTGACGCAGGAAGCCGGCGATGGCGTGGAATTCGACGCTGACGCACTTCGCGTCGACCGTATTCGCGAGGAACTGGAGTATGGCGGGCTGAGGCTGAGGACGACGGCCTCGATCAGCGGTGCCCGGATCAGTCTGACGATCGACATCGGCTTTGGCGATGCATTGGAGCCTGGTGCCGAAGAACTGGACTATCCTTCAATGCTCGATTTCCCAATGCCCCGACTACGGGGCTACGCGCGGGAAACTGTCATCGCCGAGAAGTTCCAGGCGATGGTGGCGCTGGGGCGTTCCAACACCCGGATGAAAGATTTCTACGACATCTGGATTCTCAGCAGGTCGTTCGATTTCAGCAATGACAGGTTAGCACAGGCAATTGCCGCCACTTTCGAACGGCGTGAGACGCCGATCCCAACGGCCCTACCGGATGCGTTAACAGCAGCATTTGCCAAGGATCAGCAAAAGCAACGGCAATGGCGAGCGTTTGTTGAAGACGTTGCCCATGATCCGGGTGAATTGATGGAGGTCATCACGGAGATCACTGCATTCCTGATGCCTCATGCCGTTGTAGCCGCGAGCCGGGGCAAATGAGCGGGTTGGACATTGGCGCCGGATTTTGGAGGGCGTGACCGTTGAACACTGGCCAGACGATCAATCGGACCGAGGATAAAGCGCACTCGCTCAGTCGTTGATTGTCATCCTGCCGGGGGGCATAGTTGATGTGCACTATTACCGGATATTCCGATCAATCGACGACAAGATGACTCACCACACGAGAGTTTCCAAGGAGTCGCGGCAGCCGGTATTGTCACACCGTCATCTGCCTGGCTCGACGGATTGTTTTTGTCATAACTAAGCTGATAGCCTACTAAACACGGCGGCAGACAAGATTCTGTTCAACAGCTGCATATTCCACGAGATGATCGACTACCTGAGAAGCCTTCTGCGATCACAGCCTGTGCGAGCTTTTGCAAGTCAGCTAAAACTTTCGCTTTGTGCAACTCGTACCATTGTGATTGAAGATGGAAGCGTTGGCGATCAGAAGGCCGACCGTTTGCCTCTGTAGGTGATTGGCGGTGGAAGAGCCTCATGCGTTTGTGCAAGCGTTTCTAGCCATTCGGCCAGGTCTGCAGGGACGGCTTCATTGCCTACTTCCAGAGCCTCAATCCACGAAAGTTCGCATTGTAGAGCGGAGGCGATATTGATCGGTGTCCAGCGTATGACCCTCAGGCATTGATTAAAGCGGTCTGGCGACATGTCGATTCATTGGCCTCGTATTTCAAGTGATGCTTGCCTAGTCGATTGTGAGAGTCAATCGGTTTTGCAACCTTTGAGAAGCGGCGACATGCTTGATGCTCGTGTTTTTGGATATATTTTCCGATTGAATTTAAATATATACGTTAATTCCGGAATCTATACATTGCATGTAGAATATTTTTCTATGTATCGGTTTGGTAGGTATCATGTTAAGAAAAGGTATAATTTATATTGATGGCTACGTGTGTTATATATAATATCTGTAGTTTTAGCCTTTTTATGGGGTGGTGTGCTTAAAGCTTGAGGGCGATCAGCGATGATTTTAGATAATCCAGCCGCGCGCTCAACTGTATGATTTATATAGGTTTTTCGATTATTTGGATGAGGGTATTTATTGACGGATTGGGAGATAAAGTTCGGTGGCTGAGTGGATATCTGGCTATCCGGGTGCAATTACAATAACAGTATCA
>NZ_CP192790.1:0-229550 GCF_033957725.1 Agrobacterium sp. rho-8.1
ATGAGCAACTCGCTGCCCAACAGATTTGATATTGAGATTGCCCAGCAGGGTGCCAAGATCTCCAACGCGTTGCATATGTTACGCAGCCAGCAGTATCCTCCTGATGCTCGCAAAGGGCTTCGTAAATTCCAACTAGGGGAAGTCGCGGATTTTATGGGGGTTACCCAGACCCACCTCCGACAACTTCATTCTGACGGAAAGGGCCCGGAGATAGAGTCGGTCAGCGGACGCCGCTACTATACGGCTGATCAAATGTTGGAACTCCGGGACTATCTTGAGGCCAATAAGAAATCTGACAAAAGGTATTACGTTCCTCGGCGACGCGAAGGCGAACCGATGCAGGTCGTCTCGGTCGTAAATTTCAAAGGCGGGAGCGGCAAGACAACTACTGCCGCACACCTCGCGCAATACCTTGCTCTTACTGGCCATCGTGTGTTGGCGGTCGACCTTGATCCTCAGGCATCCCTCACCTCCCTTTTCGGGATCCAGCCCGAACTCGATGATACGGCGTCCCTGTATGAGGCTCTTCGTTTCGATGAGGAGCGGAAATCTATTGCAGACGTTATACAGCCAACCAATATCCCTGGTCTTGACGTGGTGCCTGCAAATCTGGTCCTGCAGGAGTACGAATATGATGTCCCCCTGGCGATATCCTCCAAGAAAGGTGAGGACGGCCGGCTGTTTTATATGCGCATTTTCAATGCGCTGAAGCAGGTGGACGACAGGTATGATGTGGTGGTCATTGATTGCCCGCCACAACTTGGATATCTGACGATCACGGCGCTCATGGCCTCTACAGGCATTCTGATCACGATCCACCCTCAGATGCTGGATATCATGTCAATGAGCCAATTCCTGATGATGCTGGGCGGTATCATGGGTCCGGTCGCCGAGGCGGGCGCCGAGATGCGTGTCGAGTGGTTCCGCTATCTCGTGACGCGCTTCGAACCGACCGACATCCCCCAGGCACAGATGGTCGGGTTCATGCAATCCATGTTCGCCCAACAGATGTTGCGAAATCATGTGCTCAAATCAACGGCCATCTCTGACGCTTCAATAAAAAAGCAAACACTGTACGAGGTGGAGCGAGGCGATTTCGTCCGGTCTACCTATGATCGGGCAATGGAGAGCCTGAACGCGGCCAATGGTGAAATCCAGGAATTGATCCACGGCGCATGGGGGCGCAAATGACGTACTTGTCAGCCGTTTTTTCAGCGGTATTTGTGAACGATATCAATTCCCTGTCGAAGATGAAAGCGAGTTCGGAGGCTGGCTATGGCGCGTGAAAATCCTTTTGCAAAACTGGACATGGCGTCAATCGCGTCAAACCAGACGCCGACAAAACCTGGATACGGCATGACAGGGGCCGCTAAGACCGTCGTTCGGTCGATCGAGGATATGGCAGAGAACAGCAAGAAATTGATGCAGGGCGAGGTGATCGTCGACCTGGACCCGCAGTTAATTGACGGTTCCTTTGTCGCCGATCGCCTTTCCGACGATGGCGACGAATACCAGGAGCTCAAGCAGGCGATAAAGGAATCCGGCCAGATAACGCCGATTCTGGTTCGCCCCAGCTCATCAGACGGCCAACGCTTCATGGTTGTCTTCGGTCATCGCCGTCTCAAGGTCGCCAGAGAGCTTGGAATTTCGGTCAAGGCAGTCGTCAAGAAACTGGACGATGTTACTTCCGCTATTGCACAGGGACAGGAGAATTCCGCTCGCTCCAACCTGTCGTTCATAGAGCGTGCATATTTCGCACAGAACCTGATTGAGTCTGGAATGACGAAGGACGTGGTTCGGTCGTCGCTTGCGATCGACGAGGCGATGCTATCGAAAATGCTGGGTGTCGTGGAAGCTGTCCCGGCCTCGATCCTCAAGGCGCTAGGAGCATCCAAGAAAATAGGACGCGATAGGTGGCTGAGCCTCCGTCAACTGCTTCTAGTCCCTGCTCTTTCGAAGGTAGCCACAGAGCATACGGAAACCGCCGACTTCATGGAGTTGACCGAGGATGAGCGGTTTGATGAACTGCATGATTTTTTAAAGCGCTACAAAGTCAAATCAGTTGCCAAGAAGCCAAAGATCAGTTCGTCCGTGAAGGATTGGACGTCGACTGACTCTTCGCTGAAATTCGTAATGAATGCCAAATCGAAGAAAGTTGCGATCGAACTCTCGAATGTCGAAGCTAAACCTTTCAGCGAGTGGCTTTCAGCCCACATGGATCGTTTGTACGTCGAGTACAGAGGGTCGAAGCAGGAAAACAACGGAGACTGAACAGCAAAAGAAAAAGGCCCCCAAACGGTAAACCGTGGAAGCCTCTCTCGTATCTCTCGCAGGATTGAGGATCGCATTTCCCGGAATCACAGTCAAGAGTCTTGGCACCGATTTGGTGAGCGAATTTCCTTTGCCTGAAGAAAGGTGAAAGAAAAATGCATACGGGACATATAACGACGCCCTTTGGGCGGCGGCCAGCGAAGCTTGCTTTGGTGAAAGAGCAATTAGCGATCGCGGCATCAACACCAAGCACGCGTGTCGAAAAGTGGAAGGTCTTTCGCGATGTGTGCGAAACGAGGGAGCGCTTCGGCCTGCAGGACCGAGCAATTGCCGTTCTCGATGCCCTTTTGACATTTTATCCTGATACACAGCTCGACGCCTCGAACGGGCTTGTTGTATTCCCATCCAATGCGCAATTGTCGGTCCGCGCTCATGGGATCACGGAAAGTACACTGCGGCGCCAGCTCGGCGCGCTCGTCGATGCTGGACTTATCCTGCGTCGTGATAGTCCGAACGGGAAACGTTACGCACATCGCAGTCGCGATGGTGAAATCGAAAAAGCCTACGGGTTCGATCTGAGCCCGCTGCTCACACGGTCCACCGAGCTAGCCTTACTAGCCCAAGACGTCGCAGCGGAGCGGATGCGGTTTCGCCGGTCAAAAGAAACGCTTACGATATGCCGTCGAGACGTCCGCAAACTGATTACAGCTGCGATCGAGGAAGGTGCCCCTGGCAATTGGGGGCATGTAGAAACAATATACGTTGGAATTCTTAGCCGCCATCCTCGCCACCCAGACAGAAACCAGGTCGAGACAACACTTGGAGAGATGGAGCTTCTGCGTGAAGAAGTCATCAACATGTTGGAGATGCAGGTAGAATCTGATTTGATGCATGGCAATGCCGGTCCAAATGATCGGCACATACAGAGTTCAAAATCCGAATCTATAAATGAAATTGAACCTAGCTCCGAAGAAGAGCAGGGCGCAAACGTGCCGGAAGAGCCGAATGCAAGGAGTGTGGCGGGCGCAAAGACTAAGATTAAACTCGAGAAAATAAAGGCTTTCCCGCTGGGCATGGTCCTTCGGGCTTGCCCGCAGATTGTTGACTACGGTCCCGTAGGCGGTATTGCACATTGGCGGGAGCTGATGACCGCGGCCGTGGTGGTCCGCTCGATGTTGGGCGTTAGCCCGTCAGCCTACGAGGAGGCTTGCTGTGCGATGGGGCCTGAAAATGCAGCGGTAGCGATGGCGTGCATTCTCGAACGATCGAATTTCATAAACTCGCCTGGTGGCTATCTGCGAGACTTGACGAAAAGATCGGAGCAGGGAGAGTTTTCGCTCGGGCCGATGCTGATGTCGCTCTTGAGGTCCAATGGTGAAGGGAGTGCTGTTGCGTGACCGATGATTTTACGCAGAACCGCTCGGATAAACTTGTTGCAGTATATCAACGCTTTCGAGACACGATTGATGCAACGGCACCTGGAGGCAAATCAATGCCATATCATTGGTGGACCCTGCCAAATCCACTGGGTGCCATTTGGATGCCCTACAGGTCCATGCTTGGCGAATACGCGACCGAGTTGGCAAACATCATAAATGATCTTACTAATCACGTGGACCGGCTGCGTGCGTGGGATAAGATCATTTCCCAGCTCGACAATGACGAAAAGTTTGCTGTGAGTCACGAGTTCCTGAACACATTAGGTACGGTCGCGCTTGGCCAACCCTATGCGATCAAGTCACGCTTTGCCTTCGCTTCCGGGCACCTGTGCCATCAGGCAAACCAGGCAAGGCAATCGAAGGTCTGGGTGGACGACTTTCCCGAACAGAACCTCTACCTCAACGATATTCAACCTTATGGCGCTGGTTGGAGGAAGTTCAGCGCTTTCAAGGTTCGAGTGGAAGCAATCGGGGGCTCCGCCTTCAAGGCTGCGTCTGATGACTTTCGGAACGCCTATAATCATGGCTTCTCGTCCCGATTTGTACTGGGTATCACCAGCACCGTCCAACGGACGGTCAAGGATGGTAAAGTGAGATATGTATTTGGTGGCAATGAGCCTCTCAGCATTTCAAAAGTCGCTCTATTGCTCGAAATCGAGCGGGATCTTTGTTATGTGGCATTCTATGCGTTTATAAAACTAGTCGCGGAGCAAACGGCCGCGATCACATCGTTCGATGAAAAACATTCATGAGAGCGGAGGCTTGTCCCAAAGAGGTGGATAGGCTTTAGTCATATGCATAGAACAGTCGCATTTGCCCCCACGATCAGGTCGCCCCTGAGGTAGAAGTAGCGAGCAGCAGAGCCAAAACTTGTCAGCCGTCTTTTTTCGTCATTTTCTGATTAGTTTCATAGGGTTATGGGATTTGAGACATAATGTTAACGTGGAGGAAGGGTGCAAATGATGACGGTCGGAGCCAGGGCCTCAAGACGTACGACTTCCACTCCATTGGTTTAGACGCGAGTTGCCAACCAGCAGGTGGTCAGCCGCTCACTAATTTTTTCCAGCCAGACAGTGGTGAAGATAGCAGAGCTCCTGCTTTCGAGGTTCTCTCGTGCAGCAAGGTCGCTGGCAACACACTCTTTAGTGGGTGCCTCGGGTCGGCGAGATTGGCACTTGCCGTCTTGCAAACCTAGATTGAACAGACTCGAAAATCGTCATCAAGCCCATAGTCAGTCTCGATCTTCAACTCCGCGAAGGATTAGCTGATGAACTGGAGAGAGGGTCCTGACGGGTAGCCAAAGCTAAACGACGGATCCGCTAGCCAGCGGGCAAATCGTCGAAGTCAGCCTTTAGGCAAATCAATCAAATGGCCCCATAACACCTCATCGGTATTTCGAGAGAACGAGTTTCCCAATGATGGAAGCCTCCGGCTGAGAACTATACGGGATCATGCTTGTCGGTCTCTCGTGACTAGACGTAATTAGATGATCGGGTGCGAAGGATAGTAACAATGGCCGCTGAAATCGAAATGTTTAGAGATATGTCGCTCCATGGCCCCTCTGAAAAACGCGAAGAGTTGCGGGCCGCGCTTATAACCGCCGCATCCGGGGACTGGGGCGTGGATTTACAGCGATCAGAGGAAGTGAGAAGCAGCGCACTGACTGATGCGGACGTCGTGCTTTTCCGTTGTGCCGCGAACAACGATCACCCAGCCGCTGGCTTGACGCTTTGGGAAACGCCAGACGGATACTACGTGCCAAACGTCGTGCCGTTAGCATTTGGATCCCTCACGAAGGGCGAGTACAACGCAATTCTCCAAGAGTTTATCGATGCAATCGCCCAGCCGATAGCAAACCGGTTGGGATTCGAATTGCGCGCGGCTGAATCTCGGCAAGCGCTGGCCGATTGGGTTTCCGACGAGGTGGGGACAAAGCTTAAGAGATTTTCTGGCGCTGCAAATAAATCGACTGGCGCGAGCCATCCCAGCGACCAAAGACGCTGGTTCGATTTCATCGTTGCGGCTCACCGTAGACACGAGCGGCTTGACCCCGGCACGCTCTTTAGGTGGCTGCATGAGGCAGAGGGCTGGGACGAGGAAACGGCTCACCAACTCGCTGGTGACTACGAAAACGCTCGAGCGCTTCTGAAATTTTCTGACGAAGATCGTTAGTAGCCATGGATGACGTTCAGCTGGCTTCAAAGAACCTGCCTACCCTGTGCATCGACACATGCTCAATCCTTGATGTCTTTAGAGACCCAACGCGAGACGCAGTTCGCGCTTCCGACGGTAAGGCTTATTTGAGCTTGATCCAAGCGTCTGTTGACGGCCGATTATCCTGCTTGATCGCGCAACAGGTGCAAATCGAATTCGCTTTACATGACCAGCGTATTCAGGACGAGGCTGCGAAAGCCATTGAGCGTTTGCGGAGGCAGTTCATTAAAGTATCGGAGATCACCGCAGTCTTCGGGTCTCCAAATGAGATCAACTTTTCCCATCTTGACGATCACGTCGACCGCGCGCGTGCCGACTTAGAGAGGTGGTTTGCAACTTTCCATTTGCTTCTACCCGACGCTCAAACGGAGGTTCGCGCTTTCGGACGGGTGCGGGGGAACCGCGCTCCGGCACAACGGGGGAAGGATACTTGGCAGGACTGCATGATATTTGAGACCTATCTAGAAGCGGGACGGCTACTACGTGCAGGAGGCAATACTGCTCCATTCATATTCCTGTCGTCAAACACCTTGGAATATTTCACCCAAGCGAGGATATTGAAGCATGAAATCACCGAGGATTTTGGGCCGTCCTTGATTCAATATGCGCCAACAGCTGGTGCAGCACTGCATGCACTTGGTTTGTAACTCTTGGCGACGCCCTGAAACTTTTGACGGAGAGTACTTTGAAGTTCATAGACGGCGAGGCCGAAATTCCAGACGAGCTCGTTGAGGCGGTGCTTTCCGGCGACGCTGTTTTCCTTTGTGGCGCTGGAATTTCGAAAGGAGCTGACCTTCCGCTTTTCAACGAGCTTACCCTTAAGATCTACGAGGACCTC
Source organism: Agrobacterium sp. rho-8.1 (assembly GCF_033957725.1). NCBI lineage: Bacteria > Pseudomonadati > Pseudomonadota > Alphaproteobacteria > Hyphomicrobiales > Rhizobiaceae > Agrobacterium > Agrobacterium sp. rho-8.1. Next base: position 6,763 of record NZ_CP192790.1, read on the forward strand.
GGGGAGGCCTACGAAAACGATCCAGCTGAGCTTGATTCCTTCAGGAAGAACGAATTTGATCGTACTCTCCGCGCTCTTGAGAAGCGCGTGCGGCGACCAGGTAGCGAGCGATCTCCGGTTCGAACGTCCTGTGCGAAGCATCTTCAAGTTCCTCCATTACTTCGCTTCCCTCACCATGAAGCAGTGCTTGCACTGTCTCGCGATAGGGAAGGCCGTAGCCGCGTTCTCACAACGAATTTCGACACCCTGTTCGAACGAGCGGCAAAGGACCGTAAGGAAGAATGGCGCAGCGAAGCCGTGAAAGGTCTCCCAAAGCCTGGAGGTCCGCGTGACTATGGGATCCATCACCTCCATGGTCGAATAGCCGATTCCGCTCTTGAACTTCCGGAAACAGAGCTAATCCTTACGAGTGCTGATTTTGGTGACGCGTACCTGCGGGACGGATGGGCCTCACGTTATGTTGAAGACCGCATGCGCACCGCGACTCTGGTCCTTGTTGGCTACAGGGCAGAAGACGCGGCGCTTCGTCTCCTTCTGGAGACGCTCGACGTTGATCGGGAGCGATTTCCGGATCTGAAGAAGGTCTACGCTTTGGAAAGAGGAACGCCCGGCTCTGCTGCACAATGGAGAGCAAAGGGTGTTATCCCCGTCGAATTCGTGTCCCATGAGGCACTTTACGACACGCTACAAGTTTGGGGGAACTATGCGGAACGCCCACTCGAATTCGAGCGAGACATTATAACGCGCGTCTTCAGAAAGCTCCCAAGCGATGCGTCAGATTTCGATAAATCGCAACTTTCTTCACTGAGGGGCAGGGGAAGCGTTCCCGCTCTATTGATTACCGCTAACCCCTCACTGGCCTGGCTTCCGACTCTTATAGAGCTGGATGTGATCCGCTATGACGACCGCTGGTCGGCCGGTTGGTTGAGGCAGAACCTTCATGAGGCACGTTCAATCGTCGAGGTCGTGTCTCAGCTCCGTATGTTCGGCCCATCTCTAGCAGATGCACTGTCCTACAACTTGGAGCAATATCAGGGAAACTTACCGCCGCTCCTTCGGAAGAGTTGGGCCCTTCTGGTGCGACACATGAGGCAAGTGAAGCGGTCGCATGTGTCGGCCTGGTATGATCTTCTTCCTGTACTGAAACGACTCGATACCTCGACCGAGACAATCGAACGGCTGACTGGCATTCTGCGGCCAGAGATCAGAATCTCCCAGCATTTCACGCTCAGCGACGAGGTGAACGATACCCCAAACTCCGTTCACGATCTGATGCGGGTAGAATATGAGCCTGAGGACGACGTTGCAGTCGATGAGGTCTTGGACGCTTGGTCAACCCAGCACGCTGGTGAGGTGGATGCAGATCTCCTCAACTCGCTCACTCACGCTCTCGACCGAGCTGTAGCGGACGCGGCGGATGTAGGACTTGACGGCAACCGCGGTTTCGGTGTCGTTGACATGCATGTGGCGTCGGTAGCGGATCATCCGCAGAACCGCTATCGTAAGGGCTTTCTCCCAATCGTTCGGGTGATCGCAGAAGTTTGGTTGCGGCTTGCCACCAAACGGCCGGCACTGGCCGTTGAGTTCGTGTCGAGGTGGCTCCGGAGCCCTTATTTGATCAATCGTCGTCTCGCTATGTTCGCGGCCCGGCATCCAGCGATCGACGCCATACTGGTTAAGGAAGTCTTACTGACCTTGCCTGCCGGGGAACTGTTTTTGACGGGCGCAGCCGTTGAGGTCCATCGTCTACTAGTTGATCGCTGGACCGACCTCGATACAAATACACGTTTAGTTATCGAGCAACGTCTCAGAGAGGGGCCGCCGCCAGAGTGGTTTCGGATAGATGCCGATGTTTCTCTCTATGTCGATAGGTCTAGATACGACGTAATTGGCAACCTCATCCGGGACGGCGTCGCTCTATCCCAAGAGACTCGATATGAGTGCGCGTCAATTGAAACACGCCATCCGGAATGGCGCCTGAGACCGCAGGCGCAAGCCGGCTTCCATAGATGGTTTGAGATGAGCTCCGGAGTCTCATCAGACGAGCTTGAAGAGTTCGTTGGTGTTCCAGACAGTGAACTTCTGACTGTGGCGCTCCAAGAGCACGCCGGGGGACGAGTGCAGGAAGGGGAAAGCTGGCGACATGTTTGCGAACGTGATCCAGACCGGGCACTCCGCGCGCTAGCCAACGACGCCGCCATGGACCGATGGAAAGCCGGTGCGTGGAAGGCCTTTTTGTTATCTATCACGAAAGAAAAGATTCTCACCGATGTGCTCAAAGTCGGCGATCTTCTAATGCAATGGCCTGAGGAGAACTTAGGTGAGATCAGCGGGTACGCCGCTGATTGGCTCGGCACCCCACAGCTCCTAAATGGGGGTGCCTATCGCTGGGATCTTTGGGACAAGCTCATAACTATCAAAGTCGATGACGCTCCAGTTGCACTTTCCGCCGAAGCGGTTGTCCAAGAGTCTTTCGGCCATCCCGTGAGCAAGCTTGCGGAAATCCTGGTGCAGCTGATGCCGGTGGCAGAAACAGATCCACTTTTCTCTGATGAGATTGAACCTCGTCTTGCAGCACTGATCGACATGACGGGCAGGGTAGGACAGTTCGCCCGAATACGGCTCTCGATCGAGGTGAATTTCATTTTTGAGCGTGCCCCGATCTGGGCGACCGCCAAACTCGTGCCGCTTTTCGCTTGGTCAAGCCCGGACGCGCCCGCGGTTTGGACTGCCAGGCAATACGCGCGACACATCGGGGGCGGAGCTCTATTCAATGTGACCAAAGCAGCATTTCTAGGACTATTTTCCCGCGCTGACGTCAGTGATGAGGTTTTGAGAACATTCGCCGGGTGGATGATAGCAATGCTTTTGTCAAATCAGAGCGGGGGAGGGGGCTTCGACCTCAGTTTTATCGAAGCGAGAGCCGCTTTGCGACAAACTAGGGCGACAGTTCTTCAGTCGGTAGCCCATGAGTTGGCGGTTGAGATGCAAAGGGCCACACCTCCTCAGAAGACCGCAGTCTGGAGAAACAGCGTCGGCCCGGTTTTTGAAGGCGTCTGGCCAATGGATGTGGATCTTCTGAGCGGAGCGGTAACCTTCAAGCTCCTTCAGATTTTACGGGCTACCGGTGAGGCCTTTCTGGAAGCCGCTGTTGTAATCGAGCCCTTCATCGTTCCCGAAGACAAAGAGCAAGGAACAGCCACTTACTCTCTTGCTAACGCTGATGAAATACTTTTCAGCTCCGCACCTTCGAAAATGCTCGACATTGTCGCCGCGGTAGTTGGTAAGAAAGCGCCTGGATCAGTATTCGAACTGCAGAAAATCCTTGATCGAATAACGGCATACGAAGCCGGCCTAATTGACACAAGGAAGTACCAAGGCTTGCGACAGATGGCGCGCTGATGCGGCGAATAGGAAGGATTGTGACAATCGTACTGAAGGCGTCAGCGTTCAGGAAATTGAATGATGCGTCGGTTTACTATGGTGTGAACCGGCAGGCGACCCTTATGCCGATACGCACGATAAAGCCTTGAATGTTTCACGTCGACGGGGACATTTCTGTACGCCTAATCACATCGCTCTCCAGGGCCGAGGTTGGGATCCGGGACATTTACGCATGAATTTTGAAGGCTCGCTGTAAGATGGCAAAAAATGGACAACGCAAAGATCAGGGTGTCATAGATCGTCATGGAGAAATCGATTTCGGCACCATCGACCACGAACAATTTGAAGAACTTTGCTACGAGTTAGTTGAAGCGGTTGGCTATCATAACCTAGAATGGAGGCGCGGCGGCGCCGATAGCGGCCGGGATATCCAAGGCAAACGCTCAGTCGACACTGGTTTGTTCACTGAGTTTGATGAATCGTGGTTCTTCGAATGCAAGCATCACTCAAAGGGTGTCAGGCCAGAGCTGCTAGCCTCGAAGTTTATTCATGCCCTAGCCGAGAACCCCCGACATCTTGTCTTCTTCATCAGCTCATACCCGACGACGGCCGCAAAGCGTTGGCTTGAGGGCATCACACAGAGATCCACTTTTCAAATTCATGTCGTTGATGGAAAGCAACTTAAAGAGATCCTTCGGCGCCATCCGGCCATAGTTGAAAAGTATTTTAGTAGTAAACTCCAATCCGTAGTGATGGCAGCGCGGCGGTCTTGGCACCTCCGTGATCTGGTGCCTTCGGTACCTACGCTACTCGGATTTGTGGAGGACGAAGAGTTCTCAAAATTGAAGGCGATCGATAGGGCACTGATTTTTCTATGGACCAGGCGGACGTTTAATGACTTCGAACCCGAGGACGTCGTGTGGCGGCCAATGGTCTCAGAAATGGCGGAATTTAAAAACACTTCGATTCCCATATGGCGCTCATGCGAGAAGGTCAGGATCTTCGAACAGAAATTTGACATGAATGGTCATTCCTTAGTCGCAGCTGCGTTGAAGCTGACTAAAGGCAATGCTTCCGTCATTGGAAACTATTGTTACGAAAGTTACGATGACGTCGGCATCGAAGTGTTTGTTGAGCAGGCCAGCATGGATTTCCACGTTCGATATGTTGGAGAAGGCGCCGACAAAGAATTCAAGCAGATAATTGAATGGCTTTTACCGAGAGAAGAGCGTTCTGTATTATAGGGGTTCTAAAGCATCCGTGCGGAGCGCCCCGTCCGCCGCGTCGCATTGTTATAATAGCTTGAAGCCTGCTGCACCGACCGATGTCTCGACTGCTCCATCGCCTCGGGCAGGGGGATCCCACGGTTGGCAGCCTCGGTCAGATAGCCGGACCTTAGCCCATGAGCGGAAAACTCCCCACTGTCCAACCCAGCCATCTCCGCCCGCTGCTTGAGGATCGCATTGATCGACTGAGGATCGAGCGCCCGCTTGGAAACCGTTCCCCATCTCCCGATCCCCCTGAAGACACTGCCCTTGTCGATTTTTGCCGTAGTCATCCATGCGTTAAGGGCATCGACCGGCCGACCTGTGAGATAGACGGTATCATCCTGCTCGCCGAGGTGATGGGCGACGAAATTGAGGAGCAGCGCCTCTGGCGCCGGCCAGGGCAGGGACTTGCCGGTCGCCGCCAACCCCCATGCTTCCAGATAAGCGAGGTCGGAGGTCAGCGCCCTGAGTGTGTTGTCGCCCATACCCTGGTTGACCAGATGGCGCAGTGTCTCGATGTCCTGGTCGGTCAACAACTCGGCGAGCTCGTCGCGGCGTTCGAGCGGCAGGACGGAGGCAATCGTGTCCAGCTCCTCGGCGCGGCGATCGACAGCGGATTTTATCGTGGACGACGTCAAAGGGGGCTCCGAAACGGTGATCTGTCCGGCGATGATGCCGTCCACTGCAACGATTCTGTCTTGTCGATCGACTTGATTAGGCGCAATCGATTTCCTTGTAATGATATAGTTTTTTGTCTCCCGGGATCAGTGGAATCTTTCTTATTGAACGGAATGCGCCGATAGCAGCTTTGCTTCCTCGCTACCGCGTGAAGGTTTAGTCGATTTGGGAGGCTGATTTGTTCTGCTTCCGACCCCGCGTCGCGGGCTTCTCGGGCAGGGTTTTGCCATACTCTTCCCACCAAGCTGCAAGGGCTTCCATGGTGGGCGCAAGTCCCAGGGCCTTGCGTGTCATCTCATATTCGACACGTGGCGGCACCTCCGCATAAACGGTCCGCGAGACCAGACCGTCCGCCTCTAGCTCACGGAGCTGTGCGGTCAACATATGCTGGGTGATGCCGGGGATCGCCTTGCGCAGTTCGCCGAAACGATGGACCCGCTGATGCAGCAGCCACATGATCTCGAGCTTCCATTTGCCCGAAAGCATCGCGAAGGCGCGCCGCATCTCATCCTGCATGGTGAAATCATTCTCTGGCATTGGTCTGGTTTTCCATACCTAGTGTTGGAAATTCATCCTACTTGCGCATTTCGTTCATAGGCTTCAAATTAGATACAAGCTCTGCAGGCGCAACGCAACGCTCAGCGAACAAAATGCAAATTTCAACGCATCTCGCCCAAAGTCGGGGCGGGTGAGGAATATATCATGGCTGCAATTTATACCTATTGGATAAGCACGGCGCTTTTGTCGTTGCTGTATCTGTCCTCTGCTACCCTCTACATCGTGAAAAGGGATTTTGCCGTCAAGGCGCAGGCCGATCTCGGTTACAGTGCACCAAATCTCGTGCCGTTTCTGATCGTAGTGAAGATCCTCGGCCCCTTGGCAATCCTTTCGCGCGTCAGCGTGCCGCTCAGCGACCTCGCATATGCCGGCATGTTCTATCACCTGATCCTGTCCGGCCTCGCGCACCTGGGCGTGCGCAGCATCAAGGGTGCGGTACCTGCCGCCATCGGTCTGGTACTGCTCGTTGCGTCCTTCGCCACCCAGAATGTCGCGCGCGACGTGCCGTCGCTCTTTCTCCAGGCCTTAGGGTTATGACGTGCGAAGCCGCGACACACCGACGAAGTGGAAAATTCCCATGTTGCTTAACACAGAAACGATCATTCACCCGCGGCTGCACCATCTCGGGCTGACGACGGCGAATGTCGCACCGATAATCGAATGGTACCGCCAGGTTTTGGGCATGACGATCGTTCATGCCACGCCCTCCGCAACAGCGGGTCACGCGGACCTTCCGCCGGTCAAGATCACCTGGATGAGCAATGACGAAGCCAACCATCGCTTGGCATTGGTCGAGCTGCCAGGCCTCGAAGCGGACGCCGAGCGTTCGCGCCATCCCCGCATTCAGCACTTCGCTTTCGAGTATCAGCGTCTCGATGAGTTGCTTGGAACCTATGTGCGGTTGAAGAGGCTGGGCATCCTGCCGGTGCTGTGCACCGATGCCGGGCTTCAGACCGCCTTCTATTATGAAGATCCGGACGGCAACAGCGTCGAGATCAACGTCGATAATTTCGGCAATCCCTGGACCTCTGGAGAGTTCGTCCGGAACTCTCCAGAGTTCGCAAGCAACCCGCTGGGCGTCTTTGTCGATCCCGACAAGCTGGTTGCAGGCTTTGAAGAGGGCGCATCGCCCTTTGAGCTTCATACCCGCGCCCGTGCTGGCGAGTTTGCACCAGCAGCGCCCTTCGAACCCCGGGTGATGATCTAGGGCCAATTCAAAACCAAACGCGCATTTGGCCCCGGCATCGTCCGCTCAAGTCAAGAAGGAGATAATCATGGGTCGACTTACCGGAAAAGTAGCGATCATTACAGGCGGGGGACGCGGCATCGGTCGTGCGACCGCCAAGCTCTTCGCCGCCGAAGGCGCAAAGGTCGCCATCGTTTCATTGTCACCGGCAAATATCGCCACGGTCGTTGCCGATATCGAGACGTCGGGCGGTGTCGCCCTGGGTGTACCGACAGATGTCAGCGATGCCGACCAGATCAAGGCCGCGATCGAGAAGGTGGCGGCGACCTGGGGCGGCATCGACATATTGGTCAACTGCGCCTTCGACAGCTCCGTCGTTTTCTCGTCTGTCCTGGACCTCTCGGTCGAACAGCTCCAGCGCAATTTGGACACGGGACCGGTTGCCTTCCTGCGCACCATGCAGGCGGCCTATCCGTACCTCAAGGCCAGCGGCAATGGCCGCGTCATCAACCTCGGATCTGCGGGCGGCGTGCTCGGCATGGTCAACTACGCGCCCTATGGCATCGCCAAGGCTGCGGTCCACGCGTTGACGCGCACCGCGGCGCGAGAATGGGGCGCGGACGGGATCACGGTCAACAACATCATGCCAATCGCCGACACCTTCGGCAGCGACAGGCCGCCGCTCCCCAATGTGCTCGACCGCAACGGCATCCCGGAAAGCGACATCGCGCCGGCCATCCTGTTCCTGGCAAGCAAGGACGCGCAGTTCATTACCGGCTCCAGCATCACGCCCGACGGCGGGATGATGATCGACGCGGCGCGCTGAGACGCGGCGCTCCCCTCCCATACTCTTGCATTGAAGGATTACATCATGGGCCGTCTCAATGGAAAAGTCGCCATTATAACCGGCGCCGGTCGCGGCATCGGCCGCGCCACCGCCAAGCTGTTCGCAGCCGAGGGCGCCAAGGTCGCCGTGCTGTCGCTTACGCCCGCCAATGTGGAGGCGGTCGTGGCCGAAATCGAGGCCGCTGGCGGAACGGCGCTGGGCATACCGACGGACGTCAGCGACGCCGATCAGATCAAGGCTGCGATCGAACAGGTCGCCGCGACCTGGGGCGGCATCGACATCCTCGTCAACAACGCCTTCGACCCGTCCGTCGTCCAGTCGTCGGTGATCGAGCTTTCGGTCGAGCAGCTCCAACGCAATTTCGATACGGGGCCCATCGCCTTCCTGCGCACGATGCAAGCCGCCTATCCGTATCTCAAGGCAAGCGGCGAAGGCCGGGTCATCAACTTCGCCTCATTGGCCGGGATCACCGGCCTACGGCCCTATGCGCCCTACAACATGGCGAAGGAGGCCGTCCGCGCGCTAACCCGCGTGGCTGCGCGCGAGTGGGGGGCTGACAAGATCACGGTCAACAACGTTCTGCCCGTCGCCGACACCTGGGGCGCGGAAGCCAACAACATCCCCGCACCCGACACGCCGCTTGGTCGGTTCGGCTCGCCGGAGGAGGATATCGCGCCTGTCGTGCTGTTTCTCGCCAGCAAGGATGCGCAGTTCATCACTGGCTACAGCCTCACCCCCGATGGTGGCTCAATCATCGACGCTGGGCGCTGAGCCAACCGCGCGGCGATCATCCTGAAACCGTTGTGCGCCTTTGCGCGAAGCGTGGCGGCGCCTTCACCCCAATCAAAAGGAAGACAACAATGAAGACGCATGGACTCACTATCGACACTGCCAATCCGCAGGCCCTCGCGGCCTGGTGGGCCGAGGCTCTTGGAGTAGAGATCGGCACAGACTATGGCGTTCTCGTCACGCTGGTAACGCCTCCCGATCTGCTCCCACTACAGTTCTTCAAGCCTGAGACGATCGCGGAAGGCCGCAATCGCGTACATCCCGATTTCAAGACGTCCGACCTTGACGCAGAGACAGAGCGCCTGGTCGCTTTGGGCGCGATAGTCGTGCAAAAAAACGAGTTGCCGCAAATCCGCTACACGACCCTGACGGATCCAGACGGAAACAACTTCGATCTGGTTCAGGAATAGCGGCTGAGCGAAGTGGCAGGATAAGGATCGCGTATCCCGCCACTGCACCGAGACGGCTGGAAGTGGATGTCGCAGCATGTCCGCTCAGGGCTCCAAAGTCGTTATGGGTAGAAGGGTTTTGAAGACGCTGCGTCTTCCAACTGTCATGGTGGGAGAGCACTCTGAGATTGACAGCGATTGACAGCTGCCAAACCGGCTTGCCGGCTGGGAGGTCTCATTGGCGCAGACAACTCGCACGACGCTCATCAGCGAGGCGGCTTGGCAGAAGGCTTTGGCTCGCGAAGCGGTCATTCGGCCCATCGCTTTCGGAAAGAAGCTGACCGGCCCGGAGAGATTCGCCGTGTGCAGGCAGCTGGGTCTTAAGCCCACACGGTTTTATCAGTTACTGGGTCAATTTCGGCGAAAGCCCGTTACCACCTCACTTTTGGATGAAACGCCGGGTCCGAAAAAGGGGATGCGGCTTCTATCACCGGAACAGGAAGACGCAGTCGCCTGCGCCATCCAGGAGATCTATTGCCGTCGCGAGCGGCCGACGATCACCGCCGTCCATGATCATGTCCGGGTAATTTGCCGTCAGCGAAACCTGTCTGCACCATCGTGGAAGGCAGTGAAGACTCGCATCGATCAGTCCGACCGGCAGACGCTTACCAAGGCCCGAGAAGGTGCCAGCGCCGCGCGTCAGCGATACACGCCGGTCGTCGACGAGTATTCAGCAGGTCACGCGATGGAAATCGTGCAGATTGATCACACATTGGTCGATCTCTTCGTCGTCGATGCTGTGAACCGCCAACCACTTCAACGTCCTTGGCTGACACTGGCGATCGATGTCGCTAGCCGCATGGTGGCGGGTTTCCATCTGAGCCTAGAGCACCCATCGTCCACATCGGTCGCCTTGGCCATCCGGCAGATGGTTTTGCTGAAGGCCTCGTGGCTCGCGGAGCGAAACGTGGTCGGCAACTGGCCCGTCCATGGTTTGCCCGCCGCCATTCATCTCGACAATGCTCGGGAGTTTCGAGGAAAAGCCCTTGCCTGGGGAGCGGCCGAGCATGGCATCAATCTCATCCATCGACCGGTTGCTCGCCCACATTACGGCGGTCACATCGAACGGCTTATCGGCACGATGATGGGTGCCGTTCACTTTCTGCCCGGCTCAACCTCGAGTGATATAGGCTCCCGCAGCGACTACGATCCGCAAAAGCATGCAGTGATGACCTTTGACGAGCTGGAGCGATGGCTCACCCTTGAAATCGTCGGCCGATATCACGCCGATATCCACCGCACGCTGAAGATACCGCCCCGTCTGGCTTGGGAAGATGCCGTCCTCGCCCGTCGTGAACCTTTGCGGCTTCCCTACGATGAACATCGTTTCATCCTGGATTTCCTGCCGTTCGAGGAACGTTTCATCCGCCGAGATGGACTGCATCTGTTCGGCCTCAAATACTGGGACGATGTCCTGAGCCCACGGACCGCTGCGCCGGACAAGATGCGGGTCCGCTACGATCCTCGGGATATTTCCTGCGTCTTCGTTGACGGGCCAAACGGCGAGAGCTGGCCGGTTCGGTTTGCAGACCTCAGCCGGCCACGGATTACGCTCTGGGAGCATCGGCAGGCCATGGCCGCTTTGAGGGCTCGTGGTCTGCAATCAGTCGACGAGCATCTGATTTTCGAGACCATCGAAGCACAACGACAGATTATCGAGGTGGCGGGGCGCCAAACGCGGAGTGCCCGCCGGGGAGCCGAGAGACAGTCGCGAGCCCTGGCGGCGACCAACCGGCAGCAGGCGGAAATGACGGATGATGTCGATGAAAGCGATTTCTTCGATTTGGCACCGTTATCGGTGGAGGAATGGTCATGACGGAATATCTCCACCTGCTGCCGGCCTATCGCCAGTATGCCGAGATGGGGATTGAAGAACGGGTCGCCTGGATCCGTGCAGATCGTTGGCTGGAAACAGCCGATGCGAGCGCTGCCCTGGCGCGGCTGGAAGATCTGCTCTCCTATCCGCCGCGGGATCGAATGCCTTGTCTGCTTCTCTATGGCGATACCGGCATGGGAAAGACAAAAACCATCCGCAAGTTTCTTCGCGATCACCAGCCCATTTTCGATCGTGGGACCGGGGTGACGAGTATGCCGGTCGTGGCGATGCAGATGCCGGCCGAACCCGTCGAGCGCGATGTTTACGGCGAACTCCTCAATGCAATGAGCGCACCGGGTCGAAGCGGAGACGCGACCTTCCGTCTGAAGACCACTTGCCGGACCCTCATGCGCAGAATGGGTGTGCGGATGCTGATCATCGATGAGATCCATGCCATGCTGACGGGGACGTATCGGCAGCAACGAGTTTTCCTCAACGTCATCCGCTTCCTGGCGAATGATCTGAAAGTCCCCTTGATCTGCGCCGGTACCGATCTCGCCCGACAGGCATTGTTGACGGATCCTCAGCTCGCGGACAGGTTCGAAGCACTTCACCTGAAGCGGTGGTCCAATACACAGCGGTTTGCGCAGTTGCTCGCAAGTCTCGGGAGCATTCTGCCTCTGCGCCAGTTATCTCAGCTTGGGACCGCAGCGGTTCGCCGCAAAGTGCTGGATATGACCGATGGCGTCACGGTGCGAATTTTTCGCCTGATCGAGACAGTTGCGGTCGAAGCCGTACGAAATGGAAAAGAGAGGATAACTTTGGAGAGCTTCGATGGTGACAACCTTGTCCTGCCGCTTGTGGCGATGGCGCGCCGCACTGAAGGCCGCCTGCAGCGGCATGCAAACCATTGAGACCGGTGCGGCTGCTGGCGATCGCCCCGCGGCCCTCTGAGGATGAACTCCTGAGCTGTTGGCATTGGCGGGTGGCGAGCCATTACTCCAGCTCGCCCCGGCAGGTTGAGAACTGGATAAGTGGCTCATCGAGAGTTTCGACCCCCCATCTCTTCAATCATGAGATCCCTACCGACCAGTCCGCAACCCGATTATGGGCGCTTGCCTGTCGCCTACGGCAAGGCGATCTGGAGCGACTGTCTCTGCGAGCGACAGGGCGCAGCAGGGCGTCATTCGTCAGCGATCCTGGCCATCGAGGCGTTTGTCCGGCTTGTTTGGATGAAGATGCCGAGGAGGGGAGGGATCACTATTGCCGACAATCTTGGGCGTGTGTGGAGGCAGTGGTCTGCCAACGGCACAAGATTGGCCTCGAGATTAACTGCGGTGGCTGTTTCCGCACTGGGCTGTTTCAGTTCCGGTCTACACCTGCCGGCGTTGTCAGACTGTTTTGCCGTGACTGCGATGCGGTTGTCTCGGTGCGGCGATTCCAGCGCCGCAATCAGACAGACCTGCTGCAAATTGTATCGTTGGTAGGCGAGGTAATAGGCAAGGGCGGGTCGGGGTTTGAACGCATTGAGGTGGCAAGCCGCTTCCTCTGGTCGCCGCGGGCGGAAGGGATGCCATACATCGCCGCGCTGGGTATCCCGCTGCCATATGGCCAGCGACCGTCAGTCACTGCAGGCGCGGCGCCGCTGGCCAGCCTTTCACCGGCATGGCGAGCCGTCACCATGACAGCCATCGCAGACCTTGTCTTTAAGGACAGTTGCAAGACGGCTCGAATCTCTGCCTCTGTTCGCGAAGCCTTTTGGCAATTCGAGCGTGGGCCAGTCCCAGAGTATCATCAGGTGCCTCCACCAACGCGGGTGGCGTCAGTTCTAAATCTACGTCCGGAAACCGAGTACCGGCAGTTGGCCCGCGGCATTGTCGAAAGCGAAGGCTGGAAATCTCTGCCGTCCAAAACAGGGCGCGCAAGAAACCGGGCAATCGGCAAGTTGATGCTCCGTGCCCTCAATGACGGATGAGACCAAACCGATGTGCCTCATCCAGCAGGTGGCGAACAGAGGAAGGTTGCCATTTGCGCCCACCGCGTGCCGGCCGCTCACCCATCTGATCCAGTTGGGCGGCAATATCGCGGAGCGACAAATCTGGATCAGCAATGGCGATCGCTGCAACGAGCTTCATCAGGTGATCCTCTGGGGCACGGCGGGGCGAGCGCGCCAAAAGCTCGGGGTCGGCAAGCTTCTCGCGGACCATCCGATGCGCCGCGCGGCGAAGGCGTTCCACCGTCCAGTCATGACCGCGGCGATTGAGGACCCGGACGACATTGTCCCAGCTGTGCTGAGGCCGGAGTTGCCGCACCATCGGCAGCCACGTTTGGGCGGACGAGATCAACTCGTCGAGATAAAGTTTGTCTCGCGCCTTAGATACCGCCTTGATCGCTTCTGGCCGCCGCTCTCGAAGTCCAGGATTGCCCGGCAGCTTGCCACGCGCTTTTGCCGCCTTGATGCCAGCTCTGGTTCGTTCGGCGATCAAAGCCCGTTCGAGCTGCGCGACAGCTCCGAGAACCTGAAGAGAAAACATTCCCTGCGGGGTAGACGTGTCGATGGGATCGCGGATCGATCGGAAATGGACGCCGCGTTCTTCAAGGTCCTCGATCACCTGCAACAGATGGCTGACCGAGCGGGCGAGGCGATCCAGCCGGATAACGACAAGCACGTCGCCAGCCGCGAGCTCGCCGAGGAGCCTCGTCAGAACCGGTCTGGCCCGTGATGCACCGGATCCATGCTCCTGAAAAATTCGCTCGCAGCCGGCGGCACGTAGCTCGTCCATCTGGGCGTCATGAACCTGATCGTCGGTCGAAACGCGTGCATAGCCGATAAGACGTTTGGGGCCTGGCGACGGTTTGGCGGTTTGCCGTTTTGCCATGGTTTTCTCGCGTGGTTTTAAAGTGCTTTGTACAGATAAGGAATGCGTGAGAAAATGACCAGTTGCAAGCGTGGTTTAGTACCGAAATGTGAGACTGTAGAACGCGATCTAAAGCTGATACACGGTTCGCAGGTGGCATTGCTGAAGCCACCGTCCGGGCTGCTCGCCCAGCCAGATGTATGCACGCATGGGTTTTCAAAACGTCGCCGGGATCGTCAGCTCAAACGTTCGGGTGCCGTCATGGCCTGCGTTCTGGAGCGCGTAGCGCCTATAAATTCGGTCGGTGGATGGAAGGGCTAGCTGTTAATCCGGTTGCAACGACTCGACCTCTACAAGTCATCCTATTATTTCCGGCCTTGCCTCATCGCCGGAAGCCCTTGAGACTGGCAACCCGATAGAGCGAGCTAATTTATGACTGTAGTCGCGTTTTTTGATGATCTCTACATTGCAATAGCGGACATTCTGATGTCTTTGGACTACAGCAAGTCCAATCATCCACTCCCTGCTTCTGTCTTTTTACCGTCCGCCCCTCACGGCTACACAGTGCACCGGGAGGCTGTGCCGAGCAGGATTGTGAGGAAGTCATTCTCGGTCAATACCGCTTCATCTCAGGGTGTGTTCCTCGGCGCAGGAACTGTTGAGCACATCAAGGACGTCATTCAAAATACTCAATTGTTGCGCAGCGGCCTTTTGATGCCGTCTCGATCGCTTCCCACTCTTGATACACGTAAAGTCCAACACCTTATGGCGCATGCCATGGACATCAGTGAACAAAACTCATTGGGTGATTTTGAAATCCTGGGACTATGCGACGGGGTCAGATTTGACCGCGCGGCGACGATCGGTTCATCTTATGAGTTTCCCTACTTTGGCAAGGTGACGATTGCGGGTAGTGGGAGGGAGGCCCTTCGCGACTGGCTATTCCAGCGGGGTGAGCAAATCTCGGAAATGAGCATGTCAAATGAATCCTTCGAAATGCGGAGGCATAGGACCGGAGGCTGGCTGATCAGTCGCCTTCTGGAAGAAGATGGGGCGGACAACCCTCTCACCCTTCCAGCAGGAGTAGGCGGCTACTACGAACTCTACGAATATGACCGATCTGGGATGACACCGGTCGATGCGGTGCTGACAGTGTTTCTATCGCTTGGAGGCCCCAAAAATGCTGGAATCTTCGATCTGCAAAATCTCTTTTTCCACAAATATGTCGATGGCCATTTATGCATCCTGACGCTACAGAACGTGCAGCATTCTATCAAAATCGGTGACGAGATTCGCGTTCCATTGTCGGATTTTTCGCTCTCCGTAGTGCCACGCTTTTATGAGAAGGTATCCGCTCCGAACATCGCGCCCGAACTGATCGCAACGATGGCCGGCAACGCTGACTTCTTCAATCTGTCATTGTTCAGAGACTCGGCAAGGAACTTTCCCTCCCAAGCCAAGCGTTTCATTGACACTCAAAATAAGCTGCTAACGACGAGAGTCGTCAACGGCAACGTGCATATAAGCTTTGACTATGAGCTACTGAAACAACGGTTTCAGCATTTCCCTAAGCGCCCCGCGCATGGCACAGAGGTCTTCTATTCGAAGTGAAACAAGGAACAAATGTTGGCTTGTCGCCCTCGAGTCCATATCCGAAATTGGCGTTTTCTTTCTGCCGACCTCACCTCATCGCGGATTTTCTGTATCGTGGGATCGGCCGACTGGGAAGATGGAGTAGTAGCTCCATCGCAGCAGTCTCGGTTGAATGTCGCAATCTGAAGTGATCCGCCTAAGTGTTCGAGAACACCTCTTCTCGCAGAGGTCTCCCAAGAGATTGTGGTATCCAGTCCAAAATTGAAGTCAGGTTTGCCGCATAACCGCATCTGCGAGAAGTGGTTTCTTCGCCAATATATATGCCGAAGACTTCTGGCGTCTCGCTTATCGTAGAGAGCGGCGCCCCAGAGCAGCAGGAACCGCCAATTTCGCTGACCTCGAAAAAGCTGTTGCCGACATAGATGCTGAGATTGGGATTCGGTGAGTATCGAATACTGCGCCGAATATACCCGCGAAAATAGACCGGAGATGGATTAAAGTTCAGTGCTCCAACTTCCCGTTCGTGATTTTCGTATTCCTTCGCTATCACATCGGGATAGGCCCACATATGATATTCCGCGCTTGGATAGGGAGCTTTCTCAGCGAAGCGGACCGGCGATATGATTGGCATGGGCAGCTCAAATTTAATGATCCCAATATCTTCTTCAGGGTGTACCTCGCCCGTGTTGATCAAACATGCCTCCCACCCCTCAGGATGAGGAACAAAAACACGGGCCATCTCGCCCCGCACTTGGTGAAGGACATGTGCCGCGGTTAGAGCGAAGCCCCGATTTCCTATAAGGAAACAGGTGCCAATAAGCATAGCGCCTTCGGCAATGGGATGGCCATCCGCATCGTGATCAAGGTCGCAGATGGGGAGCACGAAATCGCGGACATTTTTGTTTGCTTGCATGTTCTCTTCACCGGTCCTGAAGTTGAGAAATCGCTGCGCCCAAGGCTAAGCTCAGGCAGGGATAGCGTCCCTCTTGTGTTCATATTTTGAGTACGACTTACAACATTCTTGCCGCACGGCCGCTACGGCGTGTGGCATTGTTATAATAGCTCGAGGCCTGTTGCACCGATTTGTGTCTGGACTGTTCCATGGCCTCGGGAAGGGGAATGCCCCGGTTCGCGGCTTCGGTCAGATATCCGGCTCGCAATCCATGTGCGGAAAACTCCCCAAACTCCAACCCGGCCATCTTCGCCCGCTGCTTGAGAATCGCATTAATCGACTGCGGATCGATCGCTCGCTTTGACACCGTTTCCCATCGCCCAATCCCCCTGAAGACACTGCCCTTGTCGATTTTTGCGGCCGTCATCCATGCGTTGAGAGCCTCAACAGGCCGGCCTGTCAGATAGACGGTATCGTCCTGCTCGCCCGACGTTGTCTTGGTCCGGCCGAGATGAATGGCAATAGAGGGGAGGGGAGGGCCATCCGGCATCTCGATCGGCGGCTCGACGGTCAATTGTTCGACCCGAAGTCCAGCGATTTCGCTGCGCCGACGGCCGCCCGACGCAAAGGCGACCATCAGGATCGCCCGATCACGTAGATCGCGCAGGCCGGTGCCCGCGCAAGTGGCCAGCAGTTTTGCCAGGACGTCGCCGGTGACTGCCTTGGCGCTCTTGCGGCGTCGCGTCCGAGGGACGGCCCGCACCGCGTGGCGAATGGCTGACTTGAGGGCAGGGGAGGTGAAGGCACCATCGAGGCCGCGCCATTTGGTCAGTGTCGACCAGTTGGCAAGTCGCCGACGCACGGTGGCTGGCGCGTGCGGGCCGACGGATTTGAGAAACCCCTGCTTTCGGAGTTTGTCATCCGCCTCGACTGGCATCCCATGATCCGGATCGGTCATTTTTTTCTCGGGGTCCCAAAGATGATGTGCGACGAATTTGAGGAGCAGCGCTTCAGGAGCCGGCCATGGCAGGGATTTGCCGGTCGCTGCCAGGCCCCAGGCTTCCAGATAAGCCAGATCCGATGTTAGCGCCCGCAGCGTGTTGGCACCCATGCCGGCATTGACCAGGTGGCGCAGCGTTTCGATGTCCTGGTCGGTCAGAAGCTCGGCAAGTTCGTCGCGACGATCGAGCGGAAGCACGGACGCTATCGTGTCGAGCTCTTCGGCGCGCCGCTCGACGGATGTCTGTGATTTTGTCGTCTTGGCCACGGAAGCTCCGGTATGACTCGTTTTTCCAGGCACTGACGTGCCCTGCTTTGCTGCGATTCTGTCTGATTTGCGGCTTCAGATCAACAATCATCGATAATCGCTACTTATCGATGGTTAGACCGCCAACTGACAATCATACCATGTGGCGAACCGTAATATTCCAATCGCGTTCGTTTAAGAAATCATTTATCATGATTTCAATGGCTTACGATATTACGAAAATCAGCATAACTGCCCTGATGGGTCCGGCTTTCGACGCCGGTGTGGATTTTAGCTCGCGGTTTCAATTGAAGTGCTAAGCTAGAAACTCGACGTAGAAATTTTCGCTTGCGATTTCACTCCAGAGCAGGGGAGGGGCAGTTAACCCGCTGAAGCCTCGATTAGATTCACCGCAAGCTGTCGTGTCGGCGACGTTATTTGCGCTACCCCTCGGTTGGTCAGCCCGTTGCGGGTGCGATGCTTTTGACATCGAGAGTAATCAATAGCGCGACAAGGAATGCTGCGGCGGTGGCAAGCAGAACTGCTCCGACGAAAATCGCAAGTGCTCTTGCCGCGCCAATGCACAGATCAAGCATGAACCAACGGACCTGCGCCTGTGCGTACCAGATTGCGGCGACCGCCAATACGACGACACCTTCAAGAGTACCCTGATCCTGAGGCATGCTGAAGAAATCAAATGCCAGCACGAGTACGAAGGCAAAGGGTGCCGCAACGTAGCATTGGCTGAAGAAGGGCGGGCGGAGCGAATTGCGCGTGATACTGACCGTCTTCGATCTCAGAAGAATCACCGCCATGCACAGGGGATAAATCCCGAAGATGACCCCTCGTGCGATCAGAAGGTTCGATCCGGATCCGAGTTCCCGGGCGGCTTCCGTCGGATCGTAAACCGAGGGCAGCGAAGCGGACAATGCCTGCGAAAGAAGCAGAGTGATCAGCAGGAACAACGGCGGGCTCAGAGTATCCTGATACTGGTCTTCCGGCTTATCGGCGAGTTCGATGTCAGCGTAGCGCATCATGCTGAGCGGCGTGACGACCGAGCGCCACATCGTGACAGGATAGAAAACAAGCCACGACACAAGTTCGTAGAGCAGCTCTTCGAGCGACTTCAGCAGTTTCATGAAGTCCAAGTGCCAGTCCTTCCCGTCCGATCCCTGCGTATGGATCCGTATCATACCAGCGCCAGTGCCCTACGTCACCGCGGCAATGACAAGCCCGCAGTTGTAAACATTGAACTCTTCGCCATCTAGTCTTTCCACTACGGGATTTGGCGGCTATGTTGCGCGCGTAAAGGCGCTTGGACTGGAAGTCCAAGATATAGTCACACGACCCGAGCAGCGCTGTCAGGGTGCGATGCCCTGAGAGAACGGTTGCTCCTGTATCGGACACGTGGAGCCAGTCGATGAGGATAATGAGAGGCCTGATTTTAGGCGTTGCCTTGCTGGCAGCCGTGCCCGCGGTCGCCGACGACATGCGGCGGGAGACCGTCCGTTTCGCCCCCGGGTCGTCGAGTTCAACCATCAAGGCATCCGTGAAAGGCTATCAGACCGTCCAGTACGCGCTGTCTGTCACGGCTGGCCAGAAGATGAGTGTCCAACTCGATTCCCGCAACACCAGCCTCTACTTCAACGTGACAGCGCCAGGCGCCGATGCGGCGATGTACAACAGCTCGATCGATGGCAACGGCACAAGCATCACGATCCCGTCCAGCGGCAAGTACGTCATTGACGTCTATCTGATGCGTAACGCGGCCCGGCGGAACGAGTCTGCAAGCTATGACCTCACCCTTTACGTGGAATAGTCAGATGCCGAGGCCCTGAGATGACCTCATCGGATCGCGATCTCCCGTTCTACAACGGCATGCCCGTCAAAATCGATGGAGCGGGCTGGCTCGTTCTCATGGCCTCTGTTGCGCTGGCATTTTTGGCACTTACACTTATCCCCCTCCGCGCCTTCCCAAACAATCTCATTCCGGCGCTCCTATTCGTCGGGATTCCGATCCTGGCGCTTCACAGGGTGGCCGGCAGGCACTGGAAATGTCTGTTGCACCGCGTCGGCTTTCGATCCGCGGCGTTGATGGTGCTGTTCGGAGCAGCAACGCTGGTAGGATCCATGGCGATGGGCTGGGTCCTACAGCAGTTTTTCGAGCTTCACTCCAACCCGGTGGCAGATGAGATCGCCGCAATGTCCGCATCGCAGGTCGGCGTTACGCTTTTGGTGACCGGCATCCAGTTGGTCGGCGAAGAGCTTTTCGGAATACTGCCGTTCCTCGCCGTTCTGTGGCTGTGCGTGCAGCATCTGAACCTGTCGCGCAGGTTGGGAATCCTTGTAGCGCTTGTCATCTCCGGCCTGCTCTTCGGCGCGGCGCATCTGCCAACCTATGACTGGCACTGGGCGCAGTCATTGATCGGGATCGGCTTCGCCCGCGTGATTCTGACGCTCGCCTATATCGTCACGAGAAACCTTTGGGTCTCGGCAGGCGCTCATATCATCAATGACTGGACGGGGTTCATCTTTATGTTTGAATTCGGCCACCTGCCAATCAATCCGGTGGAGTGACTGCCGATGGCCAGTCGCCGAAATGAAATCCAGCTCAAAGGCCTTTGCGCCACAACGTTTAACGAAAGGAGTTAGGCATGCGTCTCGTCGCGACATCTCTCATGGGAATGATCCTGCTGTCGGCCATACCCGCGCTCGCAAATGACGTTCATCAGACGAAGTGCAAGGGCAACAGCGGCGCCTGCATCCAGGAAGCCCAGCGCGTCTGCGGTGGCGAATACCACGTTCTCTTCAGCGAAAGCCACGCTGGTGGGCTTCTGGGCGACAGCATTCCCGGGCCTGTAACCTGGTACTCGATGAGCTACGAGTGCCCGAACTCCCGTGGCGAGAAGCCGGACTTCGCGTTCCGCGGCAACACGTACTCCCCGCCACCGCTACGAGACGTCGAAACGAAATCGAGGCAGAGGATTTCGGTCGGCAGCATGGGGAAATTCTGCCAGGGCGAGGCGTCCGCAACGTTCGGCCGCAAGCCTCAGGAGATACTCACGCTTCCGGTCGAACGCACGGGCGGCGGCTTCACTGTCTATGGCCAGTTTCCCCCTGAGGGATTAAGAGTGACCACGTTCGAGTGCCGGTTCGACTCGTCGGGCGCGTTCAGACGCGTTGTTCGAGATTAAGGACCCGTACTCTCGATCGCAATCGAAGAGCCTTGCGGCAATCTGTTACCTAGATCGGCGCCCGGAACTTTGGGGGAGGGGAGGGGCAGATCATAGACCTGAAGCCTTGGTCAAATTCACACGGAAGCGGTCGCGCCGGCGTTGGTATCTGCGGGTCATCTCCGCAGACGCATGGCCAAGCTGTTTCTGGACATAACGTTCGTCGACCTCGGCAGAGGAGGCGAGCCCCGCGCGAAGGGAATGCCCAGAGAACTTGAAGGCGCGCTCGATCTCGCTGAGATCGCCGCGAACGCCAGCCGCCATTGCGGCTCTTTTCACAAGCCGCGCCACTTCCTTGTCGTTCAGCCGCTCCGAGCCAACAGCCTTTCCTTGCCCCGTCACGCGGCGAAAGAGGGGGCCATGCGCCAGCTTGGCGAACTTGATCCAGGTTTCGACGGCCACAATCGGACACGTGGAGTTTGACGAGCCACGGCCAATTTCGACCTCCCGCCAGCCCGTTTTACCGCGCAGGGTCACAAGCATGCCCTTATCGAGGATCTCGATCCAACCGCGGCCATCTTCGGTTTGCTCGGCCTTCAGATCAAGACCGACGATTTCGGAGCGGCGAAGACCGCCGGCAAACCCGATCAGCAACATGGCGCGGTCGCGCAGGCCGCGCAGCGAACCACGCTCAAGGGTCTCGACCATGGCGATGATATCCTCCGCCAACACTGCTTCTTTCTGGACCGGCGGCTTAGCATGACTGTTGCGGATGCCGGCCATCACCGTCGCAATGTGCCTGTCTTTGCGATCAAGCGTGAGACCGCGCTGGGCATAATTCCACCTCAGGGAGGAGAGGCGCCGTTCGATGGTCGAGACGGAGCTGGCCTTGTCGCCCCTCGCAGCCGTGCCAATGGCACTGCCGGAAGCGCAGGCTGTGATGTAGAGCCCGACGGTTTGCGGATGCGGGGGGAGGGGAGACAGATTGGACCGCCGGCACCAGGCGGTGAAGTGTTTCCAGTCTGAGGCGTAAGCCTTGCGGGTATTCGCCGAACTTGCCGCCTCGACGTAGCCGCGGGCGCGCTCAGTGAGGCCTGCGAGATGGGCAGGCGTTTGGTCCTGAACGGCGAGAGAGGGGAGGGGGTTGTCGCCCGACACCTCCGGCGCGGAAACATCACCGCCGGAGGCTGTGCTGAGAGACGACGCTGGGGAGTCCTTAACGTGATTTTCGCTATTCTGCTCGATGATTTGGGCCATTTTTTTATAATGATCAAAATGTCCGATAATGCAAGATTATCGGACGTTTTATCTTCGCGATAGGCTGTGCGGTTTATAACGAAAAAGTAGCACAAACTGCACATCTGATTTATGCTGCTGCGTATGGATTCGATCACATCTTCGTTCTCTGCAACCTCCACATGGACCGGCTACCTCCCAAGCTGGGCGCTGGCGCGTGGCCGTGACATTGACGAGCTGGATGCTGCTTTTGCCGCAGGTATCGCGCTGAAATCACTCGACGATTTAATCCGTTCGGATACACCATGGATAGGCTGCTGGCGCGATCGTCTTGCTCTCAAGTCAGCCGCCGTCGCGGCCAGGATGCTCGGTCGCAACGAGGAAGAGCCCGCGCTGCGGGACGCCGTTTTGTTGACGCCCGTGGACGGTGATCCCGGTCCTGCCGGGAAGCTGTTTTTGGCCACACGAATGCTGTCCCGCCGGATCGGCATGCCGGGCACATCGTTTACTAAGGAATTGGCCACGCTTCTATCGATCCGTTGGGACGACGATCTTGCCTTGGTCCCAGATCTTGTCGATTCTGCCATCCGATCCGGACGTTCGGCACCTTTCGCGGTGGCGGACCTTATAATGGCGATTTCTGCGGCTCGCCCGGACGCAGAAGTGTTGGCACTTGGTCTTGGCGAGATGGTGCTGGCTCAGAAGCTGAACTGGTCGCAACCGGTTCCCCTGTTGCTACCCGAGCGCTTTGGCCCAGCTTTCCGCACCATCGGTGGCCGGGGTCGCGTGAAGCCGGGTGAGTCAGCCTATTCGAAAGCAATCTGCATGGCGATTGTCGATGGCGCCGAACTGGCACTGCGTTCCGCTGCGGAGATCGATCGCCGCGCTAGCCGCTTGTTGGCCATCGCAGCCAAAGTCAGGACCAGAGGAGCTGAACCGGTCATCCGTCGGCTGTTGAACGAAGACGCTGTATCCGCTTCGGCAGCCGGGGCCAGCCTGTCACGATGGGCGGCAAACCGGCTGTTCGAGCGGCTCGAAGGCTTTGAGGCGATACGCGAGCTCTCGGGCCGGTCCTCCTTCCGAATATTTGGATTGTGACAATGGCAGGAGCGAGCGCAGCTAAACGCCGCCGTCAAGCCGGAGGACGCAAGCAAGAGCTCCTGTATGATCGCGAGCTACTGGACTTGCCGTCGGAAATGCGCTGGCGGGAATGGATGATGCGCGTCGAGGCGGTCATTTTTGCGTCCGCCGAGCCGGTCAGCCGCGAGACTCTGGCGCGGGTGGTCGGCAAAGACTGCAGCGTCGATCTGCTGATCGACGACTTGGTCGGAGAGCTGCGAGATCGCCCTTATGAACTGATCTCGGTCGCAGGCGGGTGGCAACACCGGACCCGACCAAGGTTTGCCGAGACGATCCGCGCTTCGTCCGCGCCTACGCGAGGCGGTGTGGCGGCGTTGTCTGAATTTGAGGCGATGGTGCTGATAGCTGTCGGATATTTCCAGCCGATCACGCGCGGTGAGTTGTCAAAGTTATTTGGCAAGGAAGTCAGCCGCGATACGATCGGCGGTTTGCGTGGAGCAGGTTTTATCGGCTCCGGCCCACGGAGCCCTACGCTGGGCGCGCCATATACCTATGTCACGACGCCATATTTCCTCTCGGCCTTTGGCATGGAGACCTTGCGGGACCTGCCAAACATCGAGGCGCTGGAAGACGCTGGTCTCTTGAGTAAACAGGGTAGCGCCGTGGATACTGACCCGGCCGCCGGAGACGACATGTTGGAAGATTGACAGGTTTGGGCTTGGCGCCGCGGTAGCGCACATCGGGCTGCCGCAAGAACTGCGGTTGTTTTTGACAACCGGCATTCTTGGCGGTTTTACGACCTTCTCGACGTTTTCGCTGGATGCTGTAGGGCTTTGGGAAAGGGGAGAGGCTAGCGCCGCCATCCTCTACGCCAGCGCTTCTGTCATCCTGGCATTCATTGCAATGTTCGCTGGCATGGTGCTGGTGCGTGGTATGGCTGGAGGTCAAACGGCATGAAAAGTATTTTTCTCGGCTGGCCCTTCTGGGCGCTATTATCGGCTGGCTTTGCGGCAATGACGGCTATCTTCGCAAAAGTCGGGGTCGAAAACGTCAATTCCGATTTCGCGACTTTCATTCGCACGATCGTCATTCTGGCGGCCGCCGGGATGATGGTCTATGTCACCGAAAATTGGCAATCGCCGGGTACGGTGTCCGGCCGTAGCTGGGTATTCCTTGTTCTATCAGGCCTGGCAACCGGCGCGTCGTGGATCTGCTATTTCCGGGCGTTGAAACTCGGTGATGCCGCACGCGTTGCGCCGATCGACAAGCTCAGTGTCGTCTTCGTCGCAATCTTCGCCGTACTCTTTCTAGGGGAGCGTCTGTCGCTTCCCAATTGGCTTGGCGTCTGCCTGATTGCCTGCGGCGCTATCCTCGTCGCTTACCGAGCCTAGAGCAGATCCGATGTCGAACCCACTTTGCCTCCCGATATGGCAGGTCTGGTACGCGTGGCACCCCGGTTCTGCCCGAGGATGATCGCGTATTCTGACTGGAGTATGTTTGGAGGCGATGGGATACGACGGCACGGCGATGATGGTATCGCTTGTTCGGAGCCACGAACAAAAAGACGCGGAAGCTGCGTCGCAGGAAACCTGAACCAGGAGGAAAACCATGCACATTGTTGCACTCATCCCACATCCTAAAACAGCCCTTTCCAGCCTGCTCATCGCCGACGCTGCATCAGCGGTCGAACCGGGATCAACAATCACGGCGCTCCATGTTTGCGTCGATCCCGCCAAGATCGGAGGCAGTGTAGAGGAAGTCGACATGCAGGAAATGCGGATCCGCGATGAGGGCACGGCCTTTCAGCGACGGAACGAGGTCAGAAAGATCTTCGAGGAGTGGTCGGCAGGGCGTGAACCGTCGCCGGCTGGCGCCAAGGTCGAGTGGGTGGAAGCTGATGGTGGAGAAGAAGACGGTGTCCGCAAACATCTTGGATCAGCCGATCTTGTGACCATCGCCCACCCGCAATCGATGGACGGCGGCGATGCCCTGCATGCGGCGCTCTTCGATCACCATAGGCTGGTGGTTTTTACGCCGGATACTAACGGCACTCCGGTTTCTTTCGGCCGCTCAATCGCCATTTTCTGGAGGGACGATGACGGAATACGTTCTTGCCTTCAAAAGGCCAGAGCTTGGCTCCGCGCTGCTGATACGTTGATAATTCTCGCAGCACACGAGAACGACATCTCAGAGGCGGTTGCGTTCTTTCAGACATTGCATGTCAGCGGGACAGGGCGGCTGCAGACCTCCGTGGCGAAAAACGCCGACGATTTTCTGGAGAAGGCCAATAGGGGCGGCGCGGATACGCTTTTGATGGGCGCCTACCGTCATGGCCTATTCCTCGAGACCGTCTTTGGCGGGGCCACGAAGACAGTGATGGATCACACAAGTTTGCCCGTGTTTCTCAGCCATTAGGCCTACGTACGACACATCCTCCTGTAGAACTTCGCCCTTGGAATCCGTTCTACCAGCCAAAGGGAGTTCAATATCCTTGAGCGCGGTGAGCGAGGAGAAAATTATTTTGCTGCCGGGTGGAATAACGCGTGATTGCCAGCGTCTCTCTCCTGTCATTTCAACAAGGAGATTATACTATGCGCAAAACAGTTCTGATGGCTCTGCCGCTCGCTTTTCTCATGTGCACCGGTGCAGCCCTTGCTGGCCCTGCCATGGACATGGCCAAAACCCGTATCGAAGCGATCGCCAAGGGCGATGTCGCGACAATCACCAAGGACTACGGTAAGGATCCTTCCCTTGCCTGGATTGGTGGTCCGCTCGACGGCACCTATGCGTCGGAAAAGGCGATAGCTGAAGTCTGGACCAAATTCTCGACGGCACAGGGCGAACAGACCGCCACAGTCGGCGAAGTCTGGGAGGCAGCCAATCCGAAGGGCGCGACCGTTGCAGCAAATGTTGTCTTTGCCGGCAAGAACAAGGTTCCCGTTCTCTATATCATGACCTATCGTGACGGAAAACTTGTCGACGAAATCTGGCAGGTTAACCCGCCTGCAAAGTAAGCCGAATGGTGGCCATGCCAGCATCCCCGGTATGGCCACCGATCCGAAGGGCTGATGATGTCGACAATGGCGATGCGACTGGAGGCGGAAATACCGGCACTGCGACGCTATGCCTTCGCGCTTCTGCGCGATCACAACCGCGCCGACGATCTCGTGCAGGATTGCCTCGAGCGTGCGATATCACGCTGGTATCTGCGTCGGACCGATGGTGACCTGCGGGCATGGCTGTTTACCATCATGCGAAACCTGCACATTTCGGCTGGACGCCAATCCCAGCGACGGGGGCCACACCACGAGCTCGATACCGTCACGCTCCCCGGATCGCCCGCCGATCAGGATCATGGCATCGCCGTACGCGATATACTCGAAGCGCTCGATAGGCTTTCCGACGATCAAAAATCGCTTCTGCTTCTGGTTGGCGTCGAGGATCTGTCCTATGAGCAGGCTGCCGCCGTCATTGGTGTTCCGGTAGGAACCGTGATGTCGCGGCTGTCGCGCGCCAGGCAGAAATTCCGATCCATTCTCGACAACAAGACGCCCGTGACCTTGCGAAGGGTAAAATGATGAACACCGGTTCGCCGATTGGCGAAGATGATCTTCAGGCTTACATCGACGGAAAGCTGACGCCTGACCGGCAGGCGCTTGTCGACGCCTATCTTGCTGGTCATCCTGAAGCGAGCGCAAGGGTCACGCAACAGCTTGCGGATCGGGAAGCTTTGCGTGTGCGGCTGTCTGAGAAATTCTCGGAGCCCATTCCAGCGCGGCTGCGCATCGCCAACCTTCAGTCCAATGCAGCTTTGCGAAGACAAGGTTGGTATCGCTCCGCCATGGCAGCTTGCATCTTCTTGGGAATGGGCCTGGCCGGTGGCTGGTGGCTAAAGCCTGAAGGCGTGCAAATCAACGCAGCGCGATTGTCCGAGGCGGGTTTCGCCGCGAACGCATCTGACGCCTATCGGACCTTCGTGGTCGAAGTAGCCCATCCGGTCGAAGTTGGAGCGGATGACGAGGCACATCTGGTCACATGGCTGTCGAAGCGATCCGGCCGGGCACTGACGCCACCGAACCTTTCGGCATTCGGGTATAAGCTGCTCGGCGGACGCGTCCTTCCGGGCGGTGGCGCTGCGGCTGCACAACTCATGTACGAGGATGACAAAGGCGAGAGGCTGGCCGTTTATCTACGCGCCGGCCAATCAGCGCAGACAGCGTTCACGTTTGAAGAGAAAAACGGCGTGTCCAGCTTTGTCTGGGTGGATCAGGGGTTCGATTTCGCGGTATCCGCCTCGGTCGATCGGGCAAAGCTCCTTCCGATCGCAACTGCGATCTATCAAGGAATGATTTGAATCCGGTCAATCTCAGTGCGGTATCAAAAATGACTGCGGCATTGTAAGAACGCCGCAGTCAACTTGTTTTGGGGTTGCCCATAACAGGTAGCCAAACTGTTAGTTGCTCTGCAAGACCGCATTTGCTGACGGTTCTGTTCCCTCAACGAGGATAACCTTAGGTGTCTTGGAGGCTTCGCCCGGTTTGACGATGGAGCGGGTCGGACTGGTGGCAGATGCCATCGCGGCACCTTTGGCATCCGTCTTGAACGCCACGATCGGTTCCGGCTGACCTTCGAACAACAGCGCATAAGCCGTGTCCGGCTTCAATTTCGAAACGCTGAGATCTACGATATCGATCAGGCCAAGATTGCGCGAGACGACCATTCCGCCGCCTTGCGCATCTGCGGCAGGCTTCAGCATAAGTGTGATGTTCTCCGGCATGTCCTTGCGTGGTTCAAGGTTTTGGCGGCCATCGCCTGTCGGGACCGCATCCGGAACGTAGATCAGCGCTTGTGGGGCCTGGCCTGAGGGGATATGGGCGATCTTCTCATTCTTCTGAGTGTCGATCACGTCCACCGCGTCGCCGTTTTCGAGGCCAACAAAGACGCGGCTGCCGTCGCCCGAACCCCAGACACCGTGCGGCAAGGCGCCGACGGGAATGGTGGCTATCAGCTTGGCCTCGTCGTCCAGCGTGTAGACTTTCACGACGTTCTCGCCGCCGATGGTCACATAAGCCAGAGTTCCGGCGGATGTGTCGGCGAACGCCAGATGGTTGGTGATCGGACCGCTATCGATCACGCCCTTGACTTTCAATGTCTTGGTATCAATTCGCGTCACCTTGCCGACATCCTTGTGGGTTAGCCAGGCTTCCTTTCCATCTGGCGTCACCTGAATGAACGGCGAGAATGGCGAGACCACCGGAATGGATGCAAGCAGCTTTTTCGACGCGACATCGAACACCTGAACGACCGGATTGAAGCTGTTGGCCACAAAGGCGCGCTTGCCGTCTGGCGTAAAGATGGTCATGCCGGGACCGCTCTCGGTCTTGATGCGATCGGTCTCCTTGAATGTCTTCGCATCAATGACCGAAAGGTAATCCTCGCCACGCACGGTTGCCCAGACGTGTTTGCCATCCGGCGTGAAGAAGGCCTCGTGCGGGTTGCGGCCGATATAGGCGACACCTTTGATCTTGTTTGTCGCGGTATCGATGAAGGTCACGGAATTGGTCACCGTCGAGACGGCGACGATGGTACGGTGATCCGGCGAGAAGCCAAGGCCGTGGACGTTGACCTCACCCTTGTAAAGCGGGCTCAAGACATTCGGGCGTGGGTCGCCGAGCTTGATCAGGCCGAGAAGCGTGTTGGTCGATGGGTCGATGACAGATACGGTGTTGCTGTTCTGGTCAGCAGCATAGACCCGGTCCTTGGATTCGGGCAGGGCAAAGGCTGGCGTGCTCGCCATCAAGGCGATCAGCAGGGCTGCGGAACGTTTCATTTCGAAGTCTCCGGGTTGGCGGCGACGGAGCCGCGCTGTTGTGTGAGCATCGAATTCATCAACTGAATTTCGTAAGCCTGCTCTGTGATGATCGACTGGGCGAGGTTTCGGATTTGCGGATCTTGGGTGGTGAGCAACACGGCCTTGGCCATGTCGATGGCGCCCTGGTGATGCGGGATCATTTGCGCCAGAAAATCGTGGTCTGGATTGCCTGTTTCGGGTACCGCCATCATGCCGGTATGCATTTTGTCCATGGCCACCTTCATGCTTTTCGAGAACGCAGTTGAAGGGCCGCTATCCTCCATGCTCATCGCCGGTTGGTGGTCGTGGAACTGCTCAGCAGTTGCACTTCCCACAATGGCAAAACTGGCAACAAGTATGAAACTGTAAACGCGCATGGCGGAATCCTTTTGGCTTTAGTGGATAAGAACGCTGTGGGTCGCCGTTTATTCCACTGCTCATCCGTATTTGTTCTCACGTCGGCGTGAGCGGTTGGCACGCGCGGTGCTATACCGGTCTGCGCGAAGAACGACGGAACGCGGATGGTGACTCGAGGCGTGCCGAAATACGGCTTGTTCATATGCCGCCAAGAGGATCACGCGTGTTGGATCCAATCGGCCTGTGAACGATGTCTGAAGGACGATACTCGCAGCGGATTGCGGTATGGAGAATGAACGGCCGGTTGGAACAGGGCGAAAAAGCAGACATTCTAAGCCGTTCGACGACGGCGCCCAGTCGTCCGTCTTTTCAGAGGAAAACCAGCCTGGTCGATCGTAGGAAAACTTCCTACAGGGAATTCCGCCACTCTCAGATTTTGGTTTCACTCCAGGCTGGCGGTGGCTTTCATGACTGCTTTGGCGACCTCGTTGAAACTCATTTTAATCCGAACCTGTTGGCCGTTGACGAAAAACGATGGCGTGCCGGCGACTCCGAATTTTTTGTTCGCTTCGGTTGTCGCAGCATTGAGCTTGTCGAGATAGGCCTGATCGGCGACAGCGCGATCGAAACCTGCGCGGTCGATGCCCATGCTAGCGGCGATCTCGCGCAATGCATCCTCGGCGTTGGCGGCGCCGGCAATCTCATCGAATTTCGTCATGAAGGACGATACCGTCTCGTCGAATTTGTCTCGGCCCCGCGCATTCGCCAGCATGAAGATAACGGCATCCACCGAGTTTCGCACGAAGGGCCGGTACGCGATCTTCAACTTACCCGATGCGACATATGTATCCTGCAGTTTCGGCAGGTCTCGTTCATGGAAGTCGACGCAGTGGCTGCAGGTTGGGGAGGAATAGACGACCAGCGTGACTGGAGCGGTCTTCTGCCCAACGAAGCTGTCTTGGAATACGGCCGGGGTCATCAAATCCTGCACGGGTTCGGCCTCGGCCGATGTCACGCATCCTAAGGCAATGCCGACGATCACGGCCATCATACGAAACGTCATGTCTTCTCCTGTTCGGTTACGAGAAAAAACACTCCGGCATGAGCAATGCCGGAGTGTTTCGATCATCAGTCGGCCTTGAGGCAGGGCGAGACGAAGAGCGAGCGGTCAAGAGTGCCCTTGATCGTCTTGGCCACGACCAGCAGCCACATGCAGACAAGTGCTATAACAAGAACCGCGCCAAAGATTGCGATAGACGACATCGGCACCATCGTTGAGAGACGAAGCGTGGCGACGGCGAACACGCCAAGCGGGAAGGTATAGCCCCACCAGCCGATATTGAATGGAAGGCCCTCGCGAAGGTAGCGCAGGGTGATCAGGACAGCAGTCGCCAGCCACCAGATGCCGTAGCCCCACAGGAGGATCGCGCCGAGGAAGCTGGCGCCACCGAAGGCCGGAGCAACGCTCGCCAATCCATTCGCCGACAACACGGCGGGTCCGGTCTGGCTCATGACGAGAAGACCAAGCGCACCGGTTCCGATCGGGCCGAGAGCCAGCCAGCTCGAGGCGGCCATGTTGACATGCGGAAGCTTGTGGACCGTCATGCGCAGGAAGAGGATGACGAGAACGCTCATGGCGAGCGGGACCGAACAGGCCCAGAGAACCAGGCTCGTCATCAGCACCGTCAACTGCGTCTGAGCATCGCCGATATGGGGCAGAAGCAGACCACCGCTGACGGCCGCTACTTCGCTTGCCACGATCGGCAGCAACCAGACTGCGGTCATCTGGTCGATCGAGTGCGACTGGCGCGTGAACATCATGAACGGGATGGCGAGGCCGCAACAAAGCGACAGAGCGACGTCAAACCACCAAAGCGTCGTTGCGATCGACACCGCCGTGTCGCCGATATGTGGGATGCCATAGATCAGGAAGCCATTGATGATCGTGGCCAATCCCATCGGAATGCAGCCGAAGAACATCGACACGACGGAATGGGAAAAGACCCGTCTTGCCTCTTGGAAATAGAGCAGCCAGCGTGCCGCGTAGAGCGTTGTGCAGGTTGCAAACAGCAGGATATTGAAGAGCCAAAGCGCCTGACCCATCGCGAAAAGCCCCGGATGCCCAGGAAACTGTGCGAAGGCGACCGAAAGGATGCCGGTGCCCATAGTGGTCGCGAACCAATTTGGCGTAAAGTTCCGTATGACATGGCCTTGCATAGGAACATCCGAGGCTGGCGCTACCGGCTCCTTGAAGGCAACAATCTTGTGCATCGAATTTCTCCTGATCGTCGAGGAGAAAATACGTGGGTACAACGATTAGTTCCAACGCATAGTTCAGGATATTTCAATCGCCGTTTCCGATTGATCTAGATTTGCGGCGGCAGCTTCGAAAGCCGCGTGAAGGCGGTCGCGCAGCGTCCGCGAGGTATTGATCAGCGTCGGGCTCGGATGGGGGCAGAGGATCACCTCGATGCCGGCATCCACCAGTACATCTTCAGCACCACTCGCCACCGCGCCCGCCAGGACGGCGACACGTAGGTTCGGCAGCAGCGGCAGAAGGCCTGCAAGTCCCTTGATGCCCTCGCGCCGCTCGCTGGCCACGATCGAGCTTCGGGTTGCGCGGACCCACGGGACCGTATTCCACAGAACGATGTCCCGGCGCGATATCCCTGCGCCAGTCAGTGCCTTGCGCAGGTTCTTCGCCGTGCCGGTCGGGTTATCGATCGAAACGAAACGCTGGCCGCGTTCAACCGGACTTGGTCCAGGCGTCTCCAAAAGGATCAGCAGTCTTGCGCTGATACCGCCATCGTATGGATCGAAGTTCGGCATATCCCGGTCGGAGTTGAGCTGAACGTGCTCCCGGAAGGCGTTCAATGGCTGCATATGCGCACTGTCAAGCGCGGCCAACCGCTCCTCGCGTCGATGCTCGTGCCAGAGCGTATCAGGTCCGCGATAGGTCATCGTGTCTATTCCGACAACAGGGCTTCGAACGCATCGGCCGCCTTGGAGCGATACCGCTCCTTATGCCGGAGCAGGAAGAATGGGCGCGGAAGCGGAGAAGCATTGGCCTCGACCAGCAGGCCGCTGTTGAGTTCGGTCTGGGCAGCACTTCGCGATGTCAGTGTTGCCCCCATGCCGGCCTCGACTGCGCCGAGCACGGCCTCGTTTCCGGGCAGGACAATTGCAACGTTCAACGCCTGCAGCTTCAATTTCTCTTTCGTCATCATCGTCTCGAAGGCGAGCCGTGTTCCCGATCCGGGTTCGCGAAGAACCCATGTCGCGTCTTCAAAATCGGCCTTTCCGAGCTTTTTGCCTTTGGCCCATGGATGAGTTGGCGACACGACGAGGATCATCTCATCCGTGGCGATCATGCGCGACGACAAGGCCGGTCTGTCGACCGCGCCCTCTACAACGCCGAGCTCAACCCGCCCTGCCTCAACCGCGTCGCCTACCGCCTCGGTATTGCCGATCCCGACGTCGAGACCGAGACCAGGATAGCGTGTGTGGAACGTCGCAAGCCTGGAGGGCAGCCAATAGGCGCCAACAGTCTGACTCGCCATAACCGACAATTCCCCGCGCAAAAGTCCGGCAAGGTCGCTTAGCGCAGACTCGGCGGCTTTCGCTTCAGCCAAGACCTGAAGTGCATGCTCGAGAAAGATCGTTCCGGTTTGATTGAGAACGATAGAACGACCGATCCGGTCGAACAAAGCCACGCCGTGCCGTTCCTCAAGCGCGATGACCGCAGCACTGACGGCCGACTGCGTCATGTTCATCGCTTTGGCAGCCTTGGTGATGTGCTGTTGGCGGGCGACTTCGGCGAAGATGCGCAACTGGTCGAGGGTCATGAGGATAGCAACCTTGAATCGGCTCCGAGTTATAATCGATTTATCCGAATGTTCGTAGCAAAATTATGCGATGGAACTGATGCAGAATGGCGCTAGTTTTCTCCTACCAGACACGGAGGAAATACCATGCTGAAATCCATCATCACCGGCGCGGTGATGCTTGGCGCCACGACAGCACCAACGCTTGCCGCCGATATCCACGTCTATGGTCCCGGTGGACCACTCCCTGCCATGAAGGAGGCGGCAGCCGCCTTCGAGAAAAGCTCCGGCAACACGGTGATCGTTACCGCCGGCCCAACGCCGCAATGGATCGGCAAGGCTAAAGACAATGCCGACCTGATCTTCAGCGGCTCAGAGACGATGATGTCGGATTTCGTGAAGGCGATGGACGGCCAGATCAAGGACGCCGATGTCGTACCGCTCTACTTGCGTCCTTCCGCTATCCTGGTGCGTCCGGGGAACCCGGAGAAGATCACCGGCCTCGCTGATCTGTTCAAGCCCGGCCACAAAGTGCTTGTCGTCAATGGTGCCGGGCAGAACGGTCTTTGGGAAGACATGGCCGGCCGGACCGGTGACATCGAGAAGGTGAAGGCCCTTCGCGCCAACATCAGGACCTTTGCCGCCAACAGTGCCGAAGCCAAGAAGGCCTGGACCGAGGACAAGTCCTTCGATGCCTGGATCATCTGGAATATCTGGCAGGTCGCCAACCCAGAACTCGCAGACGTCGTCGAGGTCGAACCGGACTATCGCATCTACCGAGACACCGGGATCGTGCTGACCGAGCGCGGAGGCAAGAATGCCGACGCCAAGGCGTTTTCGGAATTCCTTCAGGGCACCGAGGCCAAGGCGATCTTTGCCAAGGCCGGCTGGACCACGCCCTCGAATAACCTTATCCCGTCTCAGGAAAGATAATGACAATGCAATCCACTCCCAAAAAGATCGCCGTGACCGGTGCTGCCGGCCAGATCTGCTATTCCCTGCTGTTTCGATTGGCGAATGGTGACCTTTATGGCAAGTCGCAGCCGATCGAACTGCGGCTGCTCGATTTGCCTCAAGCCCAGGACGCCGTTCGCGGCGTCGTCATGGAACTGGAGGACTGCGCTTTTCCGCTGCTACACAGCATCGTCACGACCGACGATCCTCGGCAAGCGTTTGACGGTGTCGACGCAGCGTTTTTGGTCGGGTCCCGGCCGCGGTCAAAGGGAATGGAACGGCGAGACCTGCTTGCAGCGAATGCAGAGATCTTTAAGGTGCAGGGGAGGGCGATCAACGAGGTCGCCGGACGACAAGCTAGAATTTTGGTCGTTGGCAATCCGGCCAACACCAACGCTTCCATCCTGATCGCCAATGCGCCGGACTTTAACCCAAGGCAGGTCAGCTCGATGATCCGGCTTGATCACAATAGGGCTTTGACTCAACTGGCGCGCAAGGTCGGCTGTGGCGTCGGCGACATCGATAAGCTCGTGATCTGGGGCAATCACTCGCCGACCATGTTTGCCGACTGGACCTACGCAACGGCTGCCGGCAGGCCCCTGCCGGACACCATCGGCGACGACCATTGGTACAAGGAGGTGCTGATCCCTGAGGTCGCAAGGCGGGGCACTACGATCATAGAGGCGCGCGGCGCGTCCTCTGCAGCATCTGCCGCCAATGCAGCGATCGATCAGATGCGTGATTGGATGCGTGGTACTGATGGGCGCTGGACATCGATGGCTGTTATATCGCAGGGGCAGTATGGCATACCGGAAGGGCTTGTGTGTGGCGTACCTGTGATGTGCAAGGACGGTGACTATAGCGTCGTTGAAGGTCTCGATCTGGACGGGTTTCAGAAAAGTATGCTGGACAAAACGATAGAAGAGCTTGTCGGCGAGCGCGACGCTTTATCCTGATATCGCGGGATGCGGAGGCTGGCACAAAAGATGTGCGGAGATTGCACGCCTATTCTCCGCCTAATTTTGGAGAATAGGCGCCAGCCTCAGAAGAGGCGAATGCCACCACGACGATCAGCGAGCTGCAGTTTGACGGGCCGGTTCGATTTTATCTTTCATAATCCGCTTTGACCGCCGAATGGGAAGGACGAAGCCCTCATCCAGATAGGCGTCGTCGGGAATGAAGCGCTCGAACAAGCGTATCCGGCTGGAAACCGAGTCGGTAGAACTGCGATCAAATCTCGTCGCCAAGGCCATTTCGGCGGATTGTTCGTCGCAAGGATATTCGCCACTGTACCGATAGAACGATTGATTATCTGTTCAAAGTATTGCGCTTCAATTGTCACCGGCACCTTGGACGCCCGCCGCAGGTCATAAGCGCAAGAGGTGCAGACATGCTGGCCGACAAGCCGTGGCTGAGCGAAGGCAGTAATTCCGCGGTGGCACGATGGGCAACGGTCGCGTAATCCGCACCCGTGGATAAAGCAGGAGATTCTAGTCGAGTGTCGCCATCGCCTCCGAAAAATATGGGGGCTGATCAGAACCGAGGCACGCAGGACAGAATTGCAGCCACGTCGAAGCAGCACGACGGGCTTTGATGACCAGTGGTAGCGGCATGTGTCTGTAATCACATGGCTGCAAGGCCATTGACGACAATCGGTCTCTCGCAATTCCATTGAGGCGTGGCCGTAAACAGCCATATTTTCCTGGCGGCGAATCTCACATTAAGTGCCAAACAGAAGCCAGAGTCTCAAATTAAATGCCAAGTCTCAAATTAAGTGCCGGGCTATCTTACTGAAACTGTTAGGACTGGAATCTCACGATTAAATGCAAAACGACACCTTCAACATCGTGCATTCCTCCCCCTTGAAGTTTTTTGACGGTCTTAAGCCCTGTAGGCGACGAGAACGGCGCCTCCCGCGATCATCACGACACCGAGCCAGTTCGGGAGCGTCAGGCGCTCACCGAGAAGCAGCACAGCGAAAATGGACACGAACACCACGGACAGCTTGTCGATCGGCGCGACGCGGGCGGCGTCACCAAGCTTCAGCGCCCGGAAGTAGCAAATCCAGGATGCGCCCGTGGCAAAACCGGAAAGTACAAGAAATAGCCAGCTTCTGGTCGAGACCGTCGACGGCTCCTGCCAATTTCCGGTGATATAGACCATCGCGCCAGCGGCCAGCAGGATGACGATGGTGCGAATGAAGGTGGCGAAGTCGGAATTGACGTTTTCGACGCCGATCTTGGCGAAGATCGCCGTCAGGGCTGCAAAGCCGGCCGAAAGGAGGGCCCAGAACGTCCAGCTTGTAAGGAAGATTTTCATGCGGCTTGTCCATGTCCGGCCATCCGGATCAGCATGAGGCCGACAAAAAGTCCCGCCATCGACAGGACCAGCGAAAGAGCGACATATCCGGCAGCAACACCCCATTGCCCGCGTTCCCACAGCGTCACGGCATCCAGCGAAAAGGTCGAGAAGGTGGTGAACCCGCCGAGCAACCCGGTGGTCAGGAACAGGCGCAACTCCTGTGGCAGGCCTGAGCGAAACACGAAAAATTCCGTGAGCAGGCCCATGACGACGGAGCCGACAACATTGACGGTGAGTGTGCCGTAGGGAAAGCCGAAGCCGAACAGGCGCGCCGCTCCCATGTTGACGGCGTGCCGGAAAACACCACCGATACCTGCGCCAAGGAAACGATCAGATAAACCAAGATCGCGCCTCCTTCAGGATGTCGTGACTTTGAGCGCTTCTGCCGTTTCGACGTCGTGATGGACGACATCCCACTGTTCCAGGTGCTTGTAGACGATCACCTTGTGTTTCAGGACCGCGCCATGGGTCCGGCAGAACTCTTCGAGCTGGTCGCGTGATGCAATCATCTCGACGCACATAGTCAGATCCGGATTGGGGATCTCGAAGCCCTCGTCCTGAAGCTTACCGCTGTTCGAATAGCCAAAATGCGTATGGTGCGCGACGGCATTCTTGATGCCGGCCGACTTCGCCTGCACGACCAATTCCCGGTAAAGAGGCTTCGATCCGAACCAACCGCCCTTGCCGGGCGTCTTCTCACGCGGCTTCATGTAGATACGGACCATGCCAATTTCGGTAGAATGCAGCTTGTGTTGCTTCACGATGATGGGCCTTTCGTTGAGTGTTGCGGTTGTGGCGATCGACCGGAGACGGACCTTTCCGACGATTTCGCCGAGGCTCTGAGTCCGCATGTCACGCATGTGGCGAACCGAGATGTCGGGAGGAATATCGTTGGCGGCAGCGGTTTTCGGAACGCCGACGCGCTGCGACAGGTAGATGCTGGAATGGCCACTGCACAGATAGGCAACGAAGCAGGCGACAGCGAGGTAGACCGAATGGGTGGCGCCGAAGAGCTCAATCCCCATGATCATGCAAGCCAGCGGCGTATTAGTGGCGCCGGCGAAGACGGCCACGAAGCCAAGTGCCGCAAAAAGATCGACCGGTGCGCCGAGAACACCGGCCAGCGCACTGCCGAGACCTGCGCCGATGAAGAACAGCGGTGTGACCTCGCCGCCCTTGAAACCGGCGTTTAATGTGACGATCGTGAACAGCGCCTTCCAGGCCCAGCTCCAGTAATCCACGTGATTGGGACGGAAAAAGCCTAGGATCGTCGCGTCGTCGGGATTGGGGGACCAGACACCCAGACCGAGATATTCCCGCGTACCGAGGAGGTAGACGAGGCCCAGCAATATGGCGCTGGCGAGTACCGGACGCAGCGGCGCATAAGGCAGGATCGCCTTGTAGGCGGACGACGCGAGGTGGGAAAGTTCGGCGAAGAAATGGGCCGCCAGGCCAAAAGCCAAACCGGCAGTGACCACTTTGAGCAGGAGGAGGGCATCGAGGTGGAAACCGACCGCTTCTCCAACGCCGCCGAGATAGGCAATTGCGTAGTGGGTGTGGCCGATGCCCCATGCATGGCAGGTCCAGTCGGCAACGACGGCAGCCAGCAAAGCCGGCAACAGGGCCTCATACTGCATCCGGCCAATGGTCAGGACTTCGAGCGCGAAGATCGCGCCGGCAATGGGTGTTCCAAACACCGCACCGAAGCCTGCAGCAATGCCGGCCATTAGCAGAATGCGCGCATCGCCCGGCGTCAGCTTGAACATCTTGCCAAAAGCGCTGGCCAGGCTGCCGCCGAGTTGGACCGCGGTTCCCTCGCGACCGGCCGAGCCGCCGACGAGGTGGGTAAGTACGGTGGTGACGAGGATGAAGGGCGCCATGCGCAGCGGCACGCCGCCGCCCGGCTCATGGATCTGGTCGACGATGAGGTTGTTGCCACCCTCCGCCGATTTACCGAATTTCTGGTAGGCCCAGACCATCGCAAAACCTGCGACAGGCATGCCGTAAATCAACCAGGGAAATTCGAAACGAAGCTCCGTTGCCCGGTCAAGGCTCCAGAGAAACAGGGCTACGAGCGAGCCGACGGCAGCAGCCATCGGTACGACGATCACGATCCATTTCGCGAGGCTACGGACCTGGGCGATACGAAGTCCGAAAAATGCAGAAAACGCCATCAGATGGACGCTCCCGCACGGTCACATTTCGTCTTGGAGGACAGGTACAGAATTCTAGGCACGACTCTACTCCTTCGCGTGTTGCGCGTTGAGTAGGAGTCATCAGCTTCATCGGGGAAGCGGTTCGGCGTAATGCCCGGCAGAATCCATTACCGTTGTGACTTCAATAGCCAATTGATCCGAATAATGTCAATCCCACTCACCATGGTGAGCGGGATTGCTTGGCACGGTGGCCACATCTTCGACCTGAACGCAGTTTTTTAAGTGATACCGATTTATCTCAGCACATATTTGGGGGGTGCGGAGGTCGGAGAAGGTCGCGGGAGAGTAATAGCAACTCAGACCGCACGCCTCGCTCGCCGGCCCGAGACGGTCAAAAAGACCGCACCCAAAAGACCGGACACAAGCGACCCCATCAGGATCCCGATCTTGACGTGATCCTGTACAACTGGATCGCTGAAGGCCAGCAGGCCAATGAAAAGGGACATCGTAAACCCGATTCCACACAGCAGGGCCACGCCGGTCATCTGACCCCAACTGGCGCTCGCTGGAAGATCGGCTAGGCCCAGTCTTACCAGAACGACCACTGTTCCCAGAACGCCGACCAGCTTTCCGAGCAACAGGCCGGCCGCTACGCCCATTGTGAGCGGCTCTTCGAAGACCGACATCGATAAACCGGCAAACGAAACACCTGCGTTGGCAAAGCCGAAGATCGGCACGATCGCGAAGGCGACCGGCTTGTGCAGCAAGTGTTCGAACCTGTGCAGAGGTGATTCATCGTGTGTGGCCTCCGGCGTCCCCGGCGTCAGCTTCAGCGGTATCGTCAACGCCAGCAAGACACCTGCAAGGGTGGCATGCACGCCTGATGCGAAAACCAACACCCACAGGACCGCGCCGAGGGCGAGATAGGGCCAGAGGGCCTTCACGCCCATGCGATTGAAGATGATCAGATTTCCAACGACGAGGCCCGCGCCAGCCAATGCGAGCAGGTTCAGTTCCGCAGTATAGAAGAGAGCGATAACCACAACGGCGCCGAGATCGTCGATGATGGCCAGCGCCGCCAGAAATATCTTCAGCGATGCGGGAACACGATTACCGAAAAGGGAAAGGACCCCAAGAGCGAAGGCGATATCGGTCGCAGTCGGGATTGCCCAGCCACGGATAGCTGTCGGGTCGCTCCAGTTGAAGTAGAGGTAAAACAGTGCCGGAAACAGCATGCCTCCTGCAGCAGCCGCGCCTGGCAAGACGCGCCGGCTCCAGCTTGAAAGCTGGCCGTCGAGCATCTCGCGTTTGATCTCCAGGCCAACCAGCAGGAAGAAGACGGCCATCAAGGCGTCGTTGATCCAGTGCTGGATGCTCAGCGGGCCGACATAGACGTGCAGCACATGGAAGTAGCTCTCTGCCAACGGCGAGTTCGCCGTGGCAATTGCCAGAGCAGCAACTGCCATCAGGATGATGCCCCCCGATGCTTCATTATCGAGGAACTGACGGAGAGTGGATTGAATGCGGCCCTGAGAAAATGTCGAAGACATGGGTTCGCGCTCCTTGTGAGAGGTTGATCGAAGTATCCGTCAATTTCGGGGGAAGCCCGCAGCGCACGCAGCACGCACTGTAAGCTTTAAACTAGGGTATTTGCTCGACGATTTCCAGCAGATTCGGCCCTATAGGGGCTTGGCCAGACAGCACTATCGTCATCACGCATTATTCGTACGCAAACGCGATCTGCAAACTTTTCGAAGCATCGGATTCGCGTCGAGCTGGAAAAGTTGAGCAGCGAGCCGGAAGTGTGGGTCATCACCAGCGTGGGGATTTGCAGCAATCGTGCAAGGAAAACGCGCTGATGTTCTGGAGTGACACTCGCCCCGCGGCACATCTGATCAATGCGATAATCCACCAGGTGCGCTGCAACGCTGATGATGACCTTTGACGCCTTGCGCAAATCGAAACCGCAGTGGACGCAAAAATGCTGGGGAACAAGCTTGCTTTGACCGTAGGCTTCGATACGTCTTTGGCAGGATGGGCACCGGTCGCGCAAGCCGCAGCGGTGGTGGCGGCAAGATACTTTGGTCGCCAAACGCCAGCTGCGGCGAAAATATGGATGCTCATCGCCAGCCAGGCATTGGGGGCAGTACTGCAACCAGGTTGAAGTCCCGCGCCGACCGCTGTTTCGTAACGGCAGCAAGAGCTCCGTCGGGATGCCACTTGCCAGGGTCATTGCCACGATCTGAGCGTGGGATACACCGGCATTTGCGCGAAGCAGGTTTTCGATGTCGCTCGAGGGTCTGAAATCGATGGCTGGTGACCACATGCCAGATCCAAGTCCGAAGACGCGGGCGAATCCACGTGGTGCAACACCGTTGGCATAAGCAAGGCGGTGCAGCCAGCTCGACAGCAATTCGTCGGTTTGCGGTAAGACGTCGATGGGCCACTGGTCGGAAACGACGTGACGGTATCTCCGTTGTATGCTGATTGTCGGGATACCAGCATCGCCCATCGTCATAACAGGTTGTCCCGTAAAGCCGGTAGGCGCCGCTGCGATATTGGTATGTGCCGCAGTTCGACGATGCCCGCCTTGGTGATACGTTCGGCTCCGGATTGTACCGCCGCGACGGCCGCTCTTGTGACGATGGTGACGGTCTCGCCTATCAAACCTTCCGATAACCTGAAGATAAGCCGCGCCGACGGCTCGCTGGACAGATCCGAGATCCTGGCAAGTGGCAACGCTGCTTCAAGGCTATCGAGCAACATCAGATAGGGCTCATCGTATTGCCATCGCGGGACTGCGACCAGATCAAAACGGCTTGCCATCTCGCTGGTGGCGTTGAGGAAGTCGTAGACGGATACGTCCCCGATCAGAACCGGGGCGATGTCATACTGACGGCCGATTCGTCGCAGGAATGCAAAAATCGCCTCGATGTCGCGCGCCCGTCCGCGCAATGCGTTGTGAAACTCGTCGAAGATCAACACCTTTGGCTTGAGATTTGCCAGCAAGTGATCCAGCTGTTCCGCCTTGCGGCTGACATTCCAAATGTCGCCCCCAGGAGCGTGGAGCGCCTGGAGAATGCTCGCGTAGAAATGGCCAAGGCCCGCGCCCTCTCGCGTCTGGACCATCCAAAGCTTCTGCTGGACAGATGTTCGCAGGTGTTCGACGGCAAACCGCTCCGCAATCATCGTCTTGCCATTGGCATAGGGGCCGACCAGCATCAGGCCCTGGGTTCGTAATGACGGCGGTCTTGAGAGTAGCTCGGTGAGCCGTATATGGCTGTCTTGAGCAACCTGATGTCCGATCCATCGTGGGGCACGGATGTAGGCGATCCGCTCATCCTGGTCGCGTTCAAGGTAGGATCGGACATGGTCGAGCAGATGGTCCGACATGCCATGCTACCAGTCTTCGACCGGTAGTCGGCTTTTCTGACGGGTGGGATGAGGTGAGGCAACGCGCGCCTGTTCCTGCATAGCCGCATAAGGCTTCTGCGACGCGCCCGCGTGGATACCGCGGACAGCAGTTCGCAACTGGCGTCTGGGTTGTTTCGCAGTCCCGACGATAGCAGCGATTTCGCGGCGAAACTCCACCCTTGCAACACTTGAGCGATGGTTTGCATCGCGCCGGCGGGCGCGCTCAGCCTCATGTTCCCATAGCGTCAGCGACGTAAGCCTGCCATCGCGCCGTTCGACGGGTCGGAAGTGTCTGCCTTCCGGATCCCGGACATAGATATGGCTGATGTCTCGAGGGTCATATCTTACTTCCAGCTTTCCCAGCCGGTCGCGCTGCGGAATGAGGCCGCCAAGCCATGACGCGTAATAATGTACGGCAAACATGCTGATCCCCTGCGGCGACAATCTTCTTTCCGTACCCGGCAGAAACGACAATAGAACGGTGTGTGGATCGTCATTGAAGCGCGGTAAAGCTGCGTTGTTGCGCTGCCACTCCGTATTCGGCACATTCAGTGTCTTGGTGTTTTCCTGCCGGTTGTGATCGAGGATGGCCAGCGCAACGCACCGCTCCAGGTCCGCGAATCCGAGACAGGCGCGCCGTTCCGAGGGATATTCATCGCGATCAACCACAGACCTTCCGGTCGAACCGCGATAGGTGGCGAGGATAGCGTTGAGTTTGCCCAGCAGTCGTTCGACCACGCCGCCTTGATGCACTCTTCCGCGGTCACGATATCGAATGCGGATGCCATAATCGTCGCAGCCACGCTGGAAAGCGTGCCCCTTGAATTCCATCGCCGAGTCGGTGACGAGTACCCGAGGCCTGCCAAATGTCGACCAGGCATGAGCAAGGCTACGGTTGGCAAGCCATTCGTCCTTCGCGCACATCGCATGGGCAAGGCAAAGTCCGACCGACAGAACAGATGGTTTCTCCAAAGTCAGGCAGAAACCTAAAATAACGCGTGATGCCACATCGGTCACGATCGTGAGATAAGGCCGACCCACAAACACGCCAGTTCCGTCAACGACCTCCACGAAATTGATATCAGCCGGAGTGTGATCGATCTGACAGACGTCGAGCGGGTGAGTTGCGTGAATATATCCTGGTCGTGGCCTCAGCCGGAGCAGGTGTTTCGGATTGGCTGACCGTTTCTTGGCGATCTCTTCAGCGCTAAACAGCATCGGGATACGTCGGGCAACCGTAACGTATGACGG
Source organism: Agrobacterium sp. rho-8.1 (assembly GCF_033957725.1). Classification (NCBI taxonomy): domain Bacteria; kingdom Pseudomonadati; phylum Pseudomonadota; class Alphaproteobacteria; order Hyphomicrobiales; family Rhizobiaceae; genus Agrobacterium; species Agrobacterium sp. rho-8.1. The sequence goes on from NZ_CP192790.1 coordinate 49,984, forward strand.
CAAGGTCAGCCCGGCTTCCTCGCAACGAGCGCGGATTTCAGCCACGACCGGGGCAAGGGGCGGAGCTTCCAGTGTCAGCCATTGCTCGCGCAGTGTTGTCGCTATGATTGCTTCAAGTTTTTCTGACAGCCGCTTGCGGCGGCTTTTTGCGGTGCGCGGGAGTAAGGCTGTCACCTTCCTGTCCATGCGATAGCGGACGAGGAGATTGTAGATTTGTCGCCGCGTTAGCCGCAACTCGGCCGCCGCGCGCGAAACGGCCACCTGCTTCGGCCCGATGCCATCAAGGATCTTGTCCAGTTCGCGGGCCATGCGGAGCGCGACTGACCAATGCTCATCTGAGATCGCGCGTGTCGCCGGCAATCCCTGATCATGCAATTGCTTTGGCATGGGCAGACCTCGCTGAAATCCTTAGCGAAAAATCTACTGAAATTTATCGCCTAACCCTTACGTCCGTATGACAATTTCCGAGTTGAAAAATTAAACTAAAACCCACACGTGGCCTCCACATTGTCCCGCCTTGACGAGCGCATTGTCCGCTCGCCGGCCGGCGAGGGCTTTATCGAACGCTCTCACTTCACCGATGCCTGCGCCTCGCTGTGGATCGGCGGGGAACTGGTCCACATCGAAGACCTCGTTCTCCATGACGCGACCAAAGATATCCGCACACCGACCCACGAGCTGACCATCGCCCGCGACGTTTTGCGCACGCGCCGACGCATCGTCGCGCAGCCAGCCGGCTGGGCTCTGTCCACCGAAGGTCTTCGCAACCTCCGGCAGGCCCGGGCATGGCCCGGGCAGGCGTTGCCTGCAGCATCTTTGGACAACAGGACATCGGTCGCGGCTGGGGGCGACGCTGTGCCAGACACTGGGAACGGAGCAGGGGAGGGCACCGATGATGAAGCTGGCGCGCTTGCGGAGGAATTCGCTGCCATCGACGCGTTGCTCGCCCGCTCTGACGCCGCCATTGAGAACGCAAAGCGTCCCGGCCAATCGGGGGTCGGCCGCGCCGGTGAAAAAAATCCGATGATCTATGATCTCGACTGGGATGAGGAGGAGCGGCTGGACGAATGGCACGGCGTGGTGAGGGAGGCCGAAAATTTGCCGCCGGTGCTGCAGGCGATCATCGCCCTTGATGCCTGGGATGAACTTTCCGTACTTCAACATGCACCCTGGCTGGGGCGGCTACTGGCCGCGTCGATCCTGCGTCAGGCCGGAATCACCACGCAAAATCATCTGGCAGCCATCAATCTTGGCCTGAAAACCATTCCGGTTGATCGCCGTCGACATCGCGACCGGGAAACGCGACTGCTGGCAGTTGCCCAGGGATTGTTGGCGGCGGCAGAGCTCGGGCTTAAAGAGCACTATCGGCTGGCGCTCGCGAAAACCATGATGGAACGCAAGCTGGTCGGACGACGGACGTCGTCCAAACTGCCGCAGATGATCGAGCTCGTGATGGCAAAACCATTGGTGTCGGCCGGGATGATCGCCAAGGAACTTGGTGTTACCCCGCGGGCGGCGCTACGGATCGTCGAGGAGCTGGATTTGCGCGAGATGACGGGCAGGGGGAGGTTTCGGGCATGGGGTACGATGTAAGCGTAGGGGGGGGCTAATGCAGCCCTTTCAATCACGCCGGGCTGCTGCAATTCAGAGCGCCGCGCTGTCTATCGATTGACACATGGCGCATCATAATATTCGTTGCTAGCTCAAACCTCCGGAGCGGCCTACAAGGCTACGAACTGCAGAGTGGGATACGGTTCGAGCTCCGGGGATGCTTCCAACGGTGGGGGAATGTGCGCCTAATGTCCCCGCCGAGCCTGGGGTTAGGTTCGATGTATGAGGATGCCGCAACGTCCTTGAAGTTGAATTGCTCTCGGTCTATAGAGAGAACTTGTTCGTATTGTATTCAAGGACAGACGCGGCAGGGGTTCACATAGCAATCCGCTCATCCGCGACTGCTTTGGGCCCGAACAGGATGTGATCGCCATGCCTTTCTATAGTCATAGCCGCGACCTCGTAGCCGTGGCGCGCGATCAGGTCGAAGAGGTCTTCTGGCATACGTGTAAGATTCGTCGGATAAGCCAGGCTTGTCTGGCTTTCGTCGTCGGACAGGTACTCACTCGCTTTCGGTGCGCTAAAGCCGAACTGACGAGCTGACGATCCTAGGCGCAAAAGGAAGCCCTTGATTTCGCCTCGCTGGATTGCGCCCACCAGCATACGTGAGCGCAGGGATCGGATCTGGTCGGAGGCAATGTCAAACAGTCTTGGACCAGCAAGTTGTCCTTTCAAGAGGCTCGAAAGTACGTCGGTGGGACGACCGAGCGGTGCGGAAGCGTCGGCACAGATCAGCACGTCAGATCCCTTGAGGCCCTCTGCTGGCTTGAACAGCGGTTCGAGAGCCAGGTTCTCGTAAGCACCCCCGTCCCAAAGCCTTACCTTTTGCAAGCCCGGTGATATTTTTCGCAGCGGCTCCTTGGTCGCAGGATCTGTGTGCCACCAACCCTGTGAAGGCAGTTCGAGTTTCAAAGCTCCTATTACGTATGGGACGGCTGCCGACGCTGCAATCGCGTCCGCTACGGTGACTTTAGGCTCGAAATAGGTCCCGAAACGCCAGTCGCCCATACTTTCACGGGAAAAACGCCAATTTTTTCCGGTCTCGAAGGACGTTGCGTTGATATGCCAGATGGGCGAGACAGGAAGGTCGCAAAGTCGCAATTGTATGCCCCAGTGGTGTTGGAGCTGGCGCGACAGGATGCGGGCGCGGTCGAAAAGAATATCTTTACTTGAGCAAAAGATGTTGCCGATCCCCAGCGCGCGCAAACTGAAGAGGTCACTGGACACAAGTGTGGCACGCAGTGACGGAAAAATCGCGTCGAGGAACCGAACCGAAGTTGGCCAGCTGCCATCGGACTGGGCAAAAATGCCGCCGACGATGAGGCTGCCACCCGATACCGTCGAAATCTGATTCACCTGTTCCAGCAACGACCGCTCGGCAAGATACCGGAGCACGCCAAGATGAAATGCCGCGGCCCGAAGACCACCTCCAGAAAGTGCAAGGCCTAGGCGGGGCAGGGATGTCGTCATTGGCTTTCACCGATCAGAACACGCGTCTGCCTGTCGCTCACGATCAGCGAAACCGCTGGCATGCCCTCGAGGTTGAGGATCCGGGCGAGATCAGCGATCTGCTTTAGATCGGTTTCGCTGGGAGAGGCGCTTACACCTCGCGGGTGGGAATGCCATTCCCCGATATAGTTGATCTGATGGGCGCAGCGGGTACGCATTGTTTCTATCGCATGCCGCAGCCCACGTGTACCCCTTACGAACGTGCTCGGAGTAGCGATGCTGTCTGGCGGTGCGTCGAGCGCTTGAACGATGGTGATCAATTTCGCTGTGTCATCGATCAGCCCCATCAGCGATCCGCCATGCTCGTTTGGTAGACATGCCGCCCGCTCTTGTTTCAGGCGCAGATGCAGCGAACGGGGCAGAAAGACCGTCCATCCGCCGACCTCGAACCGATCCACATCAGTCGTTATATCAATGCAGCGAGTACTGCCCTCATCGTCCATCGACCAGATTTTCAAGACCGCTGAAGCATCTGCGATATTGGACGAGATCGCATGAGCGATCGAGCCACTTAGTACTGCGATCGCAGATGCGGGAATACGGTTGGTCAATGCCCGGCAGGCTCCTGTATACCGCAATTGGCCGGCGGCTTTGAGATGGTCGGTTAGGCAGGTATCGTCGGCAAGCGCAGCTAGGTAGGCGGCCTCCAAATGGCGCAAATTGCACGAGCGATCGGCCGCCTCGATCATCAAAACCGCAGACCGACCACTTGGCGTAAAAAAGGCGCAGACACGACGCGCGGGCGAACTGTGATCCGCGAGCCGGCGCGAGACCGGGACCGAAGCTGATGCGTCGAAAATCAGGTCCGTATTCGTCAGCATTTCGTCCAGAGCGGCGCGGCCCGCGTCCGGTGCCAGAATATCCTCAACGAGCGCAGCACCGACCGCGTCCCCGCGGATCGCGCGAAGCCTTCGAAGCAACATATCGGCCTTTGATCTCGCGAGATCGGCGGTCGTCAGGCTGTGGCGCGCGATATTGTGTGGGAGGAACACGTCATCGTCGACCAGGGACCAAGAGAACAGCCCTTCCCGGACGAGGCTTTCTGCGACCGTTGACCCGAGCGAACCGGCTCCGGCCATCACGATGCGCCGATTGTCGGCCGACGCGCGGCCTGCCATAGCGGCGGCCCTCTCGCCGTCGAAATGCGGATGGATGGGTGCATAGTAGATCGGAGTATCAAGGGCGCTAGGGTCTTCGACGGTTGGCTTGAACGTCAAGACGTAGCGCAATGAGGGAGCCTCTCCACTGTCGTTCTCATTGAGAAGCCCCAGCCGCGTGCCGATATCGCCGGGGCTTGCGTCACACAGAAAAGCCATCCGCCCGGTTGGTCCGATTTCTCCGGTCAAAGGGTGAATCTGCGGCAGGCGCAGAATCAGGCAGGTAAGCCAGACATGGGTATCAATGTTCTTGTTGTGGGCGTGCCATTCCAATATCGAGTTGCGCAGAGCGAGATCGACGTCGACCTCTCTTTCGCGGAGTAGGACCGTGAGTTCGCCTAGCGTTCTTGGGGCGAAACGGATGCGCCGCATTGACTGCGGTGCCACGTCGATCGTCAACACATGAGCACGGAGGGCAGCCGGGTTGGCATGGACGGTTTCAGAGAGAGCGAACAGATAACGTGCCTGGCCGTCGGGCGCGATGAGGACAAGGGGATTTCCCTGACTGAGCGCGTCCTCACCACTGCAGGACATGATGATCTGATGGCCACCCTCGTAAGCGAAGAAGGGATCGAATGGCTGGTCATTGCCATGCAGTTCGCCTTGTCCGGCTTTGGCAAACCAAGCCTGGATACGAGACAACAGTTCGGCTGCGCCGTAGCCTGCGCGCACATCCGACCACGGTCGATCATCGATGCACAAACCGGACGGATAGCCGCTCGGCATCAGCGTTTGATGTGGTGTATCCGGGAAGTCCGAACGGGCGACGAGAACAGCTGGCCCGAGGTCGCAATTGGCTGACAAGCAGACGGACACGGTCTCTACAGGCTGAATGGGGTATATCGGGCGCTGGGGCAGCTCGACGACCAAGTCGAAGCTGACGATCTCAACGCCGGTGTTGGCGACAAAACGGCACTCGCGAAGGGTAGCAATCCCCTCGCAAGCAGACTGAATGTAGGTAGCAATACGCCGAGCAAGGGGAACCTGGAGCGCTCCGGCCTCGATAATGGTGCTTTCAGGCGGCTGGAACATCGCGGTTATCCTGCACGTGTAGGGCTAGCTGCGGCCTGGGTTGCGATAGACGCTGCCCCGGTGATGACAACGGCAACGCCTGCCCCGGTGATCTTGAGCTTTATCGGCTTCGGATTGTTGCGTGTGGGTGTTTCCATCGTCACCTTGAACTGGCCATTCGAGTCCTTGATGATCCGTTTGTAGTAATTTGCGGCCTGGCGATGAGGCGGCTGCGGATCCAGGTCGTCAGCGCTACCTTTTTCCGGGATCGGCCAACTCGGCGAGATGATGATCTCTTTCTCGCGGGCCAGCGTTTCAAAGAGCCATTTCACATCGGGAACAGGTTCGGTGACGTCCGTCCCCTTTTCCGCTGACAGTGATTTGTAGGAGCAATGATGGAAGAGCTTGAGGACGTCCCAGTGAAGACGATCGGTGTTTCCATGCTTGCGGCTGGTTTGGACGATCTGCGCCAAGGTCTCGTGATTGATATCGGCACCGAGAAGCGCGTAACTTTCATTGCCGCCCTCACGCACCGTCATCTGAACCACGATCGAACCTTCGTTGCGATCTTCGAGACCGTTGTCTGTCCGCCACGCGAAAGGACTGTGGACAAAGAATTCGGCACCGCCGGAATCGAACTTCGAGAAACCGGGGACTAGGCAACCGGCGTCGACGATGCAATCTTTACGATCTTCTGTCGTCAAACCCCAATCAGCAAGATAGGCTTGAAGATTAGCGGGGCGGGAAAACACTTTGACGCCGTAGCCATTTTTCAGCCTGTGGCGTGCCTCCTGGCGGATAGTCCAGGCATCACCCTCAAGATCGGTCTCAATGATGGCTGCGGCAGGCACCCAGAGCTCATCGATCTTTACCCGGCCGGGGCCCTGATGGATACGCGCGTAGTCAAACCAGAAGAATTCGGACGCTCCACAGATGTGGTCGTCGTCGAGATGGGTAAAGGCGACAACGCGAAAAGAGCTGCGGCCGGCGTCGTCGAGTTCGTCAAGAAGTGCCTTCGGAAGATCGATGCGGGGATCGTCGGATTGACCGCCACGCATGTTGGCGTAGTCCAGCAAAACGAGGTCGTTGTTAGCAAGGCGTAGCAACGTCGTGTCGGCATTTCCAAGGGGGAAGAACGTCATAAAAGCAGGCATAAAGGTCTCCTCCGGCAAACCTCGTGGTTGCCGATGCAATATGTTGATGGGAATAGATACCATATACAGTAAAATAACCTTACCCGTCAAGATACTATTCGTATAAAAATAATACCCATTCCGGCCAAAGAGACCTGATCTCGCCTCGTCAGCCTCAATGGACGCTGCGGTTCGGTGAAACAACGCGAGTCCGGCTCGACTGGTCACCGCGTGGTTAAGCCTGTAAGCAAAAGCTCAAGCGAATCTAAGGGCGAGGGCCCTAGCCGTATCAGCCCTCCGGAATCGACCTTATTACGTACCTGTGGGGACACTGGGCCTCGACGCAGCCAATTACGATCGCGGCGAGTAGACAAGGGTCAGTCGGCTTGTCTGACTACATTACTAGCGAGCTAGCCTTCGGCCTCTGGGTCAACTTCCTCACGAAGAGGTTCCCCCACACCTTTGGAATGCGGACCTGCCCACCATCATGGCGGCACTTATTCGAGGTACGAGCACAGGTGACTTGCCCGACGGCGCGAAATTCTTGTGCACATTTCGCAACAATTCACCTTTCATAGGGCATTTATCTGCAGGTCGATCGTTGCGGCTACGCCTTAGGCTCTCGACATCATTGGGATGCTATGTGCACGAAGGTGGGTGGCGCTGATGCCTTTCGTCACTTGGCCGATCTCAAATCTCGTACAACGACATTGACTTGGCCGTCGCCGGAGAGGTGATCTGAAAGGTTGGACTGAAACTGCTCGTGGGCCTTGCGGACCCTGGCCTCAGCGTGTGTTTCAAGACCAGCCACCTTTTCTTCGATGGACCGGTCCAGGACGACGTATTCTACATCAATGTCGCGCGGGGCAAGCCCAACCAGATCGAGACGCCCGCCGATCAACAGGTGCCGGTCGTCGATGATGACACTGGTGCCCTTCTCGAGGGCGGTGCGTATCCTAGTGTCTCGCTCGTGATCGGCCATAGTCAGCGTTGAGGCGCCAAGTGATGGAATGACGATAGCGTCCTGGCCTGTCGCCCATGTGGATTTTCCCGCCTGCGGGGGACCGATCGTGAGTATGAGCTTCTGACCCGTGCGCGGCCACTGCCAACCGGGTACAAGCGGTGGAAACCGTTCGTTGAGTTTAACCCACCAGGTATCTACTGCGGCAATCTCCTCAACAGTGAGGCTTGTGCCATGGGCCAGCTTGTTGCGGGTGGCTCTAAGCGCGGTCAGACCAGTGATCTCGTCGGGTCCGAGGACCGCAGAAAGGAGGGTCTGTAGATCAAGAAACTCAAGTTTCCAAGGATCTGTGACCTCCTTCATCTTAGTCCCCCTCCGCCTATAAGGATTTTGGGCACTTGCCATACCGGAAAGCCGACGAAGATATTTAGAAACGATAGAACGGCGGATGAGGTCAAGGCATGGCAGTACGGCCTTCACCTGCGCGGCCCATACCCGCCGCGGAACCTCGGCCTCAAATCCATGTGCCACCGCTGCGACGATGTGGGGAACCGCCGCAGCGCCCCAGAGATCGACAAGGCCGTTTCCCCAGGAAGGAAACGGATAGGTATGTCGGCTCGCGAGCTCGGCAACCCGTGTCGCCGGCGCAAGTTGCTCAGCCTCGCTCCACTGGGTTGCGACTTCAAGCAGTTCGCGCGACCAGGCGGCAATCTCTATCACCGTCGACAATCTAACGCTTCCTGTCAACGACGACGACCCGGTCAGTCCGAGTGCGCCCGCGAAAGCCTGTGTGTCGGTTGCCGATACAACACCCAATTGCCTGTGACGCGGCGTTCCAGCGGCAAGGCGGAGCAGATTCTCGTTGCTCAACCCGGGCGGTGTCATAAGCAAGAGATATGGACCGTTCTCGTGCCCAGCGTTACGACGCTCGTAGACAATCGCGCGAATAAGCGCGCTCCATTGCGGCATCGCGCTGTTATGAAAGCCATCGATGATGAATACAGTGTTTGAGAAATCTGGGTGTGCGAGGAAATCAGATACTGAACCGATCGATAGGCCGCTAGCACCGAGCGCGCGGGCGAGGTGGTGGACGATGGAAGCGTTGGGCGATATATCCATCCCCGGCACCTGGACAGTTGAAACGACATGGTCGCGCTCGGCTGCTGAGGCAATTGCGGCTACGAGCCCGCCCGGTAACGGACGCGGGCATTCGGCGAGCGCGACACCATGCTGGACAAGGGCGTCGACAAGTGTCGATATGTAGCGGGCAGGGCCTGGAAGTTGCCACCATTCCATTGCCGACCGCCTACCTTTTTCCGACGATCAGCGTTTTTGCGACACCGTTCATAGAAAACCGTTCGCTGGCACCGCTGTTTGGATCGGCCGCAGTTGTCGTTAGGATGCCCATCAATAGACCGAACCGGATCGCAGTGGAGGCCAGTTCTCGATCCTCGAAAAGTGACAGAATGCTGTCGGCCGTCTCTCCTTCACAGTAATCGGCCAGCGTTGAGAATATCGCGAAGAACTCAGGAGGCATGCCGAAGCGTTCGGAGATGTCGCCGCTCTGCTGGGTGCTGAGCTCCTGAAGCATTTTGTCGACCGCAGCTCCTGATGCCGCAGAAGCGAAAACGGCTTGGCATGGATCATTCCAACCACCAGTCACCTCCACGATTCGGTCAATAGTCTTTGGCTTCAAGCCATTTATCGCGTCAAGTCGGGCAGCGATATAAGACCGCGACCAAGGCTTGAGAGTTGTGATCTCGATTCGGTGGGGCACTTTCGAACCCCATGGATAGGCACCGGACCAGACGGCTGCGTGGTGCGAGGTTCCTACGAATACCGGGCGAACCCGTCCTCGAACAACGTTGGCCTGTTTGGCGACATTTCGAACCCAGTCTGGTGTCCATTCAGTGGTGTGGGGGACAATGAGCACCAGCAGGTGATCATCCTGCCGGACACGCTTGATTTCAGATAAAAGGTCGCCGCAGTCCCGCCAGCCTCTGACCTCGACAGTGACCTTCGGATTGGATGATCGCTTCAACGCGAGATAGACCTGATCGGCATTTGCGATTGCGGGACCAAAGATGACCACGGCGGTAGCGGGATTGACGTCCGGATCAAGCAGTGTGGCTTCCTGTCCGTCGGTGAGAGGTGAGATGCGGAGCTCGTGATCGGATCGGCCGGAGAGCGGAAGAATCGAGCGCGCGTTCTTGGGATCGAAATGGTCCTCCGGTTTGCGTCCTTGGAAGCTGTATATCCGAGTGAGCAGATCCTCCTCGTCGGTGACCATAAGGTCTAGTAGCATGCGTGAGCGCAAACCCCACTTGTTCGTGCCCGTGATGCGACGAAGGATGCCGAAACCCTCCATTTCGTCGAGCAGGTAGTCAGTCTCGGCCGGATCGCTACCCTTGGGGAAGGCTTCTGGCCAGTACTTTGTGGCGCGTTCGGCCACCTCGCTGGTCGTCATCCCGTCGCCGTCGTTGCCTCCTTCGACGTCAATAAGGGCACGCTCGGCAATGATGTAAGTCAAAAGCTCATAGCGTTGCTCGATATGCTTGATGGTCTTCTCGAAGCTTTCATAGAGGGTTTTGCGTATGCGTGGATCGGCGAGAGCACGGTCGACCATTGTAGAGGGAATCGACCATATGAGCTTGTTGGTGGACTTCTGGTGTTCCTCGATGTTGTCTAGGAGACCCTGGCAGAACACCTGAATAAGAATGGGATAGTAATTTGCAAAGCTGAGTATCCGCCAGACGTCTTCGCGGTTTGCAAATTCATAGCCCAGCGCTGCCAGTGGCAGCCTAACGAGTGCTTCGGCGTCGCCGGCGTCGCCGTTAACGAGTGGTCCGATACGGACCGGGTCGCTAGAGATTTGCGCGAGCGGGGAATTTTCCGCCTTGGTGATGCGCGACACATTATGTAGTCCGGAGAGGGTGAACTTGAATCGATGGTTGGTCTCGTTCATCAAAGCGATCAGGCGCAGGACATGGCGATGATCGGTTTCCTGCGCTTCCTGGCGTACAAAATTGTCGGCTTCGTCAAGCATAAGAAGTACGCGACGGCGGCCGTCTCCGGAGAGAAAGTCTTTGATCCCTTGTTCGAAATCGTCGGCCGTCGCTACACGCTTTTCGCCAAAGATCGGCACGAGAACTCTGGCCGCCTTTTCCCACAGCGACTTCGATGAGGCATCCATGAGGTCGACGTAACCAAATTCCGCGTGCGGTGGGGCGCGGCGCTCCAGATGACGCAACAGCGCCGTCTTGCCGAGCCTTCGACCACCATAGACGATATAGGACCCAAAAGGATCGACTATGCCGGCGAGTTCTTTCGCACGGCCCTTGAACATTTCGGGCGGCACCTGCGAGCGGCCATAGTCTTGGTAGGGTTTGGCGACCGTTGATGCCTGTGCCAATTCGAACATTGCCAGCCGCCGCCGTTCCGGCATGGTGAGGACCGTCGCGAGCATCACTTCGTCGACGACAAGGATTTTACGCCGCATCCGAATGCAATCGAGCTTGAGCTGCTCGCGCCGCTCCGTCGCCATCGATCCGAAAAACAATAAAAGGGTTCCGCGATTTTCCGCGCCTTCGGGTAGCGAAATGATCTCGCTATTAGAGACTGTGTTTGTGGCGGCGGCGATTTGCCAAGAGTTATCGACCATACTGCCGAAATCCGGAAGTATGCTCGACTGGCCATCGAATGACATTGAGACGACGGCGTCAATGACGAGGAGACTTCCCTTCTTGGTTTTGGACTTGTTCATCTCCACAAGGGAACAGTCGAAGCTCAGCTGTGACACCAGTCCCAGTAACGTCGCGATCAGTTGCGGCCCTCCTAAACCAGACTTGATTGCCCGTTTAAATATCTGCCATGTCTTGAGTACCTCACCGGCCTCTTCGCGCTGATCCTCGTCGAGCGCTGCAATGCCGTAAATGTCATTGTCGGATCCGGTCGTCAGCATCTGACCGAGTTGAACGAGGTCGGCTCCCTTGATCTGGCGAAGGATAGAGCGGAAGCGGACCAGATCCTTGTTGGCTGCGCCCGTTTCCAGCACTGGTCGACGAGTGGCTCCGGAAGCGAACATGCCCAACCAGTCGGACAGCGTCGCCAGATCATCCGCCTCCAGCAATTTCGACAATGCTTGGCGTTCTCCATCAGAGACCTCCGTCGCCGAGAGGCTGGTGATTTGTCCTTCAAGGGCGGCCTTGCCTTCGTCAAGAAGCTTGCGTGCCTGCCGTTCGAGATCGCTCAGTCTCTCGAAGGCGGCGTTGACGTCGGTGATACGGACACCATCGATTTCTTCTGGCATGAAGTCCCAAGCAATGTCGTCGCCAGAACGGGCTGCAGTGACAGTCCGCAGGCTCTCTTCGAGGTCGGCGGTTACTTTAAGGCCGCCAAGCGCCATGCGCCGCACCTTGTGGAGAAGCATGCCTACGGTCTCCTGCTGCGCGGCGAGCTGGCCGCGCCGGAGGCTTTCGGTTGTCGCAACTCGAGCCTCGAGGTCCAGGTATTCCACTTCGCCAAGGCCAAAATGCTGCCAGAACTGCAGCAGCGCCTTGGCGGCGAGGAAAGCGTCCTCTTGATAACGCTGCTCGACGACTATTCTGAAGCACTCGTCGGCGGTTCCGTTCAACCGCGGCAAGGGAAGGTCGATGATAGCGTTAACCAGTTTTGGACTGTCAGCAGGCGAGGGTGTCCAAGCATGGCTCCAAGTCATGTTCGGAAGCCATAGAAGGGGGACATGCAGTGCGAGATTTGCGGCCGTACGATCGAACTCGCTCGCTGTCGATCCGCGAAGAATGGCACTCAAACGGCCGAGCACATCCCGGGCATAGCCGTTGGCGGCTACTAGCAAGCGATCGCTATCGTCATCTTCGAGATGGCTCGTGAAGTGGTCGATACTGGCAGCCAGATCGTCGATCAAACGGCGCACCAATGTGCGTCGGCTAGCGCGCGCCTGAAGATCGGTCGCCTGACGCTTCGCATCGCGCAAATCTTGACAAAGGCTGGAGAGATCAAGGAGAAGGGCTACGAGCCGCTCCCGCGCCGCGCCGTCGATTACCTGACCATGGCCGACCGCTTCGGCAATTTTCTCGAGTGCCAGCAGTACCCTTTGACGATCTGGGAATTCCTCCGAAAATCGATTGGCAGCATCGACAGCGGTCGGTGACTGCATCGCGCTTGCCAACAAGGTGACTTCGCCTTGATTGGACAGCAGCTCTTTCTTGATCTTCTGGCCGAGGGCGAAACGAAAATTTGAGGCCTGGAAGGCCGCGATCTTTGCCAGAATCCTCTTTTGGCACTCGTCTAAGTAAGAGCGATCCGCCTTCGCATCGCCCGCGGCCGCTATATTTTGCAGGCTAAGGGGAAAATTCGATTTCCGGTTTTCGTCCAGAACTTCCTTCAACCGAAAAAACGCGGCGCAATGACCGCTGCCATTAAGGTGCTCGATAATGCTGAAGGCTTTCGAACTCTCAGAGAGGTTGAAAAGAGCCGTCGGTACCATTGCCGCGTACAGTGCGGTCTGCCTCGCGCGGTCTAACGGCGTGCTCGACTGGGCGATTTTCTCCGCAATCACGACGCACGCCTCGAGCGCGTCCTTGAAGCCTTCCGGTTCGTATTTCGATCCGGTCATTTCCTTCGCAAACGCAATCACCTTGAGTTCGTCAGATGTGATTGGTGTCTCGCCGGGTGACAGCATTGGTTCTGAAGCACGGGCAAAATGATAAGCCAACCCCCACTCATGATGCGTGAAAAGTTCCGCGGCCTTGGCGTGTATGTCGGCCACGAACGGGTCTATGGGGGCTGCATCCGGGTCGTCGGCCGCTTCAGTTTCTATGACTGGCGGCAGCGGGATTTCGAAAGGCTCCTCGTCATCGAAGAACGAATTGTCAGAGAGGGCGGCGATGTCCTCCGCTTCCGGCGCCAGCGGCGCGGAGCCCGGCTCCATTGCCGTGGTGTAATCCTCGACACACTCTACGGAGATGGGATCGTTGACCACGTTAGGCATCGTCGTCACCGCGAGCGCCACCAGTGCGTCGTCGCATCCCTCAAGGGCGGTTCGAGCGTTCGTTTCAATGGCGTCCAACAGCGAGTGCGCGAAGGTTATAAACTGCTTCGGCGGCATTTTTGGAGGCGACCGATAAGAGGCGAGGTCCTCGGCGACGATCGTACCGTTTGCTTCCGCCGCAGCCAAGATATTTGCGGCTTCGTCAAGTGGTCCAAGAAGTGCTGCTGACGGCAACGTCTTAATCCTAGTGGCAATACTGTCGCAAAGCAGTGAAAGTGCGTCGTCTAAGAGTTCCAGCTCTATTAGCGCTCCCTTAATCTTGGAGAGCAGCGCGGCCGCGCGATGGGCGATGTCCTCGGTGGTGCGCGGAGCGAGGTCGAGGGCATGCTGCTTGGCCGCTTTTTCAAGAATGCCCAGTTGCTTCTCAAGCGCCCCCACCAGGGACGCGTCCGGAGGTACGTTTCTTGCCGTTGTGAGCAGGTAAGCCATAGTTGTGATCGCATCGTTCCAGCTGGTTTGAACGAGGTCTCCCCCCATATGGGGGCCCGCGTGATCGGCTACGGGCTCCTCCTCTTCCACCGAAGCGTGGCCTGCAATGGGAAGAGGGTCGCTTGCGAGAAGCGTTTCGAACGGATCCGACGAGCAGGCCATATAAGCTAGGATATAGGATCGAAGTTCGGGGAGGGAGTCAGCGACATTGAACATGGACAACGGTTTGTCCGGGATTGGTTGCGCGGACCATTCAAGCAGGACGACCGCGGTTGATATCTCGCCTCGGCCCCTCGCGGCAAGCTCGACAAGCTGCTGACGGGTGGCCTCCGCGTCCTTTGGGGCCAGTGTGCTGACACCACTCGCGCGGAGCGCGTCTACGTAACGCGATGAAAGACGTTTGAAGTAGGTCCGCTTCTCTGACGCACCGGGTTCGATTTCCTGTAGGAAGAGACGCAGGAAGTAAGGGTAACGAGCAGCTTCTGGCAGGAGATCATACACTGCATCGACGCCGGGGCGTTCTGGTGGCCAGGGAAATCCGGTGACTGGCAGGATGGTCTTGCCCCATTTGGCATGGAAAAGCCGGATCTGCCGATTCGAAATTGGTACCCAGTCACGGAACCAGGCCGCGTCGATATCTCCGGGTAGAGACAGTATCGGGCTGCGCAAGGTCTCGATGTCGACGACGGTATCAATTCTTGCGCTCATATCAATGCCTGCCCTTCTCGCGTTTCGGCAAGATAGATCAATTCTAGGATGTAATGCTAGATGAGTTTTTTGTCTTCCAACATCGCCGCGCGAAAGTCAGTCCAGTTTTCCACGACGACAGGTCGCTCGGCTGGCCGATCGGTGTCGATGTCGAGTCTCAGTCGTTTTTGAAAGTAATATAGAAGGGCTCGCCGAACAGAGATGTGAGCGCGGCCGTTGTCCATTGCGTAATCGAGTGCAACCGTGCGCTGTTGCGACGCCGAGAGAGCGGGGTTGGGCTGCAGGATGACCTCGAAGAAAGTTTCCCATTCTCGGTCCGGAACGTCGAAGCCATCGCCGACCTCATGCTCTCGCACGTTTTCGCAGCGTGATAGAATGAAATCCTTGTATGCGCCGTCTAAGTGGCAGAACGCACGAACATGCCAGCGCAATCCGTCATTTCCGAAGGCGCGAGGTGTTACACGCCGCCAAGCTGCGTCAGGCCGACTTTTGCTCATGGACTGGTAAAATATCTCGACCGACTGCTTTGCGCGGATAGCTCCAAGCAATGATTTAAAGACGACGGGCCGGACTGATCTGAAAGGGATGGGCAACGCATCGATCGGCGGCGGGTGGCCGATCCACGTGTCATCTATACCGATGACGCGATCGGCGATCATCTTCAATTGTGCGAGGTAGCGTTCCGCGCTTGGCTTTAAAAAGCGGGGTGTGAAGTTGGCAGTTGCAACGTATCGTTTTTCTCGGGTGTCGTACCGGATGTTTTCCGGTTCTAGACCCTGATAGAGGGAAAGATCGTTCGAGGCCTGCGGAACTGACACGTTGAAGCGGTCTGTAATGTCGGCGCGGCGGATGCCGCCTTCCCAGAAGCACTTGAACTCGATAAATTCCAGTCGTTGCTCTGTTCCCCAGCGCAAAACGTTGTCGTTGGGCTCCACGCACTTCTCCACAAAATGGGCACCATATGTATAGGAACTATACTGATCTTTTGCGGCTATGGCAATCCGAACCTTAGCCCCTCGCGGTCAGGCGTCGGAAAAGCCGCAAGATCAGTTAGTGCGCCGGTAAATTATCCCCTACAACGGTTGTCGCTGTGATACTCACTTTGGGCCAAAAAGATTGCGTGCATCGAAGGGAACCAACGCCACAGGCGAACAAAGAGGATGCGCATAAACAAGTACTTAGCTATTAGCGCAGGTGGTCTCGGGTTCGAATCCACTCAAGGCGTGCAATGATCCCTTCCCAGTCGGCGCCTCAACCAAACTGGGTCCCCGCGCGCGGTGCCGAAACGACGGTATTTTCAAGGCTCGCGACCCGACAGTTTCATAAATGCTGGGAAACGACGTTGTCATCGTTGATCTGCATCGGAACATCCGATTTCGAGCCCCCGACTTCTGTGCGCACAAGGCTATCGCGAACTTGATGCCGCAGCCAGCCGTTCGCAGGATCGCCGTCGGCGTGGCTCGCCCACACCATTTTCACTGACGGAAAGGACAGACTCACCGGTAACGGGCTAACCTTGAGGCCGAGAAGTGCCGCGTAACGATCAGCGATGCGGCTCGGTACCGTGGCAATGACCGGTGCGATCTGCGCCGCCGATAGAACCGACATATAGCCGGGTGCTGCGGCTATCACGTTTAGCTCCACGCCCGCCAATTCCAGCGCATCCTTGATGCAGCCCTGCAATGTCTCGTTCTGGGAGATGGTTGCATGGTCAGCGGAAAGATAGTTCGAGAGTTCCACCGGGTTCGACAAAGGCAGGAGAGCCGGATTGTAGCAGCATGCCATTTCCGGCTCGTACAATGTCTCGAAGGATCGGCGGCTCGTCTTTGTGTATGTGCAGCCAACCGCGATGTCGATGCTGCCATCCTCCAGTGAAGGTTCCATCGCCTCGTATGGAAACACTCTGGCCAAAACCTTGATGCCGGGTGCATCGCGGCGCAGGCGCATCGTTAGCTCGGGGATAAGCAACAGCTCGATTTCGGGAGACATCGCGATGCGGAACGTTCGTTCTTCCGTTGCCGGATCAAACGCGAAGTTGCCGATCAGCGCCATCTGCGCCTGGCGAAGAGCATGGCGGACCGGCGCGGCCAAGCTGCGCGCCCGTGCTGTCGGCTGCATCACCTGTCCTACGCGAATGAACAATTCGTCCTGCAAGAGGACCCGAAGCGTTGAAAGGGAATGGCTCATTGCAGGTTGCTGGACCTTCAACCTTCGAGCCGCTTTGGTGACGTTTCCCTCCGCCATGAGGGCGTCAAAAGCAACCAGCAGATTGAGATCGAAAGAACGCAAATTGAAATGATCGATAGTTGTCATGAGCCGCATCGATTTGATTACTAATGCGTCCATGCATACGTGCTAAAAAGGTCAGTTCCAAGACCATGTCGTCAACGGGCCGTCCAATGCCCAGGAGTTTCCCATGCAAACCCGTCGCTCCCTACTTATCAGCACAGCAGGCGCAGCCCTTGCTGCAAGCGCCATGACAACCTTGCCCACCGCTGCCTTTGCCAAGGCGCCCATGGTTGGCAAGCAAGCGGCCAGCTTTTACCGCATGAAACTCGGTGACTATGAAATCACCGCGGTTTCCGACGGCACGGTGAAACTGCCCATGTCGAAAATATACAAGGGCATCGCCGAAAGAGACGCAGAAACCTATCTTGCCGATCATTTTCAGGCGGGTTCGGAAATTTCGGTCAACGCCTTTCTGGTCAATACCGGCGAGAAGCTTGTTCTGATCGATGCCGGTACGGGCGATCTGATGGGACCGGCGCTCGGCAAGCTCGTTTCCAATATCGAGGCTGCGGGTTACAAAGCGGACCAGATCGATGACGTCATCCTCACGCACATCCATGCTGACCATTCCGGCGGTCTCATTGCCAATGGCAAGCGTGTGTTTGAAAACGCGATCCTGCATGTCAACGATCGCGAAGCCAAGTTCTGGTTGAAAGCGGATGCCAAAGCCAAGGCTGACAAGGTTCTGGGTCCCCAGATTGCGCAGGCCGAGCAATGCGTCAGCCCGTATGTCGATGCGAAGAAGTTCGAAACCTTTGAGGACGATGCCGCGCCTTTGCCCGGTTTTGGCTCGGTGCTGCGCGCTGGCCATACGCCCGGACACAGCGGCATCATCGTCGAAAGTCAGGGGAAAAAGATCGTGTTCTGGGGCGATATCGCGCATGGCGACGTGCTGCAATATGACCATCCGGAGGTGACGGTCGATTTTGACGTGGACCAGACGACGGCTGCCGCCACACGCGCCGTTGCTTTCGCCGAGGCAGCTGATCAGAAATATCTGGTTGCAGGCGCGCACCACGCCTTTCCGGGCATCGGTCATATCAGGCGGGACGAGACGAACTATGATTGGGTTCCGCTGGTTTATAGCGCCAATTACTGATGTCTGATGAGGCTCCACCTGCGGGATGGAGCCTCGTCTCTACACTCATGCCTGGTTCGGCGGCGACACTTATAATGCAGCCGGTGCCATGGCCCGTATTTTCGATGCATCGATCCTTATGTTGCTGCGCTGAGACGCGTCGGCCATCGTCTCGATGAGGGCGCCACATTCACCCTCGCCGGTTGCGAGAAGTTCTCGGAAGGAGCGGACGCGCGATATGGCCCAGAGCATGCTGGCGACAACCCAAACTGGGCTTCTGGCGAGCCACGCTTTTCCGGAGGGATAGAGTGACGTGCCCAATGCTCTTATGAGCCTGAAACTCTCGTGGGTTCCACGCGCAACAATCAGAGCCTCCTTCCAGGATGCGCCCGTGCCGCGCCGGACAGCGGCGATCGATATGCTCTCGAATGCGACACAGAGAGGAGCATGGCATTGAAGCCAAAGCAGCATGTCTGTTTCCAGCACAGCGGGCAGCCCGGCTTTTGAAAAGAGATCGACCCAACGCTGGTCGCTGATTTTCGTTTTTTGCCCGCCAGCCCCAACGACTGCTTTCAGTCTTCCATCTTTGGCAGAACTGGCCTGCACGAATGGCATTCCGAATGCGCTGCGCTCAGTGCCGATGATGTCGCGCAGTCGATCCGGATCAAAGTTGTTGAACATGAACAAGATGTTTCTGGCTGCACTTCTTTTCAGCGCAGGCAGCACGGCATCGACTTGATGTGCGAGCAATGTGACGACCACAAGATCATAGGGCACAGCTTCGTCCAACGTGTCGGTGACACCAACAGCCGCATGCTCACCCGTGATGCTGATGATTCCGCTGTCGATCAACAAGTGCTCAAGGTGCGCGGAACCCGGCCTTGCAATGACGGTGACCGCATGCCCGCCGTAGCGGGCCAGATGAAATGCGAATGTACTTCCAATTCCGCCAACACCAATCACGGCGATGCGAAGCGCACCCGGGGAGGAAAAATCCGTCATGACGTTTTCTTTCTCGTTAAAGGCATGTGGGGTCTGGGCCGGTGCGATATCTCGGGCGTCTTTGACTATCCGACTTGCCTGCCGCGTGATTGCCATGCCCGGTGCACCTCGTCCCAATCGGGAACGCTGTCGCAGTAGAAGCCGAGTGTCTTGCCTGTCGCGATAGAGCCGAAGGCCTTCATCGCTTTCAGGTGCGCGCCAGCGATCAGATATCGACGCATTGCGCCCTCATCCTTCCACACGGTTCTTGTGTGATGCACGCCATTGATGAGGCGCGCATCTGTGGCGATGTTGCCCTCGGCCTGCTTGGCTTGAGCCATTGACCTGATCGCATGCCACCAGAAACGGAAAAAATGGCGCCTGCCTTTCAGCTGGAGGCCGGTGATTGATACATAGACCTTCTCCATCGCAGTCCTCCTGGCCGTCTGGCACCACCCGAAAGGGGGCTCAGTGGCATTGAAATGTCCTTATTTAGACGCTGTCTAAATCAATGTCAGGATCATTTTCTCTGGTCAAGCGCAATCTAGTCAGTGTAAGGATTAGGCATGAAACCTTATCATCACGGATCGCTGCGCCAGGCGTTGCTGGAGGCGGCGGAAGCAATCCTCGACCGCGACGGCATTGCCGGGCTTACCTTGCGGGCGGCGGCACGCGAGGCGGGCGTTTCGCACGGCGCTCCTGCCCATCACTTCGGCGATCTCTCCGGTCTGTTGACGGAGTTGGCTGCTTCGGGCTTCGTGCGATTGCGCGAGACTGTCCTGGCCGAGATGGAAGAGGCTGCCGCTCAGGTCGATCCCTCTGCTTATGCCACGGCGCTGGGACGCGGATACATCCGCTTTGCCAGAGCGCATCCGGGTGTCTTTCTGCTGATGTTCCGTTCCGAGCGCCTGAACTGGTGTTCGCCCTCCTTATCCGTTGCGGGTCCTGCGGCATTCGCACTTCTTTCGAGTGAAGCTTCCGGTGAAGCGACAGACAGGAGCGATTTCGAAACGCTGGTTGTAGCAAGTACGCGCTGGTCTCTGATGCATGGATTGGCGACGCTGATCATCGATGGCAGGCTTGAAGCGATGGCGCAGAATGTGCCTGGTGCCAATCTGGATGAACTGATTGGGCAGATACTCTCCCGTGGCCTGATCGATGGAACCGGCATCGATACCGCCAGATCGTAACGCGTCAGTCGCGTAAACCGTAGAGGTCGCTTAGTGGACGTTGAAGCGGGGCACGATCTTCAACAGCGCTATGATTGTGGCAAGAAGAATTGCATAAGCCAGAAAAGCCAATGGGCTACCTGACGGTATTCCCTGAAGGACCAGACTGTCAATTGCCTCCGGGTATCAAGGTGCTGCCCGCGCCCATCAGCAAACCTCCTGTAAATCTGTCGCGGAGCGCAGCGAGCCCCGGCACTCCAAGCCGGAACCGTCCCTGAAACATTCCGCTCGCGATGCTTCCTGCGATAAGTCCTGTAAGGCCCATGGCCGTCAGCCAGTCGGAGGTCCCGATATATCTCAATGCAGGCATCCATGGCCAAGGCTGGTGAAGGGCTCCGACAAAAGCGCCGACCAATCCGATCACGCCCATCAGAAATGACAGCTTGAGAATGACGCGCAGCGGCCGTCTCCACAGCGCAAAGCGCAACAGGATGAGGCCGGGCAGACCGAGCGCGACGATAAGCAGGGCATGTTCGGGAAGAGGGGTTCGTTCCGGTGCCGCGATTGCGCCGGCTCCCATCGCGTCAAGAAGGCGAAAGGCAAGATATGCCCCCGCTCCAGTCAGCAGAAACTCGGCCCTTCCTTCGCCAAGGCGTGCAATAGAGCCAAATGCGCAACCGCCATTGATTGTTGCGCCAGCCCCGAATAGAACTGCACCGAGGCCGAGAGACCCCAAAGGCCCCCACTGCGGAACAGCCATGTCTGGCGTCAGTAGCCATGCGACAAGCAATGCCCACAGGCCGCATTCGAAAAACCCGAGCAACCCATCCACCCTTCGATCCCTCATAAGTTCGGACATCGCACGAACGGCGCAGGTGGTGCCATGCTGAATGGCTACTCCGAGCGCGAACGCTCCCACAACCAGGAGCACCGCGAGAGCGTGAATGGAAATGCCGTCGAGATATGTCATCATCAATCCAGTATAAGGGCTGCGACAAGCGACAAGGTTCTGTGATGGGGACAGTGGTCGGGATGCTGCCCTGTTTTCAATGCGGTCTCAGGTCAGTGATGCCTGAGCTCTGACGCGCGCGATGCTTTCGCCGAGAATGAAAATACTGACGCCCAGCAACGAGACGTCTTTGAGCAGAAACTGGCCGACCGGATTGATCCAGGGGAAGCCACCAAGGTCCGCGTACCAGATCGGCAGTGCGAACATGACCGAGACCGTGGTCAGAAACGTCATCGAGCCGATTGCGCCACCAAGGACGCCAGCGCGTGCCGACCAGATGGAGGCGATCAGCAGGATGGCTGTGAAAATCTCTGCAGTACCGAGCAGAGCGGTTGCGCCCACCTCGCCAAATGCTGGATAGAGCCACGATAGCCACGGTGTGTTTGTTATGAGGGGTTTGAGGGCATCGACCTCGATCTGCGTGTATTTAAGGACGCCTATCAGCAGGAGCGGAAGGACCACGCCCGCAAGGGCAACGCCGCGACCGATTTTTGTGATTGTGCCGGCGGGGATGATGCGATCAACGCCAAGGATGGCGCGGTCGGCGGCGGATGTGATTGTCCGGGTCATTTTTATTATCCTTTCTATTTATATGCATGAAGCATACATTAATTCTGCTTGATGTCTATGCGTGGCGCATATATTAATTCGTCATGACTGAGAAAAAGACAGAAAACGTAATCGGCGCACTGGTTCTGGGTTTGGCGGATGCGGTGTTGCGCGAAACAGAAAACCAGGCTCCGGAGAAGGGTCAGGCTGCGGCGGCCATAACGCTGTTGCGGCACGAACCGGGCATGCCCATTGAGCAAATGCGGCGGGCGCTTGGCCTTTCTCATTCCGCCACGGTGCGGTTGGTGGATCGGCTCGTGGCCGATGGCCTTTTCATGAGGCAGCCGAGCGCAAGCGATCGCAGGGCGGTCGCCCTTCACTTAACGGAAGCCGGAGACACGCGCTGCGATGCTATCTTGTCCTCACGCTTCAAGCGCATCGCACGCGCCATGGATGTTCTTACGTCAGTTGAGAAAGAGACCTATCGCCTGCTGACGGAAAAACTGCTCACCAACTTTGTTGAAGACCTCGATCATGCCTATTCAGTTTGCAGGCTTTGCGATTTGAGTTCCTGCCCGAACTGTCCTGTCGTTTGCAGCCTCCAGGCAAAAAATGAGGCATGACAGAGCATGAGAATGCAGCATGGATTTCGCAGGCTTCGAGCGTCAGTGCTTCAAGGAGCGGATCAGCGATTGGAGAGAGGCTGACGTGCCATCATGGCCGCCAACAAGATGGGCCATATTTTCGTCTGCCAACACGCCACGCTGAAGCAATCCTTCGACGACACCGCCCCTGTCTTCTGGTACGTCACCATGTGAAAGCTTTGCGGTCAAATCGAAGCTGGTGATTTCAAGCCGATATCCCTGGATCATCTTTCGCCAGCCCTGCCAGAGATCGGCAGCCAGTTCCTTCGTTTGCCATCCGCCCTGCGGTTCGCTGGCATTCACAAGGTCTTTGATCTGGCGCTGCAGGGCAACATCGTCCATGAATGCAAGCCGCCCATGCATGATCAGGCTGATATAATTATAGGTCGGGGCCGTTCTGCTGCGATTCGAATCTGGATCTGGGAAGCTCGACGTGAACCAACTGGGCGATATTGCCGCCCCGGGTCCCTGAACCAGGATCGTGACTGGCACGCCCACCGTCATGTCGCTGGAAATCGGATTTGCCTTGGCCAAATGGAATTCAAGTGCGCCTGTTGGTGCGTTTCCAGGCCGGAAGGTCAGTGGCGCATGGGCAATACGCGGTCCTTCGGTTCCGTTGATGGATATGGCAGCAAATGGAAATGTTTCGACCAAGGCGCGAAGGAGTGCCGGATCGGTGTGCTTGTATTCTGAATAGTGCATGTTGGGTCCTCGTCTAGTGTACAGAGAATTTTCGGCATCAGATCGAATTCTACAAATCGGCTTGGGTGGGCGACAGCCTTCGCTGCTGCACCCGGGGAAGGCTTTCGCCCAAAATCGCAAGGCTGACACCCAGCAGTGCGATATCTTTGATCAGAAATGATCCGGTAAAATTCAGGAACGGAAAGCCGCCTGAAGAGGCTTCCCAGATCGGCAATGCGAACAGGGTCGAAACGGTTGTCAGGAATATTAGGGCCCCTAGCGCTCCAGCGACGATCCCGGCACGGACCGACTATAGAGACGCAACGAATAAGACGGCTGTGATCAATTCGACGACACCGAGCAAATGGCTGGTGCCCGCAAAACCGAAAGCTGAATACAGCCATGCCAGCCACGGCGTACCGCTGATCAGCGGCTTGAGCGCTTCTACCTCGATCTGGGTGAACTTTAAAATTCCAATCAAGAGCAGGGGGAGTACAACCCCTGCTAGGGAGATGGCTCCACCGGCTTTTAATGTGAAATGATGTGCTGGTTGATATTTTGAGAATTTGGCCGCAGCGGCCTGTGAGGAAAGCGGGTTCATCTTTCAGTCTCCATTTTTCCATCGATACAAGAATATGTATGCATGATGCATATAAACATGAGAGCGAAACAATGTCTATGCATGACGCATATTTATTTATAGGTCATCAAAATTGGTTAGTAGGAGCGCTACTCTCCCATCTCCGCTAAGAATATCTGAAGGATGGGTTATGCTGCGAACTAGGGCCTTTTGGCTCCGCATTAGCATTGATCGGTCATGTTTGAGAACGACCGTCGAACCGTCGAACAAGGTTCTCATATTGTCGCATAAGAGCACCTCGTCTGGTGTCATCAGTGCCGGTCTCGCGCAGCGGCGATCGAGCCTGCATGGCCGTAGAGCGGTCGAGGTCGACTTTAAGGATATTGCCTCAAAAAGTACCCACTATTCGCAGTGGATGACATCGATGTCAAAAAACCTTAAGCGATATTAGAACGGCGTCTCGCGATACCACTTCGTTGATCTTACACAATTTCTCAGTATTGTCGGCGACGCGTGTTCAGTGGTTCGTTTTTTCCGCACACTCGAAATAATGTGGCCGCAGGTTCGGCTTGGTTCAAAGCGTTCGGTACTTTGCCTTCATCCCATCAGGTCTTAAACAGCGCGGAGAGGTCACGCCGTCCGTCCACCACTCGGACGATCTCGACGGTATCAACAGGGCCGTCATCGGCGTCGGGGCTTATCTCATAGAGAATCACATAGGGCGCTTCGACCAACATCCGAGCGGTTCGGAATACTTCCGGGTGACGCTCGCCCAAACGCGGGTGCTCGATCAGCAATTCCGCCTTGCGGCGAAAATTGGCGAAGTACCGCTCAGCGCTGCGCGGTTGCTCTTTCCTCATTTCGATGTAGATGCTCTTTACGTCGGCGCGCGCCTTCAGTGTCCAAAGAAGCTTAACGGGCATGGGGAGCGGCAGACGCTATTTCCTGGCGTGCTTCATCCAACACCGCATCAAAATCCACTTCGACCGCAGGGCCACTAGCCTTGCCTTCTTCCCACATCGCACGTAGCTTGGCGATATCTTCGCTCTTCTGCATCCATTTGGCCGACCAGTCACGCATAGCTTCGCGAACAACTTCGCTTCCGCTAGCATAAGCGCCACTTTTCACCGCGTCACGCAATAACTCGGCGTGTTGGGGTGTCATTGAAACGCTGACCTTTTCAACATTTGGCATAGGTGACCTCCAAAGGCATTTGGTAGTAATTTTTACCACCAAAGGCTCAGAGTGGCAACATCGTTGCAGGGTCTCTTGGCGCACTGCTTCAGCCGCAAGGTCGCTACGGAGACGGCTTGACGGAAGTTGAAATTACGTGCCGCGGGTTCGGTTCCGTTCAAGAGCAGGCTATTACGTCTCTTGCTCAAATTGATTACGCGTCTGGCCAAAAATCTTCCGCTGGTCGTCGGCGGTGGCGAAAGTTGGCTTCTTGTCCTAGCCGGTCGAAGAGCCGCGCCGCCGTCAACCCAATCGCAAGAAAAACGGGGCGGCCAGCTGCACTAACCAAATCATCGGCTCTGGCCATCGCAGACACGCAGCAAATGTGGCTCCCGCGACGGAAGCCGCAAGGGCCAGCAAGAGACTGAACACGGCACCTGAAGAGATAGCTACGATCAAAGCGAGAGTCACAACTATAAGATAGACAACACTGAACATAGGTCTTTCCCGGACTGGCGGCTAACCGTCCACCGCGGCTTCCGTAGCTGCTGCGGGCAGCGGTCATTCTACAGAATATGTGATCCGCGTTAACAGCCTGATACTGTGGGCCCTGGCAACCCCACATATTAAGTGACAAGGATTGAAAATACCGTCAACGGGTTGCCTCATTTATTTTCCCATCCCTTTGGTAGAAGCAATGCCGCAGCAAGAAGCTGGTCGCGATCTCGCAGGCCTTCATTGTAGAGCCTGGCCACTGATACCGTTAGCCTCCCAATCGCGGACGGCTCTCGAACGAGACCTTGCGCACGGGCGACCTCCTTGACGATACTGGCACACAGACGTGCATCTTCTCTTGAGATGAGCTCAGGCATTTCCTACCTCTCAAATTGCCCCCCAGACCGGGGCGGGACTGTAAACTATTTAGAAGTTCAGGTTGGCGCAGGCCGACAATGCGGGAATTGCTGACCTGTCGATCGGATATCAGGTCGTCGCACAAATGATCAATCCCTTGGAGCCGGACCTCGGGTTGTTTCAGTTCAAGCCGGTTGGCTATGCCAGTGGATCGGTTCGGATTTGGCAGATCATAGCGCAAGGCGCCTGTACTCATCTTCGCTTTGGCCGCTATCCGCATGATATTAAAGATGTTTCGAGCCGCATTGACCCTCAACTACGAACGTGGACAGCACCTCTTACGGACGCTCATTGCACGCTAGGGAACCTGGTGATTTGGAGCGAAGGAAAAGAGGATCGTTAACTCTGTCCATTCCCTCAGGCTTAACCCAGATGCTGTAGGGTTTGTCCAACGAAAGGGCAGATGGCGCATGATTAGGCAGTCACAATGGTTCGCGAAATGGGGCCTCCCGGCAAGCGTGTCCGCTTTGGTTGGAGCGATGTTACTCGGCACCCTTTACTGGTCTGCCGCCGAAATTGACGAGGTCGCCGCGGAACGGCAGAAGGGTTTGGCCACCCTCATCGTTTCAAAAATCCGATCTTCGGTCGCTCACGATCAAGAGAGTGCCACCGTGTGGGACGACGCCGTCATCAGAACTAAGGACCGTGATCAGGATTGGCTTAACGTGAACCTTGGGCAGTGGATGAACACCTACTTCAGCCATGATGCCGCCGTCGTGCTTTCTGCCAATGGGCTGCCCATCTACCAATATATTTCAAAATCAGCCAGCGAGGTGTCACAGGAAGACCTTCGCCTGGCTTATAGTCCGCTGGCGAAACGGCTCCGTGAAAGGCTGGCTGCAGGAGACCATGAGGGCGTTTCGGACAAGGTCCTGTCAATCGGCGAGAGTGATCTGACCTATGTAGGGGAACGACCTGCTGTGGTCAGTGTCAAACCTATTGTGTCTGACACAGGCGAGATCGAGCAGCGGGCGGGCGAAGAAAACCAGCATGTCGCGGTACGGTTTTTGGATCGAGACTTCCCGTCTGAAATAGGTAGCGAATACCAGTTCGCCGAGATGCAGTTCACAACGGAGATGCCACGCGACAAGCGCCACTCCCATATCGCTCTCACCTCGAAGTCTGGAAAGGTGATAGGGTACTTTAACTGGCATCCATTTGAACCGGGCAGGAGCGTTTTGCAGGCAACCCTCCCGGTTATCGGACTTTCCGTCATTGGCATATTCATCGCCGCCAGCCTGGCCGGGCATGGAATCTGGCGACGCTCGGTTAAACTCAATTCCAATCGCCGGGAACTTCAACATTTGGCGCTTCGCGACACTTTGACGGGCCTCGCGAACAGGGGTTATTTTAATAATGAGCTCGCGGGGCGCCTGAGGAAAGCATTGCCTGAGGACGTGTGCAGCGTACTCTTCATTGACCTCGACCGGTTCAAAGCGGTCAACGACACATATGGACATCCAACCGGTGATAAGCTGATTTCTCTCGTTGCTGCGAGAATGAGGGAAATTCTCCCGGACGCTTTGATCGGACGGATCGGAGGCGACGAATTCACCGTCTTGCTCGAGAGGACGAACGCCGACGAGGTCGTCGCCGTCGCAGACAAAATCGTCGCGTGCCTGCGCGAGCCTTTTGAGATCGACGGAGTATATGGCTCCATTGGTGCGAGCGTCGGTGCGGCGATCGCAACAGGTGTAAACGTGGATCCTGTCGAGCTGACGAGGAAGGCGGATATCGCGCTCTATCACGCAAAAGCTGCGGGACGGAATACATATGCATTATTTGGCGATCATATGGACGAACTTCTCCGCACCCGCCGAAAACTGGAGCATGATCTTCGCGAGGCATTGTCAACGGGGACGCAGATTGAGGTTGTGTACCAGCCGGTCTACTGTGCTGACAGCTCGCAACCTTGCTCGGTCGAGGCGCTGGCGCGGTGGAAACATCCAGAGCTAGGCTCTATCGCTCCGGATATGTTTATCCCGCTTGCAGAGGAGATTGGCGTGATCAACAAGATTGGCGCTCATGTCTTGGAGGACGCGTGCAGCCTGATCGCCGGGTTGCCTCCCATCAGTGTCGCCGTGAATGCATCCGCCTCCGAACTCGCTTCTGCTGGCTACCCACTGCGGGTTCTTTCTACCCTGGCCAAATGGGGGATCGAGCCGGCTCGATTGGAAATCGAGATAACAGAAAGCTTGGCCATTGATAGTGAGGAAGAGACCGAGCGAAACATCGCGATGCTGAGAGAGGCAGGGGTAAGATTTGCAATCGATGATTTTGGCACCGGGTACTCGTCGTTCTCAAGAGTTCAGAACGTGACTGTTGACAGGCTCAAGATCGACAAATCGTTTATCGCCGGGATGGGCGAGGGCCGGAACAGCGCGATTGTCGAAGCGATCATCAAGATGGCGCGTGCAAACGGGCTCCGGACAACGGCCGAAGGGGTTGAAACCAACCAGCAGAGAGATGCGCTGAAATCGTTGGGCTGCGATAACATCCAGGGTTTTCTGATGTCGCGCCCAATAGGACGAGCAGAAGTTACGGCGCTTCTGCAGATGTTCGCATTAAGACCAAGCAGGGCCGACTCGTCGACCGCTTGCTAAGTCGCAGCGGAAATGAATGCCGAGGTGCATCGTCGCTGGTAGCTTTGCGTGGAGGCAGCATCATCGGTCCTAACGGGAAATGAAAGGATCTATCTGTCCTGAGAAGTAGCCGGCGTGCGGCGTGGCATTGATGGCCTGTCGCGTTCGTTGAGACGGCGATCAAGGAGGCGCTTAGCTCTGGCGCGATCTTCAGATTCCGCAGGAAGCGCGCCTATAGTTGAGCCAATTCGCAAGAGAGGCACGGGTAACACAGAAATCTTGGGGCGTTTGGTGGGGTTAAAATGCCTCATCAGGGTCTCTAACCGTTTCGCCAAAGGCCGCCAGGGTGTGGCACCCTTTGCAGAAGCCGCAATGTAATCTGCTGGACTGGAAGTTATCGGTCGCAAGAAGTCGTATTGACCCACAAAGTCATTTTGCTGAAATTACGCCATGAGCCGGTTCGAAAAACGAAAAAACATTCATGATGAATTTTGGACCGTCATCGACTCTGTCACGGTAAGTCCGGCTACAGTCGATGACCTTCCTATTGATGCGCTGACAGAGGACGAGGCAGACGAGATGATCGTACTTCTCGAAGCCCACCATATTCAAACTGACGGACCGGTAAAATAATCGATTCCCCACTCGAACGGTGACGCCATGCCAATGTATTTTTTCCGTGTCCACGATGAAGACGGCGAGATGATCGACGAGCACGTTGCTGAATTTGCGAATGACAAAAATGCGTGTGTAGAGGCGATGAAGACTGCGCGAGAACTGGCCGCGGACAGAATGATTAACGGTGACGACCTAAACGGAATCTATTTTGAGATTGCGCGCTCGGATGGGTCTTCAATGGACAGGATACTGTTGAATTCGGTGTCGAGAGGTGTGATTGCTGAAGACGCCTGACGCGCCCCCGCTCGACCCCATTCAGCCTCTCACCTATATTTAACTCGGACCGATTGTTATGGCACCCGTTCGAGAGCGCCTACGATCTTAGCTTCTTTACGAGAATGACCAGGGATAAAAAGAAACAAGCGGAATTTGTCAAGATGATAGGCCATTCGGTGCGCATCACCCCGAATGCGGTCCAGAGCGCAAATCCTGTAACCGTGAGACAGTACATTCCTGTTGAGATTGCTTTCGTATCGTCGGTCCTGACAACCTTGTAGACCTGTGGAACGAAGCTTGAGACCGAACACATCGAGGCAAGGTATCCGACCAACAGAGCGGTATCCAATGAATGTTTCCTTCGTGCAGATGCTGCTATTGTGAGCGCCAGCAGGCGGCCCCTCATGACTAGTTTCGATAGTATCGACCCATTGTTGCTCTGACGAATGTCGTCCACGGCTAAGTCGTCTCTTCGTGTTTTCGGATGGCCAGTATTTCCGAACCATCAGGCGATGCGCGGGTTTGCATCATAAGCTCGTATTCTCGGACGGCTTGCTGCCAGTGTTCGTGATCGTGTCCGTTTATCTGCCCGTTTTCTTCCCAAAGTGCATATGCGTGATCCAGATATCCCTTTTCTCGTTCATTTGTGCTGCTCGGGTCTCTTTGTTGATATTCAAGCCGGACTGGCAGGCCTTTCAACGGCAGTGGTGGACCTGTTTCCCGCCAGCGCAGAAGCCGTGGTCCAGCCGCGCGACACGTTTGTCAGGGGTGTTTGGGACCGAGGCGGACGTCTTCGACGGGTGCGCTGATTTTTCGAGATGCTGATTGTTGCCTAAAACTTATGTCACGCGAGATATCCTCACTTGTATGCCTCAGATAAATCCTAGTTGACCTGACGTCAGTCCGAAATTCCAAATCGCAATAGTTGCAACTCTGCCTAGTAATTGGGCGCATTGAGTTTTTCGTGTGCAAAAATAACCAAATTTCAATGGTTTATTTTTATATGACTGAAGCAGTTCCCAGCAGACACGCTTTCATCATCAGAGGCCAAAAGTGAGCATATTCGGCAGTCTAAAAATCAGGACGCGCATCATTATCGTTGCCGCCATCCCCACGATCGCCTTGGTTGGCGCAGCCTTGCAAGACAATGTCAAGCGATTGCAAACTGCATCTGAGGCACGGTCGGTGGCAGAAATTGCTTCGATGGCCCCTGTCTTGGGTGCCACAATCCATGAGGTTCAAAAGGAACGTGGAGCTTCCGCCGGTTTTGTAGGTGCTCGTGGACAAGGCGAGTTCGGCCCGCTTCTTGAAAAGCAAAGGGGTGCTGCAGACGCGGCAATCCAGCGTTTCATCGCGCTTGGTCTAACAGACGAAGATAACGATATGGCACCTGCTTTGAAAGAACTTGCTGCCACCGCTCAGGCCAAACTCGATAAGCTTAAAGCAATGCGGCAGGATGTAACGTCTCTCAAGGCTGGTGTGCCCGATCTCGCTGCATATTTTGCCGATACTATCGGTAGCCTCATCAAGATCATTGAATCGATGAGTTCCCTGACGACAGACAGCACTATATCCAACAGAATTGTCGCTTACTCGGCCCTTCTGCAAGGGAAGGAAAGGGCAGGCCAAGAGCGTACGATTGGAACTGCGGCTTTTACATCCGGCAGCTTCAACCCAGAAAGCTATCCGCTTTTCGTAAGATTCGGTGCAATGCAAAATGTCTATTTCTCTGATTTCAACAGCTATGCGGGCGCAGACCAGCGCGCAGCTTTGCAAGATGCATTGAGCAGTGATGCAGGCAAACTCGTCGAAAGCCAACGCAAGATTGCGATGGCTAGTCCGTTCGGAGGACAACTGAACAGCGTAAGCGGAGAAGAATGGTACAAAGCTTCGACCAATCGTATCAATGCACTGAAAACTGTCGAAGACAAAACAGGCCTCGACTTGCGCGATTACGCCGCAGCGTCTGCTGCGCAACAGCACAACAGCCTTCTCATCTCCTTGGCAATATCCGCAGGCGTTCTTGCACTCGTCGCGGTGCTTGCAACAATCGTGACACGTTCCATTACGAACCCGGTGACCCGCATTGTGAAAACGATGCGCGAACTGGCGGATGGCCATGCGGAAGCCGAATTGAGCGTCGTTGCCGACCGCAGTGAAATTGGCGACATGGTGAAATCCGTGGCCGTGTTCAAAACCAATGCGCAGGAACGGTCGAAATTGGAAGCCGAGGCGCAGGCCAACCGCACGCTGTCTGAACGAGAACGGCTGGAGCAGCAAGAAAGAGAAGCAGCCGAAAGTGCAGAAGTTCAATTCGCGGTCGATACACTCGCTGCAGGCCTCGGCGCGATGGCCAACGGCACGTTGAACTACCGCATCAACCAGTCCTTTGCGACCCGTCTCGATAAAATCCGGGTGGATTTCAACGGTGCAATCGAGCGTCTTGAGGATGCCATCGTCAATGTGAGCGGCAATGCGCAGGCCATTTCCGCTGGATCCAACCAAATCCGCGCCTCGGCTGACGATCTTGCCAAGCGCACAGAACAACAGGCAGCATCTGTCGAAGAGACGGCCGCTGCGCTGGAACAGATTACTACAACCGTTGCCGATACCAGCCGCCGTGCTGAAGAGGCCGGTCGTCTCGTAACCAAAACGCGCGAAAATGCAGAACATTCCGGCACGGTAGTGACGAAAGCCATCAATGCGATGAATGCGATTGAGAAGTCGTCCAACGAAATCTCCAACATCATCGGCGTTATCGATGAGATTGCATTCCAAACAAACCTGCTTGCCCTGAATGCGGGCGTGGAGGCGGCCAGAGCGGGCGAGGCAGGCAAGGGCTTTGCCGTGGTTGCCCAGGAAGTTCGTGAACTCGCACAACGTTCGGCCAGTGCGGCAAAAGACATCAAGGCACTGATTGCGAAATCAGGAGATCACGTCAAAAGCGGCGTTGGTCTTGTCGCACAAACGGGGGAATCGCTCGGCAAGATTGTCGAGCAGGTGAAAGAAATCAGCGTTAACGTATTGTCTATTGTTGAAGCATCCCGCGAACAGACGACCGGCATCAAGGAGATCAATCGGGCTGTGTCACAGATGGACCAGGGCACCCAGCAAAATGCGGCGATGGTGGAGGAATCTACGGCCGCGAGCCATGCACTCGCACGAGAAGCCGATGCCTTGTTTGTTCTGGTCGGAAAATTCGAGACAGATGCCAGAGCAAAGTCTGCATTCTCGTCCACATCAGGTCGGCAGCCGGATCAAAAACGGTCGCCTGCCCGGCAATTACTGAACCGGGTGAGTTCGTCATTTTCCGGCAATGCAGCTCTTAAAACCAAAAGCTGGGAAGAGTTCTAAGAAAAACCGGCTTTGACGGACTTCGATCAGGTCACCTCCCTTCGAGGAATGGAGGTGACCTGTTACCTATTCCTTGCAATCGCAATGTGGCGATCAAAGCCAAGGGTTTCCGCGCGAGACGCCTTCCGGTTCGGCAATAACTATATAGGAAATTTCTGATGAAGCTTGGCCGTAGGCAGCCATCTTTCCCCCGGTGGGAAGCTCACATCAAGTGAAAAAAAGCGAAGCCATAATCTCAAATTAATGCAGGGCTATCTTGTTGAAAGTGTTGGGACTGGGATCTTACGATTAAATGCAGAACGACAGCGCGGTAGAGATCACATATGCGCCGCAAGCTGCGCAATCTTGACGGTCGCATCGTATCCGACGCCGTTGGACATAATGGTGATGCTGTCTTTGTTCTTGAACATGTACACCGAGTAGAAATTCGTAGGATTTTCGGCGATTTTCAAGCCCCAGGCACTTTCGCCTAACGCAGGGATTTCCACGAGCTCCCCGGGCTTGTTCTCGGCCTTTATGACTTCGATACCCTGATCGAAATAAGCCCGTTCCGCTCCAGCGGGGATACCAAGGCTTTCGCCCTTGAAATACATGACCTTTACATAGGCACCTGATGTGCTGCCTTTCCAAGAACAAAAGCCGTTATTGGTCTCCCGTATACGTGCAGGAGCACCAACGAATTGCTCCATATCGGCCGCAGGCACCTTCAGGCAAGCCGGCTCGTTGGGATTGACCGACACCTCTGGTGTTTTTGATCCGTCCGCCGCTATGGCCGCCGTGGCTATGCTAAAACCCAATAATGCTAGTCCGGCATATCTGCGCATAGCTTATCTTTCGGTTCAACTTGAACTTGAATGGTGACTTTTTACTCGCGAGGGCTAATTTTTAGGCAATTCTATCCAGTTATTTATAATTCATAAACAGATTGCCCCTAGATTTAACGGGTGCGCCCATGATTGTCCAATCCGCGGCGAGTTGAGGATGGGGATCCTCAGCGAAGCATCATCCTGCCAGACAGCCCCAAACAGTTGCCGAATTATCGAGAGACGTGCGTCTCTATTGCCTGGTTGAGGATGTAATGACTATCCGTGTGAAACTGCTTGCCTGCATCTCGGTGCTCACCGCTACAATTGTTATGATTGCTGCCTTCTCCTTTTACGCAATGGAACAGGAAGCGAAAATTGCTGATTCCATCGTGGTTGATCGCGTCGAACCGATGGAGCATTTGAAAATAATTGGTGATCGCTACGCGGTCAACATTGTCGATACCGTGCATAAGGTTCGTTCCGGTGCATTGTCCCCTGTTGAGGGGACAGCAAATGTCCAGTCTGCACTGACTGATGTGAACGATCATTGGAAGGCGTACATAGCCACCACCCTTACAAGTGAAGAAAAGCAACTTGCCGATCACTTCGAAGAAGCGCGCTTGAAGGCGGACGTCCGCGTCCAGAAGCTTCTCGGTATCCTCACGTCGAAAGATGCTTCTGCGCTCGCCAGCTTCGCAGACAGAGAACTCTATCCGGCAATCGATCCTCTGGGTGGAGATATCGCCAAGCTGGTCGATGTGCAAATCCGCGTCGCCAAGGAGAAGCTGGCAGAGGGCAATGACCTGAGGGCAATGCTGACAACATTGATGATTGCGCTAACAGCCATGGCAGCCGCCGTTTCCGCTTTTTCTATCTGGACAGTCATTGCGGGTGTCATCCGTCCCGTGAACGCCATCACCGGCGCGATGGACGCGCTTGCCAAGGGTAATCTCGACGTCAACATTTATGGTGAGGGACGCCCTGACGAAATTGGAACCATGGCGTCCACTGTGGCTGTGTTTCGCGATAATGCACGTGATCGGGTTCGGCTTGAACAGGAAGCCGCAGCAAACCGTTCGCTTTCCGAGCAGGAGCGTGCTGACCGTGAACGCCTGCAGGCACAGGAGGCGTCGGAAGTTCGCTTTGCAGTCGATAGCATCGGCAGTGCGCTAGGCCGCCTATCTGATGGCAAGCTGAACTACAGGATTACCGAAACCTTTGCAGACCGGCTTGATCAGGTCCGCCTCGACTTCAATGAAGCCGTCGCAAAACTCGAAGACGCCATGCGCCGCGTCGGCCAGAATGCGCAGGCAATTGCAGCCGGGTCCAATCAGATCCGTGCGGCGGCCGACGATCTCTCGAAGCGGACGGAACAACAGGCAGCATCGGTCGAGCAAACAGCAGCGGCACTAGAGCAGATAACGACCACGGTCACCGACTCAAGCAGGCGCGCCGAAGAGGCCGGCAACATGGTCCAGCAGACGCGCCAATCGGCGGAGCACTCAGGTGCGGTGGTCAGCAGAGCTGTCACCGCCATGCACGAGATAGAGACTTCGTCGAATGAGATTTCCAACATCATCGGTGTCATCGATGAGATCGCCTTCCAGACCAATCTGCTTGCACTGAATGCCGGCGTAGAAGCCGCCAGGGCGGGCGAGGCGGGCAAAGGCTTTGCCGTCGTTGCACAGGAAGTGCGCGAACTCGCGCAGCGTTCTGCAAAAGCTGCAAAAGAGATCAAGGCGCTGATTGGCAAATCGGGAGTGCAGGTCAAGAACGGCGTCGAATTGGTGACGGAAACCGGCAAAGCTCTGGAACAGATCGTCGCGCAAGTTCAGGGTGTCAGCACCAATGTCACAGCGATTGTCGAAGGCGCTAAGGAGCAGGCGACGGGACTGCGGGAAATCAACACTGCCGTCAACACCATGGACCAGAGCACTCAGCAGAATGCCGCCATGGTCGAGGAATCGACGGCGGCAAGCCATTCGCTGGCCAGGGAAGCGGAGGCACTATTCCAACTGATCGCCAGTTTCGAGATTGGTTCAACCCATACAGCCACCGGTCCTCGCAGAGATCTGGAAACACCACCAGCGCCGTCTCCGGCAAGACGTCTGATGGCACGCGTTTCCAATGCTGTGCGTGGCAATACCGCCGCAAAAGCCGATAGCTGGGAAGAGTTTTAAAAAGTCTGACCTGAAACCTGTCTACAGGCCCTGTTCATGCAGCTTCCGCCCAATTTTTTCTACAAGATTGGGCGGAGAGCCTCATTCCCCACATCAACATCATGGTCGCGCGTGTCCGACATCAACGCACCTGATACAGAATTGGTTTAATTGAGAAGAGAGGATTTTCGGCTCATCGTAGCTCACATCAAAGGAAGCGAGGATGAGACAAAATTTGAGCCGCCGAATTCTCCCGCCGAACAGGTTATCAAAGATATCCGCCGCGGCACGCGCAAGCACCATTATGGTGGAGGGATTTGCGGTTCATGTTATTCGCACTCTTTTTTCCAGGAAATCGCCCAAAATTTTGAACCATTTAGTTCAGAACTTATCGCCCGTAGTCAGTCTGTCCCGGGTTCAAATCCGCTCAAGGCGATGGATCGCAGCAACTTTCTGACCACGTATGCTTTCAGGATTGTGCCCCATCACGCCGGTCCTAGCATGATGTAGGTTTCGCTCTTAGCCACTCCGTTGGTGGCGCGCACCGTCGAGATCAATTCATTCAGCTGTAACATCGTTGACACTTCAATCTCTGCGATCATGTCCCAGATGCCATTGGTGTTGGACAGCGCCTTGACACCAGGGAGACGTTTTATAGCGGAAATCGTCGCCTTCGGAGAGCCTTCCACTTCGATCACAATGAACGCCCGGATAAAATCCTTGCCGACATCATCCCTCAGCCGGACCGTGAAACCCTTGATGTCACCGTTGCCGATCAGCCGATCCAGGCGTTTTTGGGCCGTGGCGCGAGCAACGCCAAGCAATTGTGCCAGTTCAGGAACAGAAGCGCGACCATTAACGCGCAACTCCGAAATCAGTCGCTTGTCCAGCTCATCCATCGTGAAATTCCTTTTTCGTCAAAATATTGATTATATCGTCAAATGTATAGAAAAAACGACAGTTCCTGTTCTTTTTTGTTCAGGCGACAATCGCTAGAACCAATTCAGTCGGGACTTCATGACAACCAAAAATGCGGGATCAAGCTTAAAGCAAACGGGTCTGACGCTTCCGATCGATCAATGCCGCTGACACATGTAACCGCTGATTAAACAGTAATCCGGTGAGCCGGATTATGATGGGAGATGGATTTATGAGACTGTCGCGCGTTTTTTCCTCAATGCTCGTTGTTGCTGGCCTGTGCGCCACCGTGACTGCAACGCATGCGGATGACCTTCAGAAGATTGAGAAGGCCGGAAAGCTTTCGGTCGCTCTTTCCGGTGCGTTTCCACCCTTTAGCTTTGTTGATGAAACCAACAAGGTTGTTGGTTTCGATGTTGATATCGGAACCGAGATGGCGCGTCGCCTCAAGGTTGAGCCAAACATCGTAACCACGGCTTGGGACGGTATTATCGCCGGCCTGGTGACCGGGCGTTCCGATACCGTCATCGGCTCCATGGGCATTACCGACGAACGTAAGAAAGCTATCGACTTTGTAGGTCCTTACTATCGCTCGGGGCTTGGTCTGTTTGTCGCCAAAGGTGCCTCTGTCAAGAGCATTGGTGACCTCGAAGGTAAAACCATTGGAGTGACTTTGGGCGAGACGTCGGAAAAATGGGTTCGCGACCAGAACAAGTTTACGGTCCGCACCTATAAGGGCTTGCCAGAAATGCTTCTCGACCTCGGCGCTGGTCGCGTCGATGCAATTGTTGCAGATGACGTTCCGGTTCTTGTTGCGATCAACAAGAGCAGCGCGGCCATCGAGCAGGTCAAGGATTCCACATTGCCGCGCTTTGATATCGGCATCGCAATTCGCAAGAACAATCCAGAACTCGCTGCAGCAATGCAGAAGGCGCTTGAAGACATGATGGCAGACGGCACATACGAAGCCATTTCGAAAAAGTGGATTGGTTCGGACATCCGTTAAATGGTGCTGCTCCGGGGCGACAACAGTTCCCGGAGCATTGCATTCCAGCGGATACATCACAATCACCGCGTTCAGGCGTTATCTTCTCCAGCGCAAGCCTGTGACGGGATTTCGCGCAACCAGTGAGATGGTTCTTTCGCCATTTTTGCGTGAAAGCCCAATCCGGAAAGGCCGAAATGGATATCGAACTCATCAAGCGGATTTTCCCGTTCATGGTCGAGGCGTCCTTGATGACCCTGAGCCTGACCGCTGCGTCGCTGGCCATAGGGCTTGTCATCGCAACAGCCATCACCACTGCACTCTTCTCCAAGACGGGGCCTTTGCGGTGGTTCGGTGCGGCCTATGTCAGCATCATGCGGGGCACGCCCTTGCTTGTGCAGCTTTTCCTAGTCTATTTCGGCGGCCCGCAATTCGGCCTCGATCTCACACCATTTATGGCCGGGATGTTGACCATGGGCCTCAATATCGGTGCTTACATGTCGGTCGGCATGAAAGGTGCCATTCTGGCCGTTGATAGCGGGCAGACAGAGGCTGCTCGCTCAATCGGGTTTGGTCGCTTCGCAACCATGCGGCTCTTTGTTTTGCCACAGGCGGCGCCGTTGATGATCCGTTCTCTCGGTGTCAACACCGTTATTCTATCGAAAAGCACAGCTCTGGTGTCAACAATCGGCGTGGTGGAGCTAACCTATTCCGCACAGCGCCTGGTAACCTCTACCTATAAGCCTTTCGAAGTCTTCGCCCTGGCTGGCCTGTCTTATCTGTTCATCGTCGCCGCCATTTCGCTGATGGTGCGAACAATCGAACGGATGTGCGACACAAGCAAGAGGGCAAGCGCATGAGCCTCGATTTAAGCGTCGTCCCGTCCTACTGGGAAATCCTCTTCACTGGACTACTCTGGACTATCCTCATTACCGTGCTTGCCGGTGCGATCAGCATTGTACTCGGTATGCTGATAGCCACGACAACACTCTACGGCCCAAAGCTCGTCAGCCTGCCGATCCGCGGCGTCATGTTCCTGTTCATGGGCACGCCACTGCTCTTGCAACTTTATCTGCTCTATTACGGCCTATCGCAAGTCGGTATCCTGTTGCCAGCCTTCTGGACAGGGGTCATCGGTCTGGGCCTGCATTATGCGGCCTACAATGCCGATATTTTCGGAGCATCACTGAGAGGTGTCGATTCCGGCCAGACAGAAGCAGCTAGAACGCTTGGTTTTGGCAAGGGAGCGACCTTACGGCACTTCATCGTGCCTCAGGCAGTGCTTGCAGCGCTTCCGCAGGTTGGAAACAACAGTATCATTCTCTTGAAGGATACGGCGGTCCTTTCCGTCCTCGGTATCGCAGAACTTGTGCTGAACACGCAGCGCGCCATCAGCGAAACCTATCGTCCCTTTGAATTCTATCTCACTGCGGCGGTTCTCTATTACATCGTCAATATCGCGATGGAGCTTGTTTTGAAGCAGGCGGCCAGAAAAGCGGAAGCAATCCGATGACAGCACAAAACCCCATGATCCAACTCCGACAAATCCGCAAATCCTACGGCGACCACGAGGTGCTGAAGGGCATCGACATGAGTGTCGCGCGCGGCAAGATCATTTCAATCATAGGGCCAAGTGGTTCGGGCAAGAGTACGCTGCTGCGATCTATCAATATGCTGGAGGCAATTTCCAGCGGCGAAATCTGGCTGGATGGACAGCAGGTGAACCGGCCACTGAAAGGCCGCGCCTTCGAAAACCACATCAACCATATCCGACGGGAAATGGGCATGGTTTTCCAGCAGTTCAATCTGTTTCCACACTTGACGGTGCTCCAGAACATCATGATCGGGCCGATGAAACTCAAGGGTCTGGCCAAAGCCGAGGCATTGGACAGAGCGAATACACTGCTTGCAAAGGTGGGGCTTGCCGATAAGGGAAATGCTTATCCGTCCCGCTTGTCCGGTGGACAGAAACAACGCGTTGCCATCGCACGCGCTCTCGCCATGCAGCCCAAAGTCATGTTGTTCGATGAAGCAACGTCCGCTCTCGATCCGGAGCTCGTGGAGGAAGTGAACCAGGTCATGAAACAACTTGCCGCTGAACATATGACCATGCTGATTGTGACGCATGAAATGCGATTTGCCGCGGAGGTTTGTGATCATGTCATGTTCATGGACGGTGGTGTGGTAGTCGAGGAGGGTGCGCCCGGCGATGTCCTGTCAAACCCTGTGGAAGATCGGACCCGTGCGTTCCTGCGCAAGCATCTCTCCTATTAGAGCAAAGACCCAAGTCATGAGCCTACATAAAAATTCACCGCTGGATCCTGCATATGTACGAGATCTGGCCCTGCGCCTTGTCTCTTGGCCCAGTGAAACCGGAACAGCGGGAGAGGCAGAATTCGCCGACCGCCTGCATGCGTTGCTTCTGGAAATTCCTTACTTTCGCGACCACCCGGAGGACCTTCGCCTGATCGAAAGCCATGGTGATCCATTGACGCGAAATTTGGCCGCACTGGTGCGCGGTACGGGCCGCAAAACAATCGCTTTGGCTGGCCATTTCGATACGGTTTCGACCGACAATTATCACGAACTCAAACCGCTTGCCTGCGACAGCCTCAAGCTGAAAGACACGTTGATTGCCGACCTCTCGGCCAGGGCACGCTCCGAACAGGAAGAGCGGGCTTTGCAGGATCTGCTGAGCGGTGATTTTCTGCCCGGACGCGGTATGCTGGACATGAAAAGCGGTGACGCGGCAGGCATCGCCTGTCTTGAGCATTTTGCAAACTGTCCTGATCGCAAGGGCAATCTGCTGCTGATCATCACACCTGATGAAGAGCGTGAAAGCCGCGGCATGCGTTCGCTGCGCGATGCTCTGCCAGACATTGCCCAAGCCTTCGATATCGAGATATCCGCCGCTGTTAACATGGATGTCACGTCCGACCAGGGTGATGGCAGCGAAGGCCGCGCCGTTTACGCAGGCACCATCGGCAAGCTTTTGCCGTTTGCGCTTGTTATCGGTTGCAGCTCCCATGCAAGCTACCCGTTTGAAGGCGTCAGCGCGCAGGCCATGGCCGCTGGTATTCTGTCGCGTTTCGAGGGCAACGCCGCACTCGCTGACAAGGATGACAGCGATGTTTCGCCACCACCAATATGCCTTGAAGCCAAAGACCTGCGCGACGGATACGAGGTAACAACGCCTGAACGTTTCTGGATAGCATTCAATTGGCTATACCACGCCATGTCGGCGGAAGACCTGTTCGAGCGTTTCCGCAATGAGGTTTTGACCGGCGCCGTTGAGGCTGTCGATCGCTTTGCTGCTCAGGCTCTGGAATATGGCAGGCTGGTGGGAAAGAGTGCCGGCCCTGCGCCTGCGACCCCACGTCTCGTTACGTTTGCGGAACTGCGTGCGCTCGCGTCGCAGGTGGCGGGAGAAGGCTTCGAAGCACACTATGCTGAGAAGGAATCCAGTCTTTCTGCCATCGACAACCCTCTGTCATTAACCCGCCAGCTTACTGAATGGCTGATCGGTGTGGCGCGCCTTTCCGGACCAGCTATCGTCGTCGGCTTTTCCGGGCTGCACTATCCGCCCAGCCGTCTGCGCATGGAGTACGTCAACGACCGCGCGCTGCATACGGCGATCGAAAAGGCACGCACCTTCCTCGGCAATGAACCAGACCGGAGCCTGACCTGGAAACCGCATTTTCAGGGCATTTCCGATATGAGTTTCCTCGGTCAAGCGGCGACTGGCAGCGATGTGGTTTCTCAGAACACGCCGATTTCGCGCCTGATCGACCGGCCTCCCGCGAATGCGCTGCGCTTTCCAGCGGTCAACATCGGGCCATGGGGGCGTGAGTTTCACCAAAAGCTCGAGCGGGTCCATGCCCCCTATGCTTTTGAGGTTCTGCCCACTCTCATTGCCGATATTGTCGATCAATTCCTCAACGACACCAGCAACGATATCTGACGCAGCTTGGAGCAGACAACACCGCTTGTCTCAATCCGCTGCCAAAAGCCAACAGGATAACATCCATGACCACCCCTGCAAATCTGAACACAGTTCCTTTCGTCAGTGTCGATCATATGATGAAGCTTGTGCTGACGGTTGGAACCGACACGTTTCTGACCGAGCTTGCCGCCGTGATCGAGGAGGACTTTCTCCGCTGGGAGCAGTTCGACAAGACACCGCGCATTGCCTCGCATTCCGATGAAGGTGTTATCGAATTGATGCCGACGAGTGACGGAACGCTCTACGGCTTCAAATATGTTAACGGCCATCCAAAGAATACGAAGGAAGGACGCCAGACGGTCACAGCGTTCGGCGTGCTATCGGATGTCGGCAACGGATATCCAATGCTGCTTTCCGAAATGACGATTTTGACAGCTCTGCGCACCGCCGCTATGTCCGCCGTCGCCGCCAAGCATTTAGCGCGTAAAGGCTCGAAAACCATGGCGATTATCGGCAATGGGGCGCAGAGCGAATTCCAGGCGCTGGCCTTCAAAGCGATCGTTGGCGTGAACGTGTTGCGCCTTTTCGATCTTGATCCTTCTGCAACAGACCGCTGCACCAGCAATCTTGCGGGGCAAGGCTTTACGATTATCAAATGCACCACGTCACAGGAAGCGGTCGAAGGGGCTGACATCATCACGACAGTCACGGCCGACAAGCAATGCGCCACCATCCTTTCCGACAATATGGTCGGCCCAGGCGTCCACATTAATGCCGTTGGTGGCGATTGCCCAGGCAAGACGGAATTGCATAAGGACATCTTGTTGCGCTCCGACATCTTCGTCGAATATCCGCCGCAGACACGCATTGAAGGTGAGATTCAACAACTAGATGCCGACTACCCTGTGAAGGAACTTTGGGAAGTGATGGCAGGACAAACCGAGGGACGTCAGTCCGACCGCGCCATCACGCTCTTCGATAGTGTAGGTTTCGCGATCGAGGACTTTTCCGCTCTACGCTACGTTCGTAGCAAACTTCAGGAGACGGGGCTCTACGTCGAACTCGACCTTCTGGCTGATCCGGATGAGCCAAAAGACCTTTACGGCATGCTTTTGCGCTGCAAGCAAAACCTTTAAAGTGCCCGATTTTGTGTGACTTTGATGCGTTTCCAGGGGTGGCGCACGCTGGGCCGGAATTTGTCGGCACTGTTTCGGTAATCAGCTCAGACATGGTCACGACCAAACCTAACGCCTTGGGTTGCTGATGTTTGGGTAGATCCGTAATATCGTAAACATCGAATGGGGTTGGCGCTTGTCAATGCAGCCGAACAGCTTGCGACCGCAAAAGGAGAGGATGTGCTGTAGCTATGTTGCGTGCCAGAGCGGACGCACCTTCTATGCTGCCTAGGGTGGACTGAAATTGAGTGGAATGTGTTGCGGGAACAGGCGTGCATTTTCGAAAAGCCGATGACGCAGAAAGTGCTGGTTCCGTAGTGGACGTTATACGCTTGGCCACTGCCATACTGCGTGTCATGACCGTTTTGAGGTGGTCTTCGCGTTTAATTCAGGGCTGAGTTGGGTCGAGAGCCGTCATCTACCGGGCCAGTGTGCTACAGCACCGCAGCCTTGTGAGGTTGACCCGGAACGTATCCGGCCAGCGCTGGTAGCGTCTCGTCGTCTCGGCCGACACGTCTCCGACGCACGTCGCAGAATTCCGAACTTTCGCTGAACATGACGTGAGAAAGAACGTATTTGGGCATTCTCACTCCGTTTCTCTCTGGCACTAGTGTCGAGGGCGAGCGGGAATAGGGGCCTGCCTTTAACATAGCATTTATGTTGGGATACGGCTTGCGGACCGAGGGGAATCCATTCCGAAAACCGACCGATGATACCTAAAAGGAACAATTTAAGAGGAATGATCCGTATTCCTTTCTTTTATGTTGACCGAGCTCAAAATGTCTGAGATGGCTTGTCTCCTTCAAGGTAAACGTTTGGGTAGGTAAGATGGCACGGTCTGAGTCAGATGCCCTGTTGGAAATCGGGCAGTTGCTGAAGTCTACGCGAAAAGTCCGGCGACTGACGCAGGAGCAGGTTGCCGACATGGCGGGTATATCGCGTCCCCGTTATCGTGAGATAGAAGCCGGAAGTAGTGCTGCGCGCACAACGACGCTCATCAACATCGCCCGCGCGCTCGGCCTTGAGTTGATGCTCATACCACAAGCCATGGTTCCGGCCGTCGATGCGCTGATGCGGCCGCATGACGATCTCGATGATCTTCCAGCATTCATGGTTCATCCAGATGGGAATGAGAATGTCTGAGGCATCCTCCGATCCACGATCGATTTCATCCCTCGACGTGCTGCTGAAAGATGTGAGGGTCGGCACAATCGTTCGGACGCCTGGCGACTTCAACGCTTTCAGCTTCGAGGGCAGCTACCGCGCAACCGGCGGCTTCCTGGTGCTCAGCCTGTCTTTTCGCGCAGCCACCGGCGGCTTGCGCAAGGACCCGAAACCCGTTGCCAGAGCGTTGCCGGCGTTCTTTGCCAATCTGCTCCCCGAAGACAAACTGCGTGAGGCAATGGAAAAACACCACGCGGGGGGTGTTCGTGCGGGCAACGACTTCGACCTGCTCGTCGCACTCGGCTCGGACCTGCCGGGGGCTGTCCGCGTCGTGCCAAGTAACGGAAGGGTTGCGCGTCTCGACAACCTGTCTGCTCCCAAGCCGAAAGTACGGTTTTCGCTCGCCGGCGTCCAGATGAAGCTTTCCGTGATCAAGAACACTGGGAAGGGGGGTGGACTGACGCTGCCGCTCGGTGACGACCAGGGATCATACATAGCCAAGTTTCCATCGACATCGTTTCCTGGCGTGTCGGAAAACGAATATGCTAATCTCGCATTGGCCGAAGCGATCGGAATGGAGGTCCCGGAACGCGAACTGGTCGAGCAATCGGAGTTCGAAGGTATTCCAAAGGAGTTCGAGACGCTGTCGGACGGAAAAGTCCTGCTCGTCAAACGTTTCGATCGCGGCGCAAACGGCGAGCGGATCCATATCGAGGATTTCGCGCAGGTGTTCGGCGTCAATCC
The DNA here is from genome assembly GCF_033957725.1 of Agrobacterium sp. rho-8.1. NCBI lineage: Bacteria > Pseudomonadati > Pseudomonadota > Alphaproteobacteria > Hyphomicrobiales > Rhizobiaceae > Agrobacterium > Agrobacterium sp. rho-8.1. The sequence goes on from NZ_CP192790.1 coordinate 94,362, forward strand.
TTCGCGGAAGTACGAAGGTGCCGCCTACCATGATATCGCTGCAGCCTTAAACGTTGCCGTTTCGTCTGCGGCCGCACTCGAATTCGTCCGCAGGCTGGCTCTCGCTGCGATCACCGGCAACGGCGACATGCACCTCAAGAACTGGTCGCTCATCTATCGCGAAGCTGGCGACACGCCGCAACTCGCGCCTGTCTACGACGTACTCTCGACAGTGCCTTACATCCCCGCGGATGCTATGGCGCTGTCGCTTGCCGGCGAGCGCCCCTTCAAGGCCATGATGGTACAGCGCTGGAAAACCTTCTCCAATCGCGCCCGCCTGCCGGAAGCAGCCGTCCTCAGGGCAGTGGCCGACACGGTCGAACGTGTCAACGAACTATGGTGGTCATTGCCGGAACGGCAAGTCGTTCCGCAGAAAGTTCTCGAGCGTGTCGATACGCATGTCAGGCTGATGACCCCGATCCTTAGCACCTGTGCGGATTGAAGCCGTCCGGCCGAACGGTGACAACTCTATCCCAGCCCTTGCGCCAGCTCTCCTGGCGCATCTTCACCCGCTGCCAAAGGGTGCCTTCGACGATTCTCAGCGAAGGCACCTCCTGCACGACATGGTGCTCAGCTGCATTCTCCCGTGAGACCCGACGTTCTTTCGTGGGATTTTTCCGATAGGCAAGGCGGTTGAAGGCGAGTAGCCCGATATAGGCCTCCTTTCGTGTTCGGAGAGGAGAGGTTGCGCGTCACGCATCTTTCATCGCGTATCGTCCGCGATCGCTTGTTTCGCCGCTTGATCTTGCAGGCCTACGACAAACGATGCGCGATAACAGGCTTGAAGCTGATCAATGGCGGCGGCCGGGCCGAGGTCGCCGCTGCCCATATTCGCCCGGTCGAAGCGAACGGTCTGGACATTCTGTCAAACGGCATTGCGCTTCTGGCACCGCACACTGGATGTTCGATCGCGGCCTTATCGGCTTATCTAACGATCTTGAGGTTCTGATTTCTCGTCACGCAAACGATCGCGATAGCGTCCAAGGCCTTATCAACAAAACAGGAAGAGCTATTGTGCCGGCAGGTGTGCACGAACGCCCGCATCCCCAGTTTCTGAGATGGCACCGCGAGAATACATTCAAACAATAGCGCGCCGTCGGATCAGATCCTTTCAAGAGCACGATGCTGGCAACGCGTTTCTGATGGGCCACTCGCGGCCCGCACGCAATCCACCGCGTCGCGCCATCAGTTGTCATCTGGTGCCGCATTTAACGGATGCCTATTCCTTCCATAAATACCCCCACCAAATGAGCGACGCGAGCTTACGGTGATGTCAGTTTTTCGGTTGCCAAGGAGATGGCCATCGCTGTGCAAACGAGATCGTCGAAGCTGATATCGGGCCGAACCACTCCCGCCTTCTGCGCACGGTTCAGGAGTCGAGCACCTTTATTCTTGGTCGCGACACATCCGGGCGTTCCAACTGGACGTCTTGAAGCTGAAGCTGGACGAAGCAGCCATCGTCCGCAACGTCGGCGGCAAAGTCAATCCAGCCTTCTTCGAAACGATGAACATCCTTGGCAATGTGTCCAAGGCGGCTGGACAGCCTGTCGGCGAGGGATGGAACGTGATCCTGCTGCAGCACACGGATTGTGGCATTAGAGGCTGTTACACGCGCCGGATCTTCTGGCACAATACATGAGCGTCCCGTCCGACGGTCTGGAACCCTTGGCTATTATGGATCCCTACAAGGCGGTCGAGGTGGACATCGAAGCGCTACGCGCCAATCCTGCGATACCTGAAAGCAGCATCGTCGAGAACGGCCAGATATTCCTGCGGCGCTCGATAGGCAGCACCGACGCTATCATGTCCAGTTCTCCTGCACGGCGCTCGACGGCAATCAGAGATGTCTTCGCTTCGGCCATGCTCCAAAATGCCGATTTCAGCGGCAGGGGGCGTGTCTGCCCCGATTCTTGCTGTTTCGCGAATACAGATCAGAGCTACCGTCGATTAACGGTGTCTCGGCGATTGAAACAGCATCCTCAAAATCCGAAAAGCCGTCATTCCGGTTCATTCGGCTTGGTAGTGAGCAAGAAACATTTCAAGGCAGTCGTCGATAACTTGGTCAGCTTTTGCAGTTTCAATCGATCTGGTGCCGCTCAAGAACTTTGGCCAGTAGAAAAAAGCTTTCAGTAGAGCGCTTAGCTGTTCCCCACTGCCAGCGCTGCGTCTCGACAACGGCCAAGTGATTACTGAGATTACCGCAATCTGCCGGTATCTGGATGAGGTTGCCAAGGGTGGGCGGTCACTGTTCGGAGCGACGCCCGAGGAGCGTGCCGTCACCGACATGTGGACGCGTCGCGTCTATCTCGAGATCATCGCTCATTTTGTAGCGCATTGGCGTGGCACCGACGACGCAGTCAACTTCTACCGCGGCAATCGACTTCCAATGCCGGAAGCGAAATTAGCTAACCGCATTGAGGCCGAGCGCGGCCTCAATCAGCTGGACGAAGATATGGAAGGCAAGACTTATATCACTGGAGATAACGTCTCCATGGCGGATGTCCTACTCTATACTTTTATGTTCACCATGGGCCAGTCTTTGCCCTGGCTAGATATTCCGGGCCGCAGGAACATGGCCTCTTGGTTCGAGCGTATGGGAGAGCGGCCCGCTTCAAAACTTATTGGGCAGTCTTTGCCAACCCATGTCAGCGCTTAAGGTGCAGCACCACTAACTTGGTCTCTCAGACGACAACGGATTCAGTTCGTCACCTGACCTCGACGCAGACGGGAACACACAGGATACCACTATGAAACAACGAAAACTCGGAATGCAGGGTCCGACGGTTTCTGAGCTTGGCTGTGGTGCCATGGGCATTTCCATCGCCTATGGATCAAGCGACATCCGAGAGGGTATCCAGACTATTCAACGGGCCTATGAAAAGGGCGTCACCTTTTTCGACACCGCGGAGCTTTACGGCTGGGGGGAGAATGAAAAGATTGTCCGGGAGGCCATCAAGGGCTTCCGCGACGATGTTGTGATTGCCACCAAGTTTGGCTTTACCCGCTCCTACGGCAGTGACAGCCGTCCGAAAATATCCGGCAGGTGGCGGAAAACAGCTTGAAATATCTTGGTGTCGAGCAGATCGACCTCTTCTATCAGCACCGTGTGGATCCGGCCGTGCCAATCGAGGACGTTGCCGGCGCTGTCAAGGACCTGGTTGATGCCGGGAAGGTCAAGATATTTTGGCGTGAGCGAGGCCGGCGAAAAACCATTCGCCGAGCCCACGCTGTGCTGCCTGTGTCAGCACTGCAAACCGAATATTCGCTGTTCGAACGCGACGTTGAAGCGCTCTTCCCGGTCATCCGTGAACTCGGTATCGGCTTTGTTCCCTACTCGCCACTTGGTCGTGGTTTCCTCACCGGCACTGCCAAGCCTGCTGCCAAATATGAGGAGTCCGATATGCGCCGGACAGTCGAACGTTGGCAGCCTGGAAATTTCGAAAAGAACGTTGCCGCGACCCAGAAGCTCTCCGGACTTGCGGCTTCAAAGGGCGCGACCGTTTTTCAATTGGCCTTGGCATGGCTGCTGGCCCAAGGCGATGACATCGTACCTATTCCCTGCACCCTTAGTACTGCGTGCGTGGTAGAGAATATCGGTGCCGCCGATCTTGTCCTCACCGAGAGCGATCTGGCACGCATAAGTGGAATCCTGCCTACTGCCGGATTTGGTGCGCGCTACAATGAAGCATATACGCCCAGTGTATATGATGGCCTACATAGCTAATCTTAAACGGATGGATTGGTGGTCTGGGCTGCCAATCCAAAAAACCTCTACACAATTTCAAGGCAGACGAGTCAAACCTTGAATTTTTGAGGCTGGGTATCACAAGGGACGGACCACACAACTCGCAACCGCAAATCTGCGACCGCCACCTCAGCGGTAGATGGCTCACCAGATATGCACCAATCAATGTCTGGGTCTATTAGTGTTTGGCAAATAGCATACTGCTTGAAACGCTTTCTTATGCTTTTACCGCAAAGCAAGGAACTGAAATGACAATAAATTCCGAGGCACGCGGAATGTCCGCTAGCATGATCTTCTTGTTCGCGGTTGCCGCTGGCTCTGCCGTCGGTAACCTTTATTGGGCGCAGCCTTTGCTCACCGAGATATCGGCGGCCTTGGATTTTCCGCTTGCGGCTTCCGGTTCGCTGATCACGGTGACCCAGCTCGGCTACGCCCTTGGCGTGTTGCTGCTCGTCCCGCTGGGCGACGCCCTCGATCGCCGCCGGTTGATACCGGCGGTTATGACAATGGCGGCGTTGGCTCTGTTCGCTTGTGCCCTGGCTCCCAACTACACCATCCTTTTAGGGACCTTGGCCGCTGTCGGCCTGACAACCGTGTCAGGACATCTGCTTCTCCCGCTTGCAGGAGACTTGGCAAGGGACGGCCAACGCGGCCACGTCATCGGGTCGATTGCCGCAGGCGCACTGACGGGCATCCTATTGTCGCGAACCATCAGCGGTTTGCTTGCGGACCTTTTCGGTTGGCGTTCGATATACTTGGTCGCTGCTGTCGTTACCCTGGGCCTAGCCGGCCTGCTGGCGTTCAGGCTGCCTGCCGACACGCAGCGTACACGCATGTCCTATGGCGTGCTCCTCCTGTCCATCGCCACGACTGTGGCGCGCAACCGGGCCATTCAGGTCACACTGCTTCTCGGTGCGTGTGGGTTCTCTGTCTTCACCATGTTCTGGACCGGACTTACCTTCCTGCTCAGTTCCCCGGCCTATTCTTACTCCGTAATGCAGATCGGCCTCGTTGGCCTGGTCGGTTTGGCCGGTGCCTTGGCCGCTCGGCGGGCGGGTATGCTGCATGATCGCGGCCTGTCTGTCCCGGCAACAGGGTCCGCTCTCGGCCTCACTCTCGTCTCGATCGGCATCGCCGCAGCAGGAGGCAGTTCCATCTGGATGCTGCTCCTGGCCGTCCTCTTCATCGACATAGCGCTGCAAGGTGCAAGCGTTCTGAACCACACCCGCCTCTTCTCGCTCGCGCCTGAGGCACGAAGCCGTCTAAACACAGCGTTCGTTGTCTGCAATTTCACCGGCGGCGCCGTCGGTTCTATCTTGGCAGGATACCTCTGGGCTGCGGGTGGCTGGTACCTGTTACTGGCCGGGCAAGCGGCGATTGTGTTGCTCGGGCTGATTGTGTGGGCAATCAGTCGGGAGACTTTAGCAGCCGGCTGAACGACAACATCCATATCAAAAGGATCGGGAAATCGATTGCCGCATTGGCCAGCCTGCTTCTGCTCGTGGTGGTTGGGACAGGCATGGGTGTCGATTGGCAGCGATCCTTTTTATTTATAGTGGTACGAACGGGACGATCGGCATCAATACTGTAAATTAGCAGGGCGTCCCAACGCCGATACGCATAATAACGCCTTATTAATTATCACGTTGACTGGATGATTTCTGTAGACTTGATCACACCCATGCCTATAGCCAGCACCATTTCGCCATGCGTGTCATCATCAATTGAGCGGTCTCCTCAAACATCCGCCGTATGAAACCCTCCCCGACAAGTTGTGTGCCAAACCACAAAGGCATGGTGTGGCTATGTGATCCGCTGGGTTATGGGTACATTTCATTGCGGCTGCCGAGCATATACGTCAACCGCTGTTACTTTTGGAACGTCCTGGATTGTTCATAGGCTGAACGTGCGGCGTCTATGCGCGCGGAGTTTTCGACGGCCCAGTCAGCCAGCACTTGGACCGGTGTTACAAAATCTTGGCCAAGGCTTGTAAGGGCGTATTCCACCTGTGGAGGATTGGTCGGCATCACGGTTCGCAAGATAAACCCATTTTCTTCAAGATCCCGCAGCGTCGATGCCAGCACTTTCTGGCTAATCTCACCAACAGTTCGTCGCAACGTGTTAAAGCGCATCGGCTGCTGACTTAGCGCTCCTACTATCAAAACGGTCCATTTTCCGCTGATTCTAGCCAGCATACGACTGATGTGCTCGCAGGGATTGGTTTCCAAATGGTCATCTAGTTTCATAAAAGTGCCTCCTTGTCCGCAATGAAAACCTTACGTAATCAGGTTTCACTAAGAAAGCTGATTACACGAGGTTATCATGTTTGCTAAGCCAAAAATCGCGGTCATTATTGGCTCCACCCGCCCCAGCAGGTACGCAGATGTCCCTGCACAATGGATACTGAAACAGGTTCATGCTCGTGGTGACATGGAGGCCGAGATTATCGACCTGCGTGATCACCCGATGCCATTCTTCGACGAGTATGCCTCCAACCTCTGGATGCCTAGTCAAAGCGCTGAAGCGGTTCGCTGGCAGCACACCATCGGCCGGTTTGATGGCTACATCTTCGTCGTGGCGGAGTATAACCACTCGATCACCGGCGTGCTCAAGAACGCACTAGATCAAGCCTATAACGAGTGGATCCGGAAACCTTTCACGGCGATCGGTTATGGCGGAACCGGTGCCTCGCGCGCCATAGAGCATTTGCGAGGGATCGGTGCTGAATTGCAGATGGTGTCTACGCATGCCGCCGTCCATATAGGTGGTAGTGACTTCATGACTGTTCATCCTGCCTATGGCAACAAGCCGATCGAAGAGATTGAGGCAGGGATCCTGCCATCCGCAAAGACAGCTCTTGATGCGCTGCTCTGGTGGGCAAGGGCAACGATGGCCGCCAAGGCCGCTGACCGTTCATCGTCCCCCGTTCAAGTTATTGCAGGAGACATCCGATGAGAATGCTCGACGGCAAAACAGCAGTGATTACAGGTGGCGGGAGCGGCCTTGGTTTCGCAACTGCAAAGCGCTTCATCGAAGAAGGAGCATTCGTATTTATCTTCGGGCAGAGGCAAGCAACATTGGATGCCGCAGTGACGGAACTAGGCCCCAGCGCCCGCGCAGTGCAGGGCTCGGTGGCGGATCTGGCCGACCTTGACCGTCTGTTCGATACAGTGAAAGCAGAACGTGGAACAGTCGACATACTGGTCGCCAACGCGGGAATAAGCGAGTTTGTCCCACTGTCCGAAATCACGGCCGATCACTTGGATCGGATCCTCGACGTTAATGTCAGGGGTACGCTTTTTACCGTCCAGAAGGGATTGCGGTTGATGGCGGCGGGAGGCTCTATTATCCTCACTGGCTCCAGCGCAGGCTCCACCGGCGCTGGAGGTATGAGCGTCTACGGAGCGACAAAGGCTGCAGTGCGCAGTTTCGCCCGGAACTGGGCAGAGGATCTGCGCGGCACGGGTATCCGGGTCAATGTCCTTTCGCCCGGCCCCATGCGAACCGAGGCGGTGCTGAACTCGCTCAGCGAAACACACCTGGACGCGATCGCCGGTCAGGTGCCGCTGGGCCGTGCAGGCGATCCTGAGGACGCTGCTGCCGTTGCAGCATTCCTTGCCTCCTCCGACAGCGCGTTTATGACCGGGAGTGAAGTTTTCGTAGACGGTGGTATCGCACAGGTTTGACGAGTAGCAAAGGACAGAAAGATGGGACTTAACACTGAAACAATCATCCATCCTCGCCTCCATCATCTTGGCCTGACAACGCGGGAGGCAAAGCCGATGATAGACTGGTACCGACAGGTACTTGGCATGATCGTCGTTCATACAACACCTTCGGCAACGGTCGGCCACGAGGACCTTCCACCGATTAAGACGACCTGGCTAAGTAACGATGGGGCGAACCACCGCCTCGCAATCGTGGAGTTGCCTGGTGTGGAAGCCGATCCGAACCGCGCTATCCACGCGCGCGTCCAGCATTTTGCGTTTGAGTACCCGAGGCTTGAGGATCTGTTAGGAACGTATGAGCGGCTGAAGGCCCTTGGAATTCTCCCAGTTCTATGCACGGACGCTGGTCTGCAAACGGCGTTTTACTACTCCGATCCCGATGGAAACAGCGTTGAGCTCAACGTAGATAATTTCGGCAACCCATCAACCTCTAGTGAATATATCCGCACCTCGCCGGAGTTCGCGGCCAATCCACTTGGCGTGTTCGTCGACCCGGAAAAGATGATCGCCGCATACCAACTCGAACATTCTGCGTGGGAGTTACATGTTCGTGCACGTGCAGGAGAATTCCTCCCCCTCACTCCTTACGATCCACGTGTCATGATGTAGATGCGATGCTTGATCGACATTGTGCGTCTATAGCGCCACAGCACCATTGCCTTGAGCTTTTCGCGTCCGTCGCTCCGCCATTGCGCCGAAATCCCGCCCAGAAACAAATCGAGCCGCTTCAGCAGTTGGGTAAGCGGCAAGGAGACCCCATCTGGCGCGGCTGATGCTGAGTAGGGTAATTTCGGGCATACGAGTTCTCTGAATGTGAGGATCTATGTCTAGACCTGCGGCTAGGGTACAACCGAGTCCAGCTGAACCATGCCCAGCTTATGGCGCTCGTTGACGGCATGGACTGGAAACGGGTGCGCTCGGTGGCGGTGAAGCCGCCGGAGACTGTTGGGTAATGGCCGCAACCTGCTTTCGGCCCTGGCGCCCGATGCGACGTGGACGGAAGCCGAAGGTTTCCCCCATTGCGGGTACCTATGTCGGCCCGGAAGCCATTGTCGCCGGGGTGTTCCAAAAGCTCGGCACGGAGTGGATTGGCTATAACGCAAAAGTCCATACCTTTATGGAGGACGGCGATCGTGTTGCGGCGTTCGGTATCTACTCCGGCACCTTTAAGGCGACGGGCAAGTCGATGACGGCGCACTTTGCCCATCTCTACGAGGTCCGCGACGGCAAGATCGCCAGCATGGGTCAATATGTCGATGCGCTGCTGGTGAACCGGGCAATCGTCCCAGAAGCCTGACAGCCGGAAATGACTGAGAATGTTGTATGGTGGGGGCACGCCAATGTGGAGCGCCCCCACTGAAATGTTACCGGATTATTACACCCACGGGCCGGTAAACGTGGGGCTCCATGCCATTCATTTTGCAAATGCCAATCAGGCCGGCAAATCGGCCCAAGTCCGCCCGCCCTCCTCATGGCCCGCAAAGAGCGTGGTGTCATAGACCAACGCTTTCTCAATCAAAACGTTTCCTCCATGCAGCATCAGCCTTAATCGACTCAAAAGTCAGAGATTTGATGACAACTGTAACAGCTGGGCCATCTCCCGGTGGGAACGGAGGATCGCCACGAGCGATCGCGACACGCGTCCACGGCGACGGAGGCCATAGGTTCTTTCAGATTTGAAAAGAATTCGTTCTCTGATTGACGAGCCTCTATCACAAAGGCGATCGGAATAGGTCGGCTGTATTGCCATATGCAGCTTTCTCGACCAGCCCCCAAGTAATGTGAAACAAGCGGCCGACACCCAGCAGCGTCAATGCTCGGTCGAAAATCGGGGATCTTGCGAAGTCGGTTACGCTGAAGCTGAGATGATCGATCACGAAATCTTCCTTCTGTCGGGAGTTTAAGCAACGCCGCTAACGGCAACACCGTTGGCGGCTGATCGATCAGCGCGCGCTGTCTATAAGGGAGCCGCCATCCGGGGTGAGGCTGTATCCCGTCATGTATTGCGAGTCCTTGCTGGCAAGGAAAAGGACGACCGGCGCAACATCGTGTTCAGGGTCGCCGTAGCGGCCAAGTGGATTGGTCGGCTCGGGCACGCCCGCGTCTTCTCCCCATGTCAGAGCAAGGGGCAGAAGGTTGTTGACGGTGATCTTGTCGGCGGCCCATTCGCGCGCAGCCGTCCGGGTCAACGCCCGAACCGCTTCCTTCGCCATGTTGTAGGGACCGTAGCCTGCCAGGCCCATGACGCCCGCCATCGAGCCGAAGTTAATGATACGTCCCTCACCACTTGCCTTCAAATGCGGATGTGCTGCTTGCATCAGCCTCAGATAAGAAATCGGACCCATCTCGAAATTGCGTTGAAGCTGTTCGACTGACAGATCAAGGATCGACGAGTTAGGCGCGGATGGGTCGAATGCGTTATTGACGAGGATGTCGATCCCTCCGAAGGCTACGACGACCTGTTCTATAGCAACCTTGATCTGGTCCCCGTCGCTGACGTCACAAACAACGCCAATGGCCGTGCCGCCCGCACCCTCGATCTCGGCTACGACCGCGTCGATGTTGGCACGGGTTCGCGACACGACTGCAACTTTTGCGCCTTCCTCTGCAAATAATTTGGCGGTCGCGCGGCCGATGCCACGGCTGCCGCCGGTTACCACGGCGACTTTTCCGGCAAGACGGTTCATGTTCAGAGCCTTTCGATGTTTGTTGATGAGTGAGTTGATGCGAGATGCGCGTATGCCGAAGGGGTTGCCCGCGCAGCATTCTGGGTGGTGAACGACGCGATTAGCAGGATCATTCCGATGACGGCGGGGAGGGCGCCTTGGGGTTTCTTCACGCCGAGGTGTGCCATGCCGGACAGGATCAGATGGTAGAAAATACCGGCGTAAGCGAGATCGCTCAGCGCAACGTTGAAGCGCGACAAAATGGCAGCGGCGCCAAGGACCTTCACGATGATCATGAACTGCAGCAGGTAGCTGGGATAGCCGAGATCCGTAAGAACGCCGCGAACCCAGACCGGCTTCGTGACATAGGTGAATGCCGAAAACAGATAGAGCAGGGACAACAGACCCGTGCTGATCCAGTAGATGTAGATCGTAAGCATAGTTTCTCCGACTGCTGCCGCTGTCGCGACAACACTGGTGGTGTTGATGTTTAGCGGCCGGGGATAAAGATGTATCGGCGCAGCCTACTGCATACCCTGAAGATGTAGTGTAACATCACCGATGACAAGTAGGATGAATAACCTGGGGTTAGTATGGAAAAACATACCAATGACCACGAAGAAGTTAATATGCATGAGGAAATGCGCCGCGCATTCTCGTTATTGTCGGGCAAGTGGAAGCTCGAAATCATGTGGCTGCTCAACCAGCAAATTTACCGCTTCGGCGAGCTGCGCAAGGCTATCCCGGGTATCACGCAGCATATGCTGACCGCTCAGCTGCGTGAACTAGAGGAAGACGGACTGGTGTCGCGAACGGTCTTCGCGGAGGTTCCGCCCCGGGTTGATTATGAGATGACTGATAAGGCGCGCGGGCTGGGCCCAACCATGGAAGCGCTGGCGGCATGGTGGACGAAATATGGCTCTACCGTGTCCGTAAAACGGCCGGTCGGGAGCGGACGAAAGCGCAAAGTCTGATCTATATCGGTTTATCAAAATAAGTCCTCAACTCACAGTGTGTGCCGACACTTTCATGCCCAGCGGCAAGAGGAGGTTTGATCGGGTGACGTAATGAACGGCTTAGTCTGCAACGGGGCCCTACGCGCGATGACAACAATCCGTACCAGATTTCGCTGTGCGCAGCTGAACATTTAAAGCCACTTCGACAGACCATGCAGGCACAGACGGGCGGTATGATTGCAGGCTTTTAGGCATCTGAAATTAGCCGGCGCAACATTTCTGAATATATAAGCATCCAAAAATACAGTTAGATCTGGCAACCAATCTGGATGCACCGTTCCGTGTGAGGTCGGTGTTGATGACATCATTCAAGGTCCAGTACGCGTCAATTGTCGCAGGCTGGCCATGAACCGCATGGGGGAAGTCTTACCCCATGCTTGCCCCATGCGGATCGATGTTAGAGTTCGCACGTCTATAGCGAATTGAGATTTGATCACGCGTCTATCGCAACCCGATGATTTTGGCTCTCATGTGTTTGCGCCGCGAGCGATCTTCCCATGGTCTGCAGACCTATCAAACCCATCCAGGATAAAACATGCAACGTGCTACCAACAAAATCCGCTTGGCCTTTCTGGCCTGCACCGTCTTGTCGCTCGCCGCATGCGGAAAAGAGGAGGGGGAACAGAAACAGGCGGTCGAAAGACCGCCAATGCCGGTTTCGATCGTGGAAGTCAAACCTGAGACGATCCCGGTTGTCAGCGAACTGCCCGGCCGCGTTTCACCTATGATCACTGCAGATGTGCGCCCCCGGATCACCGGTCTCGTGCAGAAGCGTGTGTTTAAACAGGGGACAACGGTCGATGAGGGCGATCTTCTTTACGTGATCGACCCGGCGCCATTTCAGGCGAAAGTCGATTCTGCGCAGGCAACTCTGGACGCGGCACTTGCTGCCCAGAAACTGGCAGGGCAAAAGGCAGACAGGCAGACCCAACTGCAGCAAAAGGGTGTAGCCAGCGCCGATGACAGCGAGACGGCCGTCGGGCAATTGGCCCAAAGCAACGCAGATGTTGCCCGCGCCCAGGCAGATCTCCGCTCCGCACAACTCGAACTGCAATATACGCAGATCAAGGCTCCAATCAGTGGCAATATAGGTCGCGCGCTGATTACGGAGGGCACGCTCGTGAGCCCGACCTCTGACGTGATGGCGACGATCCAGCAGATCGACCCGATCTATGCGGACTTTACGCAGCCTGCCGACACATTGATCCTTTTGCGCAACGCCATCAAGAATGGCGACCTCAAGGAAGATGCCGCCGGTGGCGTCAGCATGAAGCTGGTAACGGAGCAGGGGCGTCCCTATCCGCACGACGGCAAACTTCTTTTTTCCGAAGCAAGCGTCAATGCCCAGACAGGCCAGCTCATCTTACGTGGCGAATTCCCTAACCCGGAGCGCAATCTTTTACCGGGCATGTATGTCCGCTCAAGGCTCCAGCAGGGAGCGCTCGAAGGAAGCTTTGCTGTGCCCGAGCAGTCCGTCCAGCGCGATACCGCTGGAAAGCCACAGCTCTACATCGTCAATGCCGAGGGCAAGGTCGAAGTCAGGGAGGTCACGCTCGGATGGATAATCGATGGCCGATGGGTGGTCATCAAAGGGCTTAATGCCAACGACAAGGTGATCGTTGAAGGATTTCAGAAGGTCGGACCCGGCCAAGCCGTAAAGGCTGAGGCATGGATCAATCCAGTCGCCGCTGGCGCCTCCCCGAAAAAGGAGGGTTGATCCTTGATCCCCGCATTCTTTATCGACCGCCCCGTATTTGCCTGGGTGCTCTCCATTGCCATCATGCTGGCAGGCGCAATTTCGCTGACCGTGTTGCCCATCTCCCAATACCCGGATGTGGCACCTCCGCAGATCACCATCTCCGCTACCTACCCCGGTGCATCGCCTGAAGACACCTATGAGGGTGTGACGCGTCTGATGGAGGAAGAGCTTAACGGAATTCCGGGGCTGCTCTACTACGAATCCACCTCGAATGCCCAAGGTGCTATCACCATTACCGTGACGTTCGAACCAGGTACGGTTCCCGAAACGGCGGCTGTCGAAGTTCAGAACCGTGTTCGCCGCGTTGAGGCCAGACTGCCATCCTCCATCGTCCAGCAGGGTATTAGTGTCGATACTGCAGGCGGTGGTACGTTGCTGCTGGTGGCTCTGACATCAAAGAGCGGCTCGATGGACGGTATCGCGCTGGGCGACTACATGAGCCGTAATGTTGCCAACGAGTTGCGGCGCGTTCCGGGTGTCGGTAATGCCCAGCTGTTCGGCAGCGAGCGTGCCATGCGCGTCTGGATTGATCCTGATAAACTGCTTGGTCTCAATCTGACGCCAGCTGACGTTACAAGTGCTATCCAGGCACAGAATGCTCAGGTTGCTGCCGGCCGTCTCGGAACGGCACCATCGGTGCCAGACAGGCGCACCACGGGATCGCTGTTGATCAAGGGGCAGCTAACCTCGCCGGACGAATTCGGCCAGATCGTACTCCGTGCCGAAACAGACGGTTCGACAGTTAGACTGCGAGACGTAGCCCGGATCGAAGTCGGTGCCGACAGCTATGCCACCTCGGTCAGGATAAATGGCAAACCTGCTGCCGGTGCGTCGATCGAGCTTGCACCGGGCGGGAATGCGCTGATCACTGCTTCGGCAATTAAGGCGCGGCTGGCAGAGCTGGCACCGTCGTTTCCCGAAGACATCGAATATTCGGTCCCCTACGACACCACGCCATTCGTCTATATCTCCATCGAACAGGTTTTGATGACGCTGGCCGAGGCGATGGTCCTCGTCTTTCTCGTCATGTTCCTCTTCCTGCAAAATATCCGCTACACCATCATTCCGACAATCGTCGTGCCGATCGCGTTGCTAGGCGCTTGCGGTGTGATGTTCGTGCTCGGTTTCTCGATCAACGTGCTGACGATGTTCGGCATGGTTCTGGCCATCGGTATTCTGGTGGATGATGCGATCGTCGTGGTTGAGAATGTCGAGCGCATTATGACGGAGGAGGGGCTTTCGCCGGAAGAGGCGACCAAGAAGGCAATGACGCAGATAACCGGCGCGGTGGTCGGCATTACTTTGGTGCTGACTGCGGTTTTCGTTCCGATGGCATTCTTCCCGGGTGCAGTCGGCGTTATCTACAAGCAATTTTCACTGACAATGGTGGCGTCGATCCTGTTTTCTGCTTTCCTCGCCTTGACGCTAACCCCTGCTCTCTGTGCGACGTTTCTCAAACCTGTCGAAAAGGGGCACACTCACACTAAGAAGGGTTTCTTCGGTTGGTTCAACCGTGGCTTTGACCGTGGTTCCCATACATACAGTGGTTGGGTAGGGCGCCTGATCAAGCGTTCAGGACGCGTCATGCTGATCTACCTCGTCGTAGCAGCAGCGACGGCCTGGATGTTCCTGCAATTGCCATCTTCCTTCCTTCCTGATGAAGATCAGGGCACGTTGCTCGCCCAGGTCCAGGGTCCGGCCGATGCTACGGCGGAACGGACGCTCGATTCTATCAAGCTAATGGAGAAGGTCGTCACGTCCGAACCGTCGGTTGATCGCATTGTGGCGATCAGTGGCTTTAGCTTCTCCGGGTCAGGCGAGAACGCCGGACTTTCGTTCATCACCCTGAAGGATTGGAGCGAACGGACCGCTGAGCAGTCGGCCAAGGCTTTGTCGAACAAGTTCAATGCCGGCTTCCAGGCCATCAAGGACTCGACGGCTTACGCCCTGTCGCCGCCCGCGATTTCTGGCCTTGGCACCTCCAATGGATTTGCGTTCCGGCTTCAGGATCGCGGTAACCAAGGTACGGAGGCTTTGAATGCCGCGCGTGACCAGTTCATGTCAGAGGCCGGCAAAAGTCCAATTCTTGCTCGGGTCATGGTTGAGGGTCTGGCCGATGCACCGCAAACTGTGCTGACCATTGATCGCGAGAAGGCCAACACCTATGGCGTCACCTTCGCCGACATCAATCAGACCATCAGCACCAGCCTCGGCTCTGCCTATGTCAACGACTTCCCCAATGCCGGGCGCATGCAGCGGGTTACCGTGCAGGCCGATGCCAACAAGCGCGGTACGATCTTTGACGTGATGAAACTGACGGTGAGAAATTCCGAAGGCGGCATGGTGCCGATCTCGGCCTTCGCCAGATATGAGTTCACCAAGGGTTCGGCGCAGATCGTCGGTTACAATGGCTTCCCGGCTGTCCGTTTCAGCGGTCAGGCGGCCCCCGGTTACTCCTCTGGCGATGCCATCACCGAGGTCGAACGGATTGCTGGCGCGCTGCCATCCGGTTTTGGATACGAATGGAGCGGGCAGTCGCTACAGGAAATCCAGTCCGGCTCGCAGGTGCCGATGCTTTTGGGCCTGTCCGTCATACTGGTGTTTCTCTGCCTTGCAGCTCTCTATGAAAGCTGGGCGATACCACTTTCGGTGTTGTTGGTCATTCCACTTGGCGTGATTGGTGCGGTCGGTGCAGTAATGCTGCGTGACATGCCGAACGATGTGTATTTCAAGGTTGGCTTGATCACCATCATGGGACTCTCAGCGAAGAATGCCATTCTGATCATTGAATTTGCCAAGGACCTCAGGGCTGAGGGTAAGTCGACGTTCGATGCAGCTGTGGAGGCTGCCCACCTTCGTTTCCGACCAATCCTGATGACGTCACTCGCCTTCGCTCTGGGCGTGGTTCCCTTGGCGATTGCTACAGGCGCAGGGTCGGGGAGCCAAACGGCGATCGGGACAGGTGTCCTCGGAGGTATGATTTCTGCCACGATCCTCGCGATCTTCTTCGTGCCGGTATTTTTCGCGTTCGTGATGAAGTTCAGCAAGGACCCGGCGAAACGCAAACCGGATCCTGCGAAGCAAGCCGTCCCGGCCGAGTGACTAAGGACACGATGAAGGGCATTGTCGGCTCATGGCCGAATGCCCTTTATGAAGAATCGGACACGGTCTTCTATGACGCCACCCTCGATTTCGCTTCTGACTTGGTCTGATGTCGAAAAAAGCGCCGTTCGTAGAAGTGGCAGCACTATCAAAACTAGAAAATTGCTCCCATCCCGTTGCGCATCTCCTTGCTCGCCTGAACCATACTCCGCCGAAGAGATCAGCACCTGCGCAATATATCCCACATAGCGAGGAGCTGCATGCTCTCTGTAGAGGCGCGCAAGATTGGGGAAACGGACTGCTTCAGCCGTGATCGCCCTGTCCAGTTCGATTGCCTCGGGCTGGAGGACGTGCTCGAGTAGAAGATGGGCCAGCTTCAACAGTTTGTCTTCGAGTTTCAAGCCCTGCAGGTCGAGGCTATCTATCTCCAGCAGGTTGTGGTCAATACGTCTCTTGACTACCGCGTCAAAGACGGCGTCCTTGTCTGCGAAGCGTGCGTATAATGTGCGCTTGGCTACATGCGCCGTCGTGGCGATTTGATCGATCGATGTCCGCTCGAAACCCTGCGCCAGAAACAAAGTTTCTGCTACGTCGAGGATTTTGCCCGACAATTGCGCGGTTGCTTCCTGAGTGGGACGTCCCCCGGAGCCTGAATTAGTCGATTGTCTCATACCAAGACTGATATTCTAATGGGTCATTCGTGCCAACCCGTAACGATCCAGTGCCCGCCTAGATATTGCGTCGCTTGCGCTGATCGCCACCGGCGGCGCCCCGCATGCCGATGAGGTGTACAGTCCCTGTGCACATGTCCCGTGAATTCTACGTGAAGAAAGTCGGCTCCTTTGCTGTCATTGCCATGAGGTGAGCCAACCATTGGCGAGCTCGGCAATGAAAATTGCTTTCTTTGCGCTTGGCAAAGAACAGCGGAGCAGTAGGTGACGAGGAAACCTTCTCATCGTCGTGTGGCGATGAAACAGGTACCATGAAGAAACGTCAGGTTGTCGATACCCGTCAATTTTTGAAATGAACCCGCTGCAAGCCAATCGTCTATAAGGGGTTGAATATCGACGATGGGTAGATTGCTCACCAACCGAATTTCGTCAATGCAGGCAGCTACAGTTACAATTGCTGCAAACTGGTGGTTCCGAGCTGCCAGCTCAAACTCATCTGGCGTTGTCGCACTGAACGTCGCAACACCCTCTGCCTCGCAGACACTTTCAAACAATTTGATCGCCCGTGGCTCTGGCATATAAAGGCAAACACTTTTTAACGCCCACAACCCGACAAGATTCAACATCTAACGCTCTCCGGTTTTTCAGGCAGATTAGTTCAGAGACGCGTGTCTTTGCGTTTCGATTGATTATGTTTTGTTGCGGCCATGCTTCCCGCACATAAAAATACACAAAACCAAACACAGTGCTGCAACGGGCCGAGTTATTCTTCGTCATCATGGATGAGGAAAACGCAATATGCTCTACCCCCCAACAGCTTCAAACATACTGGTCTTTCTACCCAAGGAAGCCGGTGCGACGATCGTGGCCCGGCTGGCAGAGCATGGATACCAGTCCATCTGCGTGTCCACCGTGCCCGAGGCTTTTGATGCCCTTCGGTCGGACAAGTTTGTTTTTGCCATAACGAGTCGACCGGACATCGACATCCTGCGAAATATTCGCGCTATACCAGTCATCAATCTCGAAGTCTTTTTCCATGCTGGCATCTCTAACGATGGCATGGCGATTGGTGCAAAGAGGTTCGATAGCAAAGCATTTATCGAAAGAATAGATTTCCTCGCTCGATCAGCGCCACCTGAAAGACAAAACTCCGGGGCTGCGCGGTTGATATTTTCGAAGGAACAGGAATCGCGCAGCGTCCGCTGGTGGGCCACCGCTGTAAATGCTTTGCGCATCTCGCAAAACCGCAAGGGCAGGATAGATGTTCAATCCTGATAAACAAGGTAGTTCGGTCAGGGTCTTCCCGGTTTCTGTGGTTACAGATATAACCGCCCGAAGATCGCAATTGAGCCGGTTTTCCCGCTTCGCTGCTGTTTGGCGGATTGCGGTTCCAAAACAAGAGTACTGGGTTTTGGGGGGATGTCTCGTAATGTTCTGGTTTATCAGTGCGGTATCTTTGAGCGGATATGTTATCTTGGCGCTCTTCGTCGTGGTGGCGCTAGCGCGGGTGGCTAAGAACACTTGCGTCCTGTTCGCAGAGAAATTGCCCCCGCCGTCACGTGCCAGATGTCATCTGATCGCATGGGCGTCCGCAGCATTCTTCTCGGTATTGACAGTGAGGGCATGCTATATTGCGGCCGTCATCGTCGACACCAGATTTCGTTGAATGACGATCCAGAAAACAACTACCCGTTAAAGAAGTTGCGCCAGGTGCCGCAACATCTTGCAACATTTCGGAATAAAGTCTTGCGTAGGATTCGATAGGGATAGAGCGAAGTGCGGTAAGGCCGCGTGTGTCACACAACAGCCCGGGGTGACGGGCCAAGAGTTATTGATATGACGATCTCCCCGCAGCCAGGAAATATCTCATTGACCAAAACGGTTGCGTCAGCGCAAGCCAAAATTCTGATCGTTGAAGACGACCGCGATATCGCGAGCATGTTGGTCGATCTGGTCAAAGGCAACGGCTTTGACGCCGCTTCGGTCACGAACGGGAGGGAAATGGATAAAATCCTTGCCCGCCATAGCTTTGATTTGATCCTCTTAGACGGAATGTTGCCTGGCGAAGATGGTTTCAGCATTTGCAGGAGACTTCGATCTTCTGGAAAAACACCGATACTGATGCTGACAGCGCTGCGCGATGATATAGACCGGATCCTTGGACTCGAGCTGGGGGCGGACGATTACGTCACCAAACCATTCAATTCACGGGAGTTGCTAGCGCGCATACGGAACATCCTGAGAAGAGCGTCTGCCCACGACGAGCCAGATGATGCACGCACGCCTTTGACGTTCTCGGGATGGCGGATAGACCCTAGAAGCCGTGAGCTTTTCGATGCCGAAGGTGCTCAGGTCTCTATGACGACCGCAGAGTTCGATCTGCTTTGGGCATTTTGCTGTCATCCGAACAAAATTCTCACGCGAGAGCAGCTTTTGGCGATGACGCACGCTGGCTCGGCTGGACCGGTTGAGCGTAGCATCGATGCTCATATCAGCCGTGTCCGGCAGAAGATCGAACCCAATTTGAAGGAGCCGACTTTTATCAAGACTGTACGGCTTGGGGGATACCTCTTTGCTTCACAGGTGGAAATTCTCTGATGAAGGGCCTTCGCTGCACATCCATCCGCAATCAGCTTTTTTTCCTCGCTCTCTTGCTGGTCGTTCTCGTTTCAGCCGTTGCGGCCACCACCGAGCCGTTCATTTACGGCCGTCATGACAAAGGAATCGAGATCGGTTTATTCGCTGGTCACGTCGAGATGGTGCTCGAACAGTTCGCGCGCAGCAAGACTCCCGTGGAAGAAGATGCCGCGCTTCGATTTGCCGACCAGGTACACATTCCGACTGAACGCGCATCGGCCGCTAAAGCGTCGATGGTGTATGAACCAGGCGCGCCCAACCGGGAAATTGTACTGCGCGTTAAAGAGCTCATCAACGATGGATTTTTGAGCGCTGTCCGTCAAGCGTTCGCGGATAGCACCAGTTCGTCTTGGCTGACTGTCAAAGTCGACGAAACCAGAGCCCTCTCATTCGAGATGCCTTATTTTCCGACCAGTGTCTGGCTTGCGCCCGCAATGGCAAGCGGGATTTTGAAGATTGTCATACCGCTCATATTGCTTGCTTATCTGGGTAGCTGGTTAATCACTGAACCACTCGTCCGGTTCGCGGCCGCTGCACGACGCGTCAGCATGGACGATCACTCCGAAGAGCCATTCAAAGCAGAAGGGGCATCCGAAATCCGGAGCCTGGCAGCGTCCCTCAACGTGATGCAAGGCCGTATTCAGACATTGCTGCGCGAACGGACCAGGGTCCTCCGGGCGATCAGCCATGACCTCCGGACGCCGCTCACAAGACTGCGCATGCGCATTGATCGATCAAGCGAACCTGCTCTCAGGGAATTAATGGTGGCTGACGTCACCATGCTGTCCTCGCTGATTGATGCCAGCCTCAGCTTTCTGGACAACAAATTCGAGCCAGCCCGCAAGGTGGATCTGTCGAGTTTGCTGCAAACGATTTCGGATGATTTTGCGGACACCGGCGTAAGCATTTGTTTTATCGGTCCGCGGCGACTGAAGTTCGTTTGCATGCCGCAGGGCCTGACGCGTGCAATTTCTAATCTCGTTGATAACGCCTCACGCTATGCCGAACATATCGAGATTCAACTGGAAGAACGCCGTGACGGCGTGATCATTAAAGTTTCAGATGATGGACCTGGCCTTCCGGATCACCTGAAGCAAAAGGTTCTCGAGCCTTTTTTCAAGGCTGATGAATCCCGGCAGACCGGTGCCAAAAGCGGAGGTTTCGGGCTGGGACTCTCAATCGCGCAAGGAATCGTCACGATAGGTCACAAGGGCCGGTTTACGTTGATGGACCGTGAGCCGAATGGGCTTGTCGTTGAAATGATCTTGCCGAAAGGGAATACGGTACACTTAAGCGCGTTGCCCTCCGATGTATCGATCGCCTGAAAGCGTTCGGAGCGCGCGAACATTTCCAAACATTACTGAAAACACAGCAACCTCCCTGTCAGCTATCGCTTCTCCAGCCACACTCGCCGCACGGCATTCACACCGGCTGGAGCAAACCATTGAAGAGCTTTTCCAAAGCCAGCATCAGCCTCGTCTTCGCCAGTTGCGCGCTTGGCAGTTGCACGACCGCAGACCCAACAGCCTATACCGGACTTGCCTCTGCGCAGCACCTCAAAGCTGACCCAAGTGACCGCAGCGGTCGTGTTCCCTATCGCTACAACAGTGGGACGAACTGGAAGCAGTATGACAAGGTTATCGTCGATCCCGTAACGGTCTATCGGGGCCCGGACAATCAGTTTGTCAAAGTCAGCGAGCAGGACAAAACGGCCCTGGCCAGCTATATGCAATCCCAGTTCACGCAGAAGCTGCGAACACGGTTTTCCGTCGTCAGTTCGCCCGCACCGGGAACGCTGCGCATCCATCTAACGCTGACTGGGGCAAAGACCACCACGCCCGTCCTCGGGCCGATCTCCCATCTCGATGTCGGGGGAGGGGTGTTCAATGCGGTGCAGGCTGCTCGCGACAAGGAAGGGTCAATGACCGGTTCGGTAGCCTACGCCGTCGAGATCTACGATGCGACGAACAACACGTTGTTGTCGGCCTATGTCTCCAAGCAGTACCCGAATGCGATGAATGTAGGTGCAAGTTTCGGGGCTCTCAAAGCGTCGCAGGTCGCGATCGACAAGGGTGCGGATGCGCTCCTGGCGCAATTGCGCCCGTGAGGATGAGCGCAACATAACGCAATAACAAACGATACACAGCAACAGACGCCAGATGCATGATGTCGCCTAGTCAATGGCTTTGGATTGTTGCTCCGCGCAACGATATGGCCAAACGGCTCAGCCCACAACGCCGGGCTGCGTTCAACGAAGGAGAAAGTTTATGAGACGTTATGTCATCGCTTTGAGTGCCGTCGCAGCTTTTGGTCCTATGACCGCACTGCCTGCCCATTCGCAGGTGGTCATCTATGATGACCAGTCAAACTCCTATCCCGTCGATGGGCGTACCGAATCCAACTTCCTGAATAAGTGGAACCGGCAACACGATGCGCAAGGCCGTTGGTCCGGGCAACAGTCGAGTTTTGGGCCTGATGACGTCATCACCTTGCTTGAGGATCGTGGCTATAGGGTTAGGAACGTTGAAGATGTTGGCCCGCGTTATCTGGTCAAGGCGACCCGGGGCGGCGACAACCTGCTCGTGAGCGTATCGCGGTCTGGCGATATCATGGGTGTCGTCCACGACCAATACTGAGACACGCAAGAGCTATGGTTCGTCCTGGTGGCTGGTCGAACCCCAGGTATCGGACATAGGCCAACCCAGCACGGATCTCAATCATCATTCAACGCCAAACGAGAGGCATTCCATGTCCAATCACCTTGAAGGCGATATCATTTCCCCGCAGGAGGCTCCCAACGGTGGGGTGATCCGCGTCGAGCGTGTATGGCAGCATCGCCACGATCTCGAGCTAAGTTCCCCTAAGCCGAGGTACGGTCCGTCGGCCCTGCTCGCGATCGTGGCGGGCGGACTTGTTCTTGCGACAGTTTGTGTGTTCGCTTATAGTAATTTCCCTTCGTCAAATGCTCAGGTCGCAACTGATGCGGTGGCATCCTATCCCGTCGGTCAAGAAAAAGTGGTCCCTTCGTCGACACTCCAAGACATCGTCGACACCACCCCTCCAACCGTGATGGTCAATGAAGCGGTAACCGAAGCTGGACCACCCGCCTTCACTGTCGTTCCGACGAAACGCCCTGTCTACGCAGCTGCAAGATCCAAGGAGACCGAGGCTATACCCAGTGTCGAGGCTATCGTACAAGCGGGCGGAGTTGCCCATTACGACCGATGCAGTCCTCGTTGCGAAAGCCAGGATCCACTGCTTGCCGACAAAATCTTCAATACAGCTCCCCCACGTCCCGACACAGTTGAGCGAAGGACAGCAGAACTGGAAGACGGTAATCGGACATCGGAGTTTGGCACCGCCGCACTGAATGGTGCCGGATATGTTTTGATTCAAACGGCAGCCTTGCCATTTACAACGCTTGAGCTGGGTCGAGATGCGGTGGTCAGCATGGCGGAGCGGGATTGATCCGCATTGCTCTCCACCGATCCCGCAAATCACGCTGCCTTAGCTTTTGAAGGCAAATACTCCAGAGGACCAGACAGTGTCTTTCGCGAAAACGAAAATGGGAACCGTTCTTTGTGTGCTCGCTCTGCCAGTCTTGTCAGGCTGCGTCGGTGACGATTATCCTTACGACCGTCGAGCAGGCTTTTCCAACAATCGGTATCTCGAGGCTGAGCAGCGCGATCGGGGTCGGGAAACATGGCAGCGGCAACAGGCCCGCCGCGAAGAAATCGATCGCCGAGACGAGGCGTCCTATCGGGAGGCCCGCGATCACCGACGCTTTTGTCAAAATGCGCCGTCCTCCGTCTTTTGCAGATAAGATTGAAGACATCGCGGTTCACCTGGCAGGTTATCAGCCTGTGAAGACGTCTCTACGCTCAACATACCGCTCCGGGTCAGCGCGGCGTCTCTGTTCAAGTAAACCATGCAGTTTTCGTGGATCGCGTAGCTATTTCGGTCGGCGATAAGTCATCGATGCAAAGGAGATGACCCATGTTCGATCCTGAATTGACGATAACGGACGTTCTCAAAGACGCGCTTATCCGCCAAATGATGCACGCTGATGGGGTCTCGTTAGATCATCTTAGGCGACTGCTTCATGAAGCGCGGGCTCGTCCCTCAGCGAAATCGGCAAGGATATCGTGATGCTGAGCACTAATCGTTCTTCAACTTGGCCAAAATCCCAGCTTCGAGCCGACAGGGCCTTTCTGGGGAATACGTCGATGATATTCTTGCGATCCGCGCGCCAAAAGTGTTCGCGGCGCTCGCGTCTGGCGCGATGCTTGGCGTGGCTGGATCGATCCTCAAGAGACTGACCGGGAATGAGATGGCGAGCCCTGAAGTTTTAGGGATCAGCGCGGGTGCGACCTTTGGGGTGGCCATCGCGCTGTTTGCCATTGCTCGGGGTTTTTTGGGCCAGTTCGTCTTTGCTGTTGGCGGTGCCGTCTCCGTTCTTACCGTTATTCTGTTAAGTTCGAGACAGTCCAATTTCGCTCCGGAACGCATTCTGCTGGCAGGCATTGCGCTCAGCGCGATGGTTAATGCGGTCGTCGGCATACTGAGTTCGACGGGAGACCCTAGAGCGGTCCTGCTGATGCGCTGGATGAGCGGCTCAACTTATTTGGTTTCACGCACGACCGCTGCGGCGGAAGTGGCCATGGGAGCAGTATTGATCGCAGCCGCTTTGGGTGCGCGCCGCTTGTTAAACATCCTCCCTCTTGGGCCAGCGATGTCAACTGCCGTTGGTATGCCTTTGGCAAAATCAAGATTGGCGCTATTTGCGCTCGCCGGACTTATGACCGCGGCCGCGACGCTGACCGTCGGTCCATTGTCCTTCGTGGGTCTAAAGGGGCCCCATCTTGCCAGGGAGGCGGGTGTCACGCGAGCCCTGCCGCAGATGATAGGTGCCGCCGTCATCAGCG
The DNA here is from genome assembly GCF_033957725.1 of Agrobacterium sp. rho-8.1. Lineage (NCBI taxonomy): Bacteria > Pseudomonadati > Pseudomonadota > Alphaproteobacteria > Hyphomicrobiales > Rhizobiaceae > Agrobacterium > Agrobacterium sp. rho-8.1. The sequence continues at coordinate 118,650 of NZ_CP192790.1, forward strand.
GCGGGCTGATGGTCGCAGCGGATTTTATCGGTCGCACGATCGCCGCTCCTTACCAAATCCCTGCAGGCCTCGTCTCCGCTCTCGTCGGAGCTCCGTTCTTAATGTTTTTGTTGAGCAGGAGGTAATCTTACGACTAAACTCTGCGATTTCACGGGTGGTCGCGGGTTCGTAATTGTGCAAGGCGAAGCATGGGCAACACGTCGCTTAAAGAACCATTTCAACTGCCCTTAATAAGCGATGTCATTATGCAGGCTCTAAGGTGCAGCTTTATTTCGAAGCTCGGCAACAAGCGCCTCTTGCCGTGCCTGAAGGCTGCGCAGATCCTCGACGTCGGTCGACGTTCCCAGCCACTCGATAATGTTGCCATTCTCGTCGCGAACAGGAGTGGCGCGCGTGTGAAACCAGCGATACTCATCAGTGCTAGCTTCTCGAATGCGGTACTCAACTTCGAATCCACCCATCTCAGCAGCTTTCGACCAGTTCATGAGTGCAGTATCACGGTCCTCCGGATGCACCGGATCCAGCCAGCCCATACCATGGCTCTCAGATTCTGCCTGACCCGTATACACCGTCCACTGTGGGCCAGACCATGTCAGATTACCACCGTCGCCAGCGCGCCATACCAACTGCGGAATACCTCCTACAGAACTGTCGATCAATGACCGCTGTCTCAGTTTGGATATTGGAGGGGTGATTTGGTCCTAGACCCAATTCAGTCGTGCGGTGAAGCCAAGATCTCGGTTCGCATACGAATCTCGTACTGAGGGAATGTCGTAATAACGGGTTCGCCATGGGCGTCTGATGACTAGATTTGTGATAGCGGCTTTGGATTATGACAGGGTGCCGGGCGTCCACGAGACCACCGTCGTCAGCCCTGCCAAGCTTCGAAGGCAGTCGATTGTTGATCTTCCACAAGCTCTAATGCTTTGCGGGGACCAACAATCCGCCATTTTAACGGCCTCCGAGACTGGAGGAAATCGGAAGCCGGATTGTCAAAATTTGTAGCTCGCGCCTACCATGACCTTATGTTGGGTTGCTCCGATTTCGCCAATCGCCGACCCAAAGTCTTTGTTGCCAAAGTCAGAATACCGATACTCGCCACGCACAAGAATATTATCCGTGAAGGCATGCTCGACACCGCCGCCGGCTGTCCATCCAATCAGAATATCGTCTTTCTTGTCCGCGCCTGGAACATCGACCTTAACACCTGCCGCAGCGATACCGGCTGTAGCGAAGAATAAAGTGCGATCCCATGCATAACCAACACGACCGCGGCCCGAGGCGTCCCACTCGACGTTAGCGCCGCTGCTCTCTTCAAAATTATAGTTGAAGTCGTTCTCGATACCAAAAACGATATTTCCACGCTGAAAATTGTACCCAGCATGCGCGCCTGCTGAGCCACTGTCGAGATCCACGTCAGAGCCAAAGATTGACGCCTTATTCCAACTGTATCCGCCCTGCGCGCCGAGATAGAAGCCAGACCAATCATACGAGGAGGAAACCTGCTGCTCATTTGGAGCCGAAGGCTGCTCATACACAATATCTGCTGCAACAACCGGTGCTGCAGAAGACACTGCGAGCGCTGCAAGCGCAAAAATTTTAAATTTCATGTGATCGTTCCTGTGTTGAATGGCGGAACAGGCAACCCGCGACTGTCTAGCCCTGTTCGAGAACGATTATGGCCTAAGCGGTTGTTGCAGAGTGTCTTTTCACATTATGTTATGTTGCAATGTGGTCTTTACTTTCTTTGGTGCTAGACCAGTGGCGGATGCAGTCATGGAAGGTCCCCGGATGTCGCGGTGGTTGGTGTTCCCGTGGCGATCACGCGCTTCACCAAGCAAACTCAGCAATTGACAGGTGGATATTCCGTCTGCTTGCATAACTTGAAGGATCAGCGGGTCATTGAGAACGTCTTGAAGCGTCAACTCGGTTTGCGACATACTCGTCTCCTTTGTTTGGAGAGCTTATGCGCTCGCCACGTAACCTTGCGATGTCGAAAACAAGTCGACATAGAGGCAAGGTGTTCAATAAGATTGCAATTTCGGACGGGATGCGGACTCGATAGACAGTGACTTTGTGTGAGGAGCGTCTGACAGAGACCTAACAGCCGACGTCACCACTCCGACCTGCCGACAACGGTGCCACGTGAGCTGTCGGCATGACCGAACCTTGTATCAGGCACCGGCTTAGCGAGAAACTCATTCCCTTTAAGGAAGGCCTCGCTGTCCCACGCTTAGCATTGCCAAACCTTCCATCGCGAGAAATGTCGGTAGGAAAAGACTCTGAGTTCATGACGGGTAAGTTGCGAAGGTCCGGGAAGGGGGAGCCTGGCGGCTAGATCTTATCCGCCAGGCTCAGTTTGGTCAGCTAAATCTAGCTAGCAAACGAGTTCTCAAAGGTGAAAGAACCAGACTTATTGCTAAAAGAAAACGTTCCGGCCTTCTGTACGACTTCGGCCGGCAATTTTGCCGAGAAGCTTCCCGAGCGGCTACCGAACGAGTAGTTCCCGGTGACAGCGCCATCAGCACCAATGGTAACCGTGGAAGCGACGGTCGTGGCACCGCCGCTCACGAGATCGAGCATATCGCTGTTGATTTCAATCATCTTGCTCATGTTAGTCTCCTTTGGGTTGGTTAGTCGTGAAGGTCAGACCAGGAAGGTCGTTCCCTTTGCTGGATTCACCGACTGGCGATGGCTTTTAGCGGATCCGTGATCCAGTCGGTGAAGTGTCGGCGATCTGTAATGATATCGCCGATGAGTGTCATACCGGGCGTCAGTTGGCGATCCTCGCCGTAGGCGGAAACGCTGGTACGATCGAGGCTGACGGTGACCCGGTAGACGGGATCTGTGAATGAGATTGGAGCCAATAATTCGCCTTCGCGATAGGTCGAGCGCGAAACTTGGGCGACGTGGCCAACAATCACTCCAAAGCGTTGGTAGGGAAAGGCGTCAATCCTGAGCCTGACGTCCTGGCCGATCTGGACCAGACCGGCGGCTCGTGACGGCAAAAGCAGATTTGCCTCAAGAGAACTTCCCGCCGGAACAAGTGCTGCCAAGGGGGACTGAGCCACAGCTGTCTGACCAGGCTGCGCCTGCAGAGCAGCAACCCTACCGGCAACGGGTGCAACGACGACGTAAGCTCGATCAATCTGAAGCTGAGCCAGCGACTGCTGAAGTTCGCTGCGAAGCCCCTGCAACTGGGCGAGCTTATCGTTCTGCTCAGCGGGTAGACTTGTCAGTTGCGACTGCACATCATCCAGATCGCCCTGGCGCTGTGCATGTTGGCGCTCCAGTTCGTAAATTACACTTTTCTGCGATAAGATTTGCTGCTGCAGGCGCGACAATTCAAACTTTGTGCCGCTGCCCCCCACTTGGAGGCCGGCGTAGCGTTCAACATCTCGCGTTTGAAGATCCTTGAGTTCGCGTTCTGACAAGAGCCGGCGGGTTTGCGAGGCAAGCTCTTCGGCAAGACCGTGAAGTCTTGCAGCCAGTCGACGACGCTCTTCATCAAAGCGTGCTTCGGCCGCTTCAATTTGTATATCAAGGGACTGGATGCGGGACACAATCTGCAGGCGCAGTTCCTCGCCAACCTTCCCTTGAGAACCGGTTGTCTCCAGCGAAAGCTCTACCATCGGCTGGCCTTGCGTGACCAGGTCGCCTTCACGGACCAGGACCTTGGAAATGACGCCTCCTTTTGTGGCATATAATTGAGCCAGGCCACCGGTTGGCGTGACATATCCCTGGACCGTCTCCTTTCTTGCGTAGGTACCGGTCATCAGATACGAAGCCCCGACGACGACCACGACACCCAGCAACACCGTCATCACGCCATAACTCGCGGGCTGTGCAATCATCACCTCACCACGCAACCTGCGACGATGTTCAATTGCTTCGGGTCTAAACAGCGTGTCGCTCATGGCACCACCTGCAATGGCTGCGCCGGGATTTCGCGGTGCAATTCGCGAACCTCGCCTGCCTCGATGGCGAAGATACGTGACGCCCCTTCAATAGCGCCAGGGCGATGGGCGACCATAATCTGGGTTATACCGAGGCCCCTGAGAGACTGCATAACGCGACGTTCGGACAAAAGATCGAGATTGGCTGTTCCTTCGTCAAGGAACAGGATTTTGGGTCTTTTGTAGAGAGCTCTCGCCAGAAGCGCGCGCTGTTGCTGCCCACCCGACAATGTTGTGCCCAGGTCTCCAACCAGTGTCATATAGCCCATCGGCATACGTTCGATTTCTTGGTGGAGATCGACCTTACGAGCTACACATTCGACCTGCGCCATATCCATCTCTGGATCGAAGAAGGCGATATTATCCGCAATCGTGCCCGCAAAAAGCTGGTCATCTTGCATCACCACGCCAATTTGCGCGCGATAGGCTCGCATGCCGACAGCACTGAAGGTTAGACTATCAACCAAGACCTCCCCTTCACACGGCGGATAAAGCCCCATCAACACCTTTAGAAGTGTCGATTTTCCACCACCGGAAGGTCCGACAAAGACCACTGACTGACCCGCCCTGATGTCCAGCGAAACGTCCTTCAGCACCCAGGTTTCCCGCTCGGCGTAACGGAAGGAGAGATTGCGTAAGCTAAGACCGCCCATTACAGGGCGAAGTGTGGTCGAGCCGGCCTCGATACCAGGCTCCGGATCCTGGTGCACCGCGTCAGACAGTCGCTCGAGGTGCAGTCCCGTCATGCGAAACTTGAAGCACTGTTCTACGAATGACAGCGCAGCGTTGCTGAATTGGCCACGATAGGATAGAAAGGCCAGCAACATGCCGAGCGTCATCTCACCTCGGATGATCGCGCTCGCACCGATATAGAACACCAGAAGCAGTTCTCCGCCTGTGACAATCGACAGCCCGGCCGTGCCTTTTAGGCCGATTTTTTGAAGGCGCACATTATTGTTGAGACTGTCAACATAGGCATTCTGCCATACCCCGTGTCGTTCCAGTTCTCGGCCAAAGAGCTTGAAAGCCCGTGCGCCGCGGATGGTTTCCAGGAAAACACTGTCCACTCTCGCTTGATATTGAATCCCTTCGTTGGTGAGATTGCGCAACCAAGGAAATGTGATCAACCTTGTGCAAATGAAGACTGCTAGTGAGGCCAACACCACAAGCGCAAGATAGGGCGCATAGACGAGCATGACCGCGAGGGTGAGGATTGCCATCAGCCCGTCCAGAATACCTGAAACCAAGCCACCCGTTAAAAGATCCTCAACAGGTTGGAGGGAATTAAATCGAGATAAAATGTCGCCGAGGCGACGCTTCTCGAACCAAGGCACTGGCAAACGCAAAGCGTGACGAAGCAAATTACCACGCATCTGGAACGTCAAAAGGGTGCTGAAGTGCATCTGAACATAACCACGCAGCAATGTGGTTGCGCCTTGGATCAACAATAAGAGGCCGGCACCTATGACGATAATGTTCAGGAGGCTGAAATCGCCTTTCGCGATCGCTTCATCGACGATCAATTGATTGATCAGAGGTGACACAAGAGCAAAAAACTGAAGCGAAGCAGTAAGAAGGAGGATTTGAACAAGGCTTGGAATAAACCCAGCGCTCCTTGACCACAAATCCGTCAGGTGCACCCGTTCGACTTTTTGGCGTTTTTGAAATGAAGCTGCCGGTGTGAGTTCCAGCGCAACTCCAGTGAAATGTGCAGACGCTTCAGTTAGGGTAAGATGTCTGTATCCACTCGCTGGATCGTGTATTTTGATCCATTTCCTGTTGGCACGACTGAGAACGACGTAGTGCGACATATCCCAGTGAAGGATGCAAGGGGTCTTCAACTGGCCCAAGCCGTCCATTTCTACCTTCAATGCCCGACCGGTAAAGGCAAGGTCGTCAGCAATGGAAATCAGACTCTTGAGGGTGGTTCCTTTGGCCGATACCGCATGGCGTCTTCGCAGTTCGGACATTGTCACGAGATGGCCGTGATGCGAAGCGACCATAGCTAGGCATGCAAGCCCGCATTCCGCGGCTTCCGACTGTAAAATTGGTACAATTCGAGAACGATTGTTCATGACATCGAGAAGCAACGGACAATCCTCCTGCGTGTTTGATTGCAACAAGCGTATTGGAAGTTCAGCGCGTTTCACCGACTTACTGAGCAGCGGCTTTATTCAACGAGCTTTTGAAAACAGTTTTAACGTTGGCTTGTCCCAGGGTGCATTCAGCGCGACACACTATCCCAAGGCTTCCCAGCGATATCTTGTCCCGGTTTGCGAATTCAGGAAGCCCTGTCGGCAGTCTCCAAGCACTAGGCGTTATTGCCTTGCTTCCGTATCGTCCGCAGTCCTTTTTTTGGGAATGATGTCTGTCATTGAAATCTCCCCGCAACCGCCCTGGGGACGTGAAAGGCGGAGGCACTAGTTCAAACATCTTTCATCAAAACCACCCTTGGCTTAGGTTTTTAGCTTGTGATGGAACCTACTTTGGGCGCGCGTTGCTGTGTGTTTCAATTTGTTGCGAAATGTTGAGGCTTCAACAGTCGGATAATCGACTGGGTGAATACGACATAGAATACCGTTTAAAATTCACCGTATTTTTCGATGATGCTGGCGGCCAGGACACGTTCGCGGCTATCCCAAGGGCACTTCGTCAGGCTTTGACGCAGGCGAAAATTGATCAGCCCGATGTCCGATAATGTACGGGGCGTTCGTCAGTGTTGTACAAATCTCGGTTAAACATTTTGGAGGAATAAATGAGCGTCTGTTAGGACATGGAATTTATGACTCACTGCCATTGATCGACTGCAAGACACTTTAAGCGCCCTTCGGAGATCGGGCCATTCCTGTCCTGAGCCGGAAGACTCTGAAAGAGATAGCCAACGGCCTTCCTGTTACGGGTCCGGCGCGAGCCATGGTAGACGTGACGCGCAAAGGCTTATAGGCGGGATACCGGTTTTCTAGTTCGGTTGAAAATACCTGAGCTGTCTTGTTAGTGCCTTACGGTCCGCCACTTGCTTCCGTTTCACACCCAATTCCAATGCTCGCCAGATATCATCATGGCCATTGTTCGTGTTAATAGTCTTGCGAGCGTTCTGGACACGCAGAAAATAAAAATGGTGACTATGACTGTCGCGAATAGGGTTAACTCCCGTCTCGGATGTGCTGGCTGGACGTTATCTTCAGTCAGGGTCAACGTCTGTCTCCAATCCGCCCGCAGATTTGAAAAAGTCGCTTACCGCCCTTTTTTCGTATCATTCGCCAGACGGAGCGCTTCGGCAATCTCGCCGCGGGCTATGCCAATCAGCTGCTCCATCGCGTAACGGGCAGCATCAGGTTGACGCATGCGAATGGCCTCCAGCACATCCTGATGCTTCATGATAGCATGTTCGTGGGATTGGCTGGCGCGGTTGGTCAGCCGAAAGCTTGCAAGCAGTGCCGCTCGGATTGCAGTCGCAAACTGACGGTAGACCCAGTTGCCGCTGGCATTGATAATTGCAGTATGAAATTTAAGGTCAGCACGGCTCCAGGCTTCGTTGTCACGCGAATTGGCCGTGACCATTTCCTCGAACGCCTTGGATATCTGGAAAAGCTCGCGTGCCGTTGCATTGGCAGCGGCAAGCGCTGCTGCGGCCGGTTCAAGCAAAAACCGCGCATCGATCAGCGAGGTGTAAAAGCTATCGTCCGTGCCGAATTTCAATGTTGCGTCGAGCACGAGTGGATCGAGATAGTTCCAGTTCTCCCGAGGAAGGATCGTTGTGCCGGCCCGCGTGCGCGAGCGGATCATCCCGAGCGCTGAAAGGTACTGCATAGCTTCGCGTAGCGTCGACCGGCTAACGCCAAACCGATCCGTCAATTCGGCCTCGTTCGGAAGAACCGATCCCTCGGCCATTTCACCAGAAATAATCTTATCGATGAGTTGCTGGAGAAGCGCTTCGCCGACACTGCGCTTTCCGCCTTCAGCGATCGGAAGACCCTGCGCGGTCACCATTCCCGCCGTCCTGCCTACAGTCAATTTCTGTCCTCCAGCACCGTTGTCACGACACACTGATCCGCATTGATCGGTGATACAGCATGCTTCGTTTGACTTTTATCGCTTGCCATTTCCGCTCACGATCGCGACCATCGTATAATAAATAGGATTTATAGCAAGTGGAAACAGCTCAAATTGGGTCTTACAATTCTGGCTCTACGGCGATCTAAATAACTGAAATATAATGCTGTATTGTAATTCTATTTCCATGCGGTCTCGTTGTGAGAGATGGTCGCTCAAAATTTCCAATAAATAAATCTGATTTATATTGACAATGATATGATAAAATTTATTCTGCAGAAATTCCGCAGGAGGTGCGGGATCGCCGCAGCCTCGGTCAAGCATCAAAAATACATTCATTTGGGAGGGACCTATGAAACTCATGAAGGCAGCCGCTTTGACGGCAATGACGATGCTTGCGTTTGGGGGAGCAAATAGGCCCTCATTGGCGCAAGACAAGGATTTGAAAGTCGGCGCGATATATATGGATGCCCAAGGCTTCTACGCTGGTGTTCGCAAGGGCATCCAGACTGGGGCAAACGACGCCGGACGCAAGCTCGATATCATCGAAACAAATGCGCAGGGCGACGTTAGCAAAGAATCATCATTCATCGATTCACTGATCTCAGCTGGCGTCCAGGCCATCATCGTTTCGCCGGTCTCGGCCAACGGCTCATATCGCGCCATCCAGCGCGCGCATGACGCTGGTATCCCTGTTGTCTGTTACAACACCTGCCTTGGTGACAAGGATATGAAGGAGTTTGTCTCGGCCTATGCGATCGGCGATCCCTATGATTTCGGTCACAAGCTCGGTGATGCTGCCGCTGATTATTTCCTGGCGGAAAAGAAAGATGCACCCAAGATCGCGGTTCTCAATTGCGAATTCGTCGAAGTCTGTGTGACCCGTCGCAAGGGCTTTGAAGACGCCTTGAAAGCCAAGGTGCCAGGTGCAAAGATCGTAGCAAATCAGGAAGGTGCAACGCTCGACAAGGCCGTCTCCGTGGCTGCGACGATGCTGTCCTCCAACCCTGATCTCGATGCCTTCTTCGGCGAAGCCGGCGGTGCGACGCTGGGTGCCGCACGGGCGGTCAAAAGTCAGGGCCGTGTCGGTAAGACAGTCGTCTTCGGTGGCGACATGACCACCGAAATCGCCCAAGAACTGGTCGACTTCACCGTCATCAAGGCTGTTGTTGATATCTCGGGCCAAGGTCTCGGCAAGCTGGCACTTGCGCAGGCTATCAAGTCGATCGACGGGCAGGCACCGGCCGACATCAAGGTGCCTTACGACATCGATCTTTATAATACTTCGGTTTCCGGTCAAGCATGGCTCGAGGCGCATTCCGACGGTATCCCATGATCTCCAGGCTGCGCTGCCCTTGAAGAGCGCACCTGACCTAACCAGCCGGACGAGCCTGACAGGCTTCTCCGGCTGGACAGCGCCGTCATCAGGATGGCGATCAACTCCTGAACAGCAGGACCCACTATGATCTATTCCGCCGCTCATCCGAGCCATGACCGATCTATCGTCGCCTCGATCGAGGGCTGTACCAAACGCTATCCTGGGGTGCTGGCGCTTGACGACGCTACGTTCGATGTCGCCGCTGGCGAAGTCCGCGCGCTGCTCGGCAAAAATGGCGCGGGAAAATCAACCCTGATCCGCATGCTAACCGGTGCTGAAGTGCCGGACACTGGAACGGTACGTATCGACGGCGTGGAATTGAACCAGTCCGGCTCGGCCCGTGCGCAAGAGTCCTTTGCAAAGGGCGTGCGCGTCGTCTACCAAGAACTGTCACTTGTTCCGGGTATGACGCTGGCGGAAAATCTCTTTCTTGGTCGCTGGCCTCGCAAGGCCGGCATTCTGAGCTACGCCGAGATGGAAGAGCAGGCACAGGAGGCGATGGCACGCCTTGGCCTCGATCTACCGCCGTCCCGCCTCGTTGCAGGTCTCAGCCCCGCTGAGCGCCAGTTGTTGGAAATCGCCCGCGTGTTGCTTGGCAAGCCAAAGCTCGTCATTCTCGACGAGCCGACCAGTTCGCTTGCAGCAGCGGAAGCCGAAAAGGTAATGACCGCCGTCAAGCGCATCGCCAGCGAAGGCATTGCCGTCATCTATGTTAGCCATCGCATGAACGAGATCCGCCGGATTTCGCAATCCGCAACCGTAATGCGCGACGGTCGGATTATCGACACAGTTGATGTGGCAGGCGCAGATACACGTGAAATCGTTCGCCTGATGCTCGGCTCGGAGGCGGCGCAAGCCGCTGTGCTCGAGACGAAATCGCGCGAAAAAATCGTGTTGGAGGTGAAGGATCTGGCATTGGAGCCCAAGCTCTCCTCTGTCTCTTTTAAGCTGCGTGAGGGTGAGGTGCTTGGCATCGCCGGGCTCTTAGGTTCAGGTCGCACGGAGCTGCTGCAGTCAATCATGGGTGTTTGTACCTTCGATCGCGGAATGGTCTCAGTTGATGGCGCGCTGGTCGGCCGCCCGAAATACCACCGCATGCTCGATGCCGGCTTTGGTTACACCCCGGAAAGCCGCAAGGAGGAGGGCATCGTGCCGCTCCTTGGCGTCGACGAGAACACTGTGTCGACCAATTTCTCAACCGTCAGTTCCTACGGCATCTTGTCGGCAAGCCGTATGGCGCAGGCGACGCGTAGCGTCATCGAGCGGCTTCACGTCAAGACTGCCGAAACCGATACGCCCATCGGCACGCTCTCGGGCGGCAACCAGCAGAAGGTGGTCATCGGCCGTTGGGTCCATGCCGACAGCCGCATCCTCTTGCTCGACGAACCGACGCGCGGCGTCGATGTCGAGGCGAAGGCCCAGATCTATGCCATCATCCGCCAGCTTGCCACTGAGGGCCGCAGCATCATCTTCGTCTCCAGCGAGATCGAGGAACTGCCGCTCGTCTGCGATCGCGTCGTGGTCCTGCGCGAAGGTACGCTGAAAGAAGAATTTACATCCCCCCATATTGATCAGGACGCCGTCATGGCAGCCTGCATCGCCGGTCATTGACGGAGAATAGAACAATGTCCCACCAGACCGCCAAGACGCCCGCATTCGCACCGCGCCGGCGCGGTGGCTTCTCGCAGCACATGAACGAAATCAGTCTCTTTGTCGCGATCGCCGTGCTCTACATCGTCTTTACTGCCACTGCTGGCGGCTTCATGACGTTCAACAATCAGATTAACATCTTGCGAGATGCGGCAACGATCGGCATTGCCGCCTGGGCCGCCACGCTGATCATCATTTCCGGCGAAATCGATGTCAGCGTCGGCCCGATGGTGGCCTTCATTTCCGTAGCGCTGGCCTATCTGCTGCAATGGAGCGTTCCGACACCGATCGCTTTCGTCTTCGCAATCGCGATCGGTGCCGCTCTGGCGTCCATCGCTGGCATCTTGCGTGCATATTTCGACGTGCCGTCCTTCGTCGGCACGCTTGGTTTGTGGAGCGCATTGCGCGGTACAGCGCTGTTCGTCACCGATGCCCTGCCGGTTTCGATTGGCCGCAACAACATCGTCGATATGCTCGACCGTCCAGTGCTCGGAATTCCGCCCGCGGCAATCATCATGCTGGTTCTGTTTGCCGTCTTTGCCTTTGTCAGCCGCAAGACTGCCTTCGGACGCTCGGTCTTTGCGATCGGTGGCAACCCACATGCGGCGTTTCTGTCCGGAATTAACGTCTCCCGCATTCGCGTCGCTCTTTTTGCCATCGCCGGTGCCATGGCCGCGGTATCGGGTATTCTTCTTTTGTCGCGTCTTGGGTCTGGCAATGCGACAGCGGCAAGCGGCTTGGAATTTGATGTGATCGCCGCCGTTGTCGTCGGTGGCACCGCGCTTTCGGGCGGACGTGGTTCCATGCTCGGGACGTTGCTCGGTGTGCTCGTCATTACCCTCATAGGGAATGGCTTGGTGCTGCTCGGTATCAACCCGTTCTTCCAGCAGGTGGTACGCGGCCTCATCATCGTCGTTGCGGTCCTTGCCAATATCCAGGCAATCAAACGCGGCGCGGCTCGCACCAAGGGGTAAGGCGTGACGGTGGTTGATCTCATCAATGGTAATCTTTCTGCCCGCATATCCACCAAGGGTGGGATCGTGCTCGGCTTCTGGTGGCAGAGGGACGACGTGCGGGTACCGCTTCTGCGCGAGGCTCCCAGGGACGATGCAGAAGCTCTGGAGTCCGGGTGTTATCCACTGGTCCCCTTCGGCAACCGGGTGAAAGACAATAGCTTCCGTTTCCACGGCAAGGACTACTGGCTTCAACCAAACACCGATTGGGACAAACACTATCTCCATGGCGAAGGTTGGCAGGCAGTCTGGAGCGTCGAGCAGCAGGATGACGCGACGGTCGAACTTGCCTTCCAGCATCTCAAAAGTGATACCACGCCCTATGAGTATTCGGCACGGCAGCGTTTTTCGTTGCGAGATGGTGCTCTCGAACTGACACTATCAGTCACAAACCGTGGAAGGGAGGCACTTCCCTTCGGCCTAGGCTGGCATCCCTACTTCCCGATGACACCCAAAACGACGTTGCTGGCACCAGCGCGCAAATACTGGACCGAAGTCGACGATTGGTTGCCTGGTGAAGCTATCGATATACCCACGGATGTCGATTTCGGCGTTCCGCGCAGTTTGCCCCATCGCTGGGTGAATAATGGGTTCGAGGATTGGTGTGGCGAGGCACAAATCGCTTGGCCGGAGCGCCAGGCGCAGCTCTTGCTTACGGCTGGCCCGCTCTTCCGCCACGCTTTCGTGTTCGTTTCTGACACGAGTTTTGATCCGGATTTTAAGCGGGATTATTTCTGTTTTGAACCGATGTCGCATCTAGCGGACGGCCACCACATGAAGGCTCTCGGGGATCTGGTGGTGCTCGAGGCTGAAGAAACGCTCACTGGCAGCATCCGGATGAAGCCATCGGTCTGGACCGACCACTAGTAATTACCGAAAAAAGCGGTTGGAGAGCAGGACATGTCCCAAGGGATCACATACGACTACATCATTGTTGGCGGCGGCAGTTCGGCCTGCGTTGTTGCAGCGCGCCTTGTGCGGGATGGCAAGGCTCGTGTTCTGATGCTTGAGCGCGGCCCTCGCAAGGCCAATCCCATCATGCATTTTCCAGCGGGCTACATGAAGTTTCTTGCCAAAGACAGCTATCTGTCCATGCACCAGACCAAGCCCCAGGAGCAACTCAATGGCCGGGGTCCAATCGTGCCGCAGGGAAAGGTGCTCGGCGGCGGTAGCACGGTTAACGCCATGGTCTACATGCGCGGGCAGGCAGCCGACTATGATCGATGGAACGAAGCGGTCACAGAGCCGGGAACGAACAATGATGGCGCCTGGTCCTACCGGGATATCTTGCCATATTTTAAGGCGCAGGAGGACAACGATCATCTTGGTGGCGAATTCCATGGAGTTGGCGGACCGCTAAAGATTTCGGATCTCGGCCATACTAGCCCGATGACGCGTACCTACATCAAAACCCTGCAGGGCATGGGCATTCCCTATAATCCGGATTTCAATGGCGCTGAACAGTTCGGTGTCGGCTTCATGCAGCATACGATCGACTGGCAGACCCGCCGTCGCTGCAGCGCAGTCGATGCGTTTCTCGCGCCGATCATGAACGATCCGCTGTTGACGATCGAAACTGGGGCGACCGTCACGCGCCTTGTTCTGGAAAATGGTAAGGCCGTCGGTGTCGACTACATGCAGAACGGCTCGAAAAAGACTGCCACAGCCGGCGTCGAGATCATTCTGGCGGCGGGTGCCTATCAAACGCCGAAAATCCTCATGCTTGCCGGCATCGGTCCGGAAGATGAGCTTTCCCGCTACGGAATCCAGACGGCGGTTTCCCTGTCCGGCGTCGGCCAGAACCTGCAGGATCACTATGAGTGCCCGGTGGTCGCCACGACCAAGGGCTCGTTCGGCTATTATGGGGCTGATCGTGGCTGGCCGATGATCAAGGCCGGGCTGCAATATCTGCTGTTCAACTCAGGTCCTGCGACGACAACAGGGGTTGAGACATGCGCCTTCTACGACCCCGATGGCAATAATTCCGAACCCACGATCCAGATGTTCTGCGTGCCGACCGTCTATCTCGACCGGGATGTGATGGGCACCGACCCCGGAGATGGCGTTACCATCAATTCGCTGCTGTTACGTCCTAAGGCTCGCGGTCGTGTTACGCTTGCTTCGACTGACCCCTTTGCCAACCCTATCGTCGATACCCAGATCTTCACGCATCCAGACGACCTGCGTCTGACCATTGCCAGTTTCAAGTTTGCCCGCACCGTGCTGGCAGCATCGCCAATGCGCGATCTGATCGAGAAGGAAATCTTCCCCGGCATCAACGTGACCAGTGACGAGGCGATTGCCGATCATTGCCGTCGCACGGTCAAGACCGGGTATCATCCCGTCGGTACGTGCCGGATGGGGCATGACGGCGATCCGGACGCTGTCCTGACGCCCGATTTAAAAGTTCGCGGCGTCGATCGTCTTCGCGTGATCGATGCTTCGATCATGCCGAAGATTGTCAGCGGCAACACCAATGCCGCTGTTCTCGGTGCTGCCGCCAAGGCCGCCGATCTCATCCTCGCGTAGGCCGTCGAAATGTTCGGCCTCCGCCTCGGCTTAATCCAGTTTGCGTTCCGCAAGAAGGCATGATCCTGATGAAAATTACAAAGCTCACCACTTACATCGTTCCACCGCGTTGGCTGTTCCTGAAGGTCGAGACGGATGAAGGTATAGTCGGCTGGGGCGAACCTGTGGTCGAGGGAAGGGCGCTGACGGTGCAGGCTGCCGTTCACGAGCTGGAAGACTACCTGATTGGCAAGGATCCCTTCCTGATCGAGGATCACTGGAACGTCATGTATCGCGGCGGCTTTTATCGCGGCGGTGCCATTCATATGAGTGCTATTTCCGGCATCGACCAGGCGTTGTGGGATATCAAGGGGAAAGCGCTCGGACAGCCAATCCACTCTTTGCTCGGCGGTCAGGTCCGTGACAAGATTAAGGTCTATTCCTGGATCGGCGGCGATCGTCCGGCCGACGTTGCCAACAATGCCCGCGACGTAGTTGCGCGCGGGTTCAAAGCCATCAAGCTCAACGGCTGCGAGGAGATGCAGATTGTCGATAGCTGGGAGAAGGTCGACAAGGCGGTCCAGACCATCGCGACCATTCGCGAGGCGGTCGGCCATCATATCGGCATCGGCGTCGATTTCCACGGCCGCGTCCACAAGCCAATGGCCAAGGTTCTTGCCAAGGAGCTTGATCCCTACAAGCTAATGTTCATCGAGGAGCCTGTACTGTCGGAAAACAAGGAGGCACTCCGCGACATCGTCAATCACACCTCCACCCCGATCGCACTTGGGGAGCGTCTCTATTCGCGCTGGGATTTCAAGCAGGTCATGTCCGACGGCTTTGTCGATATCATCCAACCGGACCTGTCACATGCTGGCGGCATCACCGAATGCCGCAAGATCGCGGCCATGGCGGAGGCCTATGACGTGGCGCTTGCGCCGCATTGCCCACTTGGACCCATCGCCCTTGCCGCATGTCTGCAGATAGACGCAGTGAGCTATAACGCATTCATACAGGAACAAAGCCTCGGAATTCACTACAACAAGAGCAACGATATTCTTGACTACATCTCCAACAAGCACGTTTTCCAGTATGCTGATGGTTTCGTCAGCATACCACAGGGCCCTGGTCTTGGGATCGAGGTAGACGAGGACTACGTCATAGAGCGCGCCAAGGAAGGCCACCGCTGGCGCAATCCGATTTGGCGTCATGAAGACGGCAGCTTTGCAGAGTGGTGAGACAGGAGATCAGACCATGACGAACCGTCTCAAAGGCAAGCGGATCATGATCACCGGTGCGGCCCAGGGCATCGGTCTTGCAATTGCCAAGGCATGTGCGGCGGAAGGCGCTTCTCTGTTTCTCGTTGATCTGGATGCCAGCTTGCTGGAGAGAGAAGCCACGGCGCTTAAGCAAGGAGCCGCTGTCTGCTCCGCAATTGCCAACATAACCGATGCCGAAGCAATTTCAGCAGCATTGCAACGCGCTACAGCCGAAATTGGTCAAATCAACGCGTTGATCAACAATGCTGGCGTCAACGTCTTCCACGAACCTCTCGAAACCAGCGACGCCGAATGGCAGCGCTGCTTTGACATAAATTTAAAAGGCGCGTGGAACTGCACCAAGGCAGTGCTACCTGGTATCATCGAGACCGGCGGTGGTTCAGTCCTGAACATTGCATCTACTCACGCGTTCACCATTATTCCCCACACCTTTCCTTACCCGCTGGCGAAACATGCTCTGCTTGGCATGACGCGGTCGCTGGGGCTGGAGTACGCGGCCCAGGGTGTGCGTGTGAATGCCTTGTCACCAGGCTATGTCGCAACCCAGAAGGTCATCGAGTACTGGAACAGCTTTCCCGATCCGGAGGCCGCAAAAGCCGAGACAATGAAGCTTCATCCCGGCGGCCGCATTGCCTCACCCGAGGAGATTGCGCTTGCCGCCGTGTTCATGATCTCTGACGAATGCCCCTTCATGAACGCGACGTGCCTAACGATTGACGGGGGATTAAGCGTTCGGCAGCATGGCTGACAGACGTCATCTGAAAATCAATGCGACGACACGCTCCGTCCATTGAAATACAAGGTCCAGACGCTCTGCTCTACATTGCCTGCCGGATCGTTCAAATTTAAGCCGGAATGATCTGGCGAAGAATGTCAATGACCAGGTTGTGATCTTCTACATTTGGCAACCCGCTAACGGCGACCGTGCCAATCAGGGTCCCACCTTTCAGGATCAGCGGAACGCCGCCGCCGCTCGCAACATAGTCGGCGGTCGGAAGCCGAAACTTCGCATTAAAATCATAACCGCCTTCTTCGGCCTCAAGCCTGATTTGCAACGAACTGCGGTGAAACCTGTGGGCGACCGCACACTTGCGGCGCGTCCAGTCAAAATTATCTATCGTTGCAGCACCCACGAGTGTCGAAAAAACAACATCAGTTCCATGTCTGACCTGTATGGCCACCGGCAGAGAATTGCTTTGCGCCCGTGACCGAATACGGCTGCCAAGTTCCCATGCGAAGTCGTAGTCAAACCGGTCTAACCTGATTGCATTCTGCTCAGCGGAGAGTTCGGCGATACTCGGTGTCGTAGGTGTCATGCAAATGTCCTTCAGGCTGACGTTTTTGGTATAAGAGGCTTGCCGCCTGACAAGCCAGCAACGCGGTAGATTTCTTCCAGCGCCTTCATGTTGTTGATCGCGTCGATTTCCCCGGTAAGCGGTGCCATACCTGTCTCAACGGCCTCCAGAAATGCATTGAGCTGATAATCATAGGTCGTTCCTCCTGCCAGGGTAAACTCCTGTAGGATGCCGTCGATTGTCTCACGGATTGAATGTCCTTTGTGCGGTAGGACAGGATTGTCAATTTGAACGCTGCCCCTCTCTCCGACAACTTTGATGCGTGCCTCGAACGGCGGACGGGCGATGTCTGCAATCAGTTCTGCATCAATTGACCCAAAGCGCAGCCTTGCCACCATACTTTCGTCCACCCCCAGGCTGGTCAGTTGCGCTCTCGCCGTAAGTACTTCAGGCTCGGTACCAAAAAAATTTCGCAACCAGTGCAGAGGATAGCAACCCAAGTCCATCATGCACCCCCCTCCTTGTGTGGGGTCGTGCCTGATGGATTTTTCGTCAAAGGGAATATCGACGTAGAACTCAGCTCGCACGCTGAGGATCGTTCCGAGTTTATTGCTTTTTTTGAGCTCCAGAAGATGCAGAAAGACTGGATGGTAGCGGTCATGAAACGCCTCCATCAAAATTTTGCCCGTTCTCTTGGCAACAGAGAACATTGATACGGCTTCTTGTGAGGTCATGGCGATGGGCTTTTCGCACAAGACGTGTTTTCCAGCTTCAAGTGCTGCAATCGACCACTTTGCATGCCCTGCGGGCGGAAGTGCGTTGTACACAAGGTCAATGTCAGGGTCGGCGAGCATATCATCGTAACTGCGGTAAACCGTCTCGATCTGGTGAAGTTCGCCATAGTGTTTGCCCGCGTCCAAGCGCCGCGAAGCGACACCATGTATGACAACGTCTGTCCGGCGGCGGGCAGGCTGGATGATCGAGCGCGGGGCGATCCCTGCAGCCCCTAGAATTCCGATACGTAACATGGGTGTATCCTTGCTGATCAATTGAAAAAATCGAGATCGTCGTCTGCCAGGTAAGGCATGGCTGCCTTGGGAATAATGTCGACACCCATTCCCGGCCGTTCCAAGACCTCGACAAAGCCGTCGCGTACAATCGTCTGCGGTAGGCCTTCGACGATGTCGTACCACCAGGCGGGGTCGCCGGTCGTGTATTCGAAAGCGAGAAAATTGTTCGGCAAAGTGGCCGATACCTGAATGAGGGCAGCGAGGCCAAGAAGGCCGTTGGCTGTGCCGTGCGGTGCCATCATGATCCCATGGAGATCGGCGTATTCGGCAATCCATTTCAGCTCTGCAATACCGCCAACGTCTGCCGGATCAGGGCCGATGACGCTCACGGCCTGGGATTCAATCAGCTCCTTGAAGTTCTGGCGCAGATAGATTTGTTCGCCAGTGTGTATTGGTGTGGAGGTAGCGCGTGTCAGCTCCCTGTAGACACCTGCATTGACCCAAGGGGTGTAGTCTCCAGACAGGAGATCCTCGACCCAGAGCAAATGATACGGCTCCAATTTGCGTGCAAGCCTGATTGCATCAGGCAGCATCCAGCCTGGACCGGCATCAAGGGCCAGGCCGACCTTATCACCAGTGACCTCTTTCATCGCTGCAACGCAGTCGACAAAATGGTTGAGGCCCTTTTCGGTGATCGGCCCGCGGTCTAGCGCCCCGTGAAAAGGGCTGGAATTTGGCTCACCGTAGTAGAAGCCAGGAATCTCGCGCTTCATAGCGGAGTGGAAGCCGATCGGCTGCTTGATCATAGTGAACCCTTCAGGCAGCGCCATCATCCGGCGTATGTCAGCAGCCAAAGATTCAGGCGAATGATCGGGTAGAGGGAAGCGGATGGAGCCATTATAGACGCGAACCTTGTCCCGCACCTTTCCGCCCAGCAACTTGTAGACGGGTAATCCGGCAGCTTTGCCAGCCAGATCCCAGAGCGCCATTTCTATAACCGACACCGCCGTACCCCAGGGCTTGAATCCGCCCCGTTGGCGAATTTTTAGCATGACGCGCTCGACGTTTGTCGGGTCCTCCCCGATCAGGGCATCGCGGAACGACAGGATGTGAGGTTTGATACTGCTCTTCCAGGTCTCTGCCTGCCCGTAACCGTTGATGCCTTCGTCGGTCACAATGCGGACGATCGGGCTTTTGCCGATCACAGCGCATTTTAAATCGATGATTTTCATTTTTCCTCCCAAAGAAAAGCACTTCTCACATTTTGTTCGAGCGCGGCATGCTTTCGGTCATGGTGCGGGCCGCCTCGATGACCGCCAAACGGATTTCTGTCATGCGGTCGGCTGACGTGCCGGCGAGGAACGGGACGCTGACCGCAGCAACCACCGTTCCGTGGGCGTCGAATACCGGCGCGGCAAATGCCTGAATACTCGGAGCATTTTCCCCTCGATCCTGCGCCCATCCCTGTTTGCGAATACGCGTCAACTCCGCTTCCAGTCGCTTTGGATCAGTGATCGTTTTGCTACTGAAAGCAGCAAGCGGCCGTCCAAGCCATAAGTGGAGTTGCTCCTGCGGAAGATAAGCCAACAGGACCTTGCTGGCGGCACCGGCATGCGCCGGCATTCTTTGTCCCGGCGCGACCGAAAGGGCGTATTCCTTTCTGCCCTGTACCGCCGCAAGAACAAGTATGCCGCTATCATCGATGATTGACAGCTTGACACCTTCACCCAGACTGTTTGCAAGCCTGTCCAGATGTGGCTGGGCAAGTGATATGAGGTCGAGGTCGGTGCTGCCCGGCCCAACATGAGCTGCGAGACTTAATAATCTGCGACCAAGAAAATAGGCTCCTTCCGCATCGCGTCGCACCATATCGTGTAATTGCAAGGTGTTCAGAACACGATAGATTGTCGTCCGCGGAACCACGAGAGACGTTACGAGATCGCTGATGCTGGAACCCGGTTTGCGCTCGAGATGGACCAATATCTCCATCATCTTGTCGATTACTGGGACGCGGTGCTTTTGAGCCGCATCGTCATTGATATCCAGATCCATATGTCTCTCCCGTATTCATGCGGTGACGTAGCATATAAAACTGAACTCATGAAGTTCAAATAAGAATACTAAGAAAGATTTCTTTTTGGATTCAGCCGTCTTGTTTTCCCTGCAATCGCGCTGAGATAGCACTCTGGCGATAATTATCTATGTCCTATCCTATTGAAAATAAATGTTAATAATAGATAATGTTTGCATCCGTGTTCGGTTCATTAGGTGCGCCACGTTACCATTGACAAAAGCATCCATCCATATCTATGATCAAAATAGAACTGGCGCTGTTCATATTTGAACGGTTAAACTGAGGAGTGGCCGGTCCTGGAGGATTCATGCGCGTCGGACTTAGCCTGTTTGGAAAAACCCTGAACGAAGATGGAGCGCGGTATGCCGCCCAGCTTGGCGTTCATGACGTGGTCCTGCATCTGACCGACTACAGTCGTAACGGTGACAACTCGCGTTACATGGCGGGCGGTGTTGGGCCCATCAATGGAGAGTGTATCCAGGCTCCATTGTGGTCTTACGATGATATGAGACGCTTCGTATCCATGTTGCGCCGCCATGATATCCAGCCAGCGGCGATCGAGAATGTGTCGCCAAATTTCTGGTCTGACATCTTGCTCGATGGGCCGGAAAAAAATCGCCAGATGGAAGACATGAAGCGTCTCGTAAAGGATGCGGGCCGGGCTGGAATTCCTGTTCTTGGCTATAATTTTTCGATCGCAGGCGTCTGGGGCTGGCAGCGCAAAGCAGTCGCGCGCGGGGGCGCGGTGACCGCAGTCTTCAACATGGCGGAAATTCCAGCTGATGATCCTTTGCCCGACGGCATGGTTGGTAACATGCGCTATCGCGCCGCCCTCTCCAATGCCACGATCGCGGAGGTGAGTGAGGAAGAGCTATGGCAGCGGGTGCGATGGTTTTTGGAGCATCTTGTCCCCGTAGCAGAAGAAGCCGGTGTCCGTCTCGCTGCCCACCCCGACGACCCACCTGTTGACCGGCTCCGTCGGACACCCCGTTTGGTCAATCAGCCGGACAAATATGATCGTTTGCTCGACATCGTGCCGAGCAGGGCGAACGCCTTGGAGTTTTGTCTGGGATCGATCCAGGAAATGGAAACAGGCAACATTTACCACGCAACAAGACACTACGCTCGCAGGGACGCCATTGGCTACGTTCATTTTCGCAACGTGCGCGGCAAAGTCCCCCATTACGAAGAAACATTCGTAGACGACGGCGACATCGATATGGCCGAGATTGTCCGTATCTTACGTGACGAAAACTATGACGGCGTGCTGGTCCCTGATCATGTGCCGGATCTCGACTGCCCGGCACCATGGCACGCCGGGAATGCTTACACGGTCGGTTACATGAAAGCGCTTGTTGCCAATGCCAAGGCGCTCGGCCCGTCATGGTCATTGGATCAGGCGGTGACATGAGACGGAGCTCATGTCACCGATTCAGCAGGTTTTCCGGATTGTCCGGAGCAGCGCGGCTCGATAAGCCGCGATCAAGGGAGGAGCATCAACATGAAGAAACAGGTAGCATTGCTTGCAGCTATAGCAGCCAACCTCATTCTTGGCACTGCCGTGGTATCAGCGGGCGAAGTAACATGGTGGACGCCGAACTTCAATGAGGCGAGGGCGAGGGAACTGGTGAAGTCCTTCGAGAGCGAGCATGCGGATATCAAGGTGAAGCTTGAGATCACAACCGCTGACGGCCTGGCCCAGCGCATTCTGACAACGATGCAGTCGGGAGCTGCGCCGGATTTGATCGACGTGCAGCATGGCTGGGTCAATGGCTACGCCCGAAACGCACTTGTCACCAAGCTGGATGACGTCATTCAGGACCGGGAGGACTATGTGCCCGGCGCACTTGCCTATGGCATGTTCGACAATGCTCTCTGGGCCATTCCATACCGTATCGAGAGCCATGCCGTCATCTACAACAAGGACCATTTCCGCGAAGCTGGACTTGACCCAGACAAGCCTATCGATACCTGGGCAGAGTTGGCAACCGCCGCGAAAGCCCTGACGAAAGAAGGTCGGTCCGGATTTGCGATCACCGGCGGCGGTGAGGTCGGCAATACGATCTTCCGCTCCTTGCCCTTCATCTGGATGAACGGTGGTTCGATCATCTCTGACGACCAGACCAAGGCGACAGTCAACGAGCCGAAGGCTGTCGAGGCCATCAAGTTCTACACAGACATGTATACCGATCTGAAGGTGTCACCGGCCTCCACTCTCGAGAATGACGGCACTGCCAATCGTCGTCTGTTTATCGCCGGCACGGTATCGATGTATCAGTCCGGTCAATTCGATGTCGTAGCGATCCGCAAGGAAAATCCTAAAATCGATGTCGGTGTCATGCCTATACCGCATCCGGAAGGTGCCGAAACGGCGTCTATCCTGGGTGGGTGGAGTCTGGTTGTTCCGGCACAGGCTCGCAATCCGGACGAAGGCAAGGTGCTGCTCCAGTTTCTCGCACGCGCAGAAAATCAGGCCATTCTGACGGACACATTCCCAGCAAGAACATCGGGAATGACCGCCGAACGGTTCAAGAACCCTGATCTGGATGCCTTCAAGGCGATGTTGCCGCACGGGCGAGCCCTTCCGGCAAACAAGAACTGGGTGCAGATCACGCAGGCCTATTTCGATGGAATCCAGCGCATCCTGCTGGGGGACGAGGACGTCCAGACGTCGATGGATTATGCGGCCGAAGATATCCAGGCGCTTCTGGATCAGTAACCACCTCGACCGAAACTGTGGCCATCGGGTCTCTTCCCGGTGGTCCAGCTTACAGGAGTTACCTTATGGTCCGCAACTCGACGGGTCTACTTTTTGTCCTGCCCGCACTTATCGTCCTGGCGATGCTGATCGCATATCCTGTGGCCTATACCGGTCTGCTCAGCGTTACTGATCAGCAGGGCTCCTTCGTTGGTGCGAACAACTTCGTTACCGTGCTTGCATCCAGGGCTACGCCACAGGCGTTCTGGAATACGATCTATTTCGTTGGCGGATCTATTATATTCCAGGTTATCCTCGGGACTGCTGCCGCCGTCCTGCTCAACGAACAATTTGCAGGGCGTGCCATCGTTCGATCGATTACCGTCATTCCCTGGGTGGTGCCGGGCATTGTCGCAGCCACCACATGGGCATGGATGTTCCATACCGAGTTCGGCATCATCAACTACATGATGACCGCACCCGGACTGATCGACAAGCCGATCGGCTGGCTCACCAATCGCGATACGGTCATGCCTGTCCTGATTGCGATCAATGTCTGGAAGATGTTTCCCTTTGTGACGGTCATGGTTCTGGCAGGCCTCCAATCGATCCCCAACGATCTTTATGAGGCAGCCCGCATTGATGGGGCCAGTTTCTGGGAGGAGGTCTGGCATATCATGTTGCCGCAGGTTCGACCGATTATCACAGCGGTGACGTTGCTTCTGGTGATCTGGGGATTGAACTCGATTACGATCATTTACGCGATCACGCGGGGCGGTCCTGCAAACCGCACCCTGATCACACCGATCCAGATATTCCGGATGGCGTTTGAATCCGTGCAGTTCAATCAGGCTGCAGCGCTGTCGCTGTTGTTCTTTGCCGTCGCGATCGTTGTGGTCTTTATCTACGTCAAATTCGTACAGACGCCTTCGGGAGAAGCACGATGAGCGCTACGACCCCCAAACTCAAACGGCCCGGCATGCCTGTGGTCATAATCGCAATTGGCGCAATCCTGCTTGTCGCCGTCAGCCTGTTTCCGTTCATCTGGATGGCGATCTCATCGGTCAAAACGCTGGGTGAACTCTATACCGTGCCACCTAGCTGGTTCCCTCACGCGCCGACGCTGGCCAACTACTACACCGTCCTGTTCGAATCCAATATCCCGCGGTATTTTCTGAACAGCGTGATTATCTCTGTGGGATCGACCGGACTTGCCCTGATCCTGGCAATCTTTGCGTCCTACGGCTTTGCCCGTTTCGACTTCAAGGGAAAATCTGTCCTGCAGTCCTTTGTTCTGGTGGGGCAATTATTGCCGACTGCGGCGATCATCGTACCCCTGTTCATCACCCTTCGTGTGCTTGGACTGGTGAATACGTTCTGGGGCCTCATCCTCGTCTACATGATCATCACACTTCCACTGTCGGTGTGGATGCTCACCAGCTACTTCAAGGCCATTCCGGTCGAGCTCGAAGAAGCCGCGATCATCGATGGTGCTTCGAGGATCGGTGTACTTTTCAGAATTACACTGCCTCTCTCCACCCCCGGTATCGTCGCTGTGCTCGTTTACGCTTTCGTTACGACCTGGAACGAATTCATCTTCGCTTTGTGCTTCGCGACGGATTCGTCCGTAAAGACGCTCCCAATCGGTCTGGCCGAGTTCTCGACGGAATTCAGTACCGACTGGGGGGCGGTGATGGCGGCATCTCTGGTGATGACACTGCCCATCGCGCTGCTGTTCCTGAGCATGCAGAAACTCTTTGTCGGCGGTCTGACAGCAGGCGCGACGAAAGGATAAATCATGACCAACAACACCATTCCATCCCTCGGTCTGGGAACCTACGGCCGGACTGGCACAGAAGGCGTCGATGCCATGCTGGCCGCCCTCGAGATCGGCTACCGCCACCTCGATACGGCGCAGAGCTACGGCACGGAAGTAACCGTCGGCGAGGCCGTCGCCAGATCCGGACTGAAGAGGCAGGATTTGTTCATTACGACCAAGGTGGCGGATACGCAGCTCGCGAAGGCCGATTTTCTGCAGAGCGTCGAAAAAAGCCTTGAAACGCTGCGCCTGGACCAGGTCGATCTTCTGCTGATCCACTGGCCAGTAAAAAAGGATCTTGTACCTTTCGAAGACTACATGCTTGCGCTTGCTGAGGCGAAGGAGAGGGGTTTCGCCCGGCTGATCGGTGTCTCGAATTTTCCCATTGCACTTCTCGGCCGCAGTCGCGACCTCATTGGCGAAAATGCGCTCGCAACCAATCAGGTGGAGATCCACCCCTATCTGCAAAGCCCGAAGATCGTTAGCTATGCGCGCTCTGTCGGCCTGCAACTTACGGCTTACATGCCGCTTGCAAAGGGGCGCGTGCTTGATGATCCGGCTATCCTCAACATAGCGGAAAGACACGGCGTTACGACATCGGCCGTTGTCTTGGCCTTCCTGATAGCAGAGGGCCATATCGTCATACCTTCGTCCGCCAGTCCACAGCGGCTGAAGGATAACCGCGCAGCGCTCGATGTCAGGCTGGATGAAACGGATATCGCACAGCTTCGTCGTCTGGATCGTGGCGAGCGGATGATAAATCCCGAAAAGTCGCCCGTATGGGACGACTAACGGCATTTCAAAAGTAACGACATCGGGTATGCAGCAGGCGCCCATCGACTTGTCCGCTGCCAGGGAGAACTACCAATGGGTTCAGTAACAATCCGCAACGTGCGCAAGTCCTACGGCGCGCTCGAGATCCTGCACGGTGTGTCCGTCGACATCGCCGATGGAGAGTTCGTGATTCTGGTTGGCCCATCGGGCTGCGGTAAATCAACGCTTCTGAGGATGTTGGCCGGTCTCGAAGAGATTACATCCGGGGAGGTGCTGATCGACGGAGATATCGTCAATGCCAAACCGCCTAAAGAGCGTGATATTGCGATGGTGTTCCAGAGCTACGCGCTTTATCCGCACATGACGGTGGAGGCAAATATGGGCTTTTCGCTGAAACTGTCACGGGCGCCGAAGGCTGAGATCAAGGAGCGTGTCGCAAACGCTGCACGCATCCTTGGCCTTGAGCCCTATCTGCAACGGTATCCCAAGCACCTGTCTGGCGGGCAGCGACAACGGGTGGCCATGGGGCGGGCGATCGTTCGCAATCCGAAGGTTTTCCTGTTCGACGAGCCACTGAGCAACCTCGATGCAAAATTACGCGTGCAAATGCGCTCGGAAATCAAGCAGAACCATCAGAGGCTGCGCACCACCACCGTTTATGTCACGCACGACCAGATCGAGGCCATGACCATGGCCGACAGGATCGTGGTGATGAACGGTGGGCATATTGAGCAGATCGGGTCACCGCTTGAGCTCTACGATCGTCCTGCCAATGTTTTCGTTGCCGGTTTCATCGGGTCTCCTGCGATGAATTTTGTGAACGGGAAATTGGACACCAGCGGATTTGTTGCAGCGGATGGCACGACAATCCCTTTGAGCAACATGCCGGACGAGGCAAAAGGGCGAGATGTCACGATTGGAATACGGCCCGAGGACTTTCGTCTGGACCAACAGGGAAGTCGTGCCGAAATCGTAACCGTCGAACCGACCGGATCTGAAACCCAGGTCGCTCTTCGGTTTGCAGGCCACGAGGTCGTAGGCGCCTTTCGCGAGCGCATTGACGCAAGGCCAGGTGAATTTCTGTCTCTGACGCCAGATCATCGGAAAATTCATATATTCGATGGTGTGACGGGAGTGCGGCTGAATGATTGATGGATCGGATTTGCGCCCATCGATCTTGGACGAAGACGCTATCATGCAGATCTGTTTCGTCACCCGTGATGCCGTTCGATCGGCCCGCTGGTTTTCCGAGCTCACTGGCAAGCCCATGCCGCAGATGACTTATTCTGCCGATGCGGAAAAGGCAAAGGCGGAGTATCGAGGCAAGCCTGCATCGGTCAGTTGCAAGATCATGATGTTCAATTTTGGCAACATTGATCTGGAGTTCCTTGAACCGGGTCCCGAACCAAGCGCGTGGCGTGAAGTGCTTGAGCAAAAAGGGCCTGGTTGTCATCACATCGCATTCAAGACGCGCAATCTCATGGCACGCGAACAATTTTTGGCGCAACAGGGCCATCCGCTCTTGCAGCGCGGCGAGTTTCAAAGTGGCACCGGGCGCTACGCCTATTTCGACACGATGGGCGAACTCGGCGCGCTTGTGGAACTTCTCGAGTTCGATCGTGACAGGACAGGACAATGACCTACCAGATATCCTACCAGCTCTATTCCTCCCGCAATTTTCCGCCGCTGCCTGCGCAGTTTCCGGCTTTGAAAGCGATGGGCTACGATGCGGTTGAGCCTTGGTTGCCGGCCTATGAAGCCGACCCTAAGCTGTTCCGGCGCCAGCTCGATGATGCAGGCCTTCGATGCCTTGGTTTCCATATGCCGCTGACAGGACTGGTGAACGAACCCGAACGGTTTTTTGATATCGCCGAAGTGCTTGGCACAAACCTGTTGATCCCACCTTACGTCAAGCCTGAAGAGCGCGGCACCACCGTTGACGACTGGAAGTCACTTGGTGCGGCCCTTGCCGAGGGGGCTCACCGCGCGTCGAAACGTGGTCTGCGCGTGGCATGGCACAATCATGATTTCGAGTTTGCAGCACTTGAGGATGGCACGAGGCCGATTGATCATATTCTGGGTGCGGATCCAGCGGTCCTGTTTGAAATCGACTGCGGCTGGATTGCCCGAGCGGGTGGAGATCCAGCGTCCGAGTTGAAGAAATTCGCGTCGCAAATCGTGGCTGTGCAGGTCAAGGATGTCGCACCGCACGGAACAGAAACGGATGATGGCTGGGCCGCGACCGGCGACGGCATCATCGAATGGCCTGCGTTGCTTGGCCACATTCGAAAAACAAACGCCGACCATATTGTCGTCGAGCACGATAATCCTTCCGACTGGAAACGTTTCGCCCAGCGATCAATCGACTACATCCGGCGTGAATTTGCGTAACGGAATAACCCTTTGGATAATGATGGAGTTTTTGAATGCTTACAGTGTCGGGGATTGCCCATGTCGCGATCATGGTCGCGGATATTGATCGAACTTTGGACTTCTACATCAACAAACTGGGTTTCGAGCGTATCATGCACCTTGATCGCGATGACAAGCTTTGGCTGGTGTACCTGCGCGTTACGGACACGCAGTTCATCGAAATCTTCCACGAGGGCAAGGGGCCAGGTGCACCGGGCGCGGACATGATTGGTTATAATCATCTCTGCCTCTCTGTGCCGGATATCGAGACAAGTGTCGCGGAACTCGAGCGAGCGGGAGTCGCACTCTCTCGCCCTAAAAAGCTCGGGCTCGATGGCAACTGGCAATGTTGGATCGAAGATCCCGACGGCCACCGTATAGAAATCATGCAGATGATGCCGGACGGTATGCAGGCGGTAGCAATCGCGTCGAGAGGATAATACAAGTCTCTGTGGCAATGCGACGTCGATCGTTCCGGACTAAAGCGACGTTCGGCTCCGCGACTATTGCGTCAGGCTCCGCCCAAGCCCGGCTTGATCTGGCATGCTGACCAATCGCCTAGCATGTTCGCCAGTGCTATCGCTTTTGCAAGACCGAGATATTAAGGGGAGAGACCGATGGCCGAGACGATAAAATGGGGAATTCTTGCAACAGGCTGGATTGCCAACGTGTTCACCAAGGATTTGATCCAGACTGGCCATTGCGTGGCAGCCGTTGGATCGCGCTCCCAGGAAAGTGCCGATCGCTTTGCGAAGACTTTCGGTATCGCTACTGCACATGGCAGCTACGAGTCCCTGGTGTCCGACCCCGATGTCGATATCATTTACATTGCGACCCCTCATCCACATCATGTTTCTGCTGCCAAGCTCGCACTCAATGCGGGCAAGCACATCCTCGTAGAGAAGCCTTTCACCCTCAACGCCAAAGAAGCAGGTGAGGTCGTCGACCTGGCACAGGCGAAAGGCCTTGTTGTCCTTGAAGCGATGTGGACGCGCTTTCTCCCGCACATGCACCGCATTCGCAAGGTCATCGCGGATGGTACAATTGGAGAAATTCGTTCGATTACGGCCGACCACAGGCAGAAACTACCGGACGATCCAAAGCACCGTCTGAATGCGATTGACCTTGGCGGCGGAGCCTTGCTCGACCTTGGAATCTATCCAATCTCTTTCGCCTGGGACATATTGGGTAAACCCGCATCTATCGACGCATCAGCTGTGTTCCGGGACACCGGGGTGGATGCGCAGGTTGCAACACTCTTTCGCTATCAGTCAGGTGCAATCGTCACCACCCTGTCGTCCAGTGACAGTGCGGGACCGAATCGCGCAAGCGTGGTCGGAACACAGGGGCGGATTGAGATCGACCGGGTATGGTATTCACCAACGACCTTCCGGGTATATGACAGTGAAAACAATCTGCTCGAGACTTTCGACGGTTCAGTCGAGGCTCGAGGCATGCAGTTTCAGGCAGTTGAGGCAGAGCGTCTTATAAAAAGTGGATTAATATCTGGCGATATCATGCCACCGTCGGAATCTGTGGAGATAATGGCTACCATGGACGAAATTCGCAGCGTCATCGGATTGCGATATCCCGGCGAGCATTGACATGAAGACTAGAGGGTTGGATACCTACTTCTGCTGACCGCTCCCAATAGCGAATTGATACGAAGGGAACGCCCCTGTCCGAGTGATGCAGGAGGACGCTGCCATCAACCCGCATGCTCCAGAGCATCGAGCGCTTCGTTTCAGCGGGTTTTCCGCTGCCGTGTTCATCACGCATCTCACCTGAGTATGTCCGTGCTGCTACGCACAACGATTTCGGGCTCTATCTCTTCCTGCAAACGAGCGTGAGGAACGTCCGGGCTTTCGATCAGGCTTAGCAGCCTTTTAACGGCAAGAGTGGCAAGGCGAGGAGGATCATAACCAACCGTTGTCAAAGGGATGGCGGCATAAGCCGCAAACTCGATATTGTCGAAACCGATTACCGATATATCGTGCGGCACGGACAAGCCCAATTTTCGGCACCATTCCATAACACCAAATGCGAAAGCGTCGTTTGAGGCAAAAACAGCGGTGGGCGGCAAGCTGGTGGACATCAGCTTATCCATTGATCGACTGCCCAGATCAGGTGAGTAACCTGTAACCGTGGCGATTAAATCCTGATCACTCGAAATGCCAGCCTCACCCAACGCTTCGAGATAACCCGCCAGTTTCTCGTCATTGCCCATTGAATGCCCGCTGTCTATCAGCGCTATTTTAGTGTGTCCCAATGCGATCAGATGGCGGGTGGCATCGCGTCCACCGCGTCGCTCATTGAGCCTCACAGCATGCAGGCTCGCGCTAGGCGGAGAGGCAAGCAGCACTGCCGGAAGGCGAAACTTGCCAAGCCGCTCGATGTGATCGAGCCTTCTATGGTCTGTCGGATAGATCAATATGCCATCCACACGCCGTCCCTGAAACGCGTCCAGTGCGCGGATCTCGTTCTCCACCCTGTTGTCGGAGGTGGCAAACAGGGTGGAATAGCCATGATCGACGGCCTTGATCGTCACCAGCGGATCATCAACCCCGCAGCGATGGCGCCATATGGGACCGGGACTGATATGCAAACAGGCAGGGTCGAAAGCTTTCTGCCGCTCGTAGCAAGAAATGGCATCTAGGAGATACCAAGCTCGTCACGCGATGCCAAGTCGTTTCAGATCGCTACCCAACTCCTCTGCCCCGGTCGGGCAGAGCTTTCACGGATCACCAGTTCGCCTGGAAGGAGCGTCAAGGTCGGCGCAGGAAGGTGTGAGCCGCCCTCCATCAATTTGACCAACTTTTCAGAAGCTACTTTGGCCAGATCCCCTCCGTCGTTGCAGACCGATGTCAGGGTCGTGTGGGAATATGCGCCAAATTCGATGTTATCATACCCAACGACCGATAGATCTTCGGGCACTCTTTTACCTTTCAGCTTCGCCCAGCGCATGGCACCGAGGGCAAACATGTCCGAACTCGCGAATACGGCCGTCATGGCAGGATTGCGGCCAGCGAGAATGTCCATTGCCTGAAACCCGGCCTCCATGCTGAAGCCAGCGGGCTCCAGCAACTGAATGTCCTCCAAGTGCAGGCCATGGACACGGTGGGCATGCCGAAACCCTTCCATTTTCAGGGGCTTGTTTTGCAGCGGAACCAAAGCGCCTATGGTTGTATGACCTAAGGCAATCAAATGCGTCGTAGCATCGTAAGATGCCTGATATTCGTCGACGCCCACGGCATCGAGGCCGGAATCACGTGCTCCAACAAGCATGACGACAGGGAAATTGCGGGATCGGAGACGACGCAAATGTTCTAGATTTGTATGATCGACAGGGTAGATCAGTAAACCGTCGATCATGTGCCTGCGGAACATTTCGATAGCTGCCATCTCCTGCTCAGGTGTTGAGGAGGAAGCAAACAGGACACTGTATCCGTGCTGCGCCATCTCGCGCTGCAACGCTGTCGCAACGGCCGTGGGCTGCGGATTGGTCAGGTATTCAACAAGCATACCGACCGTGTGACTGCGGCTCGTAACCAGGGTCTTTGCCGTTGCGTTAGGCACGTAGTCCAGTTCCTCGGCCGCCTTAACAATCTTGTCTCGTGCCGCTTGGGAGATGCGAGTGCTGCCACGCAGGGCCAGAGAAACAGTGTTCACCCCATAGCCGGTCTTACTCGCGATATCAGCCAAAGTCGGTTTGCGTGGTGCTGCCATTCGATTCTCCTCAGTCTTTACGTAACCCACAAAAAGGGGCTTGCAAAGGACATGTAGTAACGCTACTACATATTTATGGCGTAACCATAACATGCCCCTTGAGGAGGGGGTCGCCAGAAAGACGGTGCGTCGCCTGAATAAGGCACCGCTTCGATCTTCGAACCTTGGAGGAGGAAAACAATGGATTACGTAAAAAACGCCGTTCTGGGCGGACTTTCAGCATTGCTTTTATCGACGTCCGCGTTCAGCGAGGACTTGAAAGTAGAGGTCTACACCAACTGGGTTTCAGGTGGAGAGTCCGCTGCATTGAACGCCATTGCTAAGGCCTTCGAGGCCAAGGGCGGTAAATGGATCGATTTTGCGGTGCCGGGCGATACCGTCGCGCCTGCAATTTCGCGCATCGTGGCAGGCGACCCGATGGGAGCCGCCAAGATGCAGTCGGCCGATCTCAACGAATTGCAGAAGGCCGGGCTTCTGGCCGATATCGATGACGTCGCTGCCAAAAACAAATGGAAGGATCGCCTTCCTGACTTCATGTGGAACTCGATCACGCGCGATGGCCATGTCTATGGTGCGCCAATCAATGCGCAATCGGAAGTCTGGCTTTGGTACAACAAGGCGGTATTCGACAAAGTCGGCATCAAGGAGCCGCAATCCTATGATGATCTTTTCGCTGCGCTCGACAAGATCAAGGCGGCGGGCATCATACCGTTTGCCATCGGTGGTCAGGACTGGCAGCTGAACATTCTCTTCCTCAAGGTCCTCGCAGGCGTTGCTCCGGACGTGTATCTCCAAATGCAGGGCCCGGATTACGAGGCAGCCATTAAATCCGAGGGTTTCAAAAACGCTGCTGCCATATTCGGCAAGCTCCGGGCCTATGATGATGCGGGCAGTCCTGGTCGTCAGTGGAACGTAGCCGTGAATATGGTCGCGTCGGGTCAGGCCGCGATGATGGTGATGGGCGACTGGGCCAAGGGAGAGTTCACTGCTGCCGGGCAGACTGCAGGCAAGGAGTATGGCTGCATGCTGGGGCCGCAGAATGATGCCATCATCCTGACCGGCGACATGTTCATCTTCCCCAAGATCGATTCTCAGCGTCCCGGACAACTGCTTCTGGCCGAAACGATGCTTGAGCCTGAAATTCAGGTACCATTCAATATTGCCAAGGGATCAATGCCTTCAGTGCTGGACACCGATGTCAGCCAGATGGACGAATGCACGCAAAAGGCGATGAAGGTGTTGCAGGACCCCGCCAAGCGTTTACCTGGCCTGTCTTACGTCATGACACCGGATCGCAGGGCTGCGGTCATGGATGCCGTGGCGAAATACTGGAGCAATGAATCCTCCACCCCGGATGTTCTCGTCGACTCGACGCTGAAGGCCTTCAACTCCACGGAATAGGCCAGGACGAAGTCACTTTAGAAGGTTTCGGCAGCGTTTTTCGAAGGACATCCTATGACTAAACTCAGGTTTCGCACCCTGCCGGCCATGATTGCCATGACGCCTACGATTTTCTTTGTCGTGGTGGTGATCGGTTTCGGCCTCTTATGGACGCTCTGGACCTCGTTCACATCGTCCAAACTCTTGCCAAACAATGATTTCATCGGGCTTGCGCAGTATGCGCGGCTTTTTGCCTCGGATAACTGGCAGGTGGCCTGTGTGAATGTCGCGATTTTTGGCGGACTATTTATCGGGGGCTGCCTTGCTCTGGGCTATGGTCTCGCCGTGGCTCTGGATCAGAGCATTCGCTTTGAGGACACGTTCCGCACGATATTCCTTATGTCGGCCTCGCTTTCGTTTGTCGTCACCGGCATCGTGTGGCAATGGCTTTTCGATCCGACGTTCGGCATTCA
The DNA here is from genome assembly GCF_033957725.1 of Agrobacterium sp. rho-8.1. Classification (NCBI taxonomy): domain Bacteria; kingdom Pseudomonadati; phylum Pseudomonadota; class Alphaproteobacteria; order Hyphomicrobiales; family Rhizobiaceae; genus Agrobacterium; species Agrobacterium sp. rho-8.1. The sequence continues at coordinate 152,149 of NZ_CP192790.1, forward strand.
GGCCGCAGTCCGTGACTGGGGCTGGACGGACTTCCGCTTTGACTGGTTGACGCGCGAAAGCACAGCGATCTATGCCCTGGTCGGCGCTGGCGTCTGGCAGGCCACGGGGCTGGGCATGGTCATCATGCTTGCCGGACTGCGCGGCATCGATCAGGACATCTGGAACGCCACCCGCGTAGATGGTGTACCCGCATGGCGCGTCTACATTCACGTCATTCCCGCCATGATCCGGCCGATGGTTGCCACGGCAGCCGTTCTCCTCTCGCTGACCGCCATCAAAATCTACGATCTGGTGGTGGTGATGACGGGTGGCGGGCCGGGAATATCTACCGAAGTGCCGGCCAAATACGTCATGGACATGCTGTTCCAGCGCAACAATCTCGGCCAGGCCACCGCTGCGGCCACCATCATGCTGCTGGCGATCTGCGTTCTCGTGGGTCTGCCATGGCTACTCCTGCGCCGAAAGGAGGTTGCGAAATGATCCCCGACGGTCCAAAACCACACCGCCTCTCTCTTTCCCGCATCGCCGTCTATGTCTTTCTCGGCCTCTCGGCGCTGTTCTTCCTGCTTCCGGTCTATGTGATGGTCGTAACCTCGCTGAAGCCGATGGCGGAAATTCGCGATGGCAATCTTTTCGCTTTGCCGCACGCCCCCAGTCTGGCCGCCTGGGCCAAGGCGTGGGGCACGGCCTGCACCGGTCGCGTTTGCGAGGGGATAAGTCCCGGCATGCTGAACTCGTTCAAGATCGCCATTCCCGGAACCCTGTTTCCGGTCATTCTGGGCGCTCTCAACGGCTATGCCTTGTCTTTCTGGCGCTTCCGCGGAGCAAACTGGGTATTTACAGCGCTTCTGGTCTCGACCTTCATTCCGATCCAGGTCTTCATTTTCCCGCTGGTGCGAATGATGACGGCGACGGGACTGTTCGGTTCTCTACCGGGAATTATCCTGATCCACACCGGTTTCACCCTGCCGCTGACGACGCTTCTGTTTCGCAACTTCTATGCTGCGGTTCCTGAGGAAATGTTCAGTGCAGCCCGCGTCGATGGCGGTGGCTTCTGGTCGATCTTCACCTTCGTTCTCGTGCCGATTTCCACCCCGATCGTTATCGTCGCCGTCATCCTGCAATTCACCGGCGCCTGGAATGACTATCTGTTCGGCCTGATCTTTGCCGGCCGGGAGAACCAGCCGATGACCGTGCTTTTGACCTCCATCGTCACCAGCCAGTACGGCGAAAAGGAATACAACGTGAATATGGCCGCGACATTGCTGTCTGCCGCAGTCCCGCTGGCGGTCTATTTCATTTCGGGCCGCTGGTTCGTGCGTGGCATCTCAGACGGCGCGCTGAAAGGGTAAATCATGAAAAATAAGGCAAAAGGCGTCTCCGTTCGCAATGTGCAAGTGGCTTATGGGGCCTTGCAGGTCATCCGTGAGATGAACCTTGAAATCGAACCGGGCGAATTTATCGTCCTTTTGGGTGCATCGGGCTGCGGCAAGTCCACGCTTCTTTCCGTCATTGCGGGTCTGCGGGACGTAACGGCGGGGCAAATCTGGATCGGTGACCAGAATGTCACCTGGGCCGAGCCAAAGGACCGCGATATCGGCATGGTCTTTCAGAGTTATGCGCTTTATCCGCAGATGACGGTGCGTGGTAATCTTTCTTTCGGATTGAGGATGGCGGGTGCGGAAAAGGCGGTGATCGAAAAGCGCGTCACGGAGGCGGCGGAAATCCTGCAGCTCAGCAAGCTTCTGGAGCGCCAGCCGAAACAGCTTTCGGGCGGGCAAAGGCAGCGCGTCGCCATTGGCCGCGCCCTTGTGCGGCAGGCTGGCGTGTTTCTGTTCGACGAACCGCTGTCCAATCTCGATGCCAAGCTGCGAACAGAGCTGCGAGCAGAGTTAAAACGGTTGCACCGGGAGCTTGGTACGACGATGATCTTCGTCACCCATGACCAAATCGAGGCGCTGACGCTTGCGGACCGCATCGCGGTCATAGAGGGCGGGGTGATCCGGCAGATCGGCACACCAAAGGAGATTTACCGCACGCCTGCCAATCGCTTCGTGGCGGGTTTCATCGGTGCGCCGGGGATGAACTTTTTCGATGGCCAATTGGTGCTTGCGCCGGAGCCCCGTTTCATCGGTAACGGTTTCGACTTGCCCCTGAAGGGCTATGCATTCACCGACGCCCGCGCTGGTCGAGTTACTCTGGGCCTGCGCCCGGAACATGTGGGCATCCGGCCGTCTGGTGCGCATGCGCAGTTCAACACCCCTTTGACCTCGGTGGAACCCATGGGAGCAGAGACTTTGCTGTGGGGTCGATTGGGCAACGAACCTCTTTCGATCCGGGTGGATAGCCTGACTGGGCTGGATGAAGCTTCATCCCTGACCTTCGATATCGATCCGACTCTGGTTTCCTTTTTCGACGCCGATAGCGGCCAGCGCCTCTAACCTCAACACGCAGAAAGAAACGATGATGACCAATTCTGATGACACTGGCTTTGTGCCGCTTTTCGATGGCAAGACGCTTGAAGGCTGGTTTGCTACTCCTCGCACCTACGGCGAAATGTGGCCGAGTGGCCCGACGGTGAGTGAGGCGCAACCCAAACTGTTTCCCGCCGATTATAATGAACAGGCCGCCGCGCATCCCGCCGTCTGGAGTGTTGAGGACGGTGCAATCGTCGGCCGGCAGGACGCTCCTGGCAGCGGCTGGGGAGGGTATCTGGTCACAGAGGGACAATATGGCGACTTCGATCTGAGGTTTGAAGCCAAGCCCGATTGGCCCGCCGATACTGGCATCATGCTGCGCAAGAAAGCGCAGACGTTCCATGGGTTTCAGGTACTTCTCGATCACCGCAAGTCGGGGTCCATCGGTGGATTTTACGGCAACGGCATCTCCGGCTTTCACGCCGTGCCCTTTGCACTGGATGTGGTCACCGGTGCGGACGGCAAACCCAGTGGTCTGCGGCAGGATGATCCTTCAATCTCCATCGAGCCGTTCCGTCAGAGTAAGCGCGACCTTTTGAGTGAAGCCTGTACGGCTGAAGAGTTTCTCGAAGTCTGGAAGTTCGAGGACTGGAACGACTTTCGTGTCGTGATCACCGGTGCCAAGCCGAAGGCGACCTGCTGGATCAACGGGCTGAAGGTCGCCTCCATCGACCTCGCAACCATCAATTACCCCAATTACGACGCCGATGCCGTGGCCGAGTTCCTCGGGCCAAAGGGCCACATCGCTTTCGAGGTTCACGACAATGATTGGGGCGGCTTGGGGCAGGGCCGGTGGGGACGGGAGGCGGCCTGCCGCTGGCGCAACATCCGCATCAAGGAGCTGTAAGATGGCAGATATTCGTTGGGGCATCCTCGGCACGGGGTGGATCGCCGGGCTGTTTGCGGAGGATTTGTCCAAGAGTTCCGGTGCTGTTTGCGTCGCCGTGGCTTCGCGTGACGCTGCCCGCGCCGAGGCCTTCGCGGCCAACCACCTCATTGCTCGCGCCCATGGTGATTATGCGGCTTTGGCCGCGGACCCAGATGTCGATGTGATCTATATCGCCTCGCCGCACAGTCACCATCACAAACATACTCGGATGATGCTGGAAGCGGGCAAGAACGTGCTGGTCGAAAAGCCGTTCACTATGAACGCGGCGCAGGCTGCCGACCTGTTGGCGCTGGCCCGTAAGAAGGGGCTGTTCATCATGGATGCGATGTGGACGCTCTGCAATCCGCTTTACCACGAGCTGCAATCGCGCGTGACGGCTGGCAGCATCGGCACGCCGCGCGCTTTTTCAGCCCATATCGGTCCGATGGGAACGGGAGCAAACAGTCGCGTCGCCGATCCCGATCTTGGCGGAAGCTTCACACTGGAATGTATGGTTTATCCTTTGAACATCCTTGCAGGGCTTGCACCGAATTTGGCGAAGAACCCCATGGTCAGCGCTACGGGCCTTCTGACGGCACGAGGGGTGGACAGTGCATCTTCCATTACGCTGAAAACGTCAGATGGATATGCCAGCATGGCAGGTGGTTTCGTGCCTGACACCGAAGGCATGGCTGGCTCCGGCTTTCACCTGATTGGAGACAAGGGCTGGCTGGCGGTCACCGACAATCTCTTCAACCCCGGAAAAGCACTCTTCAGCACGGCGGCTGGGGTGGAAGAATTGATCGAGCCCGGTCACGAAGCCAGGTATGGATGGGAAATCGAAGAGGTGGGACGCTGCTTGAGGGAAGGCCGGTTGGAAAGCACCCGTGTCCCGCATGACTTGACCTTGGGCGCGATCGAGCTTCTGGATAAAGCACTGGTCCAGATCCATGGAAGGGTTCTCTCGTGATCGTCGAACCGCGCTTTCTTCGCCCGGGTCAAACGTGTCAGGTCTGGACCTATGATACAACCACAGATGAAACTCGATTGGTGTTCGAGACCGCCGATGTTCTGCTCGAGGCGCCCAACTGGGTCGGTGATGCACTGATCTTGAACGGTGACGGCATCTTGTGGCGGCTACCGCTCTCAGAACCTGCCCTGCGAGGAATTTATATCTCAGGCATTACACCTCTGAACAACGATCACGTGCCCGACCCGGACGGTCACCACATTTTCATCTCGACGGAAGACGACTGGCAAATCTGGCGCGCGCCTCTGACCGGCGGCGCGGCGCAGCGTATAAGCCGCGACGACAATCTCATGCATTTTCTGCATGGCGTCTCTCCTGACGGGAAGCGTCTGGCCTTTGTCGGTCTGAAGGCCGACATTACAGAGACCAGCTTCCGTCTGATTTCGGCGGAGATTTGCACCATCGCGAGTGACGGCAGCGACTTTTGCCAACTCACCTATGGCGCCGTAGCCGACGGGCCGGAATACAGCCCGGATGGCCGGTGGATCTACTATAATACGGAGAGTTTTTCCGGCCATGCCCAGGTTGCGCGCATGCGACCCGATGGTAGCGGCAATGAACGGATGAGCTACGCCGATACCGTCGACTGGTTCCCGCATCTATCGCCAGACGGAGCACAGGCGGTTTACCTATCCTATCCGTCCGGCACCGAAGGGCATCCCGCAGACCTCTGGGTCGAACTCAAGCTGGTGACCGGGAACTGGAGCGAGGCTCGAACCATCGCGCATCTATTCGGCGGTCAAGGGACGATCAACGTCAACTCCTGGTCACCCGACAGCCGCTCTTTCGCCTATGTCACATATCCCGTTTCCTGAACCATCGGATTGAAGATGACTTACACACTCCAGACCCTGTCCGAAGAGTTGCAGGTACTCCAGCTACCCTTTTTCGACTACGAGGTCGCCTGGCGGCTGGGCAGCTTGATGCAGGCGCAAGCGGCAGCCAGCGCCTTGCCCGCAGCCATCACGGTGGCCCACGGCGCAGATCTAGTCTTTTCAGTTCTCATGCCAGGCGCGACCTTGGATAATTCCGACTGGGCCGCGCGAAAACGCGCCGTGGCACACAGGTTCCACCGTAGTTCACTTGAAATGCGTTTGGAGGCAGAGGCGGGGACCTTTGAATTCAACAGGCGCTATCGACTTCCGGAAACGGACTATGTGGCCTCTGGCGGCGGCGTGCCGCTCATCCTGCGTGGCGGCACATTGATCGGAACCATCGGGGTCAGCGGCTTGCCGGATGTGGAAGATCATCGTCTAGCCGTGAACGCCCTACTGAAGCATCTAGCCGCACACTCATAAGAGGCGCTTTTTTTTGGCGGACAGCTCCTCAGGAGCAATCCGTTTCAGCCGCCCTTTGCACTCCGAATTACAATTCGATTGCATCGAATGCAAATTGTTTGGGGGGTGGTTTTAGTTTGTACATGGGACTATCCTAGGGTCTCCGACCCTCATTTCCATGGTACGATAAGCGCGGGCGGGCTTTCGTTGCCGCATCCACCGTCACATAGAGCTGGGATCTATGAGGCTTAGCGATACTCCGGGTGCGACGTCATTCGTTCCCGGCCCTGGATTCCTGATAGGATGAACGTGCCGCATCGATGCGCGCGGAGTTTTCCACAGCCCAGTCAGCCAGCACTTGGACCGGTGTTACAAAATCTTGGCCAAGGCTTGTAAGGGCGTATTCCACCTGTGGAGGATTGGTCGGCATCACGGTTCGCAAGATAAACCCATTTTCTTCAAGATCCCGCAGCGTCGATGCCAGCACTTTCTGGCTAATCTCACCAACAGTTCGTCGCAACGTGTTAAAGCGCATCGGCTGCTGACTTAGCGCTCCTACTATCAAAACGGTCCATTTTCCGCTGATTCTAGCCAGCATACGACTGATGTGCTCGCAGGGATTGGTTTCCAAATGGTCATCTAGTTTCATAAAAGTGCCTCCTTGTCCGCAATGAAAACCTTACGTAATCAGGTTTCACTAAGAAAGCTGATTACACGAGGTTATCATGTTTGCTAAGCCAAAAATCGCGGTCATTATTGGCTCCACCCGCCCCAGCAGGTACGCAGATGTCCCTGCACAATGGATACTGAAACAGGTTCATGCTCGTGGTGACATGGAGGCCGAGATTATCGACCTGCGTGATCACCCGATGCCATTCTTCGACGAGTATGCCTCCAACCTCTGGATGCCTAGTCAAAGCGCTGAAGCGGTTCGCTGGCAGCACACCATCGGCCGGTTTGATGGCTACATCTTCGTCGTGGCGGAGTATAACCACTCGATCACCGGCGTGCTCAAGAACGCACTAGATCAAGCCTATAACGAGTGGATCCGGAAACCTTTCACGGCGATCGGTTATGGCGGAACCGGTGCCTCGCGCGCCATAGAGCATTTGCGAGGGATCGGTGCTGAATTGCAGATGGTGTCTACGCATGCCGCCGTCCATATAGGTGGTAGTGACTTCATGACTGTTCATCCTGCCTATGGCAACAAGCCGATCGAAGAGATTGAGGCAGGGATCCTGCCATCCGCAAAGACAGCTCTTGATGCGCTGCTCTGGTGGGCAAGGGCAACGATGGCCGCCAAGGCCGCTGACCGTTCATCGTCCCCCGTTCAAGTTATTGCAGGAGACATCCGATGAGAATGCTCGACGGCAAAACAGCAGTGATTACAGGTGGCGGGAGCGGCCTTGGTTTCGCAACTGCAAAGCGCTTCATCGAAGAAGGAGCATTCGTATTTATCTTCGGGCAGAGGCAAGCAACATTGGATGCCGCAGTGACGGAACTAGGCCCCAGCGCCCGCGCAGTGCAGGGCTCGGTGGCGGATCTGGCCGACCTTGACCGTCTGTTCGATACAGTGAAAGCAGAACGTGGAACAGTCGACATACTGGTCGCCAACGCGGGAATAAGCGAGTTTGTCCCACTGTCCGAAATCACGGCCGATCACTTGGATCGGATCCTCGACGTTAATGTCAGGGGTACGCTTTTTACCGTCCAGAAGGGATTGCGGTTGATGGCGGCGGGAGGCTCTATTATCCTCACTGGCTCCAGCGCAGGCTCCACCGGCGCTGGAGGTATGAGCGTCTACGGAGCGACAAAGGCTGCAGTGCGCAGTTTCGCCCGGAACTGGGCAGAGGATCTGCGCGGCACGGGTATCCGGGTCAATGTCCTTTCGCCCGGCCCCATGCGAACCGAGGCGGTGCTGAACTCGCTCAGCGAAACACACCTGGACGCGATCGCCGGTCAGGTGCCGCTGGGCCGTGCAGGCGATCCTGAGGACGCTGCTGCCGTTGCAGCATTCCTTGCCTCCTCCGACAGCGCGTTTATGACCGGGAGTGAAGTTTTCGTAGACGGTGGTATCGCACAGGTTTGACGAGTAGCAAAGGACAGAAAGATGGGACTTAACACTGAAACAATCATCCATCCTCGCCTCCATCATCTTGGCCTGACAACGCGGGAGGCAAAGCCGATGATAGACTGGTACCGACAGGTACTTGGCATGATCGTCGTTCATACAACACCTTCGGCAACGGTCGGCCACGAGGACCTTCCACCGATTAAGACGACCTGGCTAAGTAACGATGGGGCGAACCACCGCCTCGCAATCGTGGAGTTGCCTGGTGTGGAAGCCGATCCGAACCGCGCTATCCACGCGCGCGTCCAGCATTTTGCGTTTGAGTACCCGAGGCTTGAGGATCTGTTAGGAACGTATGAGCGGCTGAAGGCCCTTGGAATTCTCCCAGTTCTATGCACGGACGCTGGTCTGCAAACGGCGTTTTACTACTCCGATCCCGACGGAAACAGCGTTGAGCTCAACGTAGACAATTTTGGCAACCCCTCAACCTCTAGTGAATATATCCGAACCTCGCCTGAGTTCGCGGCCAATCCACTTGGCGTGTTCGTTGACCCGGAAAAGATGATCGCAGCGTACCAGCTCGAAGAGTCTTCATGGGAGTTACATGTTCGTGCACGTGCAGGGGAATTCGCCCCAGGTTCTCCTTATGATCCGCGTGTCATGATGTAGGTGTTTAGCGGCAATCTCCATGAGATTCGTATTGCCTCATCGAAGAATGCTCCCGACCGGATAGCATATTGCCTCACCAGAATGCTCCCTATGCCCTGCTGAGCTCTGGTAGTTGTTCATCTTCGCCAGGCTCGATTCCGAATATCATCTATGCGCGCGATCTCGACGCCAGCCTTTCACCCGTCGTTGCACCGTCCGGATTAGTCCATCAGGATACTCACCGGGATAACTGCTTTGAAGTTGCTCCAGTAGCTCCCGGCCGGTTCTCTATGGCTCAGCTTCAAACCAACTGTAAAGATCATTCGTGACGTTAACCAGCGGGTCAGGCCGCCGTCGCTCGCGCTTTAGTTTTGGCTTTGCTTTCGCGGTCGGACGAACTTTGCCCTCTGTCCACGCGATACGCAGGCTTTGCCTTGCAGCATCGTTGGTCCGACTCTTTGGGAAGTACAAGGCTCGATCGATAAAGGCATGACCACGACCGGAAACATAGGCGGTGAACACACCAATTTGGCAGTTCGTAACCTTGCCCGCTGACCCTGTATATTGACGTGAAACACCGCAAGATGTTTTGCCCTACTTGAGAAAGCCGGTCTCATCAATGACCAGGACCGCATCATCTGTGGCAAGGTGCTCCACAACCTACTCGCGCACAATGTCGCGAAGTCCGTCTGCATCCCAGCGTCCACGACCCAAGATGGCTTGCTGTCGCCACGGACCAGGATCGCCAGCCGCCTCAGCGCGCATCCAACCTGTCTTACGGCGCTCATCACCTAACAAGCCGCCCAGGAAAAGGTTCGCCGATGCTGCAACGCGCTCCTGCGTAAACAATCCGCGCATACGCGCCTTAACTTCACGCAGCGACGATGCCCAAAGTTCCAACTTTTTTTCAATCGATGCAACCATCATCCAGGACCTCTGAATTATGGAGGCCTATAGATTCAGAACTTGTAAAAATACGCAACTGTAATGCTAAGGCTTCCATTTGCCACCAGCACCGAAAAGGCGCGTCGGATCTCCTCAAGTGCGGTGCAAACAAAATTACTGTCAAGAACGTGTGCCTGTTGCTGACAAATGGCGCGCTGCAGCAAGGACATTCCCCCGCCAGCCAATGCGCCGGGCCGGTTCGGTTCTCCAGAGGACGACATTACGCCTGTTGTGGTTTTTCTTGCCCACATGGAATCCCAGTTCATTACTGGCTCCCAGCCTGACCCCCGTGGGCTTCCATCACCGACATAGGACGCTGAAGTCGGCGCGGGAGCGCCACTTTGCGCTCCCTAGCTTGTCTTTCAAAACAAAATCTCAAAAGGTGCATAGTGAAGCTGACGCTATTCAGCGCAACGGGCAAGACCTGAAAATACCTGATCAACGAGGAGCTAAAGTGATTGCGAACTGACTGTTTTTATTGGTGCGCCACGATCATCAATGTTCCTAATCGAAAAGGCCTTGGATCTCTTAAATCAGAAGGTAAATCATGCTAGCGATACGACCGAAGATCATGAACATTGCCGTTCAGTGGGCTACATCCTTGACAGGTTTGGTGACAAATGGACCATCATGGCCGTCGGCGCGTTGTCTGCAGGGCCCTTGCGTTTCAACGAGCTTATGCGCAAGATAGGAGGGGTCTCGCACAGGATGTTGACCTTGACGCTCCGGGGACTTGAGCGCGAGGGTCTGGTCACGCGGACCGCATTTGCTACCATTCGACCAAAAGTGCAGTACGAGCTCACGGATCTTGGCAGGTCTTTAATTGTACCTCTGACGTCACTGGCCGATTGGGCAAATGAGCACCGTTCAGTCATGGAGTCGACCCGCCCCGGATATGACCTGGAGCATAAAGGTTCCAGTTGATCTTGGCTGCAGAAGCGCGAACGTCTACGGCGTTGCGCTCGTGAGCAACACCGTAGAAATACTGGCTCTATCAAAAGGCGCTAGGCTGACGGCTGGAGCGTCGACATATCGATAACAAAGCGATATCGGACATCCGCCCGTTCCAAGCGTTCGAAGGCTTCATTGATTTCGTCCATACGGATGAATTCAACGTCCGGCAGGACGTTTGCTTTGGCACAGAAGTCGAGAAGTTCTTGCGTTTCGGCAATGCCTCCGATCGGCGATCCCGCAATTCTTCGCCGTCCACTTAACAGAGGCAGCGAGTTCATCTCCGCCATCGGACCCAATTGGCCGACAAGCACGAGAGTTCCGTCCATGTCGAGCAGAGGAAGATAAGGGTCGAGCGCATGTTTGACAGGGACAGTATCAATGATCAGGTCAAAACTCGATTGCGCAGCTGCCATTGCTGCGTCATCGGATGAAACGAGAAGGCGTTCCGCTCCAAGCTCTATGGCGCTTGCTTCCTTATCGTTTGATCTGCTGAGTACTGTTACATGCGCACCCATTGCTGAGGCGAGCTTTACCGCCATATGGCCCAGCCCACCTAGCCCGATCACGCCGACGCGACTGCCTGGTCCGATATTCCATGTCCGAAGCGGGGAGTAGGTGGTGATACCGGCGCACAGGAGAGGTGCTGCCTTGGCAGGATCAAGTCCGGCCGGGATACTAAGAAGAAACTCTTCCCTGACGACAAGTGTTTTGGCGTAGCCGCCCCTCGTCATTTCTCCCGTGATGCGATCCGGGGATCCGTAGGTCGACGTCAGCCCCTCCCTGCACATCTGCTCTTCGCCTTTTTGGCACTGGTCGCAACGTTGGCAACTGTCAACTATGCAACCGACGGCGACCAGATCACCAATCTTGTATTTTTTGACGTCAGTGCCGACCTTTGTAACCCGTCCGACGATCTCGTGGCCCGGGACAACAGGATACGTTGTCCATCCCCAGTCGTTGCGCGACTGATGGAGATCGGTATGGCATACGCCGCAGTACAACACCTCCATCGTGACATCATTATCGCGAAGCTCGCGGCATTCAAAAGAAAAGGGTTTCAGAGGTAGGTTGGGCGCGGTGGCCGCATATGCCGATATCTTCATAGTATGTCATCCTTGATTGTGTCTCGAGATATTGCCTTCCGATATCCGTCTGGCTTGCGTCGAACGGTATCCGAGTTGTGGTTCTTGACACCTATTGCCAATCTTTCATTCCAGCGATAAAGAGGAGTCATCCTCCGTTTATGTGATACGGAGAATTACTCCGTTTTTCAAGAGGCTTATTTTGACCGCAAACGATATCGGCACACGCAAGCCGCGCGCAGACGCCGAGCGTAACAGGTTACGTCTGATGGCGATCGCAAAAGTGGCTTTCGCCGACAAGGGAACGTCGGCGAGCCTTGATGACATAGCCCGCGCTGCAGGCGTCGGGATCGCCACGTTATATCGACACTTCCCATCACGCGAAGCGCTGATCGGACAGCTTTACGAAAATGAGGGTGAACAGCTTGCCAACGCGGCCACGCGTCTGTCTCAGGCCGAGCCACCGCTGGAAGCCATCCGGCAATGGCTGATGATGTTCATCGATTATCTTTCAACGAAGCAGATCATGGCAGAAGTCCTCAGCCTACTTGGCCCCGGTGCGGATCGGATCTGCGCAGTGTCGGGCGACAAGTTAATCGAAGCGATGGGCCGGCTTCTCACCAATGCCAAGCTGAAAGGGGACGTGTGCCGAGACGTGGAACCACTTGACCTGTTGATGGCGATCGGTGGCGCCTCAAACCTTAACCACGCGCCGAATTGGGAGAAAGGTGCTGTCAGGCTTGTCGACATCATCATTGCGGGTTTGACACAGCGGTCAGATGCAGCCGCTCTTTAAAAATTCAACATCGAATGGCCGAAACGGCCAAAGTCTCAAGAAGGAAATAACGCCTATGAAGAGCATCCGATTCCATGACTATGGTGGTGTTGAAGAAATCCGCGTTGATCACGTCGAGCCTCTCCATGCGGGTTCTGGAGAAGTGCTGATCGATGTTGCGGGGGCTGGAGTTAACCCGGTCGATTACAAAGTACGCAGCGGAATCGCCAGGGAGGTGCTAACCCTCAGCCTCCCTTACACGTTAGGATGTGACTTTTCTGGAACTATAAGGGCTGTGGGCGAAGGTGTTAGTGAAACCCGCATCGGCGAGCGTGTGATGGGAATGGTCAGCGTTGTGCGAGGGGGCGCTTATGCAGAGCAGATTGTCGTGAGAGCGGAGGAAGCCGCGCCTGTTCCCGATGGGCTCGACCTGGTAAAAGCGGCAATGCTTCCGATGGGCGTCATGACGGGATACGACCTGATCGAGATTGGATTGAATGTCAGATCCGGCGAAAGGGTGATCGTAACGGGCGCTGCGGGAAGTGTCGGACGCGCGGCCGTCTATGCCGCCGCGTCAAGAGGAGCCGAAGTTGTTGCAGTCGTTCGCGCTCAGCCACCAGTCCCGATTTCTGGTGCAGCAGCCACCATCGTCTTGCCAAATGAAAACGCGATTACGCAAGCAGGTCCATTTGACTGCGTTGCAGACACCGTTGGTGGCGAGCTTGCCGAATCTTTTATTGCCCATCTTCGGTCTGGCGGCAGGTTCTGCACAGTCGTGGCGCCGGTGCCGGGTGCACCAGACAACAGCACAATATCGATCGGTTATGTGATCGTCAGCGCCGATTCCGCAAAAATATCTCGGTTTGCCAATGCACTGGCTTCGGGGGAAGCAAATTTGCCAGAGCCGCAATTACTTTCACTCGACCGGGCTGCAGAAGCCCATGGGTTGTTGGAATCTGGTGGGCTTCGTTCGAAGCTTATCCTCATTCCTTAAACGTTGATCGTTACGGAGGGTTCTCTCATCGATGCGTGAAAGTCGCTCTTGGTTTGGTAACGAGAAATAGGATGCATTTTAAGCGCTCATGGTTGGGCAGGCAGAGGACCTCGGCCCAACCATGAGCCGTCTTTCGAAGTCGGCCTTAAGCAATCGAAGCCTGATTGTTTCTCGTGTCCTTCTCGCGCGAAAATGCGTCGGCAACATCTAACTGAGTTTGTTTGTTTTGAGCGGCAGACTTCAAATCACTCGGATCAGAAGTTCCATAATAAAGGTTATGCGATTTTGTTATAATATAACGTCGGATTGATGTGATGCTGTCTCCTATTCATAAAGCCTGCCTGCTTTGGATGTCGCATGGCAAAAATGTGACTGACATCAGTCGGCTTGCCGGTCGACCGGTGGCAGAAATTGAGTTACATTTATCGGACGCGTGTGCTTCTCTCGGCGCAGTTTCACTTTCCGATGCCATTGAGAAGGCAAAGCTGTCGCCCGAAGTTCCCAAGGACCAAGGCAGGGTTAGTCCAAAGACGCCCAGTCCGATCGACGCCGAGGTCGGTGCGCGTATCCGCTCACAGCGTCGAGCACTCGGGCTCTCTCAAGGAAAACTCGCTGAAGCCCTTGGCATAACATTCCAGCAAGTGCAAAAATACGAGAAGGGCACGAATCGAGTTGGTGCGAGCCGCCTTCAAAATCTCGCAAACGTACTTCGTGTTCCGGTTGGGTATTTTTTTTATGGATATGCAAGGCAAACGGCGGGGTCAGAGACCCGCACGCTCCTTGACGCGCACCGCGACCTCGCCGCATTTCTTGAATCGGTTGAAGGTAGAGAGCTGAATGCCGCGTTTTCAAAGATAGAGTCTTCAGTTGTCCGCAAGCGTGTTGTCGTTTTGGTCAAAACAATCGCATCCTCCTTTCCGGGGGAGACCTCTGAAACGAAATAGCGTCGCCCTTCCCGCTCAGGCATTGATGAGGCAGCCAGCGGCGGTATAACGTTGAGAACTGTGCCATGATCGATACCGCACGTCTTTCAGCTTCGCTGACCCTGCTGCAGTCTGTTGACCATGCCGTTCAGGTGGAAAACGTTTTGCGGCAGATCTGTAGGCTATTTAGCCTCAAGCACATGACATTCCTGGTCGTTAGTGCAGGAACCGCATCGACGCGATACCCCTACTGCTGCACCACATACCCTGAACTTTGGGCGGCAACCTATGTTGAAGGGAATTTCTTCAACATAGACCCGGTTATTAATATATTGAGATGGAGTAGGCTGCCAGTTGATTGGTCGGCGCTGGACTCGGGAAGCTCCCGCGAATTTTTTCAATATGCTCGTCTAAACGACGTAGGCTCTCATGGAATGACTATACCTCTACGGGGTCCTCAAGGGGAACGCTGTTTGTTTTCAGTCTCGTCGGATCGTTCTCGCGCCGATTGGTCCTTGCTAAAAACCAATAGCACGCATGAGCTCTTCATCATTTCCCATTTGCTCCATGAAAAAGTGCTTTCGACACTCGATCTTGCAAGTAAGCGGACTTGGCGGGCGCTCTCGCCGCGAGAAAGGCAATGTCTCGAGCATATTGCCGCCGGGCTCATTCCGAAACAGATCGCTGCAAAACTCTCTATTTCCGAAAGTGCGGTGCGGCTCTATCTGCGCTCTGCGCGCCGAAAGCTTGATTCAAAGACAAGTCATCAGGCTGTGGCGAGGGCGAGCTCCTGCGAGATGATCGATCTCTAGCCATGGCCAGAGTGCAAATTCCTGGAGCCTTCGGGTCAATCTGACGAATTCGATAGATTGCTACATAGTCCATTGGGTCCGATCATAGCGTGGGACAAAGTAGACGTCGCGATGCCGTGTTCCGGGCAATCCAAAAGAGTGTCTTGCCACGCGAACGGAAAGGAACGTTTCATGGTTGCCATGCATGTTATCGAGCAGTGGAAAAATGCACCGCGGCTGACTTCACTTGCAGAATTTTTCGAGCGGACAGCAAGCGGATTGGGAGGTGCTCCTGATCGTGCTGTGCCAACCGTCGACCTGGGTCTCCTGGATTTCGATCTCGAATGTTCCGTATTTTCCGACACGCATCGGAGCTTATGGGGCCCGTTTGACAAACACTATTTCGCAAGCATCCCCTATCGGTTGGAAGAGGAATGTCGGATCGGATCGTCACTTCTAGCGTCCGGCCTACGAAACTGGGCCAAGACGCGAGCGCCGACTAACATCTATACCCTTGGCACCGGCACGGGCTGCCTTGCCAGGACGCTTGCAACGCTCGGGGGTGGGCGGATCAAGACCCTTTGCTGCAGCCCCACCGATGCCAATCGAGCAGCGTTCTACGCAAATCGCGGCAGCCAGCATGCGCATTTTTTTCACGGGCCTTTTTTCGATCTGGACGGCGACCATTACGCAGCCGATCCGCATCTGGAGCAATTCCGCGAGGGTTTCGACATCTTGTTAGAAGATACGACCTTCCAGATGTACGATCGTGACCGGGTCAGCCAGCTTGATTTCATCACACCGCGCGTGCGGCCCGGTGGTCTTCTTATTCAGATACAGAAGCTTGCTCACGGCGATGCCGAAATCTACCAGGGTCGCGAACGGCAGAAGGATGATTTGTTTAAATCCCGCTACTTCTCGCCGACGAAAATCTCGGACAAAAGAGATGAAGTCCTCGATACGATGGACAACCTTCAGGTCGACCTGGAGACGACCGCCGCCGCGCTCGGCACCTTCTTTCGCTATTCGGTCGTGATATGGAACAGTGGAAATTTCTACTCGATCATTTCGTCCAATTCACGCCAGGCAATCCTTGAATTCATGTCCCTCATGATTGAGCCTGCAATTCCCCCGGCCTATTGTCATCATGCACTGCCTCTTGTGTTAAACGAATCCGAATCGCAGCCGCTTGCAACCGCCCTGAAATGGCGGTCTCCTCATCCGATGACGGAGGCCCTGCCCCGACGTTTCGCCTCATAAAGGTGAGGGCTTCATGTCTGCGACATCTTCTCGCCACTCCAGTCCCAATGACATTCGCCGCGCGTTGACAATCCTGATGCCGTCGATCGATCCATATTGGGACATGCCGCTGAAGAACTACGCCGCCGCGGCTTACGATCTTTCCAGGCAAACGACTTCAAGTGTTGCTCGAGACCACGCGATACGACTCGTGCAAGCCATGGTCGAGCGTGTTGCGCGAAAGGCCGGCTTCGACCCGGATGATGCCAGAAGCGCCGGCCTTGAATTGACCACCTCCCCTGTCCTGCAGGCGGGTCCACACTGTTTTTTGCTTTTTGAGCCAGACGCTTTTTATACCCACCTCTTCAGCCTGATGGGATTACAGTCGAGTGGTCGACGCTGGCATATCACCTATGCAGGTTCGACCATGTCTTTCAAGGAGTCCGCCAAAAAAGGGCCAGGATGGCTCCGGATGGAGGGTGAAGCACTCAACCTGTTCGGATTGCCTAGAAGCCGAATGGATGGGCGCAGCATCTGTTGCTTCGATGGCCCGTACCAATTTGCGCTTTCGAATTCCGCGGGTACCAAAGTGCCGAATGGCGCGTCCAAGCGTTTATTGGCTGAATTGCCCCCTGCCCTGTTTCCTTCGGCAGCCGAAGCGATCAAGGCCGCTAATTACGCGCTCTGGAGCTCATATCTCGGCAATTCAGAGAACCTGCTTCAAATCGATGACTTCGACGTTGCAGACCTCATCGCCGATCATCTGGACGATCCAACCTCGTGGCTGTCCGAGTTTTTTAATGCGGAAGCAAACAAGCCACTTTTGCCGGACGCGATTGATCGGCTCAACGCTGGACCTTGGCGCGGGTGGGTGCGCAGGACAACTGACTATTTCTGGTACGTCGGGCCCGAACGGGTGCTGCCAGTGGTGCTCGATGGCGGACATCTTAGGGGTGCGGCATCTTCGGACGTCATGGTGAAATTCGCTCCTGATAGCATCGCCAGCGCAATACGAGACCGTAAGCTCCTCCCTACCCTCTTCCTGGCGTTCCTTGTCCTATCGATTCTCCCCGGCATCAGAGCGCTTGGTGGGTGTCGGCAGCCGGTTTACTTGCCAGTTCTGAGATACCTTGCCGCGCTATGTGTCGAACGAACTGGCGATGGTGATTTTCTCGACGATCTACGGCAGGATGATCACCCAGGGATGTGGGGACATCGGGTGTTGCGGCCCAGCGCCGGCGATCCATTCCGTGACATCAATGGCTCTGGAGGTATTTCAACGCTCCTCGAAACCTATGGTGCGGTGCCACTATTCGAAGCAACCGGTGATCTGACGAGTTTTACTGGAGATAATCTCTGGGCAGAGATGAGCAAGCATCTTGCTTCTGGAAAGATCAAGTTCTCGTCGGCTGAGTGGAAATGGTCGGGCGTGTAGTCGGAGGCGGCGATGCGTCCCCCCGGTTGCGGGCGCACAGGAGGCCTTAGAACGCGACTAAGTTCGCCGCACAAGTCCGACGGATCATGCGAAAACTCTTTTGACGAATGATTTCCTGCACGGTCCAGTGCTGGATCTCTGCGGCAAGTCGCACATCCCGAGAAGGCGCGACTTGACGCCTCTTCGCCCCAGTCCGGCTTGGTAGCGCTGCCGCATTTCTGACGATCAGGAGCAAATCTGAGAAACAAGCCGAGCACCGCAGATCATGAAACTTGTTTGTAATGAAAAATTCAATTACTATATTGATCTGGTCAGCGAAAGGAAAATCCTATGACGTCCCTAGCTGTAACAATGAAAGGGCAGGTCACGCTGAAGCGAGATCTCCTGCAGCATCTCGGTATCAAGCCGGGTGAGCGGATCGACTTCGACAAGCTACCGGGTGGTGAGCTTCGGGTGAAGGCCGCAAAACCTGTCGGCACCATTGATAGCTTCATTGGCAGGCACGCGTCCAAAGTCAAGAAGCCGATGTCGATTGAGGAAATGAACGAGTTTGCCGCCTCTGGGTGGGCGGGCGAGGAATGAAAATTTCGGTCGATACCAACGTGTTGGCTCGCGCTGTCTTGCAGGACGATGAAGAACAAGGCCGCACCGCAAGTCAACTCTTGAGAGAGGCTTCGCTGATCGCCGTTTCGTTGCCCTGCCTGTGCGAGTTGGTTTGGATATTGCGTCGGGGCGCGAAACTGTCGAAGGAAGACGTAGCGGTCACGATCCGCGATTTGCTGGATGCAGGAAATGTCGTGATGAACAGACCCGCTGTTGAAGCGGGGCTTGCGATCCTCGAAGCGGGCGGCGATTTTGCGGACGGCATCATGGCCTATGAAGGCAATTGGCTCGGCGGCGAAACCTTCGTCTCGTTCGATAAACAGGCGGTCGAATTGGTGATGCAGCAAGGGCAGGCCGCACAACTGGTTTCCTGATTTGCATCGGTGAATTCGATCTTTTTCCGCGTTGGCTTTTTCGCAGCTTCGTGCTGATGAGGCCAACTTGTGGAAACGCAGATCCTAAGGCCATTGCAAGCCAGCTTAACGATGACAACCTCTCAGAACTATGAGAGGAATTTTCGAGTTTAACGAGGGAATTGAACAGTGACCACAACAAACGAAATTGCAGACAAGATCGCCGCCGATCACAGTCTCACCAAAGCGCAGGCCAAAACGATCGTTGAGGCCGTGATATCCTCGATTAGCGAAGCAGCCGTTGCCGGAAACGAAACAAGCTTGCCCGGCTTCGGCAAGTTTAAAGTTAAAGCAACGCCGGAGCGCGAGGCTCGAAATCCTGCGACTGGCGCGACGATTAAGGTCGCTTCCGCCAGGAAACTGGCCTTCACGCCAGCCAAGGCGTTGAAGGATGCAATGAACAAGTAAGTCCGGGCAAACGTTGTCCATGAAGGTAGCCCGATCTCCTGTGAGGTCGGGCTTTTGCTTTAAGGCTGCACGGCCAACTCTTCGGAGACCCCTCACCCAAGGCTTGGTCCTTCTAGGCAACCAAAGGTCGTCTCAATTCAGGTTTTACGGGTTCTTGAACCGTACGCCGACACCACCACCGTTGATCGGTATGAACTCAATTTCGGCGTCCTCAAAGGCTTTACGAATCTTGTCACGGGTGCCCTCTCTGAGTTCGTCACCCCTCTCCAGTCGCACAATTGTTTGCGTGGAGACCTCCGCCGCCTTTGCGAGATCAATCACGCCCCAACCTAGCGCTGTGCGGGCCATTTTGCACTGAATTGCGTTCATATCACCATACGATGGTGATTTCGGTTGATTGTCATGGCTTGGTCCTGTACACCTGATTTGTCACTTAGCGGTCAAGTAAGGTGTTAGAGCACCCTACTTGACCTGACCAAACCCTAGCTGTCTGGAGCTCGGATCATGGCTGATTCTGAGAATAGCAGAACTTTGCCCGCAATCACGTGTAGAAACCCTCTACAGACCGCGGAATGGTTCCTGTCCAACAATTTTTCTGACCAAGAGCGCTGGGCGCCGACCATACGCGATGATGTCCTGACGAAATGGCATGCCTGGAAACGTGCTTTTCACGAACTTGCCGATCTTGGACGCGTTCATCAGAAGGTCGAAAGCCAATTGATGGCGCTGGCACGAGCGCCGCAGGTGGAAGTTGTCTTGCCGGATAGCGCCGAGCCTTTCATAGCTTACTCAATCAACGAAATTCAGGACCGGTTAAAAGGAGATGCGTTTGCCGCAGCCCGAGCAAAGGCTGAAGAAGATTTGCTCACCAGACGCCGGCATTGGGAGGCAGCAAAGCAATCTGTCGGCTACAGTCGGGCAAAGCGGGCCGAGGACGAAGCTTCGCTCGTTGAGGAGCGTTTGGCGGAAGAACTCCTGCAAACACCTGCCATGACCACAGTTGCAGCGGCTGCAAAACTTCACTGTATTTTGGAGCGTGGTTCCCCTCGCCCGGACAGTGACGAGTTTCCTTGGCATCAGATGAGGTCAGTACTGATCGACGTTCTCGCAATGCATGGCGTGTTCTCAATGGAGTGCCATGCCTAATAAGTCTCAACGCTGAACCACTTTTCTTTGCGGTTGAACCTATAACCCGCCATCTTGGTGCTACCGCACACTTCCATCCATCGCTGATTTTCGAACATTCGTGAAAATTTTTCAGATTTTCCACTTTTCATGATCAACGCGGTGTGCAATGTAGAGTATACAACGACAGAGCATACAATTCAATTACAGCGATATCTGACCTGAGGCGTATGACATGTGCCGCGGGAAGGATGACGTGCGCAGTAAAAACTCACTGCCAAGAATGAAGTTGAAGAAATCAAAAGAAGGGAACGACCTAATGCAATTTATGGAAGGATTCCGCCCGCCTCTCTTGGCTTTGGCAATCGCGACGGTTACCTCCGCCGCACTTGTCGGGACGACCGCCGCTTTGGCGGAGGAACTACGGGTCGGCACGCAGCTTAAACTGATGACTCTCGATCCCCACTATGCGGATCTCAATGAAAACAACGCGTTGCTGGCTCATATGTACGAGCGCCTGGTTCGGCAGGATGAGCACCTCAATCCCCAGCCGGCCCTCGCTGTATCATGGAAGCGCCTGTCCCCAACCCAGTGGGAGTTCAAACTGCGCGACGGCGTTCGTTTCCATGATGGCTTGGCCTTTACCGCTCAGGACGTCATTTATTCGATCGAGCGCGTACGTGATTTCCTGAAGCCTCCAAGTGGTGGGTTCCAAGGCTACACCAAGCCGATCAAGTCCGTAACCGCACCGGATCCAATGACCGTCGTCATTGAAACGAATGGAGAGGCACCCACCCTTCCCTTGCAGATGACCACGTTGTTCGTCCTCCCGCATAAGGCGAACGGTTTTGCCACCACCGAGGAACTGAATGCAGGTGCGCAGCCCAATGGAACAGGCCCCTATAAATTCAGGGGTTGGCAGTCCGGCGAACGTCTGACGCTGTCGAGCAATCCCGATTACTGGGGCGGTGCTCCTGCATGGTCCGATGTCACATTCCGCGTTATCGAGAGCCCCGCTGCGCGCGTGGCTGCGCTCACGACCGGTGATGTTGATCTTGCAGACTTTATTCCGGCACGAGATGTCGAGGGTCTCAAGGCACGCAAGATCGAAATCGACAGTGCAGCCGCGTCCCGGTCGAATTTCCTGCAGTTCGATATCGGAAGCGATCAGCCTCGGGGTGTAACGAGCAAGGACGGAAAGCCTATCGGTAATCCCTTCCGCGACAAGCACGTTCGTCAGGCGCTGACAATGGCGACGGATCGGTCATTTATCACCGATCGGATCCTGTCCGGCTACGGCACTGCCGCTGCACAGCTTTTCCCACCCGGCCTGGCGGGAACGTCGGAAAGGCTCAAAGTCGTGCCGCCTGACTATGTCGGGGCCAAGGCTCTCTTGACAGAGGCCGGATATCCGGACGGCTTCAATGTCGTGCTGGCAGGTCCCGGTGGCCGTTATCCCGGCGATGCGGAGTCGCTCCAGTCGATTGTCCAGAACTGGGCTCGTGTCGGTGTAACGGTCCAGCCTGTCGTCTCACCCTTCTCCGTTTTCATGACGAAGCGGTCTAACGGCGAGTACCCGGTCTGGTATGGCGGTTGCTCCGGTGAGGCGGTCACACTTTGCCTCGACGGCGTTCTTGCATCGTCAGATGCAGCACGCGGCACAGGATCTCTCAATTACGGCCACTATGAAAACAAGGCCTTCGACGAGATGTTGGCCAAAGCAAAGGCGATGGAAGAAGGGCCGGGTCGTCACGAGGCTCTGGCACGCGCGACGGAATTCGTGATGAGCGACTATCCGATCATTCCGCTTTACCACTACCACCTGATCGTCGGGCATGGGCCGAAAGTCGGTGCCTACACCGTGCATCCGCGTGGCTGGACGACGGCCATGCAAGCCGCCTCACGGACAGAGTGAGGGCAGCGCACATGGTATCGACAATCATTGGAAGGCTGTCACAAGCCTTTCTTCTCCTCCTCGTCATGTCGCTCATTGGCTTCATCGGCATCCATAGTGTCGGCAATCCGGTCTTCAATCTCGTCAACATCGAGACTGCGACTCCCGAGGACATCAGAAATGCGACCATCGCGCTGGGACTGGATCGGCCTGTCTGGCATCAGTATCTCCTGTTTATCGGAAACGTTTTGAGCGGCAATTTCGGGACATCCTATATCTATCACCTCCCGGCGTTCGAACTGGTGATGAGCAAGTTGCCCGCAACCCTTGAGCTGGCAATCGTCGCGATGTCGATTGCAGCGCCCGGCGGAGTGCTTCTGGGATTGCTTGCAGGCCGGCGCAAAGGAAAGCCAATCGACCGTGCGATCCTCCACGGAAGCGTCGTTGCTCTGAGCGTTCCATCCTTCTGGCTGAGCATGATGCTCATTCTGGTTGGTGCCATTCTGACGGGCTGGTTCCCGTCCGGTGGCCGCGGCTCCACAGCCGCTTTGTTCGGCGCGGAGTGGAGTTTCTTGACGTTCGATGGTCTTTGGAAGCTGACATTACCAGCACTTGCGCTCGCGCTCCCCAACATCGCTTTGATCGCAAGGCTAACGCGGTCCGGAACGATCGAAGTCGAGACACAGGATTTCACGCGGTTTTGCCAAGCGAAGGGCCTGTCGTCCCGACGGATCATGTTCAGACACACCCTACCAAATATCAGCGTTCCGATCGTGACGATCATTGGCATGCAGTTTGGCGGGATGCTGGCCTTTGCCGTCGTGGTCGAGTCCATATTCAACTGGCCGGGTGTTGGAAAACTATTGATCGACTCGATCCAGCTTCTCGACCGGCCAGTCGTCATGGCCACCCTCACTTTCATCTCGATCGCTTTCGTCGGGCTCAACGCGCTCGTTGACCTCTTTTACGTCGTGCTCGATCCGCGCACACGCCGCAGCGCATGAAAGGGAACCCCATGAAAACTGACACGTTGCGCGCTTTGTGGAAGCGTCCCGTTCTATCCCGTATCAGCTTCCCGCTGGCGTTCCTCGCCGCTTATATTCTACTGGCGCTTGCGGCATCGCTTATCGCACCTCAAAACCCCTATGACCCTTTGCAGATTTTCGCATGGGAGTCGTCTTCACCTCCAGGAACCGCCAGCAGTGTTGGTTACACCTATCTTCTGGGGACAGACGGGCTCGGCCGCGACATTTTCAGCACCGTGCTTTACGGATTGCAGATCAGCCTGTTCGTCGCCGTTGCCAGCACGGCTCTTGCGGCCTTAATTGGAGTAACCGCGGGCGTCACCGCGGCATATTCCAACCGGTGGATCGATGCGCTCATCATGCGGGTTGTCGATCTGCAACTCAGTCTTCCAACAATCCTTGTCGCGCTGATCGCCATCGTGACCCTCGGGCCCGGCATCGATCGCATCATTCTTGCGTTGGTCATCGTTCAATGGGCGACCTATGCACGCGTCACACGCGCTGTGGCGATGACCGAAGCGAGCAAATCTTATCTGGATGCTGCGCGCCTTTTACGCCTGTCTCCGCCCCGGATCGTGCTGCGTCATCTTCTCCCGAACAGCATTGCGCCGGCAATTACACTGATCCCGATCGAGCTCGGCCATGCGGTCGCCCTTGAAGCCACACTGTCATTCCTGGGCCTTGGTGTTCCCATCGACAAACCCTCCCTGGGCTTGGCCGTTGCGAATGGATTTCAATATCTCCTCACCGGCCAATACTGGATCAGCCTTTTCCCGGGGCTGGCGCTGTTCGGTCTTATCGCAAGCATCAATTTCGTCGGCGAAGACATGCGCCGGCGGCTCGATCCAAGGAGCCGATGAATGGAACAGCACCAGAAACAATCTCCCCTGCTCGTGGTCGGCAATCTTACCTTGAAGCATCAACGGGCCGACACCTCGACGACAATCCTGCGGGACGTCTCTTTCGAGCTTCGTGCAGGCGAAATACTCGGGCTCATAGGTGAATCCGGCGCAGGCAAATCGACGCTCGGCAATGCCGTGCTTGGTTTGCTCGCGCCTGGTTTCAGCCAGACCGGAGGTCGAATTCTTTTTCGGGGACGAGCCTTCGATGAAATGAGTGACAAGGACAGAATGATGGTCAGAGGACGCCGGATTTCGGCGATATTTCAGGATCACACGGCCTCACTCGACCCTTTGATGTGCGTCGGTTCGCAGATTGTCGAAACGATCCAGGCTCTGGATCGTGGCCTCACCGCTCGACAGGCCAAAGCCCACGCGCTTGACCTCATGAAGCGTGTGGGGATCCAGGATCCGGCGGGCCGATACAGTCAGTATCCGCACCAGTTCTCTGGCGGACAGCGCCAAAGAATCGTCATCGCGATCGCATTGGCTGGCAAGCCGGACATTATCGTTGCGGACGAACCAACCTCTGCTCTCGATGCGACCGTCCAGAAACAGATCCTCGCCCTGTTGCGAAAACTGACGGATGAGACAAAGGTCTCTATCATTCTTGTCACGCATGACATGGGCGTGATCTCGGAGATCGCAGACAGGGTCGTCGTCATGCGCCACGGCAAGGTTGTTGAACAGGGCATGACATCTTCGATTCTCGACGCGCCAGTCGAACCTTACACCCGCGATCTCCTCGCCGCTGTTCCGCGCTTGCGCCTTTCGGGCGTCCACCAGTCGCATGGCGCGGAGTCCGCTGGAGACGGCCCAACCGGACTGGTTGGTCCTCGCTCCGTCCTGTCAGTCAAAGGCGTGACCAAGTCATTCGCTCGCCGCAGCCTACCATGGCCCCGAAGCGGTCAGCAATCATTTGCGCTCCAGGACGTGACCATCGAGATCAAGCGCGGTGCCATTACCGGGATCGTCGGAGAAAGCGGCAGTGGCAAGAGCACGATCGGACGTATTGTCGCGGGTCTTGAGACAGCCAATCAGGGAACACTCGAAATCGATGGTGCAGGTTTCGATATTTCCCGATCAGGTCGCAAAAGTGGTCTGTTGGGGCAGGTTCAGATGATATTCCAGGACCCCGCAATGTCACTCAATCCTCGCATCTCGATCGGCTCCGCGCTTGAGGAAAGCGTTCGATCCGGCGACCGCGGATCCACCTCACATGCTCACGAAGTCGGCGAGCTCATGGATCGGCTGGGCTTGCCGAGAATCCTATTGAAGAGTTTTCCGCATCAATTGTCCGGTGGCCAGAAGCAGCGGGTCTGCATCGCACGCGCCCTTCTCGCAAGACCCAGCATTATCGTTGCTGACGAGCCGACCTCGGCGCTCGACGTCTCGGTTCAAGCCGAGATCGTCACCCTTCTCAAGGAAACCGTTCGCGAGCGCGGGTTGTCGATGCTGTTCATCTCTCACGACCTGGCCCTCGTTCAGGACCTCTGCCATGCGATCTATATTTTCAAGGATGGCATCGTGGAAGATTCCGGCCTCACGGATTTCATATTCTCCCAGTCGGACAATCCCTACACGCGGCGGCTCATTGACGCCCGCCCCTTGCGGTTCACGCACTGACCCCAGACCGGCCGGACCTCGAATTCGAGTTCTGTGCCAACCAAAACTTCACTCCTTTCCATCATGCAGGAACACATGACATGACGAACGCCTTCACGGTTGCAGTAACCGGCCAGTCGCTGATCAAACACGACATTCGCACCTTCGACACGCCTGGCTTCGAGGCCGTGCGCAAGACACTCAACACATCGGACTTTGCATTCACAAATTTCGAGAGCACGATCTTCGGCAGCCATGGCGGATGGCCGATGAAGGGCTCGTTTTTTGGCAGCAGCCAACCCGTCGTCCTCGATACTCTCCAGTCGCTCGGGTTCCATGGACTATCCCTGTCGAACAACCATGCGTACGATCTCGGCTCGCCCGGCATCCTTTCGACGCTCGAGGAGGTCGAAAGGCGCGGCTTTCTCCATGCCGGTATCGGTCGCAACCGCACGGCTGCGGCACGATCCGGGCTTGGGTCCGTCGCTGGTCGAAAGATCGCGTTGGTCGCCATGGATGGTGGGCCGGGGCCTGATTTTATGTACGCAGCAGATGCAGCTCCGGGCCGACCCGAGCGACCCGGCATCAACCGACTCAAACTGACGCAGATCATCGACGTGGACACGCAGGCATTCGAACAACTCGCGGCGATCAGGGACAAAGTCGGCTACACCAGTATGGATCTCGGCAATGACAGTCAGCCAGACGACAAGCCAATGGTCGACGACCTCTCGGAGATCGCACTTGCTCGTGGGCTTTTCAGACGCTCGGAGACGTTCGGCCGGAATGTGAAAATCGATCCGGACGACCTGGCCAGAAATCTTGCCGCGATCACCGCTGCTGCCACCGGCGATTGCCTTGTCGTGGCTTATCTCCACCATCATCATTGGGCGTCCGACTGGTATCAGGTTCCGGGATGGGTCGGTTCTGTAGCCAGACAGTGCATAGATGCGGGTGCCAACATGTTCGTCAGCCACGGCGCTCCCGTTCTGCAGCCGCTGGAGATTTACCAGGGGAAACCGATCTTCTACAGTCTTGGAAATTTCGTCTTTCACATTCGTCCGGGCAAATCCAAATGGACAGCCCGTGAGGTTTGGGAAAGCGTGATTGGCTTATGCACATTCAACGACACCGGCTCATTGAATGGAATTGCCTTTCATCCGGTAATTATAGGCGGCCCCGAAGGATTAAAGAACGAAGCGCTCGACCAGCGCCTCGCGCCTGAGGTTGCAACTGGCGAGGACGGGCAGCGGATCCTGCAGAGGTTTCAGCAACAGTGCGCGCAATTCGGCACGGCTATCAGGATTTCGGAAGATGTCGGCTATTACGACACCAACTGATGGCGAAGGGTTTACCGAGCGCCCTCGATTCACACCGGACGTAAGAGCGGCTTTCGTCGCTAGATGGCCGATCTCGCTTTCAGCAAATCGGCGGGCTCGACATCGAGGATCCGCGCGAGCGTTTCGACCATATCGATTGTCGCAGAATACTGGCATCTTTCCAGTGAACTGACATAGGTGCGGTGAATGTCCGCGCGGTGCGCGAGTTCTTCCTGCGAAAGACCTCGTCGCAAGCGAATTTCCCGGAGATTGGACGCGAAAGTTTCTCTGATACCCATGAACGGATTCATGCGTTTTGCAGCGCATTCATCTACAGAGTATACTCTTCATTTGTGGCTACGAGGTGTCTCGTACCGAGGAATGGCGTCTTCTGCTTCGCGCCAATAGGAGACATGGCTCCACATATCGGTCATGGTCATGTTTCGGCCCCATCGCGGTAACGATAGGACCGATGCTTGTCTTCGTGAGGCGTCAGTGTCCCCCCACCTTTGCGTTGGAGGTACGTGCCCCTGGTGTAAATCCGCGCACCCGCCCGGACCAAGTGATCAGAAGGGCGATGACGAGCAGAACGGTCAGTGCCCAGGGAAACGCCGTGGGTCCATACGCATCCAAAAGAACACCGCCCATGATACCGCCACCTGCGATGGCACCATTCCAGGCGACGACGTTCATCGACAGTGCAACGTCCGCACCATCACCCGCGGTGTCTGCCAAGGCGGTTTGCAAGAGCGTTGCGGCCCCGCCGAATGTCAGGCCCCAAATGGCAACGCCACCATATATGACCCAAGGTGACATCGAAACGATCCCGAAAAGCAGAGATACCAAGCCGAAGGCGGCTAGACTGGTCAGCACGGTTGCTCGCAGAAGACGGTCGACCAGCTTTCCCGCCATCCAGATGCCGACGAGCGCAGCCAAGCCAAATACCAGGAGAACAAGGTCGACCCGATCCTGCATCCCGGCCGACTGAACGAAGGGTGCGATGTAGGTGTAGAGAATGTTGTGAGCGAGCATCCATGCAACGACAACGGAAAGGACCGGTCGAACGCCGGGGGTTGAAAATACCCGAAGCAGGGGCAATCGATCGCCCTTCTTCTGGCCTGGATAGTCCGGCACTTTCATTACGACCCAGCCGATCAGGATCAACGTCAATATCGACATAATCCAAAAGGCGGTTCGCCAGCCGACCTGCGCACCAAGCCATGTCCCCATCGGCACGCCGAGCGACAGCGCGATCGGCGTTCCAACCATAGCGATCGCCATCGCCTTCCCTTGTTGGTGTGAAGGGACCATGCGTCGTGCATAGCCTGCCAAAAGGCTCCAGGCCAAACCAGCGGCAACGCCAGCAAAAAAACGTGCGACCAAGGTGAGCGTGTAGTTGGACGAAATCGCTGTAACAGAGTTGAAGATCAGAAACCCAATGATGGTGGACAGTAGGACTGTCCTGCGCCGCCAACTGGTTGTGGCAATCGTCAAAGGAATCGCCGCTAGCAGCGAACCGAGGGCGTAGACAGTCACCATCTGGCCAGCGAGGGATGGAGAAACGCCCAAACCCTCAGTGATCTGAGGCAGCAGCCCCGCGGGAAGCGTCTCTGTGAGAATGCAGATAAAGCCAGTCATCGCTAGTGCGAGTAAGCCAGCAACGGGCAATCGTTCGGTATCGTTTACAGGTTCGCAAGTTTTCATTGAGTTCGTGCACCTTGATATATGGATCGAACGATCCACATATCTGCACTAAATACGCTTGGCAAGCTGTTCTGGATCGAATAGTACAGATTTAGTTTAAGGAGGCACGATATGGCTCGAACGGGACGTCCGAGGGCGTTTGACAGGGAGAAGGCACTGAATGCCGCGATGATCCTGTTCTGGGAGCAGGGCTACGAGCCAACCTCTCTCAATCAACTGAAAGCCGCGATGGGAGACATTTCTCCGGCAAGTTTTTATGCGGCCTTCGGGTCTAAGGAAGCCCTCTTCGAAGAGGTCGTCCTGCGCTATCAGTCCTCCTACGGGCGCGTAACCGCAAGCCTGAAGGATGAGGCTCTGCCACCGCGCGAAGCTATCGAGACGGCTCTTAGGCTTTCAGCAAAGATGCAAACCGACAAAACGCACCCGCCAGGATGCTTGATGATCCTCGGGGCCAGCAACTGCGCGCCTGACAATCGTCACGTAGATAATGTGCTCGGAGCGGATCGGATGCGAAATCGTGGGGGCATCGAAACCTGCATCAGGCGTGCGGTCGATTCGGGAGAGCTTGTCAGCACTACGAATGTTCGAGGGCTATCGAACCTGTTTCATACTTTCCTGATGGGAATTGCATATGAAGCGCGGGACGGTGCTGATGGAGGCGATCTTAACGAAGCCGTCACGGCACTGATGCAGATATGGGATTTACACATAGCGGCGTGACGGCTGGCCCTAAGGTTGGCCAAAGTGGCGGTGCTGAATGACCGCGTTGGGCCAATTGCTGACTTGGCAGCTTTGTACCGATACTGTTGAAAACTTCCCTGAGCATCGGTAAGGGCGCGCCTTGCCCGGATAGTGGAGTTTTTCAACAGTGTCCGCCAATTGCGGTCAAGCTGTACCGGACTAGCGATCGCGTCGCGGAGAACCGTCGCAAGAAGGCGCACTTCTTTGGGCAGGCAGCTCTACGCAAGGAAGTTGACCTTTGCGGCCGCCTGCGCACGGATCTCTCTGCAGCCCATTCTATCTTCGATGACTTGAGCCGCGCGATAGATGCTGAGCTCGTCGAAATTCCGCCCGACGATCTGGACCGAAAGGGGCAGGCCGTTAGCACCGAAACCCGCGGGCACACTCATGGCTGGAGACCCCGTCAGGTTGAAAGCGGCATTGACGGACGGAGTCCCATTCACAAGGGAATTTCTTGTCACGTCATGGATGAGAGGTGCGACGCCAAGCGCACCGATTACCAAAAGAAGATCGACTGATGAAAAGGCCTCGGCGAGCTCTGTGGTCAGTTCCCCACGCCGGCGGCATGCCTGGAGATAATCGGGCGCAGTGAGCAAGAAGCCTGGTAAAAAGCGCTCGACCGAATACGGACCATAAAGATGGAGATTGCGCCTGAAATCGTCTTCGTGGACGGCTGCCGCCTCGCTGTACATGATGACGCGCTGAGCTGCGAAATAGTGACGCAAAGGAGACAGTCGAACGTCCACGGTGGTGGCACCAGCGCCCACGAACACTCGGGCAGCCTCTTCGAAAACGGCGACACACTCGTCTGAAAAGGAACCGGGCTCCTCTTCATGGAAGCTGCGCACAAGACCTATCCTCATGCCTCGCACGCCTAGAGCCGTAGCCTCGGTCCATGGTTGCGACGAAATGTCGACTGTAGACGAGTCGCGTGGATCATGACCTGAAAGAGCCTGGAGTGCTATCGCGTTGTCCTCGACGGACCACGTCATTGGGCCGGCGGTCTCCATAGAATAGGCTTGCGGCGTCATCCCCCGGCGGTTCACCCGACCATATGTCGGTTTCATGCCCGCGATGCCGCAATAGGCTGACGGCGCCCTTATCGATCCGCCCGTGTCCGTTCCGATCGCAAGCGGGACCGTTCCCGCAGCGACGGCTGCCGCCGACCCACTTGACGAGCCCCCGGTGAAGCGATCGAGATCCCACGGATTGCGTGCTGGCCCAAATGGCAAGCTGAAATCCGGACCACCCATGGCGAATTCCTGCGTCTCAGTCTTACCCAGCAAGACAGCGCCAGCCGCGCGCAGCCTTGCGACGACTGACGCGTCAGACGTGGCGACGTCACCCAGCGTGAGGCGGGAATTGTTGGTGGTTGGAAGGCCAGACACATCGATGATGTCTTTCACCGCATATGGGATGCCATGCAGAGGTCCTCTGTATTGACCTTCCATGATTTCAGCCTCAGCCTTGCGGGCTGCAACGCGTGCGAGATCCTCCTCGATTGTCGTGAAACAATGGAGTGTGGAATTGAGTGCCGTAGCACGTGCGAGAAAATGATTGACGACATCGACAGGTGAGACTTGTTTACGAGCAATCACTCGTGCGATCCCAGCGATCCCAAGTTCCCACAGCTCCGACATCGGTCAGACCTCGTCCGTCGATGGTCGATCGTCCGTGGTGCAGGGCCTTGGAATTGCTGGTCCATCGACACGGAACACGTGGGGGGATTCGACCCGGCGATCACGCGGTATTCGCACCAAATCCGTTAAGACCCGGAGATTTGCGTATGATGCACGGGCAGCTTCAAATTGGTCGTCGTCAAGGTTCAGGCCTGACCGTTCGATCAACACGGAAAATTCGTCACGGCCAAGCATGTCCTATCCACTCCCGCGTTTCTTCAGGCATTTCTGTGAGGTTCAAAACCCTTTCGTTCATCAGAACCGTCGGTCATCAGTAAAATGGCTTTCTCGAACCGCCGATACCTGGCGAAATTGACAGGATGACAACAGGTCGGGAGGTCAGGCCGGAATGCGAACAATCTCATCATCTCCGCTCACATAGGTCTCGTCCCTTTTCGAATGAGCACCATCAGAACTGTCTTAAGTTTAGCCCACGTCGGTACAAGACAACACGCGGCATCACCTCGTGATCGCCAGCATGAACCACGGCCAGTCCCGCTCTCTGTCGACGGCTTCCTGGCCCAGATCCGGATCTTCCACGATCAACCCGTGAAGGGTCCGCAGCTACGCTGCGGCCTCTTGGCTTTGCTTGCGAGGTGATCGCGCCCGTCTCAGGGCCTTTTCGGAGCCATCGAGCGGGAATTGGCCCGCTCCCCACTGGAGCCGATCACGATGTCGCACGATCTTTCTCTCGCACAGTCCCACGCCTTCCAACTCTCCCGTGACCTGATGGTCCCGGTCACCGTCTTTGCAGTCGACGGCGAATACGGCGTCCTACCTTCCGACGAGATCGACGACGGCGACGACCTCGAAATCGTTCACGAGTTTTTTCCCTGGGCGGCTCATTGAGCCGCCCTGCCGTTCCGGCTGCCGCTTGCGAGCGAGCGGTGGCAAGGGAAGCTACGCCGGGGCTGGTGAATCCTTTGCAGGATTCACCAATTGCCAACCCCGCCCTTGCCGCCTTTGCTCTTCGCGCCGGGCGTGAAGGGGGCCGCGAAGAGTGCGGAAAGGGAACGAACAAGGGACGATCGCCGAGCGATCGGAAAGATGATGAAGCGAAGAGATATAGAGGAAATTCGCGAACGGGTCGGGTGCGGAGCTGTTTTGGAGACGTCGGGCTTCGCGATCGATGTGAAGGAAAGTACTCGCCGGGCCGTGAAATACCGCCGCGGCGGTGAGATCGTTATCGTCACCCATGGCGGCCAGGGTTGGTTCGATCCGCGAGGCGATGACAAGGGCGACGTGTTCTCACTTCTTGCGCGCCTCGACGGAGGCGGCTTCCTGGAGGCGTTGGACCGTGTGGCCGGTCTGATCGGCTTCCAGTCTACAGAACCGGAGTGGATGGCGGCAGCGCCAGCGAAAAAAGCGACTGCGACGATCCTTGATCGATGGGTATCGCGTCGGAATCCTCGACCGTCATCCGAAACCTGGCGCTACCTGCGGTTCACGCGCTTCGTACCGGCACGGATTCTGAAGGGTGCCATCAACCAGGGTGTACTTCGTGAAGGCCCTTACGGAAGCATGTGGGCTGGCCATTTTGACGCGGACGGTAACATCTGTGGCTGGGAAGAACGCGGCCCGGACTGGCGGGGCTTTGCGACGGGCGGCGCGAAGGTACTGTTCCGGCTCGGCCCATCCGGAGCCCACCGACTTTGCGTGACGGAAGCTGCGATCGATGCGATGAGCCTCGCGGCTATCGAGGGGATACGAGAAGACACCCTCTATCTCAGCACCGGCGGTGGGTGGTCGCCGAACACTGCCGCAGCGTTAAGACAACTGGCTCGGTACCCGGATGTGCAACTTGTCGCGGCGACCGACGCCAATCGCCAGGGCGAGGCCTTTGCATATCGCCTTCGTGAAGTGGCCGATCAGGCGGGATGCGATTGGTTGCGTCTGCGACCGCCCGCGGACGACTGGAACGAGGTCCTGAAATGTCGGGAAAGGGTGAAGCAGGAAAAGGAAGGAGAAAAGAACGGCGTGCCGCATTCGCGCCCCCCGCGTCAAGGGAGGCTTCGCCCGACTGCGCCGGCCCTTGACCCGGTCGGACACGATGCCGGCGGCCCGGGAGAGGTCATGGAGGATTGAAGAGATAAGCATGGTCGTGACGACGGTGTTCTCTTCGGTCCGGACATATCCCAAGGAGCCGGAAATGAACCCCTCTGCCGCAATCCGCAAGGTTTTCCAGGGCGTGGCAACACGCCAGCAAATGTACCGCATGTTCGACCGTCATGCCCAGCGACCGGACCGATGGGATGGCGATGCTTCATCCCTTTATGCCGGTGAATGGTTCGAGATCGCCGAAGCGGAGCACGATTACATGTTCGAGATCCTCCCGCCGCTTTGGATACGCGGATCGACGTTCGCCATGCGTGAGTTCCTGACCGACTCCGTGACGTCGGTGTTCTTCAACTTGCGCATCGATGGGATCATCCGTCACTTCCATGGATATTGCGACCTGTCCGAACGTTCCATGGCCGAGCATATGCGCGTGGCCATCGTCGAGCGGGAAAGTCGTCCGGTCAGGTCGATATCCCGGCAAGAGCGACTCGAGCACATCTGGAGCAGCACGGCTGACGACTATCGCGGCTATGCGGGCGATCGATGGCCGCAAAGCGACCGGGGGCATCGCACGCTTGTCCTCTACAGTGGCAAGGAGGGCGCGTTCCTGAAACTGCTCGATGATCTGACGGACGACGAAATCTCCGCCAAGCTTCCTGTGCATTTGAGGCACCTCCCCCTCTCCATCGCCGCCTGAGCGGCACGACAGTCGTCACAACCGGTCGCGGCGAGCGGCCGAACTCTCCCACAATCGGCCCGGCCGGATTCCCATCCTCTGCGCACTTCGAGCTGCCCGCGCCGGCAGATCGCAAAATTGCGCCTTCATCAGGAGTTTCATCGCATGAGCAGCAATTCCTTTTCACTCGACATGTTCGGTAACACCGCGCTTTCCACCTCCCTTGGTCTTGGCATCACAGGTTTCGCGGGCACCGCACCTGATGCGGCAAACGATGACGAGCCGGATCCGACGCCACCTGCGCCCGCCCCTGCCTTGGTAGCCCCGACCAATTCACACCCTCGCCCGCGTGGCGAGCGCTCCAACTTCTACCTCGATGGCGACCGAGGCCTTGCCGCATCCTGGCGGGATCGTGCCCGCGCCAATGTCGCGGCCATCCTGATCGCGGACACGATCGAAAAACAGGATCGGCCGGCCACGCCAAATGAACAGGGGCAATTGATGCGCTTCACCGGCTTCGGTGCCAGTGAACTGGCCAACGGCATGTTCCGCCGTCCGGGCGCGGTCGATCTTCGCAGGGGCTGGGACGAGGTCGGGGGCGCGCTGGAGCGCGCCGTCTCGCCGACCGATTATGCTTCGCTTGCGCGATGCACTCAATATGCCCACTTCACGCCGGAAGCGATCATCCGCGCGATCTGGGCGGGATTGCTGCGTCTCGGCTGGCGCGGAGGGCGCGTGCTCGAGCCAGGGATCGGGACCGGCCTGTTCCTGGCGCTGACTCCACAGGAATTGCGGCGAGACAGCTTTTTCACCGGCATCGAAATCGATCCGGTCACAGCACGGATAGTACGCTTGCTGCAGCCGAAGGCTAGAATCATCGATGCCGACTTCGCGCGGACCGAGTTCTCACCGATCTTCGATCTGGCGATCGGCAATCCACCTTTCTCCGATCGAATTGTTCGGTCAGACCGCGCCTATCGGAACCTTGGACTGCGCTTGCATGACTATTTCATCGCCCGGTCGGTCGATCTCCTAAAGCCCGGCGGCCTCGCTGCCTTCGTCACGACGCACGGCACACTCGACAAGCTCGACGGCACCGCGCGCGAGTACATCGCCAAGTCGGCTGACTTGATCGCAGCCATCCGTTTGCCCGAAGGCAGTTTTCGTCGCGACGCCGGCACGGATGTCGTCGTGGACATCGTCTTTTTTCGTAAACGCATGGGTGGCGAAGAGGCAGGCGATCTCTCGTGGTTGGAACTGGAAGAGGTTCGACCTGCGAGCTCCGACGCGGAGCCGATCCGGATCAATCGCTGGCTTGCGCGCAATCCCGAGTTTGTTCTGGGCAACAACTCGACGGTCTCCGGTCCGTTCGGCGAAACCTACACCTGCATAGCGCCCGCCGATCAGGATCTCGAGGCCGTACTTGGCGCTGCCATCGCCCGACTGCCCACAGGCCGTTACGACGGTGAACCGACACCGATCGACGTCGAGCTTGAGACGGAACTTGGCGATATCGTCGATCTGCCGCCGAAGGATGGTCGTGTTCGCGAGGGAAGCTTCTTCCTCGATCGGTCGAAAGGTCTGATGCAGATGCTTGAGGGAGCGGCCATGCAGGTCACCGTTCGCAAGGGTCGCTTTGGCGATGGCATCCCGGAAAAGCACATCAGGATAATCAGCAAGCTGGTCCGCATCCGTGATGCCGTGCGCGACGTGCTGAAGGCGCAGGAGGAGGACCGGCCTTGGCGAGATCTCCAGGTCCGGCTGCGTATTGCCTGGTCGAGCTTCTTGCGAGATTTCGGACCCATCAATCACACGACTGTCTCGATCCAGGAAGATATCGAGACCGGTGACGTCAAGGAAACCCATCGCCAACCGAACCTTGCGCCCTTCCGTGATGATCCCGATTGCTGGCTGGTCGCCTCCATCGAGGATTACGATCTGGAAACCGATATAGCCAAACCGGGTCCGATTTTTTCGGAACGGGTGATCGCGCCGCCGGCTGCACCAACCATCACCTCATCTGCGGATGCGCTCGCTGTCGTGTTGAATGAACGTGGCTACGTGGATCTCGACCATATCGCCGAACTGCTCCATAGCGATACTGCGACCGTAGTGGATGAACTCGCCGAGGCCATTTTCAAGGATCCTGTCAACGGATCGTGGCAAACTGCCGATGACTATCTTTCCGGGGCTGTCCGGACCAAACTCTCGACCGCGCAGGCTGCAGCCGAGCTCGATGCGGCTTACCAGCGGAATGTACGCGCCCTTCTGGAGGTTCAGCCGACCGACCTTCGGCCCTCCGACATCACCGCTCGTCTCGGCGCACCATGGATCCCGGCCGCTGATGTCGCCTCTTTCGTAAAAGAGAAGATGGAAGCCGATATCCGCATTCACCATATGCCGGAACTCGGCTCATGGACGGTCGACGCTCGACAGCTCGGCTATAGCGCCGCCGGCACATCGGAATGGGGAACCAGCCGTCGGCATGCCGGGGATCTGCTCGCGGATGCGTTGAACAGCCGCGTCCCACAAATCTTCGATACGTTCAAAGATGCCGACGGCGAGCGCCGGGTGCTCAATGTCGTCGACACCGAAGCCGCTCGCGACAAGCTACAGAGGATCAAGCAAGCGTTTCAGGACTGGGTCTGGACCGATCCCGATCGCACCGACCGGCTGACGCGCGACTACAATGATCGTTTCAACACTATCGCGCCGCGCAAATTCGACGGCTCCCATCTGAAACTTCCCGGCGCCTCTGGAGCCTTTACTTTGTACGGGCATCAGAAGCGCGGGATCTGGCGGATCATCGCAGATGGCTCGACCTATCTCGCCCATGCCGTCGGCGCCGGCAAGACGATGACGATGGCCGCCGCCATAATGGAGGAGCGGCGTCTCGGCCTGATCGCCAAGGCGATGCTGGTCGTGCCCGGCCATTGCCTGGCGCAGGGCGCGCGCGAATTCCTGGCGCTTTATCCGAATGCCCGCATTCTCGTTGCTGACGAGACCAACTTCACCAAGGACAAGCGCGCTCGCTTCCTGTCGCGAGCGGCAACCGCCAACTGGGATGCGATCATCATCACGCATTCGGCATTCCGCTTCATCGCCGTTCCCTCGGCCTTCGAGAGCCAAATGATCCAGGACGAACTGCAGCTTTACGAGGATCTGTTGACCAAGGTCGATGGCGAGGACCGCGTTTCGCGCAAGCGCCTTGAGCGGCTGAAGGAAGGGTTGCAGGAACGGCTTGAAGGCCTCGCCACCCGCAAAGATGACCTATTGACGATCTCCGAAATCGGAGTCGACCAGATCGTCGTCGACGAGGCGCAGGAATTCCGCAAGTTGTCGTTCGCCACCAACATGTCGACGCTCAAAGGCATAGATCCGAACGGGTCGCAGCGGGCATGGGATCTCTATGTGAAATCTCGCTACATCGAGACCAAGAACCCCGGCCGTGCGCTGGTGCTCGCCTCGGGAACGCCGATCACCAATACGTTGGGCGAGATGTTCTCGATCCAACGCCTGCTCGGGCATGCCGCTCTTGCCGAGCGAGGCTTGCACGAGTTCGATGCCTGGGCCTCCTGCTTTGGCGAGACAACTACGGAACTCGAAATCCAGCCATCTGGTAAGTACAAGCCAGTCAGCCGCTTTGCGTCCTTCGTCAACGTGCCGGAGCTGATTGCCATGTTCCGGTCCTTCGCCGATGTCGTGATGCCGGAGGATTTGCGTCAATATGTGAAAGTGCCAGATATTGCGACCGGTCGCCGACAGATCCTGACCGCCAAGCCAACGGCGCTGTTCAAAAGCTATCAGAAGATGCTGGATACCCGGATCAAGGCGATCGAGCAGCGTGAGAGACCGGCCAAGCCCGGCGACGACATCCTGCTCTCGGTCATCACCGATGGACGGCATGCCGCGATTGATCTGCGTTTTGTCATGCCGGCGGCCCCCAACGAAGCGGACAACAAGCTCAATCTGCTCGTCCGCAATGCCCACCGGATCTGGGATGAAACGGCCAAGGCCATCTACCGTCGCCCCGATGGCAAGGACTTCGATCTTTCGGGGGCAGCCCAGATGATCTTTTCCGATCTCGGCACGATCAATGTCGAAAAGTCCCGCGGCTTCTCGGCCTATCGCTTCATTCGCGACGAACTGATCCGCCTCGGCGTGCCAGCACCGCAGATCGCCTTCATGCAGGATTACAAGAAGACAGAGGCAAAGCAACGGCTATTTGGCGATGTCCGCGGCGGCAAGGTGCGTTTCCTGATCGGCTCGTCGGAGACGATGGGCACCGGCGTGAATGCCCAACTGCGGCTCAAAGCGCTCCATCATCTCGATGTGCCGTGGTTGCCGTCGCAGATCGAGCAGCGCGAGGGACGGATTGTCCGCCAGGGCAATCAGCATGACGAGGTCGATATCTTCGCTTATGCCACAGAAGGTTCGCTCGACGCCTCAATGTGGCAGAACAATGAGCGCAAGGCCCGGTTCATCGCTGCAGCGCTTTCGGGCGATACATCAATCCGCAAGCTGGAGGATATCGGTGAAGGTGCCGCCAACCAGTTCGCCATGGCCAAGGCGATCGCGTCGGGCGACGAGCGGCTGATGCAGAAGGCAGGACTGGAGGCAGATCTTGCCAGGCTCGAACGGCTGCGCGCGGCTCATGAGGACGACCAATATGCCGTCCGCCGGCAGATGCGTGACGCAGAGCGAGAGATAGAAATCGCCACCCGACGCATCGGGGAGATCGGCCAGGACATCGTGCGACTGGCACCGACCACCGGTGATGCCTTCACCATGATGATACTCGGTGAAGAGCACACCGAGCGCAAGGAGGCGGGCCGAGCGCTGATGAAGGAAATCCTCACGCTTCTTCAGCTCCAGAAAGAAGGTGAAGTTCATCTGGCGACAATCGGCGGCTTTGATCTCGTCTACGAGAGCGAGCGGTTCGGCAAGGGCGATGGCTATCGCTACGAGACCCTGCTCCAGCGCACCGGCGCAGATTACGAGATCGATCTGGCGATCACGGTCACACCGCTCGGTGCCATCTCACGGCTGGAGCACGCACTTGGCGGCTTTGATGAGGAACAGCACCAGTATCGCCAGCGGCTCGAAGATGCCAAGCGGCGATTGGTATCCTATCGTTCGCGAGACGGAGGCGTTTTCGCGTTCGCAGACGAGCTGGAGGACAAGCGGCTGAAGCTGCGGGCAATCGAAGCTCAACTGGCGGCAGATCTGGACGACGAGACCGTCGCGGTGCCTGCATAGCTGCGTTGCATAATAAATGTTTTCCTGATGATCAAAAATCAGGCATAGTGCCTACAGCTGATGCATATGACGGTCACCTCCCAGTTCCGTCGCAGCAGCTGTTCCCCTCTGGAGGTTTTAAATCTCCACACTTCATGGGCCGCGGTTTCCGTAGGCCCATTTTTTTATTCTTTGTTCGCCTCGTCCGACCATTTCGAGAGGTTTATAACTAGGGGGCTTTTGCGCTGGCCCCTCCGCTCGGCAGTTTGAAGAGCGATTACATCAAGGTACCGTTCGCGCATAGCCTTCATGTCGATATCTCCGCGGGTCCATTCCTCCAGCAAAGCAACGAAGGCAGGATCCTTGTCGATCGGCATACCACGCGCCGCCGCGCGATCAATCACACGCTGCGCGATGGCTCTGCGGGTCTCGGGATTTGTGCTCATGCTGCCTCGCCTGACGTCCGGATAGACGCGAAGATCTATCAGGGGGTAGTCCAGATCGCGACTTGAAATTCTCCTTCGTCAACAACATCTGAGCATCACCTCTCAATGAGACGATGTCCTGCTCACTGCAATCGCAGCGGCGTTTGACGTTGTCCTGGCATCTAAAAAAAAGGCGCTCCCCCAACGGGTCGAGCGCCTTTTTTGCGTCGGAGGCGACCGCAAATGTGGTCCCCCACCTTGACCGAGATCGATTTGCAGACGAGACCTCAATCAAAACACTCCGTGGAAAAACATGCCTTTTTTTCTTGTAACGCAGTCATCGCTGGTAGAAGCTCAAGATGAGCGAGAGGCCGCTCAAACGGGGGTCGACCGTCTCCGCTCTGGAGCACAGGTCACCGTTTCGGTAAAATCCGATGAAACAACGATCACGCACATCGTTGTCCCCGCAATGATCGAAGAGCCCCTTCCGGTTCCGCCCTCCGAAACCGCCATGCCCTCGCCTGCTGCTGTTGCTATCCCGGAAGCGGCCTTTGTCGCACCGGAAAACCGGAAACTCATCTTGAAGCGTATGATGGCTGACGCGCTGGCCCTTCTAGGGCGCCGAACCTAGTCGCGCCCTCCAGGCATCGCTGCCCCCAGCATTGATCGTCTTCAAGCGTCGGCTCGAATTGAGACGTGAAAAATGGAAAAAGAAAAGCAGGGAGGATGAACCGATCGCAGACCGGTCCTCCTACCGACGCTGTCGCTCAACCGCGGTCTGCGCGATCCCGGCCGCTTGTCCCGCGCAGGGCTATTAGCCCCGCTCGTCCCGCGCAGCAGGGATGCTCGGCCGCAGTTGCGGCAGTCCGGCCGCTCGGCGGTCCGGGAGGTGTCTTCGAAAAAAAGAAGACAGGAAGGGCCGGCAAGGTGCCGGTCGGTAACCTCTCGAAAGGACTGCTCCCATGCAAATCATGAAGGTTGACCCGCGCGCGCTGAAAGAAAATCCCAACCGTATGCGCCAGTCGAAGTCGTCGCCGCAGGCCGACGCGCTGATGCTGGCCACGATCAAGGCCGTCGGCATCGTCCAGCCTCCCGTCGTCGCACCAGAACCCGATGGCGGAAATGGCTATATCATCGATGCCGGCCATCGCCGCGTGCGCCTTGCCATCGCCGCCGGCCTGGAAGAAATCGAAATCCTTGTTGTGGATGCCGCCAACGACAATGGCGCCATGCGCTCGATGGTCGAAAACTCGGTTCGCGAGGCGCTCAACCCCGTGGATCAGTGGCGCGGCATCGAACGTCTCGTTGCTCTCGGCTGGACCGAGGAAGCGATCGCCGTCGCTCTCGCCCTCCCCGTTCGCCAGATCCGCAAGCTGCGTCTGCTTGCCAATGTCCTGCCGGCAATGCTCGAGCAGATGGCGCTGGGCGACATGCCGTCCGAGCCGCAGCTGCGGATTATCGCGGCAGCAGGCCAGGTGGACCAGAAGGAAGTCTGGAAAGCGCACAAGCCGAAGAAGGGAGACACCGCTCCGTGGTGGCAGATCGCTAATGCGCTCACCAAGAAGCGCATGTACGCCCGCGATGCGAGCTTTGGTGACGATCTGGCCCAGGCCTACGGCATTGAGTGGGTGGAGGACCTTTTCACGCCGGCCGACCAGGACGGGCGCTACACCACCAATGTCGAAGGGTTCCTTGGCGCGCAGCACGAATGGATGACGAGCAACCTTCCCAAGCGCGGCGGAATTGTTGAGGTCAACAGCTGGGGCCAGCCAGAGCTGCCGAAGAAGGCCTCCCAGGTGTATGGCAAGCTCTCCAAGTCCGATCACACGGCGCTCTATCTGGATCGTGACGGCAAGGTGCAGTCCGTGCATTACCGCATGCCGGAGGTGGCGAAGCCGAAGGGGGTTGCTGGTGACACATCGGTCGCTAGTGGCGATGATGCCGATGCAATCACCATGTCGAAGGCCCGGCCCGACGTCACGCAGAAGGGTCATGACATGATCGGTGATTTCCGCACCGACGCCCTACATGACGCACTCGGTCGCGCGCCGATCGATGATGACATGCTCATGGCGCTGACGGTGCTCGCCTTCGCCGGGCAGAATGTTCGCGTCGACTCCGGCGCTGATGGCACCATCTACGGGGGCAAGCGCCTCTCACGCCATGCGGTCGGACTGTTTGACGAGCATGGCAAGCTCGCCTTCGATCAGGAACAGCTCCGGGTCGCGGTCCGCTCCATGCTGATCGATGTTCTCTCTTGCCGCCGCGGCATGTCGAACAGCGGTATGGTTTCGCGCATCGCCGGCGTCGCGATCGGCGCGGACGAATTCATGCCGAACATGGGTTCGGAGGAGTTCCTCTCGTGCCTGTCTCGCCAGGCACTGGAAGCGTCTTGCGCCGAAGCGGCCGTTCAGCCGCGGCAGAAGGTCCGCGAAACCCGCGCAGCGCTCGTGGAGCATTTCGCAAATGACTGTTTTGTCCATCCGTCCGGCCGCTTCGCGCCAACGGCAGACCAACTGCTCGAATGGATCCGTGCAGGCGCTGGCACGGATTTGGTCGGCGCTGGGTCCCAGGATGCTAGGGATAACGATCTCGATGACCCATCGGACGATCAGACCGAGCAAGAAGCCGACGATGTGGTCGACAGGGTGCCGCAGGGTGCGGATCTGCCGGACCACGACGACCGCGACCAGAGGGCAGCAGCATGATCGCCGCTGTCCAGCAGAACATGGCTGCATCCACCCCCGATCTTTCGGGGGTGGAGTTTGCTACCAGCGCGGACGGCCTGCCCGTCGCCCGCATTGGTGATCAGGTCCTTGCTATGGTCTTTTCACCCAGTGGAT
Organism: Agrobacterium sp. rho-8.1; assembly: GCF_033957725.1. Taxonomy (NCBI): domain Bacteria; kingdom Pseudomonadati; phylum Pseudomonadota; class Alphaproteobacteria; order Hyphomicrobiales; family Rhizobiaceae; genus Agrobacterium; species Agrobacterium sp. rho-8.1. The sequence goes on from NZ_CP192790.1 coordinate 194,314, forward strand.
TTTCTTATCTTGGCCGTGCCGTCGCCGTCCGTCGACCGCTTGCAGAACTGACGCGCGCCGACTTCATCGGGCATGACGGTCGGATCGCTGACGAGGCCGAATTCCGGTCGCGCGTCGCTGAGACCGCCGGGCATAAACGCGATCTCGCTAGCCTCAACCGTGTGGGGACCCGCATGTCAGCGAGTACCCCATGGGGTGTATCGCATATGGCGGTCATTTATGCCGATGGCGTCGTCTCCCATATGACCTCCTGCCACGGTGGTTTCCGTCTCTCAACTGATCGTAACGCCAAGGTCCATCCTTTGTTACGCAAGGACACGCCGTGGTACGAGGAGGACTGTGAGTGGGCGATCGTGGCGGTTACCTTCCCGGACCTGTTCACCACCTACGAGCGGTCCATGGCCGAGAACACCGTTCGCAATAACTGGCCGGATGCCTGGGAGATGATCTACGGCTGCGTGCTGGCCGAAGGCGAGAGCTGGGCCAAGGACCGTCGGGCGTTCGATCAATGCCACAGGAACAACTTCGTTGTCACCTCCGCGATCCTGTCTGGCCAAAACGCTGGCATGACCGAGGTCGTGGCGGTCATTAATGGTGACCGAACGCCAGGCAACCATGGGCGACGCTTCCTTGTCCCAAGCGAGGAGTATGCTGGTCGCGGCCGGTTCGGTTTTGTCATCGATCACGCGCGTCACGTCGAATATGACGGGCCATCCTCCTTCGTTGGCTGGGAAAGCCGGGGCGATTGGCCATGATCGACCTCCGTACTTTGAACGTGGGGAAAGCAATTTGACGCTCGGCGCTAGACCCAGCGGCATCTCGATTGTCTGACGCGGCAGATTGCGGTGCGCACCGGAAGACAGGCGACGACGGTGAAGGTGTGGAGCCGGGCGCGGCGCCGATCGGATCCTCGTGTTTACCATCACGAGCTCGTCGACCGCCTAACCGTCGAGCATTGGCCCGAACTCGACATAATCGCTCGCAGAGTGAAGATGGATGAGCAGGTCATCGGTGATTGCCAACGTCGTGATCATGAGCTGGTGCATCATCCGGCAATACAGGCGGACCCAAAAAGACTGCGCTGGTGCTGGGCTTGCCTTGCCTGGCTGCGATGTCATCGGCACGGCGGTCTTGGCCATGGTACCTTCTCGTTGCTGGGGATCGGCATCGGGCCCGTGCCAAACTGCCCTTCTTGTGCTGCGGTCTGAACCGGCGGTCGGTCGTTTCAAGGCCGCTGTCGCGCCGCGTGGCGGCCGATCCAACCTCACTGCGCGAGGTCAGGCTCGCGGTTTGCTCAGGTCAAGACCCGCTGGCCCGCAACCCTGCCCTGCTGACTCAGTCGGATCGGACCTGTGAAACCGCCCGTCCCTTGCCGGTTCTTGGTCGTCCGCATCGAAGGGCAGACCGGCACGGGCCGGAACCGCTTCAGCAGTCAAGGAAGGAATAGACATGGCCAAGTCCGCCACTCCCAACCGCTCCAACGCCAGGTTTTCGCAACCTCGCCGCGGCACCACCCTCGAAATGGTCCGCCTCTCCTGCCCCGACGCCACCCAGGCACTCAAGATCGCCGAAAGTTTCGGCACTGCGGTCGTCGACAGCGCTGGCATCAGCAGCCTCCACGAGCGGTTGATCGCCGAGACCGCCGACAGCCTCTCCGAAGGTTTGGGCGAGAAGGCCATGCAGATACACCTGCAGCGCATCGTCGGAGCCTTCGTCGGATCGGCGCATGGCGCCGGGCAGTTCTACTCCCGCGCAGTCACGGAAGCGCGCGACGCAACCGCCAAGGCGTCGAACGACGCTCGCGACGAGGACCTTGATGGTCCAGTCGGCTACGACAGCGCCGCCCAGCGCAAGCGAGAATTCGCGGCCGACATAGGAATCCAGGCCCATTCCCTCAGGATGGCGGCAGAGGGGACAGTTACCGCCTACGAACAGGTCATCGGCGAGACTTGGAAGCCCTTCGAACGCCCGGTCGAAAATCCGGGTGCCAGTCTCGACCGCAAGGCGGCGGAAGTTCAGATGGATGCTCTCGGCTGATCCCAACCGGCGGGGCTCCGGCCCCGCTCATTTCCTTTCTTTCAAATCGGGCGGGCCTTGTCGGGGTCGGCCCTTTCCATGTTGAGATTTGAACCCGGAGAGCGCCCGGTTGATCGCGGTCCGTCCCGGCCGGTGGTCCTGCAGGAGACGGTTTTCGCGCGCAACGGCTTTGCCGTCCTCCTCTTCGTTCCAGCCCCTTGGGTGCGCACGAGATCCTTTGCCTCCTGCTTCAGGACCTTCGTGACGGACCGCGATCGGCGCGGTCGGACAAGAAGGAGAAATGAAGATGACCAGGAAATCGGCAGGCGACCGCAGCGACATCTATTCCCGCATTACCTATCGTATCGTGACCGATCTCGAACAGGGCGTTCGACCATGGATGAAGCCGTGGAGTGTTGCCCACACACAAGGGCGCATCACCCGACCGTTGAGGCATAATGGCCTTCCCTATTCAGGAATGAACGTGCTGCTTCTCTGGTCGGAGGGGGTAGCGCGGGGTTTCTCCTCATCGATGTGGATGACATTCAAGCAGGCGCTCGAAGTCGGGGCTTGTGTGCGCAAGGGCGAAACGGGCTCGACTGTCGTCTTCGCCAGCCGCTTCACAAAATCCGAAAGCGACGGTTTAGGCAATGAGATCGACCGTGAGATTCCTTTTCTCAAAACATACTCGGTCTTCAACATCGAACAGATCGATGGACTTCCCGGTCGCTACTACGGGCAGCCTGCTGAGAACCTTGATCCCCTAGAGCGGATCGAGCAGGCCGATCGCTTCTTCCTCAATACAGGTGCCCTGATCCGACATGGCGGCGGTCAGGCCTATTATTCGCCGGTGACGGATCATATTCAGATGCCGCCGTTCGAGGCGTTTCGCGATGCTGCGGCCTATGTGGCGACGCTCAGCCATGAAGCCACGCACTGGACGGCACATCCTTCCCGTGTCGGCCGCGATCTCAGCCGCTACGCGAAGGACAAAAGCGAGCGTGCCCGCGAAGAGTTGATTGCAGAACTCGGGAGTTGCTTCCTGTGTGCTGATCTTGGCATTGTTCCGGAACTGGAGCCTCGACCCGATCACGCCGCCTACCTGCAGTCCTGGCTGCGCGTGCTGTTAGGCGACAAGCGCGCCATCTTTCAGGCAGCGGCACATGCGCAGCGCGCTGTGAGTTATCTTCATGATCTGCAGCGGGAAGCCGAGGCGGGAACCAAGGCGGCTTGAAGCCAACCATTCTGTCAGCAACAAAGGTAATCATCGCCGGCCGTCGTTGCCACGACCCGACACCGTTCAAGTGCGGGACCTGTTGCAGCGAGATCCAGCTTCCCACAGACCGAGGGATTGCCGGTATCGGACGTGAGTCCATAGGATGGCTCTCGTCCAATAGTTATTGGCTTTGTGTCCTGACGAATGGATCCTCAAGGCGACGTCACCGACGAACGAGCGCGCGCGGATACTTCCATGTAACCGGCGCCTTTCATAAGATGGGTTTTCGGTGGGGATGGGTGATGATCGACGGATTGTCCGAGGTGATTATTCCAATATTGCCCTTCTCGAAGGGTCCGAGTCCCGAGATCGCCATAGCGATATCCCTCCCCCTGTTTCCGGGGCTCCATCTGCGGGCTCGATGGGGCATGTCTGACCAGAGACCGGCTGCGCCTCGATCGTTTTCCCGCAACGACCGTCTGTAACTTTCTTCCCCAGCGAACTGCGTTCGCATTCCTCGCGCACAACAAAGTTTCCTCCGGCCGCCCTTCATTGCATTGCGGCCCTGTGCCACCCCATCGCGTAAGGCGCGAAGGGGACCCCGGCGGGTGCGGTCCGATCGTCTCCGGTCTTTGCGACTGCCATCGAGGCCGCAATGGTGCGGCCCGAACAAGCAAAGGAACACTACCATGGCAACCATCGGCACTTTCACTTCCACCGAAGCCGGCTTCACAGGCTCCATCCGCACCCTCGCCCTCAACGTCAAGGCCCGCATCGCCCGCGTCGAAAACCCCTCAGACAAGGGCCCGCAGTTCCGCATCTACGCCGGCGCTGTCGATTATGCAGAGAGCGGGATTATGCGGAGTGTTGGTCGCTGAAGCCTGCTTTTGCCGGTGTTTGCGGTGGATTTTACTCCGCATAATCCCGGAGCCTTCTGTGCCGCTGAGATGGATAGTGCGTCTTAAAATGCAGACGTCTTTGGCCTATGCTGATCCCGACGATCATTTAGGCGAAAGCTGAAAAGTTGGCGGAAAAGAATGATGCTTGGGAGAACATTGCTCGCATTCGACGGCGGTTAGCCGATCTGAATGACGAGCGGATGGCGCTTGAGCGTGAGCTGGAAGTGTTTGAGCAACAGCTGATTTCCGATAGCCAGGTTGCCGCGGAGAAGCCAGCCTTCACCGATGCCCCTGTTACCAACAGCTCGCCGTCGATGGAGAAGGTGGAGTTATTCCGGCAGTTGTTTGCCGGGCGCCCCGATGTCTTTCCTGTACGATGGGAAAATAGAAAGGATGGACGCACCGGCTATTCGCCATCCTGTTCCAACGAGTGGGCGAAAGGAATCTGCGGCAAGCCGAAGGTGAAATGCGGCGACTGCCCGCATCAGGCGTTCATCCCATATTCCGAAGATATCATAGAAAGGCACCTTCGTGGCGGCGATGCCCGCTCAAGCGACTTTGTTGCCGGCGTATATCCATTGCTGCAAGACGAGACATGCTGGTTCCTTGCTGCCGACTTTGACAAGGAAAGCTGGGCGGACGATACCAGAGCGTTGCTGGCAACCTGTCATGCAAAAGGAATTGCAGCAGCCCTCGAACGGTCGAGGTCGGGAAACGGCGGCCATGTCTGGATATTCTTCTCAAAACCCGTTCCCGCGAAGATCGCCCGACAACTTGGTGCCGCGCTCATAACAGAGACGATGGAAAACCGCCCCGAGATCGGCTTCACGTCTTATGACCGTTTCTTTCCCAACCAGGATACCATGCCACTTGGCGGCTTCGGCAATCTGATCGCGCTTCCCCTGCAAAGGAAAGCCCGAGAAAATGGCAATAGCGTTTTTGTCGATGGCGACCTGCAACCCTACGACGACCAGTGGGCATACCTGTCGTCTTTACCCAGGTTGTCGGCGGACGAAGTCTTCAGGATCGCCGACGAAGCCGAATTGTCGGGGCGGGTCTTGGGCGTCCGGATGCCAGTCGATGACGAACACGCCGATGAGCCGTGGAAGATGTTGCCGTCACGTCGTAGCGAGCCGCGGCGAATTGAGGCTACGATTCCGCAAAGCATCAAGGTCGTGATTGCCGACCAGGTTTACATCGATAGGACCGAGCTTCCGTCCGCGCTGATTGCGCAGTTCGTGCGCCTGGCAGCATTCCAGAACCCGGAATTCTATCGTGCACAAGCAATGCGATTGCCGACATTCGGCAAGCCGCGGATCATCTCCTGTGCCGAGCTTCATCCACGCCATGTCGCGCTGCCACGAGGCTGCTTCGACGAAGCAATTGAGCTCATTAAGAGCCATGGCACGACCGCCATTCTGGAGGATCACCGCGAAGACGGAGATGCGCTACCCGCCGGCGTCTCGTTCCAAGGGGAACTGCGACGGCCACAATCGCGGGCCTTTGATGCTCTTGTCGCCAACGATAACGGCGTGCTCGCCGCCACGACCGCCTTCGGCAAGACAGTTGTCGCAGCTGCACTCATTGCACATCGAAGCCGCAACACGCTGGTTCTTGTTCACCGCAGGGAGCTTCTCACCCAGTGGGTAGAGCGTCTGAGTTCCTTCTTGAGCATCGACCCAAAGCAGATCGGCATTATCGGTGGCGGGAAAAGGAAGCCGACAGGGATCATTGATGTGGCGCTGATCCAAAGCCTGGTTAGGAATGGCGAGGTCGATGACATCGTCGGCAATTACGGTCATCTGATTGTCGACGAGTGCCACCATCTGTCCGCTGCAAGTTTTGAACTTGTCGCTCGCAGATCCAAGGCGCGATATGTCGTCGGCCTGTCAGCGACGGTCGCCCGAAAAGACGGACATCATCCGATTATCTTCATGCAATGCGGCCCCGTTCGCCATCGGGTCGATGCAAGAGTTCAAGCTGCCGAGCGTGGTATTCGCCACCGTGCCCGCGACCGTTCGACGAAGTTTGAGTTGCCAACGTCACTCGTCTCGGCCGAGCGTCCGTCAATGCCAGCGATCTATGCGGCCCTTGCGCAGGACCAAGGCCGAAATGACCTGATATTCGATGACGTGCTGAAATCCCTTGAGGCCAGACGTTCGCCCATACTGCTGACGGAGCGTAAGGATCACCTCGATTATCTCCAGCAGAAGTTCTCGCCGTTTGTAAAAAATCTGGTGGTGCTACGCGGTGGCATGTCGGCGAAGGATCGCAAGCAAGCCAACACGGCGTTGAATGTCGCAGACGATGATGAGCGTCTGATACTTGCGATAGGGCGCTATATCGGGGAAGGCTTCGATGACGCCCGGCTCGACACGTTGTTCCTCACCATGCCGATCGCCTGGAAAGGAACTTTGGCGCAATATGTCGGACGTCTGCATCGTCAGCATGATGGCAAGAAAGACGTCTTGGTCGTCGATTACGTCGATAGCACCGTTCCCGTTCTGGCCCGGATGGCGGCAAAGCGACGATTGGGCTATCGCGCGCTGGGCTATGTGATCGAATGAGGGCGCCCCGCTGTGAGCGGAGCGCCGTGGTGGCGGTCAGCGGGACCAGATGAGCTTGTGCTCGCCTTTGTCGCCCTGAACGAGGGAGGCATAGACCGGAGCCGTGAAGGACGGATCGTCGAGCTTGAGCGAGAGGTATTCGGCGCCGGTTTCCCGGGCGGTCCGGCTCCAGCCGGCTCCGAACTCGACACCCGTTGCTGTGACCCGGAAGTCCGGGGCGCGATCGTTGTCGCGGTCGCAGGGTTTGATGGATGCCTTGACGTTGAGGGTGAGGGTCTTGATGGTGCCGTTGTAGGCGCCGGTTTCGTCGCGGGTGAAGGTGCCGATCTGAGCCATTGTCGTTTCTCCTGAGAGTTGTTCGAAGCCGCCCGATGCGGCCTCGATGGCGGTCGAGAGGCGACGGGTTGGCCTGCTGCATCCAAAGGACCACAGCGCCAGCGGAGGACGGCGGTAGCCGAGCTTGTTGCTTCGCGAGGAATGGCCGCGCTTGCGGTCAGGGGAAGAAGGTCGGCGAAGCCGTTGCAGGCCAGGGCCGGACCGGCGCCAGACCAGCCGAGATGAGAGGCCGTATCGGGGCTTTGCGGCATTGTCGGCAGAGAACGACGTGGATGATCAGAGCCACATCAACATGAACACCGCTATCCCAGCGTCATCGCCCCTACCGATGTCATCACCATCATCTTGAGGGTCGGCAAGATACGCCCACCCGGAGAGGCCAACTCGGCGTATTGGAAATGAGGACGGATAAGCTGCCCACCGATTGCTGGAATGGATTTGAAACTTTCGATTTGCTCGACGCACCGGACTTCTCCGGCGCTAACAAGCAAATCGAGGAAAACAGAATGACAAAGCGAAAGTACAGACATCGCCGCAGCGTCGGTGTTCGTATCAACTGGCTACAGCCACATATCGACGGGTTCAACGGATGGCTATCTCAGCGGAATTATTCGCCCGCGACTATCGTCGAGGTGGTGCGCCTGCTGGCACTGTGGAGTGACTGGGTGCGAGCGACCGGCTTCGAGATCGAAACGCTCGCCGTTGGCTTCGCCGCATCGGCGTCGGTGTTCCAGGGTAGCAAGACTGCCCGCGCTCCACAGGGTGCGGCCGGGCTGTTCCTCTCGTATCTGCACGAGAAGAACATTCTGCCTCCAGAACTGCACCCGTCGCTGGAAGAGACCTGGCCGACGCTTGCCGCGTTCCGATGCTGGATGAGGGAGCAGCGTGGCATCAAGGATTCCACACTCGATACCTATCAGCCAATCTTGATCGATCTTCTAGTGTCGCTCGGCACTGATCCGGACGTTTATACGGCCGCCGCGATCCGTGGCTTCGTGCTCGATCGCGCGAAACCGCATGGCCGCGCTCGGGCTCAGGGTATCACTGTCGCAACGCGGGCATACCTCAAATATCTTGTGGCGATCGGGCAATGCCCAATCGGCCGGCAATATGCGGTTCCGAGCTTTGCGAGCTGGCAACTGGCGACGACACCGCGTTTCCTTGGCCAAAGTGATATCGACCGCCTCCTTGCCACTTGTGACGGAGAAAGCAGGTTACGCGACCGCGCTGTCATGCTGCTCCTGGCTCGGCTGGGCCTCAGGGCCAGCGAAGTCGCTAATCTCGCTTTCTGTGACATTGATTGGAAAAATGGCCGAATAACGCTTGTCGGTAAGGCCCGGCGGGAGGAACGGCTCCCGCTACCTCAAGACGTTGGCGATGCCATTTTAGCTTATATCGAGCGGGCAAGGCCGCGCATTGCGACGACTCGAGTGTTCCTGACGGATATTGCACCGATCAGGCCACTCAGCCGAATTGCCGTGAAATGTATCGTGCGCCGCGGGCTCGACAGAGCGGGGATTGAAAGTATCCATCGAGGGGCGCATGTGCTCCGGCACTCGGCGGCGACTGCGATGCTGCGTAACGGCGCAAGCCTTGCCGGCGTTGGAGCCGTGTTGCGTCACCGTTCTCCATCAACGACCGCGCTCTACGCCAAGGTAGACATCGGCCTCTTGTCCGAGATCGCGCAACCATGGGGCGGGAGGCTGCCATGCTGAGTGCCGACGTCAACCGCTATATCAGTCTGCGCCGGGCGCTAGTTTATAAGCTTGTCCAGGCCGAGCGGCATCTTCTCGCGTTCGCGCGCTTTGCAGCGGAACGCGGCGAGAGCCACATTCGCACTGCAACAGCTCTTACGTGGTTGCCCATGGCGGCCAAAAGCCCAAACGCCATGGCGCATCGCCTGACAGCCATTATCCTGTTTGCTCGCTTCCTGCAGGCGGAAGACCCTCGCCACGAGATACCGCCCCCAGATATCAAGCGGATCACCAATAGGCCGGTTCCCTACATCTATACAGCGGACGAGATAGCCCGGATTCTCGATACTACCGGTCATCTAAGGCGCCAAAGGCCCAATCCGCTGCGTCGCGAACTCTACGTCATGCTTTTTGGGTTGATTGCATCCACTGGACTGCGTGTCTCCGAGGCTCTTGCGCTCAGGGTTGATGACATTCTGCATGACGGCGTGTTGCACATTCGCGAAACCAAGTTCCGTAAAAGCCGGTTAGTGCCGCTGCACGCGACCGTCGTCGAGGCGCTCAAAGGCTATCTTGACGCGCGATGCCAGCTTGCAGGCGAGAGCGATTGGCTCTTCCCATCCGTCAAGCACCGACAGCTTTACCCATCGACGGTGAACTATGCATTCCGCTGCATCCTGCGACGAGCGGGCATCGCGCCGGATCGAAGTCGGCAGCCGCGCATCCATGATCTTCGACATACCTTCGCAACCCGTGTCCTGGAACAATGCGGCGCCGAGCGCGGCACGATTGCCAAGCACTTCGTCGCCCTGTCGACCTACCTGGGTCATGTCAGTATCCACAATACATACTGGTATCTTCAGGCGACGCCAGAAATGATGGTCGACATCGCAGCGGCCGCGGAAAAGCTGGTTGAGGAGAGTGACGTATGACGAAGCTCGCTCCATTCATCACCAGCTTTCTGCGTGAATATATGCCCCGCCAAAGAGGTTACAGTCCGCAAACCTGCGAGACCTATGCGTACTGCTTCAAACTATTGTTCGACTATGTGGCGAAACGGCTGGGTACCCGTCCATCTTTGCTTATGATTGAGGACCTCGACGCGCCGATGATCGTCGCTTTCCTTGGTCACATTGAACACGATCGCGGCAATAGCGCGTCCACGCGCAATGTTCGGCTTGCTGCCATCAAGACGTTCATGCGGTATGTGGAGCACAAGGTGCCCTCCGCCCTGGAGCAGATCGGTCGGGTCCATGCGATCCCGGCCAAGCGCCACGACCAGAAGCTCATCCGTCACCTGACAATGGAGGAAATGCGAGCAATCCTCAACACTCCCGATCTTGCGACACGCTTTGGCGTGCGCGACCGGGCCATGATGCACCTTTGCTTCGGGGCAGGCTTGCGGGTCTCCGAACTGGTCGGCGTTCTCACAGAAAACCTGTCACTTCGACACGGCGCGACCGTGATGGTTCAGGGCAAGGGCCGTAAGGAGCGCTGCCTACCGCTGTGGAAGGACACGGCTCGAGACCTTCGCGCGTGGCTGAGCATCAGGGGCTTGGTCCGAGTGCCGGAACTCTTCGTCAACGCACAAGGGGATGCGATGACGCGTGCGGGATTCGAGTATATCCTCGACAAGCATGTCCGCAAGGCGGCGGAAACCTGCACTTCGCTGCGTGATCAGAACGTCTCGCCGCACCAGCTTCGACATAGCTGCGCAGTCATTATGCTACAGGCTACCCATGACATCCGGAAGGTCGCCCTGTGGCTGGGTCACACCGACATTCGTACAACGGAGGTCTACCTGCGCATGGATCCTACCGAAAAGCTGGAAGCGGTCGAGGCGGTCGTCCCGCCAGAACTGCGACGCGGACGGTTCAAGGCACCGGATGCTTTGATCGCATCGCTACTCTCGGACTTGGAAACACCGGCGTGATCGGATCGGTTACAGATCTGAGGCGGCTTCGGCGCACCGCGTGATGCGCTTGGTTCCACCGGCATCCTGCTTGACATGGCCGGCACCATGTCGGGCGGGATTGGTGTCGTCGGCCCGGAACATGCGGGCAATGATATCGGTAGGAGCGATGATGCTGCGACAGCGGTGTTCCTGCTGATGATGAGGCGATCATCCACGTCGTTCTCTGCCGACAATGCCGCAAAGCCCCGATACGGCCTCTCATCTCGGCTGGTCTGGCGCCGGTCCGGCCCTGGCCTGCAACGGCTTCGCCGACCTTCTTCCCCTGACCGCAAGCGCGGCCATTCCTCGCGAAGCAACAAGCTCGGCTACCGCCGTCCTCCGCTGGCGCTGTGGTCCTTTGGATGCAGCAGGCCAACCCGTCGCCTCTCGACCGCCATCGAGGCCGCATCGGGCGGCTTCGAACAACTCTCAGGAGAAACGACAATGGCTCAGATCGGCACCTTCACCCGCGACGAAACCGGCGCCTACAACGGCACCATCAAGACCCTCACCCTCAACGTCAAGGCATCCATCAAACCCTGCGACCGCGACAACGATCGCGCCCCGGACTTCCGGGTCACAGCAACGGGTGTCGAGTTCGGAGCCGGCTGGAGCCGGACCGCCCGGGAAACCGGCGCCGAATACCTCTCGCTCAAGCTCGACGATCCGTCCTTCACGGCTCCGGTCTATGCCTCCCTCGTTCAGGGCGACAAAGGCGAGCACAAGCTCATCTGGTCCCGCTGACCGCCACCACGGCGCTCCGCTCACAGCGGGGCGCCACCCATCAACCCCCGGAATTATGCGGAGTAAAATCCACCGCAAACACCGGCAAAAGCAGTCTTCAGCGACCGACACTCCACATAATCCCGCTCTCTGCATAATCCGTGTTATGCGGTGAACCGCATAATGTCGAGCTGGGTGCGGCTTGGCAGAAGCGGTCCACTGAGAGCGATCGCGACTACCTCTCGGTCAAGCTGGACGACCCAAGTTTCCCGGCTCCGATCTACGCAACCCTGACCGAAGTCGAAGGCGAGGATGGTTACCAGCTGATCTGGTCCCGACAGAACCGCGATTGAGGCATTGAGGCTCCGCCCATCGGGCGGGCCTCTTCCCTCGGACTATGGAGCCGGGAACGGGCGTCTTCCGGCCCCGGCTTTGTTGATGCCACACGGAATCAGGAGATAGCTGCTCAGATCGAGCGAGGTTGCCGGCCGAGGCGACCGCGTCAAGGACGAGCGGTTCCCCCAATTTCTCGCGATCGCTTCATGAGCGCCCGCATTTAATGGTCTGTGTTGCAAGGGAGGTCAGCCGTGTTCCCGATTGATCACTCCAATGACGCGATCACTTTTATACAGGCCTGCCGGATGTCGAGACCGACCTCTGTGGAGTAATCGCGCCTTTGACCATGGGGCAAACAGCTGCCTCGGCAAATTTGCGCCAACTGCTGACTTAAGTAAGCGTGTCTTATGGCCACGCAATCGATGATATTGTCGCCACTTTCCTTTTACGAGCGTCCTTGAGGGCGCATCTTGGCCTCGAATAGCCATTTATGGCTCTGATCAGGGTGCGCCAACTGTTCGAGATCATACCCGCGATGTCGCGTGTCTATCATCTCTGGCGTCTTTACGCCGATCTGGGCACATAGCCGCGCGATTTTTTGTGCCGGGCAAGGTCGAGAAAGAGCACCACAGCATCGTGCTCGTTTTCGAAATGATGCACAATGCTCTGCCCGGACGCTCCAATGCGGCCCCAGCGCCGGATGAGGCATGGCTCTCCGAACAAGCTTCGGGAGATTTCCATGGCATAGAACCGGGCCATGTTCTTCGTCGGGTCCGTTCGTTCTGTATAGATGTGATAGGGCTGGTAGATCATACGGACAGATTCGCCGATCCTACCTTTCTCGTCCAACGAGAGTTATGAATCGGTCGACACCATTCGATTCATTATTGTGATGAAACAGCCCGCCGGATAGTCGTGCGAGACGGCTTCGCCCTGCGGCTCTACTCGCTTTGCTCCCCGAACCCGGCTACGCGGTTTCGGCCAGTCGGTCACGATCCTCTCGCAGTTAGGTGCCGCATAAGGCACGACTTGGTAGAGCCGACCGGGCTGCAGAAAGACCATGCCGCGAGTGGGCACGATAGAACTAGTCAAATCGATTGCACCACGGTCGTCTACGACCGTCCCACCGGCGTGCGAGGTTTCCTCCACGAGCACGGTGCCAATTGAGCGGCCATTCCTGGTGATAATCCTCAGATCGCGACCGAAGCGGTCCTGGTCCCTGCCAGTGGCGGTAATTGAGAACTTTCCGCCGTTGAGAAGCGCAAGCAGCCGCTGCTTTGCCGCTTCCCCTTTCGCACGCTCGACCTCGCATCGGGGCGGGCTGAGTTCAGGCGCGTCGATATCGGCGATCCGGATTTTCTTGGCGTGAAACCAAAATGTATCGCCGTCAACGATGCAGTTTACGCGGCGACTGTTCCCGCAGATAGAAAAATCGGCCGACTGTGTGTCAAGCGACAGCGGAGAGGCCATCGCAGTCGAAGTAGAAATCCCAAGATCGACGCCCAGCGCCGTGTATGCAGCACCGGCTACGATTGCGACTAGCAGCGCCACACCGGCATCTTTCGCACCTACCCGCCACCCCATCCTGTGTGTCACGTCACTTTCCACTTCATTTTGTTTTTGTTGGTGGAACAGATGCGTTGGAATGGAAACGGTTCCCGTCAACGCAAGCCTTCATGTCATCTCGCCGGAACCAGATAGCTCGTCCGCATCGCAACGGTGCATTTCCCGCGGTGAAGACGATCTGTTCGTCGGCACGCATGCGTAGCACTTCATGGGGCTGGATGAGTGGCCTGGCAGCGAGATGTTTCGAGCGTGTTCGCGACGATCCCCTTGCCTGGGAGCTGAGACTTATCTGGTCGATCTCCACGGTGGTCATACCGCAGCGTCGGGAGATGTAGTCGGCGGTTTCGGGATCGTTGATAGCGGCAAACGAAATCCAGCTGACACTCTCGAACCACTTGCTCGCCGCGTCGCGACCGCCATAGGTTTCGCGCATCTGGCCGATGGATTGGTAGATCATCGTCAGGGTGATGCCGTATTTGCGTCCGGCGTCGCGCGCGGTTTCGATGATCCGCATGTAACCGAGGCGGGCCACCTCGTCGAGGAGAAACAGCGCACGCCCCCGCATCTGACCGTCGCGGTTGTAGATGGCATTGAGAAACGAGCCGATAATGACCCGCGCGAGACCCGAATGGGTCTCCAAGGTCTTGAGGTCGATGTTGATGAAGACGTCGGTGTTTCCTGCCGCGATGTCGCTGGTCGAGAACTTCTTTCCCGATACGAGGGCAGCATAGTTCGGATAGGAAAGCCAGTGCGTTTCCTTGACCGCATTGGCATAGACACCGGAGAAGGTTTCCGGCGTCATGTTGACGAAGGCTGCGACATTCTCCTTCACGAAGTCCGAGCCCGAATTGTCGTAGATATCCTGAAGCCGCTTGCGCAGTGTCGGCTCCGGCTCAGAGAGGTTCATGCGCACCTGCCGAAGCGTCCGGTTCTCGTTTTCCGTATGACCGGACAGGCACACATCGGCAATCAACGCTGTTAGCAGTTGCAGCGCCGATGCGCGAAAAAAGTCATCACGCACACCGCGCGCGCCGCTGCTATCGCTCATGATCCATGAGGCAACGGAGGCAATGTCCTCTTCCTTGGTTCCGCCGAAACGTCCGACCCAGTCGAGGGCGTCGAAGCCGACGTCCGGCTTCTTCGGATCGAGGACAAACACGTCCCGCCCCGCTCCGCCGCGATGCGCAGAGACCATCGGCGCGACCTCGTTCGAGGGGTCGAGCACGATCAGCGTGCCGCCCCATTTCAGTGCCGTCGGGATTGTCACCGACGTCGTTTTGAAGCCGCCGGACCCGGCAAAAACGATCCCGTGCGACGAGCCGAACGAGCCATCGAAGCACAGCAAGGGTGATTTGCCACCGGCACCCCATGTCTCAGCGCTGTCGGCACGAAACGCCCGGGCTCCGACACTGTCCTCGTCTACCCGATAGTGTTCCCCGATGACGATACCGCCATTCTCCGCAAACAACTTCGCGGCTTCCGTCAGTTTCATCCAATCCGCTTCGCCATGGAGCGCCCGCTTGCCATGAACCCGTTTCGGCTCGGGCCGTGCGAACGCGGCGTTGCCCATCAGGACAACGCGGATTGCGAAGCAGGCGCACATCAGTGCTACGCCCGCTCCGATCGCTGTTGCCGGATCGAGAAAGGCAAAGACCGTCTTGTCGGTTGGCAGCGTCTTCGTAAAGGCAGCAAGGCGCATCGTCTCGCGGACCGCTGCGACCAGGATCGTCCCACCGCATCCTGCAAGGACGCCCCAACCAGCCTGCTTTATGTTGATCGAGCCGGCGCTCGCGAACAGGAACAGAATTCCGGTCACCGCACTCGCCACATAGGGCAATGCGATCCCCGCCCGCCCCCAAGCCTGTCGCACGGCCTCGGTCTTACCGAAACCCGAAAGCCATTGCTCGATCCCCGTCATTCCAATGACAGTCAGGATCATCAAGGTCCCCGGCACGAGCACGAGCGCAACCCTACTGATGGTCATCGCCGAAGGCCTCCACACCGATTGCCGTGAGCCTGGAGCGCTCCTCCTCGTCGCCTTTCATTCTGCGAGCAGCATCGAGAAGCGCGCCCAGCAACAGCGCGCGCTTCTCATAACGCAACCCGGCTTTTACGATCAGGCCGCCGAGCTCGATTTTTTCACGCGTATCCTTCTTGCGGGCGTCGGATGTCATCGTTCTCGCCATACGCTCAAGCCTCACCACCGCTGCCCGCGCCTGCGCCAGATGCGTCCGCCGCGGTCGACGCTTCTCCGCTGTTGTCGCCGGGGCTCTTCTTTCCTCCACTCGTGACGCCCTTGTCTGCCCCATGGCCTCCGCGAAATCGCTTCGCCAGTTGCTCAAACGCTGCCTGAAGTTCCACCTCGTCGATTTCGATCTCGCCAAGACCCGACTTGAGCGCGACCCTTCCGATCCGCTCGGCTTCTCTCGTCTCGGCAAGTTTGAGCTGTTCCTGCAGCTTTGCGATTTCATCGCGGATTTTCGAGGATGGCTTCTTCATGTCCGATCGTCTCCTGGGTGAGAAAGCTTGTCTTTCGGACCCAGTTTTTCGGAATGGAGCGCGGGATGCACTACTGTGAATCCTACAATCGCCACCGGCGATGCTTTCGGGAATGATCCCGGCCGTTCGTAAGGACGGCTTCCAAGGGCGCAATTATACGTCGCTGGCGCGACGTGTTGCTGACAGAGCCTGGTGGGCCGCCGTTCCCGACGAACGCTTTGATGTCGTTCACAACCGGGAGAGAACTCCGCCGTGGCCGTCCCTCACTTCTCCGTCAGTATCGTCGCCCGTGGCTCCGGCCGCAGCGCCGTCCTGTCAGTGGCCTACCGGCATTGTGCCAGGATGGAGTTTGACCGGGAAGCCCGCACGATCGACTACACCCGCAAGCAGGGGCTCCTGCATGAGGCGTTCGTGATCCCTGATGACGCGCCGGAATGGGTGCGCAGCATGATGGCCGATCGCTCGGTCGCTGGCGCATCCGAGGCGTTCTGGAACAAGGTGGAGGACTTCGAGAAGCGATCCGACGCGCAGCTCGCCAAGGACGTCACCATAGCCCTGCCGCTCGAGCTGACGGCCGAGCAGAACATCGCGCTCATGCGCGACTTTGTGACAAGCCACATCATCGCGAAGGGTATGATCGCCGACTGGGTCTACCACGACGCCCCCGGCAATCCCCACGTCCATCTCATGACCACATTGCGCCCGCTGACCGAAGACGGTTTCGGTTCAAAGAAGGTCGCGGTAACAGCCCCGGATGGCACGCCAATCCGCAATGATGCCGGCAAGATCGTCTATCAGCTATGGGCCGGTGACACGCAGGACTTCAACGCGTTTCGCGACGGCTGGTTTGCCTGCCAGAACAGACATCTGGCGCTCGCCGGTCTCGATATCCGCATCGATGGCCGTTCCTTCGAAAAGCAGGGGATCGAGCTTGAGCCAACCATCCACCTCGGCGTCGGCACCAAAGCCATCGAGCGCAAGGCCGAAGAGATCGATCGGAAGCAGCAAAGGCCGGCTATCAACCTCGAGCGCATCGAGATCCAGGAGCAGCGTCGCAGCGAAAACGCCAGCCGTATCCAGCGCCGTCCGGAGATCGTGCTCGACCTGATCACACGCGAGAAGAGTGTCTTCGACGAGCGCGATGTTGCGAAGGTCCTGCACCGCTATATCGACGATGTCGCGCTGTTCCAAAGTCTGATGATCCGCATTCTGCAAAGCCCGGAAGCGCTCCGGCTGGAACGCGAGCGGATCAACTTTGCGACTGGCATTCGTTCTCCAGCAAAGTACACCACGCGCGAGATGATCCGGCTTGAAGCCGGGATGGCCCATCGTGCAACCTGGCTGTCCGGCAGCACCTCTCATGGCGTCCGAAAGGCTGTGCTGCAGGCGACCTTTGCTCGCCATTCCCGTCTGTCGGATGAGCAGCGAACGGCGATCAGCCATGTCGCTGCGCCCGCGCGGATTGCCGCTGTCATCGGTCGCGCTGGCGCTGGCAAGACGACGATGATGAAGACGGCGCGCGAAGTGTGGGAAGCGGCGGGCTATCGTGTGGTCGGCGGTGCCCTGGCTGGCAAAGCCGCCGAAGGTTTGGAGAAGGAAGCGGGTATCGTTTCCCGCACGCTGTCGTCGTGGGAGCTTCGCTGGAACCAGGGACGCAACCAGCTCGATGACAGATGCGTCTTCGTGCTGGACGAGGCCGGCATGGTCTCGTCGAAACAGATGGCGCTGTTGGTCGAAACCGTCACCAAGGCCGGCGCCAAGCTCGTCCTTGTCGGCGATCCGCAACAGCTCCAACCGATCGAAGCGGGTGCTGCCTTCCGTGCGATCGCCGATCGCATTGGCTATGCCGAACTCGAGACGATCTATCGTCAGCGCCAGCAATGGATGCGCGATGCCTCGCTTGACCTGGCGCGCGGTAACGTCGGCCAAGCGGTCGATGCCTATCGCGCACATGGATACATGAGAGGATTGGACCTCAAGGAACAGGCGGTCGATAGACTGATCGCCGATTGGGATCGCGATTACGATCCTTCCAGGACCAGCCTGATCCTCGCACACCTCCGTCGTGATGTGCGAAAGCTCAACGATATGGCCCGCGCCAGACTTGTCGAGCGTGGCGTCGTCGAAGACGGTTTTGCCTTTAAGACAGAGGACGGAACCCGCATGTTCGCCACCGGCGACCAGATCGTTTTCCTCAAGAACGAGGGTAGCCTTGGCGTCAAGAACGGCATGCTCGCAAAAGTGCGTGAGGCTGCACCCGGCCGGATTGTCGCTGAGATTGGAGACGGCGAGCACCGCCGCCAGGTAACGATCGAGCAGCGCGTCTACAACACTCTCGGTCACGGCTATGCGACGACGATCCACAAAGCCCAAGGTGCCACCGTCGACCGGGTGAAAGTGCTGGCCTCCCTCTCGTTGGACCGACATCTCACCTATGTGGCCATGACCCGCCACCGTGAGGATCTCGCGGTCTACTACGGCAGTCGCTCTTTCTCCAAGGCGGGCGGCCTCATTCCGATGCTGTCGCGCCAAAACGCCAAGGAGACGACCCTCGATTACGAGCAGGCGTCGTTCTACGGCCATGCGTTGCGATTTGCCGAGGCCCGCGGCCTGCATCTCATGAACGTCGCCCGCACGATCGCACAGGATCGTCTTCAATGGGCCGTCCGGCAAAAAGACAAACTCGCCGACCTTGGCACCCGTCTTGCCGCCATCAGCACAGCGCTCGGGCTTGGCCGCGGCAGCAACAAACACACCATCACCGATACAATCAAGGAGGCCAGGCCCATGGTATCAGGCATCACCATCTTCCCCAAATCTCTCGACCAGGCTGTCGAGGACAAGCTTGCCACTGACCCCGGCCTCAAGACGCAATGGGACGACGTCTCGACCCGCTTTCATCTCGTTTATGCCAATCCGCAAGCAGCCTTCAAGGCCATCGATGTCGACACCATGTTGAAGGACCAGTCGGTCGCGCAGTCCACGCTGGCAAAAATCGCGCACGAGCCAGAAAGCTTCGGCGCCCTCAAGGGAAAGACCGGTCTGTTCGCCAGCCGTGGGGACAGGCAGGACCGGGAAAAAGCCATCGCCAATGTGCCAGCACTCGCCCGAAATCTTCAACGTTACCTTCGTGAGCGGGCCGAGGCCGAAGTCAAACATGAGAAGGAAGAGCGCGCGGTCCGGCTCAAGGTTTCTGTCGACATCCCGGCGCTCTCTCCAGCCGCCAGGCAAACGCTTGAACGCGTGCGCGATGCCATCGATCGCAACGATTTGCCCGCAGGTCTCGAATACGCGCTCGCCGACAAAATGGTGAAGGCCGAACTCGAAGGCTTCGCCAAGGCTGTGTCCGAGCGTTTCGGGGAGCGGACCTTCCTGCCCTTGGCCGCGAAAGACACTGATGGCAGGACGTTCGAGACCGTCACATCAGGCATGACGGTCGGCCAGAAGGCCGAAATCCAGTCCGCATGGAATTCCATGCGAACGGTCCAGCAGCTTGGCGCGCATGAACGAACGACCCAAGCGCTCAAACAGGCCGAGACGCTGCGACAGACCAAGAGCCAGGGGCTCTCGCTGAAATGAGGGCGGGAAATGAAACGCTCCGGTCCATGACCGCTCAGCAGCGACGAGCCATAGTGGCTCTGTCGGTAGTGGCCGTAGCCGCCATCCTGCTGGTGGTAACCGCCGTCTCCGGCGGTTACCGCATCAATCTGACCCCGAGCGCGCCACTCGGCCTGTGGCGTATCATCCCGCTTCATCGACCGGCAGCAGTCGACGACCTCTTGTTCATCTGCCCACCGGAAACGGTGGCGATGCGTGCAGCTAGGGCACGAGGTTATTTCCACTCTGGTTCCTGCCCAGGCGGTTTCGCACCGTTGATCAAGACAGTAATCGCCGTTGCAGGACAGCATGTCGAAATCGGCGACAGCGTGAGCGTGGATGGAAGGAGGGCCCCCTCCTCAGATATCGCACTGCGCGATGGAAAAGGTCGGTGGTTGACGCCCTTTCCGAGTGGCACCATTCCGCCAGGACATGTCTTCCTTTACTCCTCGTTTCCAGGCTCTTACGACGCCCGATACTTCGGTCCGGTGCCCGCCTCTGGCGTTCTCGGTCTGGCGCAGGAGGTCCTCACCTATGCGCCGTGAAGATCTTCGGGCGGCTGCACCCGTTTTCGCTTCCATCGCGATCGGCTTGGTGGGCTGGAGCGGCCACGTGTTGCTTTTGCCGGTTGCGCTGGGATTTCCCGTTCTTTGGTCAATCGCGCGAACGAGATTGGTGGCGGCATGTGTATCGGCCGGATATTTCCTGGCCGCATCGCGAGGTTTGCCACAGGGCGTCGCCGCCTTCTATTCGTCCGATATCTGGCCGGGGTTGTTGCTCTGGCTGTGCGCGTCGTTGGGCTTCGTTGCCGTGCATACGGTACTTTGGACAAGGAACAGCGGAGTCCGTCCGTTTCGCTATCTTGTGGCAGCAGCCGTCATGGCCATCCCACCATTCGGCATCACGGGCTGGGCGCATCCCGTCACAGCCGCGGGTGTTGTGTTTCCAGGATGGGGATGGTGGGGACTTGGGTTCATGACAGCTGGCCTTGTGGGCCTAGTAACCCGCACTTGGCCAGCTGTTGCCACTGCCTTGACAGGCTTGTGGCTTTGGTCCGCCGCGATCTGGACCGATCCGACCCTACCTGAGGGATGGCGCGGCGTCGATCTGCAAATGGGCGCTTCGCTTGGTCGGGACGCCGGTCTTCAACGCCAACGTGACTTGAGAGAAACGTTTCAGAATGCGGCCAGCGATGGCGCACGTTACGTGGTGCTTCCCGAAAGTACGCTTGGCTTCTGGACACCGACTGTCGAGCGGCTTTGGGCCGGCGCATTCCGTGCAAGCGGGGAGACGGCTATTGCTGGTGCCGCGCTGCTTGACGCCACCGGGTATGACAATGTCCTGGTCGCGATCGACAGCAGGGGTGGCCGCATCGTCTATCGGGAACGTATGCCGGTTCCTGGCGCGATGTGGCAACCATGGCGATCCTTGTTCGGGCAGAGCGGTGGAGCAAGGGCGGATTTCTTTGCGAACCCCGTAATCCCGATCGGCGCCAATCGGGCAGCGCCGCTGATCTGCTACGAGCAACTGCTCGTGTGGCCGATCCTCCAGTCCATGCTGCACGACCCGGATTTTGTCGTTGCCGTGGGAAATGGCTGGTGGACCAGAGGGACGTCGATCATTGCCATCCAGCGTGCCACAGCGACTTCGTGGGCAAAGCTCTTCGCAAAACCGCTTGTCGTTGCCTTTAACTCTTGAAAGCCGAGGAACACTCCATGCTCGACGCCGCACTGATAAAGGAATGCGCAGACCCTTTCGTCAAACCCGCGATCGTGGAGCAATTTGTGAGGGCAGCGGGCTCGGCCGATCCCCTCACCGTGACCGTCAAATCCGGCGGTCGAATGATTCTTGTTCCGAAACCAGCATCGGTAGAGGACGCTATGGCGATTGTGCGGCAATATGCTGGCCATGCGGTTGTTCGCGTTGGGCTGACCCAGCTCCCTGCTGGTGTGGGAGTGACAAAACCCGCGGATCTGAAACCCGACCTTGTCGATGCGTGCCAAAACCTTCGCATAGGGACGGCGATGTTCGCCAAGGTCCTCAGGATCGTCGCGAAATGGTATGGTAATCCCACTGGAGAAGACGTGTTCCAGCAAATGTTCGAGGATGCAGTCTATGCTTGGAAGACCGGTGAGTTCGAGGGTGTGAGTATTTTTCACGCGGAGGATCCGGGTAGGGCAATAACCAACCAAAAGAAACCGCAGGCTGCTGATACAGCGGAGGCGGCTACGGTCGATGCCGAGGCTCCCATGCAGACTGAGGTGGAATCCTTGGACGAAAAGAAAATAGGCACTGCGGAGATGCGGGTGGACTTATCTCGCATCGGTGCTCAGCCATAGCGTGAGGTCGTCTTCCCGTGAGGAACGTCGGTCGAACTACTTACCAGCGGTGGTCCGAGAGCATCAAATTAGTGTGTTTCCAACGCATGAAATTAGTGTGAGCAAATATACAACGCCGACGGACCGAGATTTGGATCGATCTGTACAAATTGGCGGGTATGGTTCTTCACTCTGGCAGTGCATAGCGCGTCAGTAGAGCCTCTTCCCCGTCGATGGCGATTTCGATCACCTCGTTCACCAGGTCCGGAGAACCGCCAAGTTCCTGCAAAACGAGCGTGAACAATTCCCGCTGCTGCACTGGTAGGACCTGCGGTACGATGATCACAAGGCCAGCATGCAGATCCTCTCGCGCATGGAGTTTCCTGAAATCACGGGCGTTGTTCGTAACGAATGTAAAGTCTTCCGCGACGATTCGGGGCATCAGATCCCAGTCGGTCTCGCCGCTCGGGCCCAGCCAATTGACGTGAAAGCAATCGTGGCCGTGCTCTTGAGCCACAGCCACGAGAGACGTGTGCAGGCATTCATCGACGAGGAACTTCACGAAGCCTTGCCCGAGGGCTTTTCGGCTTCAAGAGGCAAGCGCTTCACCGACTTCACTTTCAGTCCCTGTTCCGACAACTTTCGTGGCCGCCCACGGGCAGGATGAGCCGCTACCCAGATTTCGGCGAGGTCCACCATACGCGTAGTAAGAGCTGGATAGCCCTCGACGATCTCGTCCGTAGCGGCGCCTTGCAATTTCATCGCAGCGATCGTTCGGACTGGAACGCGCGTGCCTTTGAAGACCGGCTCGCCGCCAACCACGCCTTTCACGCTGTGTATGATCTTGTCCGCTTCCCTGAGCGCTTCGCCACGCGCGGTTAAATGCTCCCTCGCTCTCGCAACGTCGACGATCAGATAGTCGTCCGCTCTGACGGTGTCGGCTTCAGGATTTTCGTCGATGGCGGCAAAAAGGCGCTTCCTGCGTTCGGCGGAAAGGATTGAACCGACGCCGAACCAGAGCTTCAGGCGCAACAGATCGTCGTCAGTGATCGCACGGCTGCGCGAATTGGAAGACAGACTTCCAATGATTCGTTTGTCGATTGCGTTATGTACCGATTTAATGCCGATCTCACTCACGGCAGCCGCCTCAGTGGGCGTATATTCACGAAGTGCTACAACCATAATCATTCTCCTTGAGGAGAATATATACGATACTGCGCGTAATCTCAAGGCCGTCGGCTCGCTCTACTCTCTCTCGTTTACTGGACAAATTAACTCGACGTGGCTGACATCCAAGGCCTGAGCGAGTTCATAAAGCGTAATCACGGTCGGGTTGCGCCGCCCTCGTTCTAGACTACTCAGGTATTGTTGACTGAAACCAGAGCGCGCCTCAACCTCTTCCTGGGTCAGGCCTTTCTCCCGACGCAGGCGTGCAAAGTTCGAGCCGACCAGTTTGCGCATGTCCATGCGCAGAAGATCGCTGTTTACACACTTTGAGTTTATCAACTAAAGTATGTAAACGCTCTGCCGATCTGCGCTGATGGTTCGAGTTGGAAACGGTTTCCGTGTTGACCCAAGAACCGAGGCTATTCCTGGACTCAGTGATTGCGGATGTAAGGGTTGGCAATTTATATGGGTGAACCGTCGGTATCAGATGGTGCGAAATGAAGGTAGGAGCGGAGGGATGAATAATGCAGGCTCAGCCGACGGTAACGACGAGGCAGAACACAAAGAATCACAATTCACCTTAATGCAAAAGTCAGAATTGGAAGCTCTGGCGATCGCTGCGATCAAAGTGCACCGCCGCCTAATCGACGCCGACGAAGCTGTTTACGAAGAATGGACCCGCGCCTCATCTGATCCTACGGCGTCGAGCGCTGTAGTCGAAAACTTGCAGCGAGAATACACCGCGCGCCAGCAGAAGTCTGAAGCCCAGCAAGAAGAACTTTCGGAAATCATTGATGCGCTCGGCTACGTGCCTGACGTTGCCCCAGATGTTGACGATTGACTCTATAGCAGACCGTGGTCCTTGGCGATTGCGACGAGGTGGGGAACAGTCGCCGCTTCGAGCTTCTCTCGCGCCTTATCCAGATAATGCTGCACCGTCCTCGATTTGATCCCTGTCAACATTGCGGTTTCCGGCGCGCTTTTGCCTTTTGTCGCCCACATGAGACACATAGCCTCTCGTGATGAAAGCACTCTTTTTGGCGAAATGATCGTCGTCGCAGCAATGATCTTTAAACGGTAATGGATCGCTAGAACTGCCCGGTACGCCATGTGCGGATCCTGCAACTTTGAAACGTCAGTTGTCAGGGCTGAGGATGCAAATGTTAGCATCATCGTCGATCCGAAACTTCCCTCAACGGGTATCGTCACGCCGCTCCTGATGCCGTGATCGACCGCTTGGTCACGAAATCGTCTGAGTTCGGAACTTCCACGATCCGCCCAATTGTCAGCCGTCCACGAGAACAATTCCATGCGACGTTTGCCTTCCGTAACGACGGGATCAATGCGGGAATATCGGCTTTTGAGATAAACGCCCTGCCAATCTTCTGGATAAGAATTGAAGGTGCGCAGGTCCAACCCCTCGGTATGGAGATATGCGAAACGCTCAAAGCCACATGCATGCGCAAATATCTTCAGTGCACCTTTGATCATGCGCTCATCATGCGCGGCTTCAGTCATATCAATGAGTGAGCGAATGTGACCGTCCACTAACTTTCTCCTATGCGGCGAATGCGAGATGGCCCGAACCAGGCGACACCGAAATTTCTTAAATATAAACTGTTCGGCCATAGGCCATTCTGCGAATGCAGTGACGGATCTGAGTTTACGACGAGATCGCCAAAAAATGTTGCGATATTGATAATACTCAGCTTTTCCGAGCGTTTCTAGAGTTAACTGTCAAAAAAGTGACAAACTAACGCAGAATCTTACTAGTATGTACAAGCGTTGCTTGAAAATATCGACGTGAAAATCTACCGTAGGCTATAGGTCGAGGGAAAAATCATGTCTTGGTCAACAAGGACGTTGAACTTGTAGCCCGGTCGGATGTTGATCGTCGGCTGAACGTTCAGGTTTTTCGATATCGTTTCTTCCGCAACGCGACCGAAGCTCTCGGCGAAATTTCGCCGTGCCGCGTCGGAGGCTGTATCCTGTGTCGCCAGCGTCGAACTTTGAGGCATCGACATATCGATCCCGGTTCCGATCAATGCCACCAGCGCTGCCGAACCGAAAGTCCTCCACAGACGGCGATCGACCTTGTCCCGGAAGCCGCCATATCCTTCGGCATCCGTGCCGGCCATGCCGCCGATTTGCAGAGTAGATCCATTTGGGAAAATAAGGTCCGTCCAGACCACAAGAACGCGCTCTTGGCCAAACGACACCTTGGAATCGTAACGACCGAACAGCTTTGCACCCTGCGGGATGAGAAGCCGGTGGCCGGTGGCACTGTCATAGACGTTCTGGCTGACCTGAGCAGTTATACGGCCCGGCAGGTCAGAATTGAGCCCAGTGATCAATGTGGCGGGAATGACCGATCCGCGCTTCAATTCATTGGGTGACATCTGCGGCACGACCTGGTTCGGCAGATAGCCGAGATCCTTGATGTCCTGGTTGAAAAAATCCTCCTTCGATGCTTGCCCGCTCTGATCTGCGTTCTGTCCCATCAAGCCAGATTGCAGTGCCGCAGCATATAGATCGGATGTCCTGTTCGCAGCGCTGGTGGCTGGCTGTCGGCCGATGTCACTTTTGGTATTCCCGGTACTATCGATATCCGAAACGTCGACCTTCAGCGGCGAATCGAGCGCTGTGGCACCAGCCTGAATGCGGGCCATGCGTTGGCGCTGCGCCTCTCGCATGTACTGTTCATCCTGCTCTCGCTTCAGGCGAGCCTTCCAGACCTCTTCCGGTTCGAGACTTTGCCCACTTTCTTCTCGCTCAACTGACTGGCGCTCGACGATCGGTTGCTGCTTCTCCGATTTTTCCATTTCGACAGGTGCCGGTTGGAAAACCTCCTGTTTGTCCGGCTCACCAATAATTCCATCGGATATACCGCGCTTGAGTTGATCCCCGAAACTAGTCGCGGGGCTGTTCGAAACGTCATCGAAGTTCCCACGATTGAAAGAAAGTCCGCGCAGTGACAGGCCAATGACAACAACGCCGATAAAAATCACGACGACAATGATTGCTATGATGATCGGCAAGCGGTTGAGTCGGCGCATGCCATTCTGTTCGTCTGATTGGCTGGACGTGCTGAGCTGGAGCGACTGAACCATTGTAAATCTCCGTCAGTTGCGCTGCATGATTGAAAGCGGACTGATCGGCGCTGCGCCGACCGCACTCGGCGCATATGCACGGCTCAGTGCGATCGACGGAGTTGATACCCGGGCCAGAATTTGTCCGTCGAAGCCCTCGATTGCATAAGCAAGCTCGACGAGCGTGGCACCCTTGGGTACCTTGCCGTCCGGGACGACCCTGTAACCCCAGCCCTTCAGGGCTGCTTCGAGGGCAGTCGCGAATTCCGACTTATCGTTGTGCATGACAATCGTCGTGGTTCTGCCAGCCGGGACGAACTGCTCAGCCAGGCGGCTTGCTATGTCGCCTGCGACCGCTCTCGCGGCCGGTCCGCTTATGGAAACGGGGGCAGAGTTGGTTATCAAGGTGTCGTCTGCCGTCTGGCAACCGGAGAGAAACGCAGCCGCAACACAATATGCGAAAAGCTTGCGCATGGTCAGCCTCCCCGCCGGATGGTAATCTTCTCTTGCCGCCAACCAACGCCTGATACGAGGATCGCCTTGTCGATCGCATAGTCGACCGTCATCATGTCGTTCTTCATCCGGTAGTTGACGATACGATTTTGACCGGCTGAAACGACGAAGAGCACAGGTGCGTCCTGTCCCGAAATAGACTTCGGGAACTGGATGTAGGTCTTCACCCCGTCGGAATATACCCGCTTCGGTTTCCACGATGCGCCGCCGCTCACCGAATAGGAGAAGTTCAGTTTCTCCGGCGCAGTGCCCGGAATACCGGCCGTTTCGAGACGGGAATTGATGTCGGCGAGTTTGGTGGAAACATCTTCCGGATACTCGAACCCGACCCGCGCCATGTACTGGCTTGGATGGGATTTGAGCTGAATATGATAGGTGCGACGGGAGGTGGTGACGACCATCGAGGTCAGAAGGCCTGGTTCCGACGGTTTGACGATGAGATGGATCGCCTGTCCGCTTGTCGCCCCTGAAGTGGCAGGTTCCACCTTCCACCGCACCGTGTCGCCGACGAGTACGTCGCGGACAATCTCCCCACCCTGAAGTTCGATGTCGCAGACCTGCAGTGGAGAGCAGATAACGGACGGCTGGGTCTGGCCGAACAGAAAGATGACCTTCCCGTCCGGACCTGTCGTGACCAGTCCCGGTGTGCCGCGCCATTTCCGTGAAAGATTTGTACCTTTCAGTTCGTTACTCGTCATGCTCTGAGCATATGCGCCCCCCGCAAGGGCGGTCATGCAGACGGCGGCTGCCAATCGTAGTCGTGTTCTGTGCATTGAAAATCCCCTGCCCTTAAAGCTGTGCTGTCCAATCGAAATCCCGGACGTAAAGGCCGATTGGATTGAGGCGGATCGTCGCCTCATCCTGAGGCGCGGTGATCGTTACAGTCGCGATCCCGCGAAACCGCCGCGTGCCAGTTTCTTTTCCTTTGCGGTCCCGTTCATATTCGGTCCAGTCGATCTGATAGGTCTGGTTGGAGAGCGCAACGATGTTGTTGACCTCGATTGCAACCGTTGAAGCTTTTGCCTTCTCGAATGGAGAATTGCCTCGGAACCAGGCGTTGACCTTCTCGGTCGACGGGTCGGAGGTGCGGAGAAGCGCGTAGGTGCGGTCGATATATTGTTTCTGCACCACTGCGTCCGGGGTGATCGAGCGAAAACTCGTGACGAAGTTGCCCAGCGTGGCACGCACTACGCGCACGTCGGCATACTCAATCTGCTGCGGAAAGCCTGCTGTGACGGCGGTCCCAAGCTTGTCCACCTCGACGATGTACGGCACCAGCCGAACTTGCGTGCTCAGATACATCGCATAGCCAAAGCCGATCACCGCCATGGCCAGCCCAAGGACTCCGACGATGCGCCATGCGGCAGCCGCCTTCACATAGGAGCCATAGCGTTCCGTCCATTCCTGGCGAGCGGCAAGATACGGGTTTTCCGGGGCACGGTTTGCGGCCATTTGTTCTTCCCTTGTTTCGATTATGGTTTGTCATTGCGTTCGGGAAGAGGTTTCGGCCCGTTGTGACCGCCACGCTGTTCATCGAGCTTGGCGTTGGCCAACCCGAGGATCGACCCCGCATAGGCGCCGGGAGAACCGATCGCTTTTTCCTTCGCGGCTGATCCCGCAGCCTGTGCGCCGGAAGTGAAGCTCGCGCCCATGCCGCGCAGAGCAGCACCAGCGACCGATGAGCCCCCAGCGCGTGCGGCTTGTGCCGCCGCAAATCCCGCGCCTGCCGCGCCGGCGGCGAGAAAGCCAGCGCCTGCGGCGAAAGACGCCGCCTGGCCTCCGTGACGGATTGCTTCCATTCCTCCAGACACTGATGCGCCTTGGACAACGCCTTGGATGATGTTCGGGACATACATGGCGATGATAAAGACCACTACCGAGATACCGGAAATAGCCAACGTCGTGACAAACTGGTCCGACGATGCCGTGGGCGCTTGGGCGAGACCAAGCAGAACGCTCGATCCGATCTTGGCAATCATCACCAGGGCCATCAGTTTCATTCCGACACCAAAGGAATAGACGAGGTAGCGGACGGCGAAGTCTTTGGTGAAGGACGAACCGCCCAGTCCGAGCATGATCATGCCGGCGAGCAGTCCGACATACATCTCAACCATTACCGATACGAAGATCGCTGCAACAAGTGAGAACGAGATGACAACGATGCCCATGGCGAGAACTGCCGCGATCGCAAGGGCATTGTCTTCGAACACCCCGAATTGTGCCTGCCCTGACATTTGAGACGCAACGCGTATGCCGGCATCGAAGACCTCAGCGGGCGACGCTGAACCGCCGCCGGCACCAATCTGGAAAAGGCTGTCGACTACAGCTCGCGCAAAGGTTGGACCCTGCGCCAAGACAAAGGCAAAGAACCCGATAAACATGATCCGCCGGACCAGTTCGGCGAACCAGCTGTCTAGCGTGGCGGATTGAATCGCCAGCCAAACCGCCGCAATGCCGATCTCGATCGTTGCGAGAATCCAGAACAGCGATCTCGCAGCGTCCATTACGGTAGTCTCCCACCCCTTCGCAGCGGTCGAGACTTGGTTTTCGAGTTCCGTGAGAACCTGTCCTTCCTGCGCGAACACGGGAACAGCAAAGGCTAGGACATAGAGACTTATAATCAGGAACGAGCGTGCGGCGGCTATTTTCACCATCTCGGGCGCATCTCCTGACCTTCCTTGATTGGCGGCAGTTCCCTTTCAGAGCCAAAAAAACCTTCCCAGGCGGCGCGCTGCGCTTGCGTCGGCGGGGGTGTTCCTGTGTTTCGGGAACTGACGATCAGCACCGTTGCAACCGAAGCGGCAACGGCGAGCAGCAAGGCAACGGGGAAGGCACGGCTCACCAGCGAGGCTCCATCTTTTGGCCCTGCGGCACGTTCTTTACCTCAGCGTTGAAGAACTTTTCACGCCGTGCCTGTGCAAGGTCCTTGTCGGTTTGTTCTGTCTGCAGCCACGTGCCCATCATCGTCATCTGTTGGGAGACGAGACCGCGAAGCTTCTGCATTTGTGCGACTTGCTGAGCCGCGATCTCATGCCCGACCTGCAGAGCTTTCACCTGCCCATCTGCCGTCTCCGACATCGACCGTAGTGACGACATCGTATCTTCTTCGCTATCGAATTGGTCGGCCGTAAGACTAGCCGCCCTAAGCGAGCTGGCGATCGTGTCGCGGTTGGTGTCCGACCAGGACTGGTAGGTCGAGGAGAACGTTGCGTTGTCGGGTAAACTCGTCCTGAGATCAGCGTAACTCTCAAAGCGCTGATGAAGAACATCATCGGCATTGCCCAGAGAAAATGAGATGCTCTGACCCTGTTCGACAATGCTGCGTAGCTGGTTGAGATCGCTTTCGACCTTTCCCCAGGCATAACTGGGAAGCTGCGCAGTGTTTTGCAGCATGTTCTCGTAGATTTTCAGCTGGTTCTGGATCTGCTCCGCAAGCTGGCTGATCTGGGTCAACTGATTGTCGACCTGGATGCCGGAGCTTTTCATAAGGTCTACGAGTTGCGCGTTGTTGGCCAGCTGCGTCCATTCTGTTGCGGCGCCGGCGGCTGAACCGGCTTGCACCGAACCTTGATTGACAACCGTGATGGCGAGCGCCGCCGCCAGGCAGGCAATCCTTCTATTCGTACTTGAGTAGCGATGCGGCATCGTGAACTCCTCTCGTTTCAAGCCAGCGGATCGGCCATTCACGGCCGTGCTCGGATTTAAGGATGCGGACCCGTTTGAGATCCTCTTTGCCCGTCGCGCCGACAAAGCTCAGGGCGACCGGCCCAAGCGACATGTTGAAAAGCCGCCGGCCTTCCGGCGTGGCGACGTAGTACTCGCGCTTTGGTATCGCCGTTGCGACGATCTCGATCTGCCGCTCATTAAAACCGATACGCTCGTAGAATTCGCGCGTCCCGGACTCGCGGGCGGCGCCGTTTGGAAGGCAAATCTTGGTCGGGCAGGATTCTTTCAAGACGTCGATGATACCGGACCGTTCGGCGTCCGAGATCGACTGGGTCGCAAGGACGACAGCGCAATTCGCCTTGCGCAACACCTTGAGCCATTCCCGGATTTTGTCGCGGAAGACCGGGTGACCGAGCATGAGCCAAGCTTCGTCGAGTACGATCAGGCTCGGCGAACCATCCAGACGCTTCTCGATCCGCCGGAACAGGTAGGTCAGCACGGGCACGAGATTGCGCTCTCCCATATTCATCAACTGCTCTATCTCGAAGGTTTGGAAGGTTCCGAGCGTGAGACCGTCCTCCTCCGCATCGAGAAGCTGACCCATGGGGCCATCGACGGTATAGTGATGCAACGCGTCCTTGATTTCGCGCAACTGAACGCCGCTGACAAAATCCGAGAGTGAGCGGCCAGATGCTTTCGCCATGAGGCCGACCTGCCGAGAGATGGCGTTGCGATGATCCGGGGTGATCGTAATGCCCTGCAGACCGACCAACATTTCGATCCACTCCGTCGCCCAGGCGCGGTCGGCATCAGTCTGGAGTTCGGACAATGGGCAGAAAGCCAGGCCCCTCCCCTCTACCGCAATGTCACCACCGATCTCGTAGTGATCGCCGCCAGCAGCGAGTGTCAGCGGAAGCAGAGACCTACCTTTATCAAATGCAAAAATCTGCGCATTCTCGTAGCGGCGAAACTGCGCGGCGATCAGAGCCAGAAGCGTCGACTTGCCCGACCCGGTCGGACCGAAGATCAGTGTGTGGCCGACATCATCGACATGCAGATTGAGACGAAACGCCGTCGATCCGCTCGCAACCTGCATCAAGGGCGGGGAATTCGGTGGGTAAAACGGGCATGGGGAGATCGGGCTTCCAGACCAGACCGAGTTCAGCGGGATCAAGTCGGCGAGATTGCTGGTGTTGATCAGCGGCTCACGGATGTTGCAATACCAGTTGCCGGGAAGACTACCGAGATAGGCGTCTGTGGCGTTGAGCGTTTCGATCCGTGCCCCAAAACCGTCGGCCTGGATCAGTCGCCGGATCGCTTCAGCCTTCTCCTGCAGTGCTTCGCGATCGCTGTCGAACAACACGACGACGGGCGTGTAATAGCCATAGGCAACAAGCTTCGATGAGGCCTGTGCGATCGCATCCTCTGTTTCAGCGACCATAGTCATTGCGTCTTGATCGACTGAGCGGCTTTGTGTCTGGAAGATCTGGTCGAAGAACGGCCGGACCTTCTGCTGCCATTTCTTGCGGGTGCGTTCGAGCTTCTGTTTAGCCTCCTCGGCATCGAGAAAGATGAAGCGTGATGACCACCGATAGGTCAGCGGCATCAGATCGAGGCTGTTCAGGATACCCGGCCAGCTTTCGGCCGGCAGACCGTCGATCGCAACGATGCCGAGGAAACGGTTCTCAACTTTTGGTGTCAGCCCGTGCTCAAGCTCGGCGGTTGCGATCCAGTCGAGGTACATGGGGACATCGGGAAGCCGGACCGGATGGCTTTCGCCAGTGATGCAGAACCTTGCGAACTGAAGGAGTTCGTCATAGCGAGCAATCCTCTCCCCTCCCCTCTCGATCGTTTCACGGGTTTCCATTCGCCGGATTGAAAGGGTGTTGGCGAAATACTGCTCAACCTCTCGTATCGCGCTCTTGAAGACAAAGAGCACCTTGTCCGCGTAAGACTTCTTCCGGCTCTCTTCGTCTGAATAGATATATTTGCTCAGAGAGGTTCTCTTGGACGCAAGTGGTCGGTAGGTCAGGACGATTGCGTGCTTGCTCTCAAAGTGTCCCTGCTCACGCTCGAAATGTGCCCGTCGCTCAGCGTCGATCGCGCGGGTCACCGGGTCGGGAAAATGGCATCGGTCTTCGGAGGGATAGTCGACTGTTGGAATACGGATAGCCTCTACCTGGATCATCCACCCGCTTCCAAGTCGCGACAGGACTGCATTTATCTGCCTCGACAGCTCGTTGCGCTCCACGTCGGTTGCGCTTTCGGAATCTGGGCCTGCGAAGTACCATCCTGCCATCAGGCTCCCGTCCTTCAGGAGGAGGACACCATTGTCGACAAGCCCTGCATAGGGAACGAGATCCGCGAAGGAGGGGCCGGTCACCCGGAAGCGTTTGAGAGCTACCATGGCCTCCTCCTCAATACCGCCGCCAGGGCGAAGTGGTCGCTTTGTAGGTAGGCTTGTAGGAAATGTGTCTGATATAGACTTGCCGCATGAGCGGGTCAGACTTGGCCATCATCCTGAGCAGCCCAACGATCACGACCCAGACAGCAACACCAAAAAGCGCCGAATAAACCGTCAGCACCACGAAGATCAGGATCACGGCTGCAAGGCCGGTGATCAGCACTAGTTCCCGGTCAGCGCCCATCAGCAGATTTGGGCGAGACAGCGCCCGATGGATGCGGTTACGCCGCAGGCGGGATAGGAACTCAGCCATGATCCCCCTCCCCTCCTACGTCCGGAACAATCGGCATCATCTCCACGTCGGTCAGCCCGATCGACGCACCGGTCGCGCCGAACAAGCCGACGATGTTGGTAGCGCCGAGAAGAATGCCGGCAACGAGGACGACGTAGACAAGTCGCCGCGCGAAATCGTTTAACTCACCACCAAAGATGAGCATCCCGCCGGCGATCGCCACGGCTGCAAGCGCGATCGCACCCGCGACAGGCCCGGTGATCGACTCCTGAATCTGCTGCAAAGGACCTTCCCAGGGAAGGCCGCCTCCAGAACTGGCAAGCGCCGGCGCAAACGAGGCAAAAACGATGGGTGCCGCCAAGAGCGCGGCGGCGATGAGGGTATGGTTACGCGACATCGCGCGCCTCCTGTTCTTCCGTGAGCTGATCGGATTCGATTTCATACCGTCCGTTGATGAAACGCTCGACCTGGATGATGTCGCGTACGATTCGCCCGCGCGGTGTTCGCTCGATAGAGATGACCAGGTCTACCGCTTCTCCGATGACCTCGTGCATCGGCTGCTGGCTCGCCTCAGCGGTCAGCTGCTCGAGACGTCGCAGCGCTGACATGGCGGTGTTCGAATGGATGGTCGCTACGCCCCCCGGATGACCAGTGTTCCAGGCTTTAAGCAGTGTAAGAGCTGCGCCGTCGCGAACCTCGCCGACGACAATCCTGTCGGGACGCAGCCGCATGGTGCTCTTGAGCAATCGCCCCATGTCTATCGTATCACTGGTATGCAGGAGGACGGCGTTATCGGCGGCGCACTGTATTTCCGCAGTGTCCTCGAGAATAACCAGACGATCCTCGGGGGCCGATTTGACGATTCCGTCGATCACCGCGTTCGCAAGCGTCGTCTTACCAGAGCCCGTCCCACCGGAAATGATGATGTTCAGCCTCGCTAAAATGGCGCTACGGATCGTGGCGGCCTGGTATTCGGTCATCGCACCTGTGCGAACGTAGTCTTCGAGTGGAATGAGGCGTGATGCGCGACGCCGGATGGTGAATGCGGGCTTTGCGACAACTGGAGGCAACAACCCCTCGAACCGGTGGCCGCCGATTGGCAGTTCGCCTGAGATGATCGGCTGCTCGGTGTCCACTTCGGACTGAAGTGCATGCGCCACAGTCCCGATCACCATTTCCGCTGCTGCAGATGACATTTCGCCAGCCAGCGCAACGCCATGGCCAATTCTTTCGATGAACAGTCTTCCGTCCGGATTGAGCATGATCTCGACGACAGTCGCGTCATCCAGGGCGATACAAAGCTGATCGCCCAGCGCTTCCTGAAGTTTGCGGACAAGTCTGGGATGAGAGCGAAGCTGGTTCACGAATGTCTCCTAAGGCTACCTGACCGAGAGGGGTCGAGTTCAGAACAGTAGTCGGAAGGTCGAAGCCTCGCGAATGTGTCCGCGTCGGCGGGAAGTGTGCCAGCGACCGCTATTGTCACACCGATTTTCTTCGGCTCGCCCAAACGCCGCAAAGGCCATCCGACGCGAGCGAGGATTCTCTCAAACCGAAGATCGGTTACTGTGACGATCTCGGTGTACCCATTGGTCATGCACCATTCGACGATGCCCGCGAACATGGTCAGCGTTGCCTGGTGGACCGAGCCTGTTCCCCTCCCCTCCGCGAGAGTGGTATCGACGCAAAACCGAGAACTTTCGATCATCGCTGCATGACCGATGAGCTGACCGTCTGGGAGAAGCGAGGGGAAAACGTCGGACACCATAGTCGGACCAAGCGCCGGGAGAAGTCTCGCGCATCCCGCCAGTTGGTCGGTCTCGGTAGTCGCGATAACGTAGGTCGGTTGAAGGGCATCGAAGCCGTCAGACTCGCACCCTGCTGTTACGTCGACCTCCCAGCCAAGGCGATCGGAAAAAACCCGCGCACGAAGCTGGTATTGGAGGTGAAGGAGGCGAGCTTCCTGAATCGTCCGGGGTGTTGAGAACGCGATTACCTGCATGACTTTCCTCCGTCATTGGTGGACGGTTTGGAAATCAGCACAGATTCGAACGGCTCGGCAGTTGTATAATCCTACAAGTCGAAGCGTGAGTCGGATCCCTCTCACAGACGTTGTCGCGCCGTGTCTTTCTTTCCAAGTCGCTTTGCACAGGAGTCTTTGTAGGATTCACAGTAAAACGGAGAGTGAACGAACTCGTCCGAAATTGAGTTAAAAAGCTGATTCTGTTAGCTATTTTGCAAATAAAGAGACAAAACGATTTCCGCGTCTTAATTCTTCATTAACTTTAAATCCCTTGCGGCATTATGGGAATCGCGAGATAGTTTCTCAAATGACGGCTTCGCGGCCACTTTTTCGAAAGTGATGCCCTACTGGAAATAGTTCGCAAA
>NZ_CP192791.1:0-228159 GCF_033957725.1 Agrobacterium sp. rho-8.1
ATGAGTGGCGGAACTTTATTGGTTTCGCGAAAAATATCGCCGATGGCAGAAATTGGGTTTGAAATGGCGAAGACCGCCTCAAAGGCACCGTCCGTAGTTGAAGGTCTGACCTCCTTGATGGAGCGTCATGCCGATGCTTTATCAACTCAACTTCAGGCACATCACCTTAAGATCTTTCCACCGACTGCCGAGAAGAGCATACGGACGTTTGCCCCGTCGGAAGCTGCCAAGCTTCTGGGTGTCGGTGAATCATATCTAAGGCAAACCGCATCCGAGATGCCAGAGCTCAACGTCGGAACGAGCCCAGGCGGGCGGCGCATTTTTTCGATTGAGGACATCCACACAATCCGCAAGCATATGGATCAAGGCCGCGGAAGCCGACGCTATCTTCCCCATCGCCGGGATGGCGAGCAGCTTCAGATCGTTTCCGTTATGAACTTCAAGGGCGGTTCTGGCAAGACGACGACCGCTGCACACCTTGCTCAGTATCTCGCCATGCGTGGATACAGAGTACTCGCGATTGATCTTGACCCGCAGGCAAGTCTGTCAGCTCTGTTTGGAAGCCAGCCGGAAACAGATGTCGGGCCGAACGAAACCCTCTATGGCGCGATACGATATGACGATGAGCAGGTGCCGATCGAGCAGGTCGTACGGGGTACGTACATCCCCGACCTTCATCTCATTCCTGGTAATCTTGAACTCATGGAGTTCGAGCATGACACGCCGCGCGCTTTGATGAAACGAAAACAGGGTGATACCCTCTTTTATAGCCGGATCAGCCAAGTGATCGAGGATATCGCTGACAACTACGATGTCGTGGTCATCGATTGCCCGCCACAACTTGGTTACCTCACATTGTCTGCACTGACTGCCGCCACCTCAATCCTTGTCACGGTGCATCCGCAGATGCTCGACGTCATGTCGATGAACCAGTTTCTGGCAATGACGTCAAACCTTCTGCGGGAAATCGAGAACGCAGGTGCAGAATTCAAATTTAACTGGATGCGTTACCTGATAACTCGCTTCGAGCCGAGCGATGGTCCACAAAATCAGATGGTAGGATATTTGCGGTCGATATTCGGAGAAAATGTTCTCAATTTCCCAATGCTCAAGACGACGGCCGTCTCGGACGCTGGGTTAACCAACCAGACACTTTTCGAGGTCGAGCGTAACCAGTTCACGCGCTCGACCTATGACCGCGCGCTGGAATCGATGAACGCGGTAAATGGCGAGATTGAAGCCCTGATCAAGGCTGCGTGGGGAAGAACATGAGCCGTAAACAAATCCTTGGAGTTTCCACAGAGGGTAATAGCCAGTCTCCTGACAATAGGACGACAAAGAACCGCCCCATGCCCCTGATGGGCGTTGCACGAAAAGAGCGAGATCCGTCAAAGAAACTGACGGCGAGTATTGGTAATGCCCTTCGCGAGCAAAACGAACGGCTGACCCGTGCCGAAGAAATCGAACGCCGTCTTGCCGAAGGTCAGGCCGTCATTGAACTGGATACAGAAGCTGTTGAACCATCCTTCGTTCAAGACCGAATGCAGGGTGAAATTGATGGTTTAATTTCATCGATTAAGGAGCAAGGTCAGCAGGTCCCGATTTTGGTCCGCCCTCATCCTGATCACTCTGATCGTTATCAGGTCGCTTTCGGGCACCGCAGACTGAGAGCAGTCTCGGAGTTAGGACTGCCGGTCAAAGCTGTCGTGCGTGAACTGACAGATGAACAACTGGTCGTCGCTCAGGGTCAGGAAAACAACGAACGTGAAGATCTCACCTTCATTGAGAAGGCACGCTTTGCGCATAAGTTAAACAGCCAGTTCTCTCGCGATGTCGTCATTTCTGCTCTTTCGATCGACAGGAGCAATTTGTCGAAAATGATTCTGCTTATCGATGCCCTACCCCCTGAGATTGTTGATGCAATCGGAGCTGCTCCTGGGATTGGTCGCCCGAGCTGGCAGCAGTTCGCAGAGCTGTTTCAGAAAATATCGTCGCCAAAAGATGCCGTCGATTATGCGGCCTCTAAGGAAGTGCAATCTCTGCCATCAGCCGACCGATTCAAGGCCCTTGTGGCAAAGCTGAAGCCCGCTCGCACTGCACGCGGAATTCCAGAGGTACTAGCGACGCCCGACGGAGACAGGCTTGCTCAGGTAATCAAGAGCAAAAGCAGGCTCGAAATTATCATCGACAGGAAGGCGACGCCGGATTTCGCGGCCTTTATGCTCGAACAGTTGCCGAAACTCTACCAAGAGTATCGCAGTGAACCGACAACGAAACACGGAGACTAAGCGGAAAAGAAAAAGGCCCCCAACGGTTGCCCGTGGAAGCCCTTCTCGATGTCTAAGCAACTAGAGAATCGCATTTTCACGAATCTACGTCAAGAGTTTTTGGCACCGATTTGGTGAGCTGATTTCTTTTGCCTTTTGAAAGGTGAAAGACGATGCAGAGTGGAAATATAACGACGCCCTTTGGGCGGCGACCAATGACGCTTGCCCTTGTAAAAACACAGTCAGCCACAGCCGAAATCAAGATTGGCAAAGCGGCGGATAAGTGGAAGATTTTGAGAGATGCGTCAGCAGCAATGAGTTTGCTGGGTGTGCAGTCAAATAGCTTAGCTGTCCTTGATGCGCTATTGAGTTTCTATCCCGAAACAGAGCTCCGTCAAGATGCCAGCCTGATCGTTTTTCCTTCAAATCTTCAGCTGGGACTTCGCGCTCATGGCATGGCAGGAGCGACGTTGCGTCGACACATTGCCGTCTTGGTCCAGGCGGGCCTGATCACTCGCAAAGACAGCGCGAATGGTAAGCGCTTTGCGCGCAAGGATAGCAACGGCGAGATTGACACTGCTTACGGCTTTGATTTGTCACCTCTGCTCGCGCGTTCGGAAGAACTTGCGGTCCTTGCCCAGACAGTGATAGCGGAGCGAGCGGCGTTCAAAAACGCGAAAGAAGCCCTGACTGTGTGTCGCCGGGATGTTCGCAAATTGATTTCTGTCGCGATAGAGGAAGAGGTTGAAGGGGACTGGCACGCGATAGAGGCTAGATATGTCGCGCTTGTGGCCCGGATTCCCCGAAAGGGTACGCGAGAAAACCTGGTGCAACTGCTTGAAGAAATGAAGGGACTGCATACTCGAGCCGTCAAATACCTGGAAAATAACAAAAATACACAAAATAAGAGCGCCAATGCTGCTCAAATTGAGCGCCACATACAGAATTCAAATACCAATTTCCTTAATGAACTTGAACCTAGCTCTGAAAAAGAGCAGGGCGGAAAGTTGGGTGCTGAATCCAAAACGATGAGCGTGCCGAAGGCGAAGCTGAATGGAGAACAGCTAAAGGCGTTCCCCTTGTCCATGGTTCTGCGAGCCTGCCCGGTGATCAACGACTATGGGCCGGGTGGGAAAATATCGAATTGGCGGGAGCTGATGACGGCTGCCATCGTTGTGCGATCAATGCTGGGAGTGAGTCCATCGGCCTATGAAGAAGCGTGTGCGGCGATGGGCCCGGAAAATGCTGCCGTGGCGATTTCCTGTATTCTGGAGCGGGCTAATTTCATTAATTCACCAGGTGGATATCTTCGCGATCTGACGAAGCGGACCGAGCGCGGGGAGTTTTCGCTTGGGCCTATGGTGATTGCATTGTTGAAGGCAAATGGTGAAGATGCTCTCCGTACTGCATGATCGGTCATTCAATAGCCAAGGCGGATTTCGTGATCGACAGTTTGGAAACCTGTGCCGATGTGAACGTCGGTGATGAGTATCTGCGTGGTCCTCTAATGTAAGTCTTGCCATATCACCGATGAAAGGATTATTGGGGACGGCATTGGTCAGCCTAAAGGCAAGCGATCAGTTAACTCAAAGTCCCTGCATCAAATCCGATCAAAATGGCTGTAAGGACTCGCGTTTAGGACGACAATGGTCCGTAAGAAATGAGATGAATTAGCTCCTCGATACGTGCCGCAAAGGCAGTGTTTGCCTCATCGCCATTCCGAGTTTTGGTTCTGCCGTTAATTGGGGTGATCTCTCCCCTTCTATCGTCGATATGGCAACCGACCCGTTCATTCCGTGCCAAAGTTCTCGCGCTCATTTCGCAACCAGAACCTTGATTTTCAGCAACCGACTGAGAGGCCTGATCGAATAAGTTCCAAATGCGTTCTGGCGATGGAACATGGATGAAAGTTTGATTAGGCTACAAAAAGTACCGGACCCGCTTGTCCGCATTGACAACTGCACCGTAACGATCATTGATCGTAGTCGTGACGACTGTATCACGAGCGGTTGCAGAACTATTGAGTTCTACCATCGGCCCCTCGATTGTGACAGCCGCCAATACAGCAGTGCCTACAAGCCTGGCGCAGGTCGGATATTATCAGCCATACACCGACGAACGCAATAATGTCCATCAGCAGCGCGGAATAGAAGTCTTTGGAACTATAGGTCTCAAGTGTTTCCGTACGGGCTTATGGATCGAATGTTTTGACCGAAGAAAGGCAGCTTGCTGGCAATAATTCTGACGCGCCATTATTGAAACATTACCAAAAAAAAGCATCCCAATAATTAAGTGTTCAAGTTGTGACCCGCGTCTCGCTCCAGTCAAGGGATCGACCATCGGCGGATCGAATAATGAGCCGTGCGATTGGTGTTCCGGTTTCTTGATCCACGATTGATGAGCGTTCCTCGCCCTCGGTGAACAGGAAATCTTCGCCCCACTGGCGTAGTGCAACGATGACAGGGAACAGCCCGCGCCCCTTTGCAGTAAGTACATACTCGCGGTACGCAGTTCCATCCGATGCTGGTGCGGTTTCAAATATTCCCCGCCTTACCAGATCACCAAGCCGAGTGGCCAATACGCCTCTGCTGATGCCCAGCCCGTTCTGGAACTCACCGAACCGGCGCTTGCCATCGAAAGCATCGCGGATGATCAGAAGCGACCACCAGTCTCCGATTGCATCGAGAGACCGTGCCACCGGACAACCGGAATTCCACAGGCTCACACGTTTCACCATCGGTACCCATCTCCATCCTTCAGAATCTGGTTCTATCTTAGAACTGGAAATGTGTTGAGCCAAGTGGTCTGGGAGTGGCACGAAACAAGATCATGAGGGCCACCAAATGGAAGAGAAGTTAGACAATGCCGTGCCAGGAATGCGGGACCAGGGCTTGTCGGGACTACAGACCCTCATCATCGCCGCCGCAGCCAGTTTTAGCGTAGCGAACATCTATTACGCGCAGCCCTTGCTCGACCTGATGGCACATGATCTTGGAATACAGCCAGCCACCGTCGGTCTCATCGTGATGGTGACGCAGGTCGGTTATGGGTTGGGGTTGATCTTTATCGTGCCGATTGGCGATCTCATTGACCGCCGTAAGCTTATCATCGCTCAGGCATTGTTGTTGGGGATCGCTCTTCTGATTGTCGGAGCAGCGGGAACGAACGCGATTTTGTTGGCAGGTATGGGTGCGGTCGGCTTGTCGGCTGCTGTTGTACAGACACTGGTCGCTCAGGCGGCGGCCCTAGCCAATCCGGCGCAGCGGGGTAGGGTGGTCGGCGCGGTAACCAGCGGAATCGTAACAGGCATTCTTGCCGCGCGATCATTTGCAGGAACAATTGCCGATATTAGCGGATGGCGGGCTGTGTATTTGACATCTGCGCTTGTCACACTTGTCATGGCCATCGTTTTCATGGCGATTCTGCCGCGCCAATCTACGGAACGGAATACGGAGACGTATACCCACGCTCTACTCTCCATTCCAACAATGTTTCTCCGAGAGCGGAGCTTGCTGTATCGAGGCGTGCTTGCACTTTTGATCTTTGCTGCCTTCAGCACGTTTTGGACCGCGCTTGTCCTTCCGCTCAGTGCCCCGCCCTTTTCCTATTCACACACGAGAATAGGCTTATTTGGACTGGTTGGGCTGGCGGGAGCGATTGCCGCGACATGCGCGGGAAGACTTGCGGATGGAGGTTACGGTCGATGGACAACAGGAGTTTCTCTGGCGCTCTTGCTGTCATCCTGGGGACTAATCGCTCTCCTTCCGGTTTCGATGGTGATGCTGCTCGTAGGTATAATCTTGATGGACTTAGCGGTACAGGCCGTTCACGTCACCAATCTCAGCGCCATCGTGGCTTTCAACCCGCTAAAAAGCGGACGCTTGATTGGAGGCTACATGGTGTTCTACTCGGTTGGTAGCGCCATCGGCGCTATTGCTGCCACAACAACCTACGCGTGGTTCGGCTGGATGGGGATTTCTCTCCTCGGGGCCACGTTCAGTGCAATTGCCCTAGCATTGTGGATCAAAAGCGAGATATCGGAAAGGACAATTCAATCAACGCGCATTAGCCATTGCCCTCGTCGATGACTGTTTGGGCAGGCTGCAATTTTCCGTTTTCGACGATGACGGTCGTTGCAGCGGTCATATCTGCCTCTCATCTCGTTTGAACCACATCTGACAGCAGCTTTTGTTTAGAGGTAACCGAAAGCCTATGCTTCTTGCGCCTTATCAGCTTGAATTTCATTTCGAGAGTTCTTGATCCCAAATTGGATCGTTTCGATCATATTATTATAATGGCATAATTGCACTGTTATACGGGGTTAGGAATTCACAGCTCCGCAACAACTGAGTGCGCAGTTCGATCTGACCATTTGCCTGTCGGGATTTGCAGGCTACGTTTTGTCATGAACCGCGGTTCTTCAGCGCAAAAGGGGTTAGTTCCTATCGAGGTTCATGCACTACCCTACCCTGCTTAGTCTCAATTGGAACATCATCGCCATAAGTTTTCTTGCATCGACCTCGCAGTCAAAGAAAATTTCGCCAGATAGCCGAAGAAGGTGCGCACCACCGACAAACTATCGTTTTGAGCTTCAATCACAAATATTTAGTTTGCTCGTCGTGAGGCCTGTTACACGTGTATTGTAGCGCCGAATTAAAGAAAGTCATATAATACAATAGCTTATGGATGTGGTCAGCTGACCCCAAGCAATCGGTTGAAATGAGACACTTTCTCTTTTGGTTTCAGGTTCAAGGGTCGTTCCCGCATGCATGACATCCACTCTGTTCGGAGACGTGTGTCTCACGCGGACCTGGGGCGGAATTGGCTGCCGTGGCCAAAGCAAGACACAACACTAGGCGTTTTTTGACATTTTCACACGCAAGACGAACCGCGGTTATCCGGCGCCCGTACTTCTACATAACCATGTGTGGTAGTATTGCCGCGATCCTGCCCAGCTGTTCTGGTGGATCGTGTCAGATCAACAGTCGTTAACCTGAAAAGCAAAAACCCGCCGAGTGTGACGGGCGAAGTTGGTCAATGCCGCGCGTATCGAATACATTTCGCGCTTGTGCTATTGTCGCAGGACAGGTGTAAACGCGTTGTAAATGGATTCAAAGAAAGACCCTCCGAGGCGGGTCTCAGCTTAAATTGCAATGCATTTTAGTTTCTCGATAGGGGTGGCTTCGTGCAGGCCGCGTAAGGCCCTGATCGGGGACTTTGGTAATACTCAACCGACACAAGGTAAGCACGGCTTTCCTTTCCTTAAGAGGGATCCCTCGCTGCTCCCTCGGCTTTACTGGTCAAGTTTCGAACCTAACTCTAGACATGGATCTCTCTAACAACCAACTCTGCCTTGAATGTCTTTTGAGGGGCTTGTCGCAAACATCGCCCTAGGCGGGGCTTATCCGCTGAATGCAGCGATCCTCACGCTTTGTTAACCTTTTGAATTTCAAAGAGGCGCACAAGCAAGTCGTTCTGGTCGTTGACAGTCCAGCCGCCTGAAAAGCCGAAGCCTTTCCGCAGCCATAGCATCGCCTCAAAACCCGAGATGGTTCGTCGCGCTGTGTTGAATGATTGGAAGCCACGCTCACGGAACATCTCTTCCAGGTCCCGATAGCTGAGTGGGTATCGCAAATACCAGGTAACTGCCTGCACGATCAGCCACGCCTCGAAATGCCGTCCCTTGAAATGACCCTTTGATTGGCGCTTGAGCTTTTTGGCAATGGCATTCATAATCATTGGATTGCTCCGCAACTTTTGGAGCGCGAATTTCTCTTCCGATGGTCAACATTCCGTTAAGCCAGACAATTTGCGACAAGACCAATGGTGCCGGGGAGATCGAGAATGCTTTCAGTTTCGACCGCTCGCCCATTCTTGCCCGGTCTGAGGAGTTTGCCGTCATCGCGCAGAAAGTCGTTGCTGCTCGTTCCGCGTTCCGCGAGGCGAAAGAGAACCTGACAATCTGCCGCCGCGATGTCCGAAAGCTGATCACTGCAGCGATAGAGGAGGGGCTGACGGCGACTGGATGGCGATAGAGGCCATGTACATCGACCTCGTTGCTCGCATTTCACGCTCCCCCACCATCGCTGACGTCGCCAGCGTCCTCGACGAACTGGAGCGTCGTCTCGAGGAAATCCTTAATCTGTTGGATACGCAGTCAAATTCACAATCTAATAGCACTAAGGATGCTCATATTGAGCAGCACATACAGAATTCAAAACCCGAATCCTTCCATGAACTTGAACCTCGCTCTGAAAGA
This sequence comes from Agrobacterium sp. rho-8.1, assembly GCF_033957725.1. Taxonomy (NCBI): domain Bacteria; kingdom Pseudomonadati; phylum Pseudomonadota; class Alphaproteobacteria; order Hyphomicrobiales; family Rhizobiaceae; genus Agrobacterium; species Agrobacterium sp. rho-8.1. Next base: position 8,527 of record NZ_CP192791.1, read on the forward strand.
GAGCAGGGCGAAAAGCCGAGCAAGAGACGCGAACCTCAAACTGAGACGCTGAAGGCCTTTCCTGTGGGTGGTTGGCGCGATCTTATGTCGGCCGCGATTGTGGTGAGATCAATGCCGGGCGTCAGCCCGTCCGCCTATCAGGAGGCTTGCGAAACCATGGGACCTGAAAATGCGGCGGTGGCGATTGCCTGTATTCTGGAGAGGGCAGGGCATATCAATTCCGCCGGTGGCTATCTGCGTGATCTCACCAACCGGGCAGCGCGTGGCGAGTTTTCGCTCGGGCTGATGGTCATGGCACTGCTGAGGTTGCACGGGGAAGTCGAAAAGCAGTCGGCTTGATGATCATTGACAAAAGCCAGTTCGATCAGCATAACTACCCCAATGGGTTATAATCACTATGTAGACAGTTGCTGAAACATCGCTCTTCATCAAACAGGCAGCGGCTCTGTTCATGGACCATGAGCGCAAGGATGTGATTGATTTTTTGGCGACCAATCCCCAAGCTGGTGATGAAATACCGGGTGCGAGTGGTGTCCGAAAGCTGAAATTCAGCGCCAAGGGCAAAGGTAAGCGAGGCGGCGCGCGCGCTATCTATTACTGGTGTAGCGACGATGCGCCAATCTATGCGCTTCTCGTTTACGGAAAGAACGGAAAGACGGATTTAAAGCCGGACGAGGCCAAGGCGATTGCTGCGTTCGCAAAGGCGATCAAAGCGATGTACAGGAGCAAACCATGAGCAAGACGACAAAATTCGGCGAGGATTTGATTCAGGCTATGACCGAAGCTCTGGGTCATGCGCAGGGCAGGGACCCTGCGGGTATGCGTGTCACTGCCGTTGATCTGCAAACCGTAGACGCCAAGGCGATCCGCCAAAAGCTGCATCTGACACAAGATGAAATGGCGGCTTTCCTCGGGACAAGCCCATCAGGATACAAAAAATGGGAGCAGGGGGCTCGACAGCCCTCAGGCGCCGCCCGAACGCTTCTGCGTGTCATGGAAAGAGAACCGGAAGCGGTATTGCGAGCGCTCTCAAGCTGAAGTCTTTGTTTTTGTTAGTGTTGGTCAGAAAACGAGAGTCAACGTCTGGCTCTGGGGTGGGCGAAGGCCTCTTCAAGCGACTGGTTCGATCGCTGGGCGCCAGTTAAGCTTGGCGCATGAAATGCTAGCTATAGTGGCAACTGACAGGTCGAGTCCTCCCGAGCTTCCCCGTCCCTAAGAGAGCCGCGATTGAATTCACGGCTCTCTTTTTTCTCGGTACGGGGCCCGAAAGAGAAAGAACCGGCTTCCGAGCCACATCCTTCGACCGGACAGGCCGGTGCGCAAGTCTCCCGTTATTAAGGTTTTGAAGACCAGCTTTTGGTAGTCCACTGCCCTTGCGCATGGCTGTTTTCATCGACGGCCTCGACGCGAGTGGCGTTGGAATAACGTATGAGAGCCAATCTCGCCACTCCTTCGACCAAATCCCATGGCGCCTCAATATTCATGAGGTCTCCTCGGTTCACGTCAGGCGGAGAGGAGACATCGTCATAGACGTAATTGGAAATGTGGTCATTGAACGGGTTTCACGACGGTTATCAATTTTGCCAAAGGAACTTGCCACTCCCTCCTTCACATTTGCATTCAAACAGATAACCGCAACCGCCCCCGAAGTTCATTTCCGTCTCGTAGTGTGGGCCAGTTTCAAGCTGAGCTACAAAACCCATCTTCTTATCACAGTGATGGCAGGTTGGCGTTTCGTCGCCCTGTAGCCAAACTGGATTTCCGCCAATCTGGCCGAGAACGTCACGCTGACGGCGAGAATCCAGTTGGGCCCATTCCTCACGGGCACTGTTATAGGTCGAGGACTGGACTCGCTCGATACGAGCGCCATATCGCAGGCCAGCGCGAACGACCTCGCCTTCGGACGGAGCATCAGCAGTTTTGAGATTATCAATGCCTGTACAAACGACAGCATTTCCGCCACGATCTGCGTCCCACTCCCAGCATACCCCAGGGTCGTTCTGACACATAAAGATCAAGTAGAGCTTCTGCGCGCCTGTGCGTCGAACCTGACCGAGAAACTGCATATTGCCGCCGCAGGATTTACATGCTGGCCAAGAGAAACTGTCATCGGTGGAAGGTAAGCCTCCAAAGCTTGTCTCCGGAGAAGGTTCATCTTTCACAGTGCCGTCTAGAAGAAGGAGGTCAATATCGGCCATAGGCTTTCCTAACATCGTTTCGGTCGAAAAATCTCAAGATTTTGCTCGATAGGTTACATTGACTTTGGCAGCGCTGCAAAATCAGGATCTTCCTGACACCATTTGCCCAATCCAAACACTAAGTCCGCTGAAAAGCCCAATGACCAAGCCCTCCACAATTCGATTCACATCTCCCTCCTGAACGATGTAGCGAAACTCCGAATTCTGCCCGACACGATAAATGCGATTTTGCCGCGTTGCAAAAGTAGCCAGCGCCAAAGGTGAAGTCCGGATTCAGCCCAAAGCGCTCAGTGAGCTTGGTTTAGGTTCACGCCGTCCGGTTCTGCAGGTAGAGGCCCCGAAAAAACACAGCCATGTTTGGCCACCAGAAAGCAAACTCATTTGTTTCCCACCCGGCCAAAGGATCGTCATCGTAGTTGCTGAAAAAAGCCTTGCAGACACGTGGCGGCGGACCTTGGCGATAGTCCAGCAGAACAGCCTGGCTTCCGGCACATGCGATAGCAATCAGGCGTGGATCAAGGCTGCTGCAATCAAGCCTGCCGAGATCGAGCTCTTCCCATTCAACATGTAGAAGATCGCTTAGAGGTGCGACATTCTCCAACGCAAGGTATTGATGTGTTGATTGGGGAATGGGCACGATATCATCGCTCTTTGGGTTGTTTCTATCTCCCCAATACAAGGTATCCACCCAACCACCGTTGAATTGCTTGTAGACGTCGCGCCACGGCATTGGCAGGCGAATTCCCAGCCGCTCTTCCTGCGCCGCAATTTGTGCCTCGGTCAGTCTGCCGCTCTCTTTTACGCCAACCCGCCTTTGCCAGATACGGTTCTTTGTCAGTTCGGGATCCGTCTCGTTCTCGATCACCGTGTGCTGGTCCAGGTGCCAAGTAAATATGTTGTTCACATCCACACACGTAACCGGCTGGTTCAGTCGCTTTTTCTCATGGCGTATATCGGGATTAACGGGGCGCCAATGTATGGCCGATTCCCGATCCCTCTTGCGCTCGTCCAAGATGCCAAGGAAAAGCCGCTCGGTTTCTACTTCGTCTGAAGTGAGCGAAGAAGATGTAGGTTTCGTCATTCTCCGTAAACTCCTTTTCGCAAAAGCCGTTAGGCCTGGCGAAACCGACCGCTCTCTTCGAACATTTCTCCAGATCACGATAGCTCAGCGGATACCTCTGATTTTAAGCTGTTACTCAGAGGTTGCCTGAATATCCACCTTGTCGAGCAAGCCCATCGGATATTCAGAGGCAGCAACCAAATCCAGAAGGCCGAGCCCGTTTGAGCCGGTGGCTTTGACGGTCACGATCAGTGTTCCAGGAGTGCTGACGAAGCGAACCAGTGCTTCCACTGCACTCTGAAGTTTGGGCTGTTCGGCCGCAATCTGCTGCAACATCATGCTGGCCACCATTGTCAAAGTACCGCGCACCTGATCTTCGGTCATTTTATTCTGCAGAGCATAAAGTTTGATCGCCTTGGCCATCATACCCTCGTCTCTGATTGTCAGTTTTACTTCACGACCCGCGAGCCCGAAGAGGGCGGCCTGAGCACGGCCGACATCGAACGCGAAGAACTCTTCTGTAAACCCGCTGACCAATCCGGAAAGATTGACACTGCCGAAATCCTTGCTGCGGAGAGAGATTTCCCTGATGTGCAGGTTCTTGTTCGGCTCATCCCATCCGGCAGAGAGAGCATAAGACAGGGCGAGAGATTCCAGCCCCAGTTTACGCGCTTCAATGAACACCTCCTCCGATGAATCGACCGGAATGGGAACAGAAAGTTCGTCCTGCTTGATCTCAATATCGGTCGGGATACCGTTATAGGGCTTTGTCAGCCCTATCTCGAAATTCTTGAGTTTGAACTGAACGCGTTCAGGCATATATGCCGTGGTTTCGTCTGTCTTTTCCAGGGTGGCGACATCGACATTGATACCACCGACACGTACTCTGCCCAGTTCTGGTATCAGGCGCGTAAAAGCGGATGTTTCGATCTGCGTATCGTCTAGTCCGACAATTTGTGAAAGACCCTCAATCGTTGAGCTCCAGTCAAACCCTTTGAGGCTTGCCTCGCCCACTTCGATCGTGTCGTCACCACACTTCATTGACAGGCCATAAAGGCCAAAACTAAGCTTGCGGCTCTCCATCTGCATGTCGATGCGATCAATGCCGCCAATGACACGCTTACCAGCCGACCCCTCACTTTCGTTCGGTACGTCTGCTTTGAGCCCCAGCAATTGCATGTTGCTCTTGCCTATCATGTCAAGGATAGACACACCCTTGGCAAAAAAAGCCTGTCGTTCCTGCGGTGACGGTTCAGCATTCGCTTCGAGCGTCGCAAGTGTTTTCAAAGTGTCAAGAAGCGGCTCGGCTGGCATGCGGGCGGTGAAACCATCACTACGGATCTCGTCGTAGCTGAAACGACCGTCGCCCTCAGTGAAGGAAATATTTTTAACTGACAGAGGGCCATAGACCGGCTTTGCTTCCTTGTCTTGAGGACCTGCTTTTTCAGTGTAAAGCCTCGCTATAAAAGCCGCATTGAAATCCTGGCCGACGATGGCACCGGTTGAGACGACCATATGCTTTTGTTTGGGCTCGTCGGCACTGTTCGGCAATTCCATCTTGATGTCGTAGCTGGCAGTGTCCACCGTGTAGTTGGCGATCCGCCCATCGGCAACGTCTGAGAGCGTGATGTTCCTGTAAACGGTTTTTTGCTCGGTGCTGGCAATGGATTGCGTAAGTGTCATCTCTGGGGTGAATATCCGCGTCGCCGCGAAGCGCTCGATGCGCTTTCCGAGAGATTGGGCACTGCCAACGCCTGGTTCGTCCGAGCGCACGGCATCTTCAACGATGGCATTCTCAATGCGCGCATGTGCCACCGAGAGTGTCCCCGTTGGCACATCGATCGCGACTTCATTGATATCAAGCGCGCCGTCCAGGAACGGAAGCTTGGGCCGTCCATCGATCGCCGCGATTCTTATCGTTTTGCCGTCGGCCAGAGGTAATGTCAGGTCGCGGACATGAATTTGGCCTAAAAAATCGACATCGACGGAACCGGCCGTTGCTCCGCTGCTGGAAAGAAGTTCGCTGACCTTTGTCTCGTAGTAGATTTTGACCCCGACAACACCAGTGGCAGTAACAGCGATAATTCCAGCGGTCGCCCATAGAGCCTTGCGTCGGCCCGTGCTGGCTTTTCTACCTTGCTGTTCCACGAATTTGGTCCCCTCAGCGAATTGAATCTGTGCGCTTTTTAGGCACGCGAAAGTTGCTATGCAAGAGGTGCACAGCGGCCAGCGGAAGTTTTGCAACATGATCCCGTTGTTTGCTCAAGCAGATCAATGGGTATCCCGTTCGATTTGCATTTGCGATTTTGATATCGGGTGGTCTGATCTATCTTGGCGTGACGGCGGGGACCCGTCGCATCCTCGATTTTAGAAGTGGGCGAGCTTGTGGTGTGGTGCCTAAACACCAATATCGTCCTCCGGTTGATCAACGCGTTCGTTAACGTATCTAAACACTGTTAACCGCGATAACGGTTCGGTCACCAGCTGATCTATTCTCATGGCTCAATATACGCCAAAGTTGGGCCGCAGCCATTGGCCTCGCGCCTTTTCAAATGAATGTAAGACCATAATTGCAGGGAGATTTTGATGCCGTTTTTCAAGACGTTTATGGCCGCGACCGCGCTTGTTTTCCTTTTGCAAAATCCGCTCGCTGTTGGGTTCGTGGCTCGTCCGGCATTTTCGCAGACTGCTTCGGAAGCCGTGGTCTCTGAAGAGGTCACAGCCAAGCTGAACACGTATGTTGAGTTCTTGAACCGGACGCTCAGAGCATCAGAATCGTTGGAGAGGTACGACAGTTGGGTCGACATGAAGAAAGGGCCCACTGGCAAAGAAAGGATCATCTACGGCCTGTACTCGCTTTACGACGTCCGAGATGAGGCTTCTGCCGCGGTAGCCGCTGCGCAGGTAGCCCCCAAGATGCCAGAGCTCGATGCTGCAATGGCCGCCTATGTCGAAACTTACCAGCAGCTTGCGCCAGTCATTGAACGCGCCAACAAATATTACGAGAGACAGGACTACAAGAGCGATAAGATGGAAGCCGGCAAGGGATTCCATAAGGAGATAGCTGCGCTTGCTCCCGCATTTGAGGAGCGTCGCAAGACGGCAGATGCTGCGCTGCGCACGGAGAAGGTGAAAGCAGATCTGGCATCACTGACCGCGTTGGAAAAAAGCGAGGGCAAGAAGTCTCGCTGGCACGTCCGCAACGTGATGTTTCGTGCAGAAGCGGTGATGGATTTGATGCCGACAAACGATCGCCCGGTCGTGAAGATGTCTGACTTCAAGCAAGCACTTGATGATTATTCGGGCGCTGTGCGGGAGTTCGACGATTACTCACTGGAGCATCCCGATTCCTTCCACGTTTTTGAATCGCAGCCGGCGTCGCTTTTATCGAAGCTGCGTGATTTGGACGAAAAGCTGGAGAAGGCAAAAGGCGACGCTCGCAAAGGGGCTGGCGAGGATTTGCAGTGGCTGGTGTCTGACTACAATACCATGGTAAGCACCGCCGAGACGGCCACAACGTTTGCCAAGGATTAGGTCAGACGAAAGCACACCTCTCCATTTGAGTGCAAGTTGTCGAATGGAGCCTATGGCTTTTCTGGTTCGAGTGCTTTGATCACCCATTGGCTTGGTTTGTACCGTAGGCGTATTCGAGATTCATCCGCCTCTAGGCTATCGCAACGCAGTCGTTGCACTGCTGCCTCGATTTCTCTGGCGCGCGGACCATCATATGGTTCTTCTCCGGCCCAGTGTTCGCATTGAGCACGGCGGTCGAGAAACGCTTCGACTTCGTGAGGCAGTTGAACCGTTGCAGACGCCACGACGGCTGTTACACAGAACGCAAGTATCATCATTTCCTACCCGGCATTCTCACTCGTCGATAATCCTGTCATCGGTGTGAGAGGGTGTCTATGCTGTGTCACGAAGTGTGCGCCACTTCTGAGACAATATATTTCAGGAGAGATTTTTAGCGAAGTGATCAGCCAACTTAAGATATTAGCGCGGTACGGTTCGCTGATCGCCCTATTCTGCATCCTTTCTATAGCCCAATCTGCAGGAGCCGAAATGCCATCTGAAGATTATGCCGATATCATCGCCTTCGCCTCCGATTTCTCGAGAGGTGACCCCACCATCGTAAAGCGGGTCCAGGAGATGGCGGTCAACCCGCCCACGGATATGGAGACTGTCGGATTTTACGGCGTAGAGGATTACTCTGCGCGTCATCGGTTATTTCTTGCCACCGTCAATCTGTTGGACAATGCCGGAAAGCTGCACTCGGTGGAAGACAAGTACACCAGCGATATTTTCTCGATCTGGCAAGACGCTGGCATTATAACCAAAACTTCGCTCGGCCCTATCGCAAATGCTGTTTTCGGCCCTCTGATCATTGGAGAACAACCACCGGGACCGATAAGCTCTTATCGTGACCTCGTCTGGGCTCAATATGCCGATGCTACAAAGGAGCTGGAGCAGAGCATCCAAGAGAGGGGTAAGGTTCTCCTGTCGATTGATGCGACGGACGGCGATACGATGTTTTTCGCGCTCGTACCCTCCGAGATCGCTAACCGTTGGCGCGACAAGGCTTTAAGCGAACACGAAGGATATCGCTCAGGCGTGCGTTCTGCGATGTGGGACCGCTTCTGGGTCAGCCTGGCTTACTCCACCCGAGGAATGATGGTTGACGACGACCGCAAAGGCCTTCCACCCGGCACTCGCGAACGGGACAACGCGATACCTTTCGCGAAATGAGCATATGTCAGCCGACAGCTCTTTATCCTCGATCGCAAAGGATTGCATGGCGGTGTTTTGATCAGGTCGCGCCATTAGGGGTGATATGTTGCCATCTATGAGCCGACCGGTTAACCTTACAGTGCCCTGTATGCTGTTGTCGCGCTTCGCTCGACGCTTGCTTGGCAGCAGATCACTTGCCCGCTCGCGGGGCTTTCCCTTGGCATCAACGTAGGCATAGAGCGTCGACAACGATACGCCGAGTTTAGCCGCGACATCACGCGCGGCGTTGTCGCCCCATCAGCACACGCGCCCTGATGGGGATTGATGCCTTGGTTCAAGCCTTCAATTGCGCGGCTGGATAAGCGCCAGTGCGACGGTCGTGGCGGCCATTACGGCCGTCAGGGTAAGGGGTCCTGCGGCACCATAATTGTCCACAACGTAGCCGCCGACAACGGCACCAATGCTGATGGCGACCTGGAAAGAGACCACCATCAGGCTACCGGTAGCTTCGAGGGCGTCCGGCGCGCTGCGGGAAAGATTGGTCGGAAGCACGACCGGTGCCATGCCAAACGCAAAGCCCCAGAGCGCGACCAGCGTGAATGCGATGGCCGCATAAGCGCCGCCGAGAACCAGAATGAGCGCCGCAGATGCCATCAGGCCAGCGGTTACCGCAAGTGCCATCGTCACACTCGCATCGGCCATCCGTCCGCCGGCGACATTGCCGATCACTGAGGCAATGCCGAAACCGAGCAGCGCAAGAGCGATCGATTGCGTATCAAGCAGCGTCACCTGCTCCAGGAAGGGCCGTACATAGATCGAACCCGCGAAATGCCCGGTCATCAGCAAGAGAATGGCCAACATGCCCAGCTGAATACCCCTACGCCGTGTCAGCTTGAACACGTCGGTCAGGCTGTTGCTCGTGCTTGCCGGCAGAGTGGGCAGGCTGATGGCCTGCATCAGCATGGCGATCAGCGCAAGCCCGGCCGTCATCGCCATGGCCGTTCGCCAACCTAGCCAATCGCTGATCAATGCGCCCATGGATGGTGCGGCAATCGTTGCCAGCGAGACGCCAAGGGTCACGATGGCCATGCCGCGCCCGGTGGCGTTGGTGCCAACCAGCCTTGCGACGACGGCAACGGAAAGTGCCCAGAACCCGCTGAGTGCAATGCCCAATCCGGCGCGACCAACCAGCAGCAACCAGAATTCGCCGGCCGTGGCTGCAAGAATGTTTGAGCCGACTGCAAGCGCCGTCAGAGCAACCAGCACCGTCTTGCGGTTCAACTTGCCGATCAGCACGTTACTGAACAAAGCCGTAATGGCACCAACGGAAGCTGTTGCCGTCACGACCTGTCCCGCAGTGCCCTCACTGATCCCCAGATCGCGCGCCATCGGCGTCAAAAGTCCGGCTGGCAAAAACTCGGCAGACACCAGAGCAAAGCTGGTTGCGGCCATGGAAAGCACGGCAAGCCAGGTTGCCGCTGTCCACGCGGTGTCTTCCGCCGCTCCAGAATCGCTGATGGGCTCATCGAGCTGTAAAGTTGTGTCCGTCATCTCTGTGTGTCTCCTACATCGCAGACAACTATAGCCAGCCCCCTCAGGATGATATGTAGCTCAAAATCCTAAATTCATGTCCATTCGTCCGGAATTGCTGCGGCGCACAATGCCGGGCGATGAGTGGGTCACGCGCTTGAACGCCCGCGCGAATGAGGCTTCCGACTCATATCCCAACCGGGTGGCCACTTCCGCTACCGACATGCCGTTTCGAGACAGCATCTCCCGAGCAAGCTCCATGCGCAGGCGAGCGAGGTAACGCGCCGGGCCTTCGCCGAGAACTGCGCTGAACCGCTCGGCAAAGATCGACCGTGACTGACCTGCCACGACAGCGAGGCTCTCCAGCGTCCAGTGCTGGCCGGGCTCCCGGTGAATGGCTGATAGCACGCGCCCGATATGTGGGTCGCGAATGGCCGCAAGCCAGCCGGTGGTCGAAGCGCCGCTGCAATTCACCCAGCAGCGAATAAGCCGGGCCGTCAGCAAGTCCGCCATCCGCGAAAGAACCGTTGCGCTGCCCATTTGTGGCTGAGATGCCTCGACAGACATGGCGGCCAGCAAAGGTCCGATGAGCGGGTCATTCCCCGCCACATCACAGCCCCGGATGATGGGTGGCATCAAGGAAATCAACGGATGAAGCGCTTGCTCGCCCAAAGCCATTGAACCGCAGAACAGGGTGGCGGTGGCCCCCGTCCCCTCCCGCACCACTTCACAAACGCTGCTTTCCAGTTTCGTAATCTGGCAAGATTCGCGACAATCGCCCTTAACATCCGGCGCACTCGCCAAGCGATGCGCAATGCCCTGCGGCAACAGCACCAGATCGCCCTCGTTCAACGCTTCCCACCCTTGAGCCTCAGTGTAAATCCAGCAAGGCCCCTGGCTCACAAAGTGAAAGCGCAAAAGCGGCTGCTGAGGAAACGCGATGTTCCACGGATGCCGCAGCTCACAGCGCCCATAATTGACGCCGCTCAGGCGAAAGTCCCGCAAGACCTCGCTGAGCGCGTCCATGGGTAGATCTGTCGATGGGGATTTTCGGGACGAATGATCAAGCATTCTAACAATCTATATGCAAATCGTCTGGCTTTCAATCTGGGTATTCGCAACGTTGAACGTCTTCGATCCCAAAATCCGAGCTGCACCCGGGTCGTCACCGATCACTGTGCAAAACTGAAATCCATCTTGAAAATTTCTCACCATCTGATAATCGGTAAGATGTCAGACCAATTATTGACTGGGCGGTCGGGGTTTCGGAATGAACAAGTCGGCAGACAATTACCTGATGACGCCTTTGCCCGCGGTGAACAGGGTGCGCCAGGTCGAGGCCGCACTTGCCGAGTTCGTGGACAGGGCAGGGCTGAAAGCTGGTAGTCGCCTGCCTGCCGAGCGCGAACTCATGACCGCTCTGGGCGTCGGCCGCTCCACCATCCGTGAGGTCATCCGCAAGTTTCAGGCGCTTGGCGTTATCGATAGCCGTAAGGGTAGCGGCAACTACCTGCTCAAGCCGATTTCCAGCGCGACCGTTCACATGCCCATTTCCATTGAAGCGGAAAGCCTGCGTGATGCGTTGCTGATGACGCTGGAGGTGCGCCGCGGAATAGAGGTCGAGGCCTCCATGGCTGCAGCCCGTCGCAGAACGGAAGAGGATATCGAAACCATGCGCCTGCGGCTGGAGGAGATGGAGCGCGTCCATCTTGCCGAGGGCACGTCAGGCAAGGCCGATCTCGCCTTTCACCTCTCTATTTATGAAGCCACCCACAATTCGCTGTTCAAGCAGCTTCTGGAGCAGATGCGTGAAGGCTTCGAGCGCTTCTGGTTGAAACCCTTCGACAGACCGGATTTTGCATCACGCTCCTTTCCGTTCCACCGCACGCTTTTCAACGCGATAGTCGCAGCAGATGCCGTCTCTGCGCGTGAAGAAACGCTGAAAATCCTCGCCATTGTCGAGGAAGATATCAAGGACATGTCCAAATGAGCCAAGGCAACGATCTCTATGATCCCGCATCTCTCATCGTTGCCCATGATGCAACGCATCCCTTTGAGGCCGTGGTGCCGCCCATCGTCCAGACCTCTCTTTTCACCTTCTCAAGCTATGACGAAATGGTCGCCACCTACCGCGGCGAAAGAAATCGGCCCGTCTATACGCGTGGATTGAATCCCACGGTCCGGATGTTTGAGGAAATGCTAGCGAAGCTCGAGGGTGCGGAGGATGCGCTTGGCTTTGCCAGCGGCATGGCGGCGATTTCATCGACGGTTCTCTCCTTCGTTTCACCGGGGGACCGTATCGTCGCTGTGCGCCACGTCTATCCGGATGCCTTCCGTCTTTTCGGCACCTTGATGAAGCGCATGAACATCGGCGTCACCTATGTCGACGGGCGGGATGAGGCTGCCGTTGAAAAGGCGATGCCGGGCGCAAAGCTCTTCTATATGGAAAGCCCGACGAGCTGGGTCATGGAAGCGCATGATGTCGGGGCACTGGCCGCAATTGCGCGCCGTCACGGTGCTGTTTCGGTGATCGATAACTCCTGGGCGAGCCCGATCTTTCAAAAGCCTCTGTCGCTTGGCGTTGATCTGGTCGTGCATTCTGCCTCGAAGTATCTCGGCGGCCATAGCGATGTGGTGTCCGGCATCGTTGCGGGCTCGAAAGCCATGATCGATACCATCCGTGCCGAAGCCTATCCCTATCTGGGCGGCAAAATGTCTCCCTTCGATGCCTGGCTTTTAATCCGCGGATTGCGCACCCTGCCCATTCGCATGAAATCGCATCAGGAATCGGCGCTTGAAATCGCATCGCGTCTTCAGGCGCTCGATGTCGTCGAAACCGTTTGCCATCCCGGTCTGGTCAACCGGCTGCCGCCCGGCCTAAACGGCACATCCGGCCTGTTTTCATTCATCTTCCGCGAGGGCGTGGATGTCAGGGCCTTTGCCGACCGTCTCGAACTTTTCAAACTTGGTGTTTCCTGGGGAGGACATGAAAGCCTGATCGTCCCTGGCGAAGTGGTGCTCGAACAGAAGGCGCAGCCGAATTCAGCGCATACGTTCGGTATCAGCCCGCGCTCCGTGCGCCTGCATGTCGGTCTTGAGGGTACTGAAGCGCTCTGGAACGATCTTGAACCTGCGATCCGGGAGGCATCTGCCGCCGCCTGACGCATTGACGAACGACGACAAAAAACGGGAGAACGCAATGAAAAAACTGGTAGCAGCAACACTCTTTACCGTCTTGATGGCCGGAACGGCACTGGCGGACACGACCTTGAAACTCGTGGAAGTCATCACGAGCCCTGAGCGCACCGAGACCCTCAAAGGCCTCGTCTCGAAATTCGAAGCCTCCAATCCCGGCACAAAGGTCGAGATCGTCTCCCTTCCATGGAGCGAAGCATTCCAGAAGTTCGCCACCATGGTTTCGGCTGGCGACGTTCCCGATGTCATTGAAATGCCCGATACATGGCTGTCGCTCTACGCCAATAATGGCTTGCTCGAGAGCCTTGAGCCCTATCTGGCAAAGTGGGAACACACCGCCGGTTTGAGCGCACGCACGCTGGAGCTTGGCCGCGACGTCAAGAACACAGCCTATATGCTGCCCTACGGTTTTTACCTGCGTGCCATGTTCTACAACAAGAAGCTGCTTGAGCAGGCAGGCGTGAAGGAACTGCCCAAAACGCTGGAAGAGTTTGCCGATGCTTCCAAGAAGGTTGCTGCCATCCCCGGAAAATACGGATATTGCCTGCGCGGCGGTCCGGGCGGCTTGAATGGCTGGGTTATGTTCGGCGCGTCGATGGCCGGCTCCAACGAGTTTTTCACCAAGGACGGACAGTCCACCTTTGACAGTCCCGGCTGGGTAAAGGGTCTGACCTATCTCGTCGATCTCTACAAGAACGGCTATGCGCCTAAGGACAGCGTCAACTGGGGCTTCAATGAGATCGTGGCCGGTTTCTATTCCGGCACATGCGCGTTCCTCGATCAGGACCCGGATGCTCTGATTGCCATTGCCCAGCGCATGAAGGCCGAAGATTTCGGCGTGATGACGATGCCAAAGGGTCCTGATGGCAAGACCTTCCCGACAATCGGCTTTGCAGGTTGGTCTATGATGGCGTCGTCAAAGAGCAAGGACTTGTCCTGGAAGTTGATCGAGACGCTGGAAGGGCCGGAAGGCAACATCGAGTGGAACAAGAAAACCGGTGCGCTACCCGTCCACACCTCGGCCGAAAAAGATCCGTTCTATGCCAGCGAGCAGTTCAAGGGTTGGTTCGAGGAGCTGGCAGACAAGAATGCCGTACCAACGACCATGCCGACCTATCTCGAAGAATTCGCGTTCTTCAAGGACTCGCTCGTCATCAAGTCATCGCAGGAGGCTCTTCTGGGTGACATCACGCCGGAAGAACTCGCCAAGCAGTGGGCTGACTACATGACGAAGGCTCAGCAGAAGTTCCTGAAATCGAAATAAACGAGACAGGCAGCGCGTGAAGATCAGCGCGCTGTCTGATCACCGCTTCGGTTCAGAAACAAACGAGATCAGCGCGTGGCGCATCCGTTCGCCGTGTTTCGCTGGGGAGCACCTGATGTCCTATACCCAAAGCGCCGGGCCAGTGGCTCCGCGTAAACCCGCATTGCAGCGTCTGGCAAGAGCCGCCGAGCCGTGGCTCTACAGTGCACCCGTCCTGATCCTTATCATCACGGTCATGATGGTGCCGCTGGTTTTAGGCTTGTCTTACGCCTTTCGCGACGTTCAACTGCTCAACCCGTTCTCTGGCGGGTTCATCGGGCTCGACCATTTCAGAGAGCTGTCGCAGGACGTCGCTTTTTACCGCGCGCTGAAGAACACGCTTTGGTGGACCGGGGCTTCCGTCTTTCTACAATTCACTTTCGGGCTTATTCTGGCCCTGCTTCTGGACAAGCCTTTTGCGGGCCGTGGCGTGGTGCAGGCGCTTGTCTTCCTGCCATGGGCCGTGCCGACGTTTCTGGCCGGGCTCAACTGGGCATGGCTGTTCAATCCCGTCATCGGTCCACTGCCGCATTGGATGACGTCGCTCGGGCTGCTCTCTGCGCCCAACAACATTCTCGCGGATCCGCATCTGGCCATGTGGGGTCCGATCATCGCCAATGTCTGGTGGGGCATTCCGTTTTTTGCCATCACACTGCTGGCCGCCCTTCAGGCCATTCCACGTGATCTCTATGAGGCCGCATCGATCGATGGCGCAACGCCGCTCCAGCGCTTCACATCCATCACACTGCCGTTTGCGGCACCCACCATCGCGATCACCGTTTTGCTGCGCACCGTATGGATCGCCAATTTCGCCGATCTCATCATCGTCATGACCAATGGCGGACCGGCTGACCGAACGCAGATCGTTGCAAGCTACATCTTCACGCAGGCCTTCAAGAGGCTCGATTTCGGTTACGCATCCGCCATCGCGCTGGCTCTGCTGGTGCTTCTGCTCGCCTATTCCATGGTCATCGTCATCATGCGCCAGCGCCTCATCGAGAAGGATTGACTTATGACCGGCAGGATTTTTCTCACCATCGCGCATCGCTTCGCGCTTCTTATCTACATCCTCTTTGCGCTCTTCCCACTTTTCTGGCTCCTCAAGGTGTCGGTCACGCCCAACGACCTTCTTTATAGTGAGGGTGTGCGGATGTGGCCGTCGCATGCGACGCTCGATCACTATCGGTACGTTATCGAAAACAGCGCGTTTCCCACCTTCTTTAAAAACAGCGTCATCGTTGCCGGCTCGACAGCGTTTGCGGTGACCATCCTGTCCTCGCTTGCCGGTTACGCACTGTCGCGTTTCCGCTTTCGGGGCAAATTCTGGATCATCGGGCTGATGCTGGTCACGCAGATGTTTCCGCTCGTCATGCTCGTGGCGCCCATCTTCAAGATGCTTTCGCCTTTGGGTTTGACGAACAGCCTGACGGGCCTCGTCATTGTCTACACGGCGTTCAACGTACCCTTTGCGACTTTTCTCATGCAGTCGTTCTTCGACGGCATTCCGAAAGACCTCGAGGAAGCGGCGATGATTGACGGTGCAAGTCGCTTCACGGCGTTCCGGCAGATCATCCTGCCGCTAACCCTGCCGGGTATCGCCGCGACGCTCGGCTTCGTCTTCACGGCAGCGTGGAGCGAGTTGCTCTTTGCCCTGATGCTGATTTCCGGAAACGAAAGCGCCACATTCCCGGTTGGTTTGCTGACCTTCGTGTCAAAATTCTCGGTCGACTTTGGACAGATGATGGCGGCAGGCGTGCTGTCGTTGATCCCCGCATGCCTCTTCTTCCTGCTCATTCAACGATACCTCGTGCAGGGCCTGACGGCCGGTGCGGTGAAAGGATAATCCATGGCTTCCATCGAGCTGAATCGCGTCGCCAAATCCTATGGTGACCATCCCGTCCTGCACGGTGTCGATCTTTCCATTGCTGATGGCGAATTCGTCGTCCTCGTCGGTCCATCCGGCTGCGGAAAATCCACGCTTCTGCGCATGATCGCGGGTCTTGAGGAGATCACTTCAGGTACGCTCACCATTGACGGGCAACTGGTCAATGATCTCAAGCCGAAGGACCGGGATATCGCCATGGTCTTTCAGTCCTACGCGCTTTACCCGCACATGACTGTGGCAGACAATATGAGCTACAGTCTGCGTCTGCGCAAAAGCCCCAAGGAGGTCATCGCATCAGCCGTCGCCGCAGCATCCGGCAAGCTTGGGCTGGACCCCTATCTGGCGCGGCGTCCAAAGGCGCTTTCCGGCGGGCAGCGCCAGCGCGTCGCGATGGGTCGCGCAATCGTGCGCCAGCCAAAGGCATTCCTCTTTGACGAACCGCTCTCGAACCTGGATGCGCGCCTGCGCGAGCAGATGCGGGCAGAAATCAAGCGCATGCAAGCAGATCTGCGCGCCACCTCCGTTTACGTGACCCACGATCAGATCGAAGCGATGACGCTTGCATCCCGGATCGTTGCGATGAATGACGGATATGTGCAGCAGATCGGCGCGCCGCTCGATCTTTACGATAGTCCGGCCAATCTCTTCGTCGCAGGCTTCATCGGGTCACCAGGAATGAACTTCCTTGAAGGCCGGTGCATGCAAAAGCCCGATGGAAGCGCCATGGCACTGCCGGATGGCAGTGTGATGCCACTGGGGCGGCAGGTTGCCGTTCAGGACGGCGAGGCTATAACGCTCGGAATTCGACCCGAACACGTCGTGGTCGCTCCTGACGCAGAAGGTATTGAGGCCAAGGTGGACCTTGTCGAGCCGACTGGCCTTGGCATCATCCTGCATCTGGCAGTCCACGGAATGCCCTTCAAGCTGTTTTCATCAGATCGCGCCCTTCTGCAGCCGGGCAAGTCCATCACGGTCGGCCTGCCGCCGGAGAAACTGCACGTCTTTGACGTGAAGGGCGGCCGTATCGACTGAATTGGTGGCGCCAGCCGTCGTTACAGCGGCGGGCACGCCAAACCGAGATGATCGCGCAGCGTTGACCCTTCATATTCGGTGCGGAACAGGCGCCTTTCCTGAAGGATCGGGACAACCAGCAGCGTGAAATCCTCAAGGCGTTGCGGGAAGAAGGGAGGCATGACGTTGAAGCCATCGGCGGCGCGTCCGTCAAACCATTCCTGCATACGGTCGGCAATCTCGACTGGCGTGCCAAGGACGATATGATGACCGCGACCGGCGGCAAGACGCAGAGCCAATTGACGGATCGTCAGGCTTTCACGGCGTGCCAGAGCAGTCAGCAATTCGGCTCGGCTCCGCAATTGGTCCGATATCGGCAGATCAGGTAATTATGCAGTCATTGGGCTTCGGCGATCACATCGTCGAAATCTTACCAGAAGTTCATTCGCAGGTCCGGCAGATCGTCGAGCGGTAGCGACGAAGGGTAATTGCGATCTCAGCCTGCCTGATCTTCTTCCCATGCATTCACGGAATGATGTGGCAGTCTTTCGGTGTTCGAGTCAGATGCAGGCAAGCCAGTCAACGCAAGTCACGCCGCCAAGTCGTCATGAGCCTTGCGGAAATCCACGGGTTTGGTTGCCACCATGATCCGTACGCGGTTCGATGGAAAGATCATGTCGTCGCCACCAAGGCACGCGCGACGGCGCCGATCCGAGCCGCAGACGCACCCTCCTCAAGACGGATTGTGACCGGGCCAACAACAATTTCGGTGAGGGAAACTGGTTTGACATTCAACCGCTCCAGCGCGGGCGTCTCGACGACCACGGCCGCGAATTCGACTGCGTCTTCCGGCTCAGGCAGAACCAGCTTGCCCTCTCGTGCCAGTGTTCGCCAGATCGACAGCTGATTGGCCTTTAGCCCGTGGCGGGCCGCGACCTCATTCACCGTCACACCCGGCCGCAAACTTTCTGACACGATCCGTGACTTGACCTCATCAGGCGATTGACGATGCACCTCGCGTCCGCTCTGCCGCGTCGTGAGAACCTCCAATGTAGTATCCATGGAGAAGCTCCTTATCGCTTCTCCATGGAACTTCGATCACAGATCAAGCGACAGCGGGCAATGTGCGGGGAGAAAACCCGTTACGTTTCAGCCTTCGCTAGGAAACTTGCAACAAGTCGACAGACTATCATGCAGGTCCACGATGAAGGTTCACGCTCCGTTCGATCTTAGCGTACGATTTGGAGCTGTTCTTTGTTCCGACCCTAGATACATTCACTCTTCTCCGGTCTTAGCGAGGACGTCGGCATGTGGAGGGATTTCGCAGCCCGCTACCGGGGGCGAATCTTTGCTGGACTTTTTCTATCAAGCTTTAACGAGGGTTTGGTTATCTCGCCCCAGACCTTGATTGCCATCGGCGTCCGTGGGCTAGCCTTGGACCTAGATATCTATAGCGGTAACGACAAAGCGGATGGAGGGGAAACTGACGGTGGCAATCCTGCGTGACCTGCCACTGAGAATTTCCTCCAGATTCGATTATAGTCCGGCTCATCGAGGACGGACTTATGAAGAAGCAGAGATTTACGGAAGAGCAGATTATTGGTGTGCTGAAGGAGCAGGAGGCGGGCGTTAAGGCCGCCGACCTGTGCCGCAGGCACGGAATTTCCGAGGCGACCTTTTATAATTGGAAGGCCAAATACGGCCGCATGGAGGTGTCGGAGGCCAAGCGTCTGAAGGCGCTTGAGGACGAGAATGCAAAGCTGAAGAAGTTGTTGGCCGAGCAGATGCTGGATGTTGCCGCTCTTCGTGAGCTTCTTGGAAAAAAATGGTAGGGCCCGCCGCCAAGCGTGAAGCCGTCACGCATCTGAAGGTCACAATGGGGCTTTCGGAGCGGCGGGCCTGCCAGATCATATCTGCCGACCGCAAGACAGTCCGTTATCGATCCAGTCGACTACCTGAGTTAGAGCTGCGAGCAAAGTTGCGCGATCTGGCCAATGAGCGCCGCCGGTTCGGCTATCGTCGATTGTTCGTCTTGCTTCAACGAGACGGAGAGCCGTCTGGTATCAATCGCATCTACCGGCTCTATCGCGAGGAAGGTCTTTCCGTGCGCAAGCGGAAAGCGAGGCGTCGTGCTGTCGGTACGCGTGCGCCGATCCTCGTTGAAGCAAAGGCAAATGCCCGCTGGTCGCTGGATTTCGTCCACGACCAGTTCGCCTGCGGCAGACGCTTCCGTGTCCTCAATGTGGTCGACGATGTCACGCGCGAATGCCTGGCGGCGATCCCGGACACATCGATCTCCGGCCGCCGTGTCGCGCGAGAACTGACGACGCTTATCGAGCGACGGGACAAGCCCGGCATGATTGTCTCAGACAATGGGACCGAACTAACCTCGAATGCCATCCTTGCCTGGTCGAAGGATCACAAGGTTGAGTGGCACTACATTGCGCCGGGAAGACCGATGCAAAACGGCTATGTCGAGAGTTTTAACGGCCGCATGCGCGACGAACTGCTCAATGAAAGTTTGTTCTTTGGGCTCGATCATGCCCGCAGCGCCATTGCGGAATGGGCCGACGACTATAACAATTTCCGGCCGCACTCATCGCTCGGATACCAGACCCCGGCGGACTATGCCGGGATCATCGCCGCAACCGGCTCCAACGCTACGCAAAGTGGAAGCTTCGCGTTTCCGCCGGTTGCTCCCACCGCGCCATTTGGCGTATCAAAAACCGCCGAGGCTCTAATCGCAGCCGGATGAAACTTCAGTGGCAGGTCAGGGGCTATTTAGGTTGACTACGTAACGGAGACTTGTTCGCAAAGAAACTGATAACAAGGACCGTCGTCAAATGTAATTACGAACACTTTTGTGAATACCGCAGAAGAGCCGTACTGCCCCTCTTTGTATCTTATTTCTTCCAGCCAAGCGTGACTGGGAAGCTCTACGAGTTTGCCGTATGATTTTTCCATGAGATCCCGTCGGATCGCGTAGAGAAAATCACACCTATAAGCCCATACGTTTTTGAACGTGAAGCACTTATTTTCAATATCACCTCTTTCGTTCTCGAAAGAGAATTCAAGCGAAAATTGTCGACCGCCTTGGCTTTTTAAGACAGGACCGTCATAAAGAGATGTGGGTGGGGAGGGAAAGTCCCAGATGATTTCCATTAGTTATCTCCTGAACTTATATAAGTGCTAGCTTTTGAGCCGGACCCGGTGATTCGAATATATGGGGTGCCAAAGTCGGACAAACCGTTTCGGGCAAGACGTGCTGCCATGTCGGCTTGTGTTGCGGAATCTGAGGATAGATCAATCAACTTCCAACGGTCGACCGGAATATTTGCTTGACGAAGCGCAAGTGACGAACGTGTGTTTACAACTAGGTTTCGTCCATTAATTACGATTATTTGTACCGGGATCTGCTCGGGCGTAAGTTCGCCTTTTCTCAACATTTGTGCCACATCGTTTACCGTCTTGCCACTGAATGCACCTTCCGCACTAAACCTTGGGCTGGCAGTCGTCTGGGTAAACGAAAATGGATTCTTTGACAAATTCGCAGCTAAACCCGAATAATCGGTCTGGGTTGTTGGATTAACGACATACCCTTGCGGCCGATCTCCACCGGCTAGCCCAATCGGATCCGGGCTGGCATACTGCCCGGTCAGCGGATCGTAGTGCCGATGTCGGTTGTAGTAGAGACCTGTCTCTGCATCTTCATACTGTCCCGGAAACCGCCAAGGGCAGAACAACTCATCCGGCTCTCTTTGATGCTTTGGCGCTGCAGCAAGCGCACCATAGGTGCGGGTGGCACGAACGGCGCCCCATACATGGTGATCGGCCGCCCAGACGAGATTGCCTTGTTGGTCGAACATCTCCTTGGGCGTACCCAGATGATCGCAGACGATCGCAAGCATCTCCCTGGACGGTAGCTGTTTGGCCAGCAGTAGATGACTGTTCTCCTCGAAGTGCCAATGTGTGGCTTCATCCCAGGCAATGTGGCCATCGAGCCGCAGTGGTGCCTCTGCCACCATATGGTCGCCATCCCACAAATATGCAGTACCAACCGTGGGAACGGTGTTTTCGGCATCCGTCTCGTCTGCCTGCGGACGGGTGGCGATCGGGACGCCATCATCTTCGACGAGACCCCGCCAGCGAAGGGCTGCAGAATAGCGCTCCTGCTCGGCAAAACGACGGACCTTCGATATTCTGCGCCCGAAGGGATCATAGCGAAACAGCCATTCCTCGCCCTCCAGCGTGGTGACGGCCACCAGCCGGTCATGCACATCCCAGCGATAGCGGAAACGCTGCGGGCGAAAGCCGTCGCGCTCCACCCGCCGCTCGATCAGCCGGCCGCAGTCATCATGCTTGAACTGGATGCGCTCGCCCTTCGGTCCACGGGCAATCTGGACGATGCCACCGGGCGACGTCTGCCAGCCGGACGGCTTGGGGGCAGGGATGAAAGAACCGAAGGTCTCGTCGAACTCCCGCCCATAGGGTGTCGCAGCAGGGTCGGACAAGATGGATGAGGAAGCACCCACCACGTTGCGGGCTTCGTCATATTGGTAGCGCTCGGATCCGAAGGTGGCGTCGGCATCCGTCAATTGGCCATTGTCGTCATAGGTGAACTTCCGTTCCCCCCATGTGCTGTCATTAATGCTGATGGGAGCAAAGGCGCGGTCATACTCGTAAAGCCGGCGGATCTGGCCGGGCTTGGCGCGCGCCGAGCGTGGACCGGAAGAGGAGGGGATGGTCCAGCCAAGGCGGGAGACATCGAGATTGCTGGCAACCGCTGGACCTGCTGCCTGGGCGATCAACTGACCTGCGGCATCGAAGCGCTGTAGCAGATTAAAACCACCCATGCGCCGTTCGGTTTCGCGACCGAGACTGTCATGCTTGAAGGTGAACTCTGTATCACCGGCAACCATGCGCTCGACAGCGCCCAGAGGGTCTCGCAGATAGTCGACAACCGAACCGCCAAGGCCTGTGATCTCGCGCAGGATGCGGTTGCCCATGGCATCCCGCTTCGATTTGATCCGCTTGCCGTTCAGGGTCTCGCCAATGATGCGGCCATTGCGATCACGCTCGAACTTGACCAGCGCCGCCTTGTTCTCGGCACCCGTCAGCAGACCGCGCCCGTCATACCAGAAGCGCGTGACATCCTCTGGCTCGTCCTTGACCGTGAACGTCTCGATCCGCTTGATGAGACCGGATTTGTCGTAGGCGTAGCGCAGCTTTGCGCCATCGGGCTTGATCGTTTCGGTCACCTGACCGGCAGGATCGCGACCATAGCGCCAGGCGCGGCCATCGAAATCTTCTTCCAGAATGACACGGCCCGCGGCATCGCGCTCATAGCTGTAAACGCGGCCTGCAGCATTGGTAACGGAGATCAGTCGTCCTTCTATATCCGTGCCAAGCTTGATCTTACCGCCCTTCGGATCAACGATCGCCTCGAGTACGCCGAAAGCACCATAGCGATAGGTCCAGAGACGGCCTTCGCCATCGGTGACGCTTGCAAGCTGGCCTGATCCATCAAAGCTTCGTGCCACCCGGATGCCATCGGGACGAACCATTTCGCTGACGGTATCGAAACCACCGGCGCCTGCCCGGTAACTCTGTCGCGCTACCGATCCATTCGGGCTGATCGTTGCGATCAGGCGGTTTAACGCGTCATATTCGAAACGGGTGGTGTTGCCCTTCGTATTGGTAATGGTTTCCAGGCGATTATATTTGTCCCAGGTCCGACTCTCGACGGCACCATTGGCAAAATGAGTTTCGACAATATGACCGAGATTGTCGCGAACAAGTCGTGTGACATTGCCTTCGGCGTCTGTCTCGGCAACGACATTCGAATGTGTGTCGTGTTGGTAGGATTTTCGGTTGCCGGTACCATCGATGACAAGATGAAGTTCACTGTTATCGCCCCAGATGAATGTCGTGGTGCGGCCTTCTGCATCGGTCTGCTCTGCAACATTGCCGCGTTGATCGTATTTCGTACGGTTTGTGTTGCCATTTGCGTCGGTTGTCGCCTTCCTGAATCCAGCGCGGCTGTAGCTATGTGCAACGGTACCGCCGAGCGGATCGACTTCCTCGGTGATGTTCTCATTTTCATCGTACCGGAAGCGCTGCGCCGAGCCTTCATTTCCGCCGGGAAGATAAATCGTTTCACCGTCTTGATAGCGAAAGCTGTCGTCATTCCACATGCCGTTGGTGCGGGTATGAATAACCCGACCTTCCACATCGTAGGTGAAATGCGTTTCCGACTGCCGCGTTACGTTATGCCAGGAGGAGAGCAGATCTGCGTCATCATGCCAGGAATACCGCACCGACATCCCATAGTCGCAGTCGGCGGAAACCATACGCCCCTTCTGATCGTATTTATATCGAGCCAATTCGAGCTCAGTGCCGTCTGTTCCGACGAGTGTGATGGAAAGGCGCTGACCGTTTTCATCATTATTGAACAGAAGCAAGAGTCCATCAGGACCGTCAACCCGCTCGAGCCATCCGTCATCATTGCGAGACAGGAGCAGGTCGAAGCCATTGAGGTCTGTGATCTTTTCCAGCCGATAGATCTTGTCATCATATTGCCGGAAGTGCCTGGTGATGCGCCCTTCTTTCAGGGTCAGTTGCTTAAGCCACGGCGCTTTCAGTTCCAAGTTTGGATAAGCGGAATTGGTCGATGGCAAGAAGTTGAACGGCCGATCGAACAAAATTACCTTGCCGTCGGCATTGTGGAAAACAAGCTGTCCTGACTTCGGATTGGAAAACACCTCGTCGAACATCGAAACCTGGCATGGTCCAAGCGGACTGATATAGTCGCTGGGAAGAGCAAGCTTGAGACCCATATACCGGGAGCCATCAAACGTCAGAGTTCCGGGCACCACGAAGTCGCACCATGTCTCAAGATATTCGCCGTTCGCGACAGATACTGGCTCACCTGCCGTAAGCACAGAACCAGCTTTGGTTAGTGCTGCCTTTCCCAAAGAGCCAATAGCTTTTCCACCTAGTAGGTTTCCCCACATTCTGCCGATCGCAAAACCGGCTTCTCCTTTTTCCGCGCTCTCGTTGAGGTCAGCTACGGCTTTATCGACCGTTTCTCCTAAATTCGTAGCCGCGTGCCATATTCCCTTCGCCGTTTCGATCGGATGTCGAAAAATCTGGTAAATTGCTTTAGGAGTATCAACGAAGAAGCCTTGTGCTCCACCCGCGACCATATCGCCCGCTGTAGATCCCATTTGATCAAACGTCTTCCCCACGACGTTTCCGCTCCAAGTCAGCGCCTCACCGCGTTGATACGCATTGAAGTTGTATTCAACTCTAGGAGCTGAAATTCCTTGGTCCTTATACCACTGAGCGGCGTTAGCGAGTTCAATGAGGGCGGCTTGAGCCTCTGCCTCAGAAAGCCCCTCCCTCGCAGCAAGCTCTCTCGCCTCCTGCGTTAAAACCGTTGAATAATTCGGCGTAGGTGGAGCAGTTGCATCAACGACGAGCAATGCTCGCGCATTACCGTCCCGCTTTGCAAGGTAACTACCCTCTAAATCGCGTTCCTGGCCGTTGATAAGCACGCGACGTCGAAGGTATTTTTTACCTGCCGGTGGCTCTGGTACAAGCCTCTCGTCTACTAGATCACCGCTGAGACCCGTCAGCATTTCTGGCGTTCGCCCCGCCTGGCCGTCGAGCTTGTCATTCATCGTGAGGCTCCTGATAGATTAAAGGGGGGCGTTGGCTCTCAGGTGGGCTCAAAGGACCCAATAGATTTCTGCGGCTCTTGTGGTCCGGGATCGGAACGGTTGATCCAGGCTTCCTGCCGATGATGCCATGTCGAAAATCCCATGGAGTAGCTAAAATTGGAGCCCTGTTCGATAAGCGCCCAGCCTTTATATCCGGGGTTGACGGTTCCCCTGAGAACGCCCGGCTCATGTCCGGTTACGTTCGGCACGGCGCAGTTCAGTTGGCAGTCGAACTTCCCGTTGTTTCGAACGGTTGGGGTGAAGCGCTCGGTTCTCTCGAGATTGACCATCGAGCAATAGGCAACGTCTTCGACACTTGAACCAACCGGCGTCTTGCAAACATCTGGGCCTGTCGAAGTAATGACGTTAGAGGGGCAACGTCGAGCCGAAACCATGGCCTGGTTCATGTCATGCTCCTTCCGGTGTTTTCTGAATGACTTGAGGCGTTTTCACAGAGAAGATTTTGGCCTGTTCAAAACGGTCAACCTCGAAGTTGAGGCGCCATGATAAATAGACGCGCCAATCCTCTATTTTCCTGGCGGCGATATCCAGAAACACGGTATCAAGAACCATGGGTTGCTGAACTTCCCGGCCGTCTGGTGCGACAAGATCAACCATCGGCTGTCCCTCTGGAAGGTGAAAGCGCACCTCATCGAATTGGGCACTTAATCCGCTCAGGATCACTCTCTCTGTACCTTTCAGATAGGGGTCGAGGATGAGGTCCGGATGTGCCGAATTGTGGTAGGCAAAATCATAATCGGGGGGCCAGGCTGGCCAGATATTATCTTTCCAGTTTTGGTCATAATTTCCACCTAGTGGGCGACGCGGCAACCACGCGGGCGGGATTGGACCAAGGTTTTGCGGGGTCATTTTCTCATAGGGATCTGACACCCGTTCATGCACGCTTTCTATCTGCGGTGCTGCGACTTGTATGGTGTGGTCCGTCCATTCGGGATCGACCTTGCCACGGCCCAGGGGATTTCGGTGATCGGTATCGAACAGGGGCTTGCCATCTACATCTTGCCCTTGGGGAACTTCTCCTCCGAATGCATACTCGTAATGAAGTGGCACGTCCGCTACGGGTGTCGGTTCCGATAGCACCCAGCCATCGAAGTATCGCCTATGTCGCTGCCATTCCTTTTTTTCGCCTTCGGATAATCTTCGCTTCCATTGCGGTTGCCAATACCGCGGCCCGGTAACACGAAGATATTTTTCCAGACGGACATCTTCACCGTCTTCTATTCGAAGACCACATCTCCATGACGCTTGCGGATTTCCACTGGGTGCTCTTGCCACGGCATTGACGATTATGTCGGTTGCAGGCTTGTTGGGCACCATATCTGACGGATGCCAAAGCGAAGTCACATTGACGGCACCATGGCACAGGTCAGTGAACACCATTGGTGCCTGCTCCTCTGCGACCATGAGGAGCCCCGATGGGCCTAGCTCATAGGTCGCTTTAACGACAATGATACCAAATTCGCGATCTTTCCTGTCCCGGCTGTAATATCGGAAGTTGGGGAAGGGGGTGTAATTGACCAATTGGGGCATGGACAAACCTAATTGTTATCGATCATCGGAGCGATGAGCTGAATGTGGCTGTCGGCCTCGACGTAAATGCGTACACCCTTCAGAACAATTGTACCGTCATCTTTCATGATCAGGATGGATTTTGGCGGGATGTCATTACCATCTTCGTCCTTGCCGCCGCCAACGCCGATAAACAACTCTTTGCCGATCATAACATTCTTCGTGTGCCCGACCGTCTGATTATAGACCTGGCCCACAGTGACGACCTTGGCGACGCCGACCTGCTCGGTCTGAGCCATGCCGACGCTGGTGTTTTGCATGCGGCTGACAAGCGTGTTGAAAACGCCCTGCCCAATCATTGAGGCGACCTGCGATCCGAGTCCCGAACCTGCCGATCGCATCGCATCACCGGCATCGGTGCGCAACTCGCTGACGGCAGCGTCATTAACTCCCGCGCGTATTGTATCGATTGATGAGGCGACAGTGCCCAAAGCACCCGCAGACATAAGGCCCGTGTAACCTGCGGCCTGAGAAAGAAAGTCAGTTGCTCCGCTACCTGATTCAGCAGAGGCCTCGCCGCTTGCTGCTTGTGCTGCTGCAAGGGTTTTGTTTTCCGATGAGGGGCTGTCTTGTGCCGCAGCGGAAGCCAGTGACATCGCATGTTGTAGCATGCTAGCGCTTGTTCCGGAGAGGCCAGCGAGCAATCCCCCCGCAATAGCGTTGACTGCACCGCCAACACCGCCGACGACCATGTTCAAGCCACCGCCCACCTGCTGGCTCATATTGGAACCCACTTCCAGAGACTGGTTCGTGCCAACCGAGTGGACCGCGTTGGCGTCCACACGGCTGGTCTGGTTGTTGAGAACTTTGACCGTCTGATCCTTTTGGGCGTGCAGGAATAGATTTTCCTGTCCCTTTTCATCCTCGAAGGTGAGCTCGTTATGGCCTTGGCCTTTGTGAGTATTGGAACGGATCGCCATGCGGGTCTTGTTGGCTGGCAGGTCGTAGGGCACAGAGTTAGCAGGGTTTGGTACCACGCCAATAACAAGCGGCTTGTCCGGATCACCATCGACAAACGCAACCATCACCTCCATGCCAATGCGGGGTATGACCTGCGCTCCCCATGTTCCTCCGCCCCATGCCTGACTGACCCGCACCCAGCAGGTATCCGTGCCGTCCTTCTTCGCCTTACGGTCCCAAGGGAACCAAAGCTTGATACGGCCATACTGATCCGGATGGATTTCCTCTCCCTCGGGACCAGCGACGATGGCGACCTGCGTGCCCTCGATCTTCGGGCGCTTGGTCGTGCGGTGCGGGGTCAGTGGCACGCGGGCTGGAATGGCCTCGAATTGGTTGCGGTATTCCGGCTCGTTGCTGTTGGTCTCATAGGAGCGGTCCACGATGGTGTGGCTGGCTCTGATGATCACATGCTCTTCGTATTCGTGCTCGGGATGGGCTTCTTCGTAGGGCGTGAAGCGACGACCGGCTTCGAGAATACGCGATGTCGAACCACCGAAGACCCGGTCATGATCGGCCTCTGTCGCCTGGACCCGCAGCTTCTGCGCCCGCTCTGCTTCTTCCACCGTCTTGATGCGGGAAGGGTACTCGTAAAGCTCCCGCTTGGTCGCATCCGGCATCTGCACCAATGAGGGTGTCATGGTGCCCGGCACCATGCTCGGTGTCTCGAAATTCCAGTCAGCGCCTGCGCGCTGACCCGGCACATAGGAAAAACGACGGGCCCAGTCATTGATGTGGTTGCGATCCGACGATCCCTGTGCCAGTCTCACTCTGCCTTCGCCCTGAGCGGACGGCGATGGCCCAAGCCATCCATTGGCGGTATCGGCCACATGCAGCTTGTGAGAGCCGTCCTCATGGCTGAAAAAATAGTATAATCCGTCCTCTTCGAAACGCCGCAAGAGATAGTCGAGGTCGGTCTCGTTGAACTGAACACTGTAGATTTGTGCAGGCGGAGGTTTGATGATGCCCGAGGTGTCCGGGGCGGGAATGCCGTGCTCGGAAAACAGCGTTTCGACGATATCGATCGAGTTCTGGTTCTGCCAGATGCGGCAATCGGAACGGCGGGATAAGAGCCACATCTGCGGACGAATGGTCATGGCGTAGGAGCGCAGGCCACGGGTGATGGGTGGTCCCTCATGCAGGTCCGTCACCAGACCGTTGAACGGGCGGCGGACGCCACCACCATCTTCGCCCTGTTGCACCTCCACCGACACATCAACCAGACGCCCTATCAGCTCTTCCGGCTTCACCGCTTCCTTCTTGGCACGGACATTCAGCTGTATCTCGAACAGCTGTGAAACGCCCTCGTTGATCACCATCCGCTCCGGCAGCAACTGGTCTTCGCCCAGCGGCGACTTGACCTTCAAAACACGGCTGGCCTGGATGAAATCGGCGGACGATGGCTGGTCGGTCATGGGGAACCCCGGTGATCGGATAGAGTAAAATATCAATCAGCTGTCAAAATCTGGTCGGAATGCAATCAATCATTGTGGCAAAACCAAGGAGGCTTGGCCGTTTGTACAACCAATCAGGCGGAAAATCGTTCCGCAGTCCCAAACCTGCCGTAATCTGCCATCTAGTTTTATGAGGATGGATGCGGTCGGGACATGGGGATTCGCTGATGGCGCTTGTTGATATGGACAGCACAATGCCCAAAAGACGCGCGAAGGCGCACAGCCCGCAGACGAAGCATGATGCCGAAGGCTATGGCCTTCATCGTGAAGAGGCCAACGAGCGTCGCGGGGCCAGTTGGTGGGTGAGCCTCGGACGCCGCGGGCACAAGATCGTGCGGCTGTTCAAGGACAGTGTCTATGGCAGCGATGAAGTTGCCTACAGAGCGGCCCGCGCCTATCGCGATGCAATCATCGAAGCCATACCGCCCGCCACCAATCATGAGCAGGCCGTTCTTCTGCGCAAGACCAACAAGAGCGGCATCTCCGGGGTGCGCCGGATCGAGAGCCGCGAGGGTGAAGCGTGGCAGGCGACACTGATGACAAATGACGGTCAGAAGCGCGAGAACTTCAGCGTGTCGAAGTTCGGTGAACTTGCCGCGAAATCCATGGCCATCGCCCAACGCCGCAAATGGCTGGCCGATCTGCCCGTGACACATCTGGCCTATGCCCAACACGCAGCAGACGTGGCGCTGGAGCATTTTGCCGACGATCTCATCCCCGTCAGCGACGTGATGCCGGAAACGCATCTCACTGCTGACGAGATCGAAGCCCGCATCCAGGTGATCAACGATGACTTCGACAGGACGCGACCGAAGCGGCTGCGGGTTCGCGTCAAGCGTTACCATCATAACAGGCTCTCGGTGTTCGTATCCGATGGCGGAAAGTCTGCCAAACGCAAGCTGATGCAGGTCAATACACGTAAGCTCGGCAAGCTTGAGGCTTTGAGCGAGGTCAAATCGAAGATCGAGGCGGCGGTTGCAGAGCTCTATGACGCGGATACAGCAAGATGGTTTATGGAAGCGCAGGGCAACGACCTTCTGGATGACAACCGCTTCGATGCAGGGGAGGGCTTCAACGTGCTGGTATTTGTGGAGGCGGCCAAAAATTCAAGATCCAATTGCCCACGCTGAAACAGGCACCAGCTTTCACTCGCAACGTTTATCATCATCAGGGCGTCGCGTTTCTCTGGTCCACACAAGCGTTTTCCGTGGACTACTTCGTAGCCTCCTCCCACAAGACACCTGATGACATCCGTCAATTTTGAATTTTCGCAGAAATGGGCCGCTGACAGAAAAGCTTTCCGGGATTATGTCACGGAATATCGGGTGGAAATTAGAGAGGGCAATATGGCACGAAAAGCGTATTTGCAGAATTTTGTCAGTGGTACAGGTCAAGCAATCGGTCTGTTGCGAACCCGCGAAGACGATAGCGAAGAGGTTAAACAGGCCGTCGTCAGGGTCATCATTTCTGCCTTGGCAGCTTTTTATATTGCACCAACCACTTATAGCGGATTGCGGATCGCTCCACCGACTGGAATAACAATTCTGTTTTTAGTCTATCTCCCGTTTTCCTGTTTCGTGTTGTGGTGGATGAAAACCCGCCCGAGCAATCGTCCTTGGCGGCGCACGATCGCCATTTTTTGTGACATGCCTGCACTGACTTACGCAATGTCCGTAGGCGGCGCTACAATGCTGCCGATATTCGCGCTTTTGCTTTGGGTTGCGGTCGGTAATGGGTTGCGTTTCGGTCCTCGGTACCTTGTTGCCTCAACAGTCGTGGCTCTTCTATCGATAGCTGTCGCTACGATTTTCAATCCCTATATGCGACAGAATCCATACATCGTCGTGACGCTGACGGCGACTGCTGTTCTGGTGCCAGCCTATATATACGTCTTGCTGGATCGGGTGCACCGCGCCTATCAGGCAGCGCAGGAAGCAAACATTTCAAAGTCGCGTTTTCTCGCCCAGGCAAGCCATGATCTTCGCCAGCCGGTTCATGCCATAAGTCTTTTCACGGCGTGTCTTCGCGATGCCAACTTGCAGGCAAGCGAATTACAAATGGTGGACAATATAGATCGTTCTTTGCAGAGCGTATCTCGCTTGTTCAAGTCGTTGCTTGACGTCTCTACTCTCGACAGCGGCAAGGTCGTTCCGACATATGAGGCGATCGCGATTGCGCAGATTCTTGATGATGTGCTGCAGCAAAACAACGAAGCAGCGCAACTCAACGACTGCAAACTCAGTGTCATAAGCTGCAATGCCGTTGTTATGACGGATCGTGCATTGCTGACGACGATGCTGCAGAACATTGTGAACAATGCGATCAAATATGCGCCGGGCCGGTCCATCACAATCGGTTGTCGACGCGAACAGGGCACCTTGGCTGTGCAGGTCTATGACCAGGGCCCTGGCATATCGGAGGAGCATCAACAAAGGGTTTTCGAGGAATTCTATCAGGTTCGGGCACGTGGAGACCGGGATGTGGATGGTGTGGGTCTTGGTTTGCCGATCGTGAGACGCTTGGCACATCTTATGAACATGCACGTACGGCTTCGTTCTGTTCCAGGGCGTGGTACCTGCGTCACTCTGGCAGGTTTGAAAGTGTCTTCAAAGCAGCTTTCAGCACCAACTCCGATCAAACAGTCGCCGCGCAACATCGGTATTATGACTGGGTTGCATGTTCTTCTTGTCGAAGATGACGAAGCTGTTTTGCGGGCGACAGCAAGCCTATTGCGGAAGTGGGGCTGTGAGGTACAGGAAGAAATCAACATTCCGGTCCAGCCTGGTTCCTGGGACCTGGTGATTACGGACTTCGACCTTGGGGAGGGTAGAACGGGCAGCGACTGCATTTTCGCGGTAAGAACAATGGTAGGTTGGTCGTTGCCAGCGGTGGTGATGAGCGGCCATGATGCCATTCGCGTGCGAGAAGAATTGTCAGATGATAGTATTCCAATTCTGTCAAAGCCCGTGCGCCCAGCAGAACTTCGCTCAATCATCATGGCTGCCTTCGTGGAGTTCAGAGACCGCAGTTAGGTTCGTAAGCCCCGTCTTGGTGTCTGACAAAAAGATGCCTAAAGAGGCCACGTCTTTAGCAGCCCTTCCGCAACCCCTTGCGTGACTGCTGCGGCACGTGAGGTCACGCCAAGGGCTCTGAACAACGCCGAAACGTGTATTCGGACTGTGAAAGGGGAAATACCAAGTTCCAGAGCAATTTCTTTATTCGTCTTGCCTTGGGCTATTAATTGCAGGACGATAAACTGTCTTTCGCTTAATGTGGTCCGGTTCAATGATTGCGCAGGCGTGTTGTGTGGGAGCAATACGACAAGATCGCCAGCTCGCACTGCCTCGAGCCCCTCAAACATAGCCTGCGGGGAAATGGCCTTGTTAATGAAGCCGTTGATGCCACACGCCATCGCTGCGTTGATCGTCGCTGGATCGTCCGCCATTGTCACGACAACGATCGAGGACCGAGCGAACTCTTGTCTCAGCGCAGGTAGCGTGTCCAGGATACTGTGCTTTGAGAAAAAGAGATCCAACAGAAACATCGAAGGCGGCTCGTTACGCTCTCTCGCGAAGTTGAGAGCCTCTTCCAGCGTCTCGTTGTTCACAACGACCACTTCAGGGAGTTTTCGTCGGATCAGTGACGTCATGCCGTCTCTAAAGACTGGATGATCATCGACGACGACGATTGTTTCTGCGTTCACACAATTCGCCTCTCAGGTCTTTAGGCGGGACCTATAGCAGTGCGTGGTGTCGATAACACTAGCACGTTTGTACTATTTGTTCGCATCTGTAACAAAAACCTATGGATGAAAAAAGTAAAATTATAATCAACTAAAACAAGATATCTTCTTATGAATCATAGTCGAGGGCAATTTGAACGCGCCGCCGCTTATCTCTAAAGCGCCGCTGATATATAAGTGTATATTATCATTAATTAAAAAAGAAAATTCTGAAACCCTTACTCTGAAAAATAGCATGGCGGACTGGCTTCTGAGATACCGATTAAAAATGGGTTGTCTCATCAGAGGCGTGGTTTATAGAAAAACTGAACCCATTCTTTTACGTCTCTCGGTTTAGTATAATCGAGTAGTACATCCGTACTAATGGCTTGGCTTTGTAACCTGTGGTTAATCCTCGCTCCTAACCTACCGCATACGCATTGCGTGCGCCGGCATGATTATGGAGAAAAACGATTGACCCCAAAAAGCAAAAAAGGGAGCCTGTATCAGGCCCTATCAAACTCTACGGCGCTGATGGTGACCCGCCGTGCAGCGGTTTTTATTCCGGCCTCGCTTGCACTTTTGACGTCAACAGCGATGTCTCAGGACGCAAATGACTTTATCCATGACAATGGCAGCACCACAATTAGCACCGATAATATATTCGAGGATGACTTCATTGTTGGCCTCAACAATAAGGGCGTCTCGTTGGATATCAATAACGGTGCCAAGGTTCTGGTTGATAACAGAGTTATCATTGGTGGTTTAGGCGGTTCTCAGGCCACAGTCACTGTCTCCGGTCCGGGCTCCGAGCTCAATGTCCGTCGGACAACAAGCGTCCTCGGTAACCTTTTGACAATTGGTGGCGGGTGCAATGGTTATTCGCTGTTTTGCACAACCGGCGGCGATGGTACTCTGATCATCGAGAACGGCGGAAAAGTCGACGCACGGGAGGTGAACCTCGCTGACGGGATGGATTCACGTGGCACGCTTTTGGTGACGGGCGTAGGTTCTGTCCTTTCAACTGACACATTCACCACAGCTCAAAGTGGAGACGAAGAGGATTCCATCACAGTCGAAAATGGCGGATCCATCCTAACTAACTACGCTGGTATCGGATTGCGTAATGCGTCCGTTGGTACCAGTGCGGTCAATATAAAAGGTCAGGGATCAAATTGGACAAACACCGGTGCATTTGACTTGAGCGGAAGTCTGAGCGTTTCGGACGGCGGCACTCTCGTTACGTCGACTGCCTCCCTTGATACCCACGCAGACTTGATTGTCACAGGTGGGGCAAGCTCCATCAACATCTCAGACAAGATCGAAATTGAAGACGATGGCCATGTTGTCGTTTCACAGGGAGGTTCGCTGAACGTCGCCAACTCGATCAACATTGGAAACGATGGTTATCTCGTCATTGGCGGCCAGATTGATACGGATTCTCTGGCTGGTATACCTAAGATTATCAATACGGAGGCTGCGGGAAAAATTAATCCAGGGGCCCTGGTCGATTTTGATGGGTCGGGATCTGGTCGGATTGTTTTCAATCATACCGAGACAGCCTACGAATTCTCTAACAAAATTGTCGGTGACGGTTCAATTGTCAGTCTTGCGGGTGAGACGATTCTAACCGGGGACCTCACCGGCTATGGATCGTTTAATTCCTATGCAGGACGGGTCATTGTCGATGGCAACAGTAGACTTGTGATCAAGGGTGATCTTGGGACTGCTATCATTGATGACGACGATTCGGTATTCAAGGACCCAAGCTATTTTTCAGTGCGTGACGGCACATTGGTGATCGGTGGCGAAACCGGACAAGTCATCACGGATTTCCTCGGCAACGAACTTTATACCAGTCGCGTTGACGTCTGGGGTGATACGCTGAACTCCGCAGATACTGGAACGAGCGTCACCGGTAAATATGGCCGCCTTGCTGGATTTGGCACTGTCGGCTCGGTACGCGTCGATAAGGGTGCGTCAATCTCACCCGGCGATATCGGTAATCCACTTGGTACAATTAAGGTTCGTGGCGAACTCGATTTCCTCGAAGGTTCGATCTACGAGGTTGACGTTGCCGCAAACGGCATGAGTGATCGTATCGACGTAGAGACCCTTAAAGCGTATGCAGGTAGTGACGCGAACGGCAACCCAATCACTGTGGACGGCGTTGGCAAAACCACCATCGGTCAGGATACAGCTGTCCACGTCACTGCACTGGATGATGCGACAAGCTATCAGACCGGTCAGACCTATACGATCTTGACATCGCAAGGAGGGATCACAGGCAGTTTTGCGCAGGCAGTTTCCAAATCTGCATTCCTTGACGTGGCGCTTGATCAGAAAGAAAAAGAGATCGATCTGAGGATCTCGGTGAAGGATACGGTGACGCCGCCTCCAACAAATCCGCAACCGCCAACACCTCCGGTTCCTGAGCCTCCAGCAAATCCGGAACCGCCCGCCAATCCACCCCCCCAGCCGCCGACAAATCCGACGCCAACACCTCCGGTCAGCCCTGAAGCCGGACTTTTCGACAGCGTTGCGGATACAAGCAATCAGGTCGCAGTGGCCCGCTCGCTCAACACTCTGCAGCAGAGCGGACAGTCGCTTGCTCTCTATAACCGACTTTTGCTGCTGAGTGCAGACGAGGCGCGTGGTGCCTTCGATCAACTGTCCGGGGAAACCCATGCCGCAGCGAAATCAGGCTTGGTCTCAAGCAACCATTTCATCAGAGATGCTGCAAACGACAGACTACGGGCGGCATCGGGTGATGTTGCCGCCAAGCCGGTACCAGTCAGTAACTATTGGGACAATGGCCGCTGGATGAAGGAAGATCCAATGGCCGCCATTCTTCCGAAGAAACTCGATCCAGCTTGGTCTGCATGGGGAAAAGCCTTCGGTTCATGGAGCAGTCTCGATGCGGACGGCGGACGAGCAAAGACAGACGTTGCGACCGGCGGCTTTGTGACAGGTATCGACACACTTGTTGATCAGGATGTTCGGCTCGGCGCATTTGCCGGCTACAGCCGCTCCAGTTTCGAAGCGGATGATCTCACCTCTTCAGGAGACAGCGATAATTACTCATTCGGTCTGTATGGCAGCAAGGAATGGGGTGCTTTGGGCGTAAGGGCAGGCGCAGCCTACACGGTCCACCGGATATCGACTGACCGCTTTGTAAACTTCCCAGGCTTGTCCCAAGAGCTGAAGGCCGATTACAATGCCGGCTCGTTGCAGGTTTATGGTGAGGTCGGATATGAGGTCCAAACGTCTGTCGCGGCATTCGAGCCTTTCCTC
This sequence comes from Agrobacterium sp. rho-8.1, assembly GCF_033957725.1. Classification (NCBI taxonomy): domain Bacteria; kingdom Pseudomonadati; phylum Pseudomonadota; class Alphaproteobacteria; order Hyphomicrobiales; family Rhizobiaceae; genus Agrobacterium; species Agrobacterium sp. rho-8.1. The sequence goes on from NZ_CP192791.1 coordinate 44,174, forward strand.
AACGTAGCGCATGTCAATCTCCGGACAGACGCGTTTTCTGAAAGTGGCGGTTCCGCCGCGCTCAGTTCACAAAAAGACACCACAAACACCACCTTTACGACACTGGGATTACGCACGTCCTCCGATTTCAGCTTGGGCGGCGTTCTCACCAAGGCCAGCGGTACGGTTGGCTGGAGACATGCCTTCGGCGACACAGACCCAACGTCTCGCATGTCTTTTGCTGGTAGCGATAGCTTCGTTGTCGATGGCGCATCTGTTTCCCAAAACACCGCAGTCTTGCAGTTGGGGCTGGATTTCGCGATTTCGGAGGATGCCACTTTAGGCGTGTCTTATAACGGCGAATATGGTGCCGACGGTGTGAATAACGGTGTTGATACCAGCCTGAGAGTGCAATTCTGATGAGATGCATCTTTCTGAAAATAATAACGATGGTGGCGGTTTACTCCGCCGCCATCGGCCCGGCATTTTCCCAGTCTCCAGGCTCGGTCAAGACTGAGCCATCCTCTCTGGCAGAAAGCTACGGCGACTGGAGCGTGCGTTGCGTGACGAAAAATGAGGCGCGTGAATGCGCGTTTTCGCAGACGCAACTCAACACAAATTCGCAACGTGTTCTGGTCGCTGAGTTACGAACTCAGGCAGATGGAAGCCTCCGTGGAAGCTTGATTTTGCCTTTCGGACTTCGATTGGCGGACGGCGCAACCTTCGCGGTTGACGACCTGCCGCCAGGCAAGCCTGCGCCGTTCCGCACCTGTCTTCCTGTGGGCTGCGTAGTCTCATTGATCTTTACCGAGAAGGTTGCGTCCTCACTTCGCGCGGGAACAACTTTGAAAATTACCGCCAAGTCGAGCGATAGCGGCGAGGATGTTGTGTTTTCAGTGTCGCTCAAAGGATTTGAAACGGCCTTGCAGCGAACGAGTGCTCTTGGCAAACAATAGCCGTTGGGATTTGAAGAGCACCGGAATAGAAAACCTACATAAGGATTTCTATTCCGGTGCTTGATCTGGCCTTTTATCGGCTCATTCCTCTGCCGGTAACTTGGTACCATACCACTTGTAAATCAGCACGGGATCCGAACAACTCAGGCTCTGACAGGGCCGTCAGATATCCGTTCAATCACCTCACACCTAAAACGCTATCAGCAATTTTATCATCTTCATTTCCTGTTGTTCCCGCAACAGCGCTCATGTGAGTTACCCTCATTATGGCTGCCCATTTTGTTGCAGAACGCGTCGCACACCTGGCGATATCGCCATGAACTTAGGTTTCTTCAATGAAAGTTTTCTCAATCGTCCCGTTTTCTTTAAACAAGATCATTGCATAGGGATTTTCACTTGCATCATCAGGGATCGCAATATCGCCATTTAACGCCCGAGGTAGACCACCAAGTGCGAGTTTGTGATCTCTTCCATCGATGGCTTCAACGTCGAACTTGATCGGAAAATCGATACTTTCCGTTTTCCAGAAAACGGCCCATGAATCAGGGACGCCGTTATCAAGCATTTCGCCGACAGCTACAACATCGCCGTCCCAGATGTTGCTCGCAGGGATGCCCAGAACCTCACATATTGCTCGCTTTGAATCTTCGAGACTGACCTCTCTCGAAATATAAATATCAACACCATGCGGCTTGTTCATGATCCTGCCCTCACACTATTTTGCACTTTCGCCGGATTTCTAGGGCGGTACAAAGTTACAATGGGTCATCAAGTTTTTTTACGGGATTCGACCGGCCACTGAATCTTCATATTCCGGATGGCTTCATTTCTGATCAGCCGAGGGCTGACAACAGCCGATCACGATTTTTCTGCAGGGACTCAATGTCCCTCAGATATATGGCGGCGTCGTCGGCTTCAACGTCCTACACGAAGGTTGAGTCTCACGCTTCTGCGCTTGAAAGCATGAAATCCGCCAATGCTTGTAGCCGACTGCAGATCGCCTCGGGAGACTGACCCCGTATCACGGAGGTGTAATGGGTTTGTTCTCAAAGCGAATTCGAAAGTTGCGACGCTGGAAATCCTCTCTGAAACAGACAAAAACCAGTTCGAGATCTTGTGAAGCGTCTTTCCGTCCCAGAAGACTGAATGAAGCTACGATGACGCCGTTATAACCGCGGGTGATCCGAAACGCTGCATTGCGCATCACGATGGCATCATGATCACCACGGTCCTCTCGACGGTCATAGACAACCCAAAACCGAGCTGCTTTCCACTTCATTTCGAGCATCTCCCTTACTTTCGCGAGAAATTCTTCACCGCTCATGGAGGGTCCCCACGACAAGGGGGTCTCGGCGTCATCGTCGGCGACACTGAAATAGCCGTCATAGTCGCGACCGGTATCCAGCGCTGCCTCAATCTTTGCGAAGGCCTGGTCTTCAGTGATTGTCGTTTTGAACAGGATTGCCATGGACTAAATTCCGAGCCTTTCCATCACAGCATTCTTGCCGCTCGACCGCTGCGCCGTGTGGCATTGTTGTAGTAGCTGGATGCCTGCTGAACGGAACGATGGCGTGATTGCTCCATCGCTTCGGGCAGGGGAATGCCCCGGTTCGCGGCCTCCGTCAGATAGCCGGACCTAAGCCCGTGGGCGGAAAACTCCCCGGGCTCCAGCCCGGCCATAACCACGCGCTGCTTCAGGATCGCATTGATGGCGCCCGGCTCCAAAGCATGTTTCGACAGGTTTCCCCAGCGATCGATCTTGCGAAAAATGCTTCCGCTGTCGATGCATGCGGCCGTCATCCATGCATTCAGTGCATCCACCGGCCGCCCTGTCAGATAAACAACGTCATCGTTTTCGCTCTCAGACGTTTTGGTTCGTCCGAGGTGAATGGAAAGCGAAGGGAGGGAAAGGGCGTCGTCGACCGCAATCGGCACCTCGACGGTCAACTGCTCCTTGCGCAGCCCAGCGATTTCACTGCGCCGACGTCCACCGGAGGCAAACGCGACCATCAGGATCGCCCGGTCGCGGATATCGCGCAGGCTGTCTGACCCACAGGTCGCAAGCAACTTCGCCAAGACGTCGCCGGTTACGGCCTTGGCACTTTTCCGTTTTCGCGGACGCGGCGTGGCTCGGACCGCCAGCCGGATTGCCTGCTTGAGGGCAGGTGAGGTAAACGCTCCCTGCTGGCCGCGCCATTTCGTCAGCGTCGACCAACTTGCCAACCGTCTGCGGACCGTATCGGGTGCGTGAGGGCCGACGGATTTCAGGAACCCCTGCTCACGCAGGAGATGATCGACGTTCTGCGGCATGCCATGATCGGGATCGCTGATCCGCTTTTCGGGATCCCACAGATGATGGGCAACGAATTTCAGCAGCAGAGCTTCGGGTGCAGGCCAGAGGAGGGAGACGCCGGTCGCTGCAATGGACCAGGCCTGCAGATAGGCAAGGTCAGACGTCAGCGCCCGCAGCGTGTTGGCACCCATTCCTTCGTTGACCAGATGTCGAAGCGTCTCGATATCCTGATCGGTCAAAAGCTCTGCAAGCTCATCGCGACGCTCAAGCGGCAGGACCGCTGCAATCGTGTCGAGTTCACGTAAGCGGCGATCAAGACCACTCATATCGGTAATCCATGCTCATCGTAAAAATCGTCGTGGTTGGATGTGGCCCCGACTGGAACGTTCTTGCGACCTTCTTCTGCAAGAGCCATGAACCTGTCCATCGCTTTTTCTTTTTCATTGATCGAGGTCAAGGAGGCAGTCGGCGTCCCGTCTCTACAGATCACGATCTCATCACCAAGGAGCGCCAGCTCAATCAGATCCTCAAGCCGTTCTGCTGCCCCTTCGATTTCAATGAACACCCTCATCCCTGCCTCACCAAATCCGCTCATTCAGCACTGTGTCGAACACGACATCCGTTGAGATCAGCACGCAATGCTCCAGTCTCGTCTGTGCTGCCAGAATGCGATCCCATGGATCGCGATGGTCCCAGTCAAAGCCCGCAGCCAGCTCGGCGTGCAGATCGGTTATGGCAAGAGTTTGCAGGCCACTGGCTGTCACGGCTGTCCGCAACTCCTGTGGCTTCAAGTCGAGCTTGTTCAGCCGCATCTTGTTATCCAACTCATAGAACGAAACGGCGCTGACCAGGACGACATTCGTCTTATCCTCGATCAGCGCGCGTGCCCGTTCAGAAAGCCTTTCGCTACCGATGGTCCACCAGTAGATCGCATGACTATCAAGCAGGATCTTCATTGCGCTGTTTCGCCAGGCTGGTCCTGCCAGACACCTGTCTCGTCGTTCCAGTCGCCGGCGTCTATCGCAGCCTGCTCGGCATCGACAATATCGAAAAGGTCGTCGGGAAGGCCACGATGGCGCAAAAGACCAAAGGGGCGCTTGTTGCCATCAACGGCGGGTCCAATACGGGCATAGACCTCGTTGCCGCGCATAATCACAATTTCCTCGCCCTGATTGGCACGCTCGAGGACTTCCGCAAAATTCTTGCGAGCCTCACTGATTTTATAGCTGGTCTGGGGCATGGCGACCTCCGAATTCATGATGTAAGCGACTGTATCACGGGATACGAGAATGTACAATAAAAACGTACATATCAGAAACGATAAGGGGTACTTATCGATGGTTAGGATGCCAACCGTCAATCGTACCAACTGGCGAACTATAAAATACAGATAGAGTTCCTATAACAAATCATTTACCATGATTTCAATGACTTATGATTTCACGAAAATCAGCATGACAGCCCTGATGGAGCCAGCTTTTCGGGCGGGTCTCGCCCTCACGCGTCTGGATGAGCGCATCGCCCGTTCGCCGGTCGGCGCCGGCTGGATTGAGCGCACCCACTTCGCCGATGCCTGCGCATCGCTGTGGATCGACGGCGAACTGGTCCATCTCGAAGACCTCGTCCTCCACGATGCCACGAAAGATATTCGCACACCCACCCATGAGCTGACAATCGCCCGCGACGTGCTGCGAATCCGTCGGCGCGTCGCTGCCCAGTCACCGGACTGGGCGCTCTCTGCCGACGGCATCCGCTCGCTACGGAAAACCTCGGAGATCGGGTCGGGCGGCGGGGACGAGGCGACGACGGCCGGAGTTATTCGGGCGGCAGTCGCGATCGACGCGGAAGGGGAGGGGGATGAAGGTGACGACGTCAAAACTCTGCCCGGCGTCGACTATGCCGAGATCGATGCGATCCTCGCGCGCTCTGACGCCGCGATCGAACGAGCCAAAAAGCCCGGCCGGGCTCCGGCCGATCCGCTGGTCTATGATCTCGACTGGGACGAGGATGCCCGGCTCGACGAATGGCGGAGCGTGGTGCGCCAGGTAGAAAACCTGCCGGCGGTGCTGCAGGCGATCGTCGCCCTCGATGCCTGGAACGAATTGTCCGTCCTTCAGCACGCGCCCTGGCTTGGTCGGCTATTGGCCGCGTCGATATTGCGCCAGACCGGCGTTACCACCGGTGCCCATCTCGCCGCCATCAATCTCGGCCTGAAAACCATTCCTGTCGATCGGCGCCGCCATCGCGATCGCGAGACTCGTTTGCTTGCCATCTCCCATGGGCTGATCGCGGCCGCGGAGATCGGGCTCAAGGAGCATGACAGGCTGGCGCTGGCTCGAACACTGATGGAGCGAAAGCTGGAAGGGCGCCGGACATCTTCAAAACTGCCGGAGCTGGTGGAGCTGGTGATGGCCAAACCGTTGGTGTCGGCAAAAATGGTGGCAAAGACGCTCGAGGTGACGCCGCAGGCGGCGCGGCGGATCGTTTTGGAGCTGGGCTTGCGCGAGATGACGGGGAGGGGGAGGTTTCGGGCATGGGGGGTAATCTGACCCTTCTCTACGCTGTTCGTCGGGGTTTAAGCGCTGCAGCGCCGATTGAAGGCCTTGGTCTGCAGGATGCGCTGCCTCATCTCCTGTGCGTAATTTGCCACGAGCACCGTAAAACAAATGAGGAACATCTATGGGCATGCTATGCGTTTAGCTGGAACAGGGAGATGAAATGGATGATCGCCTCGAAGGCCAGCCGGAATGCTTTGATCGAACAGAAAAGACGCGAGGGAGCAACACTCGCCGCGCTCGCTGCTGAGCTTTCAGTTTCACTGACGACCATCAGCCAAGTTCTGGCAAAGATCGAACGCAACCGTCGCGTTGTCAAACTTCGCCTCGAAGCTCCCTTGAAGAGAGTGACCAAGCCCTATGAAGGCGAATAGACAATGAAACGCGATATGGATCTAATCCGTCAGATACTTCTGGAAATAGAGGCGGGAAAGCGACTGTACGACATTCGTTCGAATGAAGTGAGCCGGGCATTGGGCGTCGAGGAGGCCGGCTCCATGTCGCGCGAGGACGCCGAGAAATGGAATTACCATCTCAAACTTTTGGATGAGTCTGGTCTGGTCGAATTTCGGCAGACAGGCGGCGGTGGCTGGTTCGTCAACGGGATAACATGGTCCGGCCACGATTTCATCGACAGCATACGCGATCCGGATGTTTGGGACCGTACAAAAGCAGGGGCGTTGAAGGCGGGCGGGTTCACAGTCGAGCTATTGAAGGATCTCGCCAAAGGCTTCATCAAGAAGCAAATCGAAGACCGGACAGGTATTTCGCTGTAGTTCCGCCCACGCCCGCCAACTAATTCAGGGTGTAGCGCCGCCAAGGGATGGCCCGCACCGGCACCCGGGACAGAAAGTTCACGATATCACGCCGACCACGATAGGTCGGCACGCCACGCCCGTTTTGCGCCATAAGCACGATAGGAACGCCGGGAAATGCTGGCCGGAAACTGTCCGCGACATCATCGGCCTGGGTGCCACTGTTGAGCACATGCGGCTTGACGATAACAACGGCGAACGTGAGGCCTTGCTCACGGATTAAAGCACCTTCGAACTGCATTTGTTTTCTCCTGGAAAAAAGAAGCCGCCTCACCCCGGGCGGCTTCAGGTTTTAGCCACGCGGGGGGAACGAGTCGTTGCCGTAGGAATCCTTGTCCCGGATCTGACCGTTGGGACGATGGATCACCACTTCGCTCTGCTGGTTAATCGCAATTCTGCGGGCAGCCGCTGCGGCATCCGCTTGTGTTGCGTGGGTGGAAGTCACCTTCTGGTTTCCGGCACCACGAACGGCCCAGTCACCGTTATGCGGTACCACATGCTGGTTTTTCTTTGTCATTGCATCAAAATCCTTTTTCTTGAGTGCCACATTAACTTACATTAACTAGTTTTTAATTGTCAATATGCGAAAAAAGGTTTACACATAGGTCTTAGAATTTTACACATGGAGCGGTCGTGACGATTGAGCTGAAAAATGTACTGGAGCTTGCCGATGCGGCACTTGCTGCGGATTACACGCGTGTGCGCCGTGCTGCTAACGCGCTCGCGCGCGATCTGGCCAAGGGCGGCGAGGATGCGGTAGCGAACGAACTCAAAGCCCTTGTCCGCAAACGTGGGGTGCCCTTGAAGGCATCTGGTTATGTGGAAACACTACCGGTGGATTCGAAATCCCGCCTTCCACTGCTTGAGGAGCAGACTTGGCCCGACACGCCCATTTTTCTGAATGAGGGTGCGTGGCGGACGTTCAACGATTTTATAGCGGACGCGAAGCGAATCGAAGATTTGAGTGCAAAGGGGTTGGCCTCGCGTCTCGGCCTTCTTCTTTCTGGGCCACCAGGCACAGGAAAGTCACTTCTCGCAGGCCATATCGCTGCGCAGCTGTCGCGCCCTCTTTACGTAGTTCGGCTGGATTCCGTGATTTCATCGCTGCTTGGCGACACTGCGAAAAATATCCGGTCCGTTTTTGATTTCGTCCCGAGGAAAGATGCTGTACTTTTTCTAGACGAAATGGACGCTGTCGCCAAACTGCGCGACGACAGGCATGAGTTGGGCGAGTTGAAGCGCGTCGTCAACACCGTGATTCAATCGCTTGATGCTCTGGATCCCAGTTCCATTGTCATTGGTGCGACAAATCACTCACATCTTCTCGACCCCGCTATCTGGAGGCGATTTCCGTACAAAATTGAGTTGGGTATTCCAGAAGAAGGCGTTCGCGCCGACCTTTGGCGACATTTTCTGTTCGAAGATAAAGACGACGACGGCCGAGCTGGTTTGCTGGCAATGGTCTCCGAAGGATTGTCTGGCGCGGACATCGAAACAGTCAGTCTCACAGCACGCCGACACGCACTTCACGAACGGCGCGACCTTGATCTGGGGACCGTTGTTTCGGCGCTTATAGAATTGAGATCGGGCCATGTTGCAACGCCTCAGCGCCATCCACTTGACGCCGAGCAGAAAAGACAACTCGCCGTGACGCTGAAGGAGAAATACGCGATCGCCGGCGCGGATACCGCGCGCATTCTCGGAGTGTCCCGTCAGGCAATTTATGGCTACCTGAAGCAGCAGGACGGAGAGACGCAACATGGCTGAAGAACGAGACCTGCCTTTACTTTACCCGGTCCTCAGTCTTCAGATGGACCCGTCGCTCAGAAGCCCGACCGGCCGCGGTAAGGGCATCGACAGCATTGTAAGCGAGCGCCTGGGCCGCCAACAGGAAGTTCTTGCGCGGGAAACCCGTGATATCTACGCCGACAGTGCGGACCTTCCGACCTATTCGGGCCTCACGCATCTTGTCGTTCGCATGTTTAGTGAGGATTCTCTAGCTCCGACACACACACCGGATGACCTGTTCTCACCCGATAACGGATGTCGCCTCGTCGCGCCGTTTCACAACGGCTATCTGATCGAAGCTGAGGTCAAGGCGCTGCCCCGGCTCATTCAAGCGATCGAGCGTCCAACAGGATATGCGGTTCAGGCTGATATTTCACGAGTATCGGCACTTGAGCGCTTTGATACGGCCAATCGATTGCGGGGCCGCTCGATCAAGGACCTGTGGGAGGCTGCTCCGGAGGATGACGATGGACGGCTCTTCGTCGTCTGGCTGGCCCCATTCAGAAATCGCACAGCACAGGCTGAAGTGCTGGAACGTATTGTGGCATTGTCTAACGAGCAGATATTGCTTTCAACGTTTACCAGCGTCCGCCTCACAATCGGGTCTGCGGATGAAGTCACGGAACCCCGTCCGGTGACAACACCACGCCAATCCAGCATCGCGCGTGCGATGCGCGACTATCGGAACACCGGTGTTGGCCGAGCAACTGTCCGGATCCCGAATAAGGAGGGCTTGATACGCCTCATTGCGTCAGGGGCCTCCTACAGGATTGATCCGGTCCGGCCAATTCGGGTCGCAGCTCCTGGAGAAGGTACGGAGCCACTGGCGCCCGCCAATCTTTCCAATGCTCCTGTCGTCGCAGTTATCGACGGCGGCCTGCATGCCCAAAGCTACAGCGCAGCCGAGGCGTTTCGTGCAACGCCATTCGTTACAAATGCGCAGGCTGACCGCCGTCATGGCAATTGCGTAAGCTCGCTCGTTATCCACGGGCATGCGTGGAATAGCAATCGCTCCTTGCCAGAGCTGGATTGCCGCGTTGGTTCGGTTCAGGCAGTTCCCCATGCGAATGCCAACCGACGTTTCGACGAGCGAGAATTGGTCGATTACCTGGCTGAAGTTGCTCGCCTTTACCCGGAAGCTCGCGTGTGGAATATTTCCGCAAATCAGGACGGCGTTGGCCTGGATCCGTCTGAGGTCAGTGTCCTTGGCCATGAAATCGGCCTCCTCGCACGCGCCGCCAATATCCTTCCGGTGATCTCGGTCGGAAATGTCGGCCCCGACAACCATACGCGACCGAACCCGCCGGCTGACTGCGAGGCTGCGATTGTGGTGGGCGGACGGCAGGCGCTTGCGGATGGAACGCCGGGTGATGGGTGCCCATCCTGCTTATCAGGTCCTGGACCCGATGGCATGATGAAGCCCGACCTGTCGTGGTTTTCGACCCTCCGGATGTTGGGCGGGGTCGTGGAGACAGGAAGCAGCTATGCTGCACCGCTGGTTTCATCCTTGGCTGCTCACACATTTGCGCAGCTACGTGAACCGACGCCAGATTTGGTAAAGGCACTTTTGATCAACGCTGCTGAACGCGATGAGCATGATCCGCGGCTCGGATGGGGAACACCCTACCAAGGCCATCTCCCATGGACCTGCGCGCCTGGTAGCGTGACGCTTGCCTGGCGCGCCCAACTCGAACCAGGAACTGCATACTATTGGAACGACATTCCCATTCCTCCGGAGTTGGTACGCAATAAGAAGCTGTTTGGACGCGCAAGCCTCACAGCGGTGTTGCGGCCGCTGGTATCTCCCTATGGCGGCGCGAACTATTTTGCCTCGAGGCTGGAAACGTCGCTGACGTTTCCGACGGGACCCAAGAAGTGGTCGCCGCTTCTGGGGTCAATGCAGGAATCGACCCTTGCCGAACAAGACGCACGCGGCGAATTGCGCAAATGGCAGCCGATCAGAAGGCACTGCCGGAATTTTACAAAAGGCGCTGGCCTCGGCTTTTCCGGCAATCACCTACGGCTGTATGCCCGGGTCTTCATGCGTGATCTTTATCAATTCGGCTGGACGCACCATAGCCAAGCTGGCCCCCAAGACGTCTCTTTCGTCCTAACTCTGTCGAGCGCGGACGGGGACAAGTCGATCTATGACTCGACTGCTCAGGCCCTCGGGAATTTCGTCGAAAGCGCGGTCCTCAATCAGGATATCGAGGTCAGCAACTGATGTCCGGCGCTTTAATGCCGGTCGCAGCGCCGATTCGCGCGAACGTGTAGTTCATCAGGCCGATACGGCGCGGTCGCGCTTTCCGACGATCGTGTCGGACGGAAGGCTGTCGAGCAGTTGACGCGCCTCCTGCGGCGATAGCACCGGCGTTTTACCACGTCGGCGGGAATGCGCCGGCCCGCGCACAGAAGGAGCCGGGTTCTAGACCATCACTTGGCCGGTAACCAACCAGTCGAACAGATGCCGAACGGCCGCTAAACGCTGTTTGACCGTTAGCGCCGAGTGGGTTTTCGTCAGCCCCTCGATCCACGCCGCTAAATGGATCGGAGTGATTGCTGCCAATACTGTCACGTCCCGCAACTCGCACCAGGAAAGCAACTAGGTGGGGGCTTTAAGATAGGAGCGACGGGTATTGGCATTGCGGATTTGTGCGGTGAAGAATTCCATGAACCGCATTCGGGCCGGCTCACCACCTGATTTAAGAAGAGGCGACAGACCGGCCGGAGCGTAAAAAGCAATTTTACTCATGGTCTAGATCGAATAGGCATTTAGACCAAGGAAATCACGTCTGCTGAACCGTGGGTCGCCGACCGATCCCAATCCCATGACAGCATGGATGTACTCATCGAACCAGTTGAGAACGTCAGCCGCAACATCAGCACAATCCTCAAGGGTAGTTCCGGAGAAACTGCCCCCGATTAATCGGCCTTCATGGATGAGAACATTTCTCATATCCTTGAAATCGCGAGATAAGACCCTGATCCCAGCTCTGCCGGCAGCATAGGTGACGCCCTGGAAGTAACTCATGTCCCGAGCTTGCACGGTCTTTTCCGTCTCCACAATAATCTGCAGGAGCGTTGTGGTGCTAAGATAAAGGTCCTCAAATGACCAACAGGCCATCGAATCCAGCCAGTGATGCAGAAGAAGCAGTGCTTTTTCCTGCGCGCCAACCGTATTCCATGCCGCGACGAACTGCGCGACCTTGGTCACGAATTCCGCTTCGGATTTTACGATGGCATTCCCATCACCCATCGCTCTTTCTCGGGGCCAGTGGGGTCCGTTCTGCATCAGCATGACATCACTGCCGGGCAACGATCGCTTGGAGGTGACGCTCAGGCCAGTCAGATACGAAGCCCCCAAAACCAGGGGGATCATTTCATCAAAGGCTGCATCGACCGACGCAGACCCGTTGCTGAGTGCTGCCGGATGGGACGTGAAGTAGGTTTCAGCACATTGTCCCTGCCTGATCGCCGCCACGTTCTGGTCATAGCGACTGTCCTTCTCAAATGACCAGACGCCGGTTCCGGTCGTTACATCAAAGCAACGAGGCTCCCCCGGCAAAACAAGATTCACAATGCGGAATCCAATCATGCGATTTCCTCTCCTATATGTGATAAAGGACATTATCATATATGAGGAAAAGCAGCGGACTGTTTTGATTACCGCTAGTATGTCTTTTCAGCAACCTAGCTCTTGATATTGCTCTCTGAGGAAGGCACATTCTTGACAGGGCCGATAGGGGGTGAGACATATTGCATAGCTTACGCGATAAGCACCTTGCGTGCTTGGTCCGACGTTTCGTCAGACATCAATTGATTGTTAGGTTTTATCCGGTGTGGAAGAACGTGGTGTCTTACCGCCACAGGCCGCTCCGCTCGGTAAAACCCCACGTTCTTCCACACCTCCAAGGGTAAGTGATAGCTGGGGGTGACATAACAGACTTGGTATACCGCTTCGAAGCGAAGTCGCTGCACGTCCGCGCGCCAAGTCCAATAATCCTGCTTTGTGGCGGGCCTATTGACGTTAAGACGCCAAAACCGGTTTCCCTTCGCGAAGCCTACACATTAGTGTACGGGCGTACCACACTTCGGGACTATGCAAACGTCACGCCCGAAGAGTTCAAGATATTTGCACCGGACGGCAACTATCAGGACTGGCTAAGCTTCGAGAGCGAATTCGCTCAAATCGTGGATTTGATTATCCTGTTTTCGGAGAGTTACGGCAGCGTAGCGGAGCTTGGCGCATTTGCGATGGTCGAAGAAATTGCCCTTCGACTGCTTGTGGTAATGGACGACAAGAATTACGCCGACCCTTCCTTTGTAAAGCTTGGCCCCGTTCGACGACTGGAAACCAAATACGGCAAATCGGCGGTCTGCGTGCTAAACCGGCAAGACATCAATATTTCAGATATTACCAAAGTGGCAGACGTCAATCTAGACAAATTCGCAGCTACGCTCGTTGCGGCCATCACCAGACGGAAAAGCGATTACAAGGAGCGTACCACCTTCATTCCCGACAGAACTGGCCATCTTATCAAATTGATCGTTGGCTTAATCCAGCATTATGGTGCTCTGACCGAGACCGAAATCGAAGTGCTACTTTTTGCCATGGACCTAAAGGTAAGGCCCGAAAAGATCCCAGATTATCTGTTGTGTGCGGTGAATGCTAACTGGATCTTAAAGGACAAAAGAGGCGTCGAAGAATATTTTTGCGCACTACCCAACACGGGTCCCGCTATAGAATATAAGCTGCGCAAAGACCTGCCCGTGGAAGAGAAGGACAGAGAGCGTTGGCGAGCTCGGGTGATTGAGCACTGGAAAACGACGGATGCTGATCGGTTCAGCAGCATCCAGGCCGCCCTAAAGAAGGCACTATGATGGGCAAGATCGTCGAAGCTCTCGCCATAGAAACTGGAATGGATGTAGGTCTTGTAGAGCGCATTATGCGAAGTGCGCCCGTTAGATACAAAACTTATCGTATTCCTAAGCGCACTAAAGGTTTCCGTGAAATCTCACAACCCGCTATCGAAGTAAAAGCACTCCAGCGCGGTCTCATCGAAATCCTGCTTCGGAACCTTCCAATGCACGAAGCTGCAACAGCTTATCGCACGGGTATGTCGATTAAGGATAACGCCTTGCGTCATGCTGGCGATGGCCCCATTTTGAAAATGGATTTCAAGGACTTCTTTCCGTCTATCCGACCACGCGACTGGTTTGCTTATTGCAAGCAAACCGCCGTGCTGACCGACGCGTTAGATATCCATCTGACAAGCCTGCTTTTATTCCAGCGCCCGAAGGGCAGCTCAGTTTTGCGGCTCGCAGTTGGGGCACCATCATCACCATTCTTGTCTAATGCTCTGATGTTCGAATTTGACACGGTGATCGCACAGGCAGTAGCACAGGATCACGTAGTGTATACTCGCTACGCTGATGACCTCACTTTCTCGGCACCCCGCACAGGCCATCTGGTTAATGTTGAAAAGAAAGTACGCGACACCCTGCGAGCGCTTGAATATCCGACCCTGGCGGTCAATGAAGACAAAACAACGCGGGTCACACGGAAATACGGTCGCAAAGTCACCGGGCTTACACTCACCAACGATGGGAAGGTTTCAATTGGCAATAAGCGCAAGCGACTTATCCATGCTTCCGTGCACCATGCGTCTTTAGGGAAGCTCAATAATGCATCACTCGGTGAGCTTAAGGGCCTGCTAGGCTTTGCCAACAGTGCGGAGCCTCAGTTTATCGGCGTTCTTAAAGAGAAGTATGGAGCCGATTTAATTCATTTCATTCAGACGTTTGATAGTCCTAAGCGTGAGCAGTGAGAACAGCCGAGATATCTTTCGGTAAAGTCAACACCCGGCTCGCACCCAATCACAGATTAACCAGCCAAAGGGTACTTGGAGTTTCTGCCTAAAGGTCAAATCATACAATATTATATTTCAAAAGTTTTAATCAGCAAGCTTAGACCGTTCATGCCGTATAGTTTCATGGCTGTTAGCTTTCGCTTGAGTTTGACCCATTTTCTTTTGCACAGTAATCCACACATGCCGAATAAAATTGTTGTCGGACAATTCACTGCAGCGAATTTGCTTGTGCGCGTCCGGCCAAGTCATTTCGCGAACTGCGCCATCCAGGCGATGATCTGGCGTTAGTACCAGCATTAAAGCTGGGATTAGATCGGGATCTTAGAGGTTGGCATGGCTCGCACGGAGATTATATCAGGCATTGAACGCAGGCGGCGCTGGCCGGTGGAGGTGAAGCTCACCATCCTGGCGGAAGCGTCTCAGCCAGGCGCGCGCGTCTGCGATGTGGCACGTCGGCATGACGTTCATCGATCACAAATTCGTGTCTGGCGCAGAACTCTCTGCGGTCGAAATGACTCACCGTCGTTCTTGCCACTCCGACTTGTTGACAACGATCCTTCCCGGCAGGTGCCATCCAATGTGTCCCCGGAAACGTTTGTACGGATCTCGTTTCGCAACGGTCGCAGCCTGAAGGTACCGGCAAACATCGAGCGAGAGACTTTGGCATCATTGATCGCTTGTGTTGAAGCGGCATGGTCGGGCCGTCAGGGAATGTACAGGTTTATCTGGCCTGCGGAGTTACCGACATGCGTCGTGGTATCGATGGATTGTCTACACTGGTCGAGGGAGTGATCGGGCAAGCGCTTGGTCTGGCGCGATCTTCGGGTTCCGCGGCAGGCGCGCCGACCGGATCAAGCTTTTATGGTGGGACGGCCAGGGGTTTTGCCTGTTTTACAAGCAGCTGGAGAAGGCGAAATTCTGCTGGCCGCGCATCGGACACAGGCGGGTCCAGCTCCAATCACCCCTAGCTTCTGGCTTTGGTTTAGGGAAAGAACTGGAAGCGGGTTTGCTTTACGCCTGTCAAACCGCCCGAGATTGTTGGGTACGACCCCTGCGGCGAAGTGAAACAGGGTGTTAGATTATCCGCACCAAGGGGTAGCGCAATCATAATCAAAGCGATCCTCGTTGGTTGAGCAGTTGAGCAAGCCTGAGAGGGGCCAAAACCGGTTGAAATTGCTGACGGCTTTCTTAGGAAAGCGGAGGCGCCGGTCGTCTGGCTCGGCTGGCGATACCTCCGGTAACCAAACTTTCGCGGCAGCACTCGACATGCAACTCTAAATAAGCGATTGCTTGTGCAATTCTTGCGGATTTTCACATGCAGCGGCCCTACTTACAGAAAACCATCGTCGAGCTTCGGACACTGTTCGAACAATTCAAAAACGACAGAGCTGAACTGAATCTGCTGGCTTTTGAGCTCTCAAAAAGAAGTGTCCAGAAAGCAAAGGTCCTCGGTCAAGAGGTAGACGACGTTCTTCAATCCTTGTCAGGCTTAACGCCAATTGAAAAAGACTCGCCTCGACCAACAGGCCCCGTCCGACCGGCGTCAAGGCCCGCCCTACCAATCCAGGTAGAAGGTGGCCTTATCCAGGATGAGTATCCCGTAGAGCTCAAAGGCCTACATCCCGTTACTCCTTCCGGACGAAAAGACGATCCGGCTGACCTGCCACTGAAGTTTCATCCGGCTGCGATTAGAGCCTCGGCGGTTTTTGATACGCCAAATGGCGCGGTGGGAGCAACCGGCGGCAACGCGAAGCTTCCACTTTGCGTAGCGTTGGAGCCGGTTGCGGCGATGATCCCGGCATAGTCCGCCGGGGTCTGGTATCCGAGCGATGAGTGCGGCCGGAAATTGTTATAGTCGTCGGCCCATTCCGCAATGGCGCTGCGGGCATGATCGAGCCCAAAGAACAAACTTTCATTGAGCAGTTCGTCGCGCATGCGGCCGTTAAAACTCTCGACATAGCCGTTTTGCATCGGTCTTCCCGGCGCAATGTAGTGCCACTCAACCTTATGATCCTTTGACCAGGCAAGGATGGCATTCGAGGTTAGTTCGGTCCCATTGTCTGAGACAATCATGCCGGGCTTGCCCCGTCGCTCGATAAGCGTCGTCAGTTCTCGCGCGACACGGCGGCCGGAGATCGATGTGTCCGGGATCGCCGCCAGGCATTCGCGCGTGACATCGTCGACCACATTGAGGACACGGAAGCGTCTGCCGCAGGCGAACTGGTCGTGGACGAAATCCAGCGACCAGCGGGCATTTGCCTTTGCTTCGACGAGGATCGGCGCACGCGTACCGACAGCACGACGCCTGCCTTTCCGCTTGCGCACGGAAAGACCTTCCTCGCGATATAGCCGGTAGATGCGATTGATACCAGACGGCTCTCCGTCTCGTCGAAGCAAGACGAACAATCGACGATAGCCGAACCGGCGGCGCTCATTGGCCAGATCGCGCAACTTCGCTCGCAGCTCTAACTCAGGTGGTCGACTGGATTGATAACGGACCGTCTTGCGGTCGGCAGATATGATCTGGCAGGCCCGCCGCTCCGAAAGCCCCATTGTGACCTTCAGATGCGTGACGGCTTCACGCTTGGCGGCAGGCCCTACCATTTTTTTCCAAGAAGCTCACGAAGAGCGGCAACATCCAGCATCTGCTCGGCCAACAACTTCTTCAGCTTTGCATTCTCGTCCTCAAGCGCCTTCAGACGCTTGGCCTCCGACACCTCCATGCCGCCGTATTTGGCCTTCCAATTATAAAAGGTCGCCTCGGAAATACCGTGCTTGCGGCAAAGATCAGCGGCCTTAACGCCCGCCTCCTGCTCCTTCAGCACACCAATAATCTGCTCTTCCGTAAATCTCTGCTTCTTCATAAGTCCGTCCTCGATGAGCCGGACTATAATCGAATCTGGAGGAAATTCTCAGTGGCAGGTCACGGCCTCCATATTGTCTGCTTGGACTGCGCTGGAGGCATTGTCACCGCAAAGCTACAAACGACCGGAGGATCTGGCGTCCGGAGAGCGAAGCAGAGTTGTGCCTTTAGCCGGCGCAGACCTTCCATGGAAGCGAGGTCTGAAAGCTAAACCAAAACATCGACTCTTCTTTCAGATTATCCTTGGTAGCATCGCGCTGGATCGGGCGACAGATCTCCTCGTTGAGGCCTTTGGAGAGGATGAAGAGCGTTCAAGGCCGGATGGGCGCAAGGCAGTCATCGCCGCCATTCTCGTCGACAAGAATGGCTACTTGCTAGATGAAAATGCCGTTGCTATTTCAAGCTTCGCTTGGGCTCTGCGACCGGCGCTCGAACGCAATCTTGGTCATCTCGGAAATTGGCCAAAGGTTCAGGCCGTTGTTCTTGAGAAGCTTGACAAGATCGTCCGCCGCAAGGACGGGGATGGCAACCCGCTCCCTATAGACGCAGACTCTATAAACTCGGCTTATAATTGGCTGGTGCGGCAGTTTGCTGTTCCCGATGAGCTACTGGAGGCACCCACCTTCACGCTCAAGGTGTTTCACCATTTCAAGGCAAGGACGCCGCCAGAACCATCGCTGCTCAACTCGTTCTTCCTCGACGATATTGGATTGGCATCACAGCTCATTGCTTCCGGCCAGCAGGGCGACGGACTCAGCAGATATCTCGGGATTTTAAAGGTTAGCCATCCCATTGACGTACTGGTGCCGCCTTCAGCGGTGGAGCCGCACATTGCACCCTTAAAAACACCCCAGGCCCGTTGGCCCTCCAGTGGTCATCATCCGCTCGTCCTGCTGCAGCAGGCAGCAGTCAATGTCGCGAGAGACGAATTGGTCACCAAGACCGGTATAATTGGCGTGAACGGTCCACCCGGAACCGGAAAGACCACCCTTCTGCGTGATGTTGTTGTCGGATGTGTTCTGGATCGTGCATCTGCTATGGTACGATTTGAAAAGCCGGTCGATGCGTTTTCAACCACGGGACAGAAGATGGGCGTTGGTGGTAACGCCTTTTTCCACTTCTATCGCCTGGATCAAAGCCTACGCGGGCATGAGATTGTGATTGCTTCCAGTAACAACAAGGCAGTCCAGAATGTTAGCGAGGAGTTGCCGCTTCTTAAAAACAACGGACGGGCGGATGAGATTTCCTACCTGCGCTCCATCAGTGACATTGTTGCTAATCCGAGACGCTTTGGCGTGGAGGACGACGAGGACATTAATCGTTTACAAAAGAGGACGTGGGGCCTGATTGCTGCCGTCCTGGGAAATGGGGCTAATCGATCAACTTTCCAGCAGACTTTCTGGTGGCATGAAGACGGCGGGTACCGGATTTACCTGAAAGCAGCCAAGGGTGACGATGTCCTGCGAGAAATAAAGGACGAAAATGGCAAACTCATACGTCGGGAAATCCCTTCTGTCGTGACAAACGAGTCTCCGCCGGTCAACGAGGCCGCCGCATTGTCGAACTGGAAGAAGGCTCGCAATCGTTTTCTCACACTCCGCAAGCAGATCAATTCAGAAATTGCAGCATTAGAGGTTGTTCGAAAATCCTGTGTCGAATTGCCAGGCTTGAAAAAGGCGGTCGCTGCTGCGCAGATTAGGCTTGGGCCCATGGTTATGGCTGTTGAGCAGGTGAGCGCACGGGAAAGCGAGGCGTCAGCTGGGCTGTCTGCAGCACAATCGGTGTTTGAGCGGGCACGAAATGAAGTCCTTGCTCACGATCTCCGACGCCCTGGATTCGTTGCTCGACTGTTTGGGACCTCGTCGTGGCGGGCGTGGCAGGCGCGCAAAGCCGCCATAAACAGTGAAGGCGACAAAGCGCGGTCGAGCCAGACGGACGCAACCGCATTGCACGACGCCGCGAAGACGGAGTTGATACGGCTTAAATCCGAAGTCGAAAGAGCTGAGGCAGATCTACGAGCTCTTCGTTCGGATGCTGCCATGCATGAAGGAACGATTGAGACAGCCAGAGCGACGCTGGGCGCACGATTGATCGATGATCGGTTTTTTGCCCAAAATCATGAGGCGATTAATCTAACGGCGCCTTGGTTGCCGGATAGCCTTCATCGTAAGCGAGAGGATCTGTTTGCCGCAGCGCTCAACGTACAGAAAGCTTTTGTCGATTCCTCGGCGCAGAAAGTGCTTCACAACCTCAATATCTTGATGAGTGCCTTTACCGCCGGCGCTCTGCGCAATCCGAGCCACAAGGCCTTACTTGGCGACCTCTGGTCTACGCTCTTCATGGTGGTGCCCGCCGTGTCCACGACGTTCGCGTCCATCAACACCATGTTTGGTGACCTCGGTTCGGAGGCAATTGGCTGGCTCCTGGTCGATGAAGCTGGTCAGGCTGTACCGCAGGCCGCGGTCGGCGCAATCATGAGGGCCAAGCGTTCGATTGTTGTTGGTGATCCACTCCAGATACCGCCGGTGGTCTCTCTTCCGGAGAAACTCAATCTCGAGATCTGCAAATTCTTCTCCATTGATAAGGATCGTTGGTCCGCTCCTACAGCATCAGTTCAGACCTTGGCAGATCGTGGCTCGCCATTTCAGTCCACATTCAATGGGGAGACTGAGCCGCGACGGGTTGGGTTTCCGTTGCTTGTCCATCGGCGGTGCCAGGATCCAATGTTCAGCGTATCCAATACGATCGCCTATGACGGGCAGATGGTCCACGCAGTGTCGGATCCAAACCCCGGTGAAGTTGGGCAGGATTTTGGGCCATCCTGCTGGTTCGACATCGATGCCGACGCAGACACAAAGTGGTCACCAGGAGAGGGAGACGTTGTTGTTCGAATGATGAGGAGGATCGCGATGCTCGGCATTGTGTCTCCAGACGTGTTTATAATCTCGCCTTTTAAGATCGTTGAAACGGAGATGCGCCGTCGGCTCGAACGAGAGACCGATATCTTTAAGGCGATCGGGGAGGATGCCTCCATCTGGGTGCGGGATAGGATTGGAACGATCCATACGTTCCAAGGCCGAGAAGCCGAGACCGTTATCCTGTTGCTTGGTGCACCCAAGCCTACTCAGCACAGAGCGCGTGTTTGGGCCGGAAATCCGCCTAATATCCTCAATGTTGCAATTTCGCGGGCGAAACAGAACCTCTACGTGGTCGGGTCTCAGAATGCATGGGCAGGAGCAGGACAAAGTTTTCAGACGCTCATCCGATCGATGCCGGTGCGCAAAATATGATGACGTTCGATTGTGCGACGTGCTGCCAGCGTGAAACTAAAACATAGAAGGGGGAAGCTGAGATGGCTCGACGGGGTGGGTTAGAAAAGTTTGTGATGGCGATGGCGCGCGAGGCCGCGCGTCAACAGCGCGTGGGTGTGGCCAATCGCAAGCGCCAAATACGGGAAGCAGAGCGACAGGTTCGCGAGGCTGAGCGCGATGAGCGGGAAAGATTGCGCGATGAAGTTCGGTATCAAAAACAGCAGATTGTTTCTCAGCGGGAGACACAGAAGGCCCAAGCGGTCCGCAGGTTAGAAGACCGGCAACAGGAAGCTGACAAGAAGAACGACGCGATCGCTGATCGGCTGAAGGAGCTGGAAGACATTCTGACAGATACGTTGGCCGTCGATGATACATTGGATTTTGATAGCCTGCGGGTAAGCCAGAACGCGCCGATCCTGAAACTGGGTGTCGCGCTGGAGACCTTGGCGCAATCGCCGCAGCTTGAGCACTACATTGCTGATGTTCGAAAGCCGTCCAAGATTGCGTCGCTTATGCCGGGCACGGAGGGCCGCTACAAACGAGCCGTTGAAGCGGCGGAAAATCGTTATGCTGCCGATTTGGAAGCTTGGCAGAAAGCCGAGACAAAACGGAGAGACACGGTGCGCTCGCTCAAGGGCAAGCATGATGATGAGATGAATGCATTCAAATTGAAGGTTTCTCAACGGGATGCCGAAGTTGACTTGTTCAGGGATCTTTATTTTTCCGCAGATCCCGATGCTGTTATCGCCTATAATACGATGGTTCTGGAACGGTCAGCTTATCCTGAAGATTTTCCGAGAGCCTTTTCTATCGGATATTCTGCGACTTCAAAACAATTGGTCATTGAATTTGAACTGCCGACTGCAGATGTCGTGCCGCACTCATCTGAGTTCCGATTCATAAAGGCCCGCGATATTATCGAAGCAAAGCCGCGAAAAGCCACCGAGACCAAAGCGCTTTATCAGGATCTGATTGCAAGCATCGCGTTGCGAACGTTGCATGAGGTGTTCGAAGCTGATCAAGCGCAGGCGATCGACACATGCTGTTTCAATGGTTTCATTCACACGGTCGACCCAGCGACAGGCCGTGATGTTCAGCCTCACCTGATTTCTGTCAGGACAACGAAACCAGTATTCTCCGAGATCAATCTGTCGCGGGTTGATAAGGCAACTTGCCTCAGAAATCTGGGCGCCGCCGTATCGCGACATGCCGCCGAGGCGCAGCCTGTTAAACCTATCGTCGAGTTCAACATGATGGATGCGAGGTTTATCGACCAGACGGATCTTGTTTCCGGGTTGGGTTCTGCGCCGAACCTGATGGACCTGACCCCGGGCGAATTTGAGGTACTCGTCGCAAATCTGTTTGGTCAAATGGGGCTGGAATCCAAGTTAACACGTTCGTCAAGGGACGGTGGTGTGGATTGTATCGCCTATGACAAACGGCCAATTCTGGGCGGAAAAGTCGTAATTCAGGCCAAGCGCTACCGCCATACCGTCGGCGTTTCTGCAGTGAGAGACCTCTACGGCACTATGATGAACGAAGGTGCCAACAAGGGTATTCTTGTCACCACCAGCGGGTACGGGCCTGATGCTTTCAGTTTTGCATCGGACAAGCCGATCGAACTAATTGACGGCGGTGGGCTGCTCTATCTGCTTCAGGAGATTGGGACCGAGGCACGGATCATCT
Organism: Agrobacterium sp. rho-8.1; assembly: GCF_033957725.1. NCBI lineage: Bacteria > Pseudomonadati > Pseudomonadota > Alphaproteobacteria > Hyphomicrobiales > Rhizobiaceae > Agrobacterium > Agrobacterium sp. rho-8.1. The sequence continues at coordinate 66,290 of NZ_CP192791.1, forward strand.
TTCCGCCGTCATCTTAGGAGTCTCACCGAGCGCGGTGTGAACGCAGCCGAGGTGGGCAGGTAGCCCGCTCACCGGCGCTCCAGAACGTGCTGCGTATATACTACCTAGCCTACAATGCCCTTGGCTCGGTGCGCTGCCTGCCAACGCCTTGAGAACGCCAAATGAAGCACCACTACATTCCGCGGTTTTACCTCAAGCCATGGCAAGGCCCCGATGGGAAGCTCGAGGTCTTTCAGCGGCGGTCCGATGGTCTCATAGTTAGCAAGCGCATGCATCGTAAAGCCACGGGCTATGCCATGGATCTGTACAAGCTTCCGGATGTCTCCCCTGCTGACGAGCATAAGATGGAAAGCGCTTTTATGTCGCCGATCGACGACGAAGCCGTCCGTGCTCGCGACCTGCTGCTGGGCGAAATGGCGCCAGCCGACGGAAGAACCCGTAGCGCTTGGAGCCGGTTTATATTGTCTATGATGCTGCGCAGTCCGGAAGAGGTCGCGGCGTTCAAAAGGTATTACACCGACCTCGTACCGACGATGCATCCGGAGCTTCAATCAAAATACGCCGCAATGAGACAGGATTCAAACTCTACGTATGATGAGGATCGGATCGTGCAGTATGATGCGCCGCATATAGAGCGGTCAGCAATGTTCGCGATTACGACTTTCATCGAGCACCCACCCGCATTAGACCTCTTTCAACGCATGCACTGGATGATTATCGACACCAGCTCAGTAAAGAGACGACTAATGACATCGGATCGGCCAGTGATGCTAACGCAAGGCGTGCTGCAATACGCGGGGCATTATGCGCTTCCAATAAGTCCAACGCGACTATTTTTCGCAGCGACCAATGTCGATTTTGCTAGGCAATTTGCCTCTCTGCCGCGGAGCAAGATCGTTCGATTAATTAATACGCTCGTCATGGGGCAGGCACGAAAATACGTTTATGCTGTCGACGGTAGTTATCTGGCTGACGTCAGGCGCAAAATGGGCAAACAGCCGGCTCCGACTATTTTAGGGCCTATGCTTAGGGCTGCCGAAGCCTCGAAGATAAATGAAAAGATAGATGGACGATAGTAACGACGCCATCATTGACTCGTCTTGCAATCCCAACAAAATCGAAGTTGGCGGAGCTGTTCAACTTGGAAACCACCAGCACCGTCAACGAGGAATGGTGTGGCTTCCTGCGTCGACGGACAGCTGACTTCAGCGGTTAGGTTTCCATTCGCGGCGAAGCAACGTGGTGAAATCCTCGACCAGCTGGGTGGCATCGTGGTGCAGAACTGCGCGAGGCCGTTGAGGAGGACTAAGATGAACCGGCTTTCTCTCAGGCTGCCCGAATCCCATACTGTAAGATGACGGGCTTGCATCCTGCTCGCGCTGGGTGCGCCACACCACCGAGTCTCCAGCGTTCAGAGTCGCGGCAATGACGATGTGGGTCAATCGTTGGGTTGGATCGATTTGGTCAAGGACAGCTGCTCCGAATGCTAGCGCGGATGCCAAGTGTTGCTGAACATTTTCCTCAATGACAATCGGACCATGACCCTGTCGATCCATAGCCAGCGTGAAGCGCATCCCGCCCATGGGGTCGATTACGAATTCAGATCCTTTGCTCTGCGTCAGGACCAGCGCATGGTCTTCAATGTGGTTCGTAGTCGATTTTCCCATATTGAATATTTTGGCTCTGCCGAAAAGAGCTAACTGGGCGAGTTGGTCGGCAAATTCCTTCCGTTCGATATCCGCCGGACGAATGATCGTTTGCGCAGGCCCTGCCGCGATCGAGACGACCAATTGCCTTCCTTCCTGATAAAAACCGCGATCACTTTCGGATTTCGGCAGGAGACCCAATGCACGCGTCAGCATTTCATTTGCGTCCAGCGGACCCGCCGCATTCGCGATTTCCCATTCGTGCACAGCACGGGTGATCATTGCTTTTAGCTGTTCCGGCTTAGTGAAGCCGCCGCGGAATAATCCGCTGGCCCAAGCCTGAACTTCAGTCATGAATTGTTTTTCGTCCTCATCGCGATCAACGCCCTCTTGCACGAAAGCAATTACCGGACAACGGTCGCGTGCCTCGCGGTACTCTTCGTGAGTGGCTGACAGACCGGACGGCTGCGTAGCACCGTAGTGTTCGCCGAGTATCAAAATCACCAAACCCGATTGCCGCAATCCTTGAAGGCAGGCAACCTGAGGCGAATTCGGGCTTGCGATAAACTGTTCTGCCATAACCGGTTGGTGGCCCAGCTGTTCGATCGCTTCTTTTGCGGCCGCCCGTATTGGTTCCATCCCTGTGATAAGCGAGCTGATGAAGATCTTCATGTCAGATTATCCTTGAAACAGTGATCACAATAGTACCCACATTTCATATAGGAAGTTTGGGAAGAACTGCGCATGGGATGCAGTTTTTTTGGACTTACCACTGTCAGCAATCCCAAGCTTGAGTGGCTCTTCACTCAGCTAATTATCCCGAGAATAGATGGAAGACCCTTAAGTATTATAAGGAAAAATATATCCAACAATTTCAATCGCAGTGAAACAACGGATTTGCTATCTTTTTGAAATTCATTGCCTTTGGGCGCTGGCGAACATATCGGTCAGCGGTTCGTATCCCCTCAAGAGCTAGCCCTGTACATGCCTCTGTCGTAGACATAGCTCGCAGTGCAATCAGTGACAAAACCGTTCGCTTGATCAGTGAATCCAATCATTGAAACGCTGGCGATGTTTACGGTATCACCAGCATGCTTGTCTTCAGGCCGCTTCCCACACCTGGTTCAATATTTTTGCCGCGAGGGCTGCTTTGTCTTGTGGAAGAAAACGCCCGTAGTGCTGCTGAACCATTTCCGGCGTATCCTGAATGGCGTAGCTCGCCTGTTCATACGAGCCGGTGAGTTTCAGAATGTGCGTTGCCAACACGTCCCGAACATTGTGCGGTCCGTGTGGCAGCAAGCCACTGATCGCTCCGCGACCCGTATACGGGTTATAGATGCCGTAGCGTTGGATGATAAGACGCCAAGCCTCGTAAAATGTCGTCTGATTATAGGCGGCGTCAGCGCTTGATAGCTTGACGGTTTTAACGAAGAACGTACCCGGATCGGTAGCCTGACCGAGCAGAACCTTTCGATGACGTTCGATGTAGGCGTTGATGTAGTAATAGAGGTCCAGCAGGTCAGGCAGGATCAGCCTGAATGGCTTCGATCCGAAGAACGACGAGTTGGCGTTTTTAAATGCGACCGATGGGATCAGCACCTCCCAGCCATTCTCTCTGTCACTCCATCTAATTTCGCCGCGCCGCATTTCTTCAAGACGCCTCTCAGACGTTGGGAAATGACCACGTGGGCAAAACAGCAGTTGTCGCAGGTTTTTTTGTCGCAGGCCGAGATGAAGTCCTAGCCTCAACATGAGAAACGAGCGTACGGATTCTGCAGCCGCTCTTGGGTAGCGGTCTTTATCAGGCATTCGGAGAAGGATTTCGTCTGTGATCTTGCGGTATTCTGCCAGAGGGCTGGGTGCCTCCAGCACGCACATGATCGGCTCGAATGGGTCTCGATGAACGCGCATCACCCGCTGGATTTCCCTGATCCGGTTCCTTGCATGGGAATGGAACGCATCGCAGCAAGCATGCCAATCACGCCGGGCAAACGCAATTTCGGCTTTCGAAACCAATCCATCCAACGGCACTACCCGGTCCACGAGTTCAGGATGCTGCCTGATCCAACCGGTTTCCTCCCGGGTCAGCGACAGCGAGATGCTGAGCATGTCCGCTTCCCAGGCCGTGTAGAAGCCGCGTCGTCGCTCGCGCCACTGTAGATACCAATCCCAGACACCAGGAAAAACCAAGAGGCCGAAGGTCAATGCGCTCAGCGACACGCCCCTGCCAGCGACTTCGCCCTCAGGAGACGCAGCAAGAGCACCAAACATCAATCCAAGATGTTCGAGCTTCTGAGATGCTGTCTCTTCACCCCATACTCCATTACGTTTGAAGCCAACTGCGGTCAGGGTCGCGGTCTTAAACGACATCAGATTGGCCATTTCAAGCGCCAGGCTGGCGGGGGCGTCGATTACCCCGGAAAGCATATCTGGGTCTTCAAGCTCGTCCTTACATTCATCGACTACCTTACGGGAGGACAACATCGGTCTGTGAGAACCGCCGTAGGTCACACCAGGGAAGCGGATGGCATAACGTTGCTTCGTAGCCAGTGCCTGATAACGACGGTAGTCCGTCGCACCGGTTAAGATCACGCGCCTGACCCACTCAAGAATTTCGGCACGCTTTTCCTCCGGCAATAAGTTGAAATCATCCGGCAGATGCCACGCCAAACGACGACGCTCTGCAGGAGATACATCGTCACCAACCTCATATCCGACCCCGGCACGAGACTGGTGGGGAAGCTTGTCCTTGAAGTAACCGAGTGGCAGTCGGTATCGACGTTCTATTCGATTGAGGATTTCCAGGTTTGCCACGCTGCGTGGCACTTTCGTTCCCTTCAACCAGCTCAACAACGTTGTTGCTTCAAGCGCATCGCCCTCTCGGAATATGGCACGATGCAGGTGGTAGTAGCTTTCGCCGAAACGGTCGATATGGAATCGGAGAGCCGCCTGAAAAGAAACCGGTTCGTCGTAAGTCTCGAAAAGCGGTTCTGGGAACTCTTCGATGGGTTTAGGTTTCGGGCCAGGTTTAAGGCCACGGCTGGCTTTTGCCGTTGTAGGGGTGCGTTTACTTGAGAGATTTTTTTCACTGCTGCGTGTCTTTGTGGCCTTGCGGGTGATCGAGGCCTTTCTATCGCTCGGCGCCGTTTCAGCGAGCCAGCGTGAAATGGCATCGAAACCGTATTGGGCAACTCTCCTGAGTTCCGCCGATATTTGCTCAAGACCGCATGCGAGTGAGATTTCTTCCCAGTTGACATGCCTGCCGAGCATTGGAGGATGCATCCGATCATCAATGAGACCGGTCATATATTCTGAAAGTGCGCGAAATTGCTTTGCATCTGTAAGCGGTGCCAGCTTCATTTCGCAGAAGCTTGACATCTTGCGCCGAAAGACGATTGCCGATTGATCTATGCTCATTCAGGTTTCCCTTGCAGATTACAGCCCAGCCCGGGGGCGGTGTGCTAAGGGAATGAGGTTAATGAGGCATTAATACACTGATTGAACTGATGCGACTACGCCGAAGAGACATCGCGAATTCTAACGATTCCTGATTAAGCTCCTCTGGACACTTGGTTCACCGGAAACTCGACAATCAGCTCATAGGCTGTGCTGCGGCCTCCAGCGTCTCCCTTTCTCAGGATGCCTTTCTCCAACAGGTCTGCAATGTCGCGGGACGCCGTATCTTGAGATGCGTTTGTCAGCTTCGCCCACTTCGTCGATGTGAGCTTGCCTTCGAAGTTGCCCTCTAGCAACCTGTTGAGGACCTTGGCTTGTCGCGGGTTAAGATCATGCGCCGCATGCTTTTGCCAAAAATTATTTTTCAGCATGACGTTGTCAAGAGTTGCCAGCGCGCCGTCAACAGCGTTGCCCAAACGATCTAAGAACCACTCAACCCAGCTTGTTATGTCGAGAGATTCATTGCTGGTGACTAACTGCAGAGCTTCGTAATAGCCAGTGCGCGACCTCTCGATAGCGGCGGACATAGAGTAAAGTCTCTGTGCCCCACCACCACTCTGTGCAAGTATCATGTCGGCGATTGCACGGGTAATGCGACCGTTGCCATCCCCGAAAGGATGGATGGCTACGAACCAAAGGTGGGCGATAGCGGCTTTGACGAGAGGATCGAGATCATGTGTTTCGTTGAACCATTCGAGGAAGGTTGACATCTCACGCTCTAAGCAATCTGCCGGTGGCGCAACATAGTGAACTTTCTCATAGCCGAATGCGCCAGACACGATCTCCATACGTCCGCCCGAGTCGTCACGCCACTCTCCGACACGCAGCTTGTGACCCCATTCGTTTCGTCCGGTCGGAAACAGCGCTGCATGCCATTGAAATAGCCGCTCTGCCGTCAGTAGGTGTGAGCAATTGATCGTGGCGTCGAGAGTGATATGGACAATGCCCTCAACAGACCTGTTCGGGGTCACGAAGCCATCGATGTCGATACCAAGCCGTCGGGCTAACGATGATCGGACCTGCTGTTCATCCAGGCGCTCCCCTTCGATCGCCGACGATTTAACGACGTCGTCCGTCAGCGCCTGTAGGAACGTTGCCTCGCGTGTGCGAAACCCGAGACTCTCAACGCGGCCGATGAGGCGCCCCTGATCGAGGCGTACGGCTGCAAGCCTTGATGCCAAGTGCTCAAACTTCCATCGGAATTTCGGCCATTGAGAGGATTGCCAGATATACACCATGGCTCATGGTGTACGCTCCGGATGCGGAGAATAGCAAGCTTAATCTCCGCAATTATGCGGATTATATCGCGCTTAATCTCCGCACGGCGCTTCAATCAGTGATGCTTAGGTCGCACCTGATTTTTCCTGAGTGCAAGATATTTTACTGAGGAGTAGAAAAACCGAAGGTTCGTCATTTACTCTGTAATTAAATTTGTGATCGTTTGGCGCAACGGTTGAACACTCATGGGATGAGGAGTGATTAATGGAGATTACGAGTATGAGCTTTATGGCCGATTATATAAAGGTGCTAGCGTTTGGTCAGTTTCTGCTCGGTTGGGCGTTTGTCATTGTCGGACTACTGTTCGCAGTTAAGTGGACCGTGCAACTTCTGAAAACCCCCCAGGTAATCGAGGCTAGAATTTGGGCAGGCACGCAGTTTCGAAGCTCCTTTGTCTTGCCAGACGTGAAGCCACTCGGCCGGAAGGGCAAATTCTTTTGGTCATGGTACATACGCATCGTGAGTGACCTAACTGGATTGGCAGCTTTGATTATAGCCGCGTCTTTGTTGCTTGATGTGTTAAGTCCTTCAGGTCAGATGTCCTTCAAACTTTATCTGATCTTTTCGGGCCTTGCCGCTTTCTATTTTCTGTCGGGTTGTGGCCTCATGGTTCAAGGGCGAAAAGAACAAAAGCGAATAAGCGGCGACAACGACCGTGCTCCGCTCGATATCTCCGGATGATACGATCCGCCAATCGCGACAACGTTTCGTAAGAACGGGGCCGAGCTACAGTAGATGTGGTTGTATAACGCCCGTCAGAATAACGCGACGTAGCCTCCACGAGGTTCGAACACTCCTAAAACAACAGCCGCTTGAAGCGCCACAGATGATGATACAAATCGCTGAGCATCTGTGTGGTTTCCGCAGGAAAACCCTTTTGAGTTAGAAGCGAGCGCAGCGTACCTTCAGGCATCTCTCCTCGGCTGTTGCGAACGAATAAGTAAAACCGCTCCCAATCAAGGGGGTGCAATGAACGCGTATTGGCCAATATCGAAAACTGCTCGAACAAACGCTTGGACTGCGGAGGCAACTGATAGCCGCTACGCGAACGCTCGATCCGCATCCTATAGTGTGTGCCGAAAGAACTGTTGTAGTCGCGTAAAAGCGGCCCAAAAATTTCTTTGCAGAAGGCTATATATTCGTCTCTGGTCGGATGGCCGGATTCCCAAGTAGCCGAGCGCATTTCTACCTGGACTCTAGCCTCGTCAGGTCGAACAATCAGCTGGCCGCCTGATCTTAAATTTTCTGAAATTACTAGCAAAAAGAAATTCACGAAATTCAGACCCTCTTTGCCGAAAGAGTCCTGATGGAGTTCGACAGTCATCTATGTTTTGGACTCTGCCAAGGAGACCATTCGCGCAATGAATAAGAGAGGATCGCTACCAACAGCGATATCAATATCAGGGAGCGCTTCTCTGACATTCATGGCGTCACCTTACTTAGTAATCAGTTTCTTACAGACAACCAACTTTCGTGAGAAACTTGAACACAGTGATATTGGCTTTTAGGAAAGCGATATCTAAAATTAAGAAGTTCGATAGTCACCCTTTAACACGACTGAATTTGAAGGCAAATTGGCCTCGACAGTTCTACGAAAACTCGTACTGCATAGCCGGCGCCATGAGAAAAAGACACTGGGCCATCTTGTTAAAGCCGTGCCGTGAAATTGCTTTGGCAAGACAACCCTTTAACCGAGAAAATTGAATAGCAGGGTCGGCGGTTCGATTCCTATCAAGGCGTTGCCATCCAGCTCGACCGCCTATTGGAGATGGCCAAACGACTGGCCGTACGATTGGTGAGGCAGATGAAGTCGATACGCAGACCCGCGCTCATTTCGGTTCTCCTACAATCTTCAGGGCCATCTCCCAAAGCCGATCCGCATTGGCTCTGTCGAGTGCATAGGCTGCCACTCCTTCGAGCCTGCCATCCGGCCTTTGCGCAACCATCGGCGCTTCCTGGCAATTGTCGAAATACCTGCCGTTCACACCGTCGAGCAGCGGTGACGTCGCCAGAAGCACGGATGTCGCCGCACCCTGTTCCGGCGTCTTTCGAAACGCTTCTGGCGTTTTCAATCCTCCGGTATGGCGCTGGAGGTTGGTTGCGATAGCGCCGGGATTGAGTGCATTCGAGACAATGCCATCGGCTGCCCAGCGATCCCTGATGCCGACTGCAAGCAAAATACAGGCAGTCTTGGACTGACCATAGGCCAGCAATGGATTGTAGGGGATGAAGTGGAAATGCGGGTCATCCCAGAACACCGGGGCAAACAGGCTGCCGGTCGAACTGACCGAGACGACGCGCGCTCCTTCCGCCGCTGCCAAATGACGGCGCAGGCCGAGCGTGAGGGCAAAATGGCCGAGGAAGTTTGTGGCGAACTGCATTTCATAACCCTGGGCGCTCCGCTGCAGATCTGGCAAGGCCATGACGCCGGCATTGTTGATAAGGGCATGCAACGGTTTGTCCCAGTTGTCGACAAAACGTCTGACCGAGGCTAGATCGGACACATCCAGCGGACGCACATCGATGTTTTCGTTGCCGGTCTCGGTTCTCAGGTTCTGCGCCACCTCTTCGGCCGCATCTGGCCGGCGCGCAGCGATTGTGACCGAGGCGCCGGCTTCGGCGAGGCTTTTCACCGTTTCAATCCCGATACCGCTCGCGCCGCCGGTGACGATCATCGTTTTCCCGGTCAAATCGACACCGGACAGCACATCTGTGGCAGTTGAGGAAAATCCGAAAGGCAGATGTTGTGACATTGCTTTGACCCTTTAATGTGTTTGGTTGCAATGGAAATAGCATTCCGGCATTGTCCGGTGTAGATGGACACAAACGAACAGCATGCTGAGGTTTTTCGAACAGTGGCGGGCTTGTCGCCGGCTGAGCTGACGGCCTTCGTCGCTGTGGCCCAGTTTGGCGGATTTCGGGCCGCCGCTCGCAGATGCAATCTCAGCCCCTCTGCCCTCAGCCACAGCGTCGCCAATCTCGAGACGCGTCTGAACGTCCAGCTTTTCCATCGCTCTACCCGCAATGTGTCGCTGACGGATGCGGGGCAGCGGTTCCTGACGCGACTCCGCCCCGCGCTGGACGAGATCGCCAAGGCAACCGAAGAACTCGGCGATTTCAACACCACCCCTTCTGGGAAGATACGGATCAATGCCGATGCTACGGCCGCCGAGCAGGTTCTGAGGCCGCTGCTACTGAAATTCATGACCGCATTCCCCAAGGTGCAGATCGAGATCGTCAGCGAGAGGCAGCTCGTCGACATAGCCGAGCATGGATTTGACTGCGGAATCCGGTCCAGTGAAATCGTGTCAGAAGACATGATCGCTGTGCCGATCGGGCCAATGCAGCAGCATGTCGTTGTCGCTGCGCCTTTCTATCTCGACGGCCTTCCGGCATTGCGCTCCCCCGCCGATTTGAGTGAGCACCGCTGCATTCAACTCCGCATGCCGAGCGGAAGACTATACCGCTGGGAATTCGAGCACCGGGGAGAAGCCCTGGTTGTCGAGACCAAGGGTGGCCTTATCCTCGACAACTCCCGCCTCATTCTTGCAGCGGCAATGGACGGCTACGGGCTGGGCTATGTCACCCGATGGATGGCCGGCCCCGCGATCGATGCAGGCCTGTTGGTGTAACTCCTGCAGGAATGGACACCACCCTATCCCGGACTGTGCCTCTATTATCCGCGCCATCGTCACCTCAGCGCGTCGATGCGCGCCTTCGTGGCATACCTTCGAGAGCAGGCGCAGTAAAATTGTACCGGCGCATGCCCCTGGGCGGAGGGCAGGGATTGGCCTTGATCAGCCGGTGTGTGGGACTGTTGACTGACGAGCTCTGCGGAAAAGTTTAAGCGGCCGCGCGCGCCGGGGGCTGTCGATCCCGGGTCCCGGCATTGCCGGCGCTTTGCTGACCCTCCTGCGGCACCCCGTTTAACCGGTCTTGCGGGAGGCGAACGGCTTTCGCGGTTTCCGCTTCAGCTGGTATGCCCATTTCTGTTTCGGGCACTCTTGAGTGCCAGACAACCGTCGCTGCACGATGATCGCGAGCAGTGACATGTTACTGCTTCCGCTTGATCTGCGCAGGCTCGCATGTTTTGAAGTTGCCAACGGATGACAGGGATATAAACACCGAATGGCAGAGCAGTTCGATATGTTTTCGCAAGCGGCTGGTGGAAGCCGACCAATCTCCCGTGACCGGGCAAAACGTGCCATCCCCGACAAGGCAACTATCAACTCCACCGTTGCCCTGAGTGAAGACGACATGGTCCGGCATCTGTCGCAGACAGGCCGCTACCGTATCCTGAAGAAACTCGAGCCACGCACGGTCGCGACAGTGATCCGTCCAGAATACCCGCTCAGGGGCATCATCCTCGACACCGAGACGACAGGCCTCAGCGCCCGCAAGGACGAAATCATCGAGATCGGTGCAATTGCCTTCACCTTCGATGATACCGGCCGCATCGGCGATGTCACCGGTATCTACGGCGGGCTTCGGCAGCCGAGCGTTTCCATCCCTCCCGAAATCACCAAGCTAACCGGCATCACCGATGAGATGGTGGCTGGACGGTCGATCGACCTGGCAGCATTGCAGGCTTTGATCGAGCCTGCTGATCTTGTCATTGCCCACAATGCCGGCTTCGACCGGCCGTTCTGCGAGGCGTTTTCTCCGATGTTTGCCGGCAAGGCCTGGGCCTGTTCGAATTCGGAGATCGACTGGTCAGCCCATGGATATGAAGGCACCAAGCTTGGTTATCTGATCGGGCAGGCGGGGTATTTTCACGAGGGGCATCGCGCGGTCGATGATTGTTTTGCTCTTCTGGAGGTCTTGGATCGCAAAGTTGATGGCTTGGCCTCCAGCGCCTTCGCCGAGCTCTACCAGGCCAGCCAAAGGTCCCGGATACGGATTTTCGCCGAAAACAGCCCCTTCGACATGAAAGACCATCTGAAGGCGCGCGGCTATCGGTGGTCGGACGGAAGTGAAGGCCGCCCCAAATCATGGTGGATTGAAGTTGGTGAAGAGGCGCTCGCCGATGAACTCCACTATCTCCGTACCGAAATCTACCGCTATCCTGACGCCGATCCACCAGCCAGACGCCTAACCGCCTTTGATCGCTTCCGGGCGTGAGCATCTGATCGTATGACCTGACATGCTTCGAGCCTGCCTGTGGAGGCTTTGGACAAAGTGTAGCGTCGTCACAGTCACCGATTGGATCCGTGCTCAGTACCGCCGGCCCAGCTTGGCGAAACGAACCCAATTGATCTCTCCGAGCAGCAAAATATTCTTCGTCATGGTACCCGTCATACCTTAAAGACGTGGTTGTGGACGGTCTACTGAGATCAAATGCGGCCCGACCACGGCGTCGATTCAGGCGGAGAGATCGCTGACTGCCGAGCTTGCGATAATGGCGCGGATTTCGGGTAAGGCAGGATTGGTATTCTCAGGGCTCCAGATGGCATGCAGCTCTGCAATACAATGTTGCCTGAGGTCGAGCGGGCGGAAGACGACATTGTCAAAACAGGCGTTGCGGGTTGTCGAAGGAACGATGGCGAGGCCGATACCGGCACTGACCAGAGACAGGATGGCCTGCGAATGGGTGCTGCTCTGGACGATTCGAGGCGTGATGCCATGCTGTGCCATCAAAGTCGTCACCTTGTCGTGCAGATAACGCGCCTGGGGCGAGAACATGATAATCGGTGTGTCGGTCAACGCTTTCAGTCCAGGCAGGCGTCTGGCCGCAAGCGGGTGTGCTCTTGGAATGGCTAACATCATCAGTTCCCGCACAACGCTCAGACTTTCCAGTTGATGCGTTCCCGACAGCGGACGCGACAGGCCTAGGTCAATATCTCCGCGATTGATCGCCTGAAACTGCTCTGCGGTTTCCATCTGCACCAACTCGAGCTCTATACGAGGTGCAAGTGTACGCGCTGCACTGACAAAGTTTGGCAGGAGGCCGTAGGTCGCCGCACCGACGAACGCAATACGGATAGAGCCGTTGCTTCCGCGGGCGGCTTGGCGAGTAGCGGTAATCGCCGCGTTGCCCTGGACAATAAGTTTTTGAGCCTCGACGAGAAAGGTATGCCCCGCGGCCGTCAGCGTGACCCGTCTACTGGTGCGCTCAAAAAGCACAACACCTAGCTCCTGTTCGAGCAGTCTGATCTGACGGCTAAGGGGCGGCTGCGTCATGTTAAGACGCCGCGCTGCGCGGCTGAAGTTCAGTTCAGATGCCACCGCAACAAAGGATCTGACCTGTCCCATATCCAGCATTTATTCAATTCCTGTATCGATCTACATCAATTTTCGATTTGGACTTAAATCGATCAAGCAGATATTGGTCAAGACACAAGCTCCCCGAGTAGGGCGAAGACAAAAATGGGGTGGAGACATGAACGTGCAGATGGCAACGACAAGCGTATCCCAGAACGCCATGAGTGCTGACAGCATTGCGTGGATCCGGCTTTCGTCAATCTTCCTGCCGCTGAAGACGCCGATCAGCGACGCGAAGGTTCTGACGGGGCGACAGAAACCGCTTACGGAGGTCGCGTTCCTGTTTGCCGAGATCGAGACGAAAAACGGCCACAGTGGTATCGGCTTCAGCTATTCCAAGCGTGCGGGCGGGCCTGGGCAATACGAACATGCCAAGGAAATAGCTCATGTTCTCATTGGCGAAGATCCGAACGATATCGGTAAACTTTGGAGCAAGTTGTGTTGGGCTGGCGCATCCGTAGGGCGCAGCGGACTTGCCGTGCAGGCAATCGCAGCCTTTGATGTTGCGCTTTGGGATCTCAAAGCGAAGCGCGCCGGTCTTCCGCTCGCAAAACTGTTGGGTGCCCATCGCGACAGCGTCCGGTGCTACAACACATCAGGTGGATTTCTTTCCTCTCCGATTGAAGAAGTTCTCGATAATGTCGAGCAATCTATAGCGGCAGGTATCGGTGGCATCAAGATTAAGGTCGGACAGCCTGACATGAGCGTCGATCTCAAGCGCGTTGCGGCGGTTCACGAGCGAATTGGCGACCGTGCGGCGATGATGGTTGATGCCAACCAGCAATGGGATCGTCCAAGTGCAATGCGCTTTGGTCGTCTGATGGAGCCTTACCATCTGACGTGGATTGAAGAGCCGTTGGATGCCTACGATATCGATGGACATGCTACGCTCGCAGCCCAGCTTGATACGCCGATTGCGACCGGCGAAATGTTGGCGAGCGTGCTGGAGCATGTGGCTCTCATTCAGAACAATTCGGTTGACTTCATTCAGCCGGACGCGCCGCGTGTCGGCGGCATCACCCAGTTCCTTAAGATCTGCGCTCTTGCGGAAGCGAAGAAGCTGCAGCTAGCCCCGCATTTTGCTATGGAAATCCACCTGCATCTTGCGGCAGCTTATGAGCTTGAGCCATGGGTAGAGCATTTCGACTGGCTTGATCCTCTGTTCAACGAGCGTCTGGAAATCAAAGACGGCAGGATGCTGGTGCCGAACCGGCCAGGTTTAGGGATAACGTTGTCGCAACAGGCTGGACACTGGACGCGTGGGGTTGCAGAGTTCGGCAAGCGGCCATGAGGTAACCATACCTCAGGCCGTTCCTCGGGCAACGATGTGGAAGTCGATTGTAATCATCGTTTCGACATTGGGGTCACCATCGATTTTTCTGAGAATGGACCGTGCGGCCTGGGTACCAATATCGCGGCGGTCGATCCGTATTGTGGTGAGCGGCGGATGCGTATGAGGTGCGAAGTCGAAGTCACCGAAGCCGATAATGGCGAGTTCATCGGGCATGCGGCACCCGCGCGCGTGGGCTTCTGCAAGGGCGCCATGGGCAACCACATCCGATGAGCAGAAAACGCCCAGCGTACCTTCGCCGCGCGTGAGAAGTTCCGCCATCGCGAGGCGTCCATCACGGAAGGTCGAGGGAGAGTTCATTTCCAGTTCTGGCAGTTCAACGTCTGCAACACCCTTGAGACGGTTGACGAAGCCATCGCGACGCTGGACGGCGCGTGGGTCGTTAGCGCCGATCTGTGCATAGCGATCGTAGCCGCGGATGAGCAGGTGTTCAGCAACCAGCGCCCCGACACCAGCGTGTGAAAAGCCGACCGCGGTGTCGAGCGGCGAGGGTGTGGAGTCCCAGATTTCTACGATCGGAAGGCCAGCGCCTGTGAGCATGGCGCGTGTTTCCTTGAGGTGCGTTACGCCAGTCAGAATAATACCGTCGGGGCGCCGTGCAAGGATGGCCCGCGTGAGTTCCAGTTCCCTGGCGTTATCGTAGCCGGAAAGGCCGAGCAGTAACTGGTAACCGGCGGATACCAGTTCGGCGTTGAGGCCTTCGATCGTTTCGGCAAAGATGGTGCTGGCGACAGAAGGGACGATAGCGGCGATCAATCTGGTTCTTTTGGAAGCAAGACCGCCAGCAAGAAGGTTCGGCACATATCCCGTTCGAGCGATGACCTTCTCGATCGCTTCCAACGTCCGCGGTTTGACCAGCGCTGGCTTGTTCATCGCGCGCGATACCGTCACTGGCGAAACGCCAGCAAGCTTGGCGATATCGGCCAGCGTCACCGGGCTATTACTCGTCATGCGCTTGCTCTTGAGGTCGTCGGTCATGGTCACTGCTCCTCTTAAAATGATTTACGCTTTCATTTTTAATCTAATCAAGTGTCTAGGCATTTTCTTTTGCAGAAAACAATTCATACCTTTGATTCAGAACGATTTAAAATATGCTTCCCGAGGTTGCAGTGGCGGATTTTGACGCTAGAATGAAAGCGCTTCCATTTCTTCGGAAGGAGGGTTTCGAAGAGTGGACTAACGGGACCGGCCATGCGCCGGACAAGTGGAGGAAACAGTATGAACCTCATGCGTTCAGTGACGCTTGCATCCGCTGCGGCGGTGATATCAGCCGCCGGCCTACAGCCGGGTTATGCGCAGGACTATCCGACCAAGACCGTAACCATCGTTGTTCCATTCGCAGCTGGCGGCAATACCGATACGTTCGGCCGTCTCGTTGCAGAGGAGCTCGATAAGCGGTTGGGACAGCGTTTCATCGTTGAAAACAAACCGGGTGCCGGTGGCAATATCGGCCTCGGGGATCTCGCCCGCTCCAAGCCCGACGGCTACACGATCGGCATGGGTACGGTAAGTTCCAATGCAATCAACCAGACGCTCTACAAGAAACTGCCTTACAACAAGGAAAAGGGCTTTGCGCCGATTTCTCTGATAGCCAGTCTTCCGAACGTTCTCGTCGTCAATCCGGATAAGATAAAGGCGAACAACGTCGAGGAGTTGATCGCGTTCCTGAAGTCGGAGCCGGGCAAGCATACTTATGCCTCTTCCGGTGTCGGCACATCGATCCATCTGGCAGGCGAGTTGCTGGCAACGAAGGCCGGCGTCAAGATCACTCACGTCCCCTACAAGGGCAGTAGCCAGGCCATCCTCGACGTTGTGGCCGGGCATGTCGACATGATGTTCGACAATATTCCCACGGCTGCCCAGCAAGTGAAGGCTGGTAAGGTCAAGGCGCTGGCCGTCACGAGCCTCGAAAAGGCTGATTTGCTCCCTGATGTGCCGACCATGGCAAGCGTCATTCCCGGTTTTGAAGCGACCTCATGGCACGGGCTCTTCGCTCCTCCCGGCACGCCGCCGGAAATCGTCGAAAAGCTCAGTAAGGAAGTTCAGGCGATCATTGCCGAGCCAGCGATGAAGGCGAAGCTCGAAGCGATGGGCGTCACGCCCGTCGGCAATACATCCGCCGAGTTCCAGGCTTTCATCGACAAGGAAACGGCGAAATGGGCCGATGTTATCAAGGCCGCCAACGTGCCGTTGCAGTGAGGCGCTCTGTCGGCCGGGACGAGTGACCGGCCGACACATCTTTCACACGCGAGTATCATGCCATGCTGAAAATTAAGAACCGCCGGGACTTCTTTGGCGGTGTGACGATGATCTGCGTCGGACTGCTGTTCATCTGGTTCGGCCGCGAGCTTGAAGTCGGAAACTCCTTCCAGATGGGGCCGGGCTATTTCCCGACCATGCTTAGCCTGTTGCTGATCATCATTGGAGCCCTCATCATCCTGCAGGCTCTCGTTGTGGGGGGTGAGGATAGCGAGCCGGAGATCTGGAACTGGAAGGCCTTTGGCCTGGTGATAGCAGCGCCGGTGTGCTTTGGCATGTTGCTCGCAGGCCTTGGTCTCGCACCTACCATGTTCTTGCTGATCGTCGGGGTAGCGACCGCCAGCCGATACGCCAATTGGTATCATTCGATCCTGCTCGGACTTTTCCTCGCGGTCTGCTCCGCGCTGCTGTTCACAAAACTCCTCTCGCTTCCTGTCAGCGCCTTTGGCCCATGGGTCCCCTTCATTGGCGACCTCATCTGACGCTTGCATCTGATGCCCTCTGGGCAGCCGACGAAACCGGATTGGACTGCATATGGATCTCTTCTCTAACCTTTGGCTCGGTGCATCCACGGCCTTCCTGCCGATGAACCTGTTCTACGGCTTTGTCGGCTGTCTCTTGGGTACAGCGATCGGCGTCCTGCCCGGGCTCGGGCCGACGGCTACGATCGCCATGCTTCTGCCGATCACCTTCGGCTTGCCTCCCGAATCGGCGCTCATCATGCTGGCCGGTATTTTCTACGGCGCCCAGTATGGGGGCTCGACGACGGCGGTGCTGATCAATCTTCCAGGCGAAAGCTCTTCCGTCGTCACCGCGATCGACGGCTATCAGATGGCCCGCAATGGCCGCGCCGGAGCAGCGCTCGCGACCGCAGCGCTCGGCTCGTTTTTCGCCGGTACCGTCGCGACGATCCTGCTGGCGGTCGCGGCGCCGCCGCTTGCAGCGGTCGCGCTCAATTTCGGGCCTGCGGAATATTTTTCGCTGATGGTTCTTGGCCTCGTTGCCTCCGTCGCGCTGGCCAGCGGGTCGCTGCTTAAGGCGTTCGCGATGATTATCTTCGGGCTGGTCCTCGGGACGGTTGGCACAGATGTCGAGAGCGGCACGCCGCGGTATGTCTTCGATATTCCAGAACTCTATGACGGACTGAATTTCGTTGCTGTCAGCATGGGCATCTTCGGCATCTGCGAGATCCTGCGCAATCTGGAAAACGAGGAGGAACGCTCGGTCGGGGTCAAGAAGGTGACCGGCCTGATGCTGACGAAGGAAGATTTCAAACGGATTATCGCACCGGTGCTGCGTGGGACGGCGCTGGGTTCCTTCCTCGGAGTGCTACCCGGGGGCGGGGCGATGCTCGCCTCATTTGCCTCCTATGCGGTGGAGAAGCGGATATCTCCGAACCGCGCCGAATTCGGCAAAGGCGCGATCGAGGGAGTGGCGGCGCCGGAATCAGCAAACAATGCCGGCGCGCAGACCTCGTTCATTCCGATGCTGACACTCGGCATTCCAGGCAACCCTGTGATGGCACTAATGGCAGGCGCGATGATCATCCAGGGTATCACCCCCGGCCCGAACGTGATCTCGGAAGAGCCGGAACTGTTTTGGGGCATGATTGTCTCGATGTGGTCGGGTAACCTCATGCTCGTCATTCTCAATCTACCGCTGATCGGTCTTTGGGTTCGGATGCTAACTGTGCCGTATCATCTGCTCTTTCCGGCAATCATCGGCTTTTGCTGTATCGGCGCCTACAGCATCAACAACAGCGTCTTCGACGTGTTCGTCATGGCAGGTTTCAGCGTCGTCGGCTTTGCGCTCAGCAAGATGCGCTTCGAGCCAGCACCGCTTCTGCTCGGCTTCATTCTCGGGCCGATGCTGGAAGAAAATCTGCGTCGGGCGATGCTGATCAGCCAGGGCGACCCGACGATTTTCGTGCGCAGTCCACTCAGCCTATCGCTACTCGTTTTCGCCGTCGCTGTGTTGGCGCTGGTCCTTGCGCCAGGCATCAACCGGAAACGCGAAGAGGCTTTCACAGAGTAATCGACAAGTCAGACCTAAGGAACCGGCAAGGGTTATAGCGGGCGGGATGGACAAAAGCGCATTCGTGGAGACGGAACTCGGCTTCGACGCCGCTGTCGATCACCGATTGGACCGATTTCCGTCTGATCTGCGCGTCACGTGCTCGGATAGTAGCGACGTCTATTTCGAGAAAGTGGCCAGCAAGGCCAAGGACGGCGTGCTACCGTTTCTCAATCAGCTCGCCCACGTCCCTGTCTAAAATCTTCCGCCGCAGCATTCTCGTCTTTGGCTTTATTTACATAGAGTTCGCGGCCGACCCATTTCGACGAGTTTGTGAGCGAAATCGAGCCTCGCGTATATCTCGGCTCTTTCGAGTTTGAGCACGTCATGTGCTGGTGCGCATCCTGAGACGGCCTGTCCCGATGACGACGGGAAAGTTCGGTTTGTATGCTACAGCGCGCATCTAAATCCCGATCCGAGATGAACGCGTTGAGAGTTTCAGTGCCTAAGGTTTCCCCGATCCGGTCCGGAAGGCACGCTCACCAGACAACGTCTCGTGCGAAGGCTTCTTAGGCCGATTAAAAACCAACTCTTCTATCCTTGGGACTGGAACGCGACGACCATCGAACAGTGCGTCGGCGAGGTGGATGCCTATATCTGCTGGTACAACGAAAGGCGCATCTAGATATCGCTGGCTCACCCAGCCCGGTCGAACATCGTAAAAGTCTCGGCCTGATCTTATAAAACTGTCCAACTTTTTATCCGCACCCCGTCAACAGCCGACGAACAGCGAAGCTTGCACGCATCGACAGCCGATGCTGAAGGTTTGGTCAGGCTTCCGCGAAATTTATTTTGTGCGTGTTACCCAGCACCGTTTCAAATCTTACTCACTGATTCAATTTGCGAATCTCTCGAGTTGCTAAAAATAGAGGACTGCATTCCTAATTTAGCGCCTCTTGACTCCCATTGAGCGCAGGAACAGAACGTGAACTTCAACATTGAAAACGGCATGAAGCCGTTCCCATAAACGACACGAACCGGAAGGACTACGTGAACGATGGCTGCTGCGCGCGAGCATGTCATAGCGGATCTGCGTGATCGGATCGCCTCGCTGGAAGGCGTCGTGGCGAAGCAAGCGGAATGTCTGCCGTTCGGGGTGAGCGCAATCGACGCGGTGCTGCCGGGCGGCGGTCTAGCCAGAGGCGCTCTTCATGAATTTGCAGGTGGCGGCGCCGGAACCGTCGATGGGGCAGCCGCGGCCCTGTTCGTAGCAGGCGTTGCCGCCCGTACCAAAGGCCAGATCGTCTGGTGCCTGACGCGCCCGGATCTGTTTTTTCCTGCGCTCGCGCAGGCAGGTCTTGACGCAAACCGCGTGATCTTCGTGGAAAGCGATCGCGAAGAGGACGTGCTTGCCTCAATGGAAGAGGCGCTCTCCTTCGGTGGGCTGGGCGCGGTCGTCGGCGAGGTCGTGCGATTGCCTATGCTGGCGAGCCGGCGGCTTCAGCTTGCAGCGGAAAAGAAGGGAAGCCTGGCGCTCGTTGTTCGCAGATGGCGACGACAGGCAGAAGCTAATGATTTCGGCCAGCCGACGGCCTCGATGACCCGATGGAGGGTAAGCGTGCTGCCGTCGCAGGAGTTACCAGTGCCGGGTGTTGGGCGGGCGAGATGGTTGCTGGAATTGATGCGGTCGCGCGCAGGCGAGTGTGCCGAGTTTATTGTTGGAGCGTGTGATGACCAGGGTCGTATCGATCTATCTTCCAGATCTGTCGACGGATCGCATTCGTCGCGCGGATCCCGGCATTCCGGCTGAACAGGCCATCGCCGTGATCGGGAAATCCGGCTCGAAACGCTGGGTGTCGGCGGCAGATGCTGCAGCGAAGAAGGCAGGCCTACGTGTCGGCATGCAGGCGGCAAAGGCCCAGGCCTTGTTTCAGGGGCTGCTGATGATCGATGCCGATCCGAAGGCGGACGCCGACGCGCTGGAGCGCATCACCTTCTGGGCACTGAGCCAATACTCTCCAATCGTCGCAGTGGATGCGCCGGATGGCATCGTCATGGACACCGACGGTGCCGACCATCTCCGGGGCGGAGAGCTTGCCATGTTGAGCGGGATTGCAAATCGCTTTCGGGGCAGGGGGCTGACGGCCCGTGTCGCGATCGCCGACACCTGGGGTGCCGCTCATGCCTGCGCACGCGCCATCACCAGAGAGACGGTGATCGTGCCGCGCGGCGAAACCGTAAAAGCGGTCGAGCGGTTGCCGATTTCCCTGTTGCGTCTGCCTGAAAAGATGACCGGCGATCTAAGGACGCTTGGCTTCCGAACCATCGGTGAGCTTTCCGCGACGCCGCGCGCACCATTGACACTTCGCTTCGGACCGGAAATCGCTCGCCGCCTCGACCAGATCTTCGGGCGTATCGGCGAACCCATCGACCCCATCCGCACGCCCGAACTGATCGAGGTCAGCCGCATCTTCCAGGAGCCGATCGGGGCTGCCGAAACGATCGACAAATATGTCGGTCGCCTGGTCATCGAACTCTGCAACCAACTCCAGAAAAAGGGTCTGGGTGTTCGCCGCGTCGATCTCATCGTCCACAAGGTCGACAACACGACCCAGGCACTGCGGGCAGGAACGGCAAAGGCTGCCCGCGATGTCGCCTGGTTGACGAAGCTGTTTCGCGACAGGACCGAGAAGATCGATCCGGGCTTCGGGATCGAAAAGCTGACCCTTGCGGCGATCATGGTCGAGCCGCTTGAGGAAGCACAGAAGGCGTCGTCGCTTGTCGAAGACGAGATCGCGGATATCACGCCGCTCATCGACATCTTCGGCAATCGCGGACAGCGTGTCTATCGTCTGGCCCCCGTTGCCTCCGATGTTCCCGAGCGTAGCGTTCAGAGGATTGCGCCTGTTGCAGATGACATTGTCGTCGCCTGGTCACATCACTGGCCGCGTCCGGTACGGTTGCTCGCTCATCCCGAGCTGGTCGAGGTCATCGCATTGATGCCCGACCATCCTCCTGTTTCCGTCACTTGGCGTGGCAAGCGCCGCAAGGTGAAGCGCGCCGATGGTCCTGAACGAATATTCGGCGAGTGGTGGCAGCGCACATCCGAGTGGGCCGCAGTGCGCGACTACTTCATCATCGAGGACGAAGCGGGCGAACGCCTTTGGGTTTTCCGGGCTGGCGACGGCGTAGATAGCGAAACTGGGTCGCACAAATGGTTCGTCCAGGGGATATTCGCATGAGATATGCCGAGCTTCAGGTAACCACCCATTTCTCGTTTCTGCGCGGTGCCAGCAGTGCGACCGAACTGTTCGAGACGGCGAAAAGCCTCGGCATCGATGCAATCGGGGTCGTGGATCGCAATTCGTTGGCTGGCATTATCCGGGCATTGGAGGCATCTCGCGCCACCGGTCTGCGGCTTGTCGTCGGTTGTCGATTGGATTTACAGGATGGCATGTCGATCCTGGTCTATCCGACGGACCGCGTGGCCTATTCGCGTCTGACCCGGCTGATCACGCTCGGCAAGGGGCGAGGCGGCAAGAACAACTGCATCCTCCATTGGGACGATGTGATGACCTACGCCGACGGCATGATCGGCATCCTCATACCCGATCTCGCCGACGATACATGTGCGCTGCAGCTCAGGAAAATGGTGGAGGTGTTCGGCAAGCGCGCCTATGTCTCCCTTTGCCTGCGCCGCAGACCAAACGATCAGCTTCGGCTACACGATCTTTCCAACATGGCAACGCGCCATAAGGTCAAAACCGTTGTCACCAACGACGTGCTGTTTCACGAGCCGGGACGGCGGCAGCTTCAGGACATCGTCACCTGCATTCGCACCAAATCGACGATCGATGACGTCGGTTTCGAGCGCGAACGTCATGCCGATCGATATCTCAAGCCGCCTGCAGAAATGGAACGCCTGTTCCCGCGCTATCCCGAAGCACTGCGGCGGACGATGGAGATTGTCGATCAGTGCAGGTTTTCACTTGAGGAGCTGACCTATCAGTACCCAGAGGAGGCGATCGTTCCGGGGAAAGACGCTCAACAATCTCTCGAACACTATGTCTGGGAATGTGTACCGGACCGATACCCTGAGGGCATGCCACCAGACGTTCTGGCGACGGTTCGGCATGAACTCGATCTCATTCAAAAGATGAAGTATGCGCCGTATTTCCTGACGGTGTTTTCCATCGTTCAGTTTGCGCGCTCAAAGGGAATCCTCTGCCAGGGGCGAGGATCGGCTGCCAATTCTGCCGTCTGTTATATTCTCGGCGTCACCAGCATCGACCCTTCGACGAATGACCTGTTGTTCGAGCGCTTCATCAGCCAAGAGCGCGACGAACCGCCAGATATCGATGTTGATTTCGAACATGAGCGACGCGAAGAGGTCATTCAGTGGATCTACAAGACCTACACCCGCGAGAAGGCGGCACTGTGTGCGACCGTCAGCCGTTACCGTGCAAAGGGGGCCATTCGTGACGTCGGCAAGGTGCTTGGCCTGCCTGAGGATGTGATCAAGGCATTGTCGTCAGGCATGTGGTCCTGGTCGGAAGAAGTCAGTGATCGCAATGTGAGGGAATTAAACCTCAATCCCGATGACCGCAGGCTGAAGTTGACGCTGCAACTTGCACAGCAACTGATGGGAGCACCCCGTCATCTCGGTCAGCATCCCGGTGGCTTCGTGCTGACCCACGACCGCCTCGATGACCTCGTTCCCATCGAACCTGCCACGATGGAAGACCGACAGATCATCGAATGGGACAAGGATGACGTGGAGGCGCTCAAGTTCATGAAGGTCGATGTTCTGGCGCTGGGCATGCTGACCTGCATGTCCAAAGCATTCGACCTGATCCGTGAGCATAAGGACGACGATCTGGATCTCGCAAAGATCACTCAAGAGGATCCGGCGACCTATGCGATGATCCGCAAGGCCGACACGTTGGGAACATTCCAGATTGAATCCAGGGCCCAGATGGCAATGTTGCCACGCCTGAAGCCGCGGACATTTTACGATCTCGTTGTTCAGGTGGCGATCGTGCGTCCCGGTCCTATCCAGGGGGACATGGTCCATCCCTATCTTCGCCGCCGGGAAGGCAAAGAAAAGGTCGAATATCCGACGCCGGAACTGGAAGCCGTGCTGGGCAAAACACTGGGCGTGCCGCTGTTTCAGGAAAGTGCCATGCGCGTCGCGATGGTTTGCGCAGGTTTTACCGGAGGCGAGGCCGACCAGCTCCGAAAAAGCATGGCGACGTTCAAATTCACGGGCGGTGTGAGCAGGTTCAAGGAGAAGCTGGTCTCCGGCATGGTGCGAAACGGCTACACAGCCGAGTTTGCCGAGAAGACATTTTCGCAGCTTGAAGGTTTTGGGTCATACGGTTTCCCAGAATCCCACGCTGCCTCGTTCGCGCTGATCGCCTATGCTTCGAATTACATGAAATGTCATTTTCCGGATGTCTTCTGTGCTGCATTGCTGAATTCCCAGCCCATGGGTTTCTATGCCCCGGCGCAGATTGTCGGCGATGCCCGTGCGCACGGCGTCGAGATACGGCCTGTCTGTATCAATCGATCTCGGTGGGACTGCACGCTGGAGCCGATCGGAAATACCGATCGTCATGCCATGCGACTGGGAATGCGGATGGTGAAGGGCCTGGCAGCGCCGGACGCGGCCCGGATCGTTGCCGCGCGAATGAACGATCCGTTCAGTTCGGTCGATGACATGTGGCGACGATCCGGTGTTCCCGCTGCTTCCCTTGTCGAGCTTGCAGAGGCCGACGCCTTCCGGCCATATCTTCAACTCGAACGTCGCGATGCGCTCTGGGCGATCAAGGCGCTCCGCGACGAGCCACTGCCGCTGTTTGCCGCCGCTGCAGACCGCGAGCAGAAGTCCATTGCCGAGCAGGCGGAGCCTGAGGTCGAGCTTCGGCAAATGACCGAAGGCCATAATGTTGTAGCGGACTATGGACATGTCGGCTTGACTTTACGCGAACATCCAATGGCATTCCTACGGGACAGCTTGACCAAGCGCAGCATGGTGACGTGCGAAGACGCGATGTCCGCGCGTGACGGTCGATGGGTCTACACCGCAGGTCTTGTCCTGGTGCGGCAGAAGCCGGGGAGTGCGAAAGGCGTGATGTTCATTACGATCGAAGACGAGACCGGTCCTGCCAACGTCGTGGTCTGGCCAAGTCTATTTGAGAGGCGGCGCCGCATCGTGCTCGGATCAAGCATGATGGCAATCAACGGACGAATCCAGCGGGAAGGGGAGGTCGTGCACCTGGTCGCCCAGCAGCTATTCGACTTTTCTGCAGACCTCTCTGGTCTCGCTGACATGGATGTCGTGTTCAAAGCACCATCCGGACGTGGAGACGAGTTCGCTCACGGTTCGGCAGGCAGTGGAGATTCTCGAGATAGACAGAAACCGGTGCCTGAGGCGCGGGACATCTTCGTACCTGACCTTCATATCGACACGTTAAAGGTCAAGGCGAGAAACTTCCAGTGATGGCTATCCGCTTGTCTGTGGTTTGGTCTCACCCTACCGTTCGAGCATGATGAAAGATCTGGCACAAGAAGCGTTCGAGCACGCATTGGAACGATTTCCCGAAGGTTACAGCCTGGGTAATTTCCATGGTCGGAAATGGGGCGTAACCGTCAAACGCTCCGCGGGTCGCAACCGCGTCTGGCTTTACGCTGAGGACCTCGCTGGATCCGACATTGTCAGCTTCAATCTCTATCGACTCAAAGGTGCTGGGCTGAAGCTAAAGCCGTGCGAAATGTCGTCCGAAAAGGTCGTGGCCTTCGTGCTCGGCTTCAACATCGGCTTGTCGTCGTCGACAGGTGAAGTGTAATAGCGGTCTCGAATCCTAAAACTGCCATTGGACCGAGAATGTCGTGAAACCCGAACGCGGAATTCGCCTTCGCGACAGGCTGAAATGGAACGGCTCTCCCGTGGGCAGTCGGTCCCGCCTTCCGCTCCGCTGCGCGATGCTGAGGCTCCTGCGGCTCCCCTTTTCCGGACGAACCGTGTCGAGAATTCCCGCTTTCCCGCCCTGTTCGGCCGGCGCGATGCTGAAAGCTCCGATGCTCTTCAATGTCTTGCTCCAGGCTTTGCGCACGCCTGCGGGTGGCGCGATATCGCATGACGGTACCAGCAGCATTCCGTCGTTTCACAAAGTGTCCGCTGCGTTGGTTCGACACCTGAGCAAGAAGCCTGCAGCCCGCCGAGCTTGAGAATGCAGGGGGCTCAAGCAAACATATTCTCAATCTCCCCACGCTGCATGGCGTGTTTATCGGGGTTCTGCTGCTTCAGCTTTGCAAGGTTGATCAATTTCCATCGTACTGCCGGTAGTGCCGCTGCCTGCGGCAAGCCGATGGCGTCGAAATCCGGCTCCGTATCATGGAGAGTAAGCAGGAACCGCATCGCTTTATCATCGAGGCGGGTTCGAAGGTCATCTGTTAGCCGGGTCCGTGCGTCTTTCAGTTCGATCAGGCTGACCGGCTCGATGGTCATGCCTTCGAATTCTTTCACGAAGGCGTCTTCGAGTTCGGACAATGACGGCCTGATCAACTCATGCGGCGGCCGACCGGAGCTTGCGACATAGATGAGAAAGGTCCGAAACAACGCATCGGTGAGCCCCTCATTATCGTAGAGCAGCTTCACGTCGAAGAGATCGCGCGGGTGCTGGCGGTCCACGGCGGCATGAAGTTTGCCACCAAACAGATCCTCGAAGGACACCACCTGCATTTCGGCAAAGCCGAACGCTTCGGAGACGCCATCCGCGACCGCCCGCAATTCCGGAGGATGCACCGTTCCACGCGCGACCGGCGAGGTCTCGATCTTGATTTCGGTGGTGCCCTGCCGGACGAGCACCCGCGTGTCATTGTTGCCGCCGCCGGCGATACGCTGGACGTCGACGCCGCGCAGGTTCTTCAGCAGGTCGTCGCGAATGCGGTCAAGCGCGGCGTCGATACCGCTGAGCGTCGTTTCGCGATCCTCGATCGGAAGGTAGGTGAGGTCGATGTCGACTGATAAGCGGGGCATATTCCGGTAGAACAGGTTGATGGCCGTTCCCCCCTTGAGGGCAAAGACATCCTGCCGGGCGATGTAGGGCAACGTCCGGACCAACAGTTCGACCTGCCGCATATAACGATCACGCGCCATCCATGTTCTCCTTTGGCACCAGGTCTGCAGGGACTGTGATGCGATAAATCGGGTGAAGCCTGCCGCCTGGGACAAGTGCTCGATCGCCGCGTCCCATATCGATCTGCGATCTGTCGATATGCTTGAGCCACGCATGCGCATGCTTGTCGGCAAAGACGAAGAAAAGGCGTTTGACCTTTACGCTGCGACACCGGGTCAACAGCGTCGTTAACATTTTCGGGCGCAGATTGACCATTCCCTCAAACACCATGTCGATGTTGTGAAAGCTCTCGTTCTTCGGAAGTTCATCGAGAAGCTCCAGTATCGCCCTCTCAGCCGATGACATTTTGATGGGCCAGCGCCATGGGCTCATAGCCAGTTCCTCATCTGGATTATCGGAGAGGCTGAATTCGCTGTTCTCGACGCCGCCAGTCTCATCAGGAAATAGTCCGTGGCTCCGCCGGACAAACCTGGCATCGGTCGGCAACGTCATGAGCCAGTCAGGGATATCGGAGCCGTAGAGGTAGACGCGTGTATTACCGCCAAGCTGCAGGTAGTGGGAATGGCCCCGCAATCCAAGCGCGGTAAGACCTCCGACGTGGAATATATGTCCCATGATCCATTGCGCGGATAACAGGGGAATTTTCCAGCCCGTGATGACTTCCGTCTTTTCTCTTGCCGAAAATGGGCGGCGGTAAACGCCTGTCGCGATCCGCTCGAGCCAACCCTGTTTGATATAGGCCGATACGGATTGCCGCGAGATCGCGTGGCGTGCCGTCCAGGCAGAATCGACAAGAAAGCCCGGCGGAACCGATTGGATAAGATACTTTAGCTTTGGTCTCTTTTGTCCATTCATAATAGACATTATAGCACTATTTCAAAGTCCTTTCCAAGTGCACTTTAACGGATAATCATTCTGTAAATGATAAATTGACAAATAATGAAAGTTTCAAAGTAACTTGCGCGGTCGCGAGGCTCCTCCTTGCCGCAGAGGTGTTGCGCTAAACCTCAACGGAGAGCGTCCATTCCGCAGGCCACCATGCCTGACGCAGTCGTTGATCACCAGGCCGCCATGTCAAATTGTGCCTGTGTCGACATCGCACTTTGGATCAGAAGCAGTTCCCCACCTTCCCCTCGTTACGGAAAATGGCAATCCGGCTGATCCAGATGAAGGTCAGTGAGGCGAGATCGAATATCAATCAGCTCCAACCATTGGCGATGCCAACCCAGCTCTTTTGTCTGGCATCCCTAACCCAGTCCCGTCCTTGGACGGTCAACCCGCAGGGGGTTCGCAGTTCCTGCGACCTCTCTAGCTGCGCCGCCAAGGTGACCGCGGCCAGGCCCGGATCAAACAGGCGCCATCGAGCGGGGATTGGCCCCGCCAACGGATGGAGCCTCACATGTCCGATCTCAGCCTTGCACAAAACCACGCACTTGATCTTGCCCGGACCCTGATGGTCCCGGTCACCCTCTTCAAAATAGATGGCGAAATCGGCGTCATGCCTTCCGCCGAGTATGACGGCGATGAAGACGCCGTGATCAACGAATACGATCCATTTGCTTGCTGGTCGGCTCATTGAGCCGATCACCGCTTCGGGGACGCGGCGTGCCGCTTGCGCTGACGCGCACGCAAGGGAGGCTTCGCCGCGAGCTTGGTCGGCAGATCTGCACATTGCGAGCCGCGCCCTTGCGCGCTTCCATCTTCGCGGCCTGGACGCTGCCAGTCCGAATAAATCGGATAAGCGAAAGGAAGTGAAATGGAGAAAAATGACATAGAGGAGTTGCGCGCCCAGGTGGGCTGCACAGTCGTGCTGGGTCATGAAGGCTTCACGATAGACCGAAAAGAGAGCACACGCCGGGCAGTCAAATTCCGCCGCGACGACGATATCATCGTCGTCATCCATGACGACAGGGGCTGGTTCGACGCCCGTTCGGATGCCAAGGGCGATGTGTTTGCGCTCGCAAGCTATCTGCGTGGAATCGGATTTACGGAGGCCCTGACAGTGGTTGGCGATCTTGTCGCGTTTCAGCCCACCGCGCTAACCTGGGAGAAGCCTCTTCGTCAAAAGCAGACTGTGGCTTCGGTCGCTGACCGCTGGAACAACCGAAAGCGGCCATGGCGCGCATCGGCGACTTGGAGCCATCTGCGGCATAACCGGGCGCTGCCATCGCAGGTCATCGCTGCGGCGATCAATGCAGACGTTCTTCGGGAAGGCCCATATGGCTCGATGTGGGCAAAGCATGTCGATGAGACTGGCGCCGTGATTGGCTGGGAAGAGCGCGGCCCGGACTGGCGCGGGTTTTCGACCGGCGGCGCCAAGGCGCTCTTCCAGTTTGGAATGAACAACGCTCGTCGGATCTGCGTCACAGAGGCGGCAATCGATGCGCTCAGCCTGGCGGCGATCGAACAGACGAGACCTGACACGCTTTATGTCAGCACAGGTGGCGGCTGGTCGCCGATGACCGCACAGGCGTTGGAAAACTTAGCTTCAGGGGAAGACGCGTGGCTGGTGGCCGCGACCGACAACAACGTTCAGGGTGAGGTTTTTGCGGATCGATTGCGCCAGATGGCAGATCGCACCGGTTGCGATTTCTCGCGGCTGAGGCCGGAAGCTGAGGATTGGAATGATGAATTGAAGGAGAGGAGGGAGAGAGGAGAGCTGCCGCATACGCGGGAAGCCGCATCAAGGGTGAAGCTGCCGCCCGCCTGACGGCGGCCCTTGACACGGCTCCCGCGAGGCGCCGGCTGAGGAGGGGTAATCAAAGGACTGAAAGAAGAGGCCGACCAGGCTTCCGCTTCGGTCCCCAACCCCGAAGGAGCCGCATATGTCCGATTCTCCAGCAATCCGCCCAGCGCATCGCAAGGTGTTCGAAGGTGTCGCCAGTCGCCACGAAATGTATGCCCTGTTTAACCGCCACAGCCAGTCGCCATTCGATGATGATCGGATAAATGGCACGCGCTATGTCTGCGAGTGGTTCGAGATATCAGAAGCCGATCACGACCACATGTTCGAAATCCTGCCGCCGCTCTTCTATCACGGTGATATGTTCGCCATGCGCGAGTTTCTGGCCGCCAGCGTCACCAGTGTTTTCTTCGCGCTGACCATCGATAATCGGTCACTCTGGTTCCACGGCTATTGCGACCTGGGCGAGCGCCGGTCGCCCGACCTAGTGCGCGCCGAGATCATTGCTCGCGAGTCCCGGCCGGTGCGCGCCATGAACCGACAGGAAAAACTCGATCACATCTGGAGCGCGACCGGTCCGGATTTCCGCGGCTATGCCGACGCTCGCTTTCCAGCCGATCTGCGCAATCGCCAGATCGTGCTCGTCTATCCCTCAGCGCAGGGAAAGATCTGGAAGCTGCTCGACGATCTGACCGACGAGGAGATCGCCGCCAAGCTGCCGGTGCAGTTCCGTCTCTTAGCCGAAACAATCGCTGCCTGACGGCAGCCTTCAAATCCCAACTTCCACCATCCGCGTCCTGGCAACACTCGCACCCAACGGCGAGTGTGCCTCGGCGCGCCCACTCACAGGAGTTTTCCAATGGCGCATGACGATCCTTTCACCATCGACCTGTTCGGCAATACAGCTCTCGCATCCGGTTTCGATCTCGGCGTGCCGGGTTTCGCAGCAGAGTTCGGTACCGATATAGATATCTACCCGCCACCATCGACGCCGGCACCTGCGGTTCCCCTTTGCAAAGAACCAACGCCCAAAGGGCAGATGCGGGCAAAGGTGGATTTCCGGCTGCAGGGTTCTCGCGGTCTCGCCAAATCGTGGCCCGACCGTGCGCGGGACAATATCGTCGCCATCCTGCTGGCCAACGAGATCGAGCGTCAGGGATTACCGGCCCGACCCGACCAGCAGGCCAGGTTGATCAAGTTTACCAGCTTCGGCGCATCGGATCTGGCCAACGGCATATTCAGGCGGCCGGGCGACGAAGCGTTTCGCAACGGCTGGGAAGAACTCGGTGGCAATCTCGAGAGCGCTGTTGCGCCCGGTGAATACGCGTCTCTGGCGCGCTGCACCCAATATGCGCACTTCACGCCGGAGTTTATCGTTCGTGCCATCTGGGCAGGCGTGATCCGCTTGGGCTTCAAGGGTGGCCGGATCCTGGAGCCGGGTATCGGCACAGGCATGTTTCCCGCGCTGATGCCGGATGCTCTTTCCAAGGTGAGTCATGTCACCGGCGTCGAGCTCGATCCCGTCACCGCTCGCATCGTTCGGCTGCTACAACCGCGGGCCAGGATCATAACAAGTGATTTCGCCACGACAGATCTGCCAGCCAATTTCGATCTGGCGATCGGCAATCCGCCGTTTTCGGATCGGAGAGTGAAGAGTGATCCAGCCTTTCGCTCTCTTGGCTTCCGGCTGCATGACTATTTCATCGCCAAGTCCATCCACCGGCTGAAGCCTGGCGGGCTTGCCGCTTTCGTGACCTCGTCCGGCACCATGGACAAGGCTGATGCCCGCGCCCGTGAACACATTGCCGGCATGGCCGATGTCGTTGGCGCAATCCGCCTGCCCGAAGGCAGCTTTCGGGCTGACGCCGGCACGGATGTCGTCATCGATCTCCTCTTTTTCCGGAAGCGCCGCGCCGACGAGCCGGCTGGAGACGATAGCTGGCTCGATCTTGCGGATGTAAAGGTGGAAGGCGAGGGCGACAGCGTCCGTATCAACAGGTGGTTCGCCGATCATTCCGACATGGTGCTGGGACGTCATGCGATCACGTCAGGTCCATTCGGCGAAGCCTATACCTGCCAGCCGACAGATGACGATCTTGAAACGATCTTGAAAACTGCCATCGAACGGCTTCCTGCGGATATCTATGACGGCGAGCCATCCACAATCGATTTCGAACTTGAGGATGAGGTGGCGGATGCGATGGCAGAGCGGCCTGATGATCCCAAGGTCCGCGAGGGCAGCTATTTCATCGGCAAGGCCACAGCGCTGATGCAGGTGGTGGATGGGGTCGCTGTTCCGGTCGAGGTCAGGAAGGGCCGCAGCACCGACGGCATCTTCGCCAAGTACGCCCTCATTATCCGCAAGCTGATCCCGATCC
The DNA here is from genome assembly GCF_033957725.1 of Agrobacterium sp. rho-8.1. Taxonomy (NCBI): domain Bacteria; kingdom Pseudomonadati; phylum Pseudomonadota; class Alphaproteobacteria; order Hyphomicrobiales; family Rhizobiaceae; genus Agrobacterium; species Agrobacterium sp. rho-8.1. Next base: position 97,756 of record NZ_CP192791.1, read on the forward strand.
GCGACGCGGTCCGGCTCATTCTCAAACTGCAGGAACGCGATCAGCCGTGGCAAAAGGCACAGGTCTCATTGCGGATCGCGTGGTCGAGTTTTGTGCGCGAATTCGGTCCGATCAACTTCACCTCCGTCTCGACATCGGAGGATCAGGAGACGGGGGAGGTCAGGGAGGTCCACCGCCGGCCGAACCTTGCGCCGTTCCTCGACGATCCCGATTGCTGGCTGGTCGCCTCGATCGAAGACTACGATCTGGAAACCAATACCGCCAAGCCAGGACCCATCTTTACCGAGCGTGTGATTGCGCCGCCACCTGCGCCAGTGATCACCTCGGCATCAGATGCACTCGCTGTTGTTCTGAACGAACGCGGTCATGTCGACCCCGATCACATCGCCGAAGTACTGCATCGTGACGCCGATGAGGTTATCAGCGAGTTGGGCGAAGCGATCTTCCGCGATCCGTCCAACGGCTCCTGGCAGACGGCTGATGCCTATCTGTCCGGCGCTGTCAGGTCGAAGCTGGTAATCGCACGCGCGGCCGCGGACTTCGACCCCGCCTTTCAGCGGAATGTCGTGGCGCTCGAACGTGTCCAGCCTGCTGACCTCAGGCCCTCGGACATCACCGCACGCCTCGGCGCGCCGTGGATCCCGGCCGATGATGTCGTCGCCTTCGTCAGAGAGATAATGGACGCCGAGATTTCGATCCAACATCTGCCCGAACTGGCGACGTGGACGGTGAATGCCCGGCAGCTCGAATGGTCGGCATCCGGCACGACGGAATGGGGTACGCACCGCCGCCATGCCGGCCAGCTTCTCTCCGACGCCCTGAACTCGTCCGTGCCGCAAATCTTCGACACCGTCCGCGATGGCGAGACCGAACGCCGGGTGCTGAACACGGTGGAGACGGAAGCCGCCAAGGAAAAGCTCGCCAAGATCAAGACCGCTTTCCAGTCTTGGATCTGGTCGGATCCGGATCGCACCGATCGGTTGGCGCGGGTCTATAACGACACTTTCAACAACATCGCGCCGCGAGCCTTCAACGGCGATCATCTCCAACTGCCCGGCGCCTCAGGCGCCTTTTCTTTGTACGGGCACCAAAAGCGCGGCATCTGGAGGATCATCTCGTCCGGCGCCACCTACCTCGCCCACGCCGTCGGTGCCGGAAAGACCTTGACCATGGCGGCCGCCATCATGGAACAGCGCCGGCTTGGCCTAATCAACAAGGCGATGCTGGTCGTGCCCGGCCATTGCCTGGCCCAGGCTGCCCGTGAGTTTCTGGCGCTCTATCCCAATGCCCGCATCCTGGTCGCCGATGAGACCAACTTCGTCCGGGAGAAGCGCCATCGCTTTCTGTCGCGGGCTGCCACCGCCAACTGGGCCGCGATCATCATTACCCATTCGGCATTCCGGTTCATATCCGTGCCATCGGCGTTTGAGGCGCAGATGATCCAGGATGAGCTCGAGCTTTACGAGGAGCTGCTCACCAAGGTTGAGCGCGATGACCGACTGTCGCGCAAGCGCATCGAACGCATGAAGGAGGGCCACAAGGAACGGCTGGAAGCGCTCGCGACGCGCAAGGACGACCTGCTGACCATCTCCGAGCTTGGTATCGACCAGATTATCGTCGACGAGGCGCAGGAATTCCGAAAGCTGTCCTTCGCCACCAATATGTCGACCCTGCGCGGTGTCGATCCGAACGGCTCGCAGCGCGCCTGGGACCTGTTCGTCAAATCCCGCTTTATCGAGACGAAGAACCCGGGCAGGGCGCTGGTGCTGGCTTCGGGCACGCCGATCACCAACACGCTCGGGGAGATGTTCTCGGTCCAGCGCATGATGGATCCGACAGCGCTTTCCGAACGCGGCCTTCATGAGTTCGACGCCTGGGCCTCAACCTTCGGCGACACCTCGACGGAACTGGAACTGCAGCCGTCGGGCAAATATAAGCCGGTCACGCGCTTCAGCCAGTTCGTCAACGTGCCGGAACTGATTGCCATGTTCCGCTCCTTCGCCGACGTCGTGCTGCCCGTCGATCTGAAGACCTATGTGAAAGTGCCGGAGGTCTCCGGCGGCAAGCGCCAGATTGTCACCGCCGAGCCAACCGCGGCTTTCAAGTCCTACCAGAAACAGCTCGATGCCCGCATCAAGGCGATCGAGATGCGCGACGGGCCGGCCAAGCCCGGCGACGACATCCTGCTCTCGGTCATCACCGACGGACGTCACGCCGCGATCGATCTGCGCCTGGTCGATCAGGCCATTGGCAATGAGACCGCCAACAAGCTGAACGCGCTAGTCACCAATGCCCACCGGATCTGGCAGGAAACAGGAGAGGCCGAGTATCGCCGCAAGGACGGCAAGGCGTTCGACCGGCCGGGCGCCGGCCAGCTGATCTTCTCCGATCTCGGCACGATCAATGTCGAGGCGACGCGCGGTTTTTCCGCATACAGATGGATCCGCGATGAGCTCGTCCGCCTTGGCGTCCCGGCCTCCGAAATCGCTTTCATGCAGGACTACAAGAAATCGGATGCCAAGCAGCGACTGTTCAACGACTTCAATGCTGGCAAGGTTCGCGTACTGATCGGCTCGTCGGAAACCATGGGCACCGGCGTCAACGTCCAGGCCCGTCTCAAAGCCCTGCATCACCTCGACGTGCCATGGTTGCCATCACAGATCGAGCAGCGCGAGGGCCGCATCATTCGCCAGGGCAACCAGCATGACGAGGTCGATGTCTTCGCTTATGCAACTCTCGGCAGCCTCGATGCCACGATGTGGCAGAATAACGAGCGCAAGGCCCGGTTCATCGCGGCGGCTCTTTCCGGCGACACCAGCGTCCGTCGCCTGGAAGATATCGGTGAGGGGCAGGCCAACCAGTTTGCCATGGCCAAGGCCATCGCTTCCGGCGACGAGCGGCTGATGCAAAAAGCCGGGCTGGAGGCCGAGATCGCCCGCCTCGAGCGACTGCGCGCCGCCCATATTGACGATCAGCATGCGATCCGCCGGCAGATCCGCGATGCCGAACGGGACATCGAGTTTTCCAGCCGCCGGATCGAGGATGTGGGCAAGGACATCGGACGCCTGGTCCCGACCGCGGGAGACGCATTCGCGATGCAAGTCGGAAGCGCGGAGTTCGACGAGCGCAAGCTCGCTGGCCGCGCGCTGATGAAGGAGATCCTGACGCTGGTTCAGTTGCAGCAGGAGAAAGAGGTGATCATCGCCACGATAGGCGGTTTCGATCTCGCCTATCATGGCGAGCGGTTCGGCAAGGACGGTTATCGCTACGACACCTTTCTTCAACGCATGGGTGGCGATTATGAGATAGACCTTCCAGTCACCACGACGCCGATCGGCGCCGTCTCCCGGCTCGAACATGCGCTTGGTGGGTTTGAACATGAGCGCGAGAACTATCGCAATCGGCTAGCCGATGCGAAACGTCGCCTCGCCTCCTACACACCGCGTCTGGGGGAAAGCTTCTCGTTGGAAGCGGAGCTCAAACTCAAGCTGAGCCATCTGGACGAGATCGAAAGGGATATGGCGGTAACCGCCGACGAGCCAGAGGGGGATCCCCAGCAGGCCGCATAACCAGCTGCTTTTCCACGGTCACTTGAAACGCGGTCGGGTGATACATTCATCGGTCATCACCCGTTTCGATGGTTTGCCTCACGGTGGCGATTGCTTCGCGTTTGAAGATGTTCGAGTTGGAAGGATGCTCTTCGAAAGGCTCGAGCACCTTTTTCTTTTCAAGTGTAGGAGCACTTTTTGCCATCTGACTTCAGTTCTTCATCGGCCTGTCAGGCTGCGGAGCGGTGTTTCTTGGCACGAGATCTTGCCGGGTTTTCTTTTGAGGCAGGCCCGGCATCGTCATCGAACAAGGAAGACAGGACGACCGGATGCCGGTCCGGAAAACGAGCCACAAGCTCAAGGGTGCCGCCCATGGCCCCGACATAACTGCGTAACGTGGACAGAAGCAGATCGCTCCGCTTCTCCAGGCGCGAAATATTCTCCTGTTTCACACCGAGCGTTTCGGCCATGCGAACCTGGGTTAGGTCGCGCGCCTTTCGCAGATCCTGAAGTGTCCGGTATTCCTCAAGCCGCTCGTTACCCAGCTGTTCGAGCCGTGCGCGCCGTTCCGCAGGAAGGCCCTGAAGGACGTCATCCAATGATCTAGCCATTCTTTTTTTCCTTCATTGCGTCGAGGTGCTGTGTCAATCGCTGGTCAGCTTTTGCGATCAGCACCTTGTAGAATCGCGTCTGACTGCCACCCGATTTGTCGCCAGCCACTAGAAGAATTGCCCGGCGCTCGGGATCGAATGCATAAGCCAGTCGCCAAACGCCGTCTGCAGCTTTGAACCGTAATTCTTTCATGTTCGCGTGTGCCGATCCCTTGAGAGTATCGGCGTAGGCACGACCAAGTTGCGGACCATAAGCTTTCAGCAACGGCAGTGCCGCAAAGATTTCGTCCTGTACCTCTTCTGGTAGTGCTAAAAACTCTGGGTCGAACTCGTCGTGGAGCAGAACTGCCCATTCCCTCGTCATAAAATGATCCCAGAGTTATATGCTGTCAAGGTTATATTGTCCGAGCGATTATGTTTAGACGACCACGTTCAACATCACAGAGCGCCTGTTTCGAATAGCCAATCGTCGTCGTGGAGATTTAGGACGGGCGAAGAAAGATGAATGGAAAGAAGGGGATTAGGAATCCTGGCTCGCAAGGGCGGTCCGACGGCTGACGGTCCCCTCAATCGCGCCGGTCGCCGAGACCGGGCCAGCTTGCCTCGCAAGGCAGGTGTGCCTCGCTCTCCCGCTAGCCAGGTCTGCTCCGGCGCAATTGCAGCCGCCGGCCCGTCCTGCGGTTCGGGAATTGTCTTCGAGAAGAAGACGAGAAGGTTTGGACAGCCCGTCCGCCCGAAACCAGAGAGGTCATTCCCATGCAGTTGATTACAGCAGACCCGCGCAGCCTGAAGGACAATCCCGACCGGTCCCGCCAATCAAAATCCTCACCCCAGTCCGACGCGCTGCTCTGCGCATCGATCAGGGCCATCGGCGTCGTTCAGCCACCGATCGTCAAACTCGATCCGGAGGGCGGCAACAGCTACATCATCGTCTTCGGTCACCGCCGCGCCGCCCAGGCGATCGCCGCGGATCTCATGGAAATCCCGCTGCTGCTGGCCGATCCCTCCGACGATCTCGGCGCCATGCAGTCATTTGCGGAGAACATCGCCCGCGAACCGTTGAACCCTGTCGATCAGTGGCGCGCCATCGAACGGCTGGTGGCTCTTGGATGGACCGAGGATTCGATCGCCATGGCGCTGGCACTCCCCAGCCGGCAGATCAGAAAGTTGCGGCTTCTGGCCAATATCCTGCCCGCCATGCTCGACCAGATGGCGCGAGGCGACATGCCGAACGAGCAGCAGCTGCGTACGATCGCGGCTGCCGGGCAGGACGAGCAGGCCGAGGTCTGGAAGAAGTACAAGCCGAAGAAGCAGGATCCGCAGGTGTCCTGGTGGGAGGTTGCCCGCGCCCTGACCACGACCCGTATGCTCGCTAAACATGCGAGCTTCGGCGACGATCTGGCTTTGGCCTATGGTATCGTCTGGGTCGAGGACTTGTTTGCACCTGCGGACGAAGACAGCCGCTACACCACTGACGTCGAGGCGTTTCTTGGTGCGCAACAAGAGTGGCTCGCCAATAATCTGCCGAAGCACGGTTCGGTTATCGAGGCCAATGAATACGGCCAGGCCAAGCTCCCGGCCAAGGCGCAGCAGGTCTATGGCAAGCCCGGCAAGGGCGACCTGACCGGGTGGTACATCAATGCCCGCGACGGGTCGGTCCAGTCGGTTGCCTATCGTATGCCGGAAGCGAAGAAGCCGAAGCGGGTCAAGGATTCCGATGGTGTCGAGACCGTCGTTGACGAAGTCGAGGTAACCAAGACGCGGCCCGACGTGACCCAGAAGGGTCTCGACATGATCGGGGATCTTCGCACCGATGCTTTGCACGAGGCGCTCGCCCGTGCGCCGATCGAGGACGATACGCTGATGGCTCTGCTCATTCTCGCCTTCACCGGTACGAACGTCAGCATTGCCAGCGGCGCATCCGACAGTCCCTATGGTCATGCGAAATGCGGGCCGCATGCTGCCCGGCTGATCGGCGAGAACGGCAAGCTGTTCTTCGATCGCGAGACACTGGTGCAGGCTGCGCGCTCGGTGCTGATCGAAGTCCTGTCTCTGCGGCGCAATCGCTCAGATAGCGGACTGATCGCCCGTATTGCCGGCGATGCTGTCGGCGCCGATCAATTCCTGCCCAATATGGCGACCGAAGACTTCCTCTCATGCCTGTCGCGCACTGCGCTGGAGGCGACCGCAGAAACGGCGGGCGTGCCCGGACGGATCAAGGTGAAGGATACCCGTGCGGCTCTGGTCGAGCATTTTGCCGAGGGAAAGCTGGTGCATCCAGCAGCGATGCTCGCGCCTTTGACTGAGGACGTGCGGTCCTGGGTCGGACGTTTTGCCAGCGCCGATAGCGGAGCGGAGGATACCTCTAACGATCCCGATATGCTCGAAGATCAGCTTTCCGGTGGTGACCTCTTGGAGCATTCCTTCGCTAAGGAAGCAGACGAGGAGGGTTTCCAGGAGGCCGCCCAGTAGCACAAGGCACATCGATCTGAACCGACGCCGCTGGCTCATGCCGGCGGCGTTTTCGTTTCCAGCAATCAGAAGGAGTTTGTCATGATAGAGATCCATGATGACATGGCCACAGAAAAAGCGGTGCATGAGGCTGAACTGAGGGCATTGGACCGGCCGACGATACAAGCAGGAGCGTCGACGCCATGGGGTATGGCGCAGGTTTCGCGACGATATGCCAACGGTGTAATTCTGCATGCGACCGCTGGTCATGGCGGCTTCCATCTGGATGAAATCGCAAACGCCGTCGTCCATTCCCTCTATCGTAATGACGACGGATACTACGAAGAGGATTGTGAATGGGCGAAGGTTGCCCATGCTTTCCCGCAGCTGTTCACCGCGTATGAGCGGCGCTTGGCGGATCGCACACTTCGCGACTTTCACCCCGATGCCTACGAGCGCGTCACGGGAGTCACTCTGAACGGCGGTCAGTCCCATGCACGGGACCGACAGGAATTCGAGGAGCGGCACCGCAATGACTGGGTGGTCATCGCGGCTCTCCATTCCGATCACCAGCAAGGTCTCGTCGAGTGCATCGCGACTTTGGGTGGGATCCGAGGCGAGGTCGGCGAACGACGGTTTCTGGTTCCACGCTCCGACTACGTGATCGGCCGGCATGGCTTCGTCATCGATTCAATCAAGCACGAGCCCTATGATGGTCCGTCCAGTTTCGTGAGCTGGGCGGCAAGGCAATGACTGTCGCGTTCACAGACTGCAGCGCTCCCCGAAATGAGGTGATCGATTTCACCGAGCTCTATCGCAGGATCTGGGCACGGCAGCGGGGTTATCGCTCCCGGCGGGCTGAGCTGACACGACAAACGAAGGCGCGGTGGAAAAACAAAGCACCGTATGGACGCACACCGATCATGGCACGTAGATCAACGGAGCCGGGTGAGAGCGGAAAGCCCGGTCGACATGAGGGTGCGATAAAGCGTTGATCGAAGCGCGGAAGACATAGTGCGGGGCAACCGGCTTGTAATGGCGTGTGCTTGGACCCGAGATTTGTCAGTGCCCCCAGTGGGTGACGCGGCGTTGCCAGGGTCGGATTGGGGGTGCGATTGTAACATGCTGCCGTGAACCAGATTGTCGGCCAGCACAGCACCTCGGTTTTGTTGCGGTCTGACATTGGCGCGTCCCGGTCAAAGGCCGCTTTCGCGCCACGTTGCGGCAGTATCATCGCCTCGTCACAAGGCAGGCCCGCGTCTGTCGCAGCCCGTAAGTGCGGGCAGCACCATCCGCAAGCCATCCTCGCTCCTTCTGGCAATGCCCTGACCTTGGGCCGGGCCGCTGACGCCCATGTCCTTTTGCCCGCACCCGAGGGGCTGAGCCGGACGACGTCAGGCACCCCGGGCTTCGCTGAAACATCGCTCAAGAGGATCCGATCATGGCACCGCTCCACCGCTCCACCCAGAAAAACCGTTCCGTCAAATCCCAGCGCGCAACCACACTCGAAATGGTCAGGCTCGCCTGCCCTGACGCCACCCAGGCGCTGCGCATCTCCGAAAGCTTCGGGCTTGCCCTCATCGACAGCGACGGGATCCGCGATCTCCACCGCGGCAAGTTGATTGAAAGCGCCGATGCCCTGAAGGACGGCCTTGCCGAAAAGGCCATGCAGATCCACATGCAGCGCATCGTCGGATCGTTCGTCGGCTCTGCCTACGGCGCCGGGCAATTCTACAGCCGCGCGGTCACAGAAGCCCGCGATCTCACCACGAAGCTCTCTAACGATACCAGAGACGAGGACCTCGACGGTCCGGTCGGATTTGACAGCCGCGCCCAGCGCAAGCGCGAGTTCGCAGCCGACATGGGCTTGCAGGCCCATGTGCTCCGCATGGCAGCCGAAGGCGCCGTCTCCGCTTACGAGGAGATCACAGGTGAAAGCTGGAAGCCCTACGAGCGCACGGTCGAGCAACCCGCTAACTCGCTCGACAGACAAGCCGCGACTGCCCAGATGTCGGCGCTCGAATAGAAAAATCGCGGGGCTTCGGCCCCGCTTTTCTTCTGCGTCCGCTATGCGATTTCGACCTGATTCGGAAAAAGAAAAAAGGGCCGACGGAAAACCGCGGCCCATGAAGTGTGAAGGTCATGGACCTCCAGAGGGGAACAGCTGGTGCGGCGGAACTGGGAAGAGCCGCCATGTGCATCAGCTGAAGTCACTATGCGTGAATTTTCATCACGCCACACCTATTTTTTGTGCAGTGCAGCTATGCGTCCGTGGATTGAATGACCGCGATCCTCCCCGCCGTTATTTTTTACTTCGCGCACTGTTTGCGCGTACGCCACAAGTTCATCAACGGCGACTTTCGCATCCATCAAGCGGTTCTGATTTGATCCAGCACGAAGGTCGCAACGTCTGTGTGTCTCAGGCAGCGGCTGTGGTTTGCGTGGCAAAGTCACGATAAGAGCGGAGGGGACGGCCAAGAAGCTTCATCAGGCGCTCGACGTCGCCATCCTCGGGCAGCATTCCATCGGTCAGGAAGCGCTCGCCCATCATGCGCATGTCGTATGCCATCCATGCCGGCATGAACTGCTTGAGGTTCTGCTCGAAAGCTGCAGTATCGCCACCACCATAATTGATTGGGCGAGCGAGAACGTCCGACCATATGGCGGCGATGTCCGTGCCGGTGAGGGTGTCGGGACCGACTAGGTTGATGCGCGTGATCGGGAGCGGCTGTGCGGCCTGTTCGCGTCGCAGCAGTTCAAGGGCGGCGATCTCCGCAATATCGCGAACGTCGATCATCGCAAGGCCCTTGTCGCCGACGGGCATCGGGTAGACGCCATAGCCAGTGATGACGTCCTTGATCGTCAGATCGTTCTGGATGAAGTAGGCCGGACGCAGGATGGTGGCGTGAAAGCCCATCTGCTCGATCATCCGCTCGACACCGAACTTGCCGGCGAAATGCGGCACGTTCACATAGACGTCAGGGTGAATGACCGACAGGTAGACGATCCGTTCAACGCCAGCCGAGCGGGCGACGTTGAGGGCGATCAAAGCGTGGGTGAACTCGTCAGGTGCGACGGCGTTCAGCAGGAAGAGCGTCGACACACCGTCGAAGGCGCTACGCAGGGCGTCGACGTCGAGAAAGTCTCCTTTCACCACGGCAACACCCGCCGGGAAATTGGCCTTGGAGGGCTCGCGGACGAGCGCGCGGACGTCAGCGCCGCGGTCGACAAGGTGCTGGATGACTTGGCGGCCGATATTGCCGGTGGCGCCGGTTACGAGAATGGTCATGGGATTTTCTCCAGGTTGGTATTGCTTGACACCCGGAATATGGCTGGATCATTATCAAACCAATAGACTGTTGAATTAGACAGTTCGTCTCACAGGTGGAACGATTATGGATCTCGTCGCCCTTGCCGATTTCAATCTTGTCGCGCGTTACGGTGGCTTCGGCAAAGCGTCGCGGGCGTCCGGCCGCCCCAAAGCGACCTTGTCTCGACGGGTGACAGAACTGGAGGCTGCCCTTCAGCTTCGGCTGTTCGAACGGGGCGTACGCAACCTGAAACTCACCGAGGAGGGACGCGCCCTTCATGAGCGGACAGCCGCTTTGCTGACGGAGCTCGACGAAACGGCGACCACCATCGCGGCGGGTGGCGACAAGCCGCGCGGCAGGTTACGGATCAGCGCGCCGCTCCTGTTTTCGCAGACCGCCATGGGCAGGATTGCGGCGGGCTTTGCTCTGAAATATCCCGACGTGCGGGTGGAAGTCACGACAGAGGACCGAGCCGTGGACATGATCGAGGAGGGGTATGATCTGGTCATCCGGGTCAATCCGGACGCAGACGAAAGTCTTGTCGGCCGAGCCTTTCTGCATGATCGCCTGGTCGTCGTGGCAAGCCCCGATCTTCCCCGCCCAGTGGCCGATCTCTCAGTGCCAGCTGTCGTGCGCGGGGCCGGCGATCGGCAAAGCTGGAACGTTCTGACTTCAGAAGGACCCGCGGCGATCAGGATCGAGCCCATCCTCGCCCTGTCGTCACTCATCATGGTTCGGGATGCGGTGCGATCGGGCGTTGGCGCTGCTCGTATGCCGATTTCGCTGGTCAGCCACGATCTCGCTGACGGCACTTTGCTGCACTGGGGCGATATCGAGGGCTCAGAGATCGAACTATGGGCGCTTTACCCGTCGCGGCGACTGCTCAGCGCGCGTGTCTCCGCCTTCCTGGATTTTCTGAAGCAGGCTTTCCCAACCGGAAGGCCCGATGAACTTGCGGCCTACATTGGCAGGTGAGGGACCGGGCTCGCGGATGTGACGCTAAGCTAGGGCTAAATTTGGTGAAGTCTATTGGTGGCCGGGTTGCTCCTCGCGACCCGATCGTTCGTGATTAGAGAACGGGTTGATCGGCGAAAACTTCGAGCAACAAACGGCCCCATTGGTCTTCTGGCCGGAGATGTGGTGCGTCTGAAGCTGCGAGTAATGGCATGAGCACGCCCCCGGTATTGTTATCCAGGCACTATGCCACGACGAGCTAACCCGAGGAAGCAATGCAGCGTTCCCGGCAATCTCCTAGATGCAGTCGTTGGCTTTGACCAGTCGTTCGGGGCTAGTGAGCGCGATGCATCGATTCCCATCGGTCGCCACCCGATGATGCCATTGCCGTACCCCTGTATCTGCCAACTTGCACGTCCACTGCGGTCTCGATGGGGCATGTCTGACCAAAGACCGCCTCGCGATGCTCGGCTCGATCGGCATCCGCAACGGCCGGATCGTTTTCTTCCCCTGTGCGCTGAAGCGCCCATTCCTCGCGGTGACCAAGAAAGCCGCTCCCTGGCCGTCCTCCACTCCGTTTCGGCCTTTCAGGTGCAGGCCGATCGTCCCCGGTCCTATCGACTGCTATCGAGGCCGCGATGGACGCGGCCCGAACAACCGAAAAGGATTACGACAATGGCAACCATCGGCTCTTTCACCGCTTCAGGCAACGGCTTCTCCGGCACCATCAAGACCCTCAACCTCAACGTCAAGGCAACCATCCGCACCGTCGAGCGCACTTCCGACAAAGGTCCTGACTATCGCATCCTCGCGGGAGCAACGGAATTCGGTGCAGCCTGGAAAAAGACCTCGAACGAAGGCCGCGACTACCTCTCGGTGAAGCTCGATGACCCGAGCTTCCCGGCCCCGATCTACGCAACGCTGATCGAGGTCGAAGGCGAGGAAGGCCTCTCCCTCATCTGGTCCCGGTCGAACCGGGACTGAGACTGGAAGCCCCGCCCGCCAAGGCGGGGCTCTCCACGTCAGGGATCACTTGTTCAGTGCATCCTTGAGCGCCTTTGCAGGCGCAAAGGTCAGCTTCTTCGAAGCGGCGACCGTCATCTTTTCTCCGGTCGCAGGATTGCGGCCCTCTCGCTCAGGCGATGCCTTCACCTTAAACTTTCCGAAGCCTGGGATTGAGGTTTCAGCGTCCGAGCCTGCAGCATCGACGATGGCCTGGAACACGGCCTCGACAATGCCCTTGGCCTGGACCTTCGTCATGCCGTTGTCGGCTGCAATTTTGTCGGCGATTTCATTGGTGGTGGTCATGGAATTCCTCGCATGTTGTTGTCAAAGATAAAATCCGTGCCAGCTTATGACCGGATTGTCATCGGCGACGATGGGGATGAGGGTCAGATCCGCTTGATGTCCACAGGTGGTTTGGGCCGATAGCCCCGTTTGCGCTTCTCGCGAAGCACGTCGAGAAACAGGTTGATGGCTTGGCTCTCGTTGTCGAACAGGTGTTCCATCTGTTGTCCGCGCGTACCGATCCGACCCCAGGCGCGAACAAGCGACACCTCGCCAAACAATGTCGGCTGAACAGCCAACGCATAAAAGCGGGCCATGTTTTTTTCCGGCGCGATACGCTCGACATAGAGGTGGTAGGGCTGTGTGATCATAAGAGCAGAATCGCGCATTCGGAATCTGCCGTCCAATGAGAGTTTTGAATCGGATGGGCATCATCGATTCACAACAGTGATCCGTCGGCGCCCGGATCATTCGCACCAGCTCCAGCGCGATCCTTGCCACTTCCGGGCTAAGCCTTCGGCGACGAGAATATCCCCGACCGATCGTCGCTCGCGGTAGACGATCCTGAGCTTCCGCCCAAAGCGATCTTCATCCCTGGCGGTCGTCTTGAACGAGAGCGGACCAGAATTCAGAATGTCTAGCAGACGCTGTTTCGCCGCAAGACCTCGCTGGCGTTCGCGCTCGCATCTCGGCGGGCTGAGCTCCGGCGTGTCGACGTCGGCCATCCGGATCTTTTCGCCTCGAAACCAGAAGGTATCACCATCCACCACGCAGGTAATCCTATGGCTGCCATTGCACATCGAAAAGGTTTCACTTGCGCTGCTTGGCGACGCTGAGGCAACAGATGTAAGGATGCCAACGGCGAAGAGGGATAGGCGTGCAATAGGCGCAAAATGTCTCAATGTCATGTCTCCTCAGTATCTGTCGTTGGAGCGGCATTATAGCTTCTCACCCCTTCTGTGGCTTGCTTGTGAAAGCGGTTTTCTCCGACGGACGCGCTCATGTCCTTACGTCTGAACCAAATCGCACGACCACATCTGAGCGGCGGATTGCCTGATGTGAAGACGATCTGCTCGTCGCTGCGCATGCGCAGCACCTCATGCGGGAGGATCAGCGGCCGGCGGCTGAGCTGCCGGGAGCGTGAGCGCGACGATCCCTTCATCCCTGACGAGCGGTTTGTCTGGTCGACCTCGACCGTCGTATCGCCGCAGCGTTTCGAGATATAGTCGGCAGTGTCAGGGTCGTTGATCGCTGAAAACGAGATCCACGACGCGGATTCGAACCATTTGCTTGTCGCGTCCCGCCCGCCATAGGCCTCGCGCATCTGGCCGATGGACTGAAAGATCATCGTCAGCGTGATGCCGTATTTGCGTCCGGCGTCTCGCGCGGTCTCCAAGATGCGCAGATAGCCGAGCCTTGCGACCTCGTCGAGCAGGAAGAGCGCGCGACCTTTCACATCGCCATTTCGATTATAGATGGCATTGAGCAGCGATCCGATAACAACACGCGCCAGTCCGGGATGGGCTTCCAGTACCTTCAGATCGAGCGCTATGAAGATGTCGGTTCCCCCATCGGCGAGATCGTCGGTCGAGAAACTGTCGCCCGAGACGAGCGCAGCATAGTTCGGATAAGACAGCCAGTGGGTTTCTTTCACCGCATTGGCGTAGACACCGGAAAACGTCTCCGGCGTCATGTTGACGAAGACCGAGACGTTCTCCTTTACGAAATCTGATCCAGACTGCTCGTAGATATTGGTCAGGCGCGCCCGCAGCTGTGGTTCCGGCTCCGAAAGATTGGTCCGCACACGGCGCAGGGTCTGGTCTTCCTCGTCCGTGTGACCCGACAGGCAGACGTCGGCGATCAGGGCGGTCAGAAGCTGCATGGCCGATGCCCGGAAGAAATCGTCGCGCGCAGAGGCCGATCGCGAATTGTCGGTCATGATCCACGTTGCGACGGCGACGATGTCCTCTTCCTTCGTACTGCCATGTCGCCCGATCCAGTCGAGCGCGTTGAAGCCGACACTTGGTGCCGAGGGATCGAGAATGATCACCTTCCGGCCAGCCTTGCGGCGATGATCCGATACCATCGGCGCGACCTCGCTCGACGGATCGAGGACGACGAGGCCACCACCCCACTTGAGTGCGGTCGGGACCGTTACCGACGTCGTCTTGAAACCGCCGGAGCCGGCGAAGACGATGCCATGCGACGAGCCGAAGGAACCATCGAAGCACAGGAGCGGGCTCTTGCCTCCCGCGCCCCAGGTCGACGGATCGTCGGCGCGGAACGACAACGCCGCAACGCTGTCGCGATCGACGCGATACCGTTCGCCGATGACGATGCCGCCTGGATCGGGGAAAAGTTTTGCAGCCTCCTGCACTTTCATCCAGTCGGCCTCGCCATGCACCGCTCGCTTTCCCCCGATCCGCCGTGGTGCGGCTTTTGCGAAAGCCGCGTTCCCTAACACCGCGACGCGCAGTGCGAAGACGCCGGCGAGAAAGGTTGTCGATGCGCCAAGCATGGTTGCGGGGTCCACATATCCGAGCACGGATTGTCCTTTCGGGAGCTCGCCAGCGATCCCAGCCAGGCGAATTCCCTCACGTAGCAGCGCGATCAGGATTGCCACTCCATTTCCGCTGACGACACCCCATCCTGCTGCTTTGATACCCGCTGCCCCATTCACCGCAAACAGAAAGATCGTGCCGATTGCAGCCGCGGTGGCAGAGGGCAGCGCGAGACCGATCCGCCCGAGCATCAGCTTGGCCTGCGTGGTCTTGCCAAACGCGGCCAGCCAGTGTTCGATCCCCGGCATGAGAACCACCACGGCGATCATTGCCGTGGCCGGGATGACGGCGAGGAACAGTTTACTCACCGTCACGACCAAACGCCTCCGCACCGATCACTGTCAGGCGCGATTGCTCGGCATCGTCGCCCTTCAGGCGGCGGCTTGCGTCGATCAGTAGGCCGAGCAGGAGTGCGCGCTTCTCGTAGCGCAGTCCTGCCTTGACGATCAGGCCACCGAGTTCGATTTTCTCGCGCGTGTCTTTCTTGCGTGCATCAGCCGTCATCGTGCGGGCCATCCGTTCAAGCCTCACGACCGCTGCCCGCAGCAGCGCCAGTCTCGATCGCTGTGACCGTCTCGCCTGCTGTCCTGCCGTCACCAGCATTTCTCTTCCCGGTCGAAGCCGCCTTGCCTCCGCGAAACCGTCCGGTGATCTCTTCGAACGCAGCCTGTAGCTCGGTTTCCTCGATCTCGATCTCACCGAGGCCTGCCTTCAGCGCGATCCGGCCGATGCGCTCGGCCTCGCGTGTTTCTGCTTGTCTCAGCTGATCCTGCAATCTGGCGATTTCTTCCCTGATCTTCGATGAAGGCTTCTTCATTCCGGTCGCATCTCCCTGAAAATCTTGCGGCGTTCTTCACGCTGGAAGATTCCTCAAAAGCACGTCCGAAGGAATGTGCAGATCTGCACGTCGGCAAAGCCGACACTTTGGAGGATGATCCCGCCGTTCCGAAGGAGCGGATCCAAGGGCGCAATTATACGTCGCTGACGCGACGCACTGCATAGGTGCCTAAAGAGGGGCCAACCATGGTCCGACCGCTCCCGACGATGACGTTCAAACCGGGAGCTTTACCGCCGTGGCCATCGCCCATTTCTCAGCCAGCATCGTCAGCCGCAGCAGTGGCCGCAGTGTGGTGCTGTCTGCAGCTTATCGGCACTGCGCGAAGATGGAATACGAGCGCGAGGCCCGTACCATCGACTACACTCGGAAAGAGGGGCTTGTGCATGAGGAATTCCTGCTCCCGGCCGATGCTTCGAAATGGGTCCGCGCGATGATCGCCGACCGCTCTGTCGCCGGAGCGTCGGAAGCCTTCTGGAACAGGGTCGAGGCGTTCGAGAAGCGCTCCGATGCGCAGCTTGCCCGGGACCTGACAATCGCGCTTCCGTTGGAGCTATCTCCGGAGCAGAACATTGTACTGGTCCGGGATTTCGTGGAAAAGCACATCCTCGCCCAGGGTATGGTTGCCGATTGGGTCTACCACGACAATCCAGGCAATCCGCACATCCATCTGATGACGACATTGCGTCCGCTGACCCAGGACGGGTTCGGGTCGAAGAAGGTGGCGGTGACCGGCGAGGACGGTCAGCCGGTCCGCACGCAGTCCGGGAAAATCCTCTATGAGCTCTGGGCGGGTTCGACCGACGACTTCAATTCCTTACGCGATGGATGGTTCGAGCGGCTCAACCATCATCTGGCGCTTGGCGGCATCGATCTCCGTATCGACGGCCGTTCCTATGAGAAGCAGGGCATCGAGCTTGAACCCACCATTCATCTCGGCGTCGGGGCAAAAGCCATCGAGCGCAAGGCGAAAGAACAGGGAGTCCGGCCGGAGCTCGAACGGATCGAACTGAACGAACACCGGCGATCGGAGAACATCCGCCGCATTCTGAAAAATCCAGCCATCGTGCTTGACCTGATCACGCGAGAGAAGAGCGTTTTCGATGAACGCGATGTGGCCAAGGTTCTGCATCGCTATGTCGATGACCCGGCTGTCTTCCAGCAACTGATGTTACGCATATTCCTGAACCCGGACGTACTCCGGCTGCAGCGTGACACGATCGAGTTCGCGACCGGAGGAAAGGTGCCGGCCCGTTATTCGACACGGGCGATGATCCGGCTGGAAGCGACGATGGTGCGGCAGGCATTGTGGCTGTCGAACCGGGACGGCCATGCTGTCACCGAAGCTGCTCTCGACGCCACGTTCCGGCGGCATGAACGGCTCTCGGAAGAGCAGAAAACCGCGATCGAGCTGATCGCTGGGTCCGCCCGGATCGCGGCCGTGGTTGGACGTGCCGGCGCCGGCAAGACCACGATGATGAAGGCAGCCCGCGAGGCGTGGGAACTGGCCGGATATCGTGTCGTCGGAGGCGCGCTTGCCGGCAAAGCGGCGGAGGGGCTAGAGAAGGAAGCGGGCATCGAAAGCCGGACGCTCGCGTCTTGGGAGCTGCGCTGGAACCGTGGTCGTGACGCTCTCAATGACAAGACAGTCTTCGTCATGGACGAGGCCGGCATGGTTGCCTCAAAACAGATGGCCGGCTTTGTCGATGCCGTCGTCAGGGCAGGCGCCAAGATCGTTCTGGTCGGCGATCCCGAACAGCTCCAGCCGATCGAGGCAGGGGCTGCCTTCCGCGCCATCGTCGACCGCATCGGTTATGCCGAACTCGAGACGATCTATCGCCAGCGCGAGGACTGGATGCGCAAGGCATCACTCGATCTGGCCCGGGGCAACGTGGAAAAGGCACTGACCGCCTATGATGCCAATGCCAGGATCACGGGAATGCGCCTCAAGGCCGAGGCGGTCGAGCGGCTGATCGGTGACTGGAACCATGATTACGATCAGACAAAGACAACGTTGATCCTCGCGCATCTGCGTCGTGACGTGCGGATGCTGAACATTATGGCCCGGGAAAAACTCGTCGAACGCGGAATTGTCGGTGAGGGCCATGTCTTCAAAACGGCTGACGGTGTCAGGCAGTTCGACGCGGGCGACCAGATCGTCTTCCTGAAGAACGAAGGATCGCTCGGCGTCAAGAACGGCATGATCGCTCATGTCGTGGAAGTCGCACCGAACAGGATCGTTGCTGTCGTGGGAGAGGGCGATCAGCGCCGGCAGGTCATCGTCGAGCAACGCTTCTACAGCAATCTCGATCATGGTTACGCCACCACGATCCACAAAAGCCAAGGCGCCACCGTCGACCGCGTGAAGGTGTTGGCAAGCCTCTCCCTCGACCGGCATCTGACCTATGTGGCGATGACCCGCCATCGCGAGGATCTGCAGCTTTATTACGGCCACCGGTCCTTCTCCTTCAACGGCGGCCTGGCCAAGGTCCTTTCCCGAAAGAATACCAAGGAGACCACGCTCGATTACGATCGCGGAAAGCTTTACCGCGAGGCGCTGCGGTTTGCGGAAAGTCGCGGCCTCAACATCGTCCAGGTGGCGCGGACGCTGCTACGCGACCAACTTGACTGGACGCTGCGCCAGAAGACGAAATTGGTCGATCTAGGCCAGCGCCTTGCCGTCTTTGCAGAGCGTCTCGGTCTGCACCATCCCCCGAAATCCCAAACGATGAAGGAGGCCGCGCCCATGGTCGCAGGCATCAAGACATTTTCCAGTTCCGTCGCCGATACGGTGGAGCACAAGCTCGACACCGATCCAGCCCTTAAGAAACAATGGGAAGAGGTCTCGACCCGTTTTTCTTACGTCTTTGCCGATCCGGAGACTGCCTTCCGGGCGATGAACTTCAATGCGGTGCTCGTGGATAAGGAAACGGCCAAACTGGCGCTTCAGACGCTGACGACCGCCCCGGCGTCGATCGGACCGCTAAGGGGCAAGACCGGCATTCTTGCCAGCAAGACTGAGCGCGAGGACCGTCGCGTTGCAGACCTCAATGTTCCGGCCCTGAAGCGCGATCTCGAGCAGTATCTGAGGATGCGCGAGACCGCCGTGCAGCGGCTGCAGGCGGACGAGCAGGTATTGCGACAGCGCGTGTCGATCGACATCCCAGCATTGTCGCCGGCAGCACATGTGATGCTGGAGCGCGTGCGTGATGCGATCGACCGCAACGATCTGCCAGCGGCTCTTGGATATGCACTGAGCAATCGGGAAACCAAGCTGGAAATTGACAGGTTCAACGAAGCCGTCACCGAACGCTTTGGCGAGCGTACCATGCTCACCAATGCCGCGCGCGAACCCTCCGGAAAGCTCTTCGACAAACTCTCCGACGGGATGCAGCCCGAGCAGAAGGAGCGTCTGAAGGAGGCCTGGCCGATCATGCGCACGTCCCAGCAGCTCGCCGCTCACGAGCGCACCGCCCAGACCCTGCGCCAAGTCGAGGATTTGCGTCTCGCCCAGCGCCAGACGCCGGTGATGAAACAATGAGGCGGCGCGCGCTCCTGTTCCTGGCCGGCGCGGGCGTGATGATCGCTGGTCTGGCGGCAATCGCCTATATGGGCGGCTTTCGTTTGAACCTGACACCGAGCGAGCCGCTTGGGCTCTGGCGTATCGTCGCTCTGCAGCGTCCGGTCGCAGCCGGCGATCTCGTGTTCATCTGCCCACCGGCGACCGCGTCATTCGAGGAGGCACGCCGCCGCGGCTATGTCAGGCGTGGCCTCTGCCCCGGTGGCTTTGCGCCGCTGATCAAGACAGTGGCGGCACTTCCCGGACAGCACTTCGGAATTGGCGCAAATGTCACTGTCGACGGCAGGCCTCTTGCCTCATCGATCGTTCGAGCGAGCGATGGCGAGGGCCGGCCGATCACACCGTTCAAAACCGGCATCGTGCCACTGAGACATCTGTTTCTTCACTCATCCTTTGCGAGCTCCTATGATAGTCGGTATTTTGGACCGGTTCCCGACACGGGCCTTCTCGGCCTGGCGCGGCCGGTCCTCACGTTCGATCCATAACTGGCGGCGACCCTGCCTGCTCATCGCGGTATCCGTCGCTTGCGGCTGGACTGCCTGGAGCGGTCATGTGCTGGCCCTTCCTGTCGCTGTGTTGTTCCCGACGCTATGGGCGATGTCGCCGTCGCGGCTGACGGCGGTGTTCGTGTCGGCCGGATACTTTCTGGCTGCCTCGCGTGGGCTGCCGCAGGGTGTCGCCACCTTCTATGGCGCCGATCTCTGGCCTGGGCTTCTGCTCTGGACAGCTACTTCACTCTCTTTCGCCGGCGTGCATGCGGCGCTCTGGAAGGCGCGGCCGGAAGGCAAGTTTCCGAAAGTAGATCGAACGGGAATGGCAATGGCGGCGCGCTATCTGGCGGCGGCGATGCTCTTAGGCCTGCCGCCCCTGGGCATAACCGGCTGGGCGCATCCGCTCACCGCTACTGGTGTGCTCTTTCCGGGATGGGGATGGTGGGGGCTGGTCGCGATGACAGCCGGCCTCGCGATAATGACATCACGATGTTGGCCGGCTGCCGCCATCATCCTGGGAGGGTTTTGGCTCTGGTCCGCCGCTACGTGGACATCACCGAATCTACCGGAAGGATGGAAGGGTGTCGACCTCGAAATGGGTGAAAAACTCGGACGAGACGGCTCGCTCGGCTATCACCGCGACCTGATCGCAACGGTGCGCGCGGTCGCGGGAGTGGAAAGCCGCTTCGTGGTTCTTCCCGAAAGCGCGCTCGGCCTCTGGACGCCGACCGTGGAAAAGCTCTGGAGCCAAGGCTTGCGGGGCTCGGAACTCACTGTGATCGCCGGCGCGGCCGTCATCGATCCGGGCGGCTACGACAACGTCTTGGTGACGGTTTCGGCTGACGAGGCACGAATTATCTATCGCCAACGCATGCCGGTCCCGGTGTCCATGTGGCAGCCATGGCGGGCATGGACCGGGCAGGATGGTGGAGCCCGCGCCAACCTCTTTGGCAGTCCAGTTGTGCACAACGATGGCCGGAAGGTCGCCGTGCTGATCTGCTACGAACAGCTCCTCCTCTGGCCGGTCCTGCAGTCGATGCTGCATTCCCCCACCGCAATCGTCGCCCCGGGCAACGGATGGTGGACCGCGGGAACGTCGATCGTCGCCATTCAGAACGCGAGCGTGGTCGCCTGGGCAAAACTGTTCGCACTGCCCGTCGTCACAGCGCTCAATACGTAAGGAGAGATATTCGTGATGGTTGATGCCGCTCTCATCAAAGAATGCAGCTATCCCGGCCTGAAGCCGGCGATCGTCGAACAGTTCATCGAGCGGGCAGGGGCACCGGATCCGCTCGCGGTCACGGTTCGCTCAGGCTACCGAGTGGTGCTCGTACCCGCGCCGAGGACAGCGGAGGAGGCGTTGGCGCTCATCCGAGACAACCTCGGCCGCAACACCGTTCGCGTCGGGATCACGCAATATCCTGCTGGGCTCGGCATCGTGGAGGCGGGCCAGATGAAGGCGGACCTGGTTGATGCTTGCGAGAACATGCGCATGGGCACGGCACTCTTCGCCAAGGTCTATCGGGTCGTCACCAAATGGTATGGCAACCCGACCGCCAAGGATGTCCTGCCACAGGTGTTCGATGACGCAATCATCGCCTGGCAGACGGGATACTTCGAGGGGACTGCTGTTTTTCGGGCGGCGGAGCCCGCGCATTCAACAATTGAGCCGGTCGACCAAGTCCCTGCGGACCAGATCGTTGAGGACGTCGAAAATCCGCGTCGAAATGATGAAAGCCAGAATTCCTCTGGAGCCAAACCTGGGAATGACCCGGACCGGGCGGGCATACGCGTCGATCTGTCCGGGATTGGTGACACCAGATAAACCGCTTTTGTGCCATGCACCCGCGACGTTACGACGAGTGTCACGATCCGGGCTGCTAAAGGACTACATATGGAAAATCGACATCCCTCGAAATTGTCCGTGTCGTTAACCGCCCTGCAAAGGGTGGCCAGCAAAACAGAGCTTGATAAGACAATATCCGATATCCGAGATCGCTATGAATTCGATCATCTGGTTTTTTTGCTGGTCCAGTCACCTGGTCACACAAACCTCTATCCGTTCCACTGCACAACATATCCGGAGGAATGGACGGTTCGGTATATCCAGAAGAACTATTTTGCGCTCGACCCAGTCCTCGATATTTGTCAGAGCGGTATTCTCCCTGTCGACTGGTCGCGACTTGATCGAAAGTCTCCAAAGACCAAGCAATTTTTCAAGGAAGCACGCGAATTTAGCATTGGATGGCACGGTTTTACTGTTCCGGTCAGAGGTCCCGGCGGACAGCGTAGCCTGTTTTCCGCAACGTCAAACTTACCAAGACAAGAATGGCTGAAACTATGTGCTTCGAGCAAACACGATCTTCAGCTTCTTTCGCATTACCTGCATGAGCAGGTTCTTACCGTGTCGGGTCTACGGATTACCAGTGCCTACCGAAAACTCTCCCGACGTGAACAGGAGTGCCTGCAACTGCTTGGGAGAGGTGTGGTCCCAAAACGCATCGCCTACAGTTTACAATTGTCTGAAAGTGCCGTGCGACTTTATCTTGGATCAGCCCGTCGCAAACTTGATGCCGCAACGATCTATCAAGCGATCGCAAGAGCGAGCTTTCTTGAAGTAATCCGTATCTAACCACACTGGATTGTACGTTCGCGGCCAGCAATCCCAGGCTGTTTGCGGCCTTAAAGTTGCAAGTCAATCTGTCGAAGTCAACAGATTGCAGTCAGCCGCACCGTCGATCAACTCTGTGCAATCACGTTCCGCCTCAGCTCAACCCTCTGGTTGATCCATGAATTTTGCCACTTCGAAAATGGAGCGGGGCGGCGCTTGTTTTGGACTCGGTGTCGAGGATCGCATCATGGTGAACAGCACGACCATAGAAGCATGGAAGAGGGCTCCGCGCCTCAACGCATTTGCAAGCTTTTTTGAGAGAACAGCCAGTGGGATCGATGGCGCTCCTCACATCGGAGCGCCGGAGCCTGAGGTGGATCTTTTGGCGCATGATCTTGACGCCATGGTATTCTGGGACACCCATAGACGTCTTTGGGGACATTTCGACAGCCACTATTTCGCAAGCATTCCATATCGTCTCGAAGAGGAATGCCGTCTGGCCACCGCGATTTTATCGTTCGGGCTTGAGACATGGGCGCGCATGGGCCGTGCCGCGACGATCTACACATTGGGTGCTGGTGCCGGGACGCTTGCACGCGCGCTGGCGAAGCTGGGTGACGGGCGCATCGAAACGATCAATTGCAGCCCCACAAACGGCAATCGCGTCTGTTTTTTTGCCAACAGAGGCAGCGACCACGCGAGCTTCTATCACGGTCCCTTCTTCGAACTGGACGATCAGCGGTATGCGGCCGATCATACGCTTCAGCCTTTCCGCGACGGATATGACATACTGCTTGAAGATACGACGTTCCAGATGTACGGGCGCGACAGGAAAAATCAGATCGGCTTCATAGCGCAACGGGTTCGGCATAACGGCATTTTGGTTCAGGTGCAGAAGCTTCTCCAATCAGACCCTGACGCCTATCGTGAGCGTGAGCATCAAAAGGATTCGGTCTTCAAGACGAGGTTTTTTGCACCAGACCAGATCATCGAGAAAAAGCGCGGTGTTCTGGATTTGATGTTTGATTTTCAGGTCGATCTGGAGACATCGCGATCTGCTCTGAAATCGTTCTTCCGCTACAGCGTCGTTACATGGAACAGCGGAAATTTTTACACGATTGTCTCATCCAACTCGAAGCAATCCATATCTACTTTGGTCACATCGATGACAAACCCGGCGGTACCCAAGGAGTTCTGTTACGAGCAACTGCCATTTATTCTGATCAATGACGAGAGTGACCCCATACCACCGGGCTGGTCCTGGCGGATGCCTCAGACCGTACGACGTGCAGTGTGAACGGTTGCGTCCTCGTTTGAAAGTTATGAAATGAGCCAAGAGCATTTCAGCGCTGAACAGCAATTCACGACTGCCGAACATGTGCGGCAAACACTCTCCGTCCTTATGCCCGAACTTGCACGGTTTTGGGCGCTTCCGCTCGCGGATTACGCATATACTGTCTACGATGATGTCGTGCGCGGCGAAAATGATATTCGCCAGCATGCGATGGCACGGCTACAAAAAACAATCGAGGCTGCGGCCATTAGGGCAGGTTTCTGCCAGATCGATGCACAAGATGCGAGCCGGCAGGTCGCGCAATTCCCTGTTATCCAGACCGGGCCGCATTGCCATTTGCTGATCGATCCAGATGCCTATTACACTCATGTGTTCAGCGCTCTCGGTCTTTCTGCCCATGCTCGCCGCTGGCACCTCTGTTACAGCTGCTCGACGGTAAAGTTCACGGAAAAGTCCAGAAAGGGCCCGGGGTGGCTGACCGTTGGTGACGAGTATGTGAATGTTTTCGGTCTATCCCGAAGCCGGATGGATCCCCACAGTGTTTGCGGGTTCAATGGGCCATATCGTTTTGAGTTGATAACATCCAATGGCGCCAACGCTTCAAGCGACGCGGTGACGCGGTTGAAGGCTGTTCTACCAGATGGTGTTTTTCCGTCTGCGGCGGAGGCGATCAAGGCCGCCAATCAAGACTTGTGGCAGAAAGCGTTTCCGGCCTCTCTCAGCGTGTTGCAACTTGACGATATCGATATTGCCGATCTCGTGGCCGACCATCTGGAAGATCAGGGATCATGGTTGTCGTCGCAGTTCATGGACACTTTCTCTTTCCCAAAGAGCATTTTGCGCGCGATTGAAAAATTGAACTCTGGGACGTGGGCAGGATGGGTTCGGCGAACGACCGATCTATTCTGGGGGCTTCAGGACGGCAGGATATTTCCTCTGCGCTTGGAGCGGGGTGTACTCTCAGGTGAATCTCGTTGGAAATTTGAAGTCTGCTTAGACCCTGAAAGCATTGCAACGGCGTTGCGTCAACGGAAACTCGTCCCGAACCTCCTGATGACGTTTCTCGTCACGTCAATGCTTCCCGGCGTTCGTGTCCTCGGAGGATGCCGCCAGACAGTATATTACCCCCTCATGCGGCATGTTGTTGCTACCGCGCTTGAATCCGCAGGTGACTTCAAAGTTCTTGAAGCGATGCGTGCCGATGTCATGCCAGGCATGTGGGGCCATCGTATCTTGCGTCCAAAGCATGGTAGTCCGCTCGTGGAGATAGAAGAGCAGGGATTTGCGGGGGGCACTGCTAAATATGCTGCCTGCTCTCTCATGGATAGTGCCGGAGATATGGTTAGTTTCACGAGCGATCCCATATGGGCGCAAATTTCAGCGGATATCAGTGATAACAAAATCCACCGTGGCTCCGTCGAATGGCAGTGGTCCTAGTTTTTGCGTGACCTGTTGGGCTGCAAGTTGGAAATCTTTGCAACGACAAACGCGTTCGGCGAAAAATGCCAAATCACGTTTGAAATTCCCACCTTGGCAAGGATGATTTATTTCCGGAGACCCTCATGGAAGTCGATCGATTGTTGATCAGGCGTATGTTTTCCGAAGATGTTGATGTTTTCCGGCGGATTCGGCTGGAAGCTCTTCGAAAGGAGCCGGCTTCTTTTGCCAGCCATGTCGAGGACTGGGAAAAACGATCGAACGAGGAATGGCGTCAAAGGCTGAACGATCCCGTCTTTGTCGCAATTGATCAGGGTCAGCCAGTCGGTATTATGGGACTACTGCGCTACCGTCCGAGAAAGATGAGGCATCGTGCCGAGCTTGTGATGGTCTACATACGTGGCAGCTTTCGCGGCACAGGTCTCGCTCGAAATCTTCTGGATGCTGTGCTGGATTTTGCGCGTAAAGAGGGGGTAGCGCAGATCGAACTCAGTGTCAGCGCCGAAAATCCAGCTGCTTTACGCTTCTACCGGCAGCATGGATTTCTAGAGATAGGTTGCAATCCCAGCGGATTTCTGGATGACGGTAGGGAAATTGCTGAGATACGCATGATGAGCTTGCTCGGGGGCCAATCTACGCATGTCCGTTGTGCAGATGGTCACGAGAATTTTTCCGATTAAATCCGACAGTTGGGAAGCCTGTTTCGGCTCCGAAGCGCTCTGATAGTGGGGGATGCATTCCAGTGGGAATACCCACTAATTGAAATAGAAAGCGTAGGCCGCGAAATTCCCTTCGAAGATGGTGGCGATTTGATTCCATTCATCGCTGCTCATAGCAGTGCCATCCTGCAGAAATGGAACAGCAGCCGGTCCTGTTACCCAGAGCACAAGATCTAGCGGCCTAGGATCCTCGAAAACTTTTGCAAGGTTAACGCCTTTGTCAAAGCGCCAGTGAGGAACAAGAATTTTCCCATCAAGGGCTGCTTCAAACTGCGAGAGCACTGCGAGCCATGCCTGAATGCGTTCAGGCGTGACGTCAAAGGACGGCAGGACACCGCTCTTTTGTTTTGGCCCCGGCAACCATTCATGATCGTCATCGGTCGCCCTGTCGATGAGTGCCCAGGTTTCTCGGTTAAGAACAATGACCTTTTTTAGGTGATCGCGCATTTCTCCCCACATGACCTTGTCAGCAACGGGCCAGCGGATCGTATGAACCAAGGTAACAAAGTCGGCGAGATCATCTGCCTGTGCCTTGTTGACGCCGAACATCGTAGGGTCTTCGGCGCCTTTTCCGTTGGCTTGCGACATAGTCGAGACAGCCCGCGGAAAGACAACGCCAAAGCTGCCGTTCCAGCTTTCGGAAAAATCATGGGAAAGCCACGCCTTGGCGACAGCCATCAGCAAATTGTCGTACCCTTGAAGCCATTTTGCGTCGGCGGTGTCAAAACCAACAATGAACGGGACAGCGTCGCCATTCTCGTCCTTATTCGAGACAAGACGTCCAATGTGGTCTTCCGACCCCACCTTCCCGTCGCCATTCCAATCAAAGTGCGCAATAGAGAGATCGATTTTCAACTTTGCAGGCTTGTCACCAACGGCCGCGAGAGCATTGTCGGCAGCACTCAGATCAGCGATGAAAGTCGCGAGAATGCCGCGAAATTGTTCGTATGTGATGGGTTCGGGATTGTCGTTTCTGGCAATTTCGCTCGAACCACCCCCAAGAAACATCTCATATCCATCGGACTTGGAACCAAAGCCATGACGGTAGAGCGATTGAGATAGCTTTTCGAACGCTCGCGCCGAGCGGACGTGACCTGCCACTGAGAATTTCCTCCAGATTCGATTATAGTCCGGCTCATCGAGGACGGACTTATGAAGAAGCAGAGATTTACGGAAGAGCAGATTATTGGTGTGCTGAAGGAGCAGGAGGCGGGCGTTAAGGCCGCTGATCTTTGCCGCAAGCACGGTATTTCCGAGGCGACCTTTTATAATTGGAAGGCCAAATACGGCGGCATGGAGGTGTCGGAGGCCAAGCGTCTGAAGGCGCTTGAGGACGAGAATGCAAAGCTGAAGAAGTTGTTGGCCGAGCAGATGCTGGATGTTGCCGCTCTTCGTGAGCTTCTTGGAAAAAAATGGTAGGGCCTGCCGCCAAGCGTGAAGCCGTCACGCATCTGAAGGTCACAATGGGGCTTTCGGAGCGGCGGGCCTGCCAGATCATATCTGCCGACCGCAAGACGGTCCGTTATCAATCCAGTCGACCACCTGAGTTAGAGCTGCGAGCGAAGTTGCGCGATCTGGCCAATGAGCGCCGCCGGTTCGGCTATCGTCGATTGTTCGTCTTGCTTCGACGAGACGGAGAGCCGTCTGGTATCAATCGCATCTACCGGCTCTATCGCGAGGAAGGTCTTTCCGTGCGCAAGCGGAAAGCGAGGCGTCGTGCTGTCGGTACGCGTGCGCCGATCCTCGTCGAAGCCAAGGCAAATGCCCGCTGGTCGCTGGATTTCGTCCACGACCAGTTCGCCTGCGGCAGACGCTTCCGTGTCCTCAATGTGGTCGACGATGTCACGCGCGAATGCCTGGCGGCGATCCCGGACACATCGATCTCCGGCCGCCGTGTCGCGCGAGAACTGACGACCCTTATCGAGCGACGGGGCAAGCCCGGCATGATTGTCTCAGACAATGGGACCGAACTAACCTCGAATGCCATCCTTGCCTGGTCGAAGGATCACAAGGTTGAGTGGCACTACATTGCGCCGGGAAGACCGATGCAAAACGGCTATGTCGAGAGTTTTAACGGCCGCATGCGCGACGAACTGCTCAATGAAAGTTTGTTCTTTGGTCTCGATCATGCCCACAGCACCATTGCGGAATGGGCCGACGACTACAACAACTTCCGGCCCCACTCATCGCTCGGATACCAGACCCCGGCGAACTATGCCGGGATCATCGCCGCAACCGGCTTCAACGCTAAGCAAAGTGGAAGCTTCGCGTTTCCGCCGGTTGCTCCCACCGCGCCATTTGGCGTATCAAAAACCGCTGAGGCTCTAATCGCAGCCGGATGAAACTTCAGTGGCAGGTCAGACGAGACCAAGCCCCAACTGTGCGTCAGCATTTTTGGTCGCTTTGGTAGCTAAAGCCAACATCTGCTCGTCAGCTTCACCGATGCGGCCATTGGCCAGATATTTTTGAAGCAGTTCAGTTACGGCACTTTCGGCGCGAGTTGTAGAGGGTAGGTTGAAACAGGAGAAGCTTGCCAAGATTATCAGGGAAATGAGTTTTTTCACGAAGATTTTCCGTCATTTATGACCTCTCCCCCAAAGGTTGGAGATACTCGTTGATGGTGTGAAAATACTTCTCCACTTTTTCCCCGATAGCTGGCCTAAGGATGCCAAAAAAATGGGAGAAGCTTGGTGTAAATCAACGGTGAGAGGTATCTGGCCAACAACATCAATTCTAAAAATGTTCTCGTTAACTTTTCGACTTCTTGAAGCGGACGCCTACTCCTTCTTCACTTATAAACTCGATCCCTGCATTCTTAAAAGCCGTTATAATACTCAAAATATTGTTGTTGATTGGTATGTGCGCACCTCGCTCAAAATCAGCGATTGTCTGACGAGAAACGTTCGATTCAGTAGCAAGCTGTGCTTGGCTCCAGCCCAACATAGCCCGCGCGCCACGGCATTGTTCAATTGTGAGGTTCTCGCTGGTCAAGGCAAACTTTCTGATTGACTTCTGTCATTTTGTAGGGAATAAACACCGCATAGCGAACGGTCTGATGCGTCGACATCTAACCGATCTCACCACTACCAAGCTGTATGGAGCTCGGATCATGACTGATTCCGATAATAGCAGAACTTTGTCTACCGTCACCCTGAGAGATTTCAACGCCTTTCTCGTGGGCATAGTCCTCTCAAATTGTAAGCGGGCCGCCAAAACAGACGTCTCGACAGACGTTTTTCGTGACGCGGTAGGAGCAATTGTACATCGTGGCACTCATGATCCGCAGCAGAATTCCAGCAAGTCACCTTTGCAAATGACGCGACATCTGACCTGTTGCTTTCCCATAAAGGGCTCGTCGCTGTCAGTGCCGAGATCCGGGAATACTTATCGTCAGGATCGCGGTTCAAGCGCGACTATTCCTCGCACACAAATCTGATCTTCCAGAACTTCCTCCGGCAAAAGATGCCGCTGTGGACGCAGTCCACCGCGCTGGCTCCGGCTACCGACAATTCAACAAAAGGGAACTCTTCAATGCAACCGGGAAATCAATTTCGTAAGCTTGTTTTGTCTGCGTTGGTGACATCTTTCACGCTTGGAAGCGTTCTATCCGCACAGGCGCAAGATGATCTCACGATCGCGACGTCTTACAAGTTGATGACGCTTGATCCACATTACGCAAACCTCAACGAGAACACTTCGCTTCTGTCGCATATTTTTGAGCGGCTGGTGTACCAGGATGAACAGCTGGCGCTGAAACCTGGTCTTGCCGTTTCATGGGTTATGACGTCCGATACGCAGTGGATGTTTAAGCTTCGGGGGGATGTTCACTTTCATGATGGCGCTCCATTTACAGCTGATGACGTTGTTTATTCGATCGAGCGTATCCGAGATTTCCTGCAATCACCGGGCGGCGGCTTTCGCTCTTACGTGAACGGTATCAAAGTTGTTTCAGCCCCCGATCCTCTGACCGTGGTGGTCGACACGAATGGCAGTGTTCCCAATCTACCCCTGATGTTCTCCTCGATTTTCGTGATGAAGCGACCTGCACAAGGGTTTCAGACAACGGAGGAACTCAACGCAAATCGCGCCCCGGTGGGTACAGGGCCTTATAAATTCGAGAGCTGGAGCTCCGGCGAGACGCTGAAACTCACAAGAAATGATGATTACTGGGGCGGTGAACCTGCATGGCCGACCGTGACTTTTCGGGTGATGGAAAGTCCTGCCGCACGCGTCGCGGCGCTGACGACCGGTGATGTCGATATAGCTGACGCTATCCCGGCACGCGACGTGGCGTCTCTGACGCAGCGTGGGCCGAAGATTGCCAGCGTTGGTGCTGCGCGTATTAATTTCTTGCAGTTCGACGTCGAGAAAGAGACGCTTCCCGGCGTGACCGATACATCCGGGGCGCCGATACCAAATCCGTTCAGGGACCCACAGGTGCGCCGCGCTCTTGGTCTGGCAACCGACCGTGGTGTTATGGTCGAAAAAATTCTTGCCGGTTACGGCACTGCTGCATCACAGGTCTTTCCCAACGGCTTGCCCGGAACATCGCAGAACCTGAAACCTGAGGCACCGGATTACGATGCAGCGAAAGCCCTCCTGGCAAAAGCTGGTTTTCCTGATGGTTTCAAGGTCGTGCTGGCAGGCCCAGCAGGCCGCTATCCTGGCGATGGCGAAAGCCTTCAGGCAATCGCCCAGAGCTGGGCGCGCATTGGAGTAAAGGTTCAGCCGACGACATCGCCGTTCTCTGTCTTCAACACCAAGCGGGCGGCTGGCGATTATGGCCTATGGTATGGTGGAACATCTGGGGAGGCAGTGGACGTTATACTTAGTTCGCTTCTAGCATCCCCGAACCCCAAGCTTGGTACCGGGGCCTTGAACTTCGGTCACTATCGTAATGCCGCTTTCGACGAGATGCTTGCAAAAGGAGAAAGCATACAGGATGGGCCTGAGCGTGACAAAGCGCTTGCCAGGGCAACCGAATTTGTGATGGCCGACCAGCCGATCATTCCGCTCTATCACTTCCACCACATTGTCGGTTATGGCCCGCGTGTTGCTTCCTACGTGATGCATCCCCGCGGATGGACGACCGCGATGCAAGCGCTTGCCGCGACGGAGTAGGAACATGGGTCTCATATCCGTTGTATCTGCACGGCTGTCACAGGCTTTGCTTTTGCTCTTCGCCATGTCGCTGATCGGTTTTATTGGCATTCACAGTGTTGGTAATCCGGTGTTCAATGTCGTCAACATCGAGACGGCAACGCCGGAGGATATCCGTCGTGCGACGATCGCTCTTGGACTGGATCAACCGATCTGGCACCAATATGGCGTTTTTCTTCGAAACGCCCTGAGCGGCAACTTCGGAACCTCATATATTTACCACCTGCCAGCCTTCGAACTGGTAATGAGCAAGCTGCCTGCGACGCTGGAACTGGCATGTGTGGCGATGGTAATTGCAGCAACGGCCGGAGTGGGTCTCGGTCTTCTGTCGGGACGAAACAACGGAACGATGTTAGATCGGACCATTCTGCGCGGCAGTGTTTTTGCGCTGAGCATCCCGTCATTCTGGCTGAGCATGATGCTCATCCTGATGGGTGCCATTCTCACGGGCTGGTTTCCAGCCGGGGGCCGGGGCGCAACGCTCAGCCTTTTCGGACGGGAGTGGAGCACGCTGACGATGGATGGAGTGTGGCATCTCGTCCTTCCGGTGCTGGCGCTTGCTATACCCAACATCGCCCTCATTGCACGCCTCACGCGCTCGGGCACAATCGAAGTCGAAACGCAGGATTTCACGCGGTTTTGCCGCGCCAAAGGGATTTCCCCACGACGAATCCTATTTCGCCACACCTTGCCGAACATCAGTGTTCCGATCGTCACAATCATCGGTCTGCAGTTTGGCGGCATGCTGGCTTTTGCCGTCGTGGTGGAATCGATCTTTTCATGGCCGGGTGTCGGCAAGCTGCTGATCGACTCCATCCAGTTGCTTGATCGGCCGGTTGTGATGGCAATGCTGACATTGATTGCTGTCGTATTCGTGGCGCTGAACGCGCTCGTTGATCTCTATTACGCCGTGCTCGATCCGCGCGTGCGTCTGTCCTCGTGAAAGTGACCAATATGAAAGCTCACATTCAAGCCCTGAACAAGCGTTTCAATATCCGTCCTTGGGGGTATGAGGTAAGCCTCTCGAAAATCCTGCTCGCAATGTTCGTTCTCGCGGCCATAGCAGCGCCTGTGATCGCGCCGCAAAACCCTTATGATCCGCTGCAGATATATGGGTGGGAAGCATCATCTCCCCCCGGCACTGTCGGCAGTGGCGGATATCTGTACCTGCTCGGCACGGATGGTCTTGGAAGGGATATCGCCAGCACCATACTCTATGGCTTACGGATCAGTTTGGTGGTGTCAGTTACAAGTGCTGCCATCGCGGCCCTGATCGGTCTTACGGCTGGTGTCAGCGCTGCGTATTTTGGCCGGTGGGTGGACGTCACTATTATGCGGCTTGTCGATCTGCAACTCAGCCTTCCGACGATTCTTGTTGCATTGATTGCCATCGTCACCCTTGGCCCCGGCATTGACCGCATCATTCTGGCGCTGGTGATCGCACAATGGGCGACCTATGCACGGCTGGCCCGCAGTGTGGCACTCAGCGAGACGAACAAACCCTATATGGATGCGGCACGGCTGCTGCGGTTACCAACCTCGCGGGTCATCTTCCGGCATCTCTTGCCAAACAGCATAGCACCAGCCGTGACCTTGATCCCGATCGAGGTGGGCCATGCAGTCGCACTTGAGGCTACACTGTCATTTCTTGGGCTTGGTGTTCCGATCGACAGGCCCTCGCTTGGCTCAACTGTCGCCAACGGCTTTCAGTATCTTCTGACTGGCCAGTATTGGATCAGCCTCTTTCCCGGTCTTGCTCTCTTCGGCCTGATCGCGAGCATCAACTTCGTCGGTGAGGATGATCGTCGCCGTCTCGATCCAGGGAGCTATTCAGTATGACAGTGACATTGGTAACATCCCCCCTGCTTCAGGTGCGCAATTTTGGTCTGGACCATGTGTCAGCGTCAGGTTCTTCCACGGTTCTGAATGATGTGAGTTTTGAACTCCGGCGGGGCGAAATACTCGGTATCATCGGAGAGTCCGGGGCCGGAAAGTCGACATTGGGAAATGCTGTGCTCGGCCTCCTGCCACCGGGAATGAAACAGGTGTCGGGAACGATCGAGCTCGATGGGACGTCCATCAATGCTGTTGGAGAACCGCGTGACACGATACGGCGGTGCAGGGTATCCGCTATTTTCCAGGATCATACCGCCTCGCTTGACCCGTTAATGTGTGTCGGTGCGCAGGTTGAGGAAACCATCCTCGCCCATGATATCTCCCTGTCGCGACGCGAGGCACGGAGCCGTGCTGTCGAGCTTTTGACGAAGGTCGGAATACCCGATCCGCAGCGACGGTACAGCCACTACCCGCATCAGTTTTCTGGCGGGCAAAGGCAGCGGGCAGTGAGCGCCATCGCCTTGGCCGGATCACCCGATATCATTATTGCCGACGAGCCGACCTCGGCTCTGGATGCCACTGTGCAGAAACAGATCCTCAAATTGCTGCGAACACTTGTCGATGAGACGGGGGTGTCGATCATACTGGTCACCCATGACATGGGCGTTGTATCTGAAGTCACAGATCGTGTTCTGGTAATGCGAAAGGGGCAGGTCATTGAACAGGATCACACCGCGATCATCCTGGATACCCCGACACACGACTATACAAGTAGCCTTCTCGCTGCCGTTCCACGGTTGCGGATTTTAGCCGACCGTACGAAGGCGCAAGACAACGTAAACAGACCGGCTGCGCAGGGAGAGAAAAGTGACACGTTTCTCGTTGCAGAAGGTATTTCCAAATCCTTCGCCTCGCGAGGCTTGTCATGGCCACAAGGGCGAGGGCAGGGTGCGTCGAGGTATGCCCTGAACGATGTCAGCCTAAACCTGCCGCGGGGCGAAATCACCGGCATCGTTGGCGAGAGCGGCAGTGGCAAGACGACGCTCGGCCGCATCCTAGCTGGACTGGAAACGGCATCCGCGGGAAGGATCACGCTCGGCGGACAGGCATTCGATGTGTCGAAATCCGGTCAC
This sequence comes from Agrobacterium sp. rho-8.1, assembly GCF_033957725.1. Classification (NCBI taxonomy): domain Bacteria; kingdom Pseudomonadati; phylum Pseudomonadota; class Alphaproteobacteria; order Hyphomicrobiales; family Rhizobiaceae; genus Agrobacterium; species Agrobacterium sp. rho-8.1. Next base: position 131,575 of record NZ_CP192791.1, read on the forward strand.
CGCAGCGGACTGCTTGGTCGTGTGCAGATGATCTTTCAGGATCCGGCGATGTCGCTCAATCCGAGGAGAAGCATTGGCGAGACTTTACGCGAAAGCGTCCGTTTTGGTGGAGCCCGGCCAATCGAGGCAGGATCAAACGAGGCAGCCGCAATGATGGAGCGACTTGGCCTTTCCACCGGATTTCTTACCCGTTATCCGCATCAGCTGTCCGGCGGTCAGAAACAGCGTGTCTGCATAGCCCGGGCGCTGCTCGCAAAACCTCAGATCATCATCGCGGATGAACCGACGTCGGCGCTTGACGTGTCGGTACAGGCCGAAATCGTCAGCCTGTTGAAGGAAACGATCGCCGGGCAGGACATTACGATGGTCTTCATCTCCCATGATCTGGCCGTGGTGCAGCAGCTTTGCACCTCCGTCACCATCTTAAGGGATGGACGCGTGGCAGATAGTGGTTCCTGCGATCATGTGTTCTCGCAATCGGCAAATCCCTACACCCGCACCCTCATCGACGCCCGGCCGCGCCGGTTCGCGAACTGATGCTTTCCAGACATAAACGGCTCCTGCCGTTACAACAGGTGACATATGACTGACAGTTTCACATTGGCCGTCACTGGCCAGTCGCTCATCAAACACGACCTCCGCACTGTGGGAGCGCCAGAGTTTCTGGCAGTTCAGACCCTGCTTCGGCAGGCGGATCTTTCCTTCACAAACTTCGAGGGGACGATCCTTGGAAACCATGGAGGTTGGCCACTCAAAGGTTCCTTTTTCGGCTGTAGTGAACCTTTCGTTCTGGACGCCCTTCGCGATACAGGTTTTGGGGCTTTGTCGCTGTCGAACAACCATGCATTCGACCTTGGACCGTCCGGCGTTCTTTCTACTCTTGAAGAGGTCGAAAAACGCGGATTCCTGCATGGGGGTCTTGGTCGCAATCATGCAGAGGCATCCCGGGCGGCCCGAGGAATGGTCGGGCAAAAGCGTGTGGCGATGGTTGCCATGGATGGTGGGCCTGGTCCCGACTTTATGTATGCCGCCGATCCAGGTGAAGACCGGCCTGAACGGCCAGGTGTCAACCGGCTGCGGTTGTCGCAGGTGATCGAGGTCGATGATCCCTCCTTTGACCAGCTTCGCGCTATCAGGGAGAAGGTTGGCTACACTGCCATAGATCTGACCAATGATAGCCAGCCGGATGACCCGCCCTTAATCCATCCGCAGGACGAGTTGGCGATCGGGCGAGCCATCTTCAAAAAATCCGGCAGCTTTGGCAGGAATGTCAGGATCGATGGCCGTGACATCGAGCGCAATCTGCAGGCGATTGCAGCCGCCGCCAGTGACGGTGACCTGGTTGTTGCCTATCTTCACCATCACCACTGGGCATCCGACTGGTATCAGGTGCCCGACTGGGTTGGCGCTGTTGCAAGGCATTGCATCGACGCTGGCGCTGCGATGTTCGTCAGCCATGGCGCGCCTGTGCTGCAACCGGTTGAAATCTACCGTCGGCGGCCGATTTTCTATAGCCTTGGCAATTTTATCTTCCACGTCCGGTCGGAGAAATCCGCATGGCATGCGCCAGAGGTTTGGGAGAGTGTGGTCGGGATCTGCGCTTACAGCCACGACAATACTCTCATCGACATCCATTTTCATCCCGTCATCATAGGTGGAGACAAAGGCTTGCAGGATGGCAAGCTGGAGCAAAGACTGGTTCCATATCTTGTTGCCGGTGAGAGCGCGGATCGAATACTTCGACGGTTCAAGACACAATCAGAAAAGCTTGGCGCCCAAATCGAACTGGTTGACGGGGTAGGGGTGTTGCGTTTGTGAGGCTGCGAACATGCCTTGCACAACCGATATGTATTCGTAAGTTTGAAATGTTGATAATGGGGTTATTTACGATGCGGCACAGTTTTACTACCATCAGGGAGGAGCTTGTTGAGCGGTTCTTTCGATACGTCGCCATCGAGAGTCAAAGTGATGCCAGCTCGACGCATCTGCCATCAACGTCGGGTCAACTGGAACTCGCTCAACTGCTGGCCAAGGAACTCGAAGACCTTGGTCTGGACGATGTTATAGTCGACAACCATGCCATCGTTACGGCGACAAAGCGTGGCAATTGCCCGGGCGTTCCCCGCATCGGGTTTATTGCGCATCTCGATACGGTTGATGTGGGACTGTCTGCTATCATCTCACCGCAGATCAAACGCTTTGATGGTTCTGATATTTGTCTTCATGACGAAAAAGATATCTGGCTTCGTGTTGAAGATCACCCCGAAATCGTCGCATGGCAGGATCAGGATATTATTGTCGGCGACGGAACGAGTGTGCTCGGTGCGGATAACAAGGCGGCAATCTCCGTCATCATGACGCTTATCGCGCGTCTCGACCCGACTCAGATCCATGGCGATATTATCGTCGCATTTGTGCCCGATGAGGAGATCGGCTTGCGGGGGGCAAAGGCGCTCGATCTAGAGCGGTTTCCTTGCGACTTCGCCTACACTATCGATTGCTGCGAACTGGGTGAAGTCGTTGTTGAGAATTTCAATGCCGCCTCCGGGGAAATCGTTTTTACCGGTGTCAGCGCGCATCCGATGTCTGCAAAGGGTGTTTTGGTCAATCCGCTTCTCATGGCGATCGACTTCATCGCGCATTTCGACCGCAAGGATACACCCGAGTGCACACAACACCGCGAAGGCTATTTCTGGTTCAAGGATCTTTGCGCCAATGATAGCGAAGCTCGTCTCAAGGTCATGATACGCGACTTCGACAAGGATGAATTCGAAGAACGCAAAAAGCGGATCGGTGAGGTCGCTGACCTGATCAGATCGCTCTATCCTAATGGAATAGTAAAACACAATGTCACCGATACATATCGCAACATAGGCGATTATCTTGCGGACGATAACCGTGCATCTGTGCTGCTGTTCAATGCGCTCGAAAAACTAGAAATCGACAAGAGACTCATTCCGATGCGTGGTGGAACAGACGGGGCAGAGCTGTCTGCCCGGGGATTGCCAACACCAAATTTCTTTACGGGCGCGTATAATTTCCATTCGCGTTTCGAATTCCTGCCCATTCCTGCTTTCGAAAAATCTTATGAAACCGCTCTGATGCTGTGTCGCCTCGCGACAGAGCACGGAAGTGCCACTCGGGGCCAAAGATGAAATTATCTTGCAAAGTATGAGACGTTTCACATTGTAGAATCAGTGACGAAATAAAAACAACCGGAACTCTTACGCGTGGGAATCAAAGGTCGGCGTTTTGTATGACCTAATGTCAGTTCATTTGTTTGCGTCTGGGTCCACTGATGATCAGCCTCGACATGTGATGGACGCTCAAAGCAAATGCAGATTGCGGAAGAATCCAAGAAAAATCCCGGGGAGGGATCGAATGAAATCCGATATTTTGATGCAACAAGCTGAGCTTATTAGACCCGTTGTAGGGCTCACGCGTGGACTTTCAGTGACCGATCTAGAGATACTGACAGTCGATGCTATCCGCACCCACCGGATTTTGGTCGACAAAGCCGACAAACTTTTCCAAGCTTTGCCGGACGACTATAAGACGGGGAAAACGGTTGGGGGCAGTCAGCATCTTTGTTCGATTGAGGCAAGCATTGCGATGCATGCGCAGCAGAGTGTCGTCAACACGTTGATCATTATTCTTGGCTATATTCCGGACGTATCTCTGAATTAAGATTCAGATTAATTCTAGCCGGATTGCAAGTGCCAGCAGATGCGTTGTCGTGTGCACGTTAAATCGCTTCTTGGTCTCTGCAAGCTTTACGCGCACCGTGTTGTATTTGACCCCTTCTAGTGTCGCCACTTCTTCCATCGATTTGCCGACAGCAATCCATCTGAGGTAAGTCGCCTCTTTGGGTTCTAGATATGCCTCGGTCTCGCTTGTGGGCTTCGCTTTAAGACAAGTAATTCTGGCATGAAGTTGTGCGACCGCTGATGCAGCGGCGATCGCATCGATCTCCTGGTCATAAAGGAGTGACGGCCTCTCAGAGGCCATGGTAAACATTGATATCGCCCCATTTGCTGTTCTAACGGGAACGGTGAGGCCCGATCGGATCCCGAACTCAGCTGCAGATGCGAAAAACGACCGTTCGGCCTTCGAAAGCCGCAGCATTTCCTGTTCCCCACCCCAAGTAAAAGCGCGCTTCACGGATTTAGCCCGCTTTATGACTGGGTCGATCGACACATACTTCCGCTTGAAATAGGCTGATTGCCAATCTGGATGATAGCTCGACAAGGCCAGGGTATGGCTAGGCTGGATGTTGAGATAGGCGTATCCACTGAAACCGCTCAGTTCAGCAAGTTGGTTCAGAGCGTCTTCAATTTTTCCCTGATCGAGTTCGAGTGCGGTGAGATCTGTCAGCTTGTCAATCCATTGCTGCATTGTGTGCTCTCTTTGAACGCCTCGGCGGCTCCGTTTCATCGATAAACAATAACTACAATTATAAACCATAAATTGTTGTGAAATTGTATTCTGTGTCAACGGTTGAAAAGAAGAGGCTGCCGTTGCTGCGTGAAACTGGCAAACAATTTCTTGTGAAGTCGGTCGGGTGACGCTGTTCCTTCGTGCGGATGCCCCGGGGTTCCCTAGCGCACTAACCGCCATACTTTGTACGGCTTTACGTCAAAAACAACACTTCCAAAATGAGCCGTTAGTTCCATAATGTTTGTTATGCAATCATTGTATGTAGCGCCCATTTAGTAATGCAACAGTTGGGCCGGATAGAAATGCGACACTCTCCTCGCACGACGACGCTGGTCAATATCAACGTTGGGAGCAAGGATGCGCGGCAATGTTCAGCCTGACTGCGGTCAGAAGCGTTCGGAGTCGTCATGTCCTTTTTGATCACCATGTCGCAGAAAGAATTGTATCGCCTCGAAGTCATCCAGAAGATCAATGATCGGCGTCTTAGCGTCGTCCAGGCCGCCGGTGTGTTGGGCATCAGCCGAAGCCAGATGCACCGGTTAGTGAAGACATACGAGAATGACGGCACGCCAGGTCTCGTCTCGAAGAAACGCCAGCAACCAAGCAACCGGCGTCACAGCGACGATTTCCGCAACGCGGTTCTTGATCTAGTCAGAGCGCGCTATGTTGATTTCGGCCCCACGTTGGCGCGCGAGAAGCTGATTGAACTTCACCAACTGGCGATCGGCAAGGAAACGTTACGCCAATGGATGACTGATGCGGGCATCTGGATCTCACGGAAAGAACGCAAGAAGCGAGTTTATCAACCACGCGGCCGGCGTGATTGTTTTGGCGAGCTCGTGCAGATCGATGGATCCCATCACAGGTGGTTCGAGAACCGCGGCCCAAAATGCGCCCTGCTCGTCTACATCGATGACGCCACCGGAAAGCTATTGCACCTGCGCTTTGCCGGATCTGAGAACACATTCGACTATCTGCATGCGACAAAAGCTTATTTGCAACAATGGGGTAAACCGCTTGCTTTCTACAGCGACAAGCATGGTGTGTTTCGTTCTACGCATGCTTCGCAGAAAGATCGGACCAGTGGTTTGACGCAGTTTGGACGCGCACTCTATGAGCTGAACATAGACATCATCTGCGCCAATACCCCACAGGCCAAGGGCCGGGTTGAACGGGCCAATCAGACCCTGCAGGATCGACTGGTTAAGGAGCTGCGGCTCCGCGGTATCGACACGATAGAGGCTGCCAATAATTATGCTCCAGAATTCATTGTCGATTTCAACGCGCGTTTCGGCAAGCCACCACGTAATCCGAAAGATATGCACCGTCCCCTCGCCGCCCATGAGAACCTTGACGGTGCGATGTGCCGCGAGGAAGTCCGCACCCTGTCGCAATCACTGACGTTGCGCTACGACAAGGTGATATTCATCCTCGATCCTACGGAACATGCAACGGCGCTCGCAGGCCAGAAAGTCATTGTGTGCGACTATCCGGATGGCCGGCTCGAGATCATGCATGAGAGCTTCACCCTACCCTATAGAACGTTCGACACGTTGCGATCGGTTCATCGATCGCCTGTGGTTGAGAACAAGCGACTGGATGACATGCTGTCACTCGTTGCCGAGATTCAGCAAGACCGCGACCTACAGCGCAGCAAGCGTGGTCCACGGCGAACCGGACAGACCAACAGTATGTTTGAGATTCCAGACGGTAGCCAAAGCAACGGTTATCAAAAGCGCGGACGCAAACCCGGTCGGCGGACAGATTTCATGAACGATCCGGAGGTGATCGCGAAACGACAAAAGGCGCTCGCGCGAATGGAAGCAGCTGAATGAAGGCAGCTTTTGCCCTGCCCCACCACCACTCATAATTTCTGGATTGCTTTGTCGATCTGCAACAGTAGTGTCATCAGTGTGTTGTGTTAGATTTCTTTGCTCTTCCGAGCCTTTGTTCTTCTTAGTCAAAGGGAGCCTTCCGATGAAGTGCCTGCGCATCTACGTTACGCCAGACGGCGAGTCTCATTTTGAAGAGATAGATTTACCGACGACGAAACGGCCGGTTCATCCTGATGCCGAACCCTTCGATGTCACAGCCAGTTACTCAGCCTCCCGCGTGCGCATTACGCATATTCCTGCCGGGATGCGAGAAGTGACATGGCATACGGTTCCGGAACCGGTGCTGACCGTTAGGCTTGACGGTTCTGTGGAGTATGAGACCAGCGATGGTGAGGTGCGTCACGTCGGGGCGGGCAGTTTCGTGCTCATTGAAGACACATACGGAAGAGGCCACCTGTCGCGGCACTCACCGGAGGCCCAGACAGTCATTTGGGTTTCATTGCCGAACGGCCTTGAACTACCGTCTGCAGAATGACTGCTACTGGCCCGAAGCGGACGAGCCAACCATCCATTTCTTCATATACAACTAGCCTGTTATACGGCTGTCATAGTTCCTGCCTACCGATCTGAATTTGTCCGTTTTGGAAATATGCATGACAGTATCTCGAAAGGCATTTCTATGAGTGCGACGATAAGCAGCCGTTCGCTCTCGCTCTACCCCTTCTTGCTTGTGTTGTTTATCGGTACGACCTGCAGTTCCATGATCGGGCCGTTCATGGCTTACTACATTGTGGAGGGTTTGGGGCGCGCGCCGTGGACACTCAGCCTCTATGCGGCGGGCGTTACCGTGCTCGGCATAATCTGCACCCGCACCTTTGGTCGCTGGCTGGATGCAGGAATTGCTCCTTTTCCGCTGATCGGTGTCGCACTGGCGGGTTATCTTCTCGCCACGAGTGCCTTGTCAATTTCACCGTCCTTCTGGATCGTTTTGACATTCGGCGTGCTTGGATTTGGTTTGAGCAGTAGTGCGGTATCCACCATGTTCAGCCTCGGGGCGGTCGTAGCAGAACGCGGCAAGATTACGCGTGGGCGGTCCAATGCATTCCTGCGCGCCACGACATCAACCGCCTGGATGATAGGCCCGGCGGTCGCCTTCCTGTTCGCTGAGCGCTTCGGCGAAGCTGCCGTCTTCAAGCTCGCTTTTGCCCTAGCATGCTGCTGGGCGTTGATATGGTGGATAATTATCCCGCGCGATATGACACTTCGTCCGAAGTCAGGATCAGTGCACGCAAATTCTTCCAACAAGGACGTCGGCCTGTGGTTGGCGGCCGCGTTCGTGTTCTGCCTTTCCTCAGCACACTCTCTGACATTTAGCGCACTGCCTTTGTTCTACGTGCGGGAAGTCGGGCTACCGGGTTATGCGCCAGGCACGGCCTTCAGCATGAAGACCTTTGTGGAGGTCCTCGCGATCTTCACCACGCCAATGATAATCTCCCGCTTTGGCCTGAAAGGGCCACTTGTCGCAGTGGCGCTGCTGGCAACCGTAACGATCCTGCTGCTCTCCTATCCACAGATGTTGGCAGGCGCGGCCTTGGAGGGCCTGTATTACGGCCTCTATGCCAGCATCGGCATCAGTTTCGTGCAATCTTTTTCCAGTGATCGCCCGGCACAGGCCACCGCGCTTTACTGGAATGTTCTGAGTGTTAGCGGCATTCTTGCGGGCCCCGCGACCGGCCTAATAGCGCAAGCCTACGATTTCCGAGCAGTTATCCGGGTGGCCTCGGTTGTCGCTGCTTTCGCCGCTCTTCTACTTTTCACGTCAATGTTTCGTAAGCACTCGCGATAAAAATCAGATGCCTAAGAGGGCGACTATCAGTCAGCAATGCAGCCCCGAGCAGCCATGTTGTCGATAAGATCAACTATGACTGAACCTTCTTAGAATACTAAGTTTCGATTGAAAAGCGAAGTCCGCAATTGGCGCAACGCTGCCAAGGCCGCAGTTGGCCCATTGCGGTCATCCAGCGAGTTTCCTCACGATCTCCGCAACACTTTGTTCGACAGACAGAAGAGAAGTGTCTAGGCGCAGATCGGGTATCCAAGCCTCATAGTCCCTGTTCTGGATTGCTGCCCATGATGGCGGGGATAGTCCATCGACAGACAGTGGTCTTGTCTCGGCGCGATGGCGGTGGACCGCAGCGTCAGAGCAAACAATTTCGACTTCGATGAATTTCGTACCAGACTCAGTAGCTACGTCTCGAAATGCATTTCGGGTTGTAACCAAGGGATTCACGGAGTCTGCGATAACCATGTGCCCGAGCCGCAGGTTATCGGTTGCCAATCGATAGACTGTTACATACCCGCTTGGGCCAACATCCAGTCCTTCCGCCAATGGTGCGGATGTACGGATTGCCTGTTCGACCGTGTCCACTCTCAGATAAAGCGCCCTAATTCTCTGTGCCAACGATTGAGCAACGGTGCTTTTTCCTGATCCAGGCAGTCCGCCAAAAATTATAAGCATTGTTCATCCCCGCCCCCGGCAATCCCAACCTAACCGAATTATCTTTCAATGTCTCCGATTGGCGCGAAGCGGAAGACGCCTTTAGCCCGAAGCGGTCACTCTTACAGCATACGGCTCATCAACTGTAACATACTAGAAATGGTTTCGGCCTAATGCCATGATGGGTCGGATACGGCAGTTAAACGGAGCTTCAATCGGCTGTGAGTGAGCTTATCGTCATAAATGCATGGTCTAGTGGTTGGACCTCAAAATTTCGTAGCAAAGCCGAACGCCTCCGAAACGAGCTTGGGCCGCTGGCGATGCGAATTGACCACATAGGTTCAACCGCAATTCATGGCCTCGCCGCCAAGCCGATAATAGACATTCAGATATCCGTTGAGACTTTCGGTCCGGTGGAAGCGCTCGTCGCCCCCTTGGAACGATGTGGGTACACATGGCGTTCGACCAACCCGGAACTTACAAAGCGGTACTTCAGAGAACTCCCCGGCGACGAACGTACGCACATTCATGTGCGACGATCCGGGAGTTGGCACGAACAATGGGCGTTGCTGTTCCGGGATTACATGCGAGAGCACGTTGATGAACATGCGCCTTACGTGGCACTGAAGTCCACATTGGCGGAATGCCATGGGACTGACAGAGCTGCCTACACTGACGGCAAAGATGATTTTTTCTGGAATGTCATTCGTCGCGCAGATCGATGGGCGGCTGTGACAGGTTGGCAGCCACCGCCGAGCGATGCCTGAAAACTGCGCTACAAAAAGGTAATGACCGCAATTGGCGCAAAGCCGAAGACCGCAACTTGGCCCATTGCAGTCATCATGTCTTTTGGTAGGATCGCGTTATGGCTAACCTTGATCTAACAGCTTTGGCAGACGCAAGAGACCGATTGATTTCGGTCGCCATTGAGCACTTTAGTATTGATCCCGATGTACTGGGCCTATTCGTTTCAGGCTCACTTGCAGCGGGAAATTCGGACGCCTACTCCGATATAGACCTTCGCGTTGTTGTACGTCATGAACGCCATAACTGGTTTGTAGACCATCGTCGGGACTTTCCGAAACAATGGCCTGGCTTCCTGTTCAACGAGTGGATACCGGGCGCTCGTCACTGTGTTTCGCATTTTAGCCCATTCAACAAAGTCGATATATTCTATCTGGATGCTGAAGCGCTCTCGCCTTCACCATGGTATGGGCTGCCTGTGATCATTCATCACGACCCTGAAAAGATTGTCGCTGGCCTCGTTGATCATTCCAAATGTCTAAATTTCGCAGTAACGGCAGATGACATCGATTTTTCCATAAGCAAGGGGCTAGCGGCAGCGCATGAGGCATACAGGCGAGCCAAGCGCGGAGAACTCTTTTACTCACAGACTTTGCTGGATGAACTGCGTCAACACATGATGAAGTCGGACGATTGGCTTAACAACCGAACTCCTGAGACCACGGTAATAGCTAAATTTGACCGACGGTCTAGCCCGGATGTACGCCACGTCCTTGCGGGCTCTTATTGCGAATATGATGCCGATATGATCCTCGGCGCACTTGGTCGGCTATTGGTGGTTTATCGCGGCCAAGTTATGCATTTGCATCAACGGTTCAAACTAAGCCGTCCCTTAAGGAATGATCTTGTCGCGCTGGCTGCCTGCTGCGCATGACCGCTGTTGGCCCAAAGCGGTCGTGCCGCTATCCTATATGTTGTCGGGCGCAAGACCTTATGCCGGCGGCCCTACTGCAATCCCTTCAAAACGCGTTTCAATAATAGCAACGGACTTCGGATACACCAAACTATGAGAATTGCCGTGCCGATCCAAAACATAATCGCGAACTGCAGTTCAGTCGCCCCGATTGGAACGGTGGCAGACAAGATAACAAACGAAACGATCCAGAACCCCGTTAGCATTGGAAATATTCCTGCATACCAGAGAAAAGACGAGCACTCGAAATTACCGAATTCTCCATGCTCGCAGCCCGAAACTCCGATCTGGATCATAAAGAACCATGTTGTTAGCGATATTGATATCAAAATCCACCAGATGGCAGCAAAGGCTGCGGCGGCGCGAGCAGCAACATTAAAAGGTATTAGCCAAAACTTTCTCATTGCCAGATCAGTACAGGAAAAAGCAAAACTGTCTATTTGTCTATTTATCAAACGCGCATATGTACTGGCTAGAGCCGTAAAAATTGACCGCTCATGAGGAGAGGCGAATAACGGCATTAGTGCGAAGTCGTCGAGGGTGCTTGTCCGAAATCGGCGCAAAGCAGTTATAACGGCTGAGGAAGCTAAAGCCGAAGCGGTGTTCTATCACCCGCCCCCTCCCTACCCTTGCAACCCGGCCCAGCCGGTCCGGTCGGGGGCTGACCGGCAGAGCAAGATGCCGGTTAGTGTCGCATTTCTAACGGGCTGGCGGCGTCGCAACTCGTAAGCGGCAAGGAGACCCCATCTGGCGCGTCTGATGCTGAGTAGGGTATGTCGGGCATACGAGTTCTCTGAATGTGAGGATCTATGTCTAGACCTGCGGCTAGCCTTGGGTTGATGCGAATGATCGAGGCAGTGCCCGATCGCCTTGACGGGTCGCCGCGACAGTTGCGGCGGTTCTGGTCCGACGAGTTTAAGGCCACAGCGGTTGAGCAGGCATGTCAGGCTGGTGTGAACATGTCTGCCGTGGCGCGGCAGATCGGTATCTTGCCGTCTCAACTCTACCGCTGGCGTAGAGAACTGTTGGGCAGTGATGAGTCTGGACTAGCAGCACCAGTTGATCCGCAGAGCGTCGCACCTGACCCCGACCCCCTCGTCGAAATCGACATTGACGGTATCGTCGTGCGGGTCGGCCGGCATGTTGAAGAAGCGCATCTGCAGCGTGTCATCCGAGCGGTTCGCTCAGCATGATCCCCGCAGGTGTAAAGGTCTTCCTGGCCAGCCATCCCATCGACTTCCGCAAAGGGCCGGACAGCCTGCTGTCGCTGGTGCAGGATGCTGGCAGTGATCCGTTCAACGGCTCGCTTTATGTCTTCCGGGCGAAACGGGCCGACCGGATCAAGATCGTCTGGTGGGATGGATCCGGGGTTTGCCTTTACGCCAAGCGGCTGGAGAAGGCGCAGTTTTGCTGGCCGCGGATAGGCCACAACCGAGTCCAGCTCAACCATGCCCAGCTCATGGCGCTCGTTGACGGCATGGACTGGAAACGGGTGCGTTCGGTGGCGGTGAAGCCGCCGGAGATTGTTGGGTAAATGCCTGCGGCAAAGTGAATCAACCGCCTGAAAGGGCAGGAAAATCGGAGCAAAATATGCTCTAGTAGACGTCATGACGCCGCCCGATCTGCAGCTCCCGGATGATATAGAGACCCTGAAAGCTATGGTCCTTGCCATGGCCCAGAAGGCAGCGCGCACCGATGCTCTTGAGAGCGAGGTCGCAGACCTGAAAGCCAGAAACGCCGATGCTGATGAACGCATCGAACGACTGACCCAGATCCTGAAAGCCTTTGATCGTGCCCGCTTTGGCCGGCGATCAGAAAAACTCGGCTCTCCAGGCATCGATGATGAGCAGCAGGCCTTTGTCTTCGAGGAAATCGAGACCGGCATCGCTGCGATCCGAGCCCAGGTCAACAAGGGCGCAACCCATCCCGACAGCAAACGTCCGCCGCGGCCGCGCAAAGGCTTCGCACCGCATCTGGAACGGGTCGAAGTGGTGATCGAGCCGGATGAACTGCCCGAACACGTCGGCAAACAGAAGGTGCTGATCGGAGAAGACGTCTCGGAGCGACTTGACGTCGTGCCGGCGAAGTTCCGCGTCATCGTCACACGCCGACCGAAGTATGCCTTCAAAAATGAAGACGGCGTCATTCAGGCCGCCGCACCCGCGCACATTATCGAGGCGGGCATTCCGACGGAAGCGCTTCTCGCCCAGATCGCCGTCTCGAAGTATGCCGATGGCCTTCCGCTCTATCGGCAGGAGGCAATCTATGCCCGCGACAAGGTCGAGCTTGACCGGAAGCTGATGGCTCAATGGATGGGTAAGCTTGGCTTTGAACTTGATATCCTCGCCGACTACATTCTCGCCGAGATCAAGAAGGCTGAGCGTATCTTCGCTGACGAGACGACGTTGCCCACACTCGCGCCCGGATCCGGATCGGCCACGACGGCCTGGCTTTGGGCTTACGCCCGCGATGACAGACCCTTCGGTGGCAGTAGCCCGCCGATGGTTGCCTATCGCTTCGAAGATAGCCGTGCTGGCGATCGGGTCGCCCGGCATCTGAGTGGCTATCGCGGTATTCTGCAGGTTGACGGACATGGTGCCTATAACAAGCTTGCCAGATCTGACGGAGGCAATGACGGCGTGATGCTGGCCTACTGCTGGTCCCATAGCAGGCGCAAGTTCTACGAGCTCCACGCCTCAGACAGCTCCAAGATCGCCACAGAGACGGTGGAACTGATGGCGAAGCTCTGGCAGGTGGAAGAAACGGCTCGCGGGCAAAGCCCTGACGCCCGTGTCGCCGCGCGCCAGGCGACATCTGCTGCGGTTGTCACGGAGCTCTTCGCCCTCTGGCAGAAGACCCTACCGCGGATCTCTGGCAAGTCGAAGCTGGCCGAGGCGATCCGCTATGCCACCTCGCGTCGCTCCATCTTCGAGCGCTTTCTCACCGACGGCCGCATCGAGCTCGATAACAACATAGTCGAGCGTGCAATCCGGCCCCAGACAATTACCAGAAAGAATAGCCTCTTCGCCGGCAGCGATGGCGGTGGAAGGACTTGGGCAACAATCGCCACGCTCCTTCAAACAGCGAAAATGAACAATGTCGATCCGCAGGCCTGGCTCACCCAGACACTCGAGCGCATAGCCAATGGTTGGCCCAGCAGCGATCTCGATGCACTCATGCCCTGGAATTACACGCGCTGAACGGTCTCAGCTTGCCGCTTACCGCAACTCTAATCAGCTTTGACATTGTATGTAGCCGGGTGGGTTCAAGCTTGAAGTGCGACTTGCGAATGATACCAATGGGTTATCAGCCACAAGGAAGATGCAATGGAACGCCCTTACTCCCACATCGATCTCGATGAACGTCGTAAGATCGCCCGCTGGCGAACGGCCGGGCTGAGTGTTGATGCAATCGCAGAGCAGCTCGGTCGGCATCGCTCAACGGTTTTTCGTGACATCAAACGCAACACGTTTGTCGACAAGGTCGTGCCAGATCTGACCGGCTATTACTGCGTGACTGCGCATGCGATGTCGTGTGAACGACGTGCGAAACTCCGCAAGTTGGCACGGTTCACTCACGTTCGACAGTCGGTGATCGAACGCATCATGCATGGTTGGTCGCCGCAGCAGATTGCTGGCCGTATGCGCCTGGAGCGCCATCCTATCTCGGTCAGTCACGAAACGATCTATAAGTTTGCATACTCGTCCGATGGACATGCGATCAAGCTATGGCGGCATCTGCCAGAGCATCGCGCTCGACGGCGACCACGACATGCAAAACGCAAGCACGGACAAAGATTTAGCCCAGAACTCAACATCTTGCGCCGGCCAGATGTCGTTGCCGATCGCAAACAATTTGGCCATTGGGAATGCGATCTTATCCAGTTTCGAAAGAAGTTTGGAAAAGCAAACGTGACATCGCTTGTGGAAAGGGTCAGCCGCTTTGCAATCTTTCTACGCAACAACGACAGACAGTCCCGGCCCGTTATGGATGGCCTTGTTCGTGCGCTGCAAGCCCTGCCCCACCTCGCCCGCCGATCAATCACGTTCGACCGCGGAACAGAGTATGCTGACTGGCCTTATCTTCATGCAAGTATCGGTACGCAAACGTGGTTCTGTGATCCACAATCGCCGTGGCAAAAAGGCACTGTCGAGAATACCAACCGCCGGGTGCGAAAATGGCTTTCGAGAGAAGTCGATCCCCTGACGGTCACCGACGCGGACCTGATAGAAATTTGCAGCCAGCTCAACGCAACGCCGCGCAAATGCCTTGGCTATCGAACGCCTGCAGAAGTTTTTCGCAAGAAAGTTCTCGCGCAGATGCGGCACGCAAGTTAGCTTTGGATGCCCCGTAAGTCGCGATTCAGCATGAACTCACACCGCAAAGTTAAAGTGTCCTGTTTCTGCAAAGTTGGAATGTCACACTCTCCGCGTCTGATTGACGTCTGGGAGATTGCAGATGGGATTGATTACGATGAGCGAACGCGACCTGCAAAGGATCGAGGTTCTATCGAAAGTCATTGATGGCCGCATGACTGTGGTGTCTGCGGCATATGTTCTGGCAGTCAGCATACGCCATGTGCAGCGACTGCTTTGCCGGATCGAACAAACCGGCGCGGCCTCATTACGACATCAGGCGATCGGTCGGCCTTCGAACAACCGGATCGGCCATGGTATACGCGACTATGTGTTGATGCTGATCCGCGAACGCTATCTCGACTTTGGGCCGACGCTTGCGGCCGAGAAGCTCCAGTAAGAGCACGGCGTGACGGTTTCACGCGAGACCTTGCGCAAATGGATGCAGGTGGCGGGAATCTGGCTCTCCAGGAAACAGCGTCGAACATTTCATCAGCCGCGGTTGCGACGCGAAGCGTATGGCGAGCTTGTTCAGATCGATGGGTCAAACCACCGCTGGTTTGAGGACCGTGGGCCGGCCTGCTCTCTGCTGGTATTCGTTGACGACGCGACGGGCAAGCTGATGCAGGTGCGCTTCGTTCGCTCCGAAAGTGCCTTTACATATTTCGAGGCGCTTGAGCTTTATCTGAGGCAACATGGCGCTCCCGTTGCCTTTTATTCTGACAAGCACTCGGTCTTTCGGGTCGCCCGGAAAGATCCCAAGGGCGGCCAAGGCATGACCCAGTTTGGACGTGCACTTTCGGAATTGCATATCGAGATCATTTGCGCGAACTCCAGCCAAGCCAAGGGCCGTGTTGAGCGAATGAACAGGACATTGCAGGATCGACTAGTCAAGGAATTACGGCTTGCGGATATCAGCGACATGGAAACCGGCAACTCCTTTCTTCCCGCGTTCATGAAGCGTTACAATGAGCGCTTTGCGGTCCCCCCTGCCCGTTGCGACGATCTTCATCGACCTATCAACATAGCAGCGAGTAGAATGCAGGATGTGCTCTGCAAGCGAGAACTACGGTGTGTCAGCATGCAGCTGGCATTCTCGTATGAGCGCAAACGCATCATGCTTGAAGAGAACGATGTCACGCGTTGCCTGGCCGGAAAGTATGTAGAAACCTACGCGTATGCGGATGGCCGTCTGGATATCCGCTGGAAAGGTCACTCTCTGGCATACAGGATATTCGATAAGGACCAGCGCGTGACGCATACAGCGGTCGTAGAGAACAAGCGGCTTGGGGATGTGCTCGCTTACATCAAAGAGCAGCAGGATAAATTTCAAGCGCCTGAGGTGAAGACCAACAGCGACAAGATCGGCTATAAATCGAGAGGCCGCAAACCCGGTCCGCGGACAGATTTCATGAACGATCCGGAAGTCATCGCAAGACGACAAAAGGCGCTCGCGCGCATCAATGCTGCGGAGTGATGTTCATCGTGTGGCGTCTTTCAGATTGACAGAATTATTATATCCATTATTCTGGATATATGGAAAACACTGATGCAATTGCAGCGCTTGCCGCGCTCGCCCAAGTAACACGACTGGAAACGTTTCGGCTGCTCGTGCGCCACGAACCCGATGGCATTCCTGCAGGTGAGCTCGCGCGGCTCAACGACGTCCCGCAAAATACGATGTCTGCTCACCTCGCAACGTTGTTACGCGCCGGCCTTGTCAAAAGCGAGCGACAAAGCCGATCAATCATCTATCGTGCCGATCTCGATACTCTGCGCGACGTCACACTTTTTCTGCTCAAGGATTGCTGCGGCGGTTCGACAGAGCTTTGCGCGCCATTGATTGCTGAACTGACATCGTGTGCGGCCCCAGGAGGGTCTTGCTGATGTCTGCTTTCGAACGCTACCTGACCATTTGGGTATTTCTCTGCATCGTGGTCGGCGTGACGCTCGGCCATTTTATGCCTGGTGTCTTCCAGACCATCGGCGCCGCCGAGATTGCCAAGGTCAACATCCCCGTCGCAGTCCTGATCTGGCTGATGATCATCCCTATGCTACTGAAGATTGATTTCCGATCGCTGGCCCAGGTCGGCTCATACTGGCGCGGGATCGGCGTCACGCTGATTATCAATTGGGCGATCAAACCGTTTTCCATGGCGTTGCTAGGGTGGCTGTTCGTCGGCTGGCTCTTCCGACCCTATCTGCCAGCTGATCAGATCGATTCCTACATCGCCGGACTTATTATTCTTGCGGCGGCTCCTTGCACCGCAATGGTCTTCGTCTGGAGCAACCTGACACGTGGCGAACCGCTCTTCACCCTTTCGCAGGTTGCCTTAAACGACGCTATTATGGTTGTCGCTTTTGCTCCGATCGTCGGTCTTCTGCTCGGACTGTCGGCCATCACCGTGCCATGGGCAACGCTTGTGCTGTCGGTTGCGCTCTATATCATCGTGCCCGTGATCATAGCCCAGGTGCTGCGCAGCCGTTTGACGATCAACGGAACGACACGCGCGCTCGATACCGTTCTTGCCAAGCTCCAGCCGATGTCGCTTGTGGCGCTTCTGGCGACGTTGGTTCTACTTTTCGGCTTCCAGGGCGAGCAGATCATCGCACAGCCTACCATCATCGCGCTTCTCGCCGTGCCGATCCTCATCCAGGTTTACCTCAACTCAGGACTTGCCTACCTCCTGAACCGGATGGCCGGAGAACGGCATTGCGTCGCTGGCCCATCCGCGCTGATTGGGGCCAGCAACTTCTTCGAACTCGCGGTTGCCGCCGCAATCAGCCTCTTTGGTTTCCAGTCGGGTGCTGCCCTGGCTACGGTTGTTGGCGTCCTGATCGAGGTGCCGGTGATGCTATCTGTCGTCTGGATCGTGAACAGATCAAAGGGTTGGTACGAGACATCGCCGGCCGTCGCCCGTAACACCATCCCCGAAAGGACCTGACCATGGACGCAACCATTTATCACAATCCGGCCTGCGGAACGTCGCGCAACACGATTGCGCTGATCTGCGCGGCTGGAATCGAACCCACGGTCATTGATTATCTTCAGAACCCACCATCACGTGATCAGCTTTCGAAGATAATTGCGAATGCTGGTCTAACCGTTCGCGAAGCGATCCGTCAGAAAGGAACTCCCTATGCCGAACTCGGTCTCGACAATCCGGAGCTGAGCGATGAACAATTACTGGAAGCGATGATCGCTACGCCCATTCTGATCAATCGACCATTTGTCGTCACACCGATGGGTACCCGGCTTGCACGTCCTTCCGAAGCGGTGCTCGATATTCTGCCAGCCGACGCGCTCAAAGGGCCTTTTACCAAGGAAGACGGCGAACAAGTCCTCGACCAGAAGGGAAACCGTATTGTCTGAGACATTGCCCGCACTACACGAACAGCATTTCCAGCCGATTGAACTCGAACCATTGCGTCCGATGTTCTCGACGCACAAGCCGAGGATCCTCATCCTATATGGCTCGTTGCGGGAAGTGTCCTATAGCCGCTTCCTCTCCTTTGAGGTTCGCCGGCTCCTCCAACACCTCGGCTGTGAGGTCCGGATCTTCAATCCGGCCGGACTGCCGCTTCCCGACGAAGCGCCTGTCAGTCATTCCAAAGTGCAGGAGCTGCGCGATCTCTCTCTTTGGTCGGAAGGCCAGGTATGGATCAGCCCGGAGCGCCACGGCGCAATGACTGGAATATTGAAGTCGCAGATTGACTGGATTCCACTGTCGCTCGGCTTTGTAAGGCCAACGCAGGGCAAGACGTTGGCCGTCATGGAAGTGTCCGGTGGAAGCCAGTCGTTCAACGCCGTGAACCAGATGCGCATCCTCGGTCGCTGGATGCGAATGATTACGATCCCCAATCAGAGCAGCGTGGCGAAGGCTTTTCAGGAATTCGACGCTGAAGGCCGAATGAGACCGTCGTCCTATTACGATCGGGTAGTCGATGTGTGCGAGGAACTGGTGAAGTTCACGATTCTGACCCGAGATGCGTCGTCCTATCTGACCAATCGTTATAGTGAGCGGAAAGAAGAAACAGTCGAGCTGGAGAAACGGGTCTCTCTTAGGTCGATCTGACAGGATCAAACCGCCACCATGCCAGGCGCTGAATGGTGGTTCGAGACATAGCTCGATTATGAAAGTGAGGAAGCTAAAGCCGAAGCGGTGTTCTATCACCCGCCCCCTCCCTACCATTGCAACCCGGCCCAGCCGGTCCGGTCGGGGGCTGACCGTCGGCGCAAGTGTTGTATCTTTAACCGGCTGGCACAGCTACAACCGACATTTTAACTCTGCGAAATCCGCGACATTTCAAAGTTGCTGCCACATTGTTTTGTAGCCGGGTACATTCTATTTCCAAGTGCGACATTCCAGTAATTTTAATGGCTTCACTTTGGAGATTTTGGCATGTCCCTACGCTATACGCAGATTACCCTCGCCGACCGGAGACGCCTCCATCAGCTAGTGGCGGCAAAAGTGCAGCACTCTCGCAATGGTTGACTTGCCGCTGCTCGACGCGCCATGAAGAGAAATAATTTGTGTCATTCGCCATTCCCCACTTTTTCAAGAAGGCACATCACACATCAATGTCCGCAAATGGCGCATTAGTGCCTTCATCGCATTTCGCGGATATTGGTCGTTTCGAAGATTCGTCGCTACAGTCCTAATTTTGCGAAAACCTCATAATGATCAATTCGTAATGCGTTCTGACTGAGAAGGCATGGCCTGTAAGGTTTGAACAATAGTGTTGGTCTGCGTGCCGTTCGCGCACATCCCTGTGGCGGCTTCTCCAAAGTCCACGAGGCTATGATATTTCGGAGCAAGTGCTTTTTGGAGCGGCAACATCCAAGCGGCATGTCCTTTCGCCTTTAACCCATCAAAATACAGCTTTTGAGTGCCGAATGGTATGTTCGTTTCACGCGGATCGGCGAGCACGAAAATGCGTCGATCAGACTGGCCTGGTATGTGATCGAGCGCGTCGTAGGGGTCAAAAAAGACTTCCGAATTTAGCCGCTTCGTGAACCCACGCTGCTTCAGCCGTTCACGATAGGCAGCAGCTGCGGAAGAAAGGACGGCGCAGTGGATATCATCCCTACGTGCGAGGAACTCAGCAACCAAGGTCCCGCCCCCACTATGCCCTCCCAAGGCCCAGTATTCGATACGATACCGTTCCTTCAAAGCATCGATCTGAGCGGCGACAAGTTTTGCTTCGAGTGGCTTATGCCTGATTTCGTAGTGCTTCCCGGCACTGCCGTAGCTGCCAGGCCTTGCCACAAATATCCAAGGAACCCCGTAGCGATCAGATAAGGATTTGGACTGCGCTATCATTGAGGCAACCCCGATCCCTTTTTGGTGACCTACGCTTTTGGGGCCTCCCATGACGTCGCCGGGTAACCAAGCGGCGACAACAGGATTTGGCCCGCCCGAACTGAATCCCGACGCGTAATAGCGGAGACAATAACCCTTGCCTTCGACCTTGACCCAAACAGCGGTCTGCCGGGCTTCCATCTTCGCGCAATCAGATCGCTCGATCCTGATTCCGGCGATCACCTTCGCTGGATCGAACATTTCAGGATCAGGCAACGATTGAGCGGTCGCGCCCCCCGAAAAAATGGAAAAGGCTAGGGTCGCAATGACGACATTGAATGGACGCATGAAACTTCCTTGCGGGCCTTTTCTAGAAGTTACGATTAAAGCGACACTTGTGTTCCTGTTTTTTAGACAGCGGCTATCACTGATTTTGGCGCAATACAGCCAAATTGGGTTGCTCGGAGAATAGGTCGCATACTGTCGATGATAGCGGAATTTCTCAAATGCGGTTAGATAAACCAATAAGATGCAACCAATAGGAAATGGAACGATGGAAATCAGTCCTTGCGAGAAAGCTATCGCAAAGCATCTCGAAGAGGTGTTCGGAAACCGGCCGAAAATTTTCATCCATCGAGAAACCAAGGACGATCCATTTTTCATCGCGGTTGCAAGCATGGCTGACTACCCATCGCCGGGTATGGTAACAATGAGCACAATCGGCACATCAAGTTACCCTCTTTTCCAAGATGACGGGGCAGAATATCCGGACACCAGAGTTGAATTCATTGCCTCTGCACAAACAGGTCAAGACGCTGATATGGAGCAAGCGCTGTTTCGAGCTGCTGTCTTTGTAGGGAAGGTTAAAGGATTTGCGCGACCCGGCATCTTCTTGCACAACTTGATCGGGCAGTTTCGAAACTCAGGCCATGTGCCGCACGCATTTCTTACAACTCCTTTTGCTTATGATGGTCTGGAAGACAAGAAGGTCTTTTCTGGTCAGCGTGTGTCTTGGCTACAGGTGCTTCCGGTATCCGAAAGGGAGATTTCTTACGCGCAGGAAAATTCTACTGATGTGTTAGAGGACCTGTTTGAAAGAGAAGATATCGAATGGGAAAATATTGATCGTCTATCCGCCGTGTAGCTATAACGGCGCGTTCAGTCTGATTTTTTGAAGCAATAGCCACTATCGATACATCGGCTACCATCATGTCCGCATCCGTCGGGGAAAACAGTAATTTTGCTTGAAACCTCAGACTGGATATTTCCTGACCACCGTTGATAAGCACATCACGATAGGCTTGAGAGTCCCGCGACCAATGGTGTTGAGCTAACACCTATTTGCCGAGATATTGATCGTCCGTAACCTTCTCCATCCAGTCTACCGCCCGGCCGTCCTGGAATTCGTTGATGGCTATGTGGGACATGGCAGTCGTGGCGGTTGCACCGTGCCAATGCTTCTCGCCGGGTGGAAACCAAACAACATCGCCTGGACGGATTTCTTCTATCCGCCCACCTTCGCGCTGGACCAATCCAAGCCCCGAGGTAACGAGCAAGGTTTGTCCGAGGGGATGAGTGTGCCATGCAGTACGCGCACCTGGTTCAAAGGTGACGGTCGCACCACCGACCCTAGACGGTGCTTCTGCCTGAAACGGACTATCAATCCGTACAATTCCAGTAAACCAATCTTCCGGACCTTTTGCTGACGGCTTGAAGCCATTACGTTTAATGTCCATTGAAAAATCCTTTCCATTGTTGGGATTTATTGATGAGCTTTTGTCCACCATAGTTCCGATGAAGGCCCCTACAAAGGCTGCTACCTCTGAAAACAAAAAAAGTGGCACCTATCCGCTAGTCTTCTCTTGGCCCACAGCGGACAAAAGTACTTGTCGCATGATAGCGAGGCGGTAATAGTTGCGCGATGGATGATCAGAAACTTGCCGCTATCTTGGACGAGCTCTCTATCCGTGAGCCGATCTTTCATCGTCGACAGTTCGGTACTTCAAGAAAAGACCTCGATTCGATGATCGATCCCAACTTTTGGGAAATAGGCGCGAGTGGAAAGGTTTATCAACGCAGTGTGGTCATTGAGACGCTGATAGAACGCTATGCGACTGCCTCCGAGCCACATGACTGGCCATGCCGCGATTTCAGCCTGACTGTGTTGGCGGACGATCTCTACCTGGTCTCTTACATTCTGGATGAACCCCGCCGTGTCAGTCGCCGTTCAACAATTTGGCGCTCCACTGATTTTGGTTGGAAAATTGTCTTCCATCAAGGAACCGTGATTTAGCGTTGGTACATTATTCCAGTGGCAATCCACGACGCCGCAGGAGTAACCACTACTACCCTACCATGAAAGAGGTCATCGGCCGGGTTGGGTTGCCCTTAGCGAGATGATGCTTGGTTAAGGCGATGGGTTATAGGAGCCATCGGACCAATCCGATCTCTGCGCATTTCACGTGCGTCGCGGGGGGCAGCCTCCGCCCGGATAAAAGTTTGTGCCCTCGAACTTTTGCCCCCGCGACTTTCCCCTGTTAAGGTACAGATGCTACACAAGTTTGTCCTTGCCGCTACCGGCGCGCTGGTGCTTTTTGTCGGAGTCGACTTCGCTCAGTCCGTCATGTTCATCATACGGTAGGCGCGACCGGCATTGCCGTGATAACGCCATTCTTCATCGCCTGCACCCAAGACGGCCTGGTGCGTCACTTTTCGACGGTTGCAGATGCGGTCAGCACACCAGTCTATCTCTACGACATTCCAGCACGCACACAAAACCACATCGAACCTGAGACTGCGCGAATACTGGCGACCCATGGCAATATAGCCGGGATCAAGGATTCCGGCGGCTCGCAAGAAACGTTGGAAGCCTACTTGCAGGTTTCAAAGGACGTCGAAGGTTTCGAGGTCTATTCCGGCCCTGATCATCTCGTACTCTGGGCGCTGCAAAACGGTGCCACGGGTTGTATCTCCGGTCTTGGAAACGCTATGCCGGACGTACTCGCAGGCATAGTCAACGGCTTCAATTCCGGAGACCTTGCGCAAGCAGCACGGCAGCAGTCGATCTACACGGCCTTCCGAACGGAACTCTATGCCCATGGCTTTCCGCCAGCAATGGTGAAGCGCTCGCTCTATTTGCAGGACGCATCTGTCGGCGCAAGTCGCCAGCCTGCATTGCTTCCCGATGCTGCACAGGATCAAAAGATTGAGGAAATCCTGAAGAAGTATGGCCTTCTGGTAGCAAAGGCGTGACAACTCCCGACGCTGTCTGGTTGATGATCGACCAAGCGCTAGGACGAGCAAATGCCTCTTAGCCGAACCTGTGCGACTCGGATCACCAACCTTCCGGGCAAAAGAGTTGCAATCCTCTCGACCATTGCACCTCGTTCAGCTCATATGCTTCACTGTCATCACAGACCCCCTGGCAAAACATGGTCGCCTATGAATCATCGATTACGCCTTTGGAAATCCTGAATGTCGATCTGACCAAATTTTCTTTCCTATCTCCCATCTGGGACAGGTTCATTGGTAATCCCCCCATTCTTAACGGGGCTCCGCAGTAGAACTCACGCGGCCATTTTTAGTTTCTGTGCAGGCGTTATGCCGCCGATGCCCATATTGGGCCGTTCGTTGTTGTAGGTCCATAGCCACTGCGTGGCGAATTCCTGCGCCTCCTCGATGCTTTCAATGATGTACTGGTCAAGCCATTCATGTCGGACGGTGCGGTTGTAGCGCTCGACATAGGCGTTCTGTTGCGGCTTTCCGGGCTGGATGTGGCTCAACGCAATTCCTTGCGTTTCGGCCCATTCCATCAGTTTGCCACTGACATACTCAGGCCCGTTATCCACACGAATGGCGAACGGTTTACCGCGCCATTCGATGATCCGGTTCAGGCTGCGGATGACGCGTTCAGCAGGCAGCGAAAAGTCCACCTCGATACCCAGCCCCTCCCGGTTGAAGTCGTCCAGGACATTCAACAGTCGGAATTGCCGACCGTCCTCCAAACGATCCGCCATAAAATCCATGGACCAGACCAGGTTCGGAGCTTCCGGCACGGTCAACGCATCGGGCTTGTCCCGCTTCAAACGCTTGCGTGGCTTGATCCTGAGGTTCAACTCCAGCTCGCGGTAGATGCGGTAGACACGCTTGTGGTTCCAGCGATGTCCTCGGACATTCCGTAGGTATAGAAAGCACAGGCCAAAGCCCCAAGTCTTCTTTGCCCGCGTCAGCCCGATCAGGAGATCGGCGATCTGCTCGTTCTCGTCGTTCAGCTTGGCGCTGTAGCGATAGCAGGTCTCGCTGACCTGGAAGGTGCGGCAGGCAAGCGCAATGCTCACCCCGCGTAATGCCACTGCTTTCCCGGCCATCTCTCGGCGTTGAGATGGCCGCGTCATTTTTTTCCCAAAGCCTCTTTGAGCAGTTCCGCTTGCATGCTCATCTCCGCATACATCTTCTTCAGCCGACGGTTCTCATCCTCCAGAGCTTTCATCTGGCTGATCATCGATGCGTCCATGCCCCCATACTTGGCCCGCCATTTGTAAAATGAGGCAGTGCTCATCCCGTGCTCCCGGCATAGCTCGGGAACTGGAACACCACCTTCTGCCTGGCGCAGGATGGCCAATATCTGCGGTTCGCTAAATCTGCTCGTCTTCATCAAAAATCTCCTCGATCATAAAGCCCGAGAAAATTCTACTTTTGAAGCCCGTTAATTTGCGGGGGGATTACCCATTCAGAATATTAAATGAAACTTCACTGATATAGAGCAACTGTAAGTCGCGTTATCGTTTCACGTTCGTCTCGCCACCTTTTTCCGGGGCAGCCCTAACCGATGTCAACTACAGTTGTCGCACGAAGCCGCCGACAGGTCGCCTTTACTATCGCGCAGTTCGCAAAGGCAACGAACCTGTCTCTGCTTTCCATTGATAGCAAAGGCGATATTGAGTTCGCCAATCCGTCTGCATGCAAATTATTTGGCTACGAGCAATCCGAGATGATCGGGCAGCCGATCACGATTATCATCCCTACGCGAATGCGGGGAGCGCATATGGCAGGGTTGCAGCGAGTGGCCGGCGGAGAGGCTCCACAACTCAAGGGGCGGCCGGTAGAGGTTTCCGCTCTGAGGAAGGACGGGACGGAGTTCCCCATTGAGATCACCCTTTCCGTCTGGAGCGGTAAAAAGGGGTTTTGTGCGGGCGCTGTCATCACAGACATTACTGGTCGAAGGGAACGAGACGGTAAGCTGCTTAGACTAGCAAGCCAGGACACGCTGACGGGACTCTCAAACCGTTATCGGTTCTCAACCCTTCTTTCGGAATGTCTGGAGGCTGGCAGTACCGCCTCGGTCATCCTCCTTGATCTAGACGGATTTAAAGAGGTCAACGACACCCACGGACATGCAGTCGGTGATTGCCTCCTTCAAGCTATCGGTGTTCGTCTTCCTCATATGCTCGATCCCAAAGTGCAAATTGCTCGCATTGGGGGTGATGAATTTGCGGTGCTTCTTCAGGGTGTAAACGACCCATTTGAAGCCCACGCGCTGGCGCAAACCATTCTGAAAGCATTCCGTAAACCTTTTGAGTTGGGAGGGCAGATCCACGAAATAGGGACAAGCATTGGCATCGCCCTTGCTCCTTCTCATGGAACTGACACTGACGAGCTGATCGCAAGCGCAGACTTTGCGCTATACAGAGCCAAGGCGGAAGGCGGGAACGTCATCCGCCTTTACGACCCTACAATGCGCAGGGAGACCGCGGCCCGCAGGGAGATACGTGACGAGCTCCTTCGAGCGTTGCGTGGAGGCGAACTGGAGTTATTTTATCAGCCTCAGGTAAACCTTCTGAATAAAAGGATCGTCGGGCTTGAGGCTTTGCTCCGTTGGCACCATCCAAAACGTGGTTTGCTTTCGCCAGGGGCGTTTTTACCGGCATTGGATCAGAGCACGTTGGCGCTGGAGATCGGATGGTGGACCCTCGACCAAGCCGCTGAGCGCGCTGGCGCGTTGCAGGCAGTTGGGCATGATATAAAGGTCAGCGTAAATCTTTTTCCAGCCCAGCTGCGCGCCCCGAACTTGATTGCCAAAATCGCCAATGCTCTCCAGCGCCATTCGGTGAGGGCAGACAAATTCGAACTTGAGGTTACCGAGACCATCGCACTCGCAGACGATGATCGCTCCTTCGAAGCCATGACGTTGGCTCGTGATTTGGGTATTGGAATTGCCTTTGATGACTTTGGAACAGGATACGCTTCCCTGAGTTCCTTGCAGCGTTATCCCATCACCACCCTCAAAATCGACCGAAGGTTCGTACAAAACATCAACGAGAAACCGAGTGATGTCGCCATTACGCGTGCGTTAATTGGCTTGAGCCATGAAATGGGTCTCAAGACAATTGCCGAGGGAATAGAGACGGTTGAGCAGGAGCGGACACTCATTGGGCTTGCCTGCCGTTTTGGTCAGGGGTACCTCTATGGAAAACCTGCACCGTTTCAAACTATTGTTGATATCCTTGGACCTACCAGCCTGCCCCCGAAAAAGATCAGGCCCGTTGTAAGATAGACCCACGTGTCTTGACTATCGTCCAAATTCCAGCCTGTTTTACAGCTTGCGTTGATCCAAATCCGACCGAAAAAGTCTTGGCCTTAACGTATAAAGCAGTCCAACTTTTTGTCCGCACCAACCACCCCGCCAGAGGGGTCAATATTCCACGCCGAAACACAATCGCCTACTGAAGGCCGACGATAGCCCCGAGTGAAGACAATACTTCGCGTTCGGAATAGGGCTTGCCCACGAAACCAATCGGCTGCCATTCCATCGCGCGTTCTCTAGTCCGTTCATCAAGGTTGCCTGATACAAACAGTGACGGCACGTTCCAACGACGGCGCAACGCCGCTGCGGTATCAACGCCATTCGTCCCTCGCGCTAGATTTACGTCCATGATCGCCACGTCGATGCGGCCTTCGATTCTATCGGCGAGCGTCAGCGCCTGATCCATGTCGGAGGCCTGTCCGACAACCACGAAACCCGCATCGGTCAACATGTCCTCGAGATCGAGAGCTAAAAGCATTTCGTCTTCGACTATCAAAACACGCAAAGGCATCAACTCACCGCCTTCGGGAACCGGACAGCGACACGATATCCATCTCCTAACACGTCGTCTGAAAAGCGTCCGTCGATCTGTGCGGCCATTGAGGTGACAAGGCGAGTCCCGAGTTCAGATAACCCAGAGGTGCCTTCGTTTCCTATGATAGCCAGTTCCAGCTCTTCATCGCCGTTCTCCTTGAGGGAAACTGTAAGTCGTCGGCCGTTGGTGATCGTATCGTTGAGTACCGCCATAACCAGCTCATTCACTATTACCGAAATTGGTATTGCGCGTTCTGTCGGTAGTTGCATCTCATCCGCATCGACCATGACGTGGGTGGAGGCCTTGTCTCCAGTAAGGTCGAGGCAAAGGTTTCGGAGATGATCGGCGATTTCCACCGTCAGCGAGTTATCTGTCCGATACAGCCGCTCGTGGACGGAAATAATCGCCCTTACACGGGATAACGCCTGACTGAACGCCTCGACAGTGGTCCAGTCGGTGATACGACGCGATTGAAGGCGGAGCGTGCTGGCGACTAATTGAAGGCTGTTTTTGACGCGGTGATTGACTTCGGAAAGCAGGGCGTCCTTCTGTTCAATCAACACGCCTTGGGCTTCGACTGCGTTCGCCAGGGCGGCCTCCCTGGCTCGGTCTTCCGTGACATCCATCATCACGCCGATCAATCTGACCTTCCCCTTCGAAGTCCGGAGGACCTCGCCACGTGAGGTGACGTAGCGCATTTCACCGTCGGACAACACGATGCGGTATTCGAAGTTGACGATTGTCTGGTCCGGCGACCCGAGGAAACTATTTACCAACTCGGCAACTCGCGGTAGGTCAGCCGGGTGCATACGTGCAAAGAACGGCGCTGCCACGGGACCACCTTCTCCAGGTGCAAACCCGAACAGCTCGTCAACCGCATGGCTTCGCCGCCAGATGTCCGTCTCTGGTTCGTACTCCCAGGAAGCGAGATTTGCGGCATGATGCGCGACGCGCAGACGGGCGTCCGCCTCCCTGGCCTGCAGGACGCTTTCGGTAACGTCCATGGGATTTTGGATGATGTATTGAACCTCACCATTCTCCCCGATTACAGGCGTATGGACAGGTGTCCAGAATTTCTGGACAAAACCGCCTCCCGGTTGTGGTATGTCATACTGGATGACCGCCATCTCATGAGGCCTGCGTGTATGGAGGACGTGCCGGAGAGACACCTCCAGCGGACCCTGTTCCACCGTTCCGATAGCATCCGGATTCTCGGGAAAGGCCTCAAGGATATTCTGCCCCACTATGTCATCGCGTGTCCGGTCTGTCAGCGCGAGGTAAGCGTCACTAGCCCCCACGATAACAAGTTCCGCGTCGAGAACGAGGTAAGGCTGAGGCATTCCTTGGACGATTATGGAAAAATCGGTAATGGAGTTGTGCATTCAGGACCGCGCTCGACTGCTATCTAAAAAACGTGAGCGTTGTCAGTCTCGTCTCCCGGAGACGGAATAATGAAACTGAATGTAAAAGCTTGCCACTCAAGTAGGCACAAACGTGAGATCAGTGCAAAGGTTCCCTACTGCGTCACATGGTTTATTTCGGACTCGACGAAGGTTAGACGACTGAAAAGATCAGAGCGTTTCAGCGCCCGATCCGCGTTGGCATTTCCAAATCAGGGAAGCAATCCCGGACGCAACATGCTCTCCAGAATACTGAAGGCAATTAACGATGGTGCCGACGTTTTCGGGTCGGGCTCGCCAGAGTTCGACCCGACCAGAAGCACGACTCCATCTTCCCCGCCCAGCAGGCGGAGTTTGTTCCAAATAGCCAGCAGGGTTGGTATGGGGTTCTGGGACAAAATGGGCACCACGCCTGCAACGAAGTGTGACTGTGTGGAAATACGCAGCAGGGGAAGCGACCCCTTTCCAGACGAGGGTATATCGTTGGAAACGCGGCGGACGTAGCGCCGCGACCGTGATATTTTCGCCCGGCGATGTATCTCCGTTACCGGCTCATCGGCTCATCGCTGAGGGGCTCGAGCTTCGAGAGCGCGGCCACGAGCTCCAACAGGATACCACCTGGCAGATATTGGATATCTAGGTCTCCGAACCCTTGCAGGCTCGACGCTATCAGTCTGGAGCCGAAGCCTCGTCGAGCTGGCGCGATGACCGAAGGGCCGTTGATCTCCTGCCAGACGAACTTCAGAGAATGAGTGGTCGGTAGACCAGTTACTTCCCAAGCGATTTTAACGGAACCTGTCTCGTTGGACAGAGCGCCATATTTCAGGGCGTTGGTCAGCAATT
Source organism: Agrobacterium sp. rho-8.1 (assembly GCF_033957725.1). Lineage (NCBI taxonomy): Bacteria > Pseudomonadati > Pseudomonadota > Alphaproteobacteria > Hyphomicrobiales > Rhizobiaceae > Agrobacterium > Agrobacterium sp. rho-8.1. The sequence continues at coordinate 161,080 of NZ_CP192791.1, forward strand.
CGTGGATAACCAGACCTATTGATAATGCCTGCTGAGGCCCAAGCTTGACGGCAGGTCCGGATAGCCGCAAGCGGTTGTCGTCCCCCAACCCGGTTGCACTGGCCGTCCCCTGAATGACGTCCGTCAACGTCGCGCTAAGCCAGTTGCGATTGATGAGGATGTCGTGCGCGACCGCCATCGCCGCCAGTCTTGACTTGACTTTACCTGCGGCCTCTTCAACAGAGGTCACATTCCTGAGCGACTGCGTCACTACAGCCTGCACGACCGCCATGGTGTTCTTCACCCGGTGACCCAGTTCGTGCATCAGCAGTGACTGCGTTTCCTCAAACATCTTGCGTTCGGTGATCTCGACGGAAGCGCCGGAAAACCTAATGGGCTTGGTTGCCTCATCTCGTATAAGGCGGCCGCGGGCATGAACCCACCTTACGCCACCATCCGGTTGAAGGATGCGATATTCAGAGTTGAAGGTTTCCTGCCCTTCGAACAATCGAGCGAGCTCTGCCTCGAAAGTTGGCAAATCGTCTGGATGGAAATTCTTGACGTACTCTTCGAGAGGAGCACCTTGGGCGGCCCGGATAGGATCGACGGTGTAAATTTCTGCGAAGTTCGGATCGGCGTAGATAAGGTTCGTTTTTAGGTCCCAGTCCCAGATTCCGACAATGCTCGACGCGCCGAGCGCCAAATTCAGACGTTCTTCGCTACGAGCAAGCCTTTCTTCCGTTGTCTTGAGATCGGTGATGTCTAGCGAGACCCCCGCAATATAGGTCGGGTTGTCTTTGTCGCCCCGGATCAACTGAGCGCGTATCAACACCCATGCCGTGTCCCCGTCCGGCTTGATGATACGATACTGGATGTCGTAGTCCGACCCTGTGGAAATGGTATCCTGAACGGCTGCCGCCATCCGTGTCCGATCATCTGGGTGAACAGCTTCCCTAAGGTCGCTGTACGTAAAAGGCTGATCCGGCGACCGACCAAAATTCAGCTTGCAGATGTCAGATGCCTCAAGGACCATGGTTTCCATGTTCAGTTGCCAGTAACCAAGCCCGCCCGCTTTGAGAGTGGACCTTAACCTCGCCTGCGTTTCTCTCGATGTTTCCTCCGCGACCTTGGTCGCGGTGATGTCGCGCGAAATCGAGAGTATGCGCTCGGGTTTCCCGTCAGCCCCGAGGATTGGCGTAACCTGCACATCCCACCAGCGTGGATTGCCACGCGCGGTGTTCGCCATCCCTATAAAACGTTCTGATTGCCCGGCTTTCGCCGCCTCGACGGCTTTCTTGGCCGCGTCGTTGCCGCTGTCTTGCCAGAAATCAGGCCAAGGGCATTCGGCGATAGCGTCGAAATCGTCAACTTCCATGACTCGCTTTCCGCCTTCTGACATGAAGGTAAGCCTCGCGTCGAGATCGAGGACCTTGATGCAATCGTCCGAGGACGAGAGAACCTTGCGCATGAACTCAGCGTCAGCCCTGATCTTTTCGTCCCGTTCGCGTTGCTCCGTCCGATCTCGAATGATTTTGATGAAGCCCTGAACTCGGCCGTCGTCGTCCCTCAGCGTCATCATTTCGCCCGATGCCCAGAAGTGCGTGCCGTCCTTTCTCAGGTGCCAGCGCTCATCGTTGCCACGCCCCTTCTCGAGTGCGGAGGTCATCTCCCTTTGCGGAATACCTTCACGCTTGTCATCGTCCGTAAAGAACACCGCAGCGGGTGCTCCCATCATTTCCTCTTCGGTCCACCCCATTATAAGGCGTGCGCCTTCGTTCCAACTGGTGACGAGCCCGTCGAGGTCCAGAGCTATAATTGCGTAATCGATCGCGCTTTGCAGCACGGCTTCGAGAAACCTCTCTCGTATCGTCGGGGCATTTTGGGAAGGATGAGGAAACTCGGGATTCATGGCGCTGCCTGGTTTTCGTTTCACGCCGATTTGCATCAACGAACTTCAATTGTCATCCTCTGGAGCTACTTCTGGAGAATGCGGCACGTTATATCCATCACGGGCCGAAGAGTAGAGGAAATACGGACAGACGATATAACATTAGAACAAAGGCGCAGTCACTGCGATGCAGCGATCACACTGGCGCTAAAGGAATATCTTCCTGCCACTGATTATTGAAAATTGCGGCTCTTCACCTTCAGCGCATCGATGTGTAAATCCCGGATGAAGATGTCCCGCGCCTCGGGCACCGGTTTTTGTCTATCGCGAGAATCCCCACCACCTGCCGAGCCGTGAGCGAACTCGTCTCCACGTCCTGATGGTGCATTAAACACCACATCCATGTCAGCGAGACCAGAGAGGTCCGCATACAGGTCGAACAGCTGCTGTGCCACAAGGTGCACGACCTCCCCTTCCCGCTGAAGTCGTCCGTTGATCGCCATCATAGACGCCCCCAGAACGACACGGCGTCGCTTCTCGAATAGACTTGGCCAGACGACGACGTTCGCAGGACCTATCTCGTCCTCAATCGTGATGAACATGACCCCTTTCGCGCTCCCCGGCTTCTGCCGCACTAGGACGAGACCTGCGGTATAAACCCATCGGCCGTCGCGGGCGGACATCGCCTCTTCGCACGTCACCATGCTGCGTTTGGCCAAGCTCTCGCGCAGGAATGCCATTGGATGTTCGCGAAATGTCAGGCCGACGTGTCCGTAGTCCGCAACCACATTAAGGCCTTCGGTCATTTGCCGGAGCTCGACTTCAGGCTCCGCCTGCTCGGCAATTGATTTCTGCTCGCGGTTTGCAGCGGCTGCAAAGAGCTGTAACGGTTCGTTACGCAACGCCTTGATCGCCCAGAGCGCATCGCGGCGTTCGAGTTGAAGCGATGCCATCACGCAGATCCGCTATGACATGCTCGCGCGCAGCAGCCATCGTTCACGCAATCCTTACGGTTCGTGTCGTTTACGGGAGCAGCTTCATGCCGTTTTCAATGTTGAAGTTCACGTTCTGTTCCTGCGCCCAATAAGAGTCAAGAGGCGCTAAATTAGGAATGCAGTCCTCTATTTTTAGCAACTCGAGAGATTCGCGAATTGAATCAGCGAGTAAGATTTGAAACGATGCTGGGTGACACGCACAAAATAAATTTCAGTTGAGTCTGATCAATCCCTCAGCATTGGCTGTCGATGCGTGCAAGCCCCGCTGATCGTAAGGCCTGATATTCAGGAACCATCCTACGCCGATCGCGCTTACCAATGCTGGAGTTTGAAGAAAGGTAGCACCGAAGTGGTCGAAGCCAGGGTACGCGTCATCGATCTCGAAACAGGCGGCAATGGCCCACACGACGTTTGTGAGATCGGCTGGCAGGATGTCGTCATCGACAAAACTGGAAAGTGGGAGGTCACCAATGAGCGCGGGGCGCTGTTCGTCAACCCTGGCCGTCCGATCTCGCCCGACACGATAGCGATCCATCATATCCTGGATGTCCAAGTCGCGGATGCTCCGTTCTGGAAGGAAATAGCATCAACCGTTCTCCGTCCACCCGGCCGTATCGACGCCTTGGCAGCTCATCGAGCCGCTTTCGAGCAACGATATTGCACACGGCGGTTTACAGGCGAAACGCCCTGGATCTGCACATGGAAATGCGCGCTGCGTGTCTGGCCAGAGCTTCCACGGTTTTCCAACCAGATGCTGCGTTATCAACGAATGCCCATAGGACTGGTACATGATATCGGCCTCCCAGCACATCGAGCGATGCCCGACGCCTACGTTACAGCTCATCATCTCCGAGATATGTTGAACCAAACCTCACTTGAGAATTGCCTGGCATGGAGCGCCGAACCAGGCCTTCTACCGCGTGTACCCGCCGGACCAGATCGAGGGAAACCGTGGGATCGCATCAGCATCGAGGCGCTGAACGCCTTCATCGCAGATCGGGATGTGGACGTGCGCTTCAGCGCACAGACCGAACTGGCCCGGCGGATTGAGGCGAAGCCATCTCAGGATGCGCAACCAGCGCAAGGGACGCTTGGGTTCGAATGAGCAAGACGTGTCCGGACACGCCCGATGGTCGATACTTCGTCGTGAAAGGACGGCTGTGGCGTCGCAGCAATCCCAATCTCGATGAACTCACTCGTGCGGCACTGGTCAAGGATTTGATGGCTGCACGCCGGGCGGTTCGCGATGCATCGGCGGGCTCGCCAGCGATGATCGAAGCCCGCAAGAAAGTGGATGCGGCCAAGGTCGCGCTTGGTGAACGCGGTCCAGTCTGGTGGCATGACGAGGCGCCGGATTTTAACCGGCACCTTGCCAAGAATACTCCTTACGCAGCTTGGTTCGAACAGTTGGAAATGGACTGAGATGCCATGGCACCCGGAAGACAAGACTCTGACCCGCTGAGCGAAGGACACAGGGATGGAATTTGATCTGGCGCGGTTCATCAAAGCACAACAAGACACGTACGCAAAAGCATTGCGGGAGTTGAGTGACGGACAGAAGAGGTCTCACTGGATGTGGTCCATCTTTCCGCAAATTCACGGACTTGGTCGATCGGAAACTGCCCGCTTTTACGCGATCTCTGGACGTTCTGAAGCCGAAGCCTACCTGAAACATCCTGTGTTGGGCGCCCGTTTGGAGGAGTGCACGCGCGCCATGCTCAGCCATCCCCGCCTCAGTGCGCACGACATTCTTGGCTCTCCCGATGACCTCAAGTTTCATTCCAGCATGACGTTGTTTGGCATAGCCGCCCAGAGTGGTTCGTCATTCGAGACCGCCCTTCACGTCTTTTATGGAGGTGAAGGCGATCAAGCCACGCTTGCAGTGTTGAAGAACAATATATGATCAGATCCTTACCGACTTTTGCAAAAGTCGCGACTCAAACAAGGGTTCGGCTGCGTGAAAGTGCTGTAGCGCAGCTATTCCAACGGTGTCGCAGTGCCCAAACCTGAATTCCGATACGTCAAGGATGCATTTTCGCTCCCTTTACGATCTTATCCACCACCTTCTTTTCGGCTCTAAGTGCCAGTCCTACCAGTTTCGAATTGTCTGGGCCGAACCGGGCGAACACCTCCCTGTTGGCAGCGTCGTGCCCTGTTGAAAACATCTCCTCGATATAAGCCGAGACTGTAACGTCGCGGTCGAGAACCCGCCTATGGATCGTGCGCAGCGTATCCTGATCCGCGGCGAGGACCACGATTGGCTGGATCGTCATGGGATTGTAGACATGACCAACCGCATCCCGGTATGGTTCGCCGATGATGGCTGGTGTCTGGGCAACGATGCCGCTGGTCAGGAAGGCGGTGACATTCAACCTTTGCCAAGTTGCGAGGTCATCGCGGATAACGATTGCGATCTTGGTGTCAAACATGCGGTTGAACTCCATTCAGGGTATCGAGGGAAAAGAAGACCTAGCTCCCAACAAGGCGGGCGGTCTTGAACGTTCGTGCAAAGTCGGATTTGCCGACGGCATGCGTGTCGCCGCGCCCTCACATGGGGTCGAGCGGATCGAAGCCAGATTTCATGGCAATGCTTTTTCGCCGCATCGGCACGACACCTACGCGCTAGGGCTGACGCTCCATGGTGTACAGACCTTCCGCTATCGCGGCACCGAGCGTTTCAGCAGCCCTGGAAACGTGATCGTGCTGCATCCCGACGAGCTGCATGATGGTGCTGCAGGTACCGAGGATGGGTTGATCTATCGGATGATCTATTTGCCTCCTGACCTGATTGGGGCCGTCGATGGTTACCGCCACGCCCTTCCATTTGTTCCCGATCCGGTGGTTGCCGATGTCGGCCTCTGGCAGGCACTGGCAGAGATTCTTGCCGATCTGAGCGAAGAACCAAGTGACCTGATAATGGACGACGTTGTGGTGCGGCTGGCATCGGGTCTTTCCCGCCAAGCAGGTGCACCGCCCAAAAGCATCGCCAAGTCGGCGCGGTTGGCTGTTCTTCGTGCCCGTGACTTCATCGAAGGGCATTGCAGCGATATCGTGCGCTCTGAAGCGCTGGAGGCTGCATCGGGGTTGGATCGTTACGAGCTGGCCCGGCAGTTTCGCCGGTTGCTAGGTACCAGCCCGCATCGATACCTCATCATGCGCAAACTTGAATTGGCGAAACGGTCAATTGTTAACGGGAACGGTTTGGCGCAATCGGCAGCAGATGCGGGTTTTGCTGACCAGGCACATTTTACCCGCCATTTTCGCAAAGCTTTCGGTATGACGCCAGGTCACTGGCTGGTAATGCGTTCTGCAAGCTCTGACTAAGTTTGATTGTGTTCGACCTGCCATCGGACGCGATACAAGTTTATTGAAGGACGGTCGCGGGCGAATACTATCCGCCCGCTTATACATCATGCTGCATCGATTACGGGATAGTCCGTATAACCTTCAGCGCCGCCACCTGCATAAAAGAGAGCAGGTCTCACGTCATTGAGCGGCGCGCCGGTCCTGAGGCGCGGCACAAGATCGGGGTTGGCGAGCGCCATGACGCCCAGCGCCTCAATATCGGCAAGTCCCGCGGCCACATCGGCACCGATCTGTTCACGCAAACGACCGGGGCGGTTCACGACCAGAGGGCCATCGAAAGAGCGGCGGATATCTTCTAAAAGCGGATCTGTGCGAGCATAGAGGATGTGAAGATAGGCCAAACCGATCTTGCCGAATTCAAAAGCGAGATACCGGTAAAGATCGTCATTGTCCTGAGCTTCGGCGATGCCACCCGTCGGAACACCCGGAGAGAGGCGAATGGCGGTTTTCTGTGGGCCGATGGCATCAACGACCGCACGGACGACATCAATTGCAAAGCGCGCCCGGTTTTTCATCGTGCCGCCGTACTCATCGGTGCGATGGTTGCTGTCCGGGGCGAGAAACTGGTGTACCAGATAGCCGTTCGCACCGTGGATTTCGACACCATCTGCACCGGCTTCGATAGCTCGCTTTGCGGCATAGGCGAAATCCGCAATTGTCTGCTGGACTTCCTCTGTCTCCAGTGCGCGAGGTAGGGGCACCGGCTGCATCCCGCCCATCGTGAACATGGAATCGCCGGACGCGATTGCGGAAGGTGCGACGGGCTGGCGATGATGCGGCGTGTTATCAGGGTGAGACCGTCTGCCGACATGCATGAGCTGGATGAACAGTCGTCCGTCTGCCACATGGACGGCGTCAGTGACCTTGCGCCAGCCAGCGACATGCTCGTCAGTATAGATACCCGGCGTCGCCAGGTATCCTTGCCCATCGTCAGACGGCTGGGTTCCTTCGCTGATCAGCAGACCGAGCGATGCGCGCTGTGCGTAATATTCCTGCGCGAGGTCGCCGGGTGTCCCGTCAGGCTTGGCGCGGCTGCGGGTCATCGGTGCCATGGCCAAACGGTGCGGCAGAGTGATCCCGCCAAGTGTTATCGGGCTCCAGAGATTGGTCATCATATTACTCCTTGTTCAGCCGCTGAGGCCGTGATTGAGAAGGCGCCCTGAAATTAATCGGTCCACATCACTTCCAATAGACGCTATATATGGACGCACTGTCTCACAGGTGGAACGCATGGACCTTCTAGCACTGACTGACTTCAATCTCGTTGCCCGCCATGGTGGATTCGGCAAAGCGGCTCGCATGGCTGGTCGACCTAAGGCCACTTTGTCTCGACGCGTGGCCGATCTTGAGGCGAGCCTGGGTCTTCGGCTCTTCGAGCGCGGCGCACGAGACCTCAAATTGACGGAAGAAGGTCGAGCCCTGTTCGAGCGGACCACGCAACTGCTGACGGAGCTGGAAGAAACGGCAACTGCTATCGCATCAGGGGGTCAATCGCCGCGTGGACGTCTGCGCATCAGCGCCCCGCTCATGTTTGCACAGGCAGCCTTGGGAAAGCTAGCGGCAGGCTTTCTGCTAAAATATCCCGAGATGCGGGTCGAGATCGTCGTGGAAGATCGCGCCGTGGATATGATCGAGGAGGCTTACGATCTTGTCATCCGCCTCAATCCTCAACCCGATGTCAATCTCGTTGGTCGGCCCTTTCTGCGTGACCGACAGGTCGTCGTCGCTGCTCCAGGCATCGCCTGGCCGGAACCTGATAACGCTGTGCCATCAGTAGTTCGCAGTTTAGTCGGCAGGCCGGACACCTGGAATGTGGTGACGCCTTCCGGGCCAGCAAAGCTTGCGACGACGCCGGTGCTTGGTATGTCGTCGAACACGATGCTGCGGGATGCGGTCTTGATGGGTGCGGGCGTGGCACGGTTGCCGCTTTCTTTGGTCAGCAAAGACATCGCCTCCGGTCGTCTCAACCACTGGGGCGATGTCGAGGGTGCCGAAACGGCGCTCTGGGCGCTCTATCCTTCGCGGCGTCTGCTCAGCGCGCGCGTATCAGCCTTTCTCGATTATCTTAAAGAAGCCTTTCCGCAAGGTATACCGGAAGAACTTGCTGCCTATTTGAGCTGACGTACAGCGTCTACACTGCATGGCCTGTCCAAGCGGCCGCAAGCCTATCAGAGACGAGGTTTAAGCGCTGGTGCGCGCCCGGAATCGCCTGAGTTCGGTTCGCCCTTCGGTTCTATCAAGAGAACCTTCACCTCGTTTTTAGCCCGTGGTCGATGCACCACTCCCTTTGGAACGACAATCAGCTCGCCGGCTTTCACTGTTCGAGACGGCTCGCCTTCGATGTCGAGCTCCATCTCTCCCTCCAACACAAGGAAGAAGTCATCAGTCGTGTCATGCTTGTGGAACGGATATTCGCCCTTGAACTTAACGACCATCAAGTCATTTTCATTGTAATCAGCGATCACATGCGGGTCCCAGTGGCTCGAAAACAGGCTGAGCTTTTTGTCGAGATTAATGGATTCCATTTGCGTATCCTTTGTGGGTTTGAACGCGACCGCGACGAAGGAATGCAATTCAATCAAAGCCAGTCAGCACAACAGTTACGCCAGACGTCGAACTGGGTATTGAACGATCGTGCAAGCGCGACTGGTTTCCTCCAGGGGGAGTGGAAAAGGCTTCAGATGGCGGAAACCTTTTCCGGCGCCAAACGTCGTCATTCGTTAATGAGGACGACCTTCCCCTGCATGCTTCCCCGCCCTGCCCGATCATGGGCCGCGGAAGCCTCAGCCATTGGGAACGTGCTGTCGATCACCACCCGGATCGTGCCGTCATCGAGCAGGCGGCCAGCTTGTGCCAGTTGCGCATCATTGGAGCGCACCTGAGCCGTTGAGACGACGATGCCGCGTCGTTCAGCCTCTTCATGGCCGGAGAAGCCGAGAGGGTTGACCAGATAGAGCGCTCCACCTTTTTTGATGACATTCATGAAGCGCTCCATGTTGGAGCCACCAACCGCGTCGATCACCAAATCGACATCCCGCATGACCGTCTCGGCTGGCTGCTTGGTGTAGTCAATGAATGTGTTTGCGCCGAGATCTGCAAGAAGCTCCTCGTGCCTTCCGGAAGCAACCGCAATCACGCGAGCGCCCTTCCATTTGGCCACCTGAACCATCAGGTGTCCGACCCCGCCGGCTGCGCCATTCACCAGCACGGTCTTGCCATCAAGCGCGACTGGTGCATGGTTGAAGCTCTGGAACGGGTTCGGCTCATCGTGGCCAAGCTCTACGAGAAACTGCCATGCCGTCAGCAGCGACATTGGAGCAGCGGCAGCCTGCACATGATCAATGCCTTTAGGTTTCATTGCGAGGTCGGAGGCCGGGACTTTGACATAGTCGGCATAGGCATTGCTGCCGGTCATGAGATCGTGGGGGAAACGCACCATGCCATAGACCTCGTCGCCAACGCCGAATGCTTGGACATCGTCCCCGACTGCGGTGACGATACCAGAGATGTCGGTGCCCAGGATCAACGGAAAAACCGGACTGGGTCGCCACTCCGGCGGAAGTGCACGATAGCCATCCCGCAGATAAAGATCAGGGGGATTGAGACTTGCAGCATGCACCCGGACAAGGACCTCGCCCTGTTCGGCAACAGGCCGTGGAGCCTCTTCGTAACGCAGGACATCCGGGCCACCAAATTCGTGCAGGCGAACTGCTTTCATCATCTCGGTCATATCAAACTCTTTCAAATTGAGATTTATTGAACTGATGTACGCGCATCCTTTGTGGTTGATAATGGCGCTATATTTCGCTTTAATAGTGCCATGAAGGAACAAATCGGAATCGAACGGTTGACCGGCTTGATCGCCTTTGCGCGCGCCGGATCGCTGGGCAGCTATACGGCGGCAGCGCGGTCGCTTGCCATCTCGCCATCAGCGGTCAGTAAAAGCGTCCAGCGACTGGAAAGCCACCTTGGCGTTTCGCTGTTCACCCGAACGACGCGATCTCTTACCCTCACCAATGAAGGACGTGACCTGCATGAACGCGCACTGAGGCTGCTCAGGGATGCCGAGGAGATCGAGCAGGCCGCAAAGTCCGCGCGTTCCGAACCGGCGGGAACCTTGCGCATTGCCGCTTCACTTCCGATTGGCCTGCATGTCATCGCACCTTTACTGCCCAGGTTTCGCGCACGTCATCCGAAGGTTTCGATCGATCTCAGACTGAATGATCAGAGGGCGGACCTCATCCAAGAGGGCATAGATCTGGCTGTTCGCATCGGCGACCTTCCCGACTCCCAGCTTCTATCGCGGAAACTCTCGCCGCATCTGCTTAGCTGCTACGCCTCCCCAGAATACTTGTCCGCGAATGGTGCGCCAACCCATCCTGATCATCTTCAGCAGCACCAGACGGTCAACCTGCGCTATCAGAGCAGTGGGCAGTTATTTCGCTGGCCGTTCCAGCTCAAAGAGCGAGAAATCGAGATCGTGCCGTCGTCGGCAATCATCGTCGATGCGAGCGAGGCTGTCATAGCAACGATCGCAGCGGGAGCGGGAATCGGAATGGTGACAAGTTTCATGGCAGCGCCATGGGTAGACCGTGGTCAACTGACCCCTGTCCTATCCGATTTCTCTGTCGAACGTCACGACATCACAGCCGTTTGGCCGGAAAGCCGCCGGACCAACCCCGCTGTAAGAGCCTTCCTGAGCATCCTGACGGAAGCCCTATAACCTACGTCGAGACATGCACGTTGACTTGAATGCACCGGAACACCATCTTTGCGGAATGCCGAAGCGTGTGTCGGCGTCGAACAGTCAGCCACCTCAGCAGGAAATCGAACGGCCCCTGAAGGATTTTTCTTCGGGGCCGACACAAACCTTCAATCGACAGGTCGTTTGTCTTCCGCCGCTGGCCAGTCGTTGGCCGGCTCCTCGATCACATCATCATCTGCAGGATCTGGATCACGCTCATGTGCGACCAGCAGGCTGTTCACCTCCACGACAATGACACTGCAAGCGTCCTCATAACTGACGCCGGTTACAACGAGACCATCGACCAGCTCTTCGAGCTTGGAGCGAACCTCACGTTTCCAATCATCGGTCATTTCTCTCTCCTTTGTTTGACGGTTTTCTCCGTAAGTTCAATCCAGACAGGCGCGTGATCGCTGGTGTGCTCCCAGCCACGAACATGCTTGTCGACTTTGGCTTTCACGAGTTTTCCCGCTAGATCTGGGCTCAGCAGAAAGTGGTCAATCCGAAGTCCGGCGTCGCGCGCATATGCGTTCCGAAAATATGCCCAGAAGGTGTAGAGCCGGTCGTTCGGATGGAGATGCCGTAGCGCATCCGTCCAACCTTGAGCCACCAGATTTGCATAAGCCGCTTTGACCTCGGGCCGGAACAGCGCGTCATCTACCCAACGCTCCGGTTTGTAGACATCGAGATCGGTCGGCATGACGTTGAAATCGCCGACGAGCGCCACCGGCACCTCGAGCTCGAGTAGTTCGTCCGCGTAGGAATGCAGTCGCGCAAACCAGTCTAGTTTGTATTGAAACCTCGGCCCTGGGACGGGGTTGCCGTTCGGCAGATAGAGGCATCCAACAACCATTCCGTCGATGACAGCCTCGATGTAGCGACTTTGGTCGTCGTCGTGACCGCCGCGCAAGCCGCGTCTCGTCTCAAGCGGCTCCTGACCACGTGCAAGGATGGCGACACCATTCCACGATTTCTGGCCATGCCATATCGCGCCGTAGCCTGCACGTTCCAGCTCTTTGCGCGGAAATTTGTTGGACGGTGCCTTCAGTTCCTGGAGGCAAGCGACGTCCGGGTGTGCTTCATCCAGCCAACGAAGCAGGATGTCGAGGCGACCATTGATGCCGTTAACATTGTAGGTGGCGATCTTCACCGGCTTGCGTCAGCGCTTGCGATCACCTTTGTCGCCCTCGCCTGACTTCGTATCATTCTTTGCGTCATGGCGCGCATCGGCCGAAAGCGAACGGGAGACATCGTCGCTCTCCTTGAACTTCCCGTCTTCATCGCGGCGTACGTAACGCTTGTCAGTGCCGGTATCGATCAATTCGCGCTTGGTCATCACAGATCTCCCTTTTGGTTGCTGTCCCAAGGAAAACGCGCGCTGCTGTCAAAAGATGCATTCGAATCAGCGACCTAAGACAGACTCGCAAAGGGAGACCACGTGCGCCTAAGTCATTGAAAAACGATTCGTTTTAGCAAGGAACGATTCGCTCACTGATTCGGTTGAACCGGGTTGGTTGTGTGAGGAGTGCGCGTATCATGAGTTCCCCGAGAGCAAACTGGAAAGGTTTCATCAAGTTCGGCGAAGTGTCATGCGCGGTGGCGCTTTACACCGCAGCATCGGCGTCGGACCGTATCGCTTTCAACACGCTTAACAGAGCGACCGGAAATCGGGTCAAGCGCGAGTTCATCGATGGCGAAACCGGAGACCCCGTCGAACGGGAAGACCAGGTCAAAGGCTATGAGACCGAAAATGGACAATACATTGTTCTCGAACCGGATGACGTTGCCGCTGCTGTCCCCGATAGCGACAAGACGCTAACGATCGAATCCTTTATTCCGTGCGCGGAGATCGACACCGTTTACTTCGACAAGCCCTATTATCTGACACCCGACAAGATGGGCGCCGAGGCCTATGTCCTGCTGCGCGACGGCATGAAAGAGGCGAAGGTTGCCGCCATCGCGCGCGCAGTGCTTTTTCGCCGCCTGCGCACTGTCCTTATCCGTACGCATGGCAAAGGTCTGATCGCCTCGACCCTTAATTTCGATTACGAAGTTCGATCCTCACAAGAAGCATTTGAGGATCTCCCGGATATGAAGAGCGATCCTGAACTGCTTGAGATCGCAGAGATGATCATCGACAAAAAGAAGGGGCGCTTTGATGCCAGCACCTTCGATGATCGTTATGAGGAAGCGTTGGCAGAACTCGTCAAGGCCAAGATCGACGGACGCTCAGTGCCTAAGAAGAAACAAAGCTCGACAGACAATGTCATCGATCTCCGTCAGGCGTTGCGCGAAAGTGCAGGTCTAGATGCCAGAAAAACCAAGTCAAAGCAAAATGTCGACAAGGGTTCCGGTACGGCGAAGGTCAAAAAGGCAACGGCAACGGCAAAACCCGTCGCGCGCACGCGCCGCGCCAGTTAAGAGGAGATCAACATGGCTGTTCGTCCCTACTGGAAGGGTTACCTGAAGCTCTCCCTCGTCAATTGCGCAGTTCAGATGATGCCCGCCACGTCGGACAGTGAAAAAGTCAAGTTTCACACTCTCAACCGTGCGACGAACAATCGGGTCGTAAGCCAATATGTCGATTCCGTCACAGGTAAGGTTGTGAAGGAAGAAAACGAGATCAAAGGTTACGAGCGTGGCGAGAACGACTACGTCATCCTTGAAGACGAGGAGCTTGATAATGTCGCGTTGGACAGCACCAGGACGATCGATATCTCGACATTCACCAAACGCGACACCATCGAATGGATCTGGCTCGACACGCCCTATTATCTGTCTCCCAATGAGAAAGTGGCACAGGAAGCCTTTTCCGTGATCCGTGATGCGATGGCATCTCAGGACATGGTTGGAATTTCGAGGCTCGTGATCGCGCGGCGGGAGCGCGCCGTCATGTTGGAACCACGCGGTAAAGGTATCGTTCTGTGGACGTTACGCTATGGCGACGAGATCCGTGATGAGAACAGCTATTTTGATGCGATTGGCGATGAGAAGCCGGACAGCGAGCTTCTGCCGCTTATACAGAAGCTCATAAAGAAGCAGACCAAACCGTGGGACGCGAAAATGGTTGTCGATCCCGTCCAGGACCGCCTGCTCGACATTATCAAGGCCAAAAAGAAAACCCAGAAAAAGCCAGCCAAGAGCAAGAAAGCACTGTCGCCTTCATCACCTGCCACAAGCAATGTCATCAACATCATGGACGCGCTCAAGAAATCAGTTGCGAGGGAAACCCGGAACAAGAAATGAGTGGAGATCAGCCACCGGCCTTCCGGGCTTTGCTCAAGCGCTTAATGGCTTGCTCCAGCGGTCGGTGTCCCTCACCATAATCCTGCCAGGCAGTGCTCTTCTTCAAAAGGCCCGGCACGGTCCTAACCGTGAATCGGGTCGGATCGAGATCGGCTTTCACCTGTGTCCAGTTCAGGGGCATCGATACCGTCGCACCCTCACGTGCTCGCGGAGACAATGGCGCGACCGCCGTCGCCATCCGGTCGTTGCGCAAGTAGTCCAGAAATATCCGCCCTTCCCGCTGGTTCTTCGCCATCTTGATAAGGTAGAGGTCTGGGTTATCTAACGCCATATCCTGACAGACATCATGCGCAAAGCTCTTGGCCTCGTCCCAGCTCAGCTTTTTGCCCTTGGGCACAGCGAGAGGTGTCACGACGTGCAAGCCCTTGCCGCCAGTGGTCTTGCAAAAACTGACAAGGCCCAGTTCTTCCAGCCGGTCGCGGATTTCGCGGGCGGCGTCGACGACTGCTGGGAACTCGACGTTCGGGCCTGGATCGAGATCGAAAACCAGACGACCCGGCACGTCCTGTTGATCCGGTGCGCAGTTCCATGGATGAAGTTCGATCCCGCCGATCTGGGCGATGGCGGAAAGGCCCTCAACGCGATCGATCTGCAGATAGGGTTTCTTGTCACCAAAGACCGTCACGAGCTCCAGAAGGTTCGACGTGCCGGGGGCAGCATGGCGCTGGAAAAATTGCTCCCCGCCAATGCCATCAGGGCAACGAAGGATCGAGCATGGCCGACCTTTGATATGATTTATCATCCACGCTCCGACAGCCTCGTGGTACTGGGCAAGGTCAACCTTGGTGACAGGTTGTCTGTCACCCGCGTCGGGCCAGAGCGCCTTGTCGGGGCTTGAGATCATGACGCCCATGACCTCTTCCTTTGCGCCTCTCCGGGAACGCTTGGGTGGAGGCTTGTCGGTCTCAGGATCGGGGACATCCACATCCGAGGGCGTCGCGGGGTCTTCTGCTTCCACCTCTGGTGCGGGCTTGTCTTCGCGCAGCCCCTTGAACGCACCCTGTCGAACCTGACCGTCCGCGGTCCATCCGGCGAATTCGATCTCGGCGACGAGTTGTGGCTTGAGCCAGACGATATCGTCTGACGTCTTTGGTGCTCCAATTCCTGTGAAAGGAGATTTGGCCGTTTCCATCTCTTGAAGCTGCGGCAGCAATTGTTCGACGGTCTTGGCGCTATAGCCAGTCCCGACCCGGCCGACGTACACGAAGTGCTTGCCGCTGAAGACGCCAACCAGCAGCGACCGAAATTTTCCATTGGTCCTGGCATAGGCACCGATGACCACTTCATGACCAGCGCGACATTTGGATTTCGCCCATGTCTTCGTCCGGCCGGACACATAAGGAGCATCTGCCTCCTTGGAGACGATACCCTCTAGCGACAGCCTGCAGGCCGACTTCAGTACGGCATCGCCACCCGTCTCGAAGTGTTCGACAAACCTCAGGCGAGGATCCTCGCCCGCATCGGACATTAGGGTTTCCAAACGCGACTTGCGCTCCGTCAGGGGAAGCTTTCTCAAATCCTCGTCACCATCAAACAGCAGATCGAACACGAAATAGACAAGATCGTCGGTCGTCCCCTCAGACAGTGCTGCCTGCAAAGCAGCGAAATCAGGCGCACCCCGCTCGTCAAGCGCACATACTTCACCATCTAAGATGCAGTCAGGGCGTGCCGACGCCGCCTCCGCAATAGCAGGCCATTTGGATGTCCAATCCAGACCTTTGCGGGTCTTTAGCGTCACCTCGCCGCCAGCGACGCGCATTTGCACCCGGTAGCCGTCGAACTTGATCTCGTGGATCCAGCCTTTGCCCGCCGGTGGACGTGTTAGGCTCTCGCAGAGCTGCGGGGCGATAAAGTTCGGCATCGCCGATTCAGCGTTGGTGGACTTGGCTGCCTTTGGTCGAGCCAACTTTTTATTCGACGACGTCTTCGTGCCAGCCTTGCGCTCGTCGGCGGCAAGACCGTCATTGCTGTCCCATACCGCGTCTGCCTTAACCGTATCGCCTTTCGTCATGAACGGCTTGGGCTTTTTCCCTTCGCCAGCGGCGATTGCCTCCATGGTTCTACCGGAAGCGACGGACGTCAGATTGTCATCCAGTACGGCTGCTCCATTCTCGTCGACCGCATAATCGTCACGGTGTTTGATCAGCAGCCAGTTGGTACGCTTGCCATCGTCGCGGTCGTTGCGCATCCGCACAAGAACAAAACTTCCATGCAGGCGTTCACCTTCCAAAGTGAACTTGAAATCGCCCTTCGCCAACGCCTCCTCGGGGGTCTTGTTCCCCTCGGGCTCCCAGTATCCGCGATCCCACAGCATGACTGTGCCGCCGCCATATTGACCCTTCGGTATCGTTCCCTCAAAATCACCATAGTCAAGGGGATGGTCTTCGACCTCCACGGAAAGCCGCTTGTCACCAGGATCGAGAGACGGACCTCGGGTTACTGCCCAGGATTTGAACACGCCATCGAGCTCGATGCGGAGATCATAATGTAGCCGTGTCGCGTCATGCTTCTGGATGACGAAACGGCGACGGTTGGATGCCTTGACTTGAACCTCTCCACTCGGCTCAAGCGTCTGCTTGAAATCGCGTTTGGATCGGTACTTGCTAAGATTGTCGGCCATGGCATCCACCCCTCCTCACCAACGCGGGACCGCCTTATGGAGCACCCGATACCCGAAGTGCCCCAGCCTCGCCAAGACTACGCTGAACCGCAGAAATCTTGTCGGACGGAATGTCGGCGGACACTTCGATCTCACCTTCGAGAGGGGCATCGTCGCGCACCGCACCGCTTTTCGAGACATCGCCACCAGATGCAACTGACCCTGATGTGTTCTCCGCGGTGGCTGACTGAATAAAGATGTCAGGACGCGAAATCCCGTGCTGCTGGACGAGGTGCTCCACCGCTAGATCGGCGGCAGTGCGTGTGTTGAACGTGGCTCGGATTGTGGTGGTGCTATCGTCAGCCATGATTTCTTCCTTCCCATTGCTCATTCTCACAGACCTCAACGCCTTGGATCATGGTTGGTTCGAACCGACGGCTCTCACGATGAATGATTGTTTAGAGATATGAAAAATGATCTTCCAAATCATCCAGTGACATTATATGTTCCGCATTTGTTCATAACGCTTCCCTTCCACTTTCTGCATCAAGCGAGCTCTTATGGCCGTTGCCTATCTGGAAAAACTGAACGAGCAGCAGCGCAAGGCGGTCGAGCATGGCGTCGGGCTCGCTGAGGGCAACACGGCAGGGCCGCTGTTGATCATCGCTGGCGCCGGATCCGGCAAGACAAACACATTAGCGCATCGCGTGGCCCATCTGATCGTCAATGGTGCGGACCCGCGCCGCATTCTGCTGATGACCTTTTCGCGCAGAGCCGCCTCGGAAATGGCCCGCCGCGTCGAGCGTATCTGCCGCAACGTCCTCGGAGCCAATTCCGCCGTCCTAACAGATGCGCTCGCTTGGTCCGGTACGTTTCATGGGATCGGTGCGAGACTGCTGCGGATGTATGCCGAGCAGATCGGTCTCAACCTCGACTTCACCATCCATGATCGGGAAGACAGCGCCGACCTGATGAACCTCGTGCGGCACGAGCTCGGATTTTCCAAAACAGAGAGCCGCTTTCCGACCAAGGGCACCTGCCTCGCGATCTACTCCCGCGCGGTCAACTCGGAAACGCTGCTGAACGCGATCCTGCGGCAGCACTATCCGTGGGTCGCCACATGGGAAGAACAATTGAAGGAACTGTTCGGAGCTTATGTGGAGGCCAAGCAGGCGCAGAACGTGCTCGATTATGATGATCTCTTGCTCTACTGGGCGCAGATGGTCAGCGATCCCGATCTTGCCGACGACATCGGCAACCGCTTTGACCATGTCATGGTCGACGAATATCAGGATACCAACAAACTCCAGTCGTCTGTCCTGATGGCGCTCAAACCCGGCGGGCGTGGCTTGACCGTGGTTGGTGACGATGCCCAATCAATCTACTCGTTCCGGGCAGCGACGGTTCGCAACATTCTCGACTTCCCGACATCTTTTAGCCCTGCCGCCGATGTCATCACACTCGATCGCAACTATCGTTCGACCCAGCCCATTCTGGCCGCGGCCAACGGAGTGATCGAACTGGCCCGTGAGCGTTTCACCAAGAACCTGTGGACCGAACGGGAGTCGCTGGAGCGCCCCAAACTCGTGACCGTCAAAGACGAGACCGAACAGGCGAATTTCATTGTCGAGCAGGTGCTGGCAAATCGCGAGACCGGAATGACGCTAAAGCAGCAGGCTGTCTTGTTTCGGACATCCAGTCACAGCGGAACGCTCGAAGTCGAACTCACCCGTCGCAACATCCCCTTCGTCAAGTTTGGCGGCTTAAAATTTCTCGACAGTGCCCACGTGAAGGACATGCTGGCCGTATTGCGTTTCGCCCAGAATCCGCGTGACCGGGTTGCGGGTTTTCGTCTTCTGCAAATGTTGCCCGGCATTGGACCGAAGAAAGCTGGCACCATTCTTGACACGATCGCCTCAGATCCGAAGCCTCTCCTGGCGCTGGCTGAAATTCCGCCACCACCAAAAACGGGCGAGGATTGGACATCATTCGTCCAATTGCTGGGAGGCCTTCGCAAATCCCAGGAAGGGTGGCCGTCGGATATCGCGCAGGCCCGCCTGTGGTACGAACCACATCTCGATCGCATCCATGAAGACGCTGATACCCGCAAGGCCGACCTCCTGCAACTCGAGCAGATTGCCAGCGGCTACGCCTCGCGCGAACGGTTCCTCACCGAACTGACGCTTGATCCACCCGATGCGACCAGCGATCAGGCGGGCGTGCCGTTGCTTGACGAGGACTATCTCATCCTGTCGACAATTCACTCGGCCAAAGGACAGGAATGGCGATCGGTCTTCATGTTGAACGTTGTCGATGGCTGCATACCGTCAGACCTTGGGACAGGGACGACGCAGGAGATCGAGGAGGAACGGCGTCTGCTCTATGTCGGCATGACGCGGGCCAAGGACAGCCTGTCGCTCATCACGCCGCAACGATTTTTCACGCACGG
Organism: Agrobacterium sp. rho-8.1; assembly: GCF_033957725.1. Lineage (NCBI taxonomy): Bacteria > Pseudomonadati > Pseudomonadota > Alphaproteobacteria > Hyphomicrobiales > Rhizobiaceae > Agrobacterium > Agrobacterium sp. rho-8.1. Next base: position 180,406 of record NZ_CP192791.1, read on the forward strand.
TCAGAACTCGCAGGGCGACAGGCACGTCTATGCATCGCGTACGCGGTTCATCCCGGCGACGCTGCTGCAGTATTTCGAACCGACGGCGTGGCCGAAAGTCTCGGCCGCAGCATCTGAACGCAGTGCCCAGCAGATCCGCATCGATGTCGGCGCACGCATGCGCGGCATGTGGAAATAGGAGCGTCCGCGTTGAAGAGGATGGGAGGCTCACCTATCCACCTCTGGAGCGCATCAACTTTTCCAGCAAGCACAAGGTCAATCGGTAAGGACCAGACATGCACCCGGTTCGCAAAATCATTCACGTGGATATGGATGCGTTCTACGCCTCCGTGGAGCAACGTGACAACCCAGAGCTCCGTGGCAAGCCGCTGGCGGTCGGGGGATCTGCTGCCCGAGGGGTTGTGGCAGCCGCGAGTTACGAGGCAAGAACCTTCGGCGTCTATTCAGCTATGCCATCGATCACTGCCAAACGAAAATGCCCTGACCTGATTTTCGTGCCGCCTCGTTTCGAGGTCTATCGTCAGGTCTCGCAGCAGATCCGCGAGATCTTTGCGCAGTACACACCCGTCATAGAGCCGCTGTCACTTGATGAGGCTTATCTCGACGTTACCGAGAACCTGAAAGGTATGGAGGTTGCTACCGAGATAGCACTCGAAATCCGTGCCAAGATCAAGGCGGTCACAGGTCTCAATGCCTCTGCTGGCATCTCCTACAACAAGTTTCTGGCGAAGATGGCGAGCGACCTGAACAAGCCCAATGGTCAGGCGGTGATCACTCCGAAGAACGGCCCAGGCTTTGTCGAGGCCCTCCCCGTCAAGAAATTCCACGGGGTTGGCCCCGCCACGGCAGAGCGGATGAAGCGACATGGCATAGAAACGGGTCTGGATTTGAAATCCAAACCCCTTGCCTTCCTGCAACAACACTTCGGAAAATCAGGTCCATATTTCTACGGCATTGCCCGCGGCATCGATGAGCGGCAGGTCAAGGCCAACCGCATCCGAAAATCCGTCGGTGCCGAAGATACGTTTGTCGAGGACATCGACACGCTCGATCTCGCTCAAGCCGAATTGCGACCCTTGGCCGAAAAGGTCTGGCGGTACTGCGAAGCGCACGACATCAACGGCAAAACAGTGACCGTCAAAATCAAGTATTCGGATTTTACCCAGGCGACACGAAGCAAGACCTTGGCCGCAAGGGTTTCAGGTGTTGAGATGATCCTTGAGATCGCTGACACGTTGCTGGGGTCTGTCTTCCCGTTCAAAAGGTCGGTGCGTCTTTTGGGTATCACCCTTTCCTCCCTCAGCACCGAAGACAGTACCCAAGCTCCACAGCTTGATCTCGGATTGTGAACGCAGCAGGCCGACTGGTCAGGTTACACGGATGCTGAAAATGAACTGCGATATGACCCACACCGAGCCAGTTGATGGCAACGACTGATCTGGATCCTTCAAACTAGGACGACGCTCTTCGAAAGCTGGTCGAGATCATAGAAAGTTGGAAAGTAGAATTTAGGTCCCGGTAACGAATAGCAATTGTTCTCTCGGCGACCGCCATACGGGTTAATGAACAGGAACTAACCCGGTCTCATGACGTTTTCTTCTCAGTTCAGAGGAGCCTTAAATGTCGATGTCGCAACCCGTTCGCTTTTCTCCCGATCTTGAAGAAATCCAGCCCGACGAACAGGAGACGATTCAGGGTCTCAACGAAACCTTCGATACGATCCTGGAAAAGACCGCAAACAATTGTGGGCACGCGGTGAGATCTGTTCATGCCAAATCGCACGGAATTCTTCAGGGCAAACTTCATGTCAAAGACGGCCTTCCACCTGAATTGGCCCAAGGCCTGTTCGCCCATCCTGGCAGCTATACAGTCTTCATGCGCATATCGACAAATGCTGGCGACATACTCCCTGACGCGATTTCACTGCCTCGCGGCTTGGCTTTGAAAGTGGTGGGCGTTGATGGCGACCGCCTTCCCGACGCGGCTGGGCGTAGCCAGGATTTCGTCATGGTCAACGGCCCCATATTTCAGGCCAAGACTGCTGATAAATTTCTTGGCAGCTTGAAACTGCTCGCCAAAACGACCGACAGGATGGAAGGCACCAAAAAGGTCATGTCGAGTGTGCTGCAGGTCGTCAATAACGCGATGGATGCCGTCGGCCTTTCCAGTTCCACCGTGCAATCCATGGGCGGCGCGCCGAACGTCGATCCGTTGGGGGAAACCTATTATAGCGTGACACCCTTCCGTTACGGGGATTACGTTGCGAAGTTCAGTCTAAAACCCGTCTCCTCCTATCTGACCGAGCTGACCGGCAAGGAAATTGACACAATTGTTGGCGAAAACGCCATCCGCGACACGGTTCAGGCAGAGATGAAAACCATTTCTGGAGAATGGGAGTTTCAGGTTCAGCTCTGTCGCGACATCGAGGCTCAACCCATTGAAGACCCAACCGTAGAATGGGACCAAAAAGAAGCGCCTTTCGTCACGGTCGCGACGATAACCGCTGGGCCTCAAGATAGTTGGAGTGATGAGCAGGTGCGAAAAGTCGATGAAGAGATGCGTTTCAGTGTCTGGACAGGGCTCACAGCACATCAGCCGCTTGGCAACATCAATCGCGCCCGAAAGGCCCCCTACGAGCACTCAGCAAAATTCCGTGAGCGTTTCAACGGCTGCCCTATTCACGAACCAAAACAATAGGTCGGCAGATAAACCGTTTCTTCCTCATCCATAACCCCAGACTGTGAGATCAATCATGACTGACCGCATCCCCAACCCAGAGTCAGAAGGTCCTGCTGGCGGGTGGGGGTCGGTGAAATCCATCGCTCACATGTTTGGCGACACGTTCCCCTCGCCAGCGATCCTTCAAACACTTGCCAGCCAGAACAAGCCGGGTGGTTTCCAATGCGTCTCCTGCGCATGGCCGAAACCCGTCAATTATCATCCGTTCGAGTTCTGCGAGAATGGTGCCAAGGCCACACTTTCGGATTTAACCAGCGCGCGCTGTAAGCCCGACTTCTGGGATAAGCACACAGTCTCAGAACTGAGAGACTGGAAAGACTATGATCTGGAGCAGACCGGGCGGCTCACACATCCCATGCGCTATGATCCCCAGACAGATCGCTATGTCGAGGTGACATGGGAAGATGCTTTCGGAAAGATTGGCGCCACGCTGAAGGAATTGCCCCATGACGATGTGGTGTTCTATTCGTCCGGTCATGCGGGACTGGAAGCATCCTATCTTTACGCACTGCTAGCGCGGGTCTACGGCACCAATAATCTGCCGCAGAGCTCCAACATGTGCCATGAGACAACCTCTGTCGGTCTCAATAAGGTCATCGGCTCTCCGGTTGGCACCATCATCTGGGAAGATCTTGAAAAAGCGGACGCTTTTTTCTTTTTCGGGCAGAATCCGGGATCGAACAGTCCACGATTTCTACATCCCCTTCAGCAAGCGAAAAAGCGTGGCGCACGCATCGTGACCTTCAATCCGGTTGTCGAGCAGGGCTTGGTGTCCTTCGTCAATCCGCAAAGCCCGTTCGATATGCTGACGGGCCACGAAACGCAGATTTCTGACGAATATCTTCAGGTCAAAGCCGGAGGCGACATCGCTGCCATGATGGGCCTCTGCAAGGTTGTGGTAGAGGCGGACGACTTAGGGGTTGCAAACGGCGCGCCTCGCATCATCGACATCGACTTCGTCACCCAACACACGACGGGGTTTGATGAGTTCATCGACAGCGTCAGAAACGTATCGTGGAGCGACATCGAGCGAGAGAGCGGCCTGACGGAGGCAGCACTCAGACGTGCTGGAGACATTTATATCGGCTCTGAACGGGTCATTGGCGTGTATGGAATGGGACTGACCCAGCATTCGCAAGGCGCGCTCAATGTCGCAATGCTGGTCAATCTCCTGCTTTTGCGTGGCAACATCGGGCGCGAGGGTGCTGGCTGCTGCCCGGTGCGGGGGCACTCCAACGTGCAAGGGCAGCGCACAGTTGGCATCGCCGAAAAGACGAAGCTGATACCGATGGACACACTCAAGCAATTGTTTGATTTCGATCCGCCGACCAAGGATGGCACCACGATCGTTGATGCGGTAAAGGGCCTGATCGCGGGCAAAATCAAGGCGTTCATTTCATTGGGTGGAAATCTTGTTCGAGCCGTTCCAGAGCAGAAGGAAATGGAGCGTGCCTGGGCAACGCAAGACCTGACGGTCATGGTGTCAACAAAGCTTAACCGCAGCCATCTTTTCCCAGGTAAACAGGCGTACATCCTGCCTTGCCTCTCCCGTGCAGAGATTGACGACCAAGCCAAGGGAAATCAAGCCGTATCGGTAGAGGACAGTTTTTCCCACATCTCCGGATCGGTTGGAAAGCATAGTCCAGCCTCGAAACATCTGAAAAGCGAACTGGCCATCGTCACCGGGATAGCCAAGCCAACTCTGGATCCCAACCCGAAACTGAAATGGGACGACTGGACAGGCGACTACAGCCTCGTCCGCGATTTGATCGAACTAACATATCCTAAGGATTTCAAAGACTACAATGCACGCATGTTCCAGCCAGGCGGCTTTTATCGTGGCAACGATGCGCATAATCGCATCTGGAACACAGACGATAAAAAAGCTGTTTTCACGGCTCCTGAACAACTTAACGCGCTGACGTTCACCGATGCAGTCGGTCGCTATAGATTGATGACCCTAAGGTCCAACGACCAGTTCAACACCACGATCTATGGATACAGCGACCGCTTTCGCGGCATCGAGGGCACGCGGAATGTCGTGTTGATGTCGGACGAGGATATTCAAAGCGCAGGATTGAAGCCGGGTCAGATTGTAACACTGGTCAGCGATTTTGGGGACGGCATGCGTCGTGAACTTGGCGGGCTGGCCATTACCTCTCATAATCTGCCAAAGGGCACTATCGGCGCATACTATCCAGAAGCCAACGTGTTGAACGCCATCGACCACCATGACATGTTATCAAAAACACCTGCGTCAAAGGCGATCCCGGTTCGGATAGAGGCCTGATTATTCAGGTTACCGAAAGCTTGATTGTTTAGTCACACGGTGTGGTGGTGTATCGTAAGCGGTGTCTTGCTCATACATTGATCAAACCTGTGATCGTGTTACGGATATCGGTCATCGCCTATTCGATTAAGGTATCCATCCGGCGAGGGCCGCAGGGGTTATGATTTCGGTTCGTCTGCCATGATGCGTTCGATCTTTCCCTGATCGCATTGCTCGTCGATGAGGAATTGGCGGATACCACCATCCCAGGTGCGGATATCGGCGAGGAATTCCTGTCCTTTCACGATAGCGGTGAGCGTGGCGGTCATGTAGGCCAACGGATCGACCGAATTGAGTTTACAGGTCTCGATGAGCGAGGCGATGGTCGCCCAGTTCTCGGCTCCGGCATCGTGACCCGCAAAGAGTGCGTTCTTGCGATTTAGGGCTATCGGCCGGATGGTTCGCTCGACGGTGTTGTTGTCGATCTCGATGTGACCGTCTTTCAGGAAGAGTTGGAGACCATCCCAGTAATTGGCGATGTAGGCGAACTGCTTATCGTGCAGGCCAATTCCATGCAGGTTCATCGATCCCTTCAGCCACCGTTTCGCCAAGCACCTTGGAGAGCCTCACCATTAAGGCCCTTCCTTCGGCATCAAGGTGCGACACCAACTCATCCGCATGGGAGACGACGAGTAGCTGAGACCGGTCACACGCTCGGACAATCAAACGAGACAGGGGCGCAAGGAGGCTGGGATGCAGACTGGTTTCAGGCTCGTTCAGCACCATCAGGGAGGGAGGGCGCGGTGTGGTGAGCGCTGCCACCAGAAGCACATAACGCAAAGTGCCATCGGAGAGTTCAGAAGTCGAAAGCGGCCGCAGTAAGCCTTTCTGGCGCATCAGCAGTTCGAAACGCCCTCGCTCCGTCTTGATCTCGATTGTGCTGCCAGGAAAAGCATCTTCAATAGCGGCATCAAAGCCCGCCGCATCGCCAATTTCCTGGATCGTCGCGATAGCTGCTGCCAGATCGGCACCATCGGATGACAGGGCCGATGTTCGGGTTCCAATCTGCATCTGTCGCACAGGCGAAGAAGGATCTGTTCGAAAGTGATCGTAAAAACGCCAGCCACTCATTTGGGCACGCAAATACAGAAGTTCGGGTAAGTTCTTAGGGTCAGCGGACTGCGTCATCATGCTTTCGAATGATGCGAGATCGTGCAGCAACACTTGACGTTGACCGCTTGCAGAAAGAGCGGTCACGACCGGCCCTGCACGTTCTGCGAACACATTTCGGCGGCTCAACGCTTCACCTGCCCACACCGCTTCTGCCTTGATGACGGGATCAAGCGCAAAATAGCTCGACTGGGGTGGAGCCACAGGCAATCCCAGATCAATCGCATAACCGTAGTCATCTGATGCAAATCCAAGCTTGAGTGCGATTGGATGTTTCCGCACCGTCCCCTGCACCGGCACCGTGCCGTCCTTCATGCTGCGCGAAAAAGCTTCCGGCCCAGCCCATATCGTTGATTGCAGGCCACCCTCTGCCGCCAATGATGCGATAGCCCGTCCCTGCGCGACATCTGCCAGAAGTCGTAGCGCACGATAGAAACTCGACTTTCCTGCCCCGTTCCCACCGGTTACAACGGTGAGCTTTTCAAGCGGCAGGACGAGGTTACGAAGGGACCGATAACCCGAAATGGCGATCGTCAGGATCATGCGCTATCCTTGTTTCTCTGTTCTCTCACCAGATCAATGAACGCTCTGAGGGGTGCCGACATGAGCCTGCTCGAGAAGTATAGCCGGGGGCCATCGAACGTGCTCCACCATTGTGGCAAGACTGGCTTGAGATCACCGGTCTTCAACGCGGGATCAAGCCAATTTTCAAAAGTACAGATGATCCCATGTCCACCGCGCGCCAGATCAATAGCAGCAGGTGCCGCATCGACACCGATTATGACACGACCGGGAGGGTCGACTGTCAAGAACTGGTCACCGCACTCCAATTCCCAGGCAGTGAGCGCACCGCTTGAGAACCGGAGGCGAATGCATTCGTGCGCCAGAAGATCGCTCGGCTGCGAAGGTATGCCCCGCGCATCAAGGTAACCAGGTGATGCTGCGAGAGCCAGACGCTGAAACTTCGGGCCGATGGGAACAGCAATCATATCCTGCGCCAGATGCTCACCGTAGCGGATACCAGCGTCGCATCCCGCCGCCGTGATGTCGACAAGTCTGTCTTCAACGACAAGCTCAATTCGTACCTCTGGAAAACGGATCAGGAAACGATCGATGACTGGGGGTAGTATGTCGACCATAACGGCGCCGGTGACATTCAACTTGAGTTGACCCCTCACCTTGTCCTGAGAGCTCATGGCGTCTTGCAATGCTGCACGTGTCTCGCGCATCAGCGGCGACAGACGTTCCGAAAGTGTGCGCCCTACGTCCGTAAGACTAACGCTTCGCGTGGTCCTTATGAGGAGAGGAGCCCCCAACCGAGCTTCCAGCAAGGCAACCTTCTCGCTGACCGTTGATGGCGATAACCCAAGGCGCTTAGCAGTCCTACGGAAACCGCCGGTCTCGCAGACCGAAAGAAAGATGGACAGATCGTCCATAGGAAGTTGATCACTGTTCGCCATGGCGATCAGACTAGCCGGTTTTGGGTATCTTATCAAACAATCGATCAATGCTAGATTTGCCTCCATCGGGCCTAGGCAAGTCGTTGAACAACGAAACCTGCAACCATGTTCAAACCAGGAGAAGTCACATGACGGTTAAGTCTGTGTTGATTACGGGCGCTAACAAGAGCATCGGCTACGAGACAGCCCGCCAGCTTGGCCGGCTCGGTTATCGGGTCTGGCTCGGGAGCCGAGACGCCGAGAGGGGTACAAGTGCGGCCCAAAAGCTCGCCTCCCAGGGCGTTGATGTGCAACTGATTGCTATTGATGTGGCGGATGACGATAGCGTCAAGAACGCAGCGGCAACGGTTTCCGCCACCGATGGGAAGCTCGACGTATTAATCAACAATGCTGGTATTCCAGGAAGTTATGCCGCTCCGAGCGCACAGGAAATCAGTGAAATCGAAACTGTGTATCAGACCAATGTTTTCGGCCCGATCCGAACGACACAGGCGTTTTTGCCTATCCTTCGTGCGTCCGGCCAAGCCAATGTCATCATGGTCAGCAGCGGTCTGGGATCGCTGACATGGCTTTCTGATCCCACGCACCCCTACCACGCCGTGAACATTCTCGCGTATAACAGCTCCAAGACGGCGCTGAATGCGATCACCCTGTCTTTGGCCAAGGACCTTGCGAAGGACGGGATCAAGGTAAATGGCGCCGATCCTGGCTACACGAAGACGGATTTCAACAACCACACCGGATATCGGACAGTCGAGCAGGCTGCGGACACAATTGTCTGGCTGGCGGGCCAAGATGCGTCGGGGCCAACCGGCGGGTTCTTTTTCGAAAGAAGCCGAGCGCCATGGTGACTGTACGCTCGCTTACTCGCACCAACTGCGCGCCGGTTAGCTCCAAACATAAAAGCATAGAGTAGCCAGTTTTATTCTAAGCTTGTGCGACATGGTTTTGCGATCTTAAGGCTGATCTCCACCGCCTTGGTCGGAATCGAACCGTCGACCGGGAGATTTGCCGGTTTGTAAATTTAAGCAAAGTCCAGTGCTGGACTTGTGGGGTGAAGTCTTTCCAGCTATATTACCGGGAATAGCCAGGAGGTCAAAATGTCCAGTTCCCAGACCCGCGCAATTCAAAACTACAGATCCCGCTTGAGTGACCGCGGGCTCGCTCGTTTCGAGGTACTGGGCCGCGACGCCGATCGTGACCTCATCAGAATGCTAGCGCGCCGCCTCGCAGAAAATAGCCCTGAGTCCGCCAAACTACGTGCGGCTGTAAATGATACTATCAATGGTGAACCGCCCAAAAAAGGCGGAATTCTCGCCGCGCTTCGCCGCTCGCCACTTGTCGGCGCTAACGTTGAAATCTCTCGTCAGCGTGAAGAAGGTCGTGAGATCGATCTTTAATGCGTTACCTTCTCGATACCAATATCCTGAGCAACATCACGAAGCCGGAGCCATCGGTCGCTTTGATGACATGGATGGCCGATCAGAACGACGAGGATCTTTTTATCGCTTCCCTTACGGTGGCTGAAATCCACAAAGGCATCTTGGAGAAGCCTGCCGGCAAGAAGCGGATTTCTCTCGAGAGCTGGTTTGTTGGTGATGAAGGGCCGCAGCGTCTCTTTGCCAATCGTATCCTCCCCTTCGACGAAACGGCGGCTCTCATATGGGCGCGATTGATGGCCGAAGGGAAAGCAATCGGTCGATCACGCAGTGGCCTTGATACCATCATCGCGGCCACCGCCCAGGCGAACGGATGCATCGTCGTGACAGACAATGAGAAAGACTTTTACGGCATAGAGATAATCAACCCGCTTCGCACCGGTAAAGGCTGAGCAACATCTACTCGCCTTGAATGGGTTCGAACCGGCGAACCATTTTTAGGCGGCGTGAAAACGACGATTGTGCATTCTTAAATCCAAATCGCCGCGCCTTTTGTTTTGACTCAAAGTCCTAAATCTAATCCTCAACAGTGCTCATTATCGTAAAATGAGAGATCAGGAGCTTTTTGTTCGCCCGCAAGAAGCTTCGAAGCAATCTTGTTGATACCGGGCTGGCTTGCCAGATTGAGAACGCCGTGAAGCAACGTGATGCCGAGCTTGCTGTGCGGGTTCATCAGGCGGGGTGCTATCTTCGGAACGCCTTGCCCGTTTTCGACCATTGGTCGCATGGCTTCCTCATATGCTTTAAGGCCGATCAAAATATCGGAATGCCTGTGAAGCTCACTTGCGAGAACATACGCGCCGGTAACAGCAAGCGTCGCACCAATACCGGCAATTGGTGTGGCGCACCATGCGGCGTCTCCCGTCAGAACAACGCGGCCCTTCGACCACTTCGGCATTCTGACCTGGCGAAGCACATCGAAATAGAAGTCTTCCGTCCGTTCCAATCCTTCGAGCACGCGATCAGCCTGCCATCCGGCATCGTGGAAGCGCTCCCTCAGATATCTCTTTTGCTCTCCCACGCTCCATTCATGTTCGCCGCCCGGTGGCTGCTGCACGCACAGCATGGCGCGGGTGGTCCCCACCATATCGGGGCGTAGGGAGATGCTTCGTCCCTTTGTAGCGTTATACCAACGCCAGCGCTGATCATCATCGACCTCTCTAGGAATAGTGAAATATGCAATCGTCAAATCCATCCAGCGCGGTTCGTTCTCGTTTGGAAAAATCAACTCACGAGTGGATGATCCAACACCCTCGGCGACGATGACAACATCGTACTCTTCCGTTGCTCCGCTTGAAAAGGCTACTATGGCCGCGTTTTCTATCTCATCTATGCCCTCGACTGAGTCACCAAAACGAAACGTCGCCTTTTCGCGAGCAGATTCATAAATCAACCGCGCAAGATCTCCCCGAAGGATTTCCATTTCAGCGGTAGGTCCATCCTGACCGAGATCATCAGTGATAAACTCGGCGACGGTTTTACCTTCCTCATCGACCCAGGCCGTACCGGCCTCCCCGGTTCCGTGTTCGAGAGCTGTCTGCTCGAGGTTCATCCTTCGAAGGACTTCACGGCCGACGCCGCGAATGTCGACATTCTGCCCTCCATCTCGAAACTCCGGAGCCTTTTCGACAACAGTGACATCGAAGCCGTGATGGGCAAGCCACCATGCTGTGGTATTGCCTGAGATGCTTGTACCGGTGATAAGAATGCGTGCGCCCATAAAAATGATCTCCTTTTCGCAAAAGAACATCACTTCTGATATATTTGTTCCGCTCTTATCTCTCGAAATTTGCGATGAGACGCTGGAACAGGGCGATCATCAAATCTGCTTCATCCCTTGAGAAGCCTTCCAGTCCCTCTCGATTGGTCGCGATCAAAACGTCACGCCCGATTGCCGCAGCTTCCTTTCCCTTTTCGGTCAGCTCTACCATAGCGGCGCGGCGGTCGCTTTCTGAAGGCGTCCGGAAGATCAATCCCATCGCTTCCAGCTTATCGAGAAGAGCGACCATTGCGGGCTGCTTGATTGCAGATGAGCGCACGATGTCGCGCTGGAGCATCGGCCCTTTCCAGGATAAGAGAAGAACGGGGCCAATCAGAGCCATGGACAAGCCGTGCGGGCGAAGAGCGTTGTCCACTAGCCTGTTGAAAACTTTGGCTGCATGGTTTGCCAAGTATCCCGGTGCGACGGCTGCTTCTGGATGAATGTCTTCTTGGTGTGGCATGATCCTTCCTACGCCACCCCCATAGATACAGCTAGCCAAAAATCGAGGAATAGAGAGGGGTACCGAGGCCGCCGCATGTCCTTCATTTGCAGCCTCATCCGCGCCTTATCAGGTACGGCTCGCGCAGATTCAAGATTCATAAAGCTCTTGAACGGGATATGAGCCGTCGACGTTTTTAGTCGCGAAGCTAAGTGTCTGATAAATCAGGCTTAGGTCCTACATTGCATACGGGTGAGCTCGCAAGACGGATGGAATCAACGGCCACCGGATGCGTGGAACCCTAAAGGCGCATCATTCTAATTTGAACGGCGATGCAGGAAGAAACCTTTTGCACAACTACACCTTTCGCAAGGAATCACGCTTTGTTTGCGACGCATTATTTCCACGCTTATGAAACGCCGTGGGTAAGCAAACCATGCATACTCTACCCCATCTAAGACAGAAAAAAGGTCGCGACGATCTCGTTTGCGCAGCAAGAGTATTCTATAAACCGAGTAGAATAAGAACGACCTGTCTTTCTGAATTTGAGAAACTTCGATAATTTTCCACCCAGGCTCGCGGCAATACGGCCACGCAAATTCATCGTTGCCTGCGAAGGGTTCGGCCTGGAGGAGAAATGACACGTTACGTAATAATGGGTGCTGGTGCGGTGGGAGCAAGTCTTGCGGCGCAGTTCGAACTCGCGGGGATCAATTACGCCCTGATCGGACGTGGCGCGCAAATCCAGCATCTGAAAAAGCAGGGCCTGAGCTATCAACGCCCCAACGAGACCCGGCAGGTCAGCCTGAATGCTTTCGATCTAGCCGATCTCGTCGTGTTGACGAGCAACGATATTCTACTGCTGACGGTAAAGTCGCAGGATGCGACAGACGCCTTGGCATACTGGTCATGGCGCACAATTGCAGACACCCAGTCTGCGGCGGCAACCACGCTCCCGATTGTAACGTTCCAGAACGGAGTGGCGACAGAGGCGGCAGCGTTGCGTACGTTCAGCCGTGTTTATGGCGCGAGCATCCTGACGCCAGCACGGTTTACTGAGACGGGCAAGGTCGTTGTCGGGGGCGACCCGCAGGTGGGCATCGTTACGGTTGGCCATTTCCCATTCGGGGAAGACGAAATCAGTGAAAAGATTGCCAGAGATTTGAACCGCGCGGATTATCTTGCCGACTCCACGCCGGATATTCGCCGATGGAAATCCGCAAAACTTCTCCATAACGTTCTCAATGCGCTCGAACTTTTCGATGGCCCAGCCGAGCTCAGATCCCCGATTGCCGAAGCTATCGTTGAAGAAACCCGTCTCGCGCTGACATCGGCAGGATATCAGTTCGCCTCTCCATCCGAGCGCAAAAAGGACATTTCGAAATGGCGCGTTGCTCCCAACAGCGGCATAGAGGCGGGACAGCAATCCACATGGCAAAGTTTCAAGCGCGGGACTTCGAATGAGATCGATTACCTGAACGGCGAGGTCGTTCTGCTCGGTCGTTTGCATGGTGTCGCAACCCCGTTTAACGCAGCGATCCAAGCACTTGCCGCGAAGCTGGCCAATGAAGGCGATCTTTCGAACCGTCCACGGCTTGAAGCAATCAATGCGCTGGTCAATGGCCTGCCCCAAACGATATCGCAGAATCGAACTGAAGCATCCCGATGAGAGAAACCATTTCGGACCACATCTTGAACTCCGCCGGGGTACTTTTTTATCGGGAAGGTATCCGCGCAGTCGGCATAGATCGCATCATCGCCGAGGCCAATGTGGCCAAGGCGACGTTGTATAGGCACTTCCCCTCCAAGGATCACCTCGTCGCCGCCTATCTCGAAGCGAGAAACGAACGGGTGATCCAGTCGCTGCGGGACGTGCTGGAAAACGCAGAAAGCCCGAGAGAACAGATTAGGCTGATTTTTGAACAACTCCATGAGAAAGCCAACAGCCACGAATTTCGCGGCTGTGCCTTCGCACTTGCGGTCGCAGAGCACGGCGCTTCCGAACGCGTGGTCACCGTTGCTCAGGCTCACAAGGCATCGGTCGGCAAGATTTTCAGCTCCATTATGTCGCAGACACAAAGCCAGTCGACGCAGGCTGCGGCGCATCTGACACTTCTCTACGAAGGAGCACTCGCGACCGTTGCCGTCGACAGAGATCCGATTGCGGTTCTCGTCGCACGCGATTGCGCACTCTCCGTCTTCGACATGACGACATCCTCAAAGCATCATTCATGAAAGCAATAAGACCCATGACGAAAACTATCGACTACTTCTTCGGCCTCGGCTCGCCTTGGGCATTCATCGGCCTTGAACCATTCGTCGCTCTGGCGCAAGCACATGATGTGACGATCCGTCCGTTCGTTACTCCCCTGATCGAAGACAATGGCGGGATCTATTCTCGCAACCGTCCTGAGGCGCGCCGCGCATACTGGACGAAAGATTTGAAGCGGTGGGCAGCCCTTCGCGGCAAAGTGCTGAACTTCGAAAATCGCGCTGCTCTTTCCGATCCGACACCCGCAGGCTTCATGGTGATCGCGGCAAATGAGGCCGGTCAGGACTGGCTGAAGCTGGCCGCAGCACTTCAGCAGGCTTCCTGGGAGCGTGGCGAAGATATCGGCAATGCCGACGTTCGCCGATCCATCGCCGACGCCATCGGCCTGAATGGCGCTGAACTCGAATTGAGAGCACAGAGCGAAAGCGTGCAGGACGTCTGGAGAACCAATAAGGAAATTGCGAAAACGGCTGGCGTATTCGGCCTGCCAACTTACCGATATGAAGACGAACTCTATTGGGGGCAGGACAGCCTCCCTTTCCTGGAACTTCATCTCAAAGGCAAGAAGCTGGTCGCCTGAGCATGACGCAGCTTTCCCCTACGCTCGTTCAATCTTTGCAAGAGCTTCTCGGCGAGCGTTTTTCCACCTCACAGGCGCTGCGCGAGCAGCACGGTCGCGGTGAGGCGCATCATGTAACGGCGCTTCCCGACGCCGTCGTTTTTGCTGAATCGACCGACGAGGTGTCGCAGATCGTCAAGCTATGCGCAGTGTCTGGTGTGCCGGTCATCGCGTTCGGCGCGGGGACCTCTCTCGAAGGCCATCTGACTGCAGTGCTTGGTGGTGTATCCATCGACCTTTCCCGCATGTCGAAGATAACCCGTATCAGCGGTGAGGATCTGGATTGCACCGTGGAGGCTGGCGTAACGCGCGAGCAGCTCAACACGCATCTGCGAGACATGGGGTTGTTCTTCCCAATCGATCCGGGCGCGAATGCGTCCATCGGCGGCATGTCGGCAACCCGCGCCTCGGGAACCAATGCCGTGCGCTATGGCACGATGCGCGAAAACGTGCTGGGACTGACCGTGGTGCTGCCCAATGGCCAGATCATCAAAACAGGCGGGCGCGCTAGAAAGTCCGCGGCGGGATATGATCTGACGCGGCTGTTCGTCGGGTCGGAAGGCACGCTTGGCATCATCACCGAGGTGACGCTGCGGCTCTATGGCATCCCGGAAACGATCTCCGCTGCACTTTGCTCGTTCGAAAGCGTCGAACAGGCGGTCGCTGCTGCGATTCAGGTCGTGCAATTGGGCATTCCCGTTGCCCGCGTCGAGCTTATGGACCGGGGGCTGATCAAAGCAGTTAATGCCTATTCCGGGCTCAGCCTCAAGATCGAAGACACTTTAGCCTTCGAGTTTCACGGTTCGCCTGCCGGTGTGCAGGAACAGGTTGACATGGTATCCGCGATTATCGAGGAAAACGGCGGGAAGGATTTCGAGTGGGCCAATGCGCCCGAAGACCGAAACCGCCTCTGGAAAGCGCGCCACAATGCGTTTTACGCCGTCGTGTCTCAACGTCCGAATGCCAAGGGCTGGTCATCGGATGTTTGCGTACCGGTATCCGAACTGAGCGGCTGCATTCTGAAAACCCGTGAGCTCTTGCTGGATTGCAGCGTTCCCGCTGCCATTCTCGGCCATGTCGGCGATGGAAATTATCACGTCGTCTTTGCTGTCGATCCCGACAATGCAGAGGAACTGGCCGAAGTTGCCGCCATCAACAAGAAGATGGTTCAATATGCCATTTCTGTGGATGGGACATCTACTGGTGAACACGGTGTCGGCACCGGCAAGATTGCCTATATGCGACAGGAGCATGGTGATGCGGTCGATCTGATGGCTGTCATAAAACAGGCCATCGATCCTGCCGGTATCATGAACCCCGGCAAGATGTTGCCTCAATAGGGCCCTTCTTACCGGCCTGATCGCAAGGATGCGTGATGAATTCCTTCAAACCACACAGCTCCCATTGGGGCGCGTTTTCCGGTCGCGTCGAAAATGGCCGGTTGGAAATTCGGCCGCATCCGAACGACCCGCATCCCTCGCCGCTGCTTGGCAATCTCGCATCGGTAGCGGATAGCCCTGTGCGCATCAGGCGCCCGGCGGTCAGGCGCGGCTGGCTTGAGAGAAAAAATGGCCACGAGCAGAAACGCGGTGCAGACGACTACGTGGAGGTAAGCTGGGCCGAGGCCAACGAACTGGTAGCCAACGAGCTTCGTCGCGTCTACGCGGACCACGGACCCAAAGCAGTTTTCGGTGGTTCTTACGGCTGGTCCAGCGCGGGACGGTTCCACCATGCACAAAGCCAGGTACATCGCTTTTTGAACGTTCTGGGCGGCTATGTGCGGTCGGTCAATACCTACAGTTCCGGCGCGGCAATGGTCATCATCCCGCATGTGATCGGGCCTTATGACAGCTTCGATCGCAAGAGTGTCACATGGGATGCAATCGAACGCAGCAGTGAGTTGGTCGTCGCCTTTGGCGGGATGGCGATCAAGAACGCTGATGTTCATGGCGGCGGCATCAGCAAACACCACGTCCGGCAAAAGCTCGCCGGTGCCAGCGCGCGTGGTGCGCGGTTCGTCTCCGTCAGTCCGCTTTCCGATGATTTTCCAGTAGAAATCGACGCTGAATGGATGTCCATCATACCCGGCACTGACGTTGCGCTGATGCTTGGTCTTGCCCACGTTCTGGTTCAGGAAAAGCTTCATGATCGCGGATTTCTCGACCGTTACACGGTCGGGTATGACCGATTTGAGGCTTATCTTCTCGGTCATGCGGATGGGGTAATGAAGAGCCCGAAATGGGCGGCAAGCATTTGCGGTATCGATGCGGATGGCATCAGGAAACTGGCCATCGAAATGGCACGGTCCAGAACCTTGATCACGGTCAGCCATTCGCTGCAACGGGCAGATTACGGAGAGCAGCCGGTCTGGATGGGCATTGTACTTGCCGCCATGCTCGGGCAGATCGGGCTGGATGGCGGCGGATATTCTTATTCTCTCGGTGCGCTCGGCAATATCGGTAAAAATCTTCTCGCTGTGCCGTTGCCCACGTTCAACCAGTTCAAGAACCCGGTGCCGGACTTCATTCCCTGCGCCCGCATTTCCGACATGCTCCTCAACCCCGGGGCCAAGTTCCACTATAACGGACGGACGCTGCAGTATCCCGACATCCGCCTGGTCTACTGGGCGGGCGGCAACCCGTTCCATCACCACCAAGACCTCAACAGGTTGAGAGCGGCGTTCAGGCGGCCGGAAACGATCATCGTGCACGAGTCCGCCTGGACATCGACGGCGCGAAACGCCGATATCGTGCTACCCGCCACAACGACCCTAGAGCGGGACGATATCGGCGCTGCCGATCGGGACCCGCTCATGATCGCCATGAAACGGTTGATCGAGCCGGTCGGCGAAGCAAAGGATGATTACGAGATATTCTCAGGCATCGCGCATGCACTCGGAAGGTTCGAAGAATTCACCGAAAACCGCAGCAGCCGGGAGTGGCTCTCTTTCCTGTACGAAACGACACGCAAAGCGCTTGAAGCAACCGATCATAACGCGCCGGACTTCGAGGCCTTCTGGAAACGCGGTGAGTTGCTGCTGCCGGTGAAAGCAGATCAAGGCGGCCCCGCAAGCGCGTTCCGTGACGACCCCGGTGCGTTTCCTCTTCAGACACCATCCGGCAAGATCGAAATCTTTTCACAGACAGTCGAAAACTTCGGTTACGAAGACTGCAGTGGGCATCCGAAGTGGTATCCATCCAAGCTGAAAGCGGAATCGGATACAGAGCGCCTCTATCCGCTTCACCTCATCTGTAATCAGCCGCATCAGCGTTTGCACAGCCAGCTAGATTACGGTGATTTCAGTCGCTCCACCAAGATCAAGGGTCGGGAACCGGTTCGCATCCATCCAGCAGATGCAGCGGAGCGTGGTATTTCGGATGGCGATATTGTCAGGCTGTTCAACGCGCGCGGCAGTTGCCTGGCGGCAGCCATTTTAAGCGTAGACCTGCGACCGGGCGTGATGCAGCTTGCGACGGGAGCGTGGTTCGAACCGCATGATCCGTCCGCGGAAAACACCATGTGCATCCACGGAAATCCCAATATTCTGACGCATGATATCGGCACGTCGAAACTGTCTCAGGGATCTACCGGTCAATTGACCAAGGTTGAACTCGAGCAATTTACCGGCCCGTTACATCCTGTCCGTATTTTCGAGGCCATGACGTTTATCCAACGCAGCGATGATGCAGTCGTGATCGATGGCGACCAATAGGCCGCCTCTGACAGAAATTCCAGCCGCTATAAAGCGCATGACTATTCCGGGATGGTTGGCACTTAAAATCCAACTGAAACAGCAATCCAAACAGTCCGCCGAAAAGCGACAAATTAGTTCACTAAATCCATAGAAAAAGAACAACCAGTCTTTCTACTTTATATTCACCTGTTACCCTGTGGGCATAAACAGACACTCGAATGCAAGGGGCAGCGTCATGGTCGGAATATGTAGAAGCGGGCGTGCTTCCCAGTGCTGCGAACGCCCGGAAGCTGTTCGCTAAAGCAAGCGAAGCCCGCCCATAAAACAGTCACATCTTCGGCAATCGCTCGCTCCGCACGAAGTGGAACGAAGCTGAATTGCTGCGCCAAAATTCTCCGCCCGATGCGGAAGGGCGCCGTTAGCCGAAGTCCTCCCAGACAAACAATATTCCAGGGTTTTCAGGATCATACCATGACAGAACGTTTCTCGCTGCTTTCTCTTTCTCGTCGCCGCCTGCTCACGGCGGCCTCGATAGTGGCGTCCGCTGCATTGCTCATATCGACCACCGGCACCCTGGCGGCGCATGCTGCAGATGCCCCCAAGGATGGTGGAGACATCACGTTTCTCATCGATTCTCTGGGCGATAACTGGATCCCCAACAACAGCGCGATCTCCAGTTTTCAGGGTCATATCTGGGGACACGTCGCGGACAAGCTTCTCTATGTGGATGCCGAAGGCAAAGTCAGCCCATGGATTGCCGAAAAATGGGAGCAGAACGATACTGCAACCGAATTTACCCTTTACCTGAAGAATGGCGTAACGTTTTCCGATGGCGAACCGCTGGATGCGAAAGCGGTCGTTGCCAATCTCGACATCTGGTACGCGGGCCGCAAAAACGAGGGTATCAACCCCATTGGTCTTTTCCCTAAAACCTATGACCGGTCCGAAGTAATCGATGCATCGACGGTAAAGGTCTACTTCAAAAAACCGACGCTCGGTTTCATTCCGACACTCGGTTATCACGGCTCCATTCTGATATCGCCGAAGACACTTGCCCAACCGGCGACGGCACAGGCCGATCTTTCCAAAACCTCCGGCAGCGGGCCTTACGTGGTCGAGTCCTGGAAGGAAGGCGACCACGTCACGCTGATCAAACGGAAGGACTATAATTGGGGTCCGGCAGCGGTGGGCCACACAGGCCCGGCCTATCTCGATACCATCACTTACAAGCTCGTGACGGAACCGTCGCTCCGCGTCGCTTCCGTTCAGTCCGGTCAGGCAGATATCGCCTACAACGCTTCGCCTCAGGAACTGAAGTCACTCAAGGAAGAAGGCTTCACCGTCGCGACCCCACGCTACCTCGGTTTTGTCAACGGTTGGGCGGTCAACACCAAGCTGCCGCCTTATGACGACGTGAAGGTGCGCCAGGCATTGCAGGCGGGTATCAACCGTCAGGAAATCATCGATACCGTTTATACGCCGGATTGGAAGCTCGCGACCTCGTTCATTCAGAGCAACGTTCCCGGCGCCACCGATCACAGCGATCTATTGGTCTATGATCCCGAAAAAGCCGAGGCGCTTCTGGACGAAGCGGGATGGAAAAAAGGCGCTGACGGAATTCGCACAAAGGACGGCAAGTCGCTGGAACTGACCATCCATTCCAACCCCTATCTCGCCACCTCGAAATCCGTCGATGAACTGATTGCCCAGCAGCTCGGGAAGATTGGCTGGAAGGTCAACATCAGAGCCTACGATGTCGTGACGTTCGGTGAAAAGGTCAAGTTCGGCGGGGCTGCCGTGCCGACATATGAAGTTACGCGCAGCTTTATCGATGCCGGCACGGTCGCAAGCATCCTGACGAACTCCAATAATGGTGAAAACTGGTTCGCACTCGATGACCGCGACACCAAGCTCAACGACCTGCGCGACAAGATTGCGGGAGCGGCTTCGGTAGATGAGAGAACGCCTCTGCTGGATAACCTGCAGCAATATGTTCTTGATCAGGGCTACTTCATCCCACGCACGCAGATCGTCCAGCGCATCTATGTCCAGTCACCCAACCTGAAGGGTGAAGTCTACAACGGCGTTGCCTATGCCAGCTACTACACGGCCTACATCGCCGAGTAGTCCCCTCGCAACGCATCTACGTAAGGCTCGAGCATGAACATTGACTACTTAACCTATGCCGGCAAGCGGCTTGGACAGGCGGTTATCGTCATCCTGATGGCCTATGTCTTCACCTTCGTGGTCGTCACTATCTTGCCTGGCGACCCGATCACCAGCGTTCTGCGCAATCCGCAAAACGGATTTAGCGAACAGGAAATCGCCGAGATCATCGCGGCTCAAGGGTTGAACAAGCCCGTCATCGTACAACTCTGGCATTCGTTGTCAGCGTTCCTGACAGGTGATCTCGGTATCTCAATGCGCTCTAACCGGCCTGTCTCGAGACTGATCGCGGAAGTTCTGCCATCGACGTTGATTTTGGCGGCCTCCGGACTGACTGTTGCGCTGATACTGGCCTTTGGCGTTGCCTATGCCACACAGGTCGTGCCGAAGCGCTACGGACAGGGATTGCTGCGCGCCTTTCCGTCGCTTTTTCTGTCGACGCCCAATTTCGTCATCGGCCTGTTTCTCATTCACCTGTTCGGCTTCCAGCTCAGGGTTTTCCGCGTCATCGAACCGGACAGTTTCTGGGCCACACTGTTTGCAGCGATCACCATCGGCATTCCCTTTTCGGCACAGATCGCGGAAGTGCTGATCGCCAATCTCGATCATGAGGCCGAGCAGGATTACGCGGCGGTTGCCCGCAGCCGCGGCATCGGGCCGAAGCGCCTCTTTGCCACCCACCTGCTCAAACCCGCCTCGCTGCCGGTCGTGACCGTTATAGCGCTGACCGTTGGGGAGTTGCTGGGTAATTCGCTGATCACTGAAACGGTGTTTGGACGCACCGGCATCGGCAGTCTGGTGCAGCGCTCTGTCAGCACGCAGGACTTGCCGGTTTTGCAAGCCATCGTTTCTCTAGGCGCAGTCGTCTTCGTGGTAGTCAATCTCATCGCCGATCTGCTTTATCCTCTGCTCGATCCAAGGGTGAAAATTTTTGTCGGTAAAAAACGTCGACTTGCCAGAACCGATGAACCGGTCGATGGCTTGAAAACGGGAGCCAACCCATGAGCTTCACATCCCAGCTCGGCTCATCCAGCAGTCCATTGGAACGGTTGAAAACCATTCGCATACAGCCAACCGTTGCGCTATCCTTTCTCTTAATCGCCATCGTGATCGCGTGGTCCATCGCACCGCAGTTCTTCACCAGTCTCAGCCCCGTCAACGGAGTTCCGGCAGACAAGCTGCTTGGTCCCAGTTTCGCGCACTGGTTCGGCACGGATCACCTCGGACGAGACCTTTATACGCGTGTCGTCTACGGCACTGCCTCATCGGTTTCGAGCGCGTTGGTTGCCGTGGTGATCGGTGTCCTAATGGGCGGTTTGATCGGTCTGCTGGCCGGATTTCTCGGTGGGTGGGTCGATGTCGTCTTCGCCCGTTTCGTCGATGTGCTGCTGTCCATTCCGAAGTTTCTGCTGGCCGTCATCGTCGTTACCGCCATTGGCTTCGAGACCATCAACGCCGCCATTGCCACCGGTATTTCAGCAATCGCCTTCTTTGCCCGCGTGGCTAGATCCGAGGTTATCAAAACCCGGCAGGCGACATTCGTGGAAGCATCTTTCCTGCTTGGCGGATCGAGCTGGTACATCGTTTTGAAGCATGTGCTTCCCAACGCTTCGCGCTCCCTGTTGCCGCTTTCCGTATTACAGTTCGGAGAATCCATTCTGGTCATCGCTAGCCTTGCCTTTCTCGGCTACGGCGATCCGCCACCCTCTTCCGACTGGGGCCTGCTGATTTCGATCGGCAAGGACTACCTCAAGTGGCCCTGGCTCGTTTATGCCCCCGCGCTCGTTACGATCGTGACCGTCCTCTCTGTCAACAGGATCAGCCAATGGCTTCGCAAAACGCACTGAAAACCGCGCCAATCCCTCCAGAACTGGTGGTTCCGTCACCGCGACCGGCGCTGCTGAAAGTCGAAAACCTTTCCATTTCGTATGGGCGGCAGGAGGTCGTTCACAATGTCGGTTTCGAAATCGGACAGGGTGAAAGCCTTGCCCTGATCGGAGAGTCCGGTTCCGGTAAATCCACGATCGCCAAGGCCGTGCTCAGGCTTTTGCCCGGTGGTGCAGTGGCCACCGGAAAGGTGATTTTCGGCAAGCAGGATATTTTGACTTTGCCCGAGCGGCGTTTGAGGCCCTCTCGTGGCCGTGAAATCGGTTTCGTCCCGCAAGATCCTGGCAACGCTCTCAATCCCGTGAGAACCATCGGCTCTCAGGCGCTGGAAGCCGCTGCACTGACGGACGAACCGAACGCAGCACTGCGCAAAACGCTCATCCTCGAAACCTTCGCCAAGGTTGGCCTCGACAATCCGCAACGGGTTTACGGCTCCTATCCGCACCAGCTTTCGGGTGGGATGCTTCAACGGGTACTGATTGCGCTCGCTATTTTGCCACGCCCAGCTTTGTTGGTCGCCGACGAGCCAACCTCTGCGCTTGACGTCACCATCCAGAAGCGCATCCTCGATCTTCTTTCGCGCCTTCAGAATGAACTGAATATCAGTCTGCTTCTTATTACCCATGATCTGGCGATCGCGGCAGAACGCGCAGATAATCTGGTCGTTCTCAAGAACGGTACGGTGCAGGAGGCCGGCAAGACGGCGGCAGTCTTTTCATCGCCATCATCTGCCTATGCCAAGAAGCTTCATGGCGATGTGCCTGCGCTCAATCCCGACCGCTACGCCAAACTCCGCGACCCCGGCCTTCGGCTGCATGCCAACGACAAGCCGGCAAAGATCGCGGTCAAGGGTGTGACGAAACGCTTCACGGTCGATGGCAATGTGCTGACCGTGGTGGACGACATCTCGTTTACGGTTCCTGCCGGTACGACCCATGCGCTGGTTGGTGAATCCGGATCCGGAAAGACAACGACCATCCGCCTTCTGCTTGGTCTCGAAAACGCGGACAACGGCATCATTGCCGTCGCAGGAGACGAGGTCACAGGCAAAAATCCGACGTCGCTTCGTGCGGTATGGCGCCATCTTCAACTGGTTTACCAGAACCCCTACACATCGCTTGATCCGACATGGAAGGTTGAGCACCTCGTTCGTGAACCGCTGGACCGCTTCAAGATAGGAACGCCGAAAGAACGGACAGACCTCGTGCGTGAAGCACTCGCCAATGTCGGATTGAGCGAACAACTGTTGGGTCGCAAGCCCTCCGCCCTTTCCGGTGGGCAACGTCAACGCGTGGCAATTGCCCGCGCGCTCGTTCTGAAACCTGATGTGATCGTGCTTGATGAACCGACCTCGGCGCTCGATGTCAGTGTTCAGGCCGATATCGTAGAGGTATTGCTGAACCTGCAGGCAAAGCTTGGCCTGACCTACGTTTTCGTCTCGCACGATCTCGCTTTGGTCCGACAACTTGCCCATAGCGTTTCCGTGATGCAGCGGGGGCGCATCGTTGAACACGGTGCGATCACCGACATCTTCGAGAATCCAAAACACAAATACACTGCTTCGCTCTTGAATTCGATACCTTCGGGTATTGCCGAAACAGCCCGCCCGCCCGCACCTGTCGTCAAGCGCATTCCTCAAAAGGAATACGCCGGATGAACGTCGCAACACTCTCCAAGAGCATTCCAGCATCGTTTCGCCCAAAGCAGCGTCTTGGCTTCAATACACGCGTCTCCTTCAACGACGACGATGGTCCCGCGCGGGGCTTGCGTGACGGAATTGAATTGTTCAGGCAAGCAGAGCACCTTGGCTATCAATCCGGTTGGGCGTATCAACGCCACTTCGATCATTACTTGTCGTCCCCGCTCCCTTTTTTTGCCGCCGTCGGTCAGCACACGAAACATATTTCTCTTGGGTCTGCCGTTATCCCCATGCGCTACCAAGACCCGATCCTGCTTGCGGAAGCCGCTGGAACGACCGATTTCCTGATTGACCACCGTTTGGAACTCGCCATCTCTACCGGAGCGTCGGCAGCGTTCGATGCGGTTTTCGGCACCGTCGACACGGATGCGCGAACCGAGGCGAAGCGTCGTCAGGCACGGTTTCTTGCAGCGATCTCCGGTGAGGTTCTGCATACGGCAACCAAGTCTGACGGAACAACGTCGCAGGGCACCGAGCTGCGGGTCACGCCCCATAGCCCGACCTTGCGCTCCCGTATCAAACAGGGCGTTGCGAGCGTCGACTCGGCAATTCAGGCGGCAGAACTGGGTATAGGACTGATAACCGGCACCGTTCAGCACGATGCGGCAGAAGGCGAAACATTCGGGGAATACCAAGCCCGGATTATTGAGGCCTATCGAAGCACATGGCACAACATCTGGACAACCGAGCCGCCCCCGGTTTCAGTGGCAGCATCGATACTTGTTGGGACCAGCGCAGAGCTTCGCGACAAATATGCTGCCTACGACTTGGAGCGTCGAACGTCGGGAATCGGAGCATCACGTCCCAAGGGTGCGCTGGCGCAAGAAATCCAGCCCGCTGGCTTCCAGATATCTCCCGTATTTCGAGGGACACCCGAGCAGGTTCTCGCATCCGTGCTCGATGATCCAGGCCTTGCGGCAGCCGATGAAATCGTACTGTTCCTTCCACCTGGCTTTGGACTTGCAGAGAATCTTCGTTTGCTGGCCGACCTTGCCAAGACGGTCGCTCCCTCTCTCGGATGGACGTCCAATACTCGTCCTCATGCAGATGTGTCTGAAGCGTCGAGGTTCTAAGTCACCGGTGCCAACAGGGAATATTTTCTACCAATTCGATAGAAATAGAAAGACCTGTCTTCCCCATCTGAAGAGCGAGTTCTAATCTCGCCATCACATTAAAGACTTCAAGGAGCCATCATGTCCGCGGAATTCATCAGCGTCAGCTTTCCCAACGAATCGAACGACCTGAACCCACGTCCGGACGCGCCGGTCGATCCTACGTTTCTGGAGCGCTACGCCCGTGCTCTTGATGATTACGGCTTCAACTACACACTCATTCCTTATTCTTCATCGTCATTCGATCCATTCACGCTGGGCGCGACGGTGCTTGCCCATACCAAAAACATCAAGATCATCGTCGCTCTACGCCCGAATACGGTCTATCCGACGGTGGCCGCAAAATCGCTTGCAACGCTTGATCAGCTGAGCGGTGGGCGTGTCGTCGTCCACTTCATCGCCGGTGGCAGCGATGAAGAGCAGGCCCGCGAAGGCGATTTCCTCAACAAGGAAGAACGCTATGAGCGGCAAGAGGAGTATATCCGCATCCTGCGTCTGGCATGGACTTTGAAAGAACCTTTCGATTTCGACGGAAAGTATTACCAGTTCAAGCAGTTTCGCAGCAATGTTCGCCCGACCAATAGCTTGATCCCGATTTCGCTCGGCGGCTCTTCCGACGCGGCTTATCGTATCGGCGGCTCTCTGTGCGACATCTTCGGTCTATGGGGCGAGCCACTTGCCGAAACGAAACAGCAGATTGACAGGGTCTATGCAGAAGCCGAAAAGGCAGGCAGAACCGACCGCCCGCGGATTTGGGTTACATTTCGGCCCATTGTCGCGGAAACGGATGAGCTTGCCTGGGAAAAGGCGCATCGTGTCCTCGATCAGTTGAATGCGAACCGACAGAAAGGCCTCGGGCGCGCCCCGATCAATGCTGGATCGCCTGCCAATGTCGGCTCCCAGCGGCTTCTGGATATCGCCAAACGTGGCGACGTGCATGACAGGGCTCTCTGGTATCCGACTGTGACCGCCACCAATGCTGGAGGCGCGACCACGGCGCTTGTGGGCTCTGCGCGAACGATTGCGGACTCCATTCTCGATTATATCGACCTGGGCTGCGATCTCATTTCGATCCGTGGGTATGACAATTACAACGATGCCGTGGATTACGGTCGCTACATTCTTCCGCTCGTTCGCGAGGGCATTCGTGAGCGGGAAGATGCGAAGAAAAAAGCTGCGGCCTGACGCTGAAGGCCCGTAGAGGTGTTTTCGGGCCGAAACCGGCCTCTCCGGGACGCTTCTCAAGGCCGCTGATTACCGAACTTATTACAAAGCCAGAAAGTGCGACGCGCATGCCTTACGATACCGCCATCCTTGAAGACACAGTGCAGATCGTAGCGCAGGCCGCACCGGAGGCAGATCGCAGTGGCGCGTTTCCTTGGGCTGGCATTCGTGCCGTGCATGCCAGCGGGCTTCTCGAAAGCACGGTTGCAACACGCTACGGAGGCAAAGGCGCTTCACTCAAGGATGTGGCCTTCATTCTTGCGGCTTTGGGGCGTGGCGACCCTTCGGTTGCACTGATCAGCGCCATGACGATCTTCAACCACTTGGGTCAGGCGGTCAAAAATCACTGGCCGGAAGACCTCTACCGCCGTCTGTTATCCGAAAGCAAACAGCAGCCGCTGCTGCTCAATGCTGCTCGCGTCGAGCCGGAACTCGGTTCGCCAGCACGCGGCGGCTTACCAGCAACGATTGCGCACCGGACCGCAAATGGTTGGTCCATTTCCGGTCGAAAACGTTTCGTGACCGGGGCGCAAGGTCTCACTCATTTCCTTGTCTGGGCACATACAGATGAAACGCCCGAGCGCGTCGGCACCTTCGTCGTTCCCAACAAGCTCCCCGGCATTCATGTCATCGAGAACTGGAGCAGTCTTGGTATGCGTGCCACCGGCTCCCACGATGTCGAATACGTCAATGTCGAAATACCGGCTGAAAACGTGCTGGATCTGATCGATCCATCCGTCGCTCAGCAGGACAATCGCGCCCATGCTGCGTTCAATCTCGCGCTGACTGCAATCTATCTCGGTGCGGCGGAAGCTGCGCAGGCTGCTTTCATTCGTTTCGCGCATGAGCGTGTTCCAGCCAATCTGGGTCACGCAATTGCCAAAACAGAACGTTTCGTGACGCTGTCTGGCGAAATCGATCTTCTCGTCACCGGTGCCAGAGAGATTATCTTCGGAGCACTCGAACATGGTCAGCCCGAAGCGGAAAGACTGATTAGGGCACGCCTTCTCGCCGGTCGTCAGCTGCGCGATGCCGTGCAGATTGCCGTTCGTGGCATTGGCAATCCAGGCCTCAGCGCAGATCTTGGGTTGGAGCGTCATTTCCGCGATGTTCAGTCGGTTCTCGTTCACGCACCCCAGGAAGATACGTCTGTCGCAATGCTTGGCAAAGCCGCATTCAGCCGGTGGAACAAAGATGAAGCTAATCGTGCTCTTCACAGCGACCACGCAGCCCTGAAGAAATCGGCATAAACGCTGAGTGTTCATCGAAATATGATAAGGAAATAAGATGAGTGATGATCTGATCGTCGGCTTCTCCGGCAACATCAACCGCCCTTCGAGCACTCGCAGCTTCGTGGAGCGGATCACCGTCTCACTCGCGCGGCAAACTGGCTCCAACCATGCTGTGTTCGACGTTGAAGATTTGGGCCCGTCCCTTGCAGCCGCGCGATCTGTCGCGGAACTGGATCCAGCGGCGAGACAGATTGTCAAAACCATAATTGACGCAAAAACGCTGGTGATCGGATCTCCGACCTATAAGGGAAGTTATACCGGCCTTTTCAAACATGTTTTCGATCTGCTTGATCCGGCGGACTTGCGAGGCAAACCCATCATCCTTACGGCAACTGGCGGCGGCGACCGCCATTCGCTTGTGGTGGAACACCAGCTGCGTCCCCTGTTCGGATTCTTCGAAGCGTTCGTGTTGCCCACCGCCATTTACGCATCCGGCAGGGATTTCATCGAAGGCCAACCGTCCCCTATCATTCAGTTGCGGATTGATCAGGCCATCAGGGAAGCGTCTTTACTCTTGAATGCGTCCTCCCGCTCTACAGCGATCGCTGCAGAGTGACTTGAACGGCGTCAGGCTAAAGGTCCGAAACCCTCGATCAGGAACTTTGAGTCGGAGTAGACTTTCATCGTTCGATTGGTTGTGTTGCCGTTAATGGAAATTGGACGCCGACCCACCAGTCCGAGTCGACCGCCTTGATGAAAATCGAACCTATGACACATTGGTTAAACGCTAGGTATGTCGTAGCGCAAAGGACGATGTGGCCACGGCGTTCTCAAATTTCTTGTTAGCAGGATCCTGCCCAGCGGAACTTGGCTCATCAAAGTCCATACCGCCGATCGTAGAGGCATGAATGGTCACAGGCTAACGGTAAAGAAAGAACAAA
The DNA here is from genome assembly GCF_033957725.1 of Agrobacterium sp. rho-8.1. NCBI lineage: Bacteria > Pseudomonadati > Pseudomonadota > Alphaproteobacteria > Hyphomicrobiales > Rhizobiaceae > Agrobacterium > Agrobacterium sp. rho-8.1. The sequence goes on from NZ_CP192791.1 coordinate 208,530, forward strand.
TATGCCTCTCATTGATAATAGTTGATAAACGCGTATATTGCTTTCGCCACAACATAATGGAGGAGAGCATGATCAGCGCCGATCTGGGAAAGCAGCTAGAAAGCTACATTCAGGAGCTCGTTAACACAGGTCGCTACGGCTCGAAAAGCGAAGTCCTGCGTGAAGGTGTTCGACTGGTTCAAGACCGCGAGACCCGGCTAGTTGCGCTGGATGCATCCATAATGCGCGGCATCTCTGATGCGGACGCTGGTCGGACTAAGCCGGCAAGCGAAGTCTTCAGTCGTCTCGACACGAAATATCGTGCGATGGCTGACAAGGCCGAAAAATCGGCATGATCCTCGAGTTTTCCGATGAGGCCGAGAACGATCTTGAGCAAATCGTCGATCATATTGCTGAGCGCAATCCACGGCGCGCCCTCTCATTCATTCGGGAACTACGGGGCAAATGTGAAGAACTTGTCGATAACCCCAGCGGCTTCTCCCTCGTGCCGCGCTATGAACTTCATAGAATTCATCGACGCGTTCACGGCGACTACCTGATCTTCTACCGCGTTGACAATGAAAAGGTAGTCATCATCCATATTCTGCATGGTGCCACCGACTATGGCACCATCCTCTTCGGCGATTGATTAGAATGTGTCACGCTCGGCGACCCTCGCGCTTTAGCCAAGAGGAGCCGCTGCGGCTTACCTATGAGCGTCAAAACCCAGACCCTATGGCCGCGCTCTACATTTCATAGGCATCTAACGCACGATCAAGAATTTTCCGAGTCGAATACCTTGAAGGGATCTGAACCAACGCACCTGTTGTTACAGAGGCCATCTGTGTGAAATAACTCACCAGAGCTAGAGCTAATATTGAGTTATTATCTGGGCTGTTTCGGTGAGCTCTGCAGTGATCCGAAACCGATTATACACTGCATGGACTGAGGTACCGCCCCGGTTCGCAGTGAAATACATAATGACGCGCGGAGATCTGCATGGAACAATCGCCAGAAACCGGATCAGTTTTGGATGAGAAACCTACGGCGAACGACATCTCCCGTGTATTCGATCGTTTCTTTGAGGAGCCAATCTGCCGCAACTGCGGTGAGCCTCTGCGCGATAAATATTGTCATATTTGCGGACAGAAGAAAGCACAGCGGTTGAACTCTTCGCACCTGCACGACGAGGCTTGGGAGAAGCTTCGCTGGTTTGAAGCTGACATGGCAAAATCTGCCTTTCGCGTTGTCACGAGGCCTGGCGCAGTTGCCCGTAAGTATGTTCTTGGGCAGCGGAAAAGCCACACTAATCCTCTCAAACTGCTTCTCGCGGCGATTGTCGTCCTGCTCTTGGTTATTGCGCAGGTGGACTATCTCGGCACCCAGGACGAGCGGCTCAGCAAGGCAGTGGCGTTGGTGCAATCCTGGTCAAAATGGTCGTTCTCGCTCGGTATCCTGGCAATATTGATAGCATCAAACATCGTCTTCTGGACGCGACAGGGGTTCAGTTTTATCGAACACCTTGTGCTGGCGACTTATGCCCAGTTCGTTATCATAGTCGCCAACATCATCAATTTGTCACCTCTATTGCTCGATTCCAATGCACAGATGGTCAAGTCTCACCGCTTTTACACCGGCTATTATATGCCTTTTGTGGAAGTCGGGATCGTATTTTTTGCTTTCGGACAGTTTTTCGCCATTGATTGGCGACAACAATGGTGGTGGCCCGCAATCGGAGCAGGCCTATTTTACTTGTCGAAGGAAGGTCTCTTCTATCTTTATGCGCGCGCCATCATCCGAATAGTCATGGCGCAACTTTCCTGACTGAAGCGAAGACATGAAAGGAAGACACCATGAGAACCCTATTTCTATGCGCAAGCGTCGCCGCGGGATCTATCCTGACACCAGGTGCGGCTGGCGCGAATTCTGCGACTATCTGGCCAACGCAGGACGACAAGGCGATATGCAACTCGATGTTCTCGAAACTGGAAGAAGCTGAACGAGGCGTGCTTGTTGCGCAGGACCAGCCTCCGGCATCTTCTGGAGATAAAGAGGCGAGGAAGGATAATTCGGACGCAAGCAAAGCCGACGAAACCGAACTGACCACCCAGCTTTCCGAGCTGCTGCAAGCCTGTTCCTACGATGGCAAGGCGTTAAAGGTCGATGCGAGCACATTGAAGATCTCAACCGAGGCGAATGGGACCGCCGCTGTATCCCGGATCATGCGCTTCACCGGTCTGCCGCAGAATTTCACGATCACGGAAAGCGCAGTGCCGAATGCTGCGGCACTCATAGTAATGGGGCAAGACGGCGTTCCGAAGCGAGTCATTGCATACAACCGGCAGTTCATGCAGGAGATAGCACGCGCCACGGGAGACTATGACTGGAGCGGAACCTCTATCCTTGCTCACGAAATCGGCCACCATCTTTCCGGCCACACACTTCTGCAAGGCGGCAGCAAGCCTCCGATAGAATTGGAAGCTGACAAGTTCTCAGGCTTCGTTCTCTTCAAGATGGGGGCGACTTTGTCACAAGCGGAGAAAGCGATTGCCACGCTTATCCCTCAGGCCGATGGACCAACCCACCCCGGACGCAAGAGAAGGCTTGATGCCGTCCAGGCAGGCTGGGCACAATCTTGCGAACAGCAGCGGGAAAGCTGCGACGATGATCAATCCCTTGCTTTAGCGGAGCCGTCTGCACCACATGCTGAACAGAGCGTGCCGGAGGTGCCGACCGTCGTTGCAGAAGCTCCGGCAATCCCATCCGATCACACCAAAACGGCGCAGATACCAGACATTCCGGGTCCATTCGATGACATGCCATCGTTGAAACCCAATGGCGGCTCCAAGACCATTGGCCCCGCTGTTATCGACCGTCTGCCGAAGCTTTCAGACGAGGCTACGCCATCAAAATTTGACCGTTTTGTCTATGACGAGGCTGGCGCGTTCGATCCTCTTGTGCGCGACAAACTGCAAACGATCGCCTTTCAGTTCGCGTCGGCCGCCAATGTCGAGGTGGTCACAGTTGCAGTCAAGGACCTGCAAGGTCGGGATCCTGACCGGTATGCGCTGGACTTTATGCGCCAGATGCGGGTTGGCAAGCTGGATGTGGGCAACGGCGCTGTTCTTGTCGTCGCTCCGGGCACAAAACAAGTTGGCGTGGCCCTGGGGCCTGGCCTGCAGGTTTTGTTTGAAAATGACGACTCGCCAAGGCGCCGGTTACAGAGCTTTGTGAACCAGATATCTGAAAAGGTACCTGGACAGAGAATTAGTTCGACACTTGCGGGCGCGGCCTACCGTGTAATGAACCAATCAAAGCCACTTGAGTGGTCCGTGCGCTATCCGACTTTTGCAGACTATGATGCGGCGAAACGGAAAAACCGGTCCGACCGTGCAAGCGGCAGAAGACCCTTCGACCCGGCTAAGGACCCAGTCTTCCAGAAGCTTCTGCGGTTCGAGGCGACGATAGTTTCCAAGTCACCAGATAAGAACGACCGAAATCTGGCGGTCAACGAACCACGCTCGCGCTTCATCGGTCCGGCAATGCAGGTGCGGACAGCGGACGGGAAGGATGTGGTGCTCTACGTCAACGACGCAGTGCCGACGCTCATGCCAGTGCCTTTGGAAGAAGGCAAACGTTACGCCTTCATCGCACGTGATACGATCCTCAACACAGGTGCGCCACAACTCGACCTGATCAGCTACGATATGTTGTAGGAGGTAACGAACAGCGGCGCGATCGTTCGTGCTGACAGGTTCGCCCACCGGCACAAAACGGACTGCAGCTTTCTCGTTTTTACTCGGCTCCCCAGGCAGAAGCCACTAACCTGGTGCGCTTGCGGGGTGTTGATTGTCCGGTTAAATTTGAGCCAGTTTGCCATTGCAACTGTGCGTACGCTCATCGGTTACGGCACGTGTGGGCGCTTCTACGATGTCGTTGACCTAGTCAATCGTCTGAAAGCGGAGACCCGCAACGGCAAAGCTCGGATGGCCGATTACCTTAAATCCACTTCATCATCCTCTATGAACTCGGTTATCAAGAAGCCATCGCGTAGTAGGCGTCTTCTGATCTGCGGCCGGTCATTGTCTTGAACCCACGTAAAAGTTCAGCAAGACCTTCGGTCTCTTGCGATAGGCTCTGGGCGGCCGCTGTGGTTTCCTCAACCATAGCTGCGTTCTGCTGCGTGACCTTGTCCATCTCGTCACCCGCGGCGGACACCTCGCGTAAGCTGTGGGCCTGGTCCCGAGATGATACGGCAATCTCAGTGATGGTTGCGTTCATGACGCTGATTTGGCTAACGATCTGGTCAAGCGAGACCCCGGACTCGCCCACCAGCCGGACGCCAGCGTCAACTTGCTTCGCCGACGTAGAAATCAGATCCTTGATTTCACGGGCTGCCTTCGCGGAACGCTGGGCAAGCTCACGAACTTCCTGTGCGACAACTGCAAAGCCCTTCCCAGCTTCCCCCGCTCGTGCAGCTTCTACGCCGGCATTCAGCGCGAGAAGGTTCGTCTGGAAAGCGATCCCATCGATGACATCTATGATATTTCCGATCTTCAACGAAGATCCCTGAATCTCCGTCATCGCGGAGATAGCCCGAGAGACGATGTCACCGCCCTTTTCGGCGGTGGTTCGAGCCGTCGTCACCACGTTCTGGGCGCGGCTTGCGCCTTCGGCCGTTTCATTCACACCACGTGTCACATCCCCCAGTGCCGCCACGGTTTCCTCGAGCGAGGCTGCCTGCTGTTCGGTACGACGTGCCAGATCATTGGAGGCGGTGGAAATTTCTGCAAGGCCAGACCGGATGGTGCCCACTGCACGCACAACAGAGTCGACCACATCCTGGAGACTTTCCACCGAGCTATTGAAGTGGTCCCGGATTTTGACGTAACGGTGATCAACCTCGCCGACCCTGACGGTCAGATCACCCTTCGATAGCGCGTCGAGCCCCAAGGAGATCTGACGGAAAGCATGTTCCATCACATCGGCATCGCTCAGGCGCTCGGCCTCTTGGCGCAGGCGCTCTTCCTCTGCCGCCAGACGCGCACGTTCGGCGTTGGTCTCGGCAATCAGCTTGGCGCGTCCAGTCTCCTGGAAGACCTTCAGCGAGCGCGCCATGGCACCCAACTCATGCTTGAACTCAGTGCCGGCTATCGTGAACTGATCGTCGCCTCGCGCCAGCCGTTCCATGGAATGGGCCATCTTGCTCACAGCAGAGGATATCAACTTACCGATGAAATAGGACAGGACAAGTCCAATAATAATCAGGATACCGCTGATGACAAGCGTCGTATTGCTGGCGGAAGCCACCGTATCGTCTACTGAACCATCAAGTGTTTTTTGTGCGCCGGCTATGCTGGCTTGCAGTTTCTTAAATTCGTCGGAGATCTTCGGCGCGAGCACACTGAGCTGCGTCTGACGAATAGTGTCGCTGTTTTGGAGCACAGTTTTCAGGTCTGCAAGGCGAGCTGTGTAGTTCTGCATGAGCTGGTTGGCACCGAGAAGGCGCTTTTTCTGCAGCTCATTCATCGCAGCTTTCACCGCACCCTCATTCAGGGATACAGCTTCGGCAAGTGCTGTCTGCGCCGTATCGTAGGCTGCAAAGTCTCCGCCGTGCACAAAGCGCTCGGAGTAATAGAGGCTGCGGTTCAGCTCTTCCAGTGTTGCGGCTGTTTTTCGCAGTAGCTGTACGTCACCCTGGCGTCCCGCGCTGGTCATGACATCGTTAAGCGCGACGCTCGTCCACGGACCAAACTCGGTGACCTTGGACAACAATGCATCGCGCTTAGCCTGCAGTACGACGATTTGCTCGAAAGCTTGGCTGTAGGAGGCGATATCCGTACGGATCGTCGCAAGACCGGCCGCGAGTTCACCGTTGCCCTCAAAGCGCTGGTTGGTGCCTTCAAAACCCTTCACACCTGAACGAAAGCGTTCCACGATCGCCTCGCCGGGCGTTGCGCGGAACGCCTCGACTGACATCTGAATGTCGTTCAAGCGGTCGCTGTACTCCGAAATCGCAAGACTTTGGCTTGTGGTCGCGCGGTAGGATGTGAAGATAGAGGCGAGCCCGTTCAATCCCGAAATCGCCATTGCTGTCAGCAAGCTCATCAGAAGAATCAAGGGTACAAATCCGGCGGTGATCTGCGCACGAATACCGCGCTTATTCCATAAAGAAAGCATGTCAGACCTCTTCTATTTACTGGCTCTTCGGCAGATATTTTGTGACGGTCTGCGGCGTGACCAGTTCGAACGGAATGTTGTTCTCTCGCGGCAAGGTCTTCTTCTGGGCAAGCTTAACAGCTGCATCCAGTGCGCCGGCGCCTTGTCCTGTCGCACTCTGAAGCACGGTCACATCGAGTTCGCCGGCGACCATCGCAGCCAAAGCGTCGTCCGTCGCGTCGATACCGGCAACCACAACGTCCTTCATGGGCACGTTTGCCTTCTTTAAGGCTCGAATTGCGCCAAGCGCCATTTCGTCATTGTTGGCGATGACGGCATCGAACTTTACGCCAGCAGCCAGCCATTCCTGCATCTGCTGGTCGGCATAGTCGCGCGACCAATAGGCAGCCTGTCGCTCAACGATCTCGAGCCCCTTGCATTCTGGTGTGGCAATAACATCGACAATATCCTGGGTCCGTGTGCGCGCTGCGGGGCTGAATAGTTCACCCATCAAGACAACGACGCGACCCTTGCCCTTAAGGCGAGAGCAGACTTCCTTCGTCTGCATCGTACCCGACTCTTTTTCGTTGGAGGCGACGACAGCTTGAGTGGCTGGCAAGTCTTCGAGGTTGGAGGGCACATTGTTGAGGTAGACCAATGGCACGCCGCCATCGGCCGCAATCTTCGTCAACTGAGGTCCAAGGTCTCCGTCGGAAACCACCACGATGATAGCGTCAACCTTGTCAGTCACAAATTTCTGAATTTGCTTCTTCTGAAGCTCTCCGTCACCTTTGGCATTTTCGGTCACGAGCTTGATGCCAGGAATTGTCTTTCCGTGCGCACTCACGCCATCGACCAACGCCGTTCTAAATTTGTCCAAATCCGACATCGACACACCAATCGTCTGAGCATTTGCAGCAGACATGGAGATGGTCAATGCAATAGAGGCAAGTGCGCTACGTTTCATGGTTCCCGTCCAGTTATGGATTTTCACGAGAATATTCCAGATATTTCTTAAAGTTTTACTGCAAAATTATCTTTCATATTGATTTTTTGTTGATGGATTCGAAAATGCAATCACCACGAAGCTCTCGTTTCACCATTCTACATAATCACACTGGAAGCGGTCCTATCGCAAATTTTCTGCGTACCCTATATTGATCACAGGAATGGGATTGTTTGCTCATATAATTACGGAACGAGCCGATGATACTTAACACTACTTCCGAAAAGCCAGATTGAAGATCGAAGGATGAATTCAACGTGAGGCATTTCGAGTCCTGGCGGATTGTCCAGTAGGTTAAGGGGGGATTTGACAATTCAAAGGGGCGAATGTCCCGTGCTGATTGACAGGAGGATGAAAGATGTCAGATCGAATCTAAGCCTCGTCTCAGCCCTATATAGAGTGTTGGACGGGAGAAATAGACATTTAGGACGGACCTGCGCGCACCCACATCTAAGAAATTTTAGCAATATGCTTTCATCAGATCATCGAATAGCCGTTTCTAGTTCCGAAATAGGATAGAGAACGGCAGCAAGATAGGAGAGCTAAGCATGGGTTGGAAAACGCCGAGTATCGAGTACGTAAACTGACCTGCCACTGAGAATTTCCTCCAGATTCGATTATAGTCCGGCTCATCGAGGACGGACTTATGAAGAAGCAGAGATTTACGGAAGAGCAGATTATTGGTGTGCTGAAGGAGCAGGAGGCGGGCGTTAAGGCCGCTGATCTTTGCCGCAAGCACGGTATTTCCGAGGCGACCTTTTATAATTGGAAGGCCAAATACGGCGGCATGGAGGTGTCGGAGGCCAAGCGTCTGAAGGCGCTTGAGGACGAGAATGCAAAGCTGAAGAAGTTGTTGGCCGAGCAGATGCTGGATGTTGCCGCTCTTCGTGAGCTTCTTGGAAAAAAATGGTAGGGCCTGCCGCCAAGCGTGAAGCCGTCACGCATCTGAAGGTCACAATGGGGCTTTCGGAGCGGCGGGCCTGCCAGATCATATCTGCCGACCGCAAGACGGTCCGTTATCAATCCAGTCGACCACCTGAGTTAGAGCTGCGAGCGAAGTTGCGCGATCTGGCCAATGAGCGCCGCCGGTTCGGCTATCGTCGATTGTTCGTCTTGCTTCGACGAGACGGAGAGCCGTCTGGTATCAATCGCATCTACCGGCTATATCGCGAGGAAGGTCTTTCCGTGCGCAAGCGGAAAGGCAGGCGTCGTGCTGTCGGTACGCGTGCGCCGATCCTCGTCGAAGCAAAGGCAAATGCCCGCTGGTCGCTGGATTTCGTCCACGACCAGTTCGCCTGCGGCAGACGCTTCCGTGTCCTCAATGTGGTCGACGATGTCACGCGCGAATGCCTGGCGGCGATCCCGGACACATCGATCTCCGGCCGCCGTGTCGCGCGAGAACTGACGACGCTTATCGAGCGACGGGGCAAGCCCGGCATGATTGTCTCAGACAATGGGACCGAACTAACCTCGAATGCCATCCTTGCCTGGTCAAAGGATCATAAGGTTGAGTGGCACTACATTGCGCCGGGAAGACCGATGCAAAACGGCTATGTCGAGAGTTTTAACGGCCGCATGCGCGACGAACTGCTCAATGAAAGTTTGTTCTTTGGGCTCGATCATGCCCGCAGCGCCATTGCGGAATGGGCCGACGACTATAACAATTTCCGGCCGCACTCATCGCTCGGATACCAGACCCCGGCGGACTATGCCGGGATCATCGCCGCAACCGGCTCCAACGCTACGCAAAGTGGAAGCTTCGCGTTGCCGCCGGTTGCTCCCACCGCGCCATTTGGCGTATCAAAAACCGCCGAGGCTCTAATCGCAGCCGGATGAAACTTCAGTGGCAGGTCAAAACGGCTACAAGATCGTCGAAGCAGATGGACCTGTTTTTAAAGTCTACGACAACGATGTCCAGATTGGTGATGATTTTCCGTATTCCGGCGAGGCGGCTGCTTATGCAAAGTCGCTACCAAGTCGAAATCGCCAACGGGCCGATTAATCCACCAAAATTCTACAAGGCAACAGACAGCCAGAACATTTTTTGGGTTTGACGCGCTATAAACCGCTGACCGGTGTTAGTTTCTATCAATCCTCGGGAAAACAATGTCCTGATCGACAAGGACATTGAATTTGTAGCCGGGCCTGATCTCCAGGGTCGGCTGAACATCCATATTGCGTTGGATGGTACGATCGGCGACGCGACCAAACGTTTCTGCGAAATTCCGCCGCGTCGCATCCGAGGCCGTGTCCTGGGTCGCGAGCGTCGAGCTTTCCGGAACGGCCATGTCGATCCCTGTTCCGATCAGGGCAAACAGCACCGCCGAGCCGAACGTCTTCAAATAATGATTGTTCACCTTGTCCTGGAACCCGCCATACCCTTGCGCATCCGTTCCCGACATGCCGCCGATCTGCAGTGTTGAGCCGTTCGGAAAGACGATGTCGGTCCAAACGACAAGAACGCGTTTCTGTCCAAAGGACACCTTGCTGTCATAGCGACCGAAGAGCTTCGTGCCTTGCGGAATGAGCAGATGACGCCCTGTCGCGCTGTCGTAAACGCTCTGGCTCACCTGGGCGGTGATCCGCCCCGGCAGATCTGAATTGATACCAGTGATCAGTGTTGCCGGAATGACCGAACCGCGCTTCAGTTCGAAGGCTGATCGTTGTGGCACGACACGGTTCGGCAGGTAGCCAAGCTCTTTCAGATCGGCGTTGAAGAAGTCCTCCTTGGCACCTTGTGCGTTGGGATCAATGTTTTGACCACCGAGCCCGGCGCGCAGCGCCGCCGCATAGAGATCGGGGGAGCTTGCGGTATCTGTCGGAACTGTCGCGGCTCTTGCAGCCGCGCCTACGGTCGTATCCGCACGCGCTTCAAGTTTGCCGCGATCAATGGCAAGCGGCGCATCATAGGCAGCGTTATTCGCCTGCAGGCGGGCCATGCGCTGGCGCTGTTGCTCCCGTAGAACCTGTTCCTGCTGTTCCCGCTGAAGACGGACCCGCCAGACGGCTTCCGCTTCGATCTCTTGGCCGCGCTGCTGCACCTCGCGTTGCCCTGGCTGCGGCGTGAAGGGATTGTTGGTCTTTTCTTCCGTTTTCTTTGTCTCTATCGGCGTCGGCTGAAATGAGGTCTGCTGCTGCGGCTCGCCGATAATCCCATCGGTGACGCCGCGTTTGATCTGGTCGGCAAAGGTTGAGGCCGGGTTGCCAGAGCTCGTCTCCGGGCCGGTGTCCCTGCCGAAGTACAGTCCTCTGGATGCAAGCCCGTAGAAGATGACGCACAGAAACGCGAGTGCCAGAACGATGACGACGACGACCGGCAGGCGGTTGATCCGCCGGATAGTGGATTGGGCCTCGCTATTACGCGCGCCGCCGAGATTGAGAGATTGCAGCATAGGATTCTCCCTCACCCACGCCGCATCAGCGACAAGGCGCTCGCGGGCGTTGCGCCACTTGCCGTGACGGAATAAGCGCGGCCGAGCTCGACGCTTTTTGTCGAAAGCCGAGCCAATACCTGACCATCGAGGTCTAAGATCACGTAGGCCAGCGGGATGACCGTTGCGCCGCTGTCGGTCTTCTGGTCGGTGACGACGGCATAACCCCATCCCTTCAGCGCCGCTTCCATCGCCTGACCGAAGGGCGAGGTATCAGTTTTCAGCGCAACGGTGGCTTTTCCCGGCCCGATCTGTTCGGCAAGGCGGCTCACCATATCGCCGGCTATGGCACTCGCCGCCGGACCGGAGATTTCTGGCGGCGCGGTGCTGGAAACGAGCCCTTCTGTTCCGATCGACTGGCATCCGGAAAGAAGGGCGGCGATGGCGCAGGCTGCTGCAAAGTTGCGCAGCGGTTGCAAGGCGCGCGAATGGGAGAGAGTAATGTTCATTACCGCCCTCCACGCTTGATGGTGATCTTTTCCTGTTTCCAACCGACCCCCGACACGAGCACCGCGCGATCGACATGGTAATCAACGACCATCATGTCGCCCTTCATGCGGTAGTTGACGATCCGGTTCTGCCCGCCTGACGTGACAAACAGAACCGGCGCATCCTGACTGGTGATCGAGCGTGGAAACTGGATGTAGGTCTTCGACCCATCGGAATAGACCCGCGTAGGCCGCCAGCCTGCGTTGCCCGAGACCGAATAGGAAAAGTTCAACTGTCCAGCAGGGACGCCTGCACCCGGAATGGTGCTCGCCTCGATCCGGGCGTTGATGTCGGCCAGCTTTGCCGAAACGTCCTCCGGATATTCAAACCCGACGCGTGCCATATACTGGGTCGAATGGGATTTGAGCTGAATGTGATAGGTCCGCCTGGACGTCGTCACCACCATTGAGGTCACAAGACCCGGCTCCGATGGCTTGACGATCAGGTGGATCGCCTGACCGCCAGCAGCACCCGACGTCGCGGGCTCTACCTTCCAGCGCACGGTATCGCCGACCAGCACATCGCGAACCACCTCGCCGCCTTGCAATTCAATGTCGCAAACCTGCAGCGGCGAGCAGACGACGGATGGCTGGACCTCGCCGTAGAGGAAGATCACCTTGCCGTCGGCCCCCTTGGTCACCAAGCCGCGCGACCCGCGCCACTGGGTTGAGATTCCCATGCCCTTTGCTTCGTTGGCGGTGACGCCTTCGGCAGCAATAGCATGGAGAGGAACGACCAGTGAATACGCCAATGTTGCCGAGGCGAGAGCGCTTATCAGCATGGCTCGTGGTCTTGTGCGTAGGATGATCATGTTCGGGCCATGCCTTTCAAAGCTGCGCTGTCCAGTCGAAGTCGCGGAGATAGAGACCGATGGGATTCAAGCGGACGACGCCCTCGTCCTGCGGCGGCGTCAGGGTCACGGTGGCAATGCCGCGAAAACGGCGGACGGCGGTTTCCTTGCCGCGCCGATCGCGCTCGAATTCGGTCCAGTCAAGCTGGTAGCTCTGGTTCGACAGCGCGACGATATTGTTAACCTCGACGGCGACAGTCGAGTTCTTCGCTTTCTCGAAGGGCGAGTTCGAGCGGAACCAGGCATTGATCTTCTCGGTCGCGGGATCGGATGTCCTTAGCAGCCCATAGGTGCGGTCGATATATTGCTTCTGAACGACGGCGTCCGGCGTCACACTTCGAAAATTCGACACGAAGCTGCCGAGGGTGGCGCGCACCACACGTGGATCGGCATATTCGATCTGCTGCGGAAACCCGGCATTGACGGCCGTGCCGAGCTTGTCGACCTCGACGATATAGGGAACGAGCTTTACCTGGGTGCTCTGATACAGCGCGTAGCCAAAACCGATCACAGCCATGGTGATGCCGGCGATGCCGACAATGCGCCACGCGGCGGCAGATCTAACATAGGATCCATAGCGCTCGTTCCATTCGTTGCGGGCGGCGAGATAGGGATTTGAAAGATCGGGATTATCAAGCGGATTGGGCCCAGTCATGGCTGATTGGCCTCCAGTGATATGTTCTCGTTATGTGGCGGTGGTGGAGGCGATGCGGTCCGACCCGGCTGCTTGTCGAGTTTGGCATTGGCCAAGCCCAGCAGAGATCCGGCATAGGCGCCGGGTGACCCGACCGCCTTGTCCTTCGCGGCTGAGCCGACCGCACTGGTCGCACCGCCGATGCCTGCCTCCATGCCACGCATGGCGGCACTACCGAGGGACGCTCCCCCTGCCCTCGCCGCACTTGCCGCCTGAAATCCTCTGCTGGCTGCTGCCGTCGCCAAAAAGCCTGCGCCTGTCGCAAAGGATGCGGCCTGACCGCCGTGGCGGATCGATTCCATGCCACCAGAGACGGAGGCGCCCTGAACGACACCCTGCAGAATTGGTGGCACATACATGGCGATGACAAAAACCACGACTGATATGCCGGCGATCGCCAGTGTGGTGATGAACTGCTCAGAGGTTGCTGTCGGTGCTTCCGCCAGGCCCAGCAGGATGTCGGAGCCGATCTTGGCGATCATGACCAGCGCCATCAGTTTCATACCGACGGAAAAGGCGTAGACCAGATACTTGATGGCAAAGTCCTTGGTGTAGGACGTACCACCCAATCCAAGCATGATCATGCCGGCGAGCAGTCCCACATACATTTCCACCATCACCGACACGAAGATGGCGGCAACGAGCGAGAAGCAGACGACGACCACGACCATGGCAAAAACGGCGGCGATCGCCAGCGCGTTGTCTTCCCAAAGACCGAACTTCGCCTGTTCCGACATCTTGGTTGCGACACGAATACCGGCGTCGAAAATATTGGCCGGCGACGCCGAGCCACCGCCGGCACCGATTACATAGAGGCTGTCGACGACCGCTTTGGCGAAGGTAGGTCCTTGATCGAGGATGAAGGCGAAGAGCCCGATGAACATGATGCGTTTCACGAGTTCGGCAAACCAGCTGTCAAGCGATGCGGCGTTAATCGCCAGCCATACCGCGGCGATACCAACCTCGATACCTGCCAGGATCCAGAACAACGAGCGCGCGGCATTCATGACGGTCGCCTCCCAGCCCTTTGCGGCTGCAACCACGGAGCTCTCTAAAGTCGTCAGCACTTGACCCTGCTGCGCCAGAGCCGGCGTGCTCGCGATCAGAAAGAGGCCGATCGCGATAAGGGCGAGCTCAATGCGCCGGGCGGGATGAACGATCACCATCTCGGCTTCATCTCCTGACCGGCGCGGATATCGCGTTCGCTTCCGCTGAAGAATTGTTCCCGGCGTGCCTGAGCGAGATCCTTTTGCGCCTGTTCCGACTGAAACCACGTGCTCATCATCGTCATCTGCTGGGAAGCGAGCCCACGCAGCTTTTGCATTTGCGCGACCTGCTGTGCAGCGATCTGGTGTCCAACCTGCAACGCCTTCATCTGCCCGTCGGCCGTTTCCGACATCGACCGCAGCGACGACATCGTGCTTTCCTCGCTTGAGAACTGGTCCGCCGTGAGGTTTGCGGCCTTCAGGGAACCGGCGATCGTGTCGCGATTGGTATCGGACCAGTTTTGATAAGTGGAAGAGAAACTCGCTCCATCAGGCAAATTGCTCTTCATCTCGGAAAAGCTCTGAAAACGCTGCTTGAGAACGTCATCGATATTTCCCATGGAAAACGCGACCCCCTGCCCCTGGGCGACGACGCTCTGCAGGTTCTCGAGGTCGCTCTCGACCTGACCCCAGACGTGGTTTGGCAATTGCGCCGTGTTTTGCAGCATGTTCTTGTAGATGTTGATCTGGTTCTGGATCTGCTCGGCAAGCTGCGAGATCTGGGTGATCTGGTTGTTCACCTGCTCAGCCGACTTGCCCACCAGCGAGATCAATTCGGCATTGTTGGCGAGCTGCGTCCATTCGGTTGCCTCGCCCGTCACGCCGCCGGCTCGGGCGGGAAGTGGCTGTGCAATCGCAAGCGCAGTTGCAACGAGGAACACCGCAGGGTGAACCTCAAGAGGTCGGAAAGAGTGTCTCGGCATGGGCGATCCCCCTTTGCTGGAGCCAGTGAAGAGGCCAGCCGGCCCCATGTTCGGAATGCAGGGCGCGTATTTGCTTGAGATCCTCCTTGCCAGTCGCCCCGACAAACGAGAGCGCGACCGGACCGAGCGCCATGTTGAAGAGCCTTCGGCCGTCGGCTGAGACGACGTAATATTCGCGCTTGGGAATGGCAGTTGCGACGATCTCGATCTGCCTCTCGTTGAAACCGATGCGCTCATAGAACTCGCGCGTGCCCGGTTCGCGTGCTCCGCCGTTTGGGAGGCAGATCTTCGTCGGGCAGGATTCTTTCAGCACGTCGATGATCCCGGAGCGCTCCGCATCCGAAATCGATTGGGTGGCAAGAACAACGGCGCAGTTGGCCTTTCTCAGCACCTTCAGCCATTCCCGGATCTTGTCGCGAAATACCGGATGGGCGAGCATCAGCCAGGCTTCGTCGAGAATGATCAGGCTTGGGGCGCCGGTCAGGCGTTTCTCGATGCGCCGAAACAGGTAGATGAGAACGGGAACGAGATTGCGCTCGCCCATATTCATCAGTTCCTCGATCTCGAAGCACTGGAAGGCACCGAGCGCCAGACCATCCTGCTCGGCATCCAGCAACTGGCCCATCGGACCGTCGACGGTGTAATGATGCAGTGAGTCCTTGATTTCGCGCATCTGGACCCCTGAAACGAAGTCAGACAGCGAGCGGCCGCGGGATTCTGCCATCAGCGCCAACTGCCTTGAGATGGCATTGCGGTAGTCCGGGGTGATGGTCACACCTTGCAGTGCCACCAGCATCTCGATCCACTCCGAGGCCCAGGCGCGGTCGCCGTCAGTCGACAGTTCGGCGAGCGGGCAGAAGGCAAGCGCCTTCACCTCATCACTAGTCGATGGGCCGATATCGCCGCCGATCTGGTAGTGATCGCCGTCGAGGCCGAGCGTCAGTGGCAGCATTGAACCGCCCTTGTCGAAGGCGAACACCTGGGCATCGGCATAACGCCTAAACTGAGCGGCAATCAGGGCCAGAAGCGTTGACTTGCCAGAGCCGGTCGGGCCGAAGATCAGCGTGTGTCCGACATCGTCGACGTGCAGGTTCAGCCGGAACGGCGTCGAGCCAGACGCCACCTGCATGAGTGGCGGCGAGGCCGGCGGATAGTACGGGCAAGGGGCGACCGGACTGCCCGACCAGACGGAGTTCAGCGGGATGAGGTCGGCGAGATTGCGGGTGTTGATCAGTGGCTCGCGAATGTTGGCGTAGGAGACGCCGGGCAGGCTACCGAGAAAGGCATCCGTGGCGTTCAACGTCTCGATCCGTGCGCCAAAACCTTCGGCCTGGATCAGGCGGCGGATCGCCTCGCACCTTTCCTGGAGGCGGGTGGGGTCTTCTTCAAATATCACGATGACCGGAGTGTAATAGCCATAGGCGACGAGCTGCGAGGAGGCTTCGGCGATGGCGTCTTCGGTTTCCGCCACCATCAGCATGGCGTCCTGATCGACCGAGCGTGATTGCGTCTGGAACAGTTGGTCGAAAAAAGGCCGCACCTTCTGCTGCCACTTCTTGCGGGTTCGTTCGAGCCGTGCCCTTGCTTCCTCAGCGTCGAGGAAGACGAAGCGAGACGACCAGCGATAGGTGAGCGGCATGCGGTCGAGCGTGTTGAGGATCCCCGGCCAGCTTTCGGCCGGCAGACCGTCGATCGCCACGACACCAAGAAAGCGGTTCTCAACCATTGGTGTCAAGCCATGCTGCAACTCGGCCGTCACCAACCAGTCGAGATACATTGGAATATCAGGCAGGCGCACGGGATGGTTCTCGCCGGTGACGCAGAAACGAATAAACTGGAACAGCTCGTCGTAGCGCGCGACGCGATAGCCGCCGCGCTCCGAGGTTTCCCGCGTCATCATCCGGCGGATGGACACGACATTGGCGAGATACTGCTCGACCTCCCGGATCGAGGTCAGGAAACTTGTCAGTGCCTTGTCGGCGTAGGTGGCGGAGCGACTTGCGGCATCCGAATAGATATACCGCGTTATCCCGGAGCGCCGCGGCTCCGGCGGCCGCCAGGTCAGGATCAAAGCATGACGGCTCTCGAAATGCCCCCTTTCCGTCTGAAAGTGCGCTCGCCGCTCATCGTCGATGGCGCGCGTCACCGGATCGGGAAAGTGGGATTCAGCCTCAGTCGGATAATCGCCCGTTGGCACCCTGATAGCCTCGACCTGGATCATCCATCCCGAGCCCAGCCGCGACAGGATCGCGTTGATCTGTCGCGACACCTCGTTGCGCTCGGCGTCGGTCGAGCTCTCGCTATCGGGGCCGGCAAAATACCAGCCGGCTATCAGGGAACCGTCTTTCAGCAGGATAACGCCATTCTCAACGAGTCCGGCATAAGGCACCAGATCCGCAAACGACGGTCCGGAATGGCGGAAGGATTTGAGCGCTACCATCTGGAATCCTTAGAACTTGCGCCACGGCGACGACGTCGCGCGATAGGACGTCTTGTAGGAGATGTGGCGAAGATAAACCCGGCGCATCAACGGATCGGATTTGGCCATCATGCGCAGCGCCGCGACGGCTACGAGCCAGATCACGATGCCGAACAGAGCCGCATACCAGGTTAGGACGACAAAGATCAGGATGCTGGCGGCCAGCGCCGTCAGCAGCACGAGCTCGCGGTCGGCACCCATGAGGAGGTTTGGCCGGGAGAGTGCCCGGTGCACACGCGAGCGCGCCAAAGAAGAGCCGGTCTCAGCCATGAGCGCCCTCCACTGCCGGGGCGGGCGTCGTCGTGGGTTGAGCCATGCTGTGCTTGGTCTGCGCGGTAGCCCCGCCGATCGATGCTCCGGTCGCGCCGAAGAGAGCGACGATCTGGGTGGCTCCGAGGAGTACCCCGCCGACTAGCGCGACATAGCAAAGCCGTCTCGCGAAATCATTCAGCTCGCCTCCGAAGATCAGCATGGCGCCGGCAATGGCGACGGCGGCCAGCGCGATGAACCCGGCGACTGGCCCCGTGATCGATTGCTGGATCTGTTGCAGCGGCGATTCCCACGGAAGACCGCCGCCTCCCGAGGATGCGAGCGCCGGATTTGCCAGGCCAACACAGAACGCGGCCAGTGCTGCACAGGTGAGAATGGTATTGGTTTTACACGACATGGCTGTCCTCATCGATCTGGGCATAATGTTCGGTCTGATAGCGGCCGTTGCGGTATCCCTCTATGTGGATGACCTCGCGGACCCGCCTCCCTTTCCCCGTTCGTTCAATGGAGACGACGAGATCGACGGCTTCGCCGATGACCTCCTGCATCGGCTGCTGGCTGGCTTCCGCCGTCAGCTGCTCCAGTCGGCGCAAGGCTGACATCGCCGTGTTGGAATGGATCGTGGTGACGCCGCCCGGATGGCCGGTGTTCCAGGCCTTGAGCAGCGTCAGCGCCGCACCGTCACGGACCTCGCCGACGATGATGCGGTCGGGACGCAGGCGCATCGTGCTTTTCAGCAGGCGGGCCATGTTGATGGTCTCGCTGGTATGCAGCGACACTGCATTTTCCGCCGCGCATTGGATTTCTGCCGTGTCTTCGAGGATGACCATTCGATCGTCCGGCGACGCAGTGACGACCTCGGCGATAATGGCATTTGCAAGTGTGGTCTTGCCCGATCCCGTACCCCCAGAAATGACAATGTTCATCCGTGCCTCGATCGCGCTTCGAATGGCCGATGCCTGTGCTTCCGTCATCACCTTCGACGTCACATACTCTGTCAGTGGAATGAGACGCGAGGCACGACGGCGGATAGTGAATGCCGGTCCGGAGACCACAGGTGGCAACAGCCCCTCGAAGCGGTGTCCGCCAATTGGAAGTTCGCCAGAGATGATCGGCCGCTCGTCGTCGGCCTCAGACTGCAGGGCATGCGCAACGCTGCCGATGACAACTTCGGCTGCAGCAGAGCTCATCGAGCCAGCCGGTGCAACGCCATGTCCCAGCCGTTCGATGAAAATGCGGCCGTCCGGGTTGAGCATGATCTCGATGACGGTGGTGTCATCGAGGGCGATGCAGAGTTGGTCGCCAAGTGCGTCCTGTAGTTTGCGGACCAGGCGAGGATGGGAGCGGAGCTGGGTCACGCAGCGCTCCTGAGCATTGCTCCGTCGGTCCGGGGAACTGACTGATAGCCCTGTGGGCATACCTGCTCGAAGCTGGCGCGGTCGGCTGGCAGGCTTCCGGCGATAGCGATGGTGTTGCCGATCGGAGCCGGTTCGCCGAGACGCTGCATCGGCCATCCCGCTCGCTTCAGGATGCGCTCGAAGCGGAGATCGGTGGCCGTGACGATCTCGCTGTAGCCACTTGCCATCGACCACTCGATGATACCGGCGAACAAGGTGAGCGTCGCAAGATGGAGCTGGCTCCCTCCCCTTCCCGCAGCCAGGGCCGTATCAACGCAGAAGCGCGAACTCTCGGCCATGCCGGAATGAGCGCGGAGCGAACCCGTACCAAGAAGCTGGGGGAAGGTTTGCTCCAGCATGGTCGGGCCCGAAGCTGGAAGAAGACGAACGCAACCTGCCACGTTTCCACCGTCGGCAATTGCCAGAAGATAAGTCGGCTTGCAATCATCGTACTGGTCGCGCTCTTCTTCGTCGCTGATGGAGACGTCCCAGGCCAGACGTCCGCCAAATACCCTCGCGCGAAGATGGTGCATTTGTCTCAGGACGTCGCGATAGCGCTCGTATTGGTCGGGTGCGATGGTCAGTATCCGCATGATGATCTCCGCTTGATTTGGGTCATGCGAACAGAAATCATCTCGTTGAGCGTGTGCCTATGTGCAGATCTGCACCTCAGGTGATTCTAGCGAGTCGCTAGTCCCTCGCGTAGGATTTGAGCGCGCGATGAGCTCGGCAGACGAGATTCATGTGCAAATCTGCACATCCCTTTGGCACTCGGGCTTTTAGAAAAGTGATGTAAATGTCTGTTTATCAAGGGGAAAACCACAGGCATGACTGGCAGACCATCCCCTGTCGTTAAAGTTTGGTTAACCTAAAATCTCTTGCCCACATCTCAGAATCGGAGCTAACT
>NZ_CP192793.1:0-101464 GCF_033957725.1 Agrobacterium sp. rho-8.1
ATGAATATCGCTCATATCGATAAAACGGCAATTTCTGATGTCGATCAACTTATCATTGGTCAGGCGCAAGAGCTGTCGGAAAAATTGAAGCAGCATCGCTTGGAGATGTATCCTCCACGGGCGATGAAGGACCTACGCGAGTTTCAGCTTGCAGAGGCTGCACGTTTTGTCGGAGTAACAAGTGGCTACCTGAAGAACCTGTCCCTCGAAGGCAAAGGGCCGCAGCCCCAAGTTACCCCTTCCGGTCGCCGGTCTTATACCGCGACGCAGATGGAAGCGATGCGTCATTTTCTAGAGCACAGCGGCAGAGCTGGAACACATTATGTCCCTCATCGTCGTACCGGCGAGAAGCTACAGGTAATCGCCGTCGTCAACTTTAAGGGTGGTAGCGGCAAGACAACAAGTGCCGCGCACTTGGCGCAGTATCTCGCGTTGTCCGGTCATCGCGTGCTCGCTGTCGATCTTGATCCGCAGGCCTCCCTCTCCGCAATCCATGGCTTGCAGCCCGAGTTCGATGTGCATGAGAACGAGACCCTTTATGGAGCGATCCGCTATGACGAACAGCAGCGCCCGCTAAGCGAGATCATTCGCAAGACCAATTTCCCCAACCTTGATCTTGTGCCTGGAAACCTTGAACTGATGGAGTTTGAGCACGATACCCCACGTATTCTAGCCCAAGGCAAAGGCAAGGACTACGGACGGATTTTCTTCGCTCGTCTCGATGAGGCCCTATCGTCCGTAGCAGACGATTACGACGTGGTGATTATCGACTGCCCTCCCCAGCTTGGCTTTCTGACGATGAGCGCGATCTGTGCAGCGACTGCGGTCCTGATTACAGTTCACCCGCAGATGCTAGACGTTATGTCTATGTGTCAATTCCTGCAGATGCTGGGCGACATTCTCAGCACGCTTAAGAATGTGGGCGGTAACATGAATCTGGACTGGCTCCGGTATCTTGTCACTCGATACGATCCACAAGATGGCCCACAGACGCAGATGGTGGCGTTCATGCGTTCCATGTTCAAAAACCATGTCCTATTGAACCCCATGTTGCGAAGTGTCGCGATCTCAGACGCCGCGATGACGAACCAGACACTTTACGAAGTTGAGCGTGCTGCATTCACCCGTTCAACATATGACCGGGCTATTGAAGCAATGGACGCTGTAAATGCCGAAGTGCTGGATTTGATATACAAAGCATGGGGCCGCAACTGATGCGTATTGAGTTTACCGCAGTAAACTTTCGGCAGGGAGCGTACCATGGCTCGTAAAAATATCTTGTCTGGAATTATGAAAGAAGACAAGCAGACCAGCCGTGACGGTATCGAGGAAAAACCTCAAGAGAGCTTCCGCACGACCACGCGGGGAATCGGTGCTCTTGGTGCCGTAACCAGAAGCATTGACGAACTCGCAGCGCGTGCAGATGCCGCACAAGAGATCGAGAGACGTCTGGCTGAGGGTGAGACTGTAATCAAGCTCGATACGGCGTTGATCGATAGCTCGTTCGTCACGGATCGCGTTGCGATGGACGAAGCGGACTTTCAGGAACTCGTTGAGGCTATACGCGCTCGAGGTCAGGACACCCCCATCTTGGTTCGTCCGCACCCCACAAGGGCAGGACACTATCAGACCGTATTTGGTCACCGCCGCGTTCGAGCTGCCCGCGAGATCGGAATTCCTGTTCGTGCCGTCGTCAAGGCGCTGGAAGACCGTGATCACGTCATTGCCCAAGGACAAGAGAATTCGCAGCGATCCGACCTGTCTTTCATCGAGAAAGCGATGTTCGCACACAATTTGGAAACAGGCGGTTTCGGACGAGACACTATCATGTTGGCGCTTGGAGCTGACAAAACAACGATCTCGAAGATGCTGTCTGCTATCGAGCGATTTCCTGCCGATATTCTCGACACTGTGAAGGCGGCGAGGGCACCGGGCCGCGACCGTTGGTATTTTCTTGGTGGGGCGGTGTCAGAAGACGCCATGGCCGACAAGGTACGACCTGTTCTTCGCGAACCTGATTTTGTCAGTTCTACTCATGACGCTCGTTTCGAGATGTTGGAGCGGTTGGTCCCGAGAGAAAAGTTTACCGCAGTAAACTCAGCAGACAAATCACCGGTCCAAACGTGGGAAAGCGAAAGAAGCTTGGTTCGAGCATCTATCAAAGGCGACGGGAAGCGCGTGACTATTGCTCTGAAGTCTCCCAAAAATTCGGACCAGGCCGCCGCGTTCGGCGCCTACCTCGCCAATAATCTCGACAAGCTCTACGAGGCTTTCGAAAACGATCAACAGCAGAGTGGAGACTGAACCGCAAAAGAAAAAGGCCCCCAAACGGTATACCGTGGAAGCCCTTCTCGATCTCTAGCAAGACAGAGAATCGCATTTCCCCGAATCACAGTCAAGAGTCTTTGGCATCGTTTTGGTGAGCAGTTTTCTTTTGCCTATTAGAGGGTGAAAGAAATGCAGACAGGAAGTGTAACGACGCCCTTTGGGCGGCGGCCTATGACGCTCGCCTTGGTGAAGCGGCAAGTGGCCACAAACGATATCAAGGCTGGCAAAACAGTTGAGAAATGGAAAGTCTTCCGTGATGCCGCGGAAGCAAGAGAAGAACTCGGTTTGCAGTCTAACAGCCTGGCTGTGCTCGACGCACTCCTGAGCTTTTATCCGGAAAACGAGTTGCGCCAGGACGCGCAGCTCGTCGTGTTTCCCTCAAACGCTCAGTTGATCCTTCGAGCCCACGGCATGGCAGGCGCCACGTTGCGTCGTCATCTTGCGCTTTTGGTCGATGCAGGCCTGATCATCCGCAAGGATAGTGCCAACGGCAAGCGCTATGCGAGGAAGAACGGTTCCGGCGAGATCGAGAATGCATTCGGTTTCGATCTTTCTCCGATCCTTGCCCGGTCCGAAGAGCTTGCTGTCATCGCGCAGAAAATCGTTGCTGCTCGTTCTGCCTTCCGTAAGGCGAAAGAAAACCTCACAATCTGCCGCCGGGATGTCCGCAAGCTGATCACTGCAGCGATAGAGGAGGGGGCTGACGGCGACTGGATGGCGATAGAGGCCATGTACATCGACCTCGTTGCCCGCATTCCACGCTCCCCGACCATCGCTGACGTCGCCAGTATCCTCGACGAACTGGAGCTTCTTCGCGAGGAAGTCCTTAATCTGTTGGATACGCAGTCAAATTCAGAATTTAATAGCACCAATGATGCTCATATTGAGCAGCACATACAGAATTCAAAACCCGAATCCTTCCATGAACTTGAACCTAGCTCTGAACAAGAGCAGGGCGAAAAGCCGAGCAAGAGACGCGGACCGCAAACTGAGACGCTGAAGGCCTTTCCTCTGGGTGTTGTGCTGAAGGCATGCCCGCAGATTATCGACTACGGTCCAGGTGGTGCTGTGGGTGGGTGGCGTGATCTCATGTCGGCCGCGGTTGTGGTGAGGTCGATGCTGGGTGTGAGCCCGTCGGCCTATCAAGAGGCTTGCGAAACGATGGGGCCTGAAAATGCAGCGGTTGCGATTGCCTGTATCCTGGAGAGGGCAGGGCACATCAATTCCGCCGGTGGCTATCTGCGTGATCTCACCAACCGGGCGGCGCGTGGAGAGTTTTCGCTCGGGCCGATGGTGATGGCACTGCTACGGTTGAACGGCGAAGTCGGGAAGCGGTCGGCGTGATGATCGTTTACAAAAACGACCTCGATCGCCATAAGTACCCCAATGGGTTATAAAACACCATGCAAACAATTGCTGAAGCATCGCTCTTCATCAAACAGGCAGCGGCTCTGTTCATGGACCATGAGCGCAAGGATGTGATTGATTTTCTGGCGACCAATCCCCAAGCTGGTGATGAAATACCGGGTGCGGGTGGTGTCCGAAAGCTGAGATTCAGCGCCAAGGGCAAAGGTAAACGAGGCGGCGCGCGCGTCATCTATTACTGGTGTAGCGACGATGCGCCAATCTATGCGCTTCTCGGTTTTGGAAAGAACGAAAAGACGGATTGAAAGCCGGAAGAGGCCAAGGCGGTTCCTGCGTTCAAGGCGATCCAAGCGACGTACAGGAGCAAACCATGAGCGAGACGACAAAATTCGGCGAGGATTTGGTTCAGGCTATGACCGAAGCTCTGGGTCATGCGCAGGGCAGCGACCCTGCGGTCATGCGGGTCACTGCCGTTGATCTGGAAACTGTTGAAGCGAAGGCGATCCGCCAAAAGCTACATCTGACACAAGACGAAATGGCTGCTTTCCTGGGGAAAAGCCCATCAGGATACAAAAAGTGGGAGCAGGGGGCTCGACAGCCCTCAGGTGCCGCTCGAACGCTTCTGCGTGTGATGGAGAAGGAGCCCGAGGCAGTGCTGCGAGCGCTGTCCGGTTGACGATGCATCCAGTGCGCTCGTCGTCAGATTAATGGATCGCGGCACACAAAGGCAGAACAAGGGATCCCTTTGTCGCTCTGGATCGTTAGATGCAGCATAAGACGCGCTCGGGCAGCCCCGGCCTACATCTGGAAAGATCAGGGTACACTACATCAGAAGCTTTCGGTTTTCTTTAGACGGCCGGGAGTTTTGAGTTAAGCTAACAGCGCCTCTAGTCGTCTCTCTTTCTTCAGCGCTCGGGAGAGGGTAATGACGGTGTCGCGCTCGGCTTCCAACAACGTTTTTACCCGCGCATATTCCGTACCCAGAATGCGGTCGATATCGGCTCTCAGGTGGGGCACTTCTGCAACGACTTGGGAAACCGGACGATCAACTTCGTAAAGGAAAACAGAGAGCGTGCTGCCGAGCGCAAACCTTGCTACCATAACCGGATGGGTCCGGGAGGCCTTTCCGGAGGCGCGCTCATTGAGCCCAGTTCGCCGGTCAATGAAGGCGCCGTTGAACCAGCTCATTTTGTCTCGCTATCGCTTTTTCAAGAAGCCAACCATCCTCCGAGCGTGTCCGAAAGCTCACGGATAGGAGCAGCGACCGTGTTTCCTGGCTAAGCAGCCAGGAGCGCGTTTCGTTGATAGTCGTCTCGGGTACATCCTCCCAATACGCTCGCTTGGATGGATCGCTCGCAAAAAGATTGTCTGACAGCAGTAGGTGGGCGATTTGGAGGGCACAACAGTCATCCTTTGATGCGAATACGTGGGTCCACAAGCCACCAAGGTCGATGTTCAGTATCGCAAGGCTCACGAGCCACTTACCCGCAAGGTAATCATCCGTATGCTGCTTGAAAGCATCCACGCAGGCGTGGACGAAAATCTCTTCGAGGCATTGTCGCTCGTTTTCCGGCCAAGCCCGCCATTCTGCCGTCTTCAGCTTCAGAGCAATCATCTCGGGCTCAACGACACCAGACTCCGTTGCAAGATCAAGGAGCCGTGGCAGGAAGTGCTTGTAGTCCTCGACAGTGCCGACGGTCGTTAATGCTGCAGATGCATATTCTTGAACATCTCCAACGTCCAGGTGCCTTATAGGCTTGGCGGTCAGTTGCTTCAGCAGCATTTCTGGATCGCGCAGCGGTGAGGCGTGAAAAACCAGTGGACGGCGGTATCGCGCAAACACTTCATAGGCACCGTCAAGCCTTTGGCGTAAATTGAGGGCATCAGGCATACGCAATCCTATTTATCAGTTTCGCTTTGACCAGCATGGAGATTCACCAGCCATGGTCATTCCCGCCTTGCGCCAAAGACGCTACCTGCACGCCGGACGCTTTGCTTCGTAGTCGGCGCGCCTCCTCTGCCATCCGTGGCCAATCGACTGAAGTATTTTGCTGCTGGCCTTGACGGACGCCTATTCCGCGGCGTCAAGCTGGCGAAGATATTCTTCACCGCTAATCGACGTCCACCCATCGCTTGGGAAGCGCTGAGTTCCAACGTCTTCAGGTGAGAAGTAGGCTCCGACGAAGTGGCAATCTGGATCAAGTAGGGCAACTCTCCTTTTCAATTCATTGCCGCTCTGGGAAAGCTCATGATGCCGCCTGCTTTTCTGAACTCATCAGGAAAGGTATTCGTAGGCATCCGACACAAATATCGAGAACCGGATAGTTTGGTTTGGCGCAGATCCCGACACTTACTTTTTCCAAATCCCACAGACCACTCCGCAGGAAGCCAGAAACTGAAGTCTCGATCATTGGAAAGTCGTTGCGCATCCGAACAGAATAACTGAAGTTGGTCATTCTGCCTTTATGATTGCCAACGGGTGAAAGTTTGAATGCAGTCAATCGGTATGGCGGTTCTGGTTCGAAAGATAATTCCAGACCGCCCGAGTACAGCCAATACAGCGGTACGTGCTGCTTGTATGCGTCGGTTATCTATCCTTTTGGCGGTCATAGACTCTCTGCAATTTGTAGCAACGGCGTACCGAACTGAAGAAAATCGATTTCAGAAGAACGCAAACTCTCTTTCAGGGAAATCACCACCACTTTTTTAGGCATGTGGTCTTTCCGATCGCTTGCTTGGATTACGTACTGTTTCTTTTTTAAGCATTTTTACCTAAAAAAACCAAAATAATGGAGCACATCATGCGACTGGAAGACTACCTTGAAGGATGTGAATTAAAGAATGTTGAGTTGGACGAAGATTCCATATCGCTTGCTTTTCATGATAAATCCGGAATGACCATCTATTCGGACGTAATCGTTGACATAAAATTCAACGGGAAGCCGCTGATATTTTCTAGTTTTCAAGAGTTTGAAGACAGATTTGAACTGATATTTTCACCAAACTCCATTGTGGTTATATCTCGCACCCTGGCTGAAAATAGCCCTGAAATATTTGTATATCGTTCTGCCTCTGGGCAGTATGTCGTTGATTGAATAGCCGCTGCGGACATGCTCGCGGAGGCAACGATGGAACCGAGACCAGGATCGTCCGGACGATATGAAATTCGAGCACTGCGCAGGTTACTACTCACTTGACTTGCCCCCTACCCCGCTTCTGGAACGAAAGAGGTACAAGGTGCCCCGCGCACATCCGCAAGATCAAGGCCAGCCTCTGTTGACAATATGATCCCGCTTCGTACAACCGCTTCCTCACGCTCCAGATCAGGCACCACGATTATGCAAGTATCGAGTCCTCTAGAGGCTTTTCCCGAATTAGGAACTGTGGCAAACCCCGCTGTGCTGCATGACGGGACGGATGCTTTCCTTTGCTATGAAGCTTCGCCCCGCGTGGGTGGTGGCAATGTGTTGATCAAATTCGGGCAGGTCATCGATTTCCGGGTAACGTCCATGAATGTTGAAGGCCTGAAAGCATTCAGGTATCCGGTCAATCCATGGGCCTTCAATGAAATTTCGGGGCCAGAGACTTCTAAATGGAAAGCGGTAAATGCTAGATTTTGGCTCATATCGTTCAATGACGTTTTGATCGAAGTTCTCTTCGAAACGGTTTCTCTCGTAAGCAGAGACAGGAAAGGCGGACCGCCAAACCGAACGTTGGTTGGTTCCCTGCTTGCTCTAGATTCAAGCTCCTCTGAAGAGGTTTTGCAGTAGGCTTGGCGGGATCAAGATTCTCTGAATTTTATTATAGCGGTTGACGAAAAGTCGCATCGACTGGATGAGTATGCTCGAGCTCAAAGGATCGCATGGTGGTGTTTTGATCAGGTCGGGTGACAGATCGCGCGCAAACAGTTCCCATCAAAATTATGAATCGGTATCGCTGAACCGATTCAAAACTGTCGTTGGACATTCGCAGCCAGAATTTCGACTCTGTCAGTATGAGCACACAGCCTACCCGTGTCTATATCGAACGAATTGACGCCCACCGAAACATGGCGCGATACTACGTGCTCGACATGACATCCACACTGTTTGGAGACGTGTGTCTCACGCGGACCTGGGGCAGGATTGGCTGTCGGGGCCAAAGCAAGACGCAGCTCTTCGCGGGAAAGGAAGACGCACTGATCGTGTTCCTTGACATCTTGCGACGAAAGACGGTCCGTGGCTACTGGGCACCTCGACTTCTAAATGAGCCGGTTCGGTAGGGGAGGGGAGAGTGGAAGGCCTGCGCGGCCTTGGAAGGATTGGGAGCTTTCGAAGGCGTCCGCTAAGCCATGCTGGACGCACCGGCCATGACAGCATAAATTGAGCGAATAGGCCGGGCAAACCCGGTGCGGTCCAATGAATGTTTCATAGTCATTCATACACGGTATCACTGGCTTGATAACAGCGTAGAAAGGAAGGCGAAATGACTGAGAGGGAAACAAAGACAGCCTCTTTGAGCGAACTCGCCCGGATGCGGGATCAGGGTAAGCTTTTCCATGACCTGAATGCCCCAGAAGCCGAGAGCCTCGGCGCATCATTTTGGGATGCTGCCAAGGTAGAGGCACCTGCCAAGCCTCGATCTGTGCTTCCTAAAACTTGATAGCGGTGGGTGAAATCGCCTGAACGCTTAACGCGTTTAATTCATCGCACGCGAGGTGTGAGAAGTGCCGGAGGAGACAGCTCTAAAGCGGCAGCAATTTTTTGAATATTGTCGAGTGATGGATTCCGTTTTTCGCGCTCGATGCCACTCAGATAAGCCTGTGTGATCCCGGTGCGCAGCGCGAGTTCTTCCTGTGTCATATCGAGTTCTGCACGACGAACGCGCATGTTGAGCGCTACAATTTTTCGAAGAGCGATTGTGCCGGTTTCCATGCATAGGATGGACCACGGACAGCCAACATAAACCACATTCTATCAAATTTAAAATATATCCAATCAGATATAAAAATGTTTTCAAAGCGTATCATCGCCTGTATGGCACTCCGCCAGGATCAAATCAGAGGTGGCCAAACATGGACGATCAAACAATCGCGCAGAACATAGAGATCTACGACACCGACTCTCACCTGGCGGTCTCAAATATTCACCGCAAGAGCTCCCACGCTGCACTTTCGGCAGTAGTGTTCTGGATCACGCACATCAAATCGAAAAGATCTGGCTCCGAACTTCAGAACACCGCTCCGACCAGCTTCCGCCTTTTCTACACGGATTACCTCTATCGCGACCTGATGTTCCGTTGGAAATGTAACCTTGCTGGTGAGCCCGCTCAACTGCTACTCGCCCGCGTCGAACTGCACGATCGCTTTCGCGGAAAAAGTCATTTCAAGAAGCTGTTGTCAGGGCTGCAGGGAATTGCTCAGCAGCATGGCGCGACCCTGCTGGTCGAACAAGCAAACCCAAGCCTGTCGCGGATACTGATGGGGCAGGGCTATATCCGTTGTATCGGTGCGAGTGCCGATCCAGCTCCGATATGCTTTGGACTGGGAGGCACATGGAAACACGACCCTGTCGGCGGTCAGTCGATGGGTCTCATTGCATTACCGGGCAATTTACTCAAGCAAATCGACGGTAGCCGTATTCCGTCGGATTTGCAGGTAAAAATCGATCAGCTTGTTCATCAGGAGATCACGCAATTCCAAACAGCGCTTCGCAAGCGGCTCGAAACCGAAATCTTGCCAGAGGTTATGGCTGTTCGTCAGCGCGATCGCGAACTTGCTAACGCTCCTTAATAGCTTATGCCATAGAACCGCTTGATCATGGATATTGGAATTTGATGCGCAGGTCGATTACGTTGGGAGGTCGTTTTGCAAATATCCGTGGTATGCGGCCACTGCCGACATTGGATAATGATCGGTGTTTGGGTGCGGTCGCGAGGATCCTCTTGAAGGGTAACACATAGTGTAATATATAAGGCAGACGAAAGCGTGAGGATTTTTAAAAGCAGCAGGTTTCACAAGTTCGCTCGCAAGGAAAAGATCACAGATAAGATGCTGTGTGACGCCGTAGATGGTGTCGAGCGCGGGCTTATTGATGCCGATCTTGGCGGTGGCCTTATCAAGCAACGGGTGGCACGACCCGGGGCGGGGAAATCTGGCGGTTATCGAACTGTGATCTTTTTTAGGACGAAGACGCGGGCCGTCTTCGCATTCGGGTTTGCCAAGAGTGATATGGAAAATCTCGAAGAGAATGAGGAAGCCGTATTCAAGAAGGCGGCAAAGTTGGTACTAGGATTTTCTGACGACCAGATGAACGCTGAAGTCGGATCTGGCCGCATGATAGAGGTGAGATGTGATGAGTAAGTCTTATAAAAGCGAAGCGATGGCCGCTATCCATGAGATGATGGAAGGCTTCCACGAGTCCGGTGCGATTGATAAGCAGACCATGCGCGAGTTCGATGATGCTTGCCTGACTTCCGTAGAGGCACTTACGCCGGAGGAAATTCGCTCTATCCGGGAGAGCGAAAATATCTCTCAGCCTGTGTTTGCCCGCTACCTCAACGTCAGCAAAGGCCTGGTTTCCGATTGGGAGCGCGGCGTCAAGAAGCCGGGTGGTCCTGCGCTTCGTTTGTTAACGGTGGTACAGAAGAAAGGCCTGCAGGCGATATCATAACCTGCGACGCAACCGTCGCGGCCCTTAGGCGAACGCGCTCCCATATAGCGCCGTAGTGAGCCAAAGGAGTTAACCGCGGAAGAGCCAACCCATATCGACCTGCCATATCGAAAATCCGCAGAACACCTATCCGTTTTGTGATGGGCATGTTCTTCGTCCTTACCTCTACGGCTCAATCTTTCCCTTGAGGTTGCCATCACGACGATTGCGTGCCGCTCGAGCAGATCGGATTGAGGTCTACCTCTGGCGCCAGGCCTTGAGCCGACCATAATTTCTCATTGAGCATGCTGGGCCTGGACGCCTTTGTCCAACGGGTCTGATACCCCAAAATAAGAAATGGTGTCTCGGTAGGCTTGCATTCCAAACCCGTCATCCAGAGACACGGTGATCTGAACGACCGGGCTTGGGCAGGTCTGTTTCTCGTCATCGATGAAGACTGCTTTGGTGACGGGTCCATTTTGATTGAGCCAAGCCTCCAGCTCCGACCGCTTATTTCCGACCGGGATGACTGGCAGCTTCCAGTTATGGTGCCAAAGATCACGCGCCAAACCCTCGTGCTCCAACTTCCGTCTTAGCGCCCCCAGATCACCCGGCCAGGTCCTGCGCCAGTTTGAAGCCAGAACCAGTTGAGCTTGTACCAGTTCGCAGGCTCTGGAGATCAGTCCAACCGACCCCGGATCAAGCTTGAGATGAGCAATACGCTCGTCGACCGGCATACGAATGAGGGCGAAATTGTCGGCCGCCGCCCACATTCTGCGTGATAGGAGAGGGCCGTCGATATCCAGGAATATGACGTTCATCGCACGAGTACCTTTCAGGCGCTTGAAGATGGGTAAAAGAAGGATTATAGAGCAAGATATGCTTTTGTTTCACATAAAGCGAAGAGCCCAGGTTGGCAAGTTTGAAGTGCGATTGAATGGTCCCTAAGATTGCAGAGGGTGGAGCAAGTTTCGTGGGTGCTGGCGCCTATTACCTCGGCGCTGCTAAAGCTGCGTCAGTTGGCGAAGCGAATGGTGGCATCCGTTCCTACATGCTTGGCGGGAGTGCCACAGATCTCAACTTGAGCAACGGGCGGGTCGGTTTTACGGAAACCCGCAATTTGTCGACGGATGATCCTGGTGAGGGTTTTGCCATGATGCAGGCAACCTATGAGCGCTACCAGGAGATGAAGAGGGGCACTCGGGGGCAGCCATTGAAGAGCCCTGTCTACAGTTTCTCTCTGTCGTGGGCGATTGAGGAGCGTCCGGATCAGGCCACTATGGTTGACGCGGCGGAAAAGACATTGGAGCTGCTTGGCATGAGCGATCACCAGGCAATCTTCGTCTCGCATATCGACAAGCCCTATGACCATATCCACGTTATCGTAAACCGCATCAAACCAGATTTCTCGGGCGTCGTTTCCAAATCAATGGATCGCTTCAAATTGTCGGCATGGGCTGAGGATTACGAGCGTCGTCATGGAAAAATTCATTGCGAGCAGCGCGTGAGAAACAACGCGCTGAGACGATCCGGTTTTGCGGTGAAAGATCTTGTCTCCAAATCGCGACAGGAAATCGAGGCGGAGCGTCGGAGTGCTTGGCCGGTCTTGAACGGGCTGTATAAGGCAGAGCAAGAGCTCATTCGAGATGTCTCTGTCCTGGGTGACGACGCACTGGGGCAGGCGCATGTGGCGGAGCTGGAAGCCGTGTTTGCCGAGGTAAATGCCGAGGCTGACGCAAGCTGCGACCGGGTGCTCGACGCATACCGACCGGGGTTCGCCCAATCCTATTCTCACGAAAAAAAATGTGCGACTGATGTGAAGACTCGCTCCTCGCATCCGTTCGAAAGAGCGGCATTTGTCATTGCCAATAGAGATTGGCTAATAGGCGAAGACGGGCAGACGGATCGAGAGATCGTTCTTATGAGCGCCTCCAGTGATGTTCTATCTGAACGAATCCGCATGGCGGCCAGGCAAGAGCGGATTTCGATTGGGCGGAAACAGAAACAGGATCTCGAGGATGTGGTGAAACGCATCTGGTCGGACCATCATCCCCGCATCAAGTCAGTTCTGGAAAGACAGGCTCGGGAGCGCGCGCAGGCGGACGCCGGGCGCGACGTTGGGACGGATGATGAAACCGAAAGTGAGACAGGTCAGCTTACGCAGCGTCATATGGTGGCTGACATATGGAGCCGTTGCGATAGTAGAGGCAGCTTTGAAGCCGCCCTCTACGAGGTCGGTCTTCGACTTCGGCCTGGAAGTTATGCGTGGCTCGTTACGACTGCCTCCGGCGACTTTGTCGATTCGCTGCAGCGGCTTCTGTCTCGCAGTGCCAAGGAGATTGATCACAGGATCGGCTCCCGTACACAATCACAAGATGACGTCAGCCGGCAGTCGCTAGATGTCGAGCAGCTGATGCCTGGTCATCTCGAACACCTGAACAGGCAGAGGAAACACGGGAACGTTGAACGGGGGAGGGCGCGGTATAGGGAGGAGCGGCGGGTATTACGATCGATATGCGAGAAGCATGGTGTCAAATATCAGCAAGTGAGAACAGGTTGGGACATTAGCGGCGGCGATGGTTTCAGGCGGCGGTTCCCGCGGCGACTTTGCCGCGATCTCCCTGCGTTTGATTGGCACCTTGGCAAACGTCTGAAAGACCATTCCGAGAAAGTGCAAGCCGCGGAAGCAGCTAAGAGGTTGAGGCGTAGCGTCCTGGAAAACTTAGAGAAAGCTCGTCTCGAACTCGACAACCTGACGCCGGCACAAGCATTTGCACTTGCCACCTTCGAACTGGCCATGATCGATTATCGCGATACGATTGGACATCTGCGAGACTTGGTCGAGAGAAAGCGCGAGCGGAATGCTGCGTCAAATGGGTGGGAGGCGGACGAACCTGCATTTTCTGATCGCATTAAAAGCCTGCTCAACGAAGCCTTGGAATTCCTGCCGGAGCGCAAGCTTGAAAAAGCGTTTGAACGCTGCAAGCAGGCCGCACGGGCGGTGAAGATTGCGATTATTGACGTCTTTGAAGCTTTCCGCCCGCTGGCACAGGCCTCACTGGATGCCGTGTCGGCGTTCAGGTCATATTGGAAACGAAACTGGCAAGATGTTTCGACCGGGCAAGTGCGAGAGACTGCGCTTGGTCTAAACGTCTTCGCACGCGTTGCTGATCGACTGGTATCAGTTGTCTCCAAGGTGGCAGGGGATGTGTTCAGCGTCTCTACAGATAACGCAGGCGATCTTCATTTTTCGATGACGGTAGAAGACTGGCCTGGCGATTTACGGCCGCCGTCTGTCGAAGGTGACGTGCCATCAGCCTATGGTGACGGGCAGCAAGAGTTGGCAGAACTCAATCAAGATACTGTCAAAGCCGATGATCAACAGGTGAGGGTTAAAAAGCTTCAACGCTACCGTAATCAGATTGAGAATCCCAATTGGATTGATAGCCCTGATGCCTTTGATCGCTTTATATACAGCGTTAAAGATTTAAGGCGCCAGCTTGAAATGGAGGGCTTTCCGGTCTCATCCATCATTGATGAAGCGATGATGGCAGAACTGGCAAACAGGCGGGGCGATAATTCGGCACGGTTTGAAGTGAGAAGGAGTGCCGATGCAGAGTATGCAGGAAAGAAGCGCGCAGTTGCAGAAGAAAAAGTCACTTCGATGGGCCGTAAGCTGCTGTCTGAGTGGCGAGCACTCGAACCGGCTGCTGCATTGGCTAGAATTCAAGCCTTTGAAGATCAGGTGGCAAACTATAGTGACGAACATCCGCAATTGCGGGAAAACCTGCCAGCCGATCTGTTAAATGGGCTCGAAAGCATGCGCACCACAGCGCAACGGGATTCGGCCGAACGTCGATGGCTGCCTGTTATCGAAGACGCGTTAAGTGAGTTGGGGCGTGCTGTTTTAGGCAACTCAGACCGCGAGATTGTCGTCGTCGCAGACAAGTATTATTCAGCCTGTGCTTCTGCACGATCTGAGGGTGTTCTAATTCCGAGTGCTGTGTTCCAACAGTTTGTACCAAGGGTCGAGGAGGCGAAGTTGCGGCTACGCAAATCCGTGATAGGTCAAGGGCCGTCGATGGGCTTCTGACTTTAAAGATTGCCGGCGCTATCGAGCTCAAACCCTAGCTTGCCCATCCATTGTGCCACGAGCTTGCGATCAAGTTCGACTCGCATCCTGCCGATAGAGAGGTAAACCGTCGGCATACTTGGAGACGGCGATCTGGGCTAGAAGGGCTTCTGTTGGAATGCCCGCCTCAATGATGTGTCGGGGCCGAAGCCTGGATCACGCCGTCTTCGTTCTTAAAAGCGTATTTGGGACGGCGCGTGACAATGACACGGAACTTCGCTGCAACCACATCCAATCGTTCGGATATGTCTTCTCCGATCAGAATTTTTGTCTTGCCCACATGCTGCGGCAAGTCCTCCGGCTCGATCACCACCTCGATACGCTCCAGATGCGGCGCAAAGCCCTTGCGTGGCCTCGGTGAACGTTTGCCATCTTTGTTGATGCCACTCGTAACCTTGGCCCTGATCGCCGCAATGCCGGTCTCGATCTCCTCGAAGATAAAAGCATGCTGCTCGTCATCGACGCTGGCCGCTGCAAGTTTCTCTGAACGCCGCCCGAAGCGCGCGCGGTCTAAAGCTTTCAGGATCTGTGTCAGCCGCTCGATGCGCTCATCGGCATCAGCATTTCGGACCTCGAGACCGTCGACCTGCTTTTCCAAAGCCGACGCAAGCGACCTTTTCGGCCATGGCAAAAACCATGGCCTTGAGTGCCTCTATATCATCCGGGAGCTCTATCTCGGGTCGTGTCATGGGTATGATCAGAGCATATTTCGCCGTGATCTGCCCGTAGTTTTAGGTGCATGATTCAATTCGTCGCAGGGGTTTTACTTAACAATTTCGGGTGGCTTGATCGGTGTTGGTCGAACGCGTTTCCATTTCATCCACCAAAGCCAGAAGCTGGGCATTGTTGAGCTGGACCCAGTTGTGACCAATGCGCGGCCCACAAAATTGCGCCTTTTCCAACCGCTTTGCATAAAGGCAAACGCCTGAGCCATCCCACCAGACAATCTTGATCCGGTCTGCTCGTTTTGCCCGGAAGACATAGAGAGCTCCGTTGAACGGATCACGGCCAGCATCTCGAACCAGCGACAGCAAGCTATCAGGCCCCTTACGAAAGTCGATTGGATGGCTCGCCAGAAAGACTTTTACGTTCGACGGGATCACGCAGACCGCACCGCTCGGATGACGCGACACAGGTGTGCTTCATCGGTATACGCGCTCTAACTGCCAAGCATGATGACGTATACCTACTTGGAGCGCTAGTGCTCCTCCTTTAACACTGACAGGCAAGAATGATAGCAGCCCTTTTTTTCGATCGTTTCTAAGGGGACAGACAGTGGTGACCTCTTCGCTGAAGATTCAGGCGAAAACGTTGGCCGATTTGAGCCAGAGTATTGGGGAGAGCGGCAAAATCGCCATCAAGATTAATGGCAAATTACAGATGATGAGTGCGGATAATCAACCCGCTCACGTCGGCATGTTTGGAATCAAATAGCTTGGAATGATCGAACAGGCCGAATTTTAAGTTTTTTGCAGCTAGTGGATCAAGCTTTACTAAGGCTGCGTGCCAGTATCGCTACGCCGGCCTCCCGCTCGCTTCCTGCAACCCACAATCG
The DNA here is from genome assembly GCF_033957725.1 of Agrobacterium sp. rho-8.1. NCBI lineage: Bacteria > Pseudomonadati > Pseudomonadota > Alphaproteobacteria > Hyphomicrobiales > Rhizobiaceae > Agrobacterium > Agrobacterium sp. rho-8.1. The sequence continues at coordinate 16,010 of NZ_CP192793.1, forward strand.
CTTCTGACGTCCTCACACCTCCGCTACGGTAGAAACTAATTGACAATCGTGAGTATCGGCGGATAAAAATCTATATTCTTTTCAGCGAGGCGACATGATGCTCAATAATGCACAGCAGCCCAGATTCGAAAATCCCTCAGAAAATTCGGTGGCGCAAACCGAAATCGTACGGATCGCGTTTCAGCAAGTACTTGATGTAGAAGCTCTGAACAATAGCGAGAGTTTCTTTGAGCTGGGAGGTCAGTCTCTGCAGGTCGTCCGTGTCATTAGTCTTATCCGGGCTGCTTGTGGGAAAGAGGTATCTTTCTCTGCCTTTTTTGAAAACCCGACAGTTAGTGGGGTGTCTGCAGCACTTGAAACCGCTCCAGAGGGAAGAAAGGCTCTTAAGCCACGCAACTCGTAAAGCGTCGAAATGAGAGTGATTGATGGATGGCGGCCGCTCGCAGAACTTTCCTCGAGGTACGCGATAGGAGGATGAGTTGTCATTAATTCAAGATATTCTTCCGCTGTCTCCGCTACAGGAAGGGCTTCTTTTTCATGCGCACTACAATCAAGGTTCCGGCGAAGACTATGTAGTGCAACGCCAGTTTGAGATTGGGCAAGGAGATAGCGAGTATGTTAGAAAATGCATTGACATACTGCTTTCGAGACACCCTCACTTATTGTCTGAGTTTCGCTTCAGGGGTTCTGAAGAGCCAATCCAGATAATCCGGAGCCGAATTAAAGCTCCATTTACGGAACATGTTGTTAAAGGCGCTTCACAAGGCGAGTGGCAGAATATCTGTCGTTTAGAGCGCAGACCATTTAATCCGGAAATCCCTCCAATGCTGAGGTTTTCTCTGGTTACTCTAGGCGTTAAGCACAGACTGCTTTTTTCATATCATCATATTTTATTGGATGGCTGGTCATTAGTAATATTCCTCTCTGAGCTAAAGGAAATATTATCGACAGGAAATGACAGCCATCTTCCTTCTCCTATACCTTATAAAACATATCTCAGTTGGCTTCATACCCGAGATTTGGCCAGTTCGAAGGCGATATGGAGTCATGAGTTAGATGGCATTTCTGGGCCTTGTTTGGTGGCACCCTCAAAAATTTCTATCAAACCTGTAAAACAGGTCTTCACGAAATTTGTAACAGCCGATCTGACCGGGCAGTTAAAAGCCTTTGCTAGAAAGAACTCTTTGACCCTCAACTCGCTTATCCAAGGAGCTTGGGGAATTACGCTCGGGCGTTTGACGAACTCCGAGGACGTCATTTGCGGAATAACGGTCTCAGGTCGTCCACCTGAACTTGAAGGCGTCGAGCGTATGATCGGCCTGTTTATCAATACAGTTCCGTTACGTATAAAGCTTGCTCGGACAACAACGCTGCTCGAATTGTTACATGGGCTGCAGCAAAAGCAAGCTAATTTGATCCAACATCAATTTGTGGGCCTAAGCGAAATTACTCGCGCTTGTGGCCTGCCCCGGTTATTCGACAGTATTTTAGTGTTCGAAAACTACCCTTCCGTGCTGGTAAAAAATAGCGGTGTCGGATTAGTTCGGTTGAAGAATCTTGGTGGATACGGTGGAGATCAAACGCATTATCCCATCAGTCTTTTTGTCATTCCAGGTGATCAGATTGAGATACGTGTTTCGTATGACCAATCCCTCTTCGACCGGCAGACGGTGGAAGCCATTGCGGCCCGGCTCGAACGGATCTTCCAGGCGGTCGTCGCCGACCCGGCGCTGCCTATCGGCTCACTCGATATCCTTGCTGCCGACGAGCGCCGGACGATGCTGGTCGAGTGGAACGAAACGGCTCACCCCGTTCCCGACCTAACCCTTCCGGCCCTTCTCGAAGAGCAGGTGGCAAAGTCACCGGATGCCGTCGCGCTGGTGTTTGGCGAGACGTCGCTTTCTTATGACGAACTCAATGCCCGCGCCAACCGGATGGCTCACCACCTTATCGAGGCAGGCGTTGGACCTGAAAGCATCGTGGGACTTTGCCTTGAACGCTCTATCGATATGGTGGTCAGCCTGCTGGCTATCCTGAAGGCCGGCGCAGCCTACCTGCCGCTCGATCCCAACTACCCGGAAGATCGGCTCGCCTTCATGGTCGAGGATGCCGAGCCGATCTGCATCCTCACAACCACCGGCCTGGCCGATCGCCTGCCGCCCTCGCAACAGATCCTCATCGACGATCACGATCTCGCACAGGCGCTCGCCAAAAGGTCGCCCCATAACCCGACTGACCAGGAGCGTACCGGCCCCCTCACACCCGCAAAACCCGCCTATGTCATCTACACATCCGGCTCAACCGGAAGGCCAAAGGGTGTCGTCGTAACCCATGACAATGTATGCAACTTGGTCAGTTCAGCTCAAGATTATTTTGGAAATGACAGAGTTTCTGCCGCCAATTTTACGACGTCACTGAGCTTTGACGTATCAGTTTTCGAATATGCAGTGCCATTGGTCTCTGGCGGGACCATCTATATTTTTGAAGACTTTCTGGCTGGGACTACTGGAGCGTTTGGAGCGGGAGGACTAGTAAGTGGGGTACCTTCGATCGTCGCAGCGGCATGCAAAGAAAGCCATCCATTATCCGAGGTAACTACTGTTGTGCTTATTGGTGAGCCAATCCCGCGTTCGCTGTCTACAAATTTAAGAATATCATTCCCTTCGGCCTCAATATTTAATTGTTATGGCCCGACGGAAACAACTGTCTATTCCACATCATACGCATTCAATTCACTTGAGGAGGGAGACGTTCCGATCGGTCGGCCGATCTGGAACACGCAGGTTTACGTTCTTGACGCTTGGCTTCAGCCTGTTCCCGCGGGTGTCCCGGGTGAGTTGTACATTGGTGGGCAGGGACTTGCGCGTGGCTATTTGAAGCGTCCGGGATTAACGGCGGATCGTTTTGTGGCAAATCCCTTTGGTCCTGCGGGAAGCAGGATGTACCGGACCGGGGATTTGGTACGGTGGCGTCCTGACGGTGTGCTCGACTTCCTGGGCCGGGCCGACCATCAGGTCAAGATCCGCGGCTTCCGTATTGAGCTCGGCGAGGTTGAGGCGGCCTTGGCATCACATCCGGCCGTGGGACAGGCGATCGTGCTGGCACGTGAGGACAAGCCTGGGCAGAAGCAACTGGTCGGTTATGTTGTGCAGGCCGGAGAGCAGATCCCTGACGCGGGCCAGTTGCGTCATTATGTTGCTGGCCGTCTTCCCGATTACATGGTCCCGGCCGCGATCGTCCTGCTCGATGCCCTGCCGCTGACCCCGAACGGCAAGCTCGACAGGAAGGCCCTGCCGGCACCAGACTTCACCCCATCCGTGATGCGCTTGCCACGCTCGCCCCAGGAAGAGATTATCGCTGGCCTCTTCCAGGAGGTGCTGGGCCTCGAGCAGGTTAGCATTGATGACAGCTTCTTCGATCTGGGAGGACACTCGCTTCTGGCGATGCGCCTGATCAGCCGTGTCAGGAGTACCCTGGGTATCGAGGTCTCGGTACGCATGCTCTTCGAAGCACCGAGCGTGTCGGCCTTCGCCCGACGGTTGAACGGGGCGGAGATGGCCCGTCCGGCGCTGCGCGGGATGACACGGCCGCCATTCTTGCCGCTGTCGTTTGCCCAGCGTCGTCTGTGGCTCCTCGACCAGATCGATGGCGCGAGCTCGACCTACAACATCCCCTGGAGCATGCAGTTGCATGGTCCACTGGATGTGGCGGCACTTGATGCTGCGATCGCCGATGTCGTTCGCCGCCACGAGAGCCTGCGGACGGTCTTTGCCCTGCACGAGGGCGAAGCCATCCAGCATATCTTAGCAAGGTCAACCATAAATTCGGTTCTTGAAGTTCGTGATATCAACGAGGCTGAGCTTGCCCAGGCTGTCGCGGAAGCCTCGTCCTACTGCTTCGACCTTGGCAGGGACCTGCCTTTGCGGGCCTCTTTGTTCCGTCGCTCCGAGCAGGAGCACGTCCTTGTCCTGTTGTTGCATCACATTGCCGGCGACGGCTGGTCCCTTGGACCGCTGCTGCGCGATCTGGCGCTTGCTTACGAAGCCCGGAGCAGGGGGCAGGAGCCTGCATGGGTTCCTTTGCCTGTGCAATATGCCGACTATACGATCTGGCAGAAAGAGGTCCTGGGTGACGAGGCCGACCCGACCAGCCCGATCGCTGCGCAGCTCGGATATTGGCGCAATGCACTGGCCGGCCTGCCAGAGCAACTCGACCTGCCTTATGACCGGCCCCGGCCGGTTACCCCAAACCATCGTGGCGAACGGGTCAACATCCAGTTCGACGCGGCGCTGCACACAAAGCTGATGGCTCTGGCGAAGGAAGGCAAGGCCAGTCTGTTCATGGTTCTCCAAGCCGGCCTATCCGCCCTGCTGACCCGGCTCGGAGCGGGGACGGATATTCCCTTGGGTAGTCCGATCGCAGGCCGCACCGACGTTGCCCTCGACAATCTTGTCGGCTTCTTCGTCAATACTCTCGTGCTACGCACCGATACGTCCGGCAATCCCAGCTTCCATGATCTACTCGCCAGAGTGAGGGAGCAGGACCTCGCCGCCTATTCCAACCAGGACCTGCCATTCGAAAGGCTTGTTGAAGTCCTCAATCCGCCTCGCTCCTTCTCCCGCCATCCGCTCTTCCAGGTCATGCTGGTGTTGCAGAACAACGCCCAGAGCCGCTTCGATCTGCCCGGTCTCTCGCTGACCCGGTTCAAGGGGGAAGGGACGCAGACCGCCAAGTTCGACCTCTCCTTCAGCTTCAGTGAGGCCCGCGATGCGGAGGGCCAGCCAAAAGGTCTGTCTGGCCGGATCGAATATGCCACCGATCTCTTCGACCGGCAGACGGTGGAAGCCATTGCGGCCCGGCTCGAACGGATCTTCCAGGCGGTCGTCGCCGACCCGGCGCTGCCTATCGGCTCACTCGATATCCTTGCTGCCGACGAGCGCCGGACGATGCTGGTCGAGTGGAACGAAACGGCTCACCCCGTTCCCGACCTAACCCTTCCGGCCCTTCTCGAAGAGCAGGTGGCAAAGTCACCGGATGCCGTCGCGCTGGTGTTTGGCGAGACGTCGCTTTCTTATGACGAACTCAATGCCCGCGCCAACCGGATGGCTCACCACCTTATCGAGGCAGGCGTTGGACCTGAAAGCATCGTGGGACTTTGCCTTGAACGCTCTATCGATATGGTGGTCAGCCTGCTGGCTATCCTGAAGGCCGGCGCAGCCTACCTGCCGCTCGATCCCAACTACCCGGAAGATCGGCTCGCCTTCATGGTCGAGGATGCCGAGCCGATCTGCATCCTCACAACCACCGGCCTGGCCGATCGCCTGCCGCCCTCGCAACAGATCCTCATCGACGATCACGATCTCGCACAGGCGCTCGCCAAAAGGTCGCCCCATAACCCGACTGACCAGGAGCGTACCGCTCCCCTCACACCCGCAAACCCCGCCTATGTCATCTACACATCCGGCTCAACCGGAAGGCCAAAGGGTGTCGTCGTAACCCATGAGAGTGTTGTCTATTTTGCTGAAGACTGTGAATGGAAAAAACTTGCGCGCCAAAAAGTCCTTTTCCACTCGCCAATTACCTTCGACGCCTCTGTTTTTGAGGTCTTCGCTTCATTAGCTCGTGGCTGGCGCATATTTATCCTCCCAGATGCAAAGCTGGATGTGCATGCTTTCGCGGAATTCATTCTAGAGAACAAGATAACTTCGGTATGGCTCACCGCTACATTATTTTCGTTAATTGCGGACCAGAGACTTGAATCCTTCAAAGGGCTACAGAATCTCTGGGCAGGCGGAGAAGCATTACCCTCGGAAGCTGTAAGGCGGGTTGTTTCCGCACAGCCCAGACTGAACTTTCGGAATGGCTATGGCCCGACGGAGACGACGACGTTCGCAACGAGCTATCTGATCTCTCTGACGGATACCAACAGTCCCCTTCCGATCGGGCGGCCTTTGGATAACACGCAGGTTTACGTTCTTGACGCTTGGCTTCAGCCTGTTCCCGCGGGTGTCCCGGGTGAGTTGTACATTGGTGGGCAGGGACTTGCGCGTGGCTATTTGAAGCGTCCGGGATTAACGGCGGATCGTTTTGTGGCAAATCCCTTTGGTCCTGCGGGAAGCAGGATGTACCGGACCGGGGATTTGGTACGGTGGCGTCCTGACGGTGTGCTCGACTTCCTGGGCCGGGCCGACCATCAGGTCAAGATCCGCGGCTTCCGTATTGAGCTCGGCGAGGTTGAGGCGGCCTTGGCATCACATCCGGCCGTGGGACAGGCGATCGTGCTGGCACGTGAGGACAAGCCTGGGCAGAAGCAACTGGTCGGTTATGTTGTGCAGGCCGGAGAGCAGATCCCTGACGCGGGCCAGTTGCGTCATTATGTTGCTGGCCGTCTTCCCGATTACATGGTCCCGGCCGCGATCGTCCTGCTCGATGCCCTGCCGCTGACCCCGAACGGCAAGCTCGACAGGAAGGCCCTGCCGGCACCAGACTTCACCCCATCCGTGATGCGCTTGCCACGCTCGCCCCAGGAAGAGATTATCGCTGGCCTCTTCCAGGAGGTGCTGGGCCTCGAGCAGGTTAGCATTGATGACAGCTTCTTCGATCTGGGGGGGGACAGCATTAGTTCCATTCGATTGGTAAGTAGATGCAGGAAAGCAGGTCTGATCATTTCTTCCCGCAACGTTTTCCAATCTCAGACCGTTGCGGCCCTTGCTTCTGTTGCGGCTCCGCTTACCCCTGAAGACCTGACCTACGAACCGCGTAGTGGGTTTGTCCCTTTGACACCGGTTATTCACTGGATGCTGGAGCGGCACGGCCCGATCAACATTTTCAATCAGTCCATGATCATTACGGTCCCCGATAATGTTGACCGTTCTTCGGCGGTTCTGGCCCTACAAAAGATTTTTGATCACCACGATATCCTGAGGAGCAGGCTTGTTGCCTCGCCGAACAGCCTTGGCTGGCAGCTAGAGGTTCTCCCCCCAGGAACGGTTAATGCCAAGGATGTAGTCCAAGAGATCGACCTCCTGTCGTTGTCGGAAGATGACAAGGCACCTGCTATCAGGAAGGCGCTCCGGGAAGTGCAATACGACCTCGATCCTTACAAAGGCCAAATGGTGAGAGGCATCCTCTTCAAGGATAGGGTCATCAAATTTGCCCTCGTGGTACATCATCTGGTTATTGATGGTGTCTCGTGGAGGATTTTGGTTCCTGATCTCCTCGAAGCGGCCAACCTAAAATCTTCGCTCCCGTTGGAGCCCGTCCGAACATCTTTCCTCGCCTGGGCAAATCATCTTAAAGAGGAAGCTCACACTTCCCAGCGGCTTCAAGAGCTCGGTTTCTGGAAGGATTTATTAAGTCAGCCTGATCCGCCTATATCGCCGGTGAGCTTAAATCCCCAGCTGGACACATCTCAAACGACCAGGCATCTGAGGGTGGTTCTGCCGTCAGAATTTACCGTTCCTTTGTTGACTAAAGTGCCAGCCCTTATACATGGCCGCATAAATGATGTTTTGCTGACAGCGTTTGCTCTGTCTTTGATCATGTGGCGTCACCAGCAAGGTTCCACAGACATCAATCACGTTCTGTTCGACCTGGAAAGTCATGGGCGGGAAGAAATGCGCCAGTCAATCGACCTTTCTCGCACGATCGGTTGGTTTACGAGCATCTCTCCAGTTCGGATCGAAGTCGATAAACGGAATCTGGCCACCGGCCCATTAACGCAATTTACGCTGCTGAAGCTGCTGAAGTCTGTGAAGGAGCAACTGCGGCAGATACCCGATAATGGAATTGGTTACGGTCTTCTTCGCTATATGAACTCGCAGACCGCTGGCGAACTAGCAGCATTCCCCAATCCGCAAATCTGCTTTAATTATCTGGGCCGTTTTGGTGATAATTCCCAATCAGACGACAAACAAAACGAGTTTGGAGGCGGCAGCGATGCTAAGTTAGCCTCAGCCTACGCCCTTGAACTCAATGCCCGTGTAAAAGACCATGCAGGCGGCAGCGAGCTCGTCACTACATGGTCCTGGCCATCCCGCCTGTTCGAACAATCGCAAGTAAACCAGCTGATAGACAGATGGCTTGATACACTTAAAGCTCTGGCAATGCTCGCAGAGCAACCGCTTGCCGACAATCCTCCACATCAAACATAAGGTGTAATGATGACAAATCCATTCGACAATAATGAAGAGCCGTTTAAAGTTCTGGAGAATAAACGAGGTGAGTACTCTCTTTGGCCTCAACATGTTGAAGTGCCGGCCGGATGGGACGTTCGGTTAGAGGCACCGAAGACGGAGTGCGTGGAATATATCGACGGCAAGTGGATGTCTTTGGGTCAACCTCAGCGAAAAGCAGCGGAATAGGCTTTCCTGTTGAGGTCGCATTCCCAGATACAGAATCCGGCAGGCACACAGCCGAGCGACTGTGCGGTTCACGCCCCAGAGAAGCGAGAGGCACTCGAAGCGCCGGGTAACCAAAGCTCAGAGAAGATCGTCAGGTGGCTGACGGTCGGACGAAGGCTGGGCGATAGACTTTGTTCACGACCAAGTCGCGACCGGCAGGAAGCTGCGCATTCTGATCGTGGTTGACTGCACTCGCGCGACTGCCCTGCAGCCGACGCACGCTTTACCTACAGAGGTTAGGATGTCTTCCAGATACTGGAAGTCATCTGCCACAAGACTGGCTATCCAAAGACGATCAATATGGACAACGTCGGTCCGCGCTCTTATAGTTTCCGATCGTCGGCAACGATACGCTCGATCATTTCTGGGTTGAATTAGCAATCGATAAAATGGCGAACGATGCCTTATTAAGAGCCAAGGTCTGCGAGAAACTCCTGCAGGCTCTCGGTGGATTGGTATGTTAGGAACGTAATACCCTCATCTGTGTTGTCATCAAAATGGATCAATTCACCGGAGTCGATATTGTCGGGATCAGATTAGTTTACAGGCCTGCTCTAACTTGTTTCCGACGGTGGACAGTGAGAAAATCTCTGAAACGCTGTGCCACTTCGTGAGGCGCAATAGAGGGTCGTGGTAGACCTTCAGGCGTATCCGCAGATATCTTGAGATGGAGAAGATGCGGGCCGTCGGTGACTAGTGTGTGGGCCAGAGCTTGCTCAAGCCCCTTCAAACTGTCCAATGTGAAGGCGGAAGCATAACCACAAGAGACTGCTATTTCCCCGAAGTTGACAAATGGAGAAACGGAGGGCTGGCCGCCCGTCGAAGTGTATTCCTCGTTATCAAGGACTATGTGGATTAGATTTTTTGGGCTCGTGGCACCGATTGTTGCAATATTGCCCAATTTCATCAGCGCCGCGCCGTCACCATCCAAAACAACTACCGTGTTGTAAACATTCAGCGCGATTCCTAGACCCATTGCTGACGCTCCACCCATCGACCCCACCTGATATAAATGCTGTGGTCGATCACAAATGGCGTGAAGCTCACGTCCGCAGTATCCGGTAGTCGCAACCCACGCTGCGGTGTCTGGTATAGCTTCAACCATTTGTAGGATGGCATCAGTGCGCGAAGGCCATGATTTGTAAGAACGCAGATTTGTTACGTTCGCGGGAGGCCACACTAGATGTTGAGGTTTGCCCAGAGATGACCCGCACAGCCCCCCCTTTTCAACAATCATGGCATACGGTCGCCCTTTTTCAAAATAACTAGCCGCGTCATCCAATTTGATGTCTATTTCTAAGGCAGATTTCGGAAATGGCGCATGTGGAATCCTAATGAGTCGGAGGAGGTCTTGGGTTACCTCGCCCATCAACTGATGTTGCGGCTCGTCGTTATCTGAGACCCTGCCACGCCATGTCACAATTAAGAGGGTAGGTATTTGAAAAGGCCAGTTCAACGAAGTTAGTGGATTCACCATGTTGCCAAGACCGGAATTCTGGCACAATACAACGGTCTGTCTTCCGGCCAACCAAGCTCCAGCGGCTATTGCGACCGCTTCCCCCTCGCTCGTAGCACCAACATAGTCGATCTTTTTATCGGTATTGGCGGCATTTATCAAAGGCGTAAGGAAACTACACGGCACGCCAGTAAGAAAATCCATGTTTCGTTTTTTCAGACTGGTGAGGAATGTATCTGCATCGAGCATCAGAGGACCACCGCGGTTTCAAAGCCAGGAAGTTTGATACCACAAGCGAACCATCTTCCTAGTAACCCCGCTTCCATCCAAAAACGCTGTTCTACCGTGGGCGACTAGGCGATTATTTATAAGCAACCCCTCTCCCTTTTCCAGTCGTAACCTCGTGCTAAACGAAAGGTCCGAAAGTGCGGAATCGAAAAAATTCACTGCTTCTTTCACTTCTGAGGGCAACTGGATCCCGGCAATTTCATACCCGGATAATATATAATCCCTTAGAAATCGGGCCCTGACTAGAGTAATTGAATCCGTAAACTCTAAAGCTGGAACATTGATGGCCGCTGGCCGGCCTCCATAATAGTTCTTACAGTCAAACCACACCGGTCGCTCGAGGACGGCGAGCGCCTCGGGATTTACTGAGCGCATCTTAGTAATCATTGCGCCTATATCGACGAGTATGGAGTCTCCTCCGTCTGCTCCTTGGTGAAGGCAGAAAAGGGATATTAGATCTGGCGCTGCAATTATCATCGGTCCATCGGTATGAATCGACCCGCCTTGATTGCTGCGGTGGTAACGTCCGCCGCTCTCCATTTTCTCCCCATGATTTTGCACGATTACAATAGTATCGCCCTGATTGTTTTGTGGGACCAGTGAACCGAATGTGTTGAATGCTTCGGTTACTTCTGTAACCAACTCTTCATCAGTCCTTTCCGAGAGAGCACTATGCTTCACCCGAAGTACCCCTTTGGTGCGCAAGTGAGTTTGAATTTCGGAAGGCAAGATTTGCTGGTCTATGTAGGGCAGATTGCTCTCCGGCGGCAAAAACTCCACTGTATGATATGTAAACATTGAAATGCTCCCCGATCTTACGGATCACGCTGATGGCGATGCTAAAGATAACAAATGCAGCAATGTGCAGCTAGCTAGTGCATATAGATCAATCCTACGCAACTCTTGCAATTACGCCGTGCAACTTTACTATAGGGTAGCGCATCTGTGGAACGCAATCATTTTATCGCAGAATTCGTTATGACTTTTTGATAGGATGACCAACATGCACGCTCGACATACGGATAACGCTCTTTGTGAAGTGGCGCGAATCGCCGCTTCCGGTAGTTGGCAGGTGGTGACGTCGAGAGGATGGATCGAGCGAGGTTTGCTGCGCCATTTCACTAAAACGCCGGTTCGTATTGTCTTTGTCAGTTCACATCCCACACTCCGGTGGGCGAATACTCTGACTTCCGTAACATGCGATGGGCTCGTCGCTGTAGGTGGTGGTAGTGTGATTGATGGAGCTAAAGCTTTGATTGCCGCCGGTTCCCTTCGTGGGGAGACCAATCTTTTAGAGTGGATTGAAGCAAAACGCGGCGATTTTAAAAAACGTGATTTTCGGTTTGTAGCTATACCGACCACTGCTGGCTCTGGTTCAGAGGCGACCGGTACTGCAACCCTATGGGGCGATTCAAATCCAAAATACTCAATTAGTGGGTCGGCACTATTTCCAGATGACATATTATTTGATGCAAGACTTTGCTTGTCGGTGCCAAAAAAGGTTAAGGCCGCTGCAGGTCTTGACGCAATAAGTCATGCCTTTGAAGCGATTTGGAATCAGAAAGCGACGAGCATCTCAGACCAACACGCAGCCCGTAGCCTGGCGCTCGCCCGCACTTTTTTTGAACAGAGTCTTTCGACGAGACAATCGGAACAGATAACGCGTGGAATGCAGGAAGCTGCGTATCAAGCTGGACTCGCTATAGGAATAACTGGAACCGCGCTCGCGCACTCGATATCGTATCCGTTAACGTCAACATTCAAAATTCCTCATGGGTTCGCATGCGCCTTAACCCTCGGCGAGCTTATTAAGATTTTGGCAGACAGACATCCATCTAGGATCGAGTTTGCGGCAGCTGCTTGGGGAACTAGTGTTTCGGGTCTCGGGAGAAGCGTAGAAAAGCTGATCAAAATCCACACTCCTCCATGGATCGTGGAGGCTTTAAATCAGCCCGTCAAAACTGATGCCACCGACCTCGCACTCCTTGACGGCAATCGTTCAAAAAACTTCATACTACGAGTCGACGAGAGTGAGGCTCGTCAAATATTGCAACGTGCAATTTCAAATTTAACGGTGAACGGTTGACATAACTGCGCTACTCTGCCTACCATTGATGCCACCCACACAACCTTTTGTAGTCTAGGTGTTGCAGCCCGATTACTGAAATTGTCAGCTATTCGCGTTATGCAGGCCTGTCGGATTTGGAGACGAAATGGCTTCAGTGTTTAGCAGCGCGTCCGCTGGTCGGGATTGGGAAGTTCTAAGTGGACCAATGTCAAGTTCGAACCTCAAGAAGGTGATCGACGAATTCCTGCTCGCAAACGATTTATCGTCGATTCCAACCGCACATCAAACTATAGAAGCGTTTGAGGCCGCATCCGGCCAGAGGGTCGTGATAACTTGGCGCAGGACAGATAACGCCCCTGTGAACGCCCAGCGCTATGCGTTTCACGAAGATGGTAATCTTGAGATACTTGCAGATCTTTCAAGCTGCAAAGAAGCGAAGTGGGGTACCGAATTAATTGAGCTTATCAGGACGAAGTTGTATTGTTTCAGCGAGGAGGAAATCGCAGAAATAAAAAAATCGATGCCTCTGTTGGGAAAGAGTTCAATAGATTCAAAGGAGTGCTTCGATGGCTGGTCACTTATTTTTCGGGATCATTTCGTAGAAAATACCCTAGGCTTCCTGCTCGCGATAGTGAACGCGGGAATACCACCTGAATGGATCTTGGCTCTTACAAAAGGCGACAGGACTTCGAACCGACATCGCATTGACGCTACGCTTCGCTCAAAAGGTATAAGAACGGGCGTTCTCGATAATGCGCTGATCGACACTACGATCGCTAGTCCTGATGCCCTCCTACAGTATAAAGAACCTTTAGATGATTTCATTGATTCATCAAGGGCTGCCGGGAAGAAGGTACTAATTATCGATGACGGCGGTCTAGTTGCATGGGGGTATGGAAGCAAATCTAGCGCCCGGCGTGTCGACGGTGCGCTGGAGTTGACTATTGCTGGCCTTAAACGCATCGCGCAGGTATCCGATATTGATATCCCAATTCTAAATCTTGCCAAATCTGAGTTAAAACAACAACTTGCTTACCCCGAAATTGTTGATTCCTGCGTTCGAAGAATTCAAACCATTATACCAGGGTTTAAACAGCGAGGGCGGTCAGCCATAGTTCTCGGTTACGGTTCGCTCGGCGAAAAACTAACCTCGGCGCTTCACTCGATAGGAATGCTAGTTCACGTGGTAGAAAAGGATATCTTGCGACTGATTAAAGCCGCAGAGGCCGGATACGCCACTCACCGAAACTTGTCAGATGCGATTGACCGAGCAAATCCTTTTCTAATAGCGGGAACGACTGGAGAGATTGCCCTTACCGCTGACGACGTGGACGTTTTGAAGGATGAAACGGTGTTGGCACCCTTCGCAACTAGGGATTTTAGCATCCTGAAGGAAATTTTAGATCCGGCTGCGTCGACGACAATTCCGAACATCGGCAAGCGCTATAAGTTGGACGACGCCAGGCAGGTGACGGTCTTAGGCGACGGGAGATCGCTGAATCTCTTTGAGGCAGACGCAATTCCCAATGAGGGGTATGATGCTTACCGGGCAGGCACCCTGATTGCGGCTGCCGCACTTTGTCAAGCTCCAACTCATTTTTCACCAGGGCTACATCTTGATCGAGTGAATGAAATCATCCGCTCGTCAGGGCTGTACGAACGTTATTACGACCGATATGTACTGACAAAAGATCGATCTCCCGAAAAGGATAGAGATGAGCCTGAGATGGGCAATGACCTCCAGGTTTGCATAGTAGGCTATGGGGTCGCTGGCCGACTCCATGCCCGAATTCTTCTCGAGACCGGATCGAAACTCAGCATCGTTGATCCGAAGTACCAAGGGCTTCCAGACACATTCCAAGTAACTGCGATCTCGGAGTTATCTCAAGATTTTGCTCACGCTGTTCAGCTATGGAGTATCTGCACCCCGACAGCAGAGCACCTAAGCTCGCTTCAACAGATACTTAAACTAAATCCGAGGGCGCGCGTTTTGCTTGAGAAGCCCGCCTGTCAAGCCCATGAGATTCCAGATCTTGTTATTCTTCTCCAACAACATCCTGAGGCGCGCCTATGCGTTATCGACCAATATAAACACACCTTGCTCTTGCCGGCTTTGCTTCAGGCCCTTCGCAATTTTGAGCCAAGCGAGCCGATTACCGGTGTTGATGTCACCTTCAATAAGGATCGGCGAAGGCAAATCGAAAAGGGGCGCTTTGTAGACCGCTCCTACGGCGTGTTGGGATATGAGTGGTTGCATATGCTAACTATTGTCAGGGAGATCTTACCAGAGAGTTTTCAGCAGTATGTCTCATCCAATCCAGTCCATTCTTTGCTTCGCCCCACATATAGCGAGGCATTATTTATTGCAGCCCTGACTGAAGAGACAGTCGTCGCTCGCGATGGCAAGCCAGTATCAATTCGTTTGTCCTCTAACATCGTTCAGCCCGTATCGGAGGCTGCTTTCGGACCGATGCCTCGCCCTGCTTCATCAGGTAACTGGCAAAAAAAACTTCGCCCGCTGGACGATCGAGTACGGTATGCTCGGATAACAGCTGGAATCACAACAGTGACACTGTACTTTGACCCGGTTACGACAGTCGGCGGGTGGCAACTTCCTCGTAATTATCATCGGCTCACGGTTGAGCGACAGGGCAACATTGTCGCCGACTACGTGTTACCCGACGCCCCGCTGCACAATGCAATCCGGCATGGAGTATCAACGATGCTAACGGATGGTGAGGATCTCGGCCCTATCGACCTGAGGGCGTTGCGCCGTATCGCACTATTAGCCGACCAGTTGCGAGAGCCGGATCGGGAAGATATCGGTACAAGTCTCCGGTAACCTCTCGACAAGGTCTCGTACAGAGAAGGACATCGACTGATGACTAAAACAACGAGTTTCAATATCACCGACCGCCCCCGCCCCTCGTATAAGCCATCAGAGGTTTCTTTCATTAGACAATTTGTCTGCGACTATGCCCAGGGCGGCGCAGCTGCAATGCCCCGTGCAATTAAGCCCAAAACTGACTGGGAGGAGTTACGAGCGCTACTCATCGATTTTCGAATATTCACGCCGTTCTACTCGATTTACGAGCAATATATTCCGACCGATATGCGCGAAATTTTTCAGGAGACACATGCGAACATTATTGGCCGCCTAGGCGTTGCGTTGGAGATTGCTCAATCAATCTCGCAAGAAGCCAAGACACGCAATATTAACCATGCGTTTGTTAAGGGAGCCGCTCTCGCACAGGTGATACATGGAGATCCGACCTTACGGGATTCCGGTGATGTCGATATCCTCATTGAGCAAATCAAAGTGCCCGAAATGCACTTCCTGTTGCGTAAAGCCGGCTTTCGCCAAATATTGAACGATTTTTTTTCAGACTCTTCTAATATCCCAAATGAGGATGTGCCCGTCCCAATCTACAAAACCACCCCGCGGTTGCTATCTGACTTCGTCAAAATGGTCGACGGAATTAAAGTTAAGATTGAAGTTCACGTGGAGTTTCGTGGTATATCTACAGATCACCAGTTCCGACTATTCGTATATAGCTCGGATCAGCTGTGTAACGGCAAAATTCGCCGTTGCCTTAGTGAGAAACATTCGCTGATACTCTTTCTTGTTGATAAATATAAAGATATGACTAAAGGGCGCGCACTTTGGGTGCGTGACATACTTGATATCAACCGCGCTGTTCATAAATTCAACACAGAGAAATTTTGGAGAACGTTGATTGCGGAGGCTGAGGTACTGGGATGTGACCGTCAGATATTAGCCGCGTTGGCGAGTGCTACGAAAATTATTGGGATCAGGCCTCATCACATCGAATTCATTTTTGAATACGAATTGCCAGAAGTGGATCAATTCGATTACCTTGACCTAGAAGTAATGATGTCCGGTCATCACTCTCTCATAAGCGCCCGTCACGCGAATTGGCGCGCTTCTATGCTGTGGAAGGCTGCAGCTCAAGGTAAATCGCCCTCTTATACGTTGCAAAGTCCCCCCATTGGTCTGGGAATGCGATATGTGATCCCGACGCTCTTCGGTGTCGCTTTTGAAGCTGAAATTATCGCCGATCAAAACTCCATGATTTGGCGATTCTCTGCCCCGAAGGTAGAGTTAGATTTCCTCGGGAATTTCTCCTTACAAACCAAATTTATTGAAGACGATCCAACGGTACCGTTTCCAGGTTCAGGCTATGAACTCTTTGTACGAGAGGGCATTGGCATCATTAGGGCACTTGGGGGCAAGTCGGAGGGTGAGACCAATGAAGACGTGGCGGTCAATATCAAGCAAAGCGAAGATGAAGGCCGAGTGACATTCGAATTGTTCGTACCTTTTCAACGAATAAATATGTCTTCGGCTCCGCAAGGGAAGCGTTTCGGTTTCGAGCATTACGTCAGAAGGGAGGTTTATCGCTTTCATTCTGTTACGGGATACATACCGACATTTGCTGGAGACACCGAACCCGCTGAAGTAGTAATAGTCGATTGAATCGCTACCACTGGTACACTATTCACGAGGGGATAATGTACAGCGAGTTTTCTAAGTATAGTTTTTTAATTCTTGGAATAAAGGTATTGTCGACTGTCGCTTCTCGACGCATTTCGATTTTTTTTGATAATTTTTTCTGAACCCTATCGCGCAACAACTTGGTGGACTTAGCTGCAGTTCGACCAACATCTACCATCGCCGCGTGGTCTGTCAGGACCAAGATTGAGTGCGGACTGTACCTTGGATGATCGAATGAATATAACGGCGTCATCATGGAAACAAAGAAAGCTCTCCTTAGTTCATTGATATCAACTGCGATTGTTGGTGTGAGAACCGGGACCGTCCGATCCCCCAATTCCCGAAGCAAAGAAAGGACCCATTGGGACCTCACTTCAATCAGCGTGCGGTCTGGTGCCGACAAAACGGTGGAGGCAATACAAAGTTCGCAGAATACACGCTTCGCGGACAAGTGAGCATGTTCGTGACTTTCGAATAAGTCCTCAAGAATGATAATCATAGTATTGGCATTAGATTGCGCGAAAGCAAGTAGGTCAGAAGGCAAATCGCGGCAAGCTTTTTCCGGATCTTTGTCTAGTCCTCGCGGAATGTGACCCCAGAAGATTGCATTCGCCTGAGCGGCCTCACGACCGAATGGACAAATACACTCTCGCTTTAGCCAATCTATGAGAAACGGTACAACCGAGTGTTCAGTAGAAGTAGTCAACGTTAAATCACCTCTACGATCCCGGCGAAGGTCGAATGCGGGGAAGGTGCGTAAAGCAGAACCGGTTGGCCACGGCTGAGAATTCCATTTTCCAGCATGTCCGTGATTTGGAACAAAGGCTGCCCAGCCATCAGGAGGTTAAGATCTCTGTATTTTCCACTGTACTGCTGAGCTGTAAGCTGAGAAGGTAAAAAAAGGTTATTTTTCCTCGAAACGGAAGTAGACAAAGAAGTTTGACCGCCAAAAGCATCTGCTCCTAGGAGCTTCTCAAGCGGCCTTATGATTGATGCAGCAGCTACAATAGCGTCCTCTCGTACCGGTAGCCTCGATAATTCGGTATGATCAACTCTGCAAAAGTTGCGAACGTGAAGCTGACCCTCTCGAGGAGACTTAACCACAAGCGCCACGACACCATCGCATTTGATCGCTGTATTATCGTGGCTAAGCCGGCCATGGTCGTCATTCTGACGGTAATATGATACTACGAGGCAAGATTTTCCGGGGTCAGCGACCATCGTTCCTGCGATTTCAAGCCCTGCGAAAGCGTCACCACTCGAATTGCCAGAAATCAGAAACCGGCTTTTCTCGGCGAGGCCAGTATTCTGAAGAATGTTTTGTACAAAGATCCGGGAATTCCCGTGATTTGGCGGCTCGCCACAAAAAATGACACGGTCGATGTTTTGCGCTGACAGTTGGCTGCGGTCTAAGGCTGTAAGGATACATTCCTCAATCTCGACTGCGAGATCGCTGTTTATGATAGACGTTTTAGTGAAACCCAAATCGCGGAATATCTGAAGCTCTGCGGTGTACGGCTTGAGTTCATCAACCTCTTCGAGTTGACAAATCTCTCCCAGCCGGCAGGTTAGTCCGGATATCGAAAAACAGCTGCTCATTTTTTGCTCCAGTCTTGATCGAGGGAACTACAGATTGTATACTTGAGATATTGTATTTGCGCCAGCCGGGTAGGCGTATGGTCGAGGCTCTCAGGGAGGATTTGGTTTGTTGTTGACTTCTGAAATCGATAGCTATGATCCAGATTGGCCTATTATGTTCGAGGCCGAGGCCAAACAAATAGCGTCGATATTTGGTTCGAGGGGGCTGTCGATCCACCACGTGGGGAGCACTGCCGTTCCTGGGTTGGCGGCGAAACCTGAGATAGACATATTGTGCGTGGTCTCAGACGCTGCCTGTCTCGAATCTTGGACCAAGTCCTTGAGTTCGCTTAATTATAGACGGGGTGGCGACTTGTCACCAGGCCATTACTTTTTTAAGCGGAACAAAGACGGCGTGCGCACTCACAAAATCCACGTTTGCATTGAGGGGCATGGGTCGATAAGGCGCATGGTAGGTTTTCGAGATCATCTTCGTAACAACCCGGTTGACCGTCAGAAATACCAGGACCTGAAGTTTGAACTTAGTCAAACAAACAGAGACGGGATTCAGGAATACCTGAGCAAAAAAGCGCCTTTTATTGACGCGATGATTGCGGGTATTTGTAAATAAAATAAGTCAATCCGATTTGCGTGAGAAGTTAAAATATCGCGAGGCTAGGGGGCGGATTATCCTCAATAGGGTTCTTTATTCGGCGGCGCTTGACACCTCTTCCTCGGCCGCAGTGTCAAGTCTGAACCTATGTCTGTCCGTAGAAACCAGCGAGCAAGCCCGTGGATATGTGGCGTGACTTTTTAAGCAAAAAGCTACAACGACAGTAATTTACCAGTGGATTGCCTTGATGGTTATGCTTAAAAACTACCTACACCACGTTCAAAGCGCCCCTCAGTCCATTGCTGTCTACGACGGGGGAGCTTCCTACAGCTACGAGCAGTTTCATGAGCTCGTCCTTCGAATAGCTAACGTTATCGAGAAGTTCGAGAGGCCAAATGTATTAATTGGGCTTCCTCAAGGCTTCGAGGCCTACGCTTCGATGGTGGCCTGTCAGTTCGCAGGAGGTGTCTACTCTCCAGTGAACCATGTCGCGCCGAAGGAACGAATTCGAAGAATACTGCATGATTTCGTGCCCGACATCGTGATAGGTCTTCCGTCGCTTGCATCTGTCTGCCGGGACTACGGGTGCAAAGGTATTTTCGTGGATGCATCCGCCATACCTTCCTCTTCTAATGCTATGTTGAAAAATCGGCCTCACGATATCTCTTACGTCATGTACACCTCTGGCTCTACCGGAATGCCGAAGGGTGTTATGGTGTCTAGAGATAGCCTCGATCATTTTCTGACTTGGTGGACTAAGATGGTTGGCTACACGTCAGACGACCGGATATCGCAACATCCTAGTATCGCTTTCGATCTTAGTGTTCCTGATATATACGGGGGTTTGTCGAGCGGATCATGTCTCGTGCCATTTTCACGTGAGAGCGATCGGCTCTTCCCGGCCCGAAAAATTAAGCACGATCGAATCTCTATTTGGAACTCCGTCCCTAGCGTGGTTGGACTTATGAACGCGGCAGGTGAGGCAAATTCACAAAACTTGGAATCGGTGCGAATTTTCACGTTCTGCGGCGAACCACTGCTTTTCGATCACCTGGACACAATTTTTACCGCCCGCCCAGTTGCTACTGTGTTCAATACTTATGGTCCAACTGAAGCAACGGTCGCCGTTACCTACGAAAAAATAACTTCGTCCAACTATAAAAATTTTTGTAAGCCATCCGCTCCGCTAGGAAAGCCAGCTGCCGGGAATAGACTGCATCTTGAGCCGACGAGCGAGAGCGACATCTTTGAGTTGTCGATCAGTGGCCCACAGGTCGCTGAAGGCTATCTTCGCGATCCAGAGGCTACTGCCGCTAGATTTGGCAGCGGGAAGCAGGCTAGTGTGACTGGCACGAAGCGTTATAGGACTGGTGACTACGTAGAAAAAAAGGGCGATCACTTGTTTTTTGCTGGTCGGAAAGATCAAATGATAAAGCTTCGCGGATTTCGCGTCGAACTCGGGGAAGTGCGAGCCGCTTTTGAGAAGCTGGGCTGGTTTGTACATCATCTTTTCGTTCATGAAGACCGCTTGTGTGCGCTTCTCAAACGACGGATGGATACAATCTTCAGTGAAGAGGAAGTTAGAAAGGATTTAGCGAGTTACCTTGATTTGCACGCGATTCCCAGTCATCTTGGAGTGATTTCTCAGCTCCCTCTGGGACCGAACGACAAGTCTCAGTTAGATCCTGCTGTACTGTTTGCGTGTTTAAAGAAGGCACAAGCGACAGAAAAATAAATGTTACGAGACCAACATAAAGCCGAGAGTTGAGATGATTGAACAGACAATTTCAAAGGACAACATCCAGGACACCATAGCGGGTTTAATCTCACAGCTGAAAGGCGTTAGTATAAGCAGTATTCCTGTAACGTCATTATTCACCGATCTAGGTATCACGTCTCTCGATATGGTATCTCTTGTTCTCCGGGTGGAGGCGACTTTTAATATCGATCTTGTTGGCGAAGGAACCACCGCTCGAGATCTTTCAACCCTTGAAGCACTATCAGAGCGAGTCGCCACGTTGACTCTTACTGACCAACGATAACGCCTTACGCTCTAGGATAATATAATGTGCGGCTTTCAACTTGGAAGCACTAATGTAATAGCTCCTAACAGTGCCGGGCCGAAGTTTAAAAGTGCGAATTCTTCTTTTTGAGGTAAAGAGCTGGACAGGTAGAGCGACTCTAGGTTGAATAAACAGTCGGAAGAGAAGGCGTGGCCCAATTTGGATTTCGTTGGTGTTAGGATTGGAGCTCCTTTCAAAACCAGCCCTTCGTGTAATATATCAAAAAAGCTGCTTACGTAGTTTTCGGCAACTATGACACTAGCATCGGAAATACTCCTGTTCCTTCGCTGACGGTATTGGTGTTCGGTCTGCCGACAAGCTGCGAGGAAACTCTTTGCTGCTGAACCACCTCCTGTTTGTGCGTTGGACTGCTGAGTGCCGGTAGTGTGGACATCCTTCAGCTGAAATGTCCCGTGATTTCCTACCACACAGCAAGCAGAGGCATCTCCCAGTACGCTTAACCCGCTAGCCATAACCCGCTGCGATCCGGGAATGCATCTATCTGCCGTTACCACCAACACATTGCGACACTGGCCAGAGCTAACGAGACCCATAGCTACTCCAATTCCAAGACTGAAATTCGAACATCTGGCCATCCACACGCCATAACACCGAGCATGCCCCAGTCCAATGCGCAATAACTCAGATTTGAAACCATCTCTGAAGACCTGCTCAGGCCGTCTAGCTTGCGACGGTTCAGTATCCCAAAAGCTTTCGCTACAAAGGACAATCGCGTCGATCTCATCTGGACGGAATGCACCCCCCTCGATTGCTTTCATCACCGCCCTGCCAGCAAGCAAGTATGCATATTCATCGCTCACCGGAACATACTGGAACCCATCCTCGACCAGATATGTCGGAGGCGGAATTCCGTTGACGTCCATCACACTAAGTGTTTTGTCGGGCACCCAAGTGGATACAGAGCCTAACCAGACTTCCATAATCGATTCCTGTTCACCGATTCCAGTGTGGCGGGGTCGCAGAAGTGAGAGTCAATGTGTTTACCTTTCGCGTGAGACCCCACTGTAAACTTGCTGATCCCTCTCAAGTTCGACGTAATTCAGCATTCGAAAGATTTCAGAAACAGGAACTATAGTGCCTTCTAACATTTCAGGGCCGCCATCTCGGATCTGAGCAGAAGCCTGTTGCATCGCGGTGATCGACGCTCTGAGGAGGTGGTTGGCCCAGATTACGGCCGAGAACCCGTTATCTTCAAGCAACTTGGGAGTGACTTTGTAAGTCGTGGGAACAATTACTAGGGGGCATGTGCCGCGCCAAGCCTGGGCAAAGGCAACGACTTCATCCGCCACTTTCTGCTTCGAATGAACCAAGATTGCGTCAGCGCCCGCTTCTTCATAGGCGTAGGCTCTATCAAGCGCTTCGTTTAGACTCCTTTCCGCCACGAGTGCCTCTGTCCGGGCCACCAATACAAATTCCTCATCCACTAGTGCGTCTTTAACAGCCTTCAAAATTCCTGAAAATACATCGACATCTGCCAAAGGCTGCCGAGAACCTATAAACGAGTTCATTTTCGGGAATTGTTTGTCCTCCAAGCAGATACCTTTTGCCCCTATTTTTTGCAGTTTCCTGCTAACACGTCGAGCGGTGTTGAAATCACCATATCCTGAATCCCCGTCGACCAATATCGGTAATTTTGTAGCGTCCACCATTTGGTTCACGACCTCGGCTATTTGGGTCCAAGACGCTTCATTGGCGTCTCGCACGCCCAGAGACGACGAAATTGTCAACCCAGAAGCCCAAATCCCACGAAAGCCGGCCTCCTCTACAATGCGTGCTGAAAGACCGTTATGTGCCTCCAAGAAAATTGTTGTTTCGACAGAGCGGATATCTGCCAACAGAGAAGGCTGCTGCTTTTCGGCGTTCGTATTAAGATTCATTTCAAATCCTCTCTATTCGAATTAGTTTTTTGGGGCCCGACCTGCTCGAAGACATCAACGATTGAAGTTCGTTAAGCTTTGCAAATTGATCTCAACGAGTTGCAGAAAAGACGCTCGGTCATGTTGCCAGGCCACTGATACTGCGATCCGCCCGGAGCAACCCACCGATCAAGGAGAGCTCCTAGGTTGATAGGGTCAAGGCCTAAAGTGGAAGAGAACTTAGTCTCGAAAATTGAATCGATATGGAAACTAACCCAGGCGAATATCTTTGCGAATTCTCTGTTCGACAAGTAAAGCGATAGCGCTACCAGGTCTGAACGCTCAAGATTTCTAAAAAGCATTGCTAGGTCGAGAAATTTTTTGACGCTGACACCCGTCCATCGGCTAGTTGATGCATCCGGCTTTTCAAAGAATGCCTCCCGATAAAGGTGAAGCGCGCAATCGATAAGGTGAAATACGGTCCCGGCTGCGAATAGCGGCTCATTAGTCCCCTCCGCTTGAGCGAAAGCATCGCTCAAAATCGACTGATGCAGCTCTTCAAATCCTGTTCCTTCCCATCCCATTTTAAATGCGAGATCAAGCTTAACAGCCGGCAGAAAACCGTTCCCGGTAAGCCGAACAAGGGGTGGGTGGTGAGTTGGATAAAGCTGAAACATTAATTCTTGGCGTCGGTCTAGGCGGTTCACCTCCCCGCTTCTTCGGTCAAAAACTCCTCTGACATATCCAAGCGCCGATAGGCATTGTTCAACTTCTTTCCTTTGATGATAATTCACGTAAAAATCTACATCTTTGAAGCTGCGCATAGCAGGGTCTGGGTAATATCGATAAGCGTAAACCGCGCCTTTTCTAGGTAAAATGTTGAGTCTTTGTTTCTTAAAGGCGAACATAATTCTAGCTATTTCCGCACTTAACGCTGCGTTTTGCATCGACGTTAAGAGTAGGATGTCATAGAGAACATCATTTAGTCCTGAGTCTGGAAGCTTGCCACGCTCAATTCCCATTACAAATCTGGAAAATATTGGCGAAATACCCTGTCGTACAGACTCGCGTAAGGTTTGGGCAACATCAACTGTCTCTAAATCGTCACCTGCCTCAAACATACTGTGCCCGTGGGCAAGAGCCTTGGAAAGGGCCAGCAACAAACTTTGTTCGTTCGTCATCTTTAAAATCCAACATGATCAGTTTGACCCCAAGCAAATGCAATTGTATAAGACATATCGAGAATGGCAACCGTGAGATGCGCGCTAATCGCGAATATTGAGCTAGCCGCCGATTTGTACAACGACAGGCGGCAGGATTCGCAGATTGCGCGCCTGTTTGAATAACGAACCAGCGGAGATTTCCCGCATATGCGCTTGTTCATAATTCCACACGCAGGTGGGTCCCCAAGTGCCTTTTCAGGGTGGGAACAATTTTTTCCTGTTCATGTGCAGCTACAAGCATTGGCGATACCAGGCCGCTCGAAGAACTATGCTGACCCTGTGGACATGAACGTCCAGCAGATGGCCAAGGATCTTGTTCGAAAGGTGATTGGCGATTTGAGCCCCGGAGAAGTCTATGCCCTGCTGGGGCATAGTTTAGGTGCACTCCTAGCCTTCGAAATGGCGTCGCTTATCGGTTCCACGGGGTTTTCACCACCAACATGCGTTATTGTTTGCGGGCACAGAGCGCCCGACTTGCCGATGTCACGCGACGAAATTCATACTCTTCCTGATCGTGAGTTTGATGTGGCGATTGCCTCTCTTGGGGGCATTCCCAGCGAGCTTTCGAGTTGCCCTGAATTTCTGGACTTAATACGTTCTACACTGAGGCGAGACGTACGCGCCGCGGAAACTTACATCCCAAGTTCTCTCAAGCCGATTGACTGTGCTCTCTACGCATTCGGAGGCGCTGAGGATTTTGATTTGACTTTCGAGGAACTGGATCGTTGGAGAAGATTCACAACCGGCCGGTTCGAGCTTCGATGGTTCGACGGCGATCATTTTTTCCTTCACCAGCGGCCACGTGAGTTCTCAGCCGTTCTCCAAAAACTTTTAATTACGTCCTCGGCTCAACATCGAAAGCCCCGTGCTTAACACTTGTACAAACCCGACGTTCATCTGTGCGTCTCAACTACCTACAATCCGGGAAAGCAGCCGTGCCAAGAGTGTTAATGGTGCTTTCAAGATAACATAACATAGCCAGGATGCCGGCTAACTTTTGTGATTTGGACATGACGATATACGAGGTTACTCTGACAGTTGAGAGTTCGGTCATACATATTGATCTTCAGCCAGGCTTAACGGACTTGACTTTGCGGCTACCCGCTCCGTTCGTGGTTAGTCAGAGAGAAAGATCGCCGACCTGGCAAATGTCGGTTTCGAAACTGGATTTAGCAGAGCGTTGGCCCGATAAGTCACGGGTGATTGGAATGTATCGGCCAGGTGGAATAGAACCCTTTCCATGGTTCATAGAGGAAATAGGCTCTGACTCGTCCTTAGTATGGCTTCTGGATGAAAACACGGGCGATCGCGCTCGAATGTTCATCAGTCAGAAGGATATGGCAATTTGCTTACAAATCGAACGCGCTGATTCCAAGTGGATTTCGCGGGTCATAAAACAGATCCTGAGTTCACGCCTGCTACTTGACGGATGGATACCCCTCCATGCGTCAGCTGTTTCCTACGGTGACAAAACTCTGGTTTGGGCGGGCCACCGCGGGAGCGGTAAGTCCACTCTTGCTTTTCTAGCTGCCTCGCTGAAAGGTGCCAAGTTTCTCGCTGACGACATCGTTTTTGTTCGCCAGCTTGGACCACAATGGGACGTGATAGGCTGGCCCGGACGTGTCGCAGTGAGACGGGCGCTGTTGCAAGAGGTGTTCGGTCTGGAGCGAGTCGCAAAATTCGAACCTGAACTAAGACGGGGCATCGCCTCGGACCGAACTCACCCCCGGGGAGAGCGCTTAGCGTTCGATCCTGACGAGGTGCAGAAATATTTGGAAATAGCGTATTGCGGACACTCGACCGGCCGTTTGCGGATCGCCAATATTCGGCCCGTCCCCGCTTGTTTTCAACATGTGAATTCCCGGCTTGGAGACTTACGTTCGGAATTCGAGGCAACCGGTTTTGACAGACGCTATCTAGTTGATCCGTTCCGCCTATTTTCTATCCCTGAGATTACGTCGCCGATCGTTGAGGGGAAAGCTGAGGCACTCGAAATAGAAGAGTTAGATGTACCTTACAATGCTTTAAGTGCTTTCGAGGACCTTTGGGCTTTCATGCTGCGAGGAGAGTAGAATTGGCGATCCGGTGCATAGCTCTAGACTACAGCGGGACTCTGGCGTTTCCATCTAAGTCGCTAACCATTGAAGATGTAATCAATGTTTGGCATCAGATGGGAGAGAAAATAAGCGAATCCATGATCGCTGATCTAAGTACGTTATTTAACGCGTCTGTGCTCAAATACTCATGTTTTGGGGGAGTACATGCTTGGGACGAGCTTCTTGAGCCGTTGACCGCAAAATACTCATTGGGCGTGAAATACGATGAGTTTTCTGAGCGGCTTTGGGCGTCTTCGCCGGACAGTCAAATGCACGATTCGGCAGTTCAGGTGGTGAGAGCCCTTCGCGAAAAGGGGTACAGGCTTTTTTTAGCTTCCAATACCAGACGCCCTGCCTCCTCCAGACTCAGAGCTTTAAAGCAGAGTAACGCGTTAGATTTCTTCGAACGAACCTTTATTTCATCGACACTTGGATTTGGAAAGCCGGACCCGGAATTCTACAAATTGATAGTACAAGCAGGCAATTGCCTACCTAGGGAGTTACTATTTGTAGGAGACTCCCTAGTTCGAGATGTTATCGAACCTGTGAAGCATGGCATGAACGCTGTCTGGTTAAACGGTAGAAAGAGACCTGGCCGGGCTCCTAAGGACATACCCGAAATCGATGATGTCTCACAGCTGCCCGCCTTGTTGGAGAAAAACCAGTGGCAATAAACCCTAAGGGCAGAATCAAGTTCAGCGGGGGCGAAATAACCTTATGTCCTCCCGCAACGCGAGCTGACACGCAATCCGATGTGTTTAGTATTTTGAGCCCAGGTACCGAACGGAGACAGCTAGCAAGTACGAAACACGAGGCTGATCGTTATGCAGGCTACATGAACATTAAACTCTCACGTGACGGCGTCGGAGTGTTAGAGCCCCTACCTCACGGCTCACAGGACGCAATTATTAACGACCGTTCGCTATTTATCAAGCATGCACTATCGGTGGAAGTTATCGCTGCAGCACGATTTCAACTGATTGCTGCAGTGGGCTTGGCGCTGATGCAAAAAGATCTCAGGACTACGTCTATTGCGGTTTTTGGCTCCGGCCCCGTGGCAATCGGGTGCGTTTTAGAGCTACGCCGCCTCGAGGCAACGGACATCAAAGTTGTTACAAGAAACTCCAAATATATGGCAGCGCTTTTTCCAGACGTTCCGATCGTTCCGGCTCTTCGGACAAGAAGCGCTTCGGTCGTAATAGACTGTGCGGATCGAATATCTGACGCACTAGGGGCGATCAAAGCAGGTGGCCGGTTAGGAATTCTCGGAACTCCCTCCGAGGGTGCTGTCATTGATGCGCTAACCGTTCATCGGCAAGCCCTGACTGTTGTTGGAATGCATGAACTGGCGCCGCCACCAGTCACGTACCGCCAGACTTTTGCTGACGTTACTGACTGGTTAGCTTTTAGTCACTATAAAGAATCCTTGCATCAGGCAAGTGCTCTGATTGATGGAACAGATGCACCCGGAGTTTATGCAGAGCTTCGAAATCCTTTCTCCCGAAAGCTTCCGCCGTTCGTCATTTTTTGTTGGTGAAAGTGATGCACGCACCATTAGGATTTTACAGTATTGGGCTCGCCAACATTAATCTAAAGGCTTTAGCGCGGATAGCAAAAGACCACTCTCTCCCGTTCATTCATCTGCGGGGCGGGCAAAGGGGATATGATTTTGCGAGTTGGACAGAGCGGAAACTTGAAATGCTTCCGGGTATCGCAAACCTACTGCCACCCGTCACGGTAGTGACGACAGAAATAGATATTACGGACTCGTCACTATCGTTACCAGTGCAGAACCCACCTGATAACTTATTGCGCCTTTGCCATGCGGCCGACTTGTTTGGGGCCAACACATTGCGGTTGACAGCTAGAGGCTACGTTTCCTGCAATAGTTGGACGGAACTTATCCACCGATGGGGGTCGGTGACAAATAAAAAGTTCGTAGTAGAATTACATGATCCGTTGTGGTTCAATCCTTCCGCCGCCGCGACTTTCGTGAAGCGCTGCGAAAGAGCATTCATAGGAATATTGATCGATAGTCAACAGGTTAGCCTGGCCTGCCGTCAGTTCGGCGTTGTCCAAACTGAAGAAGCGTTAGCGATCTATGAGCCGATTGTCCGATTCGCTCACGTCACCGATCCGGGATCAGGCCTCACAAGTCCTGGCACGAAAATGGTATTTAATCTTATCGCGAATGCGCGGGCAGTACATCCGATAGAAGCTGTCTTCGAATGGACAGGTGCTGACAGATCCCCGGAGCGAGCAACGATGGCATATGCGGTCGCCGCGCAAGTTTGGGAAAACTTTTGGGAGCGAAAGGACCTCAGTTAGATGACCCCGCTACTTAGTCCAGAGTTTACATCAGGCATAGAAAAAGTGCTTGCCAACCAATACGGTTTTTCGGACGCGAAACTGTCGCGCCTTAATTTCGGCGAGGGAGGTTACAATTTTAAAGCGGTCGGCAACGGCTACACGGTGTTCGTAAAGCAATACGTCCAACGCTCAAACCTCGGAGCCGAAAACGAGGCTATTGAAGCTACGGAATTGGCGCGTCGCTCCGGGGTACCCACCCCCCAAATTATCGAAAACAAATTTGGTCACCGGATAGACAAATCTACAAACCATTCTTTGTCTGTCTGGTCTTGGATAGATGGCGAAGTGAAAAAGCGTGGACTTGAGCAGGTGCATTATCGTGAGATTGGTGAAGTTCTCGGCCGCATCCACCGAACCTTTGCCAATATAGCGCAAGCCAAATCGTCACCTCAAAAAACAATTCGATGGTTTGACATCTCAGTGACAAACCTGCGAACGGAAATAAGCTCTCTTGAGAAACGCGTTTCCGAAAAGATAAGAAATGGTTTCGCCGAAGATTTTGACCGAAATGCGCTTCTACAACTCGCCACGAGGCGAACGCAGCTGGATGAGTTATTGCCTCTGTTACAATCTCTTCCGCCCCTCACTTCACAGGTTCTGCATGGCGACTATAGCCTTGTGAATATTTTGTTCTCTTCGGGACGCTTGGCTGCCGTAGTAGATTTTCGGCCGCCAGAAGCGTTTCTGATCGCATACGAGCTTGGAAGAATTGCTTTCTATCCTAACACAGTCGAAGGTACGAACGATTGGTTGGATTATGCTAGGTTGGTAGTAGAAGGATATTGTACGACGAACCCTGAGGTCAATCCAAACGATATAAGGGCATCAGCGCGTGTTGCACTAATCCAGCTGCTGAAGAGCCTGTACGGGATCAAAGAGCACTACAATGGCGGTGGGCTTTTGCAAGAAGAGCTGGATGAGTTTTGGCGTTTGCGGCATATCGCCGCCACCAAATTGCTAAGAGATATCGATCGAGCCGATCGAGTCATGTCTGAGATTTCAAAGCAGCTATAGCGGATCGGCGATAGAAGATGTGGAAGGTGATGACTTCGGGTATAGAGGTTCAGGCATATGGATTGCCTCTCACGGCCTTAGTCCGTCTTGAGCTTCGGAAGCGCGTACCGGCAGCAGCAATCACTGAGTTTCCCGAGCAAATGAAGCCGAGGTCAAAATCCAGCGTCCTCGTGGCTGGAGCGACCTCCATTATTCTAGACCCACTCGTGTCTCCATCCGACATTCGTCGTGCGTCACTTGCGCTAATTGCAAAGGAGGCCGCGAAAAGAAGTATGCTGCTAGTCCATGGTGTAGCCGTTGAGTACAACGGATTAGCTGTTTTACTAATCGGTCCTCACGCCGCAGGAAAAACAACGGTGAGCCTAGAACTAAAAGCGCGCGGTTGGAGAGTTCTCGCAGGGGATACCGTAATACTGTCACGGAAGGGCGAGATACTTGCGGGATCGAGAGCTATTTTAATAAGAAAAGACGATTTTGGACCACCCTCCCTGCAGGTCGAGGCTGAGAACTTAAGTTTTGCCCCAGACCGTTGGGAGCTT
Source organism: Agrobacterium sp. rho-8.1 (assembly GCF_033957725.1). Classification (NCBI taxonomy): domain Bacteria; kingdom Pseudomonadati; phylum Pseudomonadota; class Alphaproteobacteria; order Hyphomicrobiales; family Rhizobiaceae; genus Agrobacterium; species Agrobacterium sp. rho-8.1. The sequence continues at coordinate 46,113 of NZ_CP192793.1, forward strand.
GAGGAATGCGAAGGCGGCCCATACCAAGGTGTCAAGATAGTTGCAATCGCAGATTTGCAAATTGGCCCGAAATTTAAGGCGGAAACAATACCCTATCACGAGGCAGCTACCCGACTTTTTGAAGCCGCGCAACGGATCTTCGATAGATCAAAAAAGAATCTCTCCCCTGCAACACAAAAGGGAATTGGGGCATTAGACAAGGGGGTGATCGGCGAGTTGACCGGAGCGATAAGTTTGAGCTGCGACGGGGTGCGTTGTCTCGGAGACCCGGGCCTTATCGCAGATGCTCTTCACGGGTTAGCCTACAAGACATCCTCAATGTATTCCATCTAAGTTTAGTTAAGCTGGCGGACAAGACAAGCTATTCCAGCCGACAGCACAGATGAAGACCTGAAAGCAATGCTTGATGCTCAGATTCGTAAAATTGAAGGTCAGATCGAGCGTGTCATCACCCAAGAGAAAACTCTCGCCGATGAGGCAATGCGTTTACGTCCCATTCGTAAGCGACAAGCTTAGCCCGTTCAGGCCAGAAGCTGTACGGTCGTGTCGTCCCCGCGCAGACGCTCGGCGGCAAGTACATGGGAACATATTAAATCGTGGATGGGTTGCAGCTCAGTGTAAGCGCTCAGCTCATAGTTTTGACTGCTTCCCGAGGAAACCTGCCTTCTTTATCAACGCTCTCTGCGGATGCCGCCGCGACCACAGCAACTGCTTTAAGATCAGACTTATCACCAATCCTTGTGTAAGACCGGTCATATGCCAGTGGTTGAATACAGAAATTAGAAGTGTACCCTCAGCGCGGCAAGTCTCTCCTGAGTCGACAGAAAAGGCTATTTAATTGTCCCGCATGGATGAACAAGATCCCGTGCTAGGCGCTTTAGCGTCGAGCTTTGTGAACCAACAACGCCAGGCATTAGGCATAGTTGTTGGTTTCGTAGACTCTGGCGGGACGAAGTTTGCCTCCGCCGGCCAGTTCGCCAGCGACGACAACCGGCAACCTGACGAGGAGACAATATTTGAAATTGGTTCGGTGACCAAGGTGTTCACGGCTTTTCTATTAGCCGCGTTAGCCGAAGATGGGGTCGTGGACTTGAGGGCGCCTATTCGCAGTCATTTGTCGCCTGAGATAGTTCAGAAGGTTCAAAATATAGCGGAACTCACGCTTGCCGATTTGGCGACACATCGGTCTGGCTTACCTAATATGCCCAGATCTCTTTCTCCACCGACGCTAATCGGGCCCTTCGCGGAGTATTCACTTCACGACCTGCACAATGATCTTAAAGATGGGGTTCGAGTTGGAAAACGGAGGCTATATTCAAATTTTTCTTATGCAGTACTTACTTATGTTTTGGAATCAGTAACCGGCCTAGGATATGATCAACTTTTGAATCAGTATTTCACTCGAAAATTATTACTAAAATCTACAACCCTCGATCCTATCGGGCTCCTTGGACTCATCCCTGGACACACAGCGACGTTCGATCCTGTGCCTCGTTGGAAGTTCGGCCTTTTTGTAGGATCGGGGGGGCTTTATTCAACTGCTTCAGATTTGGCGGTAGTTTTACGTGCCTTACTTGGATTAGAGGCGGCGGCGCCAAGTTTTATGGTTTCTCCCAGCGAAAAGGTGTCTCCTCTGGGTGTCGGCGCTAGGGCATGCTGGATGTTCCCTTCAATCCATAAGAACAGCGTTGCTTGGCAGGCGGGAAAGACTGGAGGATATGCAAGCTTCATTGGAGTTGATCCAACTTTGAAAAAGGGTGTAGTGGTTTTGGCTAATACTGCGCTAAGACATGGCATCGATGAGTTTGGGAGGCTCCTGCTTGATCAGCGCGCTCTGCATACCACTCAGAACCAGCACCGCCATGCATCCATTCGCAACTTTGCAGTTAGTCAACTTGTTGGAAAGTATGGATCTGCGAATTTAAAGATTGAGGTATCAGTAGTTGCAGGCGTGTTAAATGTTCGCTTTAATAATTTAGAGACTGTGCCAATACCTGAAGTGAGTGGATTCCGGTTTTACCTTTCGTCTCTCCAAGCCGAACTAACCTTTCATATTGGCGATGGTGGAGATTGTTATGCAGTCACACTTCATCACGACGGGAAAAATTTCTTATTGCCCGCTACGAGGGCATTATAGCCATCCATTATGTATGAGAAACGTCGCTTACAGCAACCTTAGCTTGCTTGAACTAAATTTGATCTTGACAATCGGCTGCAGATGACCAACCCTTAGGTTGAGTTTAGAGTGAGATCCACACGACGGGTTTGGGCCTGCAGCCAGCCTACGGGACATCAATACGATGCACCCCCCTAGTCGTCGACAGCGTGGTCGCCGTTGCAACATAGGTCGCGTTTAAGTGGCCGCAATTTTCTCTTAGGGCGCTTCGGGACTGTTTTCATAAGACGTTCTAGGCTTGGTTGTATTGGATGTGCTGGAGGTATGATGAATCAGATCCCGCTATCATTTGGGCAACTACGCCTGTGGCTCCTCGACCAGATCGATGGCCCATCCCCAGCATACAATATAGCAAGAACTTTTAACATTCATGGTCCACTGGATGTGGCGGCACTTGATGCTGCGATCGCCGATGTCGTTCGCCGCCACGAGAGCCTGCGGACGGTCTTTGCCCTGCACGAGGGCGAAGCCATCCAGCAGGTCTTGCCCGATACTGCCGGGGCGTCGGTTCTTGAAGTTCGTGATATCAACGAGGCTGAGCTTGCCCAGGCTGTCGCGGAAGCCTCGTCCTACTGCTTCGACCTTGGCAGGGACCTGCCTTTGCGGGCCTCTTTGTTCCGTCGCTCCGAGCAGGAGCACGTCCTTGTCCTGTTGTTGCATCACATTGCCGGCGACGGCTGGTCCCTTGGACCGCTGCTGCGCGATCTGGCGCTTGCTTACGAAGCCCGGAGCAGGGGGCAGGAGCCTGCATGGGTTCCTTTGCCTGTGCAATATGCCGACTATACGATCTGGCAGAAAGAGGTCCTGGGTGACGAGGCCGACCCGACCAGCCCGATCGCTGCGCAGCTCGGATATTGGCGCAATGCACTGGCCGGCCTGCCAGAGCAACTCGACCTGCCTTATGACCGGCCCCGGCCGGTTACCCCAAACCATCGTGGCGAACGGGTCAACATCCAGTTCGACGCGGCGCTGCACACAAAGCTGATGGCTCTGGCGAAGGAAGGCAAGGCCAGTCTGTTCATGGTCCTCCAAGCCGGCCTATCCGCCCTGCTGACCCGGCTCGGAGCGGGGACGGATATTCCCTTGGGTAGTCCGATCGCAGGCCGCACCGACGTTGCCCTCGACAATCTTGTCGGCTTCTTCGTCAATACTCTCGTGCTACGCACCGATACGTCCGGCAATCCCAGCTTCCATGATCTACTCGCCAGAGTGAGGGAGCAGGACCTCGCCGCCTATTCCAACCAGGACCTGCCATTCGAAAGGCTTGTTGAAGTCCTCAATCCGCCTCGCTCCTTCTCCCGCCATCCGCTCTTCCAGGTCATGCTGGTGTTGCAGAACAACGCCCAGAGCCGCTTCGATCTGCCCGGTCTCTCGCTGACCCGGTTCAAGGGGGAAGGGACGCAGACCGCCAAGTTCGACCTCTCCTTCAGCTTCAGTGAGGCCCGCGATGCGGAGGGCCAGCCAAAAGGTCTGTCTGGCCGGATCGAATATGCCACCGATCTCTTCGACCGGCAGACGGTGGAAGCCATTGCGGCCCGGCTCGAACGGATCTTCCAGGCGGTCGTCGCCGACCCGGCGCTGCCTATCGGCTCACTCGATATCCTTGCTGCCGACGAGCGCCGGACGATGCTGGTCGAGTGGAACGAAACGGCTCACCCCGTTCCCGACCTAACCCTTCCGGCCCTTCTCGAAGAGCAGGTGGCAAAGTCACCGGATGCCGTCGCGCTGGTGTTTGGCGAGACGTCGCTTTCTTATGACGAACTCAATGCCCGCGCCAACCGGATGGCTCACCACCTTATCGAGGCAGGCGTTGGACCTGAAAGCATCGTGGGACTTTGCCTTGAACGCTCTATCGATATGGTGGTCAGCCTGCTGGCTATCCTGAAGGCCGGCGCAGCCTACCTGCCGCTCGATCCCAACTACCCGGAAGATCGGCTCGCCTTCATGGTCGAGGATGCCGAGCCGATCTGCATCCTCACAACCACCGGCCTGGCCGATCGCCTGCCGCCCTCGCAACAGATCCTCATCGACGATCACGATCTCGCACAGGCGCTCGCCAAAAGGTCGCCCCATAACCCGACTGACCAGGAGCGTACCGCTCCCCTCACACCCGCAAACCCCGCCTATGTCATCTACACATCCGGCTCAACCGGAAGGCCAAAGGGTGTCGTCGTTAGCAATTATGCCATTACAAATCGTCTTAAATGGATGCAATCGGCATATAATATCGATCACACAGACGTCGTTCTACAAAAAACTCCATCAAGTTTTGACGTTTCAGTATGGGAATTTTTTTGGCCACTGATGGAAGGCGCTAGTCTCGCCATGGCGCGCCCGGAGGGACATCAAGATCCAACATATCTTGCTTCGGTTATACAGAGTAAGGGCGTAACTACTCTTCATTTTGTGCCATCAATGTTAGAGGCTTTTCTACAGGAACCAAGCGCGTCTGGGAGTTCCTCTTTGAGGCGCGTTTTCTGCAGCGGTGAAGCCTTAGGAGTTGAGTTAAGTTCAAAGTTCCGATCAATTTTTGATGTACCTCTGCATAATCTTTACGGGCCGACAGAGGCAGCGGTCGACGTTACATATTGGCATTGCCGTAATGAGAAGAGTAATATTCCGATCGGTCGGCCGATCTGGAACACGCAGGTTTACGTTCTTGACGCTTGGCTTCAGCCTGTTCCCGCGGGTGTCCCGGGTGAGTTGTACATTGGTGGGCAGGGACTTGCGCGTGGCTATTTGAAGCGTCCGGGATTAACGGCGGATCGTTTTGTGGCAAATCCCTTTGGTCCTGCGGGAAGCAGGATGTACCGGACCGGGGATTTGGTACGGTGGCGTCCTGACGGTGTGCTCGACTTCCTGGGCCGGGCCGACCATCAGGTCAAGATCCGCGGCTTCCGTATTGAGCTCGGCGAGGTTGAGGCGGCCTTGGCATCACATCCGGCCGTGGGACAGGCGATCGTGCTGGCACGTGAGGACAAGCCTGGGCAGAAGCAACTGGTCGGTTATGTTGTGCAGGCCGGAGAGCAGATCCCTGACGCGGGCCAGTTGCGTCATTATGTTGCTGGCCGTCTTCCCGATTACATGGTCCCGGCCGCGATCGTCCTGCTCGATGCCCTGCCGCTGACCCCGAACGGCAAGCTCGACAGGAAGGCCCTGCCGGCACCAGACTTCACCCCATCCGTGATGCGCTTGCCACGCTCGCCCCAGGAAGAGATTATCGCTGGCCTCTTCCAGGAGGTGCTGGGCCTCGAGCAGGTTAGCATTGATGACAGCTTCTTCGATCTGGGAGGACACTCGCTTCTGGCGATGCGCCTGATCAGCCGTGTCAGGAGTACCCTGGGTATCGAGGTCTCGGTACGCATGCTCTTCGAAGCACCGAGCGTGTCGGCCTTCGCCCGACGGTTGAACGGGGCGGAGATGGCCCGTCCGGCGCTGCGCGGGATGACACGGCCGCCATTCTTGCCGCTGTCGTTTGCCCAGCGTCGTCTGTGGCTCCTCGACCAGATCGATGGCGCGAGCTCGACCTACAACATCCCCTGGAGCATGCAGTTGCATGGTCCACTGGATGTGGCGGCACTTGATGCTGCGATCGCCGATGTCGTTCGCCGCCACGAGAGCCTGCGGACGGTCTTTGCCCTGCACGAGGGCGAAGCCATCCAGCAGGTCTTGCCCGATACTGCCGGGGCGTCGGTTCTTGAAGTTCGTGATATCAACGAGGCTGAGCTTGCCCAGGCTGTCGCGGAAGCCTCGTCCTACTGCTTCGACCTTGGCAGGGACCTGCCTTTGCGGGCCTCTTTGTTCCGTCGCTCCGAGCAGGAGCACGTCCTTGTCCTGTTGTTGCATCACATTGCCGGCGACGGCTGGTCCCTTGGACCGCTGCTGCGCGATCTGGCGCTTGCTTACGAAGCCCGGAGCAGGGGGCAGGAGCCTGCATGGGTTCCTTTGCCTGTGCAATATGCCGACTATACGATCTGGCAGAAAGAGGTCCTGGGTGACGAGGCCGACCCGACCAGCCCGATCGCTGCGCAGCTCGGATATTGGCGCAATGCACTGGCCGGCCTGCCAGAGCAACTCGACCTGCCTTATGACCGGCCCCGGCCGGTTACCCCAAACCATCGTGGCGAACGGGTCAACATCCAGTTCGACGCGGCGCTGCACACAAAGCTGATGGCTCTGGCGAAGGAAGGCAAGGCCAGTCTGTTCATGGTCCTCCAAGCCGGCCTATCCGCCCTGCTGACCCGGCTCGGAGCGGGGACGGATATTCCCTTGGGTAGTCCGATCGCAGGCCGCACCGACGTTGCCCTCGACAATCTTGTCGGCTTCTTCGTCAATACTCTCGTGCTACGCACCGATACGTCCGGCAATCCCAGCTTCCATGATCTACTCGCCAGAGTGAGGGAGCAGGACCTCGCCGCCTATTCCAACCAGGACCTGCCATTCGAAAGGCTTGTTGAAGTCCTCAATCCGCCTCGCTCCTTCTCCCGCCATCCGCTCTTCCAGGTCATGCTGGTGTTGCAGAACAACGCCCAGAGCCGCTTCGATCTGCCCGGTCTCTCGCTGACCCGGTTCAAGGGGGAAGGGACGCAGACCGCCAAGTTCGACCTCTCCTTCAGCTTCAGTGAGGCCCGCGATGCGGAGGGCCAGCCAAAAGGTCTGTCTGGCCGGATCGAATATGCCACCGATCTCTTCGACCGGCAGACGGTGGAAGCCATTGCGGCCCGGCTCGAACGGATCTTCCAGGCGGTCGTCGCCGACCCGGCGCTGCCTATCGGCTCACTCGATATCCTTGCTGCCGACGAGCGCCGGACGATGCTGGTCGAGTGGAACGAAACGGCTCACCCCGTTCCCGACCTAACCCTTCCGGCCCTTCTCGAAGAGCAGGTGGCAAAGTCACCGGATGCCGTCGCGCTGGTGTTTGGCGAGACGTCGCTTTCTTATGACGAACTCAATGCCCGCGCCAACCGGATGGCTCACCACCTTATCGAGGCAGGCGTTGGACCTGAAAGCATCGTGGGACTTTGCCTTGAACGCTCTATCGATATGGTGGTCAGCCTGCTGGCTATCCTGAAGGCCGGCGCAGCCTACCTGCCGCTCGATCCCAACTACCCGGAAGATCGGCTCGCCTTCATGGTCGAGGATGCCGAGCCGATCTGCATCCTCACAACCACCGGCCTGGCCGATCGCCTGCCGCCCTCGCAACAGATCCTCATCGACGATCACGATCTCGCACAGGCGCTCGCCAAAAGGTCGCCCCATAACCCGACTGACCAGGAGCGTACCGCTCCCCTCACACCCGCAAACCCCGCCTATGTCATCTACACATCCGGCTCAACCGGAAGGCCAAAGGGTGTCGTCGTAACCCATGAGAGTGTTGTCTATTTTGCTGAAGACTGTGAATGGAAAAAACTTGCGCGCCAAAAAGTCCTTTTCCACTCGCCAATTACCTTCGACGCCTCTGTTTTTGAGGTCTTCGCTTCATTAGCTCGTGGCTGGCGCATATTTATCCTCCCAGATGCAAAGCTGGATGTGCATGCTTTCGCGGAATTCATTCTAGAGAACAAGATAACCTTTGCGTTTATGACGACCGCATTGTTCGACGCGATGGCCGATGTTCAGGCGCAGCCATTAGCGACACTCAAATACCTTTGGACTGGTGGAGAAGCAGTACCTTCTTCAGCAGTAAAAACTCTGCTCAGTAACACCGATGGTCTAGAACTACGTGACGTTTATGGCCCGACGGAGACGACGACGTTCGCAACGAGCTATCTGATCTCTCTGACGGATACCAACAGTCCCCTTCCGATCGGGCGGCCTTTGGATAACACGCAGGTTTACGTTCTTGACGCTTGGCTTCAGCCTGTTCCCGCGGGTGTCCCGGGTGAGTTGTACATTGGTGGGCAGGGACTTGCGCGTGGCTATTTGAAGCGTCCGGGATTAACGGCGGATCGTTTTGTGGCAAATCCCTTTGGTCCTGCGGGAAGCAGGATGTACCGGACCGGGGATTTGGTACGGTGGCGTCCTGACGGTGTGCTCGACTTCCTGGGCCGGGCCGACCATCAGGTCAAGATCCGCGGCTTCCGTATTGAGCTCGGCGAGGTTGAGGCGGCCTTGGCATCACATCCGGCCGTGGGACAGGCGATCGTGCTGGCACGTGAGGACAAGCCTGGGCAGAAGCAACTGGTCGGTTATGTTGTGCAGGCCGGAGAGCAGATCCCTGACGCGGGCCAGTTGCGTCATTATGTTGCTGGCCGTCTTCCCGATTACATGGTCCCGGCCGCGATCGTCCTGCTCGATGCCCTGCCGCTGACCCCGAACGGCAAGCTCGACAGGAAGGCCCTGCCGGCACCAGACTTCACCCCATCCGTGATGCGCTTGCCACGCTCGCCCCAGGAAGAGATTATCGCTGGCCTCTTCCAGGAGGTGCTGGGCCTCGAGCAGGTTAGCATTGATGACAGCTTCTTCGATCTGGGAGGACACTCGCTTCTGGCGATGCGCCTGATCAGCCGTGTCAGGAGTACCCTGGGTATCGAGGTCTCGGTACGCATGCTCTTCGAAGCACCGAGCGTGTCGGCCTTCGCCCGACGGTTGAACGGGGCGGAGATGGCCCGTCCGGCGCTGCGCGGGATGACACGGCCGCCATTCTTGCCGCTGTCGTTTGCCCAGCGTCGTCTGTGGCTCCTCGACCAGATCGATGGCGCGAGCTCGACCTACAACATCCCCTGGAGCATGCAGTTGCATGGTCCACTGGATGTGGCGGCACTTGATGCTGCGATCGCCGATGTCGTTCGCCGCCACGAGAGCCTGCGGACGGTCTTTGCCCTGCACGAGGGCGAAGCCATCCAGCAGGTCTTGCCCGATACTGCCGGGGCGTCGGTTCTTGAAGTTCGTGATATCAACGAGGCTGAGCTTGCCCAGGCTGTCGCGGAAGCCTCGTCCTACTGCTTCGACCTTGGCAGGGACCTGCCTTTGCGGGCCTCTTTGTTCCGTCGCTCCGAGCAGGAGCACGTCCTTGTCCTGTTGTTGCATCACATTGCCGGCGACGGCTGGTCCCTTGGACCGCTGCTGCGCGATCTGGCGCTTGCTTACGAAGCCCGGAGCAGGGGGCAGGAGCCTGCATGGGTTCCTTTGCCTGTGCAATATGCCGACTATACGATCTGGCAGAAAGAGGTCCTGGGTGACGAGGCCGACCCGACCAGCCCGATCGCTGCGCAGCTCGGATATTGGCGCAATGCACTGGCCGGCCTGCCAGAGCAACTCGACCTGCCTTATGACCGGCCCCGGCCGGTTACCCCAAACCATCGTGGCGAACGGGTCAACATCCAGTTCGACGCGGCGCTGCACACAAAGCTGATGGCTCTGGCGAAGGAAGGCAAGGCCAGTCTGTTCATGGTCCTCCAAGCCGGCCTATCCGCCCTGCTGACCCGGCTCGGAGCGGGGACGGATATTCCCTTGGGTAGTCCGATCGCAGGCCGCACCGACGTTGCCCTCGACAATCTTGTCGGCTTCTTCGTCAATACTCTCGTGCTACGCACCGATACGTCCGGCAATCCCAGCTTCCATGATCTACTCGCCAGAGTGAGGGAGCAGGACCTCGCCGCCTATTCCAACCAGGACCTGCCATTCGAAAGGCTTGTTGAAGTCCTCAATCCGCCTCGCTCCTTCTCCCGCCATCCGCTCTTCCAGGTCATGCTGGTGTTGCAGAACAACGCCCAGAGCCGCTTCGATCTGCCCGGTCTCTCGCTGACCCGGTTCAAGGGGGAAGGGACGCAGACCGCCAAGTTCGACCTCTCCTTCAGCTTCAGTGAGGCCCGCGATGCGGAGGGCCAGCCAAAAGGTCTGTCTGGCCGGATCGAATATGCCACCGATCTCTTCGACCGGCAGACGGTGGAAGCCATTGCGGCCCGGCTCGAACGGATCTTCCAGGCGGTCGTCGCCGACCCGGCGCTGCCTATCGGCTCACTCGATATCCTTGCTGCCGACGAGCGCCGGACGATGCTGGTCGAGTGGAACGAAACGGCTCACCCCGTTCCCGACCTAACCCTTCCGGCCCTTCTCGAAGAGCAGGTGGCAAAGTCACCGGATGCCGTCGCGCTGGTGTTTGGCGAGACGTCGCTTTCTTATGACGAACTCAATGCCCGCGCCAACCGGATGGCTCACCACCTTATCGAGGCAGGCGTTGGACCTGAAAGCATCGTGGGACTTTGCCTTGAACGCTCTATCGATATGGTGGTCAGCCTGCTGGCTATCCTGAAGGCCGGCGCAGCCTACCTGCCGCTCGATCCCAACTACCCGGAAGATCGGCTCGCCTTCATGGTCGAGGATGCCGAGCCGATCTGCATCCTCACAACCACCGGCCTGGCCGATCGCCTGCCGCCCTCGCAACAGATCCTCATCGACGATCACGATCTCGCACAGGCGCTCGCCAAAAGGTCGCCCCATAACCCGACTGACCAAGAGCGTACCGCTCCCCTCACACCCGCAAACCCCGCCTATGTCATCTACACATCCGGCTCAACCGGAAGGCCAAAGGGTGTCGTCACGCGGCATAAGAACGCTGTAAACTTCCTTTATCATCTCCGTGAAACATACACTGTTTCCCCTGATGACGTCGTATTACAGATACCGACCCTTTCTTTCGATGCTTCGGTGCGTGACCTCATCGGCTCCTTGATGTCGGGAGCGGCGTGCATTTTGTTGCCACCTGATAAGTCACAGCTTCCGAACGAGATCCTACTCCTCGCAGCCCGTCATGGCGTAACTGCAGTTCTCAGTATTACACCTAGTCTGATGCAGGCGTTGGCGGTCGAGGCATTGTCCAACGCAAAGCAACTTCCTCTTGTCCGTATCATACTCTCATCCGGGGAAGCTTTGCCTCTCCGATCTGCGCGAGATGTAAAAAAGGCCTTCCCCAAGGCGAATATTTTTAACCAATACGGGCCAACTGAAGCGACAATGACATCAAGCTTCTGGCTTATTCCCGATGACGCAACTGAGTTCCAATATGCTCTATGTGGCCAGCCGATCTGGAACTCCCAGTTCTACGTTCTTGACGCTTGGCTTCAGCCTGTTCCCGCGGGTGTCCCGGGTGAGTTGTACATTGGTGGGCAGGGACTTGCGCGTGGCTATTTGAAGCGTCCGGGATTAACGGCGGATCGTTTTGTGGCAAATCCCTTTGGTCCTGCGGGAAGCAGGATGTACCGGACCGGGGATTTGGTACGGTGGCGTCCTGACGGTGTGCTCGACTTCCTGGGCCGGGCCGACCATCAGGTCAAGATCCGCGGCTTCCGTATTGAGCTCGGCGAGGTTGAGGCGGCCTTGGCATCACATCCGGCCGTGGGACAGGCGATCGTGCTGGCACGTGAGGACAAGCCTGGGCAGAAGCAACTGGTCGGTTATGTTGTGCAGGCCGGAGAGCAGATCCCTGACGCGGGCCAGTTGCGTCATTATGTTGCTGGCCGTCTTCCCGATTACATGGTCCCGGCCGCGATCGTCCTGCTCGATGCCCTGCCGCTGACCCCGAACGGCAAGCTCGACAGGAAGGCCCTGCCGGCACCAGACTTCACCCCATCCGTGATGCGCTTGCCACGCTCGCCCCAGGAAGAGATTATCGCTGGCCTCTTCCAGGAGGTGCTGGGCCTCGAGCAGGTTAGCATTGATGACAGCTTCTTCGATCTGGGAGGACACTCGCTTCTGGCGATGCGCCTGATCAGCCGTGTCAGGAGTACCCTGGGTATCGAGGTCTCGGTACGCATGCTCTTCGAAGCACCGAGCGTGTCGGCCTTCGCCCGACGGTTGAACGGGGCGGAGATGGCCCGTCCGGCGCTGCGCGGGATGACACGGCCGCCATTCTTGCCGCTGTCGTTTGCCCAGCGTCGTCTGTGGCTCCTCGACCAGATCGATGGCGCGAGCTCGACCTACAACATCCCCTGGAGCATGCAGTTGCATGGTCCACTGGATGTGGCGGCACTTGATGCTGCGATCGCCGATGTCGTTCGCCGCCACGAGAGCCTGCGGACGGTCTTTGCCCTGCACGAGGGCGAAGCCATCCAGCAGGTCTTGCCCGATACTGCCGGGGCGTCGGTTCTTGAAGTTCGTGATATCAACGAGGCTGAGCTTGCCCAGGCTGTCGCGGAAGCCTCGTCCTACTGCTTCGACCTTGGCAGGGACCTGCCTTTGCGGGCCTCTTTGTTCCGTCGCTCCGAGCAGGAGCACGTCCTTGTCCTGTTGTTGCATCACATTGCCGGCGACGGCTGGTCCCTTGGACCGCTGCTGCGCGATCTGGCGCTTGCTTACGAAGCCCGGAGCAGGGGGCAGGAGCCTGCATGGGTTCCTTTGCCTGTGCAATATGCCGACTATACGATCTGGCAGAAAGAGGTCCTGGGTGACGAGGCCGACCCGACCAGCCCGATCGCTGCGCAGCTCGGATATTGGCGCAATGCACTGGCCGGCCTGCCAGAGCAACTCGACCTGCCTTATGACCGGCCCCGGCCGGTTACCCCAAACCATCGTGGCGAACGGGTCAACATCCAGTTCGACGCGGCGCTGCACACAAAGCTGATGGCTCTGGCGAAGGAAGGCAAGGCCAGTCTGTTCATGGTCCTCCAAGCCGGCCTATCCGCCCTGCTGACCCGGCTCGGAGCGGGGACGGATATTCCCTTGGGTAGTCCGATCGCAGGCCGCACCGACGTTGCCCTCGACAATCTTGTCGGCTTCTTCGTCAATACTCTCGTGCTACGCACCGATACGTCCGGCAATCCCAGCTTCCATGATCTACTCGCCAGAGTGAGGGAGCAGGACCTCGCCGCCTATTCCAACCAGGACCTGCCATTCGAAAGGCTTGTTGAAGTCCTCAATCCGCCTCGCTCCTTCTCCCGCCATCCGCTCTTCCAGGTCATGCTGGTGTTGCAGAACAACGCCCAGAGCCGCTTCGATCTGCCCGGTCTCTCGCTGACCCGGTTCAAGGGGGAAGGGACGCAGACCGCCAAGTTCGACCTCTCCTTCAGCTTCAGTGAGGCCCGCGATGCGGAGGGCCAGCCAAAAGGTCTGTCTGGCCGGATCGAATATGCCACCGATCTCTTCGACCGGCAGACGGTGGAAGCCATTGCGGCCCGGCTCGAACGGATCTTCCAGGCGGTCGTCGCCGACCCGGCGCTGCCTATCGGCTCACTCGATATCCTTGCTGCCGACGAGCGCCGGACGATGCTGGTCGAGTGGAACGAAACGGCTCACCCCGTTCCCGACCTAACCCTTCCGGCCCTTCTCGAAGAGCAGGTGGCAAAGTCACCGGATGCCGTCGCGCTGGTGTTTGGCGAGACGTCGCTTTCTTATGACGAACTCAATGCCCGCGCCAACCGGATGGCTCACCACCTTATCGAGGCAGGCGTTGGACCTGAAAGCATCGTGGGACTTTGCCTTGAACGCTCTATCGATATGGTGGTCAGCCTGCTGGCTATCCTGAAGGCCGGCGCAGCCTACCTGCCGCTCGATCCCAACTACCCGGAAGATCGGCTCGCCTTCATGGTCGAGGATGCCGAGCCGATCTGCATCCTCACAACCACCGGCCTGGCCGATCGCCTGCCGCCCTCGCAACAGATCCTCATCGACGATCACGATCTCGCACAGGCGCTCGCCAAAAGGTCGCCCCATAACCCGACTGACCAGGAGCGTACCGCTCCCCTCACACCCGCAAAACCCGCCTATGTCATCTACACATCCGGCTCAACCGGAAGGCCAAAGGGTGTCGTCGTAACCCATGACAATGTATGCAACTTGGTCAGTTCAGCTCAAGATTATTTTGGAAATGACAGAGTTTCTGCCGCCAATTTTACGACGTCACTGAGCTTTGACGTATCAGTTTTCGAATATGCAGTGCCATTGGTCTCTGGCGGGACCATCTATATTTTTGAAGACTTTCTGGCTGGGACTACTGGAGCGTTTGGAGCGGGAGGACTAGTAAGTGGGGTACCTTCGATCGTCGCAGCGGCATGCAAAGAAAGCCATCCATTATCCGAGGTAACTACTGTTGTGCTTATTGGTGAGCCAATCCCGCGTTCGCTGTCTACAAATTTAAGAATATCATTCCCTTCGGCCTCAATATTTAATTGTTATGGCCCGACGGAAACAACTGTCTATTCCACATCATACGCATTCAATTCACTTGAGGAGGGAGACGTTCCGATCGGTCGGCCGATCTGGAACACGCAGGTTTACGTTCTTGACGCTTGGCTTCAGCCTGTTCCCGCGGGTGTCCCGGGTGAGTTGTACATTGGTGGGCAGGGACTTGCGCGTGGCTATTTGAAGCGTCCGGGATTAACGGCGGATCGTTTTGTGGCAAATCCCTTTGGTCCTGCGGGAAGCAGGATGTACCGGACCGGGGATTTGGTACGGTGGCGTCCTGACGGTGTGCTCGACTTCCTGGGCCGGGCCGACCATCAGGTCAAGATCCGCGGCTTCCGTATTGAGCTCGGCGAGGTTGAGGCGGCCTTGGCATCACATCCGGCCGTGGGACAGGCGATCGTGCTGGCACGTGAGGACAAGCCTGGGCAGAAGCAACTGGTCGGTTATGTTGTGCAGGCCGGAGAGCAGATCCCTGACGCGGGCCAGTTGCGTCATTATGTTGCTGGCCGTCTTCCCGATTACATGGTCCCGGCCGCGATCGTCCTGCTCGATGCCCTGCCGCTGACCCCGAACGGCAAGCTCGACAGGAAGGCCCTGCCGGCACCAGACTTCACCCCATCCGTGATGCGCTTGCCACGCTCGCCCCAGGAAGAGATTATCGCTGGCCTCTTCCAGGAGGTGCTGGGCCTCGAGCAGGTTAGCATTGATGACAGCTTCTTCGATCTGGGAGGACACTCGCTTCTGGCGATGCGCCTGATCAGCCGTGTCAGGAGTACCCTGGGTATCGAGGTCTCGGTACGCATGCTCTTCGAAGCACCGAGCGTGTCGGCCTTCGCCCGACGGTTGAACGGGGCGGAGATGGCCCGTCCGGCGCTGCGCGGGATGACACGGCCGCCATTCTTGCCGCTGTCGTTTGCCCAGCGTCGTCTGTGGCTCCTCGACCAGATCGATGGCGCGAGCTCGACCTACAACATCCCCTGGAGCATGCAGTTGCATGGTCCACTGGATGTGGCGGCACTTGATGCTGCGATCGCCGATGTCGTTCGCCGCCACGAGAGCCTGCGGACGGTCTTTGCCCTGCACGAGGGCGAAGCCATCCAGCATATCTTAGCAAGGTCAACCATAAATTCGGTTCTTGAAGTTCGTGATATCAACGAGGCTGAGCTTGCCCAGGCTGTCGCGGAAGCCTCGTCCTACTGCTTCGACCTTGGCAGGGACCTGCCTTTGCGGGCCTCTTTGTTCCGTCGCTCCGAGCAGGAGCACGTCCTTGTCCTGTTGTTGCATCACATTGCCGGCGACGGCTGGTCCCTTGGACCGCTGCTGCGCGATCTGGCGCTTGCTTACGAAGCCCGGAGCAGGGGGCAGGAGCCTGCATGGGTTCCTTTGCCTGTGCAATATGCCGACTATACGATCTGGCAGAAAGAGGTCCTGGGTGACGAGGCCGACCCGACCAGCCCGATCGCTGCGCAGCTCGGATATTGGCGCAATGCACTGGCCGGCCTGCCAGAGCAACTCGACCTGCCTTATGACCGGCCCCGGCCGGTTACCCCAAACCATCGTGGCGAACGGGTCAACATCCAGTTCGACGCGGCGCTGCACACAAAGCTGATGGCTCTGGCGAAGGAAGGCAAGGCCAGTCTGTTCATGGTTCTCCAAGCCGGCCTATCCGCCCTGCTGACCCGGCTCGGAGCGGGGACGGATATTCCCTTGGGTAGTCCGATCGCAGGCCGCACCGACGTTGCCCTCGACAATCTTGTCGGCTTCTTCGTCAATACTCTCGTGCTACGCACCGATACGTCCGGCAATCCCAGCTTCCATGATCTACTCGCCAGAGTGAGGGAGCAGGACCTCGCCGCCTATTCCAACCAGGACCTGCCATTCGAAAGGCTTGTTGAAGTCCTCAATCCGCCTCGCTCCTTCTCCCGCCATCCGCTCTTCCAGGTCATGCTGGTGTTGCAGAACAACGCCCAGAGCCGCTTCGATCTGCCCGGTCTCTCGCTGACCCGGTTCAAGGGGGAAGGGACGCAGACCGCCAAGTTCGACCTCTCCTTCAGCTTCAGTGAGGCCCGCGATGCGGAGGGCCAGCCAAAAGGTCTGTCTGGCCGGATCGAATATGCCACCGATCTCTTCGACCGGCAGACGGTGGAAGCCATTGCGGCCCGGCTCGAACGGATCTTCCAGGCGGTCGTCGCCGACCCGGCGCTGCCTATCGGCTCACTCGATATCCTTGCTGCCGACGAGCGCCGGACGATGCTGGTCGAGTGGAACGAAACGGCTCACCCCGTTCCCGACCTAACCCTTCCGGCCCTTCTCGAAGAGCAGGTGGCAAAGTCACCGGATGCCGTCGCGCTGGTGTTTGGCGAGACGTCGCTTTCTTATGACGAACTCAATGCCCGCGCCAACCGGATGGCTCACCACCTTATCGAGGCAGGCGTTGGACCTGAAAGCATCGTGGGACTTTGCCTTGAACGCTCTATCGATATGGTGGTCAGCCTGCTGGCTATCCTGAAGGCCGGCGCAGCCTACCTGCCGCTCGATCCCAACTACCCGGAAGATCGGCTCGCCTTCATGGTCGAGGATGCCGAGCCGATCTGCATCCTCACAACCACCGGCCTGGCCGATCGCCTGCCGCCCTCGCAACAGATCCTCATCGACGATCACGATCTCGCACAGGCGCTCGCCAAAAGGTCGCCCCATAACCCGACTGACCAGGAGCGTACCGCTCCCCTCACACCCGCAAACCCCGCCTATGTCATCTACACATCCGGCTCAACCGGAAGGCCA
The DNA here is from genome assembly GCF_033957725.1 of Agrobacterium sp. rho-8.1. Taxonomy (NCBI): domain Bacteria; kingdom Pseudomonadati; phylum Pseudomonadota; class Alphaproteobacteria; order Hyphomicrobiales; family Rhizobiaceae; genus Agrobacterium; species Agrobacterium sp. rho-8.1. The sequence goes on from NZ_CP192793.1 coordinate 63,193, forward strand.
AAGGGTGTCGTCGTAACCCATGAGAGTGTTGTCTATTTTGCTGAAGACTGTGAATGGAAAAAACTTGCGCGCCAAAAAGTCCTTTTCCACTCGCCAATTACCTTCGACGCCTCTGTTTTTGAGGTCTTCGCTTCATTAGCTCGTGGCTGGCGCATATTTATCCTCCCAGATGCAAAGCTGGATGTGCATGCTTTCGCGGAATTCATTCTAGAGAACAAGATAACTTCGGTATGGCTCACCGCTACATTATTTTCGTTAATTGCGGACCAGAGACTTGAATCCTTCAAAGGGCTACAGAATCTCTGGGCAGGCGGAGAAGCATTACCCTCGGAAGCTGTAAGGCGGGTTGTTTCCGCACAGCCCAGACTGAACTTTCGGAATGGCTATGGCCCGACGGAGACGACGACGTTCGCAACGAGCTATCTGATCTCTCTGACGGATACCAACAGTCCCCTTCCGATCGGGCGGCCTTTGGATAACACGCAGGTTTACGTTCTTGACGCTTGGCTTCAGCCTGTTCCCGCGGGTGTCCCGGGTGAGTTGTACATTGGTGGGCAGGGACTTGCGCGTGGCTATTTGAAGCGTCCGGGATTAACGGCGGATCGTTTTGTGGCAAATCCCTTTGGTCCTGCGGGAAGCAGGATGTACCGGACCGGGGATTTGGTACGGTGGCGTCCTGACGGTGTGCTCGACTTCCTGGGCCGGGCCGACCATCAGGTCAAGATCCGCGGCTTCCGTATTGAGCTCGGCGAGGTTGAGGCGGCCTTGGCATCACATCCGGCCGTGGGACAGGCGATCGTGCTGGCACGTGAGGACAAGCCTGGGCAGAAGCAACTGGTCGGTTATGTTGTGCAGGCCGGAGAGCAGATCCCTGACGCGGGCCAGTTGCGTCATTATGTTGCTGGCCGTCTTCCCGATTACATGGTCCCGGCCGCGATCGTCCTGCTCGATGCCCTGCCGCTGACCCCGAACGGCAAGCTCGACAGGAAGGCCCTGCCGGCACCAGACTTCACCCCATCCGTGATGCGCTTGCCACGCTCGCCCCAGGAAGAGATTATCGCTGGCCTCTTCCAGGAGGTGCTGGGCCTCGAGCAGGTTAGCATTGATGACAGCTTCTTCGATCTGGGAGGACACTCGCTTCTGGCGATGCGCCTGATCAGCCGTGTCAGGAGTACCCTGGGTATCGAGGTCTCGGTACGCATGCTCTTCGAAGCACCGAGCGTGTCGGCCTTCGCCCGACGGTTGAACGGGGCGGAGATGGCCCGTCCGGCGCTGCGCGGGATGACACGGCCGCCATTCTTGCCGCTGTCGTTTGCCCAGCGTCGTCTGTGGCTCCTCGACCAGATCGATGGCGCGAGCTCGACCTACAACATCCCCTGGAGCATGCAGTTGCATGGTCCACTGGATGTGGCGGCACTTGATGCTGCGATCGCCGATGTCGTTCGCCGCCACGAGAGCCTGCGGACGGTCTTTGCCCTGCACGAGGGCGAAGCCATCCAGCAGGTCTTGCCCGATACTGCCGGGGCGTCGGTTCTTGAAGTTCGTGATATCAACGAGGCTGAGCTTGCCCAGGCTGTCGCGGAAGCCTCGTCCTACTGCTTCGACCTTGGCAGGGACCTGCCTTTGCGGGCCTCTTTGTTCCGTCGCTCCGAGCAGGAGCACGTCCTTGTCCTGTTGTTGCATCACATTGCCGGCGACGGCTGGTCCCTTGGACCGCTGCTGCGCGATCTGGCGCTTGCTTACGAAGCCCGGAGCAGGGGGCAGGAGCCTGCATGGGTTCCTTTGCCTGTGCAATATGCCGACTATACGATCTGGCAGAAAGAGGTCCTGGGTGACGAGGCCGACCCGACCAGCCCGATCGCTGCGCAGCTCGGATATTGGCGCAATGCACTGGCCGGCCTGCCAGAGCAACTCGACCTGCCTTATGACCGGCCCCGGCCGGTTACCCCAAACCATCGTGGCGAACGGGTCAACATCCAGTTCGACGCGGCGCTGCACACAAAGCTGATGGCTCTGGCGAAGGAAGGCAAGGCCAGTCTGTTCATGGTCCTCCAAGCCGGCCTATCCGCCCTGCTGACCCGGCTCGGAGCGGGGACGGATATTCCCTTGGGTAGTCCGATCGCAGGCCGCACCGACGTTGCCCTCGACAATCTTGTCGGCTTCTTCGTCAATACTCTCGTGCTACGCACCGATACGTCCGGCAATCCCAGCTTCCATGATCTACTCGCCAGAGTGAGGGAGCAGGACCTCGCCGCCTATTCCAACCAGGACCTGCCATTCGAAAGGCTTGTTGAAGTCCTCAATCCGCCTCGCTCCTTCTCCCGCCATCCGCTCTTCCAGGTCATGCTGGTGTTGCAGAACAACGCCCAGAGCCGCTTCGATCTGCCCGGTCTCTCGCTGACCCGGTTCAAGGGGGAAGGGACGCAGACCGCCAAGTTCGACCTCTCCTTCAGCTTCAGTGAGGCCCGCGATGCGGAGGGCCAGCCAAAAGGTCTGTCTGGCCGGATCGAATATGCCACCGATCTCTTCGACCGGCAGACGGTGGAAGCCATTGCGGCCCGGCTCGAACGGATCTTCCAGGCGGTCGTCGCCGACCCGGCGCTGCCTATCGGCTCACTCGATATCCTTGCTGCCGACGAGCGCCGGACGATGCTGGTCGAGTGGAACGAAACGGCTCACCCCGTTCCCGACCTAACCCTTCCGGCCCTTCTCGAAGAGCAGGTGGCAAAGTCACCGGATGCCGTCGCGCTGGTGTTTGGCGAGACGTCGCTTTCTTATGACGAACTCAATGCCCGCGCCAACCGGATGGCTCACCACCTTATCGAGGCAGGCGTTGGACCTGAAAGCATCGTGGGACTTTGCCTTGAACGCTCTATCGATATGGTGGTCAGCCTGCTGGCTATCCTGAAGGCCGGCGCAGCCTACCTGCCGCTCGATCCCAACTACCCGGAAGATCGGCTCGCCTTCATGGTCGAGGATGCCGAGCCGATCTGCATCCTCACAACCACCGGCCTGGCCGATCGCCTGCCGCCCTCGCAACAGATCCTCATCGACGATCACGATCTCGCACAGGCGCTCGCCAAAAGGTCGCCCCATAACCCGACTGACCAGGAGCGTACCGGCCCCCTCACACCCGCAAAACCCGCCTATGTCATCTACACATCCGGCTCAACCGGAAGGCCAAAGGGTGTCGTCACGCGGCATAAGAACGCTGTAAACTTCCTTTATCATCTCCGTGAAACATACACTGTTTCCCCTGATGACGTCGTATTACAGATACCGACCCTTTCTTTCGATGCTTCGGTGCGTGACCTCATCGGCTCCTTGATGTCGGGAGCGGCGTGCATTTTGTTGCCACCTGATAAGTCACAGCTTCCGAACGAGATCCTACTCCTCGCAGCCCGTCATGGCGTAACTGCAGTTCTCAGTATTACACCTAGTCTGATGCAGGCGTTGGCGGTCGAGGCATTGTCCAACGCAAAGCAACTTCCTCTTGTCCGTATCATACTCTCATCCGGGGAAGCTTTGCCTCTCCGATCTGCGCGAGATGTAAAAAAGGCCTTCCCCAAGGCGAATATTTTTAACCAATACGGGCCAACTGAAGCGACAATGACATCAAGCTTCTGGCTTATTCCCGATGACGCAACTGAGTTCCAATATGCTCTATGTGGCCAGCCGATCTGGAACTCCCAGTTCTACGTTCTTGACGCTTGGCTTCAGCCTGTTCCCGCGGGTGTCCCGGGTGAGTTGTACATTGGTGGGCAGGGACTTGCGCGTGGCTATTTGAAGCGTCCGGGATTAACGGCGGATCGTTTTGTGGCAAATCCCTTTGGTCCTGCGGGAAGCAGGATGTACCGGACCGGGGATTTGGTACGGTGGCGTCCTGACGGTGTGCTCGACTTCCTGGGCCGGGCCGACCATCAGGTCAAGATCCGCGGCTTCCGTATTGAGCTCGGCGAGGTTGAGGCGGCCTTGGCATCACATCCGGCCGTGGGACAGGCGATCGTGCTGGCACGTGAGGACAAGCCTGGGCAGAAGCAACTGGTCGGTTATGTTGTGCAGGCCGGAGAGCAGATCCCTGACGCGGGCCAGTTGCGTCATTATGTTGCTGGCCGTCTTCCCGATTACATGGTCCCGGCCGCGATCGTCCTGCTCGATGCCCTGCCGCTGACCCCGAACGGCAAGCTCGACAGGAAGGCCCTGCCGGCACCAGACTTCACCCCATCCGTGATGCGCTTGCCACGCTCGCCCCAGGAAGAGATTATCGCTGGCCTCTTCCAGGAGGTGCTGGGCCTCGAGCAGGTTAGCATTGATGACAGCTTCTTCGATCTGGGAGGACACTCGCTTCTGGCGATGCGCCTGATCAGCCGTGTCAGGAGTACCCTGGGTATCGAGGTCTCGGTACGCATGCTCTTCGAAGCACCGAGCGTGTCGGCCTTCGCCCGACGGTTGAACGGGGCGGAGATGGCCCGTCCGGCGCTGCGCGGGATGACACGGCCGCCATTCTTGCCGCTGTCGTTTGCCCAGCGTCGTCTGTGGCTCCTCGACCAGATCGATGGCGCGAGCTCGACCTACAACATCCCCTGGAGCATGCAGTTGCATGGTCCACTGGATGTGGCGGCACTTGATGCTGCGATCGCCGATGTCGTTCGCCGCCACGAGAGCCTGCGGACGGTCTTTGCCCTGCACGAGGGCGAAGCCATCCAGCAGGTCTTGCCCGATACTGCCGGGGCGTCGGTTCTTGAAGTTCGTGATATCAACGAGGCTGAGCTTGCCCAGGCTGTCGCGGAAGCCTCGTCCTACTGCTTCGACCTTGGCAGGGACCTGCCTTTGCGGGCCTCTTTGTTCCGTCGCTCCGAGCAGGAGCACGTCCTTGTCCTGTTGTTGCATCACATTGCCGGCGACGGCTGGTCCCTTGGACCGCTGCTGCGCGATCTGGCGCTTGCTTACGAAGCCCGGAGCAGGGGGCAGGAGCCTGCATGGGTTCCTTTGCCTGTGCAATATGCCGACTATACGATCTGGCAGAAAGAGGTCCTGGGTGACGAGGCCGACCCGACCAGCCCGATCGCTGCGCAGCTCGGATATTGGCGCAATGCACTGGCCGGCCTGCCAGAGCAACTCGACCTGCCTTATGACCGGCCCCGGCCGGTTACCCCAAACCATCGTGGCGAACGGGTCAACATCCAGTTCGACGCGGCGCTGCACACAAAGCTGATGGCTCTGGCGAAGGAAGGCAAGGCCAGTCTGTTCATGGTCCTCCAAGCCGGCCTATCCGCCCTGCTGACCCGGCTCGGAGCGGGGACGGATATTCCCTTGGGTAGTCCGATCGCAGGCCGCACCGACGTTGCCCTCGACAATCTTGTCGGCTTCTTCGTCAATACTCTCGTGCTACGCACCGATACGTCCGGCAATCCCAGCTTCCATGATCTACTCGCCAGAGTGAGGGAGCAGGACCTCGCCGCCTATTCCAACCAGGACCTGCCATTCGAAAGGCTTGTTGAAGTCCTCAATCCGCCTCGCTCCTTCTCCCGCCATCCGCTCTTCCAGGTCATGCTGGTGTTGCAGAACAACGCCCAGAGCCGCTTCGATCTGCCCGGTCTCTCGCTGACCCGGTTCAAGGGGGAAGGGACGCAGACCGCCAAGTTCGACCTCTCCTTCAGCTTCAGTGAGGCCCGCGATGCGGAGGGCCAGCCAAAAGGTCTGTCTGGCCGGATCGAATATGCCACCGATCTCTTCGACCGGCAGACGGTGGAAGCCATTGCGGCCCGGCTCGAACGGATCTTCCAGGCGGTCGTCGCCGACCCGGCGCTGCCTATCGGCTCACTCGATATCCTTGCTGCCGACGAGCGCCGGACGATGCTGGTCGAGTGGAACGAAACGGCTCACCCCGTTCCCGACCTAACCCTTCCGGCCCTTCTCGAAGAGCAGGTGGCAAAGTCACCGGATGCCGTCGCGCTGGTGTTTGGCGAGACGTCGCTTTCTTATGACGAACTCAATGCCCGCGCCAACCGGATGGCTCACCACCTTATCGAGGCAGGCGTTGGACCTGAAAGCATCGTGGGACTTTGCCTTGAACGCTCTATCGATATGGTGGTCAGCCTGCTGGCTATCCTGAAGGCCGGCGCAGCCTACCTGCCGCTCGATCCCAACTACCCGGAAGATCGGCTCGCCTTCATGGTCGAGGATGCCGAGCCGATCTGCATCCTCACAACCACCGGCCTGGCCGATCGCCTGCCGCCCTCGCAACAGATCCTCATCGACGATCACGATCTCGCACAGGCGCTCGCCAAAAGGTCGCCCCATAACCCGACTGACCAGGAGCGTACCGCTCCCCTCACACCCGCAAAACCCGCCTATGTCATCTACACATCCGGCTCAACCGGAAGGCCAAAGGGTGTCGTCGTAACCCATGAAGGGCTGACTAGCCTAGGTGGCTCAATCTGTTTCACAATTGATGCAAATTCATTCGCGCGGGTACCCCAATTTGCATCCTTGAGTTTTGATGCTTCAATTCTAGAGATGCTGATGGCTTGGAATCCAGGTGGGGCGCTTATTTTGGCCCCCAACGATTTCGAAGTGGCCCACTTGCCGAAGTTTTTTGCGGAGCAAAGAATTACCCATGCATTTATGTCCCCATCTCTGTTAACACAATTCGACAATGGTCAACTTCAACTTAAAGGAATTGTGGTTGGTGCGGAAAAACTAACCTCCGCAGTTATTGATCGCTGGGCGCGACACACCAACCTTTACAATGCTTTTGGCCCGACTGAGACAACAATATGCTCTGTCTTGACCAGGGGCTTGGCACGTAACGATCAGGACGCGATCGGTCGGCCGATCTGGAACACGCAGGTTTACGTTCTTGACGCTTGGCTTCAGCCTGTTCCCGCGGGTGTCCCGGGTGAGTTGTACATTGGTGGGCAGGGACTTGCGCGTGGCTATTTGAAGCGTCCGGGATTAACGGCGGATCGTTTTGTGGCAAATCCCTTTGGTCCTGCGGGAAGCAGGATGTACCGGACCGGGGATTTGGTACGGTGGCGTCCTGACGGTGTGCTCGACTTCCTGGGCCGGGCCGACCATCAGGTCAAGATCCGCGGCTTCCGTATTGAGCTCGGCGAGGTTGAGGCGGCCTTGGCATCACATCCGGCCGTGGGACAGGCGATCGTGCTGGCACGTGAGGACAAGCCTGGGCAGAAGCAACTGGTCGGTTATGTTGTGCAGGCCGGAGAGCAGATCCCTGACGCGGGCCAGTTGCGTCATTATGTTGCTGGCCGTCTTCCCGATTACATGGTCCCGGCCGCGATCGTCCTGCTCGATGCCCTGCCGCTGACCCCGAACGGCAAGCTCGACAGGAAGGCCCTGCCGGCACCAGACTTCACCCCATCCGTGATGCGCTTGCCACGCTCGCCCCAGGAAGAGATTATCGCTGGCCTCTTCCAGGAGGTGCTGGGCCTCGAGCAGGTTAGCATTGATGACAGCTTCTTCGATCTGGGGGGGGACAGCATTAGTTCCATTCGATTGGTAAGTAGATGCAGGAAAGCAGGTCTGATCATTTCTTCCCGCAACGTTTTCCAATCTCAGACCGTTGCGGCCCTTGCTTCTGTTGCGGCTCCGCTTACCCCTGAAGACCTGACCTACGAACCGCGTAGTGGGTTTGTCCCTTTGACACCGGTTATTCACTGGATGCTGGAGCGGCACGGCCCGATCAACATTTTCAATCAGTCCATGATCATTACGGTCCCCGATAATGTTGACCGTTCTTCGGCGGTTCTGGCCCTACAAAAGATTTTTGATCACCACGATATCCTGAGGAGCAGGCTTGTTGCCTCGCCGAACAGCCTTGGCTGGCAGCTAGAGGTTCTCCCCCCAGGAACGGTTAATGCCAAGGATGTAGTCCAAGAGATCGACCTCCTGTCGTTGTCGGAAGATGACAAGGCACCTGCTATCAGGAAGGCGCTCCGGGAAGTGCAATACGACCTCGATCCTTACAAAGGCCAAATGGTGAGAGGCATCCTCTTCAAGGATAGGGTCATCAAATTTGCCCTCGTGGTACATCATCTGGTTATTGATGGTGTCTCGTGGAGGATTTTGGTTCCTGATCTCCTCGAAGCGGCCAACCTAAAATCTTCGCTCCCGTTGGAGCCCGTCCGAACATCTTTCCTCGCCTGGGCAAATCATCTTAAAGAGGAAGCTCACACTTCCCAGCGGCTTCAAGAGCTCGGTTTCTGGAAGGATTTATTAAGTCAGCCTGATCCGCCTATATCGCCGGTGAGCTTAAATCCCCAGCTGGACACATCTCAAACGACCAGGCATCTGAGGGTGGTTCTGCCGTCAGAATTTACCGTTCCTTTGTTGACTAAAGTGCCAGCCCTTATACATGGCCGCATAAATGATGTTTTGCTGACAGCGTTTGCTCTGTCTTTGATCATGTGGCGTCACCAGCAAGGTTCCACAGACATCAATCACGTTCTGTTCGACCTGGAAAGTCATGGGCGGGAAGAAATGCGCCAGTCAATCGACCTTTCTCGCACGATCGGTTGGTTTACGAGCATCTCTCCAGTTCGGATCGAAGTCGATAAACGGAATCTGGCCACCGGCCCATTAACGCAATTTACGCTGCTGAAGCTGCTGAAGTCTGTGAAGGAGCAACTGCGGCAGATACCCGATAATGGAATTGGTTACGGTCTTCTTCGCTATATGAACTCGCAGACCGCTGGCGAACTAGCAGCATTCCCCAATCCGCAAATCTGCTTTAATTATCTGGGCCGTTTTGGTGATAATTCCCAATCAGACGACAAACAAAACGAGTTTGGAGGCGGCAGCGATGCTAAGTTAGCCTCAGCCTACGCCCTTGAACTCAATGCCCGTGTAAAAGACCATGCAGGCGGCAGCGAGCTCGTCACTACATGGTCCTGGCCATCCCGCCTGTTCGAACAATCGCAAGTAAACCAGCTGATAGACAGATGGCTTGATACACTTAAAGCTCTGGCGGCACTTGAGAGTGCCCAAAAGTCCCACAGCACTCCATCTGATTTTCCTTTAGTAGCGCTTTCTCAAGAAGAACTCGAAGCCTTGGAAAACGAGTTAGACGAGGACTTTCTCGATAAGCATTAGCAGGCTGCAGCAAGGTTTCTCCACATGCGTCCTGGAAGTCCGTTTTAGAGTGCCTTAACGAGGTAGGTAGATTCAATGAACATGGAATTTATATATCGCCGATTCGAAACTTTAATCCGTCCTCTAGATCTGCCCTACGGCCCAATTCCCTCGAAAGGCCCCATATTCCTCCTTCTGCATTTCGCAAAAATGTTCAAAGGGGTTCTAGTAATAATAATTTTGACTAGCATGGCAGCTGAGGCAATAAATTTGACCGTCATCTGGGGGATTTCTGTCATTGTCGATGGTGTGAGTGCGAAGGGGCCCGCAACCTTTCTGAGAGAGGGTGTTGGACTACTCGCGACACTAGCTCTATTAATCTTTCCGGTTCTTCCAGTCCTCATTTTTCTTTCAAATACCCTATCCTCGCAGGTAGTTTCAGTTTGTATGCCTGCGACGATTCAGTGGCATGGCTATAAAGCCGTGGAGAAACAAGACCTTGCCTTTTTTCATGATATCTTCGCCGGTCAAGTAGCGAGCAGAATTTCACAGGTTGCATCGGCAGTTCAACAACAGCTTATTGTAGCGGTCCAAAGTCTTCCTCAACTCGTCGTCCAACTGATCGGCTCTGTCGGGCTTCTTGGTGCATTGTCATGGCAGTTAGCCGTGCCAGTTGTCATATGGTTTATAATGAGTGTGACTTTTGTCGCGCTCGTTGTCCCCCAACTAGCAGCTAAATCCAGCAAATCTGCGAGAGCTCGCAGTCTGGTTATAGGTGCTATGACCGACTTATACAGTAACATCCAGCTTGTTAAGCTGTTCGCATCCGAAGATAGCGAAGCAGGCACAATGCGTACTCTTGTGGTTACGGCTGTCGAAACACAGCAGAGGGAAAGACGGGTATTCCTAAGTACAGACATTGCTGTAATTATATTGAACGTTTTACTCTGGTTCAGCGTCTTTATCACGGGTATCTTTGGTCTTCTCAAATCATTCGTATCGACTGGAGAATTTGTTGCGGCCATATATATAGTGCAGCGCCTTGCCTCAAACGCGAGAGTCTTTCTCCAAATTGGACAGCAGATTTTTCAAGCGATGGGAACAATAAAAGACGCTATGCCTGTTATCACTACTCCCCCTACTATTACGGACTTACCAGAAGCCAAGGCCTTGGTCGTGAAGCAGGGTAGCGTCACATTCAATGCTGTGCATTTTGAGTATCGTCCCGGCAAGCCTATAATTAGCGACCTCAATCTTCGCGTAAGGCCGGCTGAGAAAGTTGGGTTAGTCGGCGTATCAGGCGCAGGCAAAAGCACTTTAATCCATTTGCTTCTTCGCTTCTTTGAACTCAAAAGCGGCTCGATCCGTATCGACGGGCACGATATTAGTCGGGTCACGCAAGCTTCGCTTCGTGATAGTATAGGCGTTATATCGCAAGATATTTCGCTTTTGAATCGGTCAGTGTTGGACAATATCCGGTACGGGCGGCCGAATGCGACACTAGATGAGGTGATGCATGCAACTGCTTTGGCGCACGCTGATCAGTTTATCGAGGATTTGAGGGACAGCGCAGGTCGAAAGGGGTACGAAGCGTTCGTAGGCGATCGTGGAATAAAGCTGTCGGGAGGTCAGAGACAACGAATCGCCATCGCACGTGTCTTGCTAAAAAATGCTCCACTTCTCATCTTGGACGAGGCAACATCGGCTTTGGATAGTGATGTCGAAGCCGCTATACAAGAAAATCTGGTGCATTTGATGGAAGGAAAGACCGTTATTGCGATTGCCCACCGACTTTCCACGATTGCCCAAATGGATCGAATCATTGTCCTTGATGAGGGGCGCATTATCGAAGAGGGCGCACCAAACGACCTTGTCGAACTTGACGGTCTCTATGCCCGTTTGTGGAAGCGACAAACAGGTGGCTATCTTGCTGGCTATAACCCGGGTAGCGGACTTTGAGTCGGAGGCTATTTTCGCTTGGCCTCGAAGGGAAAAAGATCGATGAACGGAACAGTAGCTGGTCAAAATTATCGGCTTGGAATTATTGGAGGACTTGGCCCGCTAGCATCCGCAAATTTCTGTGAAGTTTTAACAAAGTTGACACCAGTAGCAGGGGATCAGGACCATATTCCCCTGGTGATGTTGAACGTCACTCATACGCCGGACCGAACCGTTGCGATTGTTGAATCAGGCCCATCCCCGCTACCATCTCTTAGCTCAGCGATAAAGACACTAAACCAATTAGGTGTCGAGCTCGTGGTCATGACGTGCAATACAGCACACCATTGGTTCGACGAATTATCCTCCCAGAGTCGAGCCCGAATGCTTCACATTGCTGATTGTACAATAACCGACATCATGCAGAGATCGCTAGGCCGACGTATTGCGGTCCTCGGAACGGAGGGCACGGTCAGATCTGGTTTTTATCAACGGAAGCTCGCCGCCGCTGGCTATGAGCCGATTGTCCCGTCCGACCGCCTCCAGCTCGAAGTAAAATCCATCATAAATTATGTGAAAAGTGGGCACCTCATCGAGGCTAATACAGCTGCTACGAATATTCACGCCCATCTGGGAGAATTAAAAGCCGATGCTGTTATACTCGCGTGCACCGAGCTTCCAATCGTCTGGCGGTCCCGCGTAGAAGCAGGGTGCTTAACCGTTCCAGAGGTCAATCCAACTGTTTGCTTAGCACGCAGCACTCTTAAGGCACTTGGTTACGAACAACGTATGAAACGTACTTCCAAATCAGACTAAGGCCGATATGATGGACTCGACTAGAAGTAGCAGCTCTAAGCAATCCATTCCGGCGAATCTATTCCGCTATGAAAGCGAAAGCTGCTGATTGTTCGCCTTTCGACCAAATGAAATCGATTTGGCGGCCATACTTTGTTCTAGCGCTGGAAGATTCCAAGTTTATTTCGATGTCTAAAAAGGAGAAGAACACCGAATCCGCATGATAGCAGGCCTTGTAGCATGCTTCCTTGATACTGAATATTGAGGCGATTGCCTCATCGCCGTAACTGCTTTGCTCGCTCGGTGTTAATATGAGCGAGGCGAGATCAGACGTGATGCCGCTTGTCTTTTCGACATCGACGCCGATCCCGATAAATTTGTCCCGGTTGGCAATGACAGCAAAAGCAACCTCATCTGAATGAGAGATCGATCCTACCAAATTATCAGGCCAAATGGGATTTCCGAGGGTTGTTTTTATGACCGATACTTCCGGTTCACCCCGCTCCCGCAATATCTTCCGAATGAGATGTCGAGCGGCTCCACTTGCCGCTTTTACTTTATTATTAGCATCTTGAAACATAGCCAGTTCGTCAGGAGCGAGCCAGAATCTGTCTTCAGCAACAATCGCTTTCCACGCAGCGTTGACACCATAGGTTTGTATTCTGGATGAAAAGGATGCGAGTAATGCCCCGTCACCATATCCTAACATTCTCACTCCTTTTAGCCCATGCGTTGCCCGCTTCAGAATAGAAATTGATAGCTAAGAATTTCCAACTATCATTTTTGACCATTCAAAACGCGTCTGGGCCGAATCGCCGTCATCGAGGTAGCGCTTTTGGACGAGAGCGCCTTGAACGGAATCGAACGTACAACCCTAAAATTTTGAGAAGCTATAATTCTGATTATCCGCGACAATATTGTTATCTTGGATATAGACCACGCCTGTGTATGGAGAAGGACTTCAGCGTTTTTGGCGAGACCTATCGTAAGCCCACGGTGAGGGCCGTCTTGCGAGGTTGATGCGAACATCGGAAGTCCTAGTGCAAACACTAGGAGTAGTCCTATGACCAAGCATCCGATTGAAGTGATCACGTCTGTCGAGCGCCGTCGGCGCTGGTCTCGCGAGGACAAAGAGCGGCTGGTTGCAGCCTGCCTTGAGCCTGGTGCGGTTCTTTCCGAGATTGCCCGTGCGGCCGGCATCCACGTTAGCCAGCTCTTTCGGTGGCGCAAGGAACTCTGCCGGATCGAGGAGCCGTCGAAGCAGGTATCGAGCACCTTGGTGCCCGTGATCGTTTCGGAGGCCGCGCCGGCAGCCCAGCCCGCCGCCTTAGAAGCGCCAGCCCCATCGCAACCCCGTCGGAAGCGTAGCGATGTGACGATTGAGCTGGGCCGCGATCGCCGTGTCCGCGTGGACAGCGACATAGACGCGGAGGCGCTTGGCCGCATTCTCGATTGTGTGCTGGGGCGACGATGATCCCTGTTCCTGCTAGTGTGAAGGTCTGGTTGGCAACCGGCCATACGGACATGCGCAAAGGCTTTCCCGGTTTGTCGCTGATGGTGCAAGAGACGCTGAAGCGCGATCCGATGTGCGGGCATCTGTTCGTCTTCCGGGGTCGTGGCGGCGGCCTGATCAAGGTCATCTGGCATGATGGCCAGGGAGCATGCCTGTTCACGAAGAAGCTGGAACGGGGACGCTTCATATGGCCGTCGGCGGCCGATGGGACGGTCGTGATTACGCCGGCGCAGCTCAGTTATTTGCTGGAAGGTATCGACTGGCGGATGCCAAAAAAAACGTGGAGACCGACCTCAGCCGGATGAGCAAAAACGCTGGAATCGCTGGATAGAATATGATTCCATCAGTCCATGAACGATACGGCCGAACAGCTTCCCGACGATCTTGCCAGCGCACTTGCGGCCCTGGCGGCGGAGCGTGCCCGGCGTGTTGCTGCCGAGGTAGAAGCAGCGACTGCCAAGGCAGAAGCCGCCAGTGCAAAGGCGCTCGTGTCGCACTCCGAGGCGCTGATCGCGCGGTTGAAGCTGGAGATCGAGAAAGTCCGCCGGGAGCTTTATGGCAGTCGCTCCGAGCGCAAAGCGCGGCTTCTCGAACAGATGGAACTGCAGCTCGAGGAACTGGAGGCTGATGCTGGCGAAGACGAGCTCGCGGCGGAGATGGTTGCCAAGGGCTCGACCGTTAGGGTCTTCGAGCGCAAGCGTCCGTCACGCAAGCCGTTTCCCGAGCATCTGCCACGCGAACGTGTCGTCATTGCTGCCCCAACAAACTGTTCCTGCTGCGGCTCGGCCAAGCTTTCGAAGCTCGGTGAGGATATCACAGAGACGCTGGAGGTCATCCCGCGTCAGTGGAAAGTCATTCAGACCGTGCGGGAGAAGTTCTCCTGCCGCGAATGCGAGAAGATCACGCAGCCGCCAGCACCCTTCCACGTGACGCCGCGCGGCTTTGCCGGCCCGAACCTTCTGGCGATGATCCTGTTCGAGAAGTTCGCCCAGCATCAGCCGCTCAATCGCCAAAGCGAGCGCTATGCCCGAGAGGGGATCGACCTCAGCCTGTCGACGCTTGCCGATCAGGTCGGCGCGTGCGCCGCGGCCCTGAAGCCAATCCATTCGTTGATCGAGGCCCATGTCCTGGCCGCCGAGCGACTGCATGGCGACGACACGACCGTACCGATCCTGGCGAAGGGAAAGACCGATACGGGCCGCATCTGGACCTATGTCCGGGATGACCGGCCGTTTGGCGGGCTGTCACCGCCAGCAGCTCTGTTCTACGCGTCGCGAGACCGGCGACAAGAGCATCCCGTACGCCACCTGAAGGCCTTCTATGGCATTCTGCAGGCGGATGCTTATGGCGGCTACAATCCGCTGTTCAAGGTAGATCGCGATCCCGCGCCTCTGCGCCAAGCACTCTGCTGGGCACATTCACGCCGAAAGTTCTTCGTGCTGGCCGACATCGCCGCGAACGCCAAACGTGGCAGCAAAGCTGCGCCGATCTCGCCAATGGCATTAGAGGCCGTCAAACAGATCGATGCCCTGTTCGATATCGAACGGGAGATCAACGGTCTTGCCGCCGAGCAGCGTCTGGAGCGCCGCCGCAAAGACAGCCAGCCACTCGTAGAAGAGCTGCATGACTGGCTCCAAACCGAGCGGGCAAAATTGTCGCGCAGTTCTCCCGTCGCCGAGGCGATAGATTACATGCTCAAGCGATGGGATGGCTTTACGTCATTCCTCGATGACGGTCGGATTTGCCTGGCGAACAATGCTGCCGAACGAGCGCTCAGAGGCTTTGCACTCGGCAGGAAGTCATGGCTGTTTGCCGGATCGGATCGTGGTGCTGAACGTGCGGCGTTCATGGCGACACTGATCATGAGCGCCAAGCTCAATGACATCGACCCGCAGGCCTGGCTTGCAGACGTCCTCGCCAACATTGCGGACACGCCGATCAGAAGGCTTGAGCAACTCCTGCCGTGGAACTGGACACCCAAGACGCTGAGTGCTCAGGCGGCCTGACCTGCGGCCTTCGCCGGATGCTTACGACCTATCGCGCCAAGACTGTGTCTATCGCTTAGCGAACAAGGTCCGCGTAGGCATCTTGAATAGTCTTCGGTAAACGGATCGCTACGACATAGAAGACAATCGCGTCGCGAAGCGGGCGCAGAACACGTTTTAGCCGAGCAGCCAAGGGAGAAGTTCAACGTATTTTTCGCTCAAGTTCTTCCTTTACTTCCTCGAATTGATCCATGTCGAGATGATTGTTCAGGACCGATAGCGTTATTTTGAGGAATTCCGCCTTGATCGCTCCTCGAAACCGTTCGTATTCCGGGGTCTTCGGCTGTTCCAAAAGTCCAACTCGGATTTGCGTTACCTCTTTGGTCATTGCCTTGAGGCGGATTTGCTCGACGGCTGGCGCACCCTTCGAAGCTTTTTCAATGTCCTTTTGCAGGCTGTCGCTGTCGCGCAGTATTTTTTCCGCCTTCTTCACGTCAAACGTCTTGGCGTTTGATGTTACGAGATAGGCGGTGCGCAGTTTCTCAGCTTTCCCTTCAAGGACTTCAACTGACGCTTGATGATCTCTCGATACGCGTCGGGCCTCGCTCGTGAGAGACTGGCAAAGAGGATTAAGCTCTTTACGAATTGCCAACCAGCGGGGTTCTTCCTCGAAGTTGTCGCGGCGAGCGTTCGGCACAACGGCCCGAGGATCAATATAGATCTCACCGATGAACCAGTTAGACCAGCGAAACGACGAGCGGATCTCGTTGGTGGTCGGAACAAGAGTGATGAGATCGTTTCCATCGATCTGAATGTTTTTTACCCGAAAACGCAGACCGCTGACAGATTCATCCTGATAGCCACCAGGCTTGGCCTTGTGGCCGACCCATCCCCACCACGCACCAGACGCGCCTGAATGGATGGTGATCCCTTGCAAAGGTATATTGTCGCTATCATCGACCCCGAGCTTCGGCCGATACGGCTTGAAAACCTGCTCCTCTTTGATGGGCGAGCTGTGGCGGATGATCACCGAGATGAAGGTAAAGGGAATGCGTTCGAGCAAGGTTTCAGCGTCGTCTTCGAGCGCCGACCAATCGGGCAGGTCTTCTCCGTCCTCGTCTTCATCATCGTCGGTCACAGGGTCGACTAGCTCAGGCATTTCGAGCGCGTCGACCTCATCCATGATCCGATCGCGAAATGCCTTGAAATCCGGATGGAAATCTACCGGCGCGACCTGGGAGAGGAATAGCCGCAGTTGGAGGGGATCTATTGCCTCGACGGGGGCGTTTTTCAATCCAACCAGCGACACCTCGAAATAGTGTGCCCGGGGGTCGGCGACCTTGATTTGGTCGTAAGTCGCACATGCGGTGATCAATTCGGCCGCAGGTTTACGACCTGACCTCAACATTCCGCTGCGCAGCTCATTGCAATCGAACTCGACGATTGTCTCCAGGTCTTCGCCTGCTGCCTTGGTCCGGAAACGGAGGGTCTCACAAAACGCTATCCCGGCTAGTCGTCCGATACCTCTAAAACCGGCTTGACGACCTCGTTCCTTGCGCGATGCTCCCACTGCCGTCAGAGTCTTCACGGCCACGCGGTGGGAAAGGCCGACACCATTATCTAGAATGGTGAGTATTTTTTTATCTGGCGCGATAGTCAGCGTGACTTTGCCCGCTCCGCTTCTGAGCACCTTTTCCTCGATGGCCGTCTGAATGCCGTCGTAACTGTTCTGGACATATTCGCGGATTGCATTTTTACGCTCGCCATACATGCCAGTCGTGATCGATTCCAGAAGAAAGGAACCAATCAGCGGCGCCGGCACAGGCTTGGCTCGTCCACGATTGCGCGTTGTCAGGGCCATCACTCTTCTCCACTCATAGCTTCGAGCTCGACTCCAGAGTATTCAGAGACTCGCACCTGTTGATCTGTGTCCATGTTCGCCGTGATCAGTTGCCGCGGCAGGCGGTGATAGCGGGCGAGGATATCAATAAGAGAGCCAATGGTGGTGTCGAAAGCGCCGCCCGGCTGTTGAAGGACCTTTGAGAACCTGTGAGCCTCCTCGTCCTGTAAGGTTGTCATTAGATCCACGCCACCGAGCTTGATCGCTTGAAGGTCCGAGTTCGATTTGTTGTCAGCGGCAGGCTGTACGACCACCTCTAGAACCAGAGGTTGTTGGCTGCTGCCGGGTGTGAAAAACAGGCCGGATCCGGCTAGTGCTTCTCCCAGTGCGCTGACCGCATTTGCAACTTCTGGCATTGTCACCAAATCCAGCAAAACCGGCGACACAGAAAACGGGGCGGCTGTCTTCGGCGCCAGATTGTCATCGTAATAAAGAGCACCCAGCGAGCCAAAATACAGGCTTTCGCGCACGAATTCGGACATTTCGATTGCTTCGTCACGTAGTCGTGTCAGAAAATAAAGAGCTTGGAGGTCGCCCGCCTCTGCCAGTCGCTCCGTTCTTCGCCCAAAGGTGATGAGATCCAAGGCGCTCCATGTTTCCAGCGATGCCCAAGTAGTTTCGGCGAAAAGCTCAGCTTTTTTTACACTGTTGGCCTTATTAATCGCGCCCAAGTAGGTTGAAGCGGCTTTTGAGAGCTTACCAGCGGCAGGGCTCAAATTGTCTATATGAAGGGCTCCGAGCTCAACTGGCTTGTCTCCGTCGTCCTCGCTGTCGTCGGCCTCTTGGTCTTGTTGATCCTCTGAACCACCGCCTCCTTTTCCGATAAGGCTACTCAAGGCGCCAAATCTGGTTGCCCAGCTTCGCGCGGCCGCCGGTTTGCCGGAAAGCTTTGGCAATTGGGTATCTAGAGCTGCCTGCGCGAAGCTTTTATAAGCCACCCCAGCGCCTTCGAGGAGGACGCCGCAGTACATCGGGTCCAGCAAGATAAGCTCCTCAATTCCTTTATCAAAGGCTTCACGACGTAGGAGCGGATGAGGCGCGGGAACAGGCCGTGGCTTCTGCACAAGGCGATGGACGGTTTTCGTGACGCCTTGTTCCCCATGATGGTTGAGAAACCAGTCGTTTTTCCGGTCCGCGGTCAAGATGATGACGCCCCCCGCTTTCACGCTCGTAGCATGCCGGAGGGTTTCTCGCCAGAAAATCAAATCTCCGAAGCTATTGTCGCCGGCAGCATTCTCTTCGTCACCCTCTTGTTCGCTTTTTCGGCTTCCGCGCTTATGGGCATCCTTGAAGCTCGGCGGGATCACGCCTCTATTGCGTACGCGCTCATCGAAGTCGACATCGGCGATGACCTCATCAAGGGGGCCTGATAATAGCCGACTGTCGATAAAGGCTGATACAGCCTGGATCCCGTGCTCGAACTGTTCTGACTTCTGTGCTAGCTGCAGCATGCTGCGCAACGGCTGAACGGTTCGGGTGTATTCATCCAGAAAGAGCGCCCCACTGTTGGCGAAGCCGAATAGGTCGTCAGAACAGTAGAGGCGCATTTTCTCATAGAGTTTGACTGCGGCATCATCGAAAGCCTTGATATCGGCTGAGACCTCTTTGGTAACAGTCTTTTTTAGTCTGTGCTTGAAGAACTCATGTGCCGACCATAGCGGAACATGAAACCGCTCTTCTCTTTGCGCCCGCAGCCAATCGAAAAAAACTGATCTCGACGGTTTGCCCGCCTTTGCAAGCCACATCAGAAATGACGTATCGAAATAGGCGTGTGTGTCGCCCTCACTCAAGCTATCTTTCACGCGCTTGAGGTAATCGTCGGCAGTTTCGGGCTCTGCGCCGATAAGCGGTCCGGACCATTGGCGTGTCGTGGAAGCCGCTTTCTTCTGAAGGCGGACCGATTTGAGTTTGTTTACCTCCACTAAGCCTGCCCCCTGCATGCCAAAAATGCTTATTGCTATTCCAGCCGGAGCAAGATGCGATCAATCAAAGCTTTCGCCGCGACCCGGTTGGTAGAGCACTCGTAGACTAGCTCGAAAAAGTTTTCAAACCTTTGCCTTTCGACTTCTGGTAATCGAGCGAGGGGCGCAGCGACAGAGCCTACTTCGCTGTCACCAGCGGTCAGGTTCTCGCGCAGCGTGGATACGGCATCACGGTATTTAGGTGCCATGTCTGCCAAGATATCCATCTCGGCAATCTTCGTCATCTTGTCCAACGTCTGGCCCGCAGCCCTGGCAATTTCTGCTCTACCCTTCGACCCCAGACTTCCCTGCGCAATGACGCCCACGACCTCGCGCACAGAGGTTTGGGCAAGTTCAAACTCGCGTTGCCATTTGCGGCGGACAGAGCTGGTGCGGCAACGGCGAGCAATCTCCCGGGCCAAGGGAGATAGCTGGTTGGTAAGGTTATGATAGTGAGTGTTCTGATCGAAATGGTCACGTCGTCCATTCGGGACAATCTTCTTGTCGACAACATGGACCTCTCCAACCGCCCAGGCGTTGAATCGGGTCTCTGGAAATAAATCTTCCAACAATGCGTGTTCACCAATCTGGATGTTGCCAGATCGCAGTCTCAATCCCTTAACCCCCGCTTCATTCGGAAGGGCACCCTCATAATTGTGGTGCAAGATCCACGCAACGGCAGCCGTATCACCATCGACGCCAGGTATTTCGGTGAGGGACAGACTTTCAAATTCAATTGATTTCCCGCTCTCATTAATCATTACGTTGCGATGCGGTCTATAGACTGGTTGGTCCTGACCATCGATGCGGACGTCGAGTTCTCCCAAACCGACATGCTCCACGAGAGCTGCCCGGATGTCAGGGCCGAAGCGAAACTCGGGAGAAAATGGAACCGGAGCGACCTGACCAAGATATTCGTCCACGGCAGCTGGGCTCATTAAGCGGTCGCTGCGAAGTCTAACCACATTTCGGAGCTCAACTTCAAAGAAGCGTTCAGGATAATCGGCGACGGCTTTCTTCCTCAATGTTGCGACTGAGCGAATGAGTTCTTCGATAGTCCCTTCGGATTGACGCAGGGCGGCTTTTAGCTTGCGGCAATCCCAAACCAGTTCTGCAACCGACGTGTCGGAGGCGGTTTTTGAACGGAATATCAGCTCTTGTGCGTAGCCAAGGCCCGCCAAACGTCCCACGCCGCGAAATCCTCTCGCCGTCGTGCCGCGCTTCCGGCTGGCTCCAAGCGCGACCATCTTGCGGGCGAACTCTTTGTTCGCAACACCAATACCATTGTCCCGGATAAGGATTGACCGAGAGGCTGCGTCGATCTTTATCGAAACTTGTCCGTGTTCCCCCTCGCCTATGATGCCTGCGACCCGAGCTTCGTCGATCGCGTCGGCGCAGTTTTGAATATACTCACGGTACACCGTCATCGGGTCGACGTACATTGCGCTCGAAACGAGTTCCAGAACATCGCGGCCGATGACGATGTCGTTGAGGTATTCACTCTCGCCAACATTTTTTGCAGCGGCAAGGGCCGCTCGGCTGATCCGTGCTTCGGTCATGCAATAGCCCTTTGTTTTGGTGCGAGCTCTGCAGTGATCGCGATGCTCTCTTCCTCATAGTCCAATCCGGCGTCTTCAACTCGCTCGTCTTCCGCGAGCCCAAGGTCGGACATCGATTCCAGGCGGACCAGTTCTTTTTGAGTGGCCCAGATTGTCGTCAGTTCCTCCTTGGATACCGGAATGTAGAACCGCAAAATACGTCGAACCTTGTCGTTGGCAGCGAAGTCGCTCAACATCACGAATTCGCGCGGGTCGCGGGATGAAAGCAACTCCATAAGCTCGGCCCTCTCGTAGCTGTCAAGCTCAGCAAATTCTGCCCTGAATTCATAGAGCTTGTGATTCTGGTCGTATCGCTCGTACCACGTGCGATTAAAGATGAAGTCGTGCGGCATCATCAGAATGCGCGCATAGTCCTCGAACGTGTCGCCGAAAGCGTGTTTGAAAAAGTCCGGCGCTCCGCTGACGATACCATGGGTTGCTTGCAGTACAATCTGCATCGAACGCAGCTGGTAGCGGGACCACTTCTCACCGATATGCCCGCGATTGGGACGATTTGTCGGTTGATAGCGCATCGGGAACGACCAAATACGAATGCCAAGCTCTTCGTTAAGGGTCACGTTCAGACGCATGCGCTCGAACAGATCCTCCGGCCCGTCATGGAAATTATAAAGCATGTAGTTCGACAACTCTGTCAGTCCATATTCGGCGGCATAGCGCACCGCCTGCTCGTAAGGCTTTTTCACGCCCAGATGATCGAAAGCGATGCGAAGCGGCTTGAGGCAAATGGTCGACAGTTCACGCAAATACATCGGATCTTTGCACAGGATCCGAGCATCAACGCCCTGATTGAAGTCGACCCTACGCTGTACGGCGACCTTGGCGCCCGGTCTCATAAGCTTTGCTCCCGGCACGAAGCCGAGGTCACGGATTTCCGCAATGATTTCCTTGAACCGTGCCGATGCGACAACATTGTTGTCCATAAGAATAAGGTCTTTCTTCGGACCGTAATGCTCGTCAATGGCGCGCACCAAATCCGTCAGCGACTCGGTATCACGCTGCATGCCTTCAAGCTTCGGTACGCCGCAGAAATGGCACTTACGAATGCAGCCACGCGACGTATAGGCAAAATATGCGTCCCTTACCGGATAACGGTAATCGATCTGAGAGAGAATATCATAATCCGGAACAAGATCCTCAATCGGTCGACCGTTTGTGTCAGTGGAATAGAGTTCTTCTGCAAATTCGTCGAGCTGCAGGGAAATGGCTGGCGCGTCCGACAGCAATCCCTTAATAAACCTGATGCCATGCCAACGACGCTCATTCAGGAATCTCTCGTGCATAAGAGATGCAGCAATTCCGCCCACAAAGACTTTATCGGCCTGGCCGTTTGCCACTTCCAGCGCAAAGTCGATCGATTGAGAGATCTTGGGGTATTCGAAAGAAAAAAGGGTGGTAACATAGATGCGGTCCCAAGCCTCGTTCATGACCGAACGATCCTCACCCTTGATGAAACGCACGTTGTCGCGCTTTCCCCGGGGGCCGTGATATTGAGCTATCTTCATCAGTCCAAGCGGCGGGTATTTGTTCTTGTAGCTCGGCTCTATAAGCAGGATTTTCTTATTAGCCATTGCTGACAACTTTCAAATGAGAGCGATTGCGGGTTTCGCGGATGTATTCGACCGCCTCGTTAACCCCACCCTCGCCACCAAGTCCTTTTAGGCGGCCGGTCGTTGACCAATCGATATCATAGGCAAAGTCAGCGAGACGATTGACGAAGTAGCCACGGTCGAGCTTGGCCCCATCCTCCGCCTCGTTGTAAAGATCGGCGGCGATGTCCATTAAAGCGTATACGCCAACACCCTTGGTCAGGATGTGCTTACGCGGCGTGCTCCACTGAGCAGGAAGCACCTCGGCAACTGCACGCCAGAAGGACATGACGATCTGTGTGAGGGTTTCCGGCGACCGTGTCTTCAACGACCGGGTCGAGTTGAGAAATCGCTTTATGGCCTTCTGCATCGTCCGAAGCGATGCACGCCGGGTCATCCCGGAAGTGCTCTCTCCGCCAAGGTCAAGCTGTCGGCACCAAGGCGAATCTGGGTCATTGTTCAGATGAAGAGCGATAAAAATTTCCGGGCGATCCTTTGCCAGATCTCCAGCCAGATGTGCATCATGAAAATCGAGGAGACTGTTGCTTAGGCCTTTGGCCTTGCTGTTGATAGTACTGAAAACTTCCATCTCTTCTTTAAGACTGAGCCCCACATAGCACATGAACGGTAGCTGGATATCGAGATCCTCAAGGCAGCCAAGCCTATGTTGGCAATCGACTTGTGCCATGATCTTGCCAGCCTCCGGCTCTACCTCTAATCGAGCCTGCCCAGGCCCAACATTCTTGACGTTCCAACCCTTTTCGTTAGGGCGGAGATTCAAAGTGAGCGGGATAGTCGAGGCGCCGGACTGTCGGATATAGCGACGGAAGTCCTGGCTGTGTTGCGAGTTGAAGCGTCGTTGATAGCCAAGGCCGGTGTCTTCGTTCAACACGTCCGCGAAGCTATATCGATGCAGAAGTTTTGCTGGCGCAAACCCCAAAAGTACCGGCCTGTCGACTGACACGCCAGTCGAGCAAGTGAGCCAAATCGACTTTGCCATCGCACCCCCTAATGCAAAATCTGCATTCGTTCGCTGCAGTTTCTGCATTTACAGCGAGCAAGTCAAGGGGAAACGACCAGCGCAGCTTATCGTGCAGCTATTTCTTTGGGTTCAGTTTTTGTACTAATGTGTCAATCCGCCCCGAAAGCTTGCCAAGTTCGAACAGGATTTTTTTGCGGGTTTCATCCTGGGCGTGGTTGAGCGCGGCTTCTGTCCCTGGCAGTGCAAGCCAATTGCGAAACTTAGTGATCTTCTTAAGGGGCGTGTTATCAGCGCCGGCTTCTACGGCATGTTCGAAGGCATCCTCGAACCCTTCGGTCCCATTGACAAACTTTTGCAGCGCCTTCGGCGCCGAACAGATAATTGGCAAGCGGTCTCGGATATCGACCGCTTTAGCAATTTCGTCACTCTTTATTTTTTCAACAACAAGGCTGTCAAAAGCGATATTGGCAAGGCGAGCCTTTCTGATCTTCGACGACTTCAAATATTCGTCGTAATAGCTCCACTTCGCCGTATCGGCTTCATCATGGTCGAGCATGAATTGATAAACGGCAATTAGATGCTCGACCTTGCGCTTTGAGAGACCAATTTCTATTGCCAACTTGCCGGTATCGACGTCATGGGTTTTATGGCGACGGTAAAGAAAGCCAGCTTGTTCGAAGGGGGCCCAATCCTTTTTGCCCTTGATATGGTATTGGCCCAGAAGGGCGAAGATCAGAGCTTCATCAATGTCCTGCGGCAAAAGCCGCACCTTCATGTATCCCCATTTGACAGGATCGCTTTTAGCGAGTGCTCGATAAGCGGCAAGGCGGCTATTGCCTTCCAATACTTCCAGGGTGCCGGACCGCACCACAACCGGATCTGTCAACCCTCCGTCGCGCTTGATATCTTGGACCAACTTCTTCACATGATCCATATCAAGGAGTTTGCGCTCGATGTCTACCTGGCTGGGTTCTTCGCCTCCTGACCGCAAAATTGAATAGACACGCGGGTTTTCCACGAAAAATTGCAGATGCTTTTGCGGCAAAGATCCGGTTTCGACAGGCACCTCGACCCCGCGAATTAGGATCGGTTCGCCAGCCGTTAGCGGATGTTTATCCATCGCGTTCATTCTTCCTCCTGCGTGTTGAGCCCCAACACCTCGCGGATCATGTCGGCGAAGGCGTAGTCTGCGCGTCTATCATATTCCTTGCGGTCGATGTCGCCCTGCCCCAATTGGGCGGCGAGATGTTTGGCGGACAAAAGCGCATCGACCCAGGCATCAACCGTATTCGAGGCGATCAAATTGGTAACGAAGCATGGCTTAGTCTGCGAAATCCGATGAATTCGGTCCTGTGCCTGCAGATAATCATCGAGGCTGAAGCTGCGGTCGTAAAAGACAGCATGATTGGCGACGGTGAGTGTCAGCCCCTCCTTCGCCGCACCAGGCGTTGCGATCAACACTCTGGTTTGGGGATCCGTCTTGAAGGCACTCAAGGCTTCCTCGCGCTTGGCAAGCTCGATTCCGCCATGAACCAATACTGCTCCGAATTCTCCAAGGTGGCGGCACAGCGCCTCGGCATTCATAGTAAAATTGGTCCAAACCACGATCTTTTCCGCAGCATCGATGGCGTTTGTCACTAGCTCATCGAGAGCACGCATCTTGCCTGGCACGGATCTGTACGCCTGGTCGACCATCGCCGGATTGGACGCGACTTGGACCAGTCGCAGCAAACGCTTGAGGATGTCCTCGGCGTCATCAAGAACCGGGCGCCCCTGCCGCACGACGATTGCCGCTAGCTCATCGCGGTACTGACCGTATATTTCCGCCTGCCGCGGTTCGAGTTCGCATTCCAGATTGCGTATCGTTTTGTCCGGCAGCTTTAGCCCTGCGGTCTTTTTTGTCTCTCTGACCGAAAACGGCCGAACCTTCTCGAAGACCGCCTCGAGTTCATCTGCAAAGGCTTGGGCTCGCCTATCGTCACCGCGGAGTTCATTGCTTAGGTCCAGATCGCGCTTGAAGGCGGCAAATTCATCGCCAAGGCTGTTTCCCAGATCAAGAAACTTGATCTGGGACCATAGGTCGTATGGCCGGTTTGCGACAGGCGTTCCCGTCATGATAACCCGGCGGACAAATCCAGGAGCGAGCATGTGCGCCGCCTGGCTGATCTCCGCCTCCGGGTTCTTTATTTTGTGAGCCTCGTCGAGTATTGCGGCGACCTTGCGCGTTTTTAAAAACAGCTCCAGCCGCTTTTTTTCCGATACGATGGCTTCATAATGCATGAGATAGAGGCGGGCCGGACTGTTAAACGCATAGAAATTTGCGTTACGGTCTTGGCCCAATATTCGTGGGCGAAGATGGCTATGATCGGCAATTTCGTTGCGCCAGTTCTCAATGAGGCTCTTTTTGGTGACGATCAGCACCGAGTCTGCGACGTCGTTGGCAAGCCAAAACAATGCGAGATCAAGACCAATCTTTGTCTTGCCCAGGCCCTGTTCGTGAAAAACGGCTGCATAGGGGAGGTCTTTTACGGCAGCAAAAGCCTCCATTTGATGCGGGAAGGCTGAGCGTTTGGAGGCAAGGCTCGCGGCTTTCTGTGTTCTCAGCATGGCGACCTCAGCAAACTACAGCCCTCATACGGTCAATAACAATGGTCCTGGTCTGCGCGTCGATGAACGGCACCTTAAGCTGCAATAATAGCCGGCGAGCCGTCGCCGCCGCACTCAGTGGTACGCTCAACACAAAAATACCATTTGGCGTTTGCGACAGATAGTCGAGAAATGCGTGGATTTGGACGCGTGTGTGGTCGGTCTCAAGATCGGTCTTCGTCTTCGCTTCGCCGATCAGCGTTGCCGTAGTGGGAACATCCGTGGCATATAAATCAGGAACGTACCCGTTGATCCTTGGCGGTCGTTCGCCTCTGACCGGTCGGACAGCATCATTGCGTAGGCAAAGGTTGGTTTGTTGGCCGAGTTCGATTTCGGCATAGACAAGCAATGCATCGACCAATCTAGCATGGATGGCTGTCTCACCCATAAAATCAGCTCAGTTTGAGGCTGGATAGCAATTTGCTCAGTTCCGCCTGAGAATCGATCAGCGCCTGAGCGGTGTCACCGCCGGGGTCGGCTTCAATACGCTGATGCTCATCGTACCGAAGAGCCGCAATCTGGGTCACGAGTGCCCGAGCGAGCTGGCCGAGTTGAGCCTCCTGCAGCGTTTTCGTCAGATCCGGTTTTTCAAGAACTGCTTCCGCTTTCTTGATTCCGTCCTTAAGGAATATCTCTCGAGCCTTCTCGTTTCGTAGAACACGAGGCAAGACGCGCACCTTTTGCAAAGGATGCAATTTACCGCTGTGAATCCATCGCGCAAAATCGAAACAGTCGAAACCGGCGTGATTTATTGCCTGCTTTATCCCCGCTTTCTGTAACTCCACAAAGCCGCTGAAGCGTGTGGTGTCGAACTCCCCATCTTCCCCTACCACGGGGCGATAATACTTTTCGATATCGGCATAAGCGTTGATGCTCTCAAGCACCTCAGACTGGCGTCCGCCACAATAATCAACGATGGTGGCAAACGGCAGGTGTTCCTGTGTTCTGAGCTCATAAAGATATTTCGCCTTCGAGTAAGGATCCCACGGTCGCGTTCCCACCAGGTGTATCTGAAGCCTGATCGCATGAACGGAGGCCTCGTCAATTTCTTCATGAACAAGCGACGGAATATGAGTCCAGTTGCCTTTGACTCCCTCGTCGAGGAAGCTTTTATAGAGCGCAACCCTGGTATTACCTTCGACGCAGACAAGAGTGCCATCGGCTCGGCGGTTGAGGATCACAGGCTGAATAATGCCGCCGTTTGTGAGAATCGATTGCTTCAGCTTCTCGAAAGTTGTGCTGCTTGAACTGCCGGGCTCTTCCTCGTTGCCGGCTCCGAGCGCGAGGTAGATCGCCTCCGGTGAGGGATTGTCTCCGTACATTTCGAGGAACTTGCGGATCCGGGGGTTCGACCGATCGAGTTCAATCGTGTCTACCGCAATATTTTGGTGTGTTCCCGCATTGACCAATTTGATTCTCCCCCTCTGTTGCTAGACATTAGTGTTGATTCGCAGGGAATTCCAAGCAGCAAGATTAAATTGGCCGCAACTTTTAGTGGACAGAATCAATATTGCTGCATAGCTCCCCTGTAAAGACTATCGACAGTTTAATGAAGCTTTCTGGTCTGTCTGATTTTTGGAGGATAAACTTGAACGAGCACGAAGCACAGATAGAAGTAGTGGCTCAAGAAAGCCTCGAATGCTTTGCGACGATATCCGGTGCGGCTCGCGACCATTTGCACGCTACACGTGCTCCATCCATCCAGATTGCAGACAACAGCTGGACAAATCCGAATGCTGACCAAAACCGCCGCCGCATCGACGAGGAGACTGCCCAAACTCATCGTTTGCTAATCGAAGAACCCGCAATTGCACGGGTAAGTGTCGCCGATGAGGACGGTGAGACCACCGACTATTACATCTGCCGCACAAGCCCTGTCCCACTTACAAACAAGGGTGTAAAGCTCGCAAGTTATCGCTCGCCGGTGGGTAGGCTCGCCTCACTTCCTGTGGGTTCAGATCACACCCTTTTTCAAAACGGCCGCCCCGTTACGGTCGAAGTCGTGGAATTTGCACGCTTCCAGCCAAGGGTAGTCGTTGGCCAATGGGATGCACATAACGCCGTAGTCGCCGGCGGCCAGTACGGCCCACTGAGCATCGAATCGTTTCGCCGATGGCTGGAGCGGATTCTGCCCGATGTCGATGCGAGTGTGCTCGACGCCTTGCTGGAAGAAGAAAATGCAGCCGCCATTATTCGGGCGGGCTTGCATCGAAGCGTTATTACCAGAATGGATCTGCGCGACCAGCCGTTGCTCGACCAGTATCAGGACGAGATTTTCCGCCTTCCGCTAAACAGCAGACTGTTGCTGCTGGGCGCCCCAGGAACCGGCAAAACGACGACCCTGATCAAAAGGCTCGGCCAAAAGCTTGATATCGCATTCCTCGAAGAGGACGAACGCCGCGCCATTGGAGCGACATCGCTGAGCCGTGAAAGTAATTACGCTCGTGACTGGATCATGTTCACCCCAACCGAACTCCTGAAACTCTACGTTAAGGAGGCATTCAATCGCGAAGAAATCCCGGCGCCCGACGACCGCATCAGCACCTGGTCAGACTATCGCGAGGAACTTGCACGCAACACTTTCCCCATCCTCCGCTCCACGTCTAATTCAAGCAGCTATGTTCTTAAGGACAACGCGCTGACATTGAGGCCGACATCTCAGGATGACGCGATTGCCTGGTTTGAGGATTTTGACCAGTGGCAAAAGGCAGCGTTCTGGGAGGAGATGCGTAGTTCTGCGACAGCTTTGAGCGAACAAACAGCGTCTGATGTCGCCCGGGTCGGGGCGCGACTTTCTGCAGCCATGGGTCCACAAGGGAGCGAAAGCACTCAGGTATTTGTCAGTTTCCTTTCTATTGCCGAAGACATCAGGGCAATGGTGGAGGCGCGCAAGGCCGCCACAGATTCCGAGTTGAAAAAGTCTCTGAACCTGCAGGTCAACCGGGACAGGGGCTTTCTCGACAGCTTTGCAGTCTTCATCGAAGGCTTGTCCGATGTGACTGACGACGCGGATGAACAGGACGAAGACGACGAGGAGGCAAACCAGCCACGGGTCGGCAGAGCGGCTGCGATGAACCACTATCTCCGTGTCCTGCGTACACAAGCGCGAGCACGCGCGCGTCGGAGAAATGTTCCGAAAGCCAGCCGTTCCGGCCGCATCATCGATTGGCTTACGGGCCGAATGCCGGCTGATACGGATATGCAGCGCATCGGGGAAAGCCTTGTGGTGCAATCCGCACTCCGATGGTTCGTCAATCCGGTGCGCCGCTATGTCGATGGGGTCCCGCAACGCTATCGCCGCTTCCGCCGCATCCGGCAGGCAGAGGGATTATGGTTTGCCCCGGACGGGCATGCAGTGACGGATCTTCACCCCCTGGAAGCGGATATCATACTGCTCGTCATGATGCGCAGTTCGGACGAACTCGTGCGCCGCGCCCGACGGCTTGATACGCCGGAAAATCCAGCTCAGCGGATTCTGACGCGCATGAGCGAACTTTATAGGACCCAAGTTCTCGTTGACGAGGCAACGGACTTTTCTCCCATACAGCTTGCCTGCATGTCGACGCTTGCCCGACCTGTCAGCCGTTCATTCTTTGCTTGCGGTGACTTCAACCAGCGGGTAACTGCATGGGGGACCCGGTCGCTCGAGCAAATGAAATGGGTTCTGTCGGATATCGAAAATCGTTCTATTTCGATCGCTTATCGGCAGAGCAAAAAACTTCACGCCTTGGCCCGCCAACTGGTCGCTCTCAGTGGGGACAGCGCCGCGGAAGTTGTCCTTTCTGACTTTGCTGACAACGAAGGCGTATCGCCGGTCCTGGGAACGGGGATGATTGATGCTGCAAAAACGGCGCGCTGGCTTGCGGACAGGATCATCGAAATCGAGGAGACTGTCCGCGAACTCCCGTCTATTGCCGTTCTGGTCAACAGTGAAGCTGATGTCCGCCCGGTTGCCGACACTCTGGGTGAGGCTCTCCTTGATAATAACATTCGCGTCATACCGTGCCCCAACGGTCAAGTTCGGGGTCGAGAGGGCGCTGTCCGCGTCTTCAATGTCGAGCATATCAAAGGGCTTGAGTTCGAAGCCGTCTTTTTCGTGGGCGTCGATACATTGGCAGCTAATCTACCTGACCTGTTCGACAAGTACCTATATGTCGGAGCAACGCGGGCGGCGTCCTATCTCGGGCTCACCTGCGCTGGGCTGTTGCCGGATCGAGTCAAACACCTCGAACCGCTCTTCGAGAAGAAATGGTAGGAGGGTGCGAGCCTGAGAATGACGGATTCGCAGGCCTGACGTTCTTGCTCTGTCTGAAGCCTGTTAGAGTGGGGCCTCCCCTTTGCTCTGCACGTGTAACGCCTGTGGTCACCGGTATGTTGTGTCGCTTCATGACGCGTGCCTGAGCGGATTTTCAAAGGTATCATATGGAAACGCAGCTTCTGAAATGCCTTGTTATTCGCAATGATCTTGACGAAGCAGCAGTCGAGGTCCGCAACAAGGGGCTTATTCGTGCAATCGCGCACCTCAAGACCGCTTTCATTGCCTTCCACAATCTCAATGATTTTGAGAAGACCCTACGTTCACTGTACCGCGAGCATCGCGATCTAAGTACCAGCTATAAACATATCGAGAAAGCCGTCGAATTTTTCTCATACTTGCGTAACCGGTTCGCCGGCCACCTGGTGGATGAGCTTGTTGAAATGGCACTTATCTGGAAGCCCGAAATACTTATGACTCTAAACCGGGACCATGACGCAAATATCGTTCTGATCTACAATTTTTGGCTACTGGAGACGGCGATAGACACATGTGTCGATCCAGACGAAGCTAATAGGTTTTTCGAATCTGAAACCGACTTCAACTTCCCACCGGACGAGAAACGGTTTCACGACACGCGGGAGACAGCTTGCTGTGTACCGGCGTGCCGACGACATCTGATAAAATTACGATCGGGTGATTGATAGCAAACATTCAGGGCAAGAAAATTGCCCGGTTAGGAGATGCATGTGCACATGGCGGCAAGCTTGTCGAAGGTGTTTCCTGGATCACCTTAGAGTGAGCAATGTTTGGCCCATCGGGCTTAGCGGATGAGATTTCCTGGAACTTAGCGAAAGGCAATCCATAAGATGGGTAGCGGCCATTTGACGAAAGTCTTACAGCTCTGCAAGATCTCTGAAGCAGCGTCGCAGTTCCACGAAAGCGACATGTACGCGATCAACCGTGTTGATGCCGATCGTCACGGTCAGAATGCCTGGCACGTTAACTTTTCGCGTGGTTGCAAGACGTTTCAGATGACCTTCAACGATGGTACGTATGGCGGTACGGAAGCAGCCTGCCTGGCGTCTATTACTTACAGCCCGGTAAACATTTCAAAGAAGCTGCCTGGATCGCCCGGATTGAGATGCAGGTTGAGGGTCATGTGAATGACGCTTCAACAAAAAGGCGCCGCAAAGCTATCACCCGAACATTCAACATCGGCAAATACGGCCACAACGAAGCCAGACGGCTGGCGGAAGAAGAGCACATCCGCATGGTGCTTGCTGTCGACAACGGCGCCGAACCCGCTCTTCGCAGCCCGCACGCCCTCACGCTAAATCGAAAATTGACCAACACAGAAGATTGATCACACAGGCGAGAGCTTCCCCATCCGAATGTACATATCTTGGGGCAGTCACATATCGGAGATGGCGGATCAAGCCTCGTGGCAAACGCCAGCTAGGCGTTTTTGCGCCGCGACAGTTGAGAGAATGGCTCCCGACCCAATGCTGCAGAGAGTTTTCGCCAATCGCTACCACCCATGCAGGGCATACGCAAAATTTCAGCGCTGGAAAGGTGAGCGATGTCCGCCAAAGTTTCATAACCATGTTGGTTTAACATGAAAACTGTGGTCGGCCTCATCTTGATATCGGAGAGTGCTTTTTGATCGTTTGTCATTCCGACACGATCCGAAAAATTCACACCACTTGCAATGTGCAGATCTGCATCTTCGTTTCCCCTTTCGTGCCACGATCTTGATCGCAGACCATTACGGGTGCCAGAACTGTGCACGCCACAAACCATTGAAATCGCGGCTGATTCTATCTTAAACGAAAGCTATTTAGGCCTTAAGATGCAACACTCTGTATGACACGAGGTAGGCATTTTAACCATCGATAAGTACCCCTTATCGATGGTAGTTGATTTCGTGGCCCAAATCGAGGATTGTCGGTCGCCCTGAATGACCGGAAAGCCATGGTTTTCCGGTCTTTTTGGCAGATTTCGGCTAGGATCGGTGGAACGGTAGCTGCTCCGCGGGCCGCTCACGGCGGTCCTGGCATTCGGCTATGATGCGGCTTCCCTCATCATTGTTCTGCTCAGTCGACCATTTTTGCCCTTCTCCTCCTCCGATCTGCTTGTTTTCAGGCATTTCCGCCACAGATGGCCACTAGGGCGCGTTTCGCGCTGGTTACGGCTGGACCCTGTTCGAGGCCGCATTTCGAGTCTGGTGGGGCTGCATTTAGCCCATAAACCACGCTTGCAACTGGTCATTTTCTCACGCATTCCTTATTTGTATAAGGCACCTGAAAAGCGCACGAGAACACCATGGCAAAACGGCAAGTCGCCAATCCAGCGCCGGCTCCCAAACGGCTTATCGGCTATGCACGCGTCTCGACCGACGATCAGGTCCATGATGCGCAGATGGACGAGTTGCGTGCCGTTGGCTGCGAGCGGATTTTTCAGGAGCAAGGCTCGGGTGCATCACGCGCTCGGCCGGTTCTCACAAGACTTCTCGGAAACCTCAAAGCCGGCGACGTGCTGGTCGTCGTCCGGCTGGATCGCCTTGCCCGGTCTGTGAGCCACCTTCTGCAAGTGATCGAAGATCTCGAAGATCGTGGGGTCCATTTTCGGTCAATCCGCGATCCGATCGATACGTCCACGCCACAAGGCATGTTTTCTCTGCAGGTTCTTGGTCCGTCGCGCAGCTCGAACGTGCGCTAATCGCCGAGCGAACAAAAGCAGGCATCAAGGCAGCAAAAGTCCTTGGCAAGCTACCGGAGAACCCTGGACTTCGTGAGCGGCGGCCGCAAGCCATCAAGGCGGTCTCGAAGTCCCGGCAAAAACTCTATCTCGACGAACTGATCTCCACTTCCCATATTTGGCTCCCGACCGTTCGGCAACTTCGGCCAAAACATAGCTGGGACAATGTCGTGCGGGTCCTCACTCGCAGAGGCGATGACTGGACGATGGAAAGGCTACGTCGGGCCGTGCATCGAATGGTTCGTGAAAAGCTCGCGGATCCCGAGCTACTGGTCCGCTCTCCACGCCGCACGCCAGAAGATCATCTCATGAAGCTCGTCGCAGCGATTGCTATCGCCGATCCCGGCCTGTCGCTGCGCGACATTGCCAGCCAGCTTGATCAGATGGGAGAGCGACCGGCGCGCGGTGGACGTAAATGGCAGCCATCATCCGTTCGCAACCTGCTGGATGAAGCGCATCGGTTCGGCCTTACCGATACATAGCACATCCGTACTAATTGCGTCGCCTAGTGCAAGCAAGCGAATATTGAGCGTGTAGAACCTTCCTAACAGATGGAGAAAACATGAAAAGCTCAAAGATCGGTGCTACCATCGCAGCCTTCTCTATGATTGCTTCCACTGCGATGGCTGCAGTGCCTGCCGGGATGACGTCGCTGGCTACTCCGGCCACTTCAACCGCAATTCCACCTATTGAGAAACCCGCAATCCTACAACTTGGTTTGCAAAAAGGCGAAATCAAAGGTCCCACACACGGAGGCAACGTCCAGCTCGCTTCCTTTGCCGACGGATGCAATGATCCAAATTATAGTTGGTGGGAATACAGTGGATGGGAAGCGATTGCCTGCCTCGGCAGCGGACAGTGGTGATCTCAAAGTGGCGAGGCTAGACCTCGCCACCTCTTCCAGAGGAGCCTTGAGGTGGTTCTGATCGTCTGAACAGATTCGGACGCTTTGCTGACTGGCAACTGTGTTTATGCGTGTACTGTTTTGTCCCTTAGCTCGACTTTGTACAAAATCGGTTGTGATTTCTGGTGCTGCTAAGCGGCCCGGTGTGAATCAATTTGCCGCAGTCAGCGTGCCTTGCTTCACCGGCCCGATCGTATTCCAACCGATGGATGAGCAAATCTCCTGATCGTTGCAATGACCGGGGAGACGCGGTTCCCCACCTCCTCCGCCAATGGCTGTCGCCGTTTCGTGGCTTGTTTACCGCGCTGAGTTGGGACCATCTTCTGGTCCTAGTGATGGGTGCGATCCTTTCTCCTGGCAAGCGAACAGTGACGGCATGCTTGCGGATCACCGGTCGAGCGGAGGCAAGCAATTTTGCCGCCTATCATCAACTCCTCAACCGTGCCCGCTGGAGCCCTCGCCTATTGTCGGCGCGCCTGTTGTCGATCATCATTGAAAGGTTCGTGCCCGATGGCCCCGTCGTGATCGGAATGGACGATACAATCGAACGTCGTTGGGGCCAACGTATCGCCGCTCGTGGAATTTATCGGGATCCGGTGGGCTCAAGCCATGGACACTTCGTCAAGGCCAGCGGCTTGCGGTGGTTGAGCTTCATGGTTTTGTCCCCTGTGCCATGGGCCAGATGCGTCAAGGGGTCGGTTCCGGTATGGGGCGGAATGACACTTTAAGCATTCCGGCTGTTTTCCCAATTCAGCCCTCGTGAATTTTAGCGCCGGAAAGCTTTGATTTGTATTGGATGAATGCTGTCCAAAACAGTCTCCAATCCAGTTGGGACGACCACTTTGCGCCAACACCGGACATTATTCAGACTTGACCGACTACCGAAATGAAGCCCGGATGCGCCAGAGGGCTTAGAGAATTAGCTTCACTTACCCGAACCCATACCAATTGGGTATGTTCGTCGCCTAGCAGTTTTGGAGGATCATTCGACCATTCGGTCACAACGAACAGATGGTATGTGGCTTCCGTTTCGTCATCATTGAAAGTACCGAGGTCACGGAAAGCTGTCGGCATCAAGCCAATCTCCTCTTGGGCCTCACGGATGAGAGCAACTTCTAAAGTTTCTCCCTGATCGACACGGCCGCCGATCAGGTCCCAATGTCCGGGGAACTGTTTCTTATGATCGGCCCTGCGGGCCATCAACACCCGACCATCTTCGATGAATGCTGCCAATAAGATAGTTGTCAATGTCGTCTCCAGTGGGCCGAGACAACGTGCAATATTAATCAAATGACCTCAATGGGCCAAATGCAGCCTTGGCGGCAATGCGCCAGATGCGGTCATTGCACTTTCTCCGGAATTTGTATTTGTTTAAACGGTTCGAGGAGGGACTGGGTTGCCAGTTGTATATTCCACAGACGCTGATGCCATTCTCTCAACAGGTGTCTGGCTGGGACCTGATCGTACCAACTGGGCCTTGACCAAAGAGCAGGCTCTCGTTGCGATTGGCAAACTTCGTGACGCAAAATGCATTTTGTTAGGTGGAGATGTCCTCAACGGGCCTGGAAAGAACTTCAGTCACACTTATGACAACTGGTATTTTGAGCTTTCGTCTCCACCGAGTCCCGATGATCTGTCATTAAGCGCATTAAAAGCATCTTCTTACATTAGCGATTATCCAGTTGAGGATGCTTATTTCGTGCTTGTACCCAGATCAGCATGACCGCTTCTCTAATCGGGCATTGGGGTCAAGCTCTTTCTTTTTATCCTAGATGGCCTGATCGTCCACGCGGGTCACGCTTCTCTTCGCAGTCTGGTGGCTCAGTTTCGTTTGGAGCCGCTGCACGCATGCATGGGATCAGGGTCTGGAGAGCCTCGCTTAGGGACGCGCTCGAAGCGCAGCAGTCATATTCGGCTTCATCCATCCCGTCGTCCGCATGGGACGATCCGGCCAGGATCGGAATCTTTGGCTTTCTGACCTGCCACTGAAGTTTCATCCGGCTGCGATTAGAGCCTCGGCGGTTTTTGATACGCCAAATGGCGCGGTGGGAGCAACCGGCGGCAACGCGAAGCTTCCACTTTGCGTAGCGTTGGAGCCGGTTGCGGCGATGATCCCGGCATAGTCCGCCGGGGTCTGGTATCCGAGCGATGAGTGCGGCCGGAAATTGTTATAGTCGTCGGCCCATTCCGCAATGGCGCTGCGGGCATGATCGAGCCCAAAGAACAAACTTTCATTGAGCAGTTCGTCGCGCATGCGGCCGTTAAAACTCTCGACATAGCCGTTTTGCATCGGTCTTCCCGGCGCAATGTAGTGCCACTCAACCTTATGATCCTTTGACCAGGCAAGGATGGCATTCGAGGTTAGTTCGGTCCCATTGTCTGAGACAATCATGCCGGGCTTGCCCCGTCGCTCGATAAGCGTCGTCAGTTCTCGCGCGACACGGCGGCCGGAGATCGATGTGTCCGGGATCGCCGCCAGGCATTCGCGCGTGACATCGTCGACCACATTGAGGACACGGAAGCGTCTGCCGCAGGCGAACTGGTCGTGGACGAAATCCAGCGACCAGCGGGCATTTGCCTTTGCTTCGACGAGGATCGGCGCACGCGTACCGACAGCACGACGCCTGCCTTTCCGCTTGCGCACGGAAAGACCTTCCTCGCGATATAGCCGGTAGATGCGATTGATACCAGACGGCTCTCCGTCTCGTCGAAGCAAGACGAACAATCGACGATAGCCGAACCGGCGGCGCTCATTGGCCAGATCGCGCAACTTCGCTCGCAGCTCTAACTCAGGTGGTCGACTGGATTGATAACGGACCGTCTTGCGGTCGGCAGATATGATCTGGCAGGCCCGCCGCTCCGAAAGCCCCATTGTGACCTTCAGATGCGTGACGGCTTCACGCTTGGCGGCAGGCCCTACCATTTTTTTCCAAGAAGCTCACGAAGAGCGGCAACATCCAGCATCTGCTCGGCCAACAACTTCTTCAGCTTTGCATTCTCGTCCTCAAGCGCCTTCAGACGCTTGGCCTCCGACACCTCCATGCCGCCGTATTTGGCCTTCCAATTATAAAAGGTCGCCTCGGAAATACCGTGCTTGCGGCAAAGATCAGCGGCCTTAACGCCCGCCTCCTGCTCCTTCAGCACACCAATAATCTGCTCTTCCGTAAATCTCTGCTTCTTCATAAGTCCGTCCTCGATGAGCCGGACTATAATCGAATCTGGAGGAAATTCTCAGTGGCAGGTCATTTCTTAGTTCATGCTGTTGAGTTTCAGCGAAATTTAATCCGCTTTTCCATTTCGCGTTGGCACGTCATATCCGGTGTAGTGAGTTGGCCGACAACAATTCTATCCGGCGTAAGTCGATCACGACGAAACGGGAAAATGGCTCAAACTCATATGAAAACGAACAGTTCATGACGGCGTGGCGGCGTAAAAGCGCCAAAGCGGTTACGAGCGACGTTTTGGCAAAACTGCTGGCCACTTGCGCGGGCGACGGCCTACGCGATCTGCGTGACCGGGCGATCCTGATGGTCGCCCTTGTGTCGAGCCGCCGATCGAGGTGGCCGATGGCCCTCCCCTCCCCTTTCTCGCCATTCATCTCGGACGGACGAAAACCACGAGCGGCGAGCAGTATGATGCCGGTTATCTCACAGGCCGGCCGGTAGAGGCTATCTATGCATGGATGTCGGCGGCGAAGATCGACAATGGCAGTTTCTTCAGCGGAATCGGGAGATGAGGAACGGTGTCGAAGCGATCAATCGATCCGCAGTCGATTAATGCGATACTCAAACCGCGAGCGGAGATGGCAGGATTGGAGCCGGAGGAGTTTCCGGCACACGGCTGCGGCCTGGCTTTTAGGGCCACGCCATGCGGGCCTGGCAATTGGTCACTTTCTCCCACGTTCCTTATTTGTACAAATCAGACGAAAAGCGCGCGAAAAAAATCATGGCGAAACGGCAAGTGGCCACTCTATCGCCAGCCCCAAAATATCTTATACGCAGCCTCGCTGCGAATCTAATCTTCGCGAACGGGAGGCTCACGATGCGATCAGGAATTTAGTTAGGTGAAGATTTTGTTGGTGAATCTCTCCGGTGGCTCGCGCGGCAGACAAAGGACGCAGACAGGTACGGCGCCCTTCGGGAGTCGCCTCGACGCGATGTTTACCAATACGCTTTGTAATAGCTCTAAAAGTTTACTGCGGTAAACTCGCTACACGTCATAGTTTTCCAGTTAACTTCTTGTTAACTTTGTTTTCCTTGCAAGACTCGTAGAATCGGGTCTAAATGCGGTTTCATTGCTCGTGTGGGCTTGAAAACGCATTTAGGGTTTTTCGCG
>NZ_CP192795.1:0-22863 GCF_033957725.1 Agrobacterium sp. rho-8.1
GTGAGCAAGCGGCGCGACCCGAACCCCGAGTTCGATTTCTTCATTCCGTTGATGAACGACCTTCCGCTGAAAGATCAGCGGGAGGTGATGGAGCGCCCGTTTTTCTCGCTCCAGAAGCGCAAGCGCCTCAAGCCGATCGAATATCGCAGCCCGGACGGCGAGGCGTGGGTGAAGGTCGAGGCGATGCCGGCCTATGGCATGGCGACGATATGGGACGCCGATATTCTGATATGGGCCGCGTCCGTCCTCAACCGGATGAAGGAGCAGGGCGTCAACGACCTGCCCCGCACGCTCACCACGACCACCTACGACCTGTTGCGCGGCATCCGGCGCGGCACCGGGGGGCGAGCCTATCAGGAGCTGCAAGCCGCCCTGTCGCGCTTGGAGACGACTTCCATTCGCACGTCGCTGCGCGCGCCCAAGCGCCGCACGGAGGCGCAATTCGGATGGCTGGACGGATGGTCGCTTGAGGTGGACCCGGACACCGATCAGCCGCGCGGCATGACCATCACCCTGTCGAATTGGGTCTATGAGGGCATCGTCAGCGAGCGTTCGTTGCTGACCATGCACCAGGATTATTTCCTGCTGACTGGCGGGCTTGAACGCGCGCTCTACCGGATCGCGCGCAAGCACGCGGGCCAGCAGCGGGGAGGGTGGACTTGCCGCGTCGAGATGTTGCGCGAGAAGGCCGGAAGCGACGCCCAGCCCAAAGAGTTCAACCGCATGTTGCGGAAGATCATCGAGGCCGACCAGCTCCCCGAATATACGCTGGCGATGACGCAGACGGTCGATGGAGCGCCGGCGGTGCTGTTCCAGTTGCGCGGCGCGGCCGAGGCCGCCGAGCTGCACGCCAGGCTAGAGGCCGACCGCGAACGCCGGGAGCGCATGGACGCCGATCGCCGGCGAACGCAGGAGGTGGACGACCTGATGGACCGCCTCGCACGCGGCGGGACGCGTTGAACTATCGTGGTATCACCCACCGGCTTGACTCCGGCGCTTCGCCAGCGTCGCCGTATCCGCGACTCGGAACGCCGGATTACGCGGCTTTTGGGCCTTCGGCCTGTGGATAAGTCACGCCGGATGAGTGCGCGGCGTCGTGGTTTCGCCCACCGTGGCGTCGTGGTTTCACACACCCGGCCTTCGTGGTTTCACACACCGAATCACGTGGGATCGCCCACCGGGCAGATTTCCAACCCTTTGCCCAAAAAGGAAAAAAACCGCTTTCAGACTGGCTTAACTTACTTAACGATTCCTCTTTTAACAGAATCCCTAACGGAGAAGCGCCGCCTCTTGGGGCTTCGCCCCGCCGGCTCGCGGCCTTCGGCCGCCCCGGATCGCTAAAGCGATCCTCCCACCCGGCATCCCCATGATGAGCCGGCTTCGCCGGCACGCTTTTTATTGGTGTGTGGGATTTACCGAACCGTCGCGCCCATTCGTCCAGCGCTGCGCCCAGCGGCACCGTCGCAAATTGGCTTTCCAGGGAAGCCAGGCGGATAACGCGGCGATCCATTCGAGAGGGCAGGGCAGGCGGAAACGTCCCGACTGGCGCGATTTCCGGGCCGCCCAGCCTCATTTCGGACGTTTGGAGGGGTCCGGGAGGGTCAAGCGCCCGATGACGCTCTACGGGCTTCCCAGGGCAGGGCGCTTTTCTGGCGTGTAGATCCTCGCCGCGCCGTTTAAACGCGCCGCACCGGGTCGAACTTCCCTGCGAACTCGCGATC
This sequence comes from Agrobacterium sp. rho-8.1, assembly GCF_033957725.1. Lineage (NCBI taxonomy): Bacteria > Pseudomonadati > Pseudomonadota > Alphaproteobacteria > Hyphomicrobiales > Rhizobiaceae > Agrobacterium > Agrobacterium sp. rho-8.1. Next base: position 1,722 of record NZ_CP192795.1, read on the forward strand.
GGCATGATAGGCGAGCTTGGTGGCGACGATCGGGCGCTGGCCGGCGAGGAACAGGAGCTGCAAATCGGGCCGCAGGGTGCGGACTTCATCGGGGGTCAGCAGCGGGCGGCCGATATGCTGCACGCCGAACGAGATTCCGGTTTCCTCCGCGTCGATCGCGCGGCTCATGGTCTCGAACACGACCGTCTCCTGTCCGAGCAGATCGGAGACGAGCTTGGCGCTGTCGTGATCGTTCACGCCAAATATCTGCAACGCGCCGGCGTTGGAGAAGAAGGTGCCGGCGCGGTCGCGGTAGAGCGCGCGGAGCTGGTGAATATCCTGCACGATCGGCCAGAGCTGGACGCCGTAGCCCGCCATCAGGCCCATAGCGCGCTCGATGGGATCGAGACGGCCGAGCGCGGCAAATTCATCGAGCAGGAACAGGACGGGGCGGGCAGGGGCCGCGCCGCCGCGCGACAGATCGGTGAGGGCTTGCGCGATCATCAGGCGCAGCCAGCGGGCATAGGCGGCGATGCGATCGGGGGGCAGGACGAGGAAGATTGTCGCCGGCGACGCCTTCATGTCGGCGAACGCAAAATCCGAGCCGCCGAGAACCTGGCCCATGCGTGGGCTATCGAGAAAATGGGTATGGCGCTGCGCGGCCGACAGCACGCCGGAGGCTTCCTTGTCGGACTTGCCGAGGTGGCGATTGGCGGCGCGCGCGACCAGGCCGCCGCTGCCCTGCATGTCGGCGAGCAGGGCGGCGAAGGCTTGCGGGGCGAGCGTCAGATGATCGCGCAGCGTGGCGAGGGTGCGGGTCGCGGGCGCTTCGCTGGCGACGATATGGAGGATCAGGCCGGCGATCAGCGCCTTGGCTTCGTCGTTCCAATGCGCCTCGCCCGCTTCGCCGGGGGCGTCATAGACCAGCGCATCGGCGAGCGTCATGGCGTCGTCGGCGAGATCGAGGCCGGCGGGGTCGATGCGATCGAGCGGATTGAAGGCGGCCGAGGGCTGGCCGGTGATGCCGAACGGGTCGAGGACATGGACCGGGCCGAACCTGGCGCGCTGGCGCGCGGTGACGATAGCGTTCTCGCCCTTGGGGTCGATGCACACGACCGGGCCGGGATAGTTGATCAGGTTGGGAATGATCGTGCCCACTCCCTTGCCGGTGCGGGTGGGCGCGATCGTCAGCAGATGGGCGGGGCCAGGATAGCGCAGCAGCTTGCGGGTTTTCATGTCGCGGCCGATCAGCAGGCCGGAATCGGCGTTGGCGAGCGGCTTTGTCTCGCGCGCTGTGGCGAAGCGGGCCGAGCCGTGGGTGTCGTCGCTGTCGGGGCCGCCATATTTCAGGATCAGCGGTTGGAAGAGGGCGCGCAGCGCCACGAGGATGACGACTAGGCCCGTCAGCATCATCACGATTTGGTAGATATTGGAATCGTGGGGCAGGCCGAGCAGCTTGCCGAGGATGAGCGGCATCCCCAGCCCGAGGACCAGGCCGACGATCAGGAACAGCATGGCGACGCCGAACAGGTGGCGGATGAGTGCGATCGGGCTGAGGGTCAGGGCCGTGATCGCCCATATCGGATTCTGGCGCGATATGCGGGCGAGGTTGCGGAGCGCGCGGCCGAGCTGGCGGAACCATTCCATAGCCGATCACCTGGCCGCCATGATCGTCGCCGGCGAGATCGCCAGCGCCGGGTCGGCATCGGGATGGCCGAGCAGTTTGAGGACGATCGCGGTGGCGAGGGGAGGGGGCACGGCTTCCTCGCGCAGCATGTCGAACAGCATTTCCTCTTGCGCGTCGAGCGCCATGTCTTCGATCGCGAGATTGGCGCGCGCGTCGGCATCGTCCTCGCGCCATAGGGCGACTTCGGCCGGGGTGCCGCGCGTAAAATCGAGCGCGCGGACCTGGCAGCGGATGGCCTCGACATCGAGCGTCGTCATGGTGCTTCGTTCCCTTCCGCTTCCGCGTCGAACGCGCGTTTGCCGCGCCGCTTCCAGAGCGCCAGCACATCGCCGGCATTTTCCTCGCGCGCCTTCGCCGCCAGTTCGAGCATCGCGCCGTAGAGGGTGGCGCGGTCGTCGTCGGTAAGATCGACGAGGCCGGCCTTCTGGACGAGGCCGCCCAGCTCGATCAGGTGGCGGGTGCGTTCGCGTCGGGCCACGACCCATCCTCTCGTATCGGTGCGGCGCGCGGCGGCCTCAACCCTGCGCCTCGCCTGCGTCAGTTTCCTTTCCGCCTTCCGCGTTGCCGTCAGAGCGTCGCCCAGCCTTGCGCCCGCGCCCTTGAAAGAAGGCCGCGCCATCGGAGCGCCACGCCTCCCGGTTTCCCTCAACCTGCGCTTCGGCGACGATGTGGAGCAGCGCGCCGGCCAGCACATCAGCATCGAGCGCATCGGCCCCGGTGGACGTGACCAGCTCGCCCAATTGCTGGACCTTTTTCGCCTTGATCGCCCTGGCCTTGTCGCCCAGCGCCTTCAACTCGGCGTCATAGTCGCGGACCTTGCGCATATTCTCTCCCTCGCGCCCATGATCGGGAGCCGCAGCGTAGCACGATCGCGCGCGCGAGGAACTGCCCGAAGCAAGAAATGCGGCGAAGTCAATCACGCGAACGGCAGAGAGTGTGAGTGCGCGCTTATACGTCGTTGCCGACGTGCGCTAAGAAAGGTAGTATAGCGGCCGTTATGGCGATCTACCATTTCTCGGCCAAGGTCATCAGCCGCGCCAACGGATCGAGCGCCGTTGCGAGCGCAGCTTATCGTGCCGCCGAACGGCTGCACGATGACCGACTCGGGCGCGACCATGATTTCTCGAACAAGGCCGGCGTCGTCCATTCTGAAATCATGCTGCCCGAGGGCGCGCCGGAGCGTTTAAACGATCGCGCGACCTTGTGGAACGAGGTCGAGGCCGGCGAGAAGCGCAAGGATGCGCAGCTCGCGCGCGAAGTCGAGTTCGCTATTCCGCGCGAGATGAACCAGCAGCAGGGCGTTAGCCTCGCGCGCGATTTCGTCGAAAAGCAGTTCGTCGAGAGCGGCATGGTGGCGGACCTCAATGTGCATTGGGACATGGGGAAGGACGGAAGCCCCAAGCCACACGCGCATGTCATGCTGTCGATGCGCGAGGTAGGGCCGGAAGGCTTCGGGGCGAAGGTGCGCGAGTGGAACAGCACCGAGCTGTTGAAGGGCTGGCGCGAGGCATGGGCCGATCATGTCAACGAGCGCCTGGCCGAGCTGGATATTGACGCTCGCATAGATCACCGGACGTTGCAGGCGCAGGGGATCGAGCTTGAGCCGCAGCACAAGATCGGGCCGGCGGCGTCGCGTATGCCCGAACAGGGACTTGAGGCCGAGCGGGTCGAGGACCATGCCCGGATCGCGCGGGAGAATGGCGAGAAGATCATTGCGCGGCCCGAAATCGCGCTCGACGCGATCACCCGGCAGCAGGCGACGTTCACGCGCCGCGACCTGGCGCAGTTCGCGTTCCGGCACAGCGACGGCAAGGATCAGTTCGACCAGGTGATGAGCGCGGTGCGGACCTCGCCCGAGCTGGTGGCGCTGGGGCAGGACGGGAAGGGCGAGGACCGCTTTACCTCGCGCGACATGATCGACACCGAGCAGCGGTTGGAGCGCGCCGGCGATCGCCTTGCAGGACGGGAGGGGCATGGTCTCCCGGCGACGTCGCTGCAAAGGGAGCGGGACGTCGCCGGGAGTGGTAGCCTGGTGCTGGGGGGCCAGCAGAAGGACGCGCTGGCGCATATCACCGGCAAGGAAGACCTGGCAATCGTCGTCGGCTACGCCGGCACCGGCAAATCGGCCATGCTGGGAGTCGCGCGCGACGAATGGGAGCGCGCCGGCTATCAGGTGCGCGGCGCGGCCTTGTCGGGGATCGCGGCCGAGGGGCTTGAGGGCGGTTCCGGCATCGCCTCGCGCACGATCGCCAGCATGGAATATCAGTGGGATCAGGGCCGCGAGCTGCTGGGGCCGCGCGACGTGCTGGTGATCGACGAGGCCGGCATGATCGGCACGCGCCAGATGGAGCGGGTGCTGTCCGAGGCTGAGCGGGCAGGGGCGAAGGTGGTGCTTGTCGGCGACGCCGAGCAGTTGCAGGCGATCGAGGCCGGCGCGGCGTTCCGCGCGCTTGCCGAGCGTCACGGCGCGGCCGAGATCAACGAGGTTCGTCGCCAGCACGAGGATTGGCAGAAGGGCGCGACACGGGCGCTGGCGACGGGCAGGACCGACGAGGCGATCCGTGCCTATGCCGAGCATGGCATGGTCCACGCGGCCGAGACGCGCGAGCTGGCCCGGGCCGAGCTGGTGGAGGGCTGGGATCGCGCTCGCATCGCCGATCCGGATAAGACCCGGATCATCCTCACCCATACCAATGCCGAGGTCCGCGACTTGAACCTGGCCGCGCGTGATCGGCTGCGTGACGCCGGCGAGCTGGGGGCGGACGTGCGTATATCGGCCGAACGAGGGTCGCGCGACTTCGCCCAGGGCGACCGTATCATGTTTCTCAAGAACGAGCGCGGGCTAGGGGTGAAGAACGGCACGCTGGGGAAGGTCGAGCGCGTCTCGCCGGACAGCATGGCCGTTCGCCTTGACGATGGCCGATCGGTGGCGTTCGACCTGAAAGACTATGCCCATGTCGATCATGGCTATGCCGCGACCATCCACAAATCGCAGGGCGTGACGGTCGATCAGGGGCACGTCCTCGCCACCCCCGGCATGGATCGCCATTCGGCCTATGTGGCGCTGTCGCGGCACCGCGACGGGGTGCATCTCCATTACGGCCGCGACGACTTCGCCGACGATCGCCGTCTTGTCCGCACGCTGTCGCGCGAGCGGGCGAAGGATATGGCGTCCGACTATCCGATGTATCGGGATCGCAACGCGGAGATTCGTGCTTTCGCCGACCAGCACGGATTGTCGAGCGAGATCCGCGTTGCGGATGCGCCCGAAAGCAAGGGCGTGGAGCTTCTTGGCCCCCGCGCGGGAACCTCACGCCAGATGGGCGAGGATTCCCGCACGCCCGAAATTGGCGGCGACCGCGGCGCTGGCGAGGCGAAGGCCGCGGCCGAGCGGCAACCGCGGCGGGGCATGTTCGACGGGTTCAGGCCGCGCCCGCCCGAGCGGACGGCCGAGCCGGCGCAGGGCGCGAAGGAAAAGGCGGCTCCCAAGCGCGGTATGTTCGACGGGCTGAAACTGCCCCAGCGCACGTCAACGCCGGCGAAGGAAGCCCCGGCGCGGGCCGACCAGGGCCATACCCATGATTTCCGGCGTGCGGTCGAGCGCGCCTCGCGTTCGGCCGAGGCGGTGTTGCAGGCGCGCGCATCGGGCGGGCCTGTTCTCGAGCATCAGAAGGTCGCGCTCGAGCGCGCGACCGAGGCGCTGGACCAGGCCAGGCCGGGGGCCTCGCAGGACATGGCGGCGGCGATGCGGCGCGATCCCGGGTTGCTGCGCGAGGCGGCGGCGGGGCGCAGCGGCCTGATGATCGAGGCGATGGCGCAAGAGGCGCGGGTGCGGGCCGATCCGGCCTTGCGCGCCGATCGCTTCGTGGAACGCTGGCAACAGCTCTCCCAGGACCGCGACCGCCTCTATCGCGCCGGCGACATGACGGGCCGCGAGAAGGCGGGCAAGGAAATGGCGGGCATGGCGAAAAGCCTTGAGCGCGATCCACAGGTGGAATCGATCCTGCGTAATCGCACCCGCGAGCTGGGGCTTGAGATTGGCATGGAGCGCAGCCGGCAGATGGGCGGCGGCGAGCTGGGCCGCCAGTTGACGCAGGATTTGGGGATTGGCCGTGATCGCGGATTGAGCCGGTAGGGAGAGAAACAAACATGGACGAGGACGAGTATCGCGAACCCCATGCCGGCGACGATCCAGTGGCGGCGTTCGAGCGGTTGCGTGGCGAGGTGTCGTTGCTGCGTCATGCGGTCGAAGGGTTGACCGCCGCGCGCGAGAACATCGAGATTCCCGACTACGAGCCGACGCTAGAGCGCACCGAGCAAGTGCTGGGGGTGCTGGCCCAGCAGATCGCCGCCATGCGGAAAAGCCCCGCCTTGTCGATGGACCCGGCGCATATGGCGACCGAGATCGCCAGCGCCGCTACGAACGCGCGGCGCGAGGATCAGCGCCTTATCACCGAGGCGCGCACGGCGCTGGATCAGGCCGCGCGCGAAATCGGCAACCGGCTCGCATCGGCGCGGCGCGGCGACGAGCAAAATCGCTGGCTGTATACCGTCGGCGTTGGCGGCACCGTGCTGGGGGTGTTGCTCTATGCCTTGATTGCCGGCCCGATCGCACGGGCGACACCCGATAGCTGGCGCTGGCCCGAGCGCATGGCAACCCGCGTTCTCAATGAGCCTGGATCGTGGGAGGCGGGACAGCGGTTGATGCAGTCGGCCGCGCCGGATAGCTGGCGATTGATCGTCGCGGCCTCGCCGCTATCGGACGCCAATCGCGAGACGGTGCAGAAATGCCGCGAGCAGGCGGAAAAAGCGAAAAAGCCGGTGCGCTGCACGATCGAGGTGAAGCCGGAGACCGATGGGCGCTGATCCCGTATCGTCGCCATATGGGTCAAGGGCTGGACCCTCGCCCGCGAAACCGCGCCGCCCTTTCCCTTGAGCGGGCATCGCGTGCAAAGTACGCGACCAACGCTAAGCAGGAACAGACGCAGACCACCAGTTTCGTTTACCACCGGTCAACAGGTCCGCTGCTATCTCACCAGTGCCACGCCGATCCTGAGGCGCGTCGCATGCCGATCATAGTCGAGCAGGTTTTCACCATAGCCGATGAAGGACTGCGCGAAGAGATAGAAATCCGGCCCGCCGCTCCAAAGTCGCGGCAGGGGATAGGAGAGATCGGCGTTGAGCGCGCCCTTGCCCGAGCCTGGATTGAAGCGTGCGGTGGTCGATAGACGCAGCCCGTCATCCTTGCCGATCTCGACGAAGAGCCCGGTATGGCCACGATAGCGGACGATGTCCGGATTATCGGACTTGTCTCCGACATAGAGGGAGAGCCGGGGTGCGACGCTCAGCCGATATCCGCCACCAAGCGGAAGCGCCGCCATTGGCGCCACATAGAGGCTGTTGATGCTTCGGGATTCCGGTCCGTCCCGCCCGTTGGACTCATGGCGGATGCCGGCCTGCCCTGCCAGTGTGATCCCGCTGCCGAGCGTGGTCGATGGCGTGATGTAGATGAGTTCGGGCTGAAAATCGATGTTGCGGAACGGCGAGGAATGCGCGCCCAGATCCCAGAACATCCTCTGAGTATAGGCGAAGTGCAGTCCCTGCATCTCCTTGCCGGGATCGCGAGAACCGAACAGCTTGTATTTGAAGCTGATCTGGATGCGTGCGTCGCTGTTGGTGCCGGGGCCATACACCGCATAGATGGGTTCGTAGGCCGCCAGATTGTCGAGGAAGGCGTTGCCGGCCGTCTTGTCCGAGGGCGGCGCGGCGGCTTGGCCCGCGACTGGTGCGATGCCCTTTGCTTCCTGGTCGGCCAACCGGACGGGATCCCGGTGCGTCAGGCGGACTGTCTGCGTGGACCAGGCCGGAATGGACAGTAAAGCGCCTTCCCGCATTTCGCCGGCCAGCATGCGATAGCGTGCCTCCGCAAATCCGTGGGCGGCGACGCTGATACGCGTGGGTGTGTCGGCCGACCGTGTCAGAATGACGGTCCTCTCGCCCTCGTCGCCATCGATCCGTGCCTCGATCCGGGCGGCAAGGAGGATGCTGTCTTCGGCGGCGCCGGGGTTCAGCACGCGGAGTTCGACCAAGGCGTCGCCTTGCCCCGGCTTGCTCGTGGTGCCGCGCAGCAGGACTTCCATTCCCGCTGCTCTAGCCGTGCCGGGCAATGCGACGAGCAGCGAAGCAAGGGCGAGGAAGAATGCGCCGCAGAAGGATGTGACTATGCGGTCCGGTTGGCGCAGGCCGGTGTCAGGCGGGGAATTTGGCATGATTTTCCTCGTGACGTGAGCGATAGTCCTGCCCGGCGGCGTGCAGGCCCGCGAGCGCGAAACGGTGCAGATGACCAGTCAGGGTCCGCCGATCGACCTGCAATACATCCCTGCCCGGCGCTGGGAGATGCTCGCCGGCGATCAGCAACATGGCACAAGGCGCCGCAACGCTGATGAGGCAGCAGGCAAGCTCCGGCGCGCCTGGTGGAATCCCGGTGATTTCGCTGAGGATTCGCAGGACGACAAGAAACTTCGGCGGCACCTCTTCATCGCGCAATACAGACATATGCGGGGACGGCGCCACTACTTCCCGCGCTAGGACGGTCATGCCCCAGTGGGCATCGCCTGAAATACGGCCGACAATCGTATCGAGCAGCGCGCCCAGTTTGTCTTCGGCGGCAGCGTCGCTTGCCGATATCCGTTCCAGCTCCTCGATCCGGATGAACCGCCGATGCGCCTCGACCAGCACGGCCCGGTAAAGGCCGTCGCGGCTACCGAAATGATAGTTGATCGAGGCGAGATCGACCTCCGCATGTGCCGCGATCGCCTTGCTGGTGGTCGCAGCGAGGCCCTGTGATCCAAACAACGCTCCCGCGCTTTCGAGAATGCGCGCCCGCGTCGCGGACCCGTCCGATCGCAGGTTCCGTCTTGGTGCACTCATGGCGATTTCCTCTTGTGTCCGGCAGGACGGTAAGGCAACTCTAAACTCTCTTTAGACTATCACGGCTCGTCGCCTGATTCCATGCCTTCGGAGTTCTGACATGCACAAACGCACCCTTGGCATTCTGAGCATGGCGGCGCTGGCGCTGAGCGGATGCGGAGGCAAGGAGGACGACAAGAACACGCTCGTCCTCCAGGGCAATATCGACGTGCGGCAGGTCTCGCTTGCTTTCGAGGAGAGCGGGCGCATCGCCGAGGTCCGCGCCGAGGAAGGCGCCAGTGTGAAGGCCGGTACCGTCCTTGCCACGCTCGACACCGTGTCGCTCAAGCTCCAGGCCGAGGAAGCCAGGGCGCAAGGTGAAGTGCAGCGCCAGAACCTGCTACGCCTGCGCAACGGCTCGCGGCCGGAGGAAGTCGCACAGGCGCAGGCGCGGCTCGCATCAGCGGAAGCGGAAGCGGCGCGCGCCGAAGGCGACCTCGCGCGTCTGCGCGGCATTGCCGCCTCGACCCAGGGCCGCGGGGTCAGCGCCCAGGACATCGACCATGCCAACAAGGCCGCAGTGGCGGCGCGGGCAAAGGCGCGCGAGCAGGCCGAAGCGCTCCGTCTCGCCCGGCGTGGGCCACGGGCGGAGGACATCGCGGGCGGAGAGGCGCAGGTCAAAGCGGCGCAGGCGCAGGTCGCGCTGCTCCAGCACCAGATCGACCAGGGCGTGCTGCGCGCGCCGGTCGATGGCGTGGTGCGCTCGCGCCTGCTCGAACCGGGCGACATGGCCTCGCCGCAAAAGGCGGTGTACGCTCTCACGCTCACGCATCCCAAATGGGTGCGCGTCTATGTGAACCAGCCCGACCTCGGCCGGATCAGGCCGGGGATGGCGGCGAGTATCATCAGTGACAGCATGCCCGATCAGCCGGTCCCCGGCACGATCGGCTATATCTCGTCGGTCGCCGAGTTCACGCCCAAGTCGGTCGAGACCGAGGAGTTGCGCACCAGTCTCGTCTATGAGGTGCGTGTGCAGGTCGAGGACAAGGCCAACCGGCTGAGGCTGGGTCAGCCAGTCACGGTGCGCATCGATACGAGTTCCACCAGCAGCGGTGCGGCGCGGTGAGCGAGACCGAGATAACGGTCGCCCTCGAACGCCTGCGAAAACGCTTCGATGCGCCCGACGGCAAGCCGTTCGAGGCGATCGACGATGTGTCGCTCAGCGTCCGCGCGGGCGAATTGACCGCCTTCGTCGGCCCCGACGGCGCGGGCAAGACGACGCTCCTGCGGATGATGGCGGGATTGCTGCGGCCCGATGACGGTAGCCTGCATGTGCTCGGCATCGACGTGCGCGCCGATCCGCAATCGGTCCAGAACCGCATCAGCTATATGCCCCAGCGCTTCGGCCTGTACGAGGATCTGAGCGTCCAGGAAAATCTCGATCTCTACGCGGACCTGCACGGTGTGCCGCAGGAGGTGCGGCGCGAGCGCTTCGCCCGGATGCTGGAGATGACCGACATGGCGCGTTTCACCGACCGGCCCGCAGGCAAGCTCTCGGGCGGCATGAAGCAGAAGCTGGGCCTTGCCTGCACGCTGGTGCGCTCACCCGACCTGCTGCTGCTCGACGAGCCGAGCGTCGGCGTCGATCCGCTGTCCCGCCGCGACCTCTGGAAAATTCTCGACCAGTTGATCGCTGATGAGCAATTGAGCGTCATCGTCAGCACCGCCTATATGGACGAGGCCGAGCGCTGCGCGCAGATCTTCGTGCTCAATCACGGAAAGATATTGGCGCAGGGCGCACCCGACAGCCTCCGCGAGAAGGCTGATAACCTCACCTATGTGGCCGATGCCTTGCCCGACCGGCCCGCCCGCGTGTTGCAGGCCCGCCTGATCGACGCGCCGGACCGGATCGTCGATGCGGTTCCCAAGGGCGGCGACGTGCATTTCATCCGCCGGCCCGAATGCGATGGGGCGGCGTTGGGCGATCTTCTGTCCGACACCAGCTTCAAGCCCCGTGACGCGGAGCTGGAGGACGCCTTCATGCTGTTGTTGCGCGAGCATGAAGGAGAAACCAGCGAGACGGGCGAAGGGGACCACGCTGCGCCGGCAGCAGATGCACCGCAAGAGGATGAGCGCAATCCCTCCGGCGAGGATGAGCCGGTGATCGTCGTGCGCGATCTTGTTCGCAAGTTCGGCGATTTCACCGCGGTCGCCAGCACCTCGTTCGACGTGCAGCGTGGCGAGATATTCGGTCTGCTCGGTCCCAATGGCGCGGGCAAGACCACCACCTTCCGTATGCTCTGTGGCCTGCTTCCGGCGACCAGCGGCCATCTGGAGGTGGCAGGGGTCGATCTGCGCACCGCACGGGCGAAGGCACGGGCGCGGATCGGCTATGTCAGCCAAAAATTCGCGCTCTACGGCAATCTCTCGGTCAGGGAAAATCTCGACTTCTTCGCCGGCGCCTATGGCCTGCGGGGCGAGCGAAAGCGCGACCGGGTCAAGGCCGTCATCGCCCAGTTCGATCTCGAGGCATCGGCGCAAAGCGGTATCCTCCCCGTAGGCTACAAGCAGCGGCTCGCTATGGCCGCGAGTCTCCTCCACGAGCCTGACATCCTGTTTCTCGACGAGCCGACGAGCGGCATCGACCCGCTCGCGCGGCGTGCCTTCTGGCGCACGATCACCAGTCTCGCGCAGCACGGCGTCACCATCATCGTCACCACGCACTTCATGGAAGAGGCCGAATATTGCGACCGCATCGCCATCCAGGATGCGGGAGAGCTGCTCGCGCTCGGCACCCCGGCCGAAGTGCGCGACCAGGCCGGCGATGAGGCCACCGACATGAACGCCGCCTTCATCGCGATCGTCGAGCAGAACCGCGCCCGCCAGACCCATGAAAAGGCGGCGGCATGAGCAGCGCCTCGGGTTTCCGCACGCGGCTTCTCGCGCTGACGCGCAAGGAGGTGCGCCAGCTCCTGCGCGACAGGAGCAACCTGTTCGTCGGGCTGCTGCTGCCGGCCGCGCTCATCCTGCTGTTCGGTTACGGCCTCTCGTTCGACGTCACGGACGCACCGGTCGCCATCGTGCTGGAGGATCGCTCGCCCGCCGCGCAGGAGGCAGTCGCGGGGATCGGCGGCTCGCCCTATCTGGTGCCGGTCGCGGCCGCGAGCATGGACGAGGCTGTCAGGCTGATGCGCGCGAAGAAGATCGAGGGCATCGTGCGGGTGCCCGTCGATTTCTCGCAGCGCCGGGCCGCGGGCGACGCGCGCATCCAGCTCATCGTCAACGGCGCGGATTCGACGACGGCCTCGACAATCGAAGGCTATGTGAACGGCGCGATCCAGACCGCTTCATTGCACAAGGCCGACCGGGCTGGCGGTGGTTCGGCAGGCGGCATCACGCTGGTGCAGCGCACCTGGTTCAACGAGGCAGGTAACAGCACCTGGTATCTCGTTCCGGGCCTGCTCGTGCTGGTTATGACGCTGATCGGGGCGTTCCTCACCTCGCTGCTGATCGCGCGGGAATGGGAACGCGGAACGCTCGAGTCCCTGTTTGTGACGCCGGTGCGGCCGCTCGAACTCGTGCTGTCCAAGCTCGCGCCCTATGTGGTCATCGGGGCAATCGATCTGGTCGTGTGTCTTCTCGCCGCGCGGTTCCTGTTCGAGGTGCCGATCCGCGGATCACTCATCGTCATCATCTTCGCCTCACTGATCTACCTGATCGTCGCGCTGCTGCTCGGCCTCTTCATCTCGGGCGTGACCCGCAACCAGTTCGCCGCGAGCCAGATGGCGCTGCTGGCGAGCTTCATGCCGGCGATGATGCTTTCGGGCTTCGTCTTCGACATTCGCAACGTGCCGGTCGCGATCCAGGTCGTCAGCCAAATTCTTCCCGCCACCCATTTCATGGAGCTGGTCAAGTCGTTGTTTCTCGCCGGCACGATCTGGCCGATGGTCCTCAAGGATTGCGCGATCCTGGCCGGCTACGCCGTGGTGCTGGCTTTTCTCACCGGGCGCATGCTGCGCAAGAGGCTGGACTGATGCCCACAGCTGACCTCATCGCCTGGCTCGCCCAAGCCTTCGCGCTCGTTCGCAAGGAGATATTGGCGCTGGTCAAGGACCCCGCCAACCGGACGATCCTGTTCGCACCGGCGCTGATCCAGGCATTGCTGTTCGGCTATGGCGCGACCTATGATCTGACCCACGTTCCCTATGCGGTGGTCGACCAGAGCCACAGCGCCGCCTCGACCGAGCTGCTTGCCCGCCTCGACGGCACCGGCGTGTTCCGGCGTGAGGCGACGCTCACCTCCAACCCGCAGATCGGCGACCTGATCGACAGCGGCAAGGTGCTGCTGGCGATCAGCATCCCTTCCGATTTCGAGCACAGTCTGACGGTCGGGGATGCGGCGCCGATCCAGATCATTCTCGACGGGCGCAACTCATCCACCGCGGGCGCCGCCGCCGGGCAGATCGGCACGATCGTCGGCGACTATAGCCGTTCGCTCGGCGGGAGCCCGCCGATCACGGTCGAGCGGCGCGCCTGGTATAATCCCAATCTGGAATCGCGCTGGACGCTGATGCCGGCGATGATCGCGGCGCTGAGCTTCATGCAGACCCTGCTGCTCTCCGCGCTCTCGGTCGCGCGCGAGCGCGAACAGGGCACCTTCGACCAGCTTCTGGTGACGCCGCTAACCCCAATGCAGATCCTCATCGGCAAGGCGGTTCCGTCGATCATCGTCGGGCTGATCCAGTCGACGATCATCCTGCTGATCATCCGTCTCTGGTTCCAGATCCCGATGAACGGTTCCTACGCCCTGCTCTATCTCGGCCTTGTCAGTTTCACGATCGCGGGCGTAGGCGTCGGCCTGTCGATCTCGGCCTTGTCGGTCAGCATGCAGCAGGCGATGCTCTACACCTTCCTGCTCATCATGCCGTTGATGCTGCTGTCGGGCATGCTCACTCCCGTGCGCAACATGCCGCAGATTCTCCAGGTCATCACCTACGTCAATCCGCTGCGCTTCGGCATCGACATGGTGCGCCGCATCTACCTCGAGGGCGCGGGCTTTACCGACATCGCCTTCGATTTCGTGCCCATGCTGGCGATGGCGGGCATCACCCTGCCGCTTGCCGCATGGCTTTTCCGAAACCGCCTTGCCTGATGAACTGGATTTTCGCCATGCCCCTGATCCCGCCCGCATCCAGCATTCCGGTCCGGCAAGCCTTCGCCTCGTCGCTGCTGGCGCTTGTGCTGGCAGGATGCACGGTGGGACCGGATTTTGTGAAGCCGACACTGGCGGCCCCTTCCGACTGGACGAGCTGGCGCAGCGGCGACGCCAGCCTGCGCACGCCGGTCGGGAGTGAGACCGCGTTGCCCGCCGACTGGTGGCGGGCCTTCAACGACCCTGTCCTGGATGACCTCGTGCGCCGCGGCTTCGTCGCCAGCCCGGACCTCCGGACCGCCGCGCTGCATGTCGCGCAGGCGCGTGTCCAGCGCGGGAACGCGGCCGCGCAGGGTCTGCCGCAAATCAACGCGAGCGGACAGGTGACGCGCCAGCGCCAGAGCGAATATGGTGCGGGCACCCGGCTGTTCGATGTCGTGGCCGGCGGCGCTTCCGGCGCCGATCGCGATGCGCTGGCCGAGCTGCTGGGCGCGCCGTTCACCCTCTATCAGACCGGCCTTGACGCCTCCTGGGAGATCGACCTGTGGGGCAAGGTTCGCCGCTCGCTCGAAGCAGCCGACGCCGATGTGGTCCGGCAGTCCGCGCTACTCGACCTCGCGCGTCTCAGTCTCGTGAGCGACGTTGCGCGCAACTATTTCGATTTGCGCGCCAGCCAGCGCAAGATTGCTATCGCCCGCGAGGACATCGCGGCGCTGAACGAACGCACCAACCTTCTCGCCGCACGCACCACAGGCGGGATCAACAACCATTTCGATCTCGAACGGCAGCGCAGCGAATTGCAGGGGATCGAGGCCCAACTTCCGGCGCTGCTCGCGCAGGAGGCCGCACAGGCCAACCAGATCGCCTTGCTGGTGGGGGAGCGGCCCGGCGCGCTTGGCGATCTGCTGAAACCGGTGGCGGATGCCGGCAAGCCCTCGCTTCCCGATCTGGCGCTCGGTCTGCCCTCCGAGATCGCCCTGCGCCGGCCGGATATCCGCGCGGCCGAGGCGCGCCTGCACAGCGCGACCGCGAATATCGGCGTGGCCAAGGCAGACCTGTATCCGAGCATCCGTCTGGGTGGCGGGTTCAACCTCGAATCCTATCGCAGCCAAAACCTGTTCGATTGGGCGAGCCGCACCTGGTCCATCGGCCCCAGCGTCAGCCTGCCGCTGTTCGACGGCGGGCGGCGCAAGCGCGTCGTCCAGCTTCGCGAACTGGAGCAGAAGGAAGCGGCGGTCGCCTATCAGCAGACCGTGCTCCAGGCCTGGCAGGAAATCGACGATGCGCTGAACGGCTATACCGCCGAGCAGCAGCAGAACGGGAAGCTCGCCGCCCGGCTCGCAAGCGCGCGGGCTGCATTCGATCTGGCGTCCGCGCGCTACCGGGGTGGCGTCATCACCTGGCTTGATGTGATCGACAGCCAGCGCACCCTGCTTCAGGCGTCCCGCGATCTGACCGAGAGCAATGGACGCCTCGGCACGCGCTACGCCGCGCTCAACAAGGCGATCGGGAACTCATCCGCATCGGCGGCGGCTGAAGCGAACTAAATGCGTTCACGCCATCCTGGCGAAAGCTGGGACACGCTGGAAGGCAGCATCAGGCTGCGGAAGCATGCGCAGTTACAGCAGCTTGTCGAGGGTGATCGGCAGGGCACGGAGCTTCCTGCCCACCAAGAGCGGCCGTGATGGTGTTGCTGTCTTATCCTCAATGCGATGCTGTGCGAGCTGGTGGGTCATAGCCGGCCTCTGGTTGGGATTGGGCGCATGACCATCATTGCGGGACGAGATTGATCCAGCGCGACCAACCGAGTGTCAGTAAACGCGGCCGAGCGGCGCTTGGTTGCAAGTCTCCGTATGGCTGCCCGCCTCTATATATGATAAAGGACATTATCACACATTCAGAAGGATGCCGGCATGACCGAGGATGAGGACACGGCTTTCGCCGACAACTACGCCGAGCGCGACCAGGATGGCCGCTTGCGCGAGCAGGCCCGCGCGGGCGGCCTGCGCTTCGAGGCGTATTTGCCCCCTGCCCTGGCCGACTGGCTGTTGGATCATATCGAGCGCGGCATGTTCGCCGATCCTTCCGAGGCGGTGTTCGCGATCGTCGGCAACTTCCGCGACCTGGAACCGCATCAGGATTTGCGGGACGAGCTGCTACGCCGGATGCTGGACGTATCGGCCGCCAAGCTTGAATCGGCGCGATCGGGTGAAACGGTGTTCGCCGAGCTGCGCGAGAAGATGGCCGCCCCTCGCCCCGATCCGGCGCGATGGGAGAAAGTCCAGCGGTGAACCAGCTCGCCCCCCTGCCCTCGCCCGAGCTGGCGTTGCCGGCACTGGTCGCGGCGGCCGACGAGCGCGCGCGGCTTCGCTTCCTTGAGTTCTTCGCCGTCACTATTCGCAACGCGCATACGCGCCGCGCCTATATGCGCGCGGCGGGCGACTTCCTGGCCTGGTGTGAGGCGCGCGGCGTCGTATCGCTCGCCGGCGTGCAGCCTCTGCACGTCGCGGCCTGGGTCGAGGCGCTGGGGGGCGAGCTGGCCCCGCCCAGCGTCAAGCAGCAGCTCGCGGCCGTGCGGAGCCTGTTCGACTGGCTGGTGACGGGTCAGGTCGTGCCGGTGAATCCCGCCGCGTCGGTGCGCGGGCCGGCCTATAGCGTCCGGCGCGGCAAGACGCCGGTGCTGGTGCCCGACGAGGCGCGGCTAGTGCTCGATACGATCGACGTTGCCACCGATGCCGGCTTGCGCGACCGCGCGTTGATCGGGCTGATGGTCTATAGCTTCGCGCGGATCGGCGCGGCGATCACCATGCACGTTGACGACGCTTTCGTGCAGAACCGCCGCCTATGGGTGCGGCTGCACGAAAAGGGCGGCAAGCGCCACGAAATGCCCTGCCACCACAACCTTGAGCATTACCTGGCCGAATATCTCGACGGATGCGGCTTGCGCGACGACCGCAAGGGGCCGCTGTTCCGCACGATTGATCGGCGGACTAAGCGACTAAGCGATAGGCCCCTGCCCCAAGCCAACGCCTTCGCGATGGTGCGCCGGCGTGCGGCGGCGGCCGGGATCGGCACGGCGATCGGCAATCACTCGTTCCGCGCGACCGGGATCACCACCTATTTGAAGAATGGCGGCACATTGGAGACGGCCGCGACGATGGCGAACCACAGCTCGACGCGCACCACCCAGCTCTACGATCGCCGGCCCGATGACGTGACGCTGGACGAGGTGGAGCGGGTGTTGATCTAGGCGGCGAACGCCAGGCGCGTTAGGGTGGCTTTCACGCGCCGGAGGAAGCCGGCGAAGCTCTCGGCCCCTTCCCCGTCGCAATAGGACGGGTCGGCCGCCGTCCGGTAGTGTCCGACATGGGGCCGGCGACAAGAGCGACGGCCAAATCCTCATTCGATGATGCCGTGTTTTTTCATCTCGGCCTGTTCGTCGCCGGTAATCCAACCGAACACCTTTGCCGTGCCGTCCACCACCCGCACGAGATAGTCGTTCACGAAGTCGATCGTCTTGGTTTCCCCCTTCGCCTCGTAAACCGCTGTCCAGTCCACGGTCGCGAGCGCGTGGAGGCCGTCGATCGGATGGATACGGATACCCCTTAGCCGCATCTGGCGGGTGCCAATCTTCCGCTGATAGTCGAAACCGGCGCTCATCGACTTCTTAAAATCATCGTCATTCTTGCTGACCATGACCCCAGCGGGAGCCGCGCCGATGAAGGCTTCGCTATACTGATCGGCGAGCGCGTCCATGTTCGGCTGTCCAGCCACAGCGTTGTTGAACTCGCGCGTGTAGCGGTCGAATAGCGCCTCGATTTCTTCTTTCATCGTTACCTCGTGATCGCTTTCCCCGGTGGGATAACCCTCACCTTTACCTTGGTCTAGCGACAGGCAGGCGGGGTTATGGCCGGCGCACATTCCCAGCGGCCCCCCTGCCAATGAAAGCCTACCCGCTGCGCGTTGCCGATCGCGGGCGGTTCCCCCTTGCGCCAGAAAGCGCGCATCTTGTCGCGGGCATCCAGATGGGCGTCGGCGACGGTCGCGCGCGCGGCCTGGATGAACTGCCCATGCCCGAACACATAGGCCAGTGAGTCCGCAGGCATGGCGGCGAGACGCGCCAGCGCCGCCTCGCAGCGCCGTAGCAGGGTGGCGAAGCTCTCCGCCCCCTCCCCGTCGCAATAATCGGGATCGGCCTCGCGCCAATAGCGTTCGAGGTGCGGCATCCGATCGGCGCTGCGCGTGCCGTTCCAGCGCGCCGGTTGCAGATAGGTGAACTCTTCGATCGGCCACACTTCCACCGGCACGCCGGGAAAGCGCGCGATCGTCGGCGCGGCGGTTTGCCGGGTGCGGGTATAGGGCGACGTGACGATGAGCGCGGGCGCTTCGGCCCAGCTCGCCGCGACCGTGCGCGCCTGGTCCTGGCCGCGCTCCGTCAGCTCGATCGTCGCCAGATCATGGCACGGCACGCCGGCGTTGCCGGTGCTTTCGCCGTGACGGATGAAGATCGCGCGCAAGTGTGGTTACTGGCGGCGCAGACGGTCGGGTGTCCAGCCTTCCGGCAATTCGTCGCCGGGTTCGGGCGGTCGATTGGGCACCTTGTCAAGAACGCGGTCGAGATCATCCAGCGCGTAGCCTTTGGAGCGCCGCTTGAAGAACTCCGCAGCCGTCTCCACAACGCCGATCTTTTGGGCCACGGCCGTTGCGATCCATTGATTGAGGCTTACGCCATCTTCCTTCGCCAGTCGCGCCGCCGCCGCCTTGATCGAGGTCGGCAGCTTGAGCGGGTAAGTCGCCTTGCTCATTCGCTTAACTCCTTCAACACATCAGCCGGTCGCAGCAACCGGACTCCGAACCGGGGCGCTGCGTCGCTGAAATCCCGGATATTGTAAGTCACAAGCGCATCAGCGCGTCCGTTGATTGTCGCTTCCAACACCATTTCGTCATCAGGATCACGGAGCTGGGGACGCCAGCGCATATGCACCTCGACCGGCTCGACCAGTATAGCGAGCGCACCTAGAAACCTGTCCACGTCATCCAGCGTAAGGCCGGATACTTCACGCTGCACGTTCCGTTTCAGCACGTCCTCATACTCGAAAAACAAGGTCGGCGTGGCGAGCAGCGTCACCCGGCGATCCCGAGCTGCACGCACCAACGCGAAGCCCGCTCCTGTCCGGCTCCGTAGCGCCGTCACAATCACCGAGGTATCCAGCACAATCCTTTGCATCACGGCCTATATAACATCCTATGGGATGTTTTTCCAGATGCCTTGGAGCGCCCTTCCCTTCCCCGTCATTCGGGATTCTTCGGGCGGGACCGAGACTAAGCAAATAATCGACTAAGCGACTAAGTGATTAAGCGCCTGCCGCTTCGGGGCACCGTGGCCCTACTCGCTACGCTCCCCAAGCCCGCAAGCGGTCTTGGCCCAAGGTGACGACCCACATGGCGGGGCGAGATCGCAAGCGGATCTCGCTGCATGGTGCCGGCGTGCGCCGGCGCGTCGTTCGTTTACGTGGGGAGAGAGCGTTCCGCCCCCCTCTCCCCAACAACGGGAATAGACGGGCCGTGGCTCAGTCGCTTCGCTCCCTGCGCCCGCACCACCCCGTCGATTCCCGCTGCCCCCCTCTCCTGCCGGCGTTCTTGGGCGTCCGTGTCCGGCCGATGGCCTGGCCATCGCCGGTCAGGCGATTTGAAGGGAGTAGAAGGCATGACGCAGGACAACCGGGAAAGCTGGCTCAATCGGGTGGCGGCGGGCATGGCCCCCTTGTTTGAGGCGCTGGAAAGCCCCCTGCCCGCGCGTGTCCGTGTGGCGATCGGCTTCACCAGCGCGGGCCGCAAGGGCAAGGCGATCGGCGAGTGCTGGGATAACCGCTTGAGCGCGGACGGCCATTTTGAAATCTTCATCCGCCCGGACCTCGCCCACGCGCCCGACGCCATGCCCGCGCAGATCGCGGCCATCCTCGCGCATGAGCTGGTCCACGCCGCTGTCGGCATCCCGGCAGGGCATGGGAAGGCGTTTAAACGGGTCGCCCTTGGCCTTGGCCTGGTCGGGCCGATGCGCGCCACCACCCCCGGCGAGGCGTTCCTGTCGGCCGTCGCGCCCATCCTAGAGGCGGTTGGCCCCCTGCCCCATGCCCGTCTCGATACGGACGGAGAGTCGACCGCGCCCAGGAAGCAGAAAACCCGGATGCTCAAATGCGAGTGCGCGACGTGCGGCTATACCGTGAGGACCGCGCGCAAATGGCTTGAGCTGGCCGGAGCGCCGCTTTGCCCGATCGAGGATCACGGCCGGATGGAGCATGAGCCGCTGGACGACGACGAAGGCGAGGGGGAGGACGAAGGCTAAGCGACTAAGCGAATACCCGACTAAGCGACGCTACTTGCCTGCTAAGCGACTAAGCGATATAAGCCGCTTAGTCGCTTAGCAGGAGCCGTCATGCAGACTTGGGCTATCATCGCACAGAAGGGCGGGCAGTCGAAAACGACCATCGCGACCGCCTTTGCCGTGGAGGCCGCCCGCGAAGGGGCGGCGGTCGTGATCCTCGACGCCGACGATCGGCAAGGGTCGGCGCTCTATTGGTCGGAGCGCCGCGAAACCGACGATGTATTGGTGAAGGATAGCAGCGTCGCGGGCTTGCCGCTGCACGTCTCGCGCGGCCGTGAGAGCGGCAAGCTGGACCTTATCATCATCGACACGCCGGCGAACTCCAAGGACATTGCCATGCTGGCGGCCGAGCAGGCCGATTTCGTGGTGATCCCGGTCGCGCCGCGCGGCCTGGACGTTCATTCGGTGTTGCAGACCGTCAAGCAGGTGCAGCAGGCGGAAACGCCGTTCGCCGTAATCCTGACGCAAGTGCCGCACCAGGGCGGGGAGGGGGCCGAGGCGCGCGCCGGCTTCGCGGCGAAGGGCGTGGCCGTGTTCGATTCCGTGCTGCACTTCCGCAAGGACTTCTACAAGGCGACGCCGATCGGCAAGACCGCGATCGAGTTGGACCCCGAGAGCAAGGCGGCGGCCGAGTTGCGCGCCGCCTTCGCCGAGGCTAAGCGACTAAGCGGTTATGCGAATAAGCCACTAAGCGAGGTAGCATAATGGCCAAGAAATCGTCGGCCCTGGCCGGAATCTTCGATGAACCCGAGGCAGCGCCCGCGCCCGATCCGGCGCAGCCGGTGCGGGAACCCGCCGCCCGATCGCGGCCGAAGCGGGCAGGGGAGGGCGCGCGGGGCGCATCCAGCGCCGCGCCGGCGCGGCGCACCAGCCACCCCGGCAAGAAGCCGGTGTTGATCCACATTCCCGAGGATATGCACCGCACCTTGCGGCAGCTTAGCGTCGAGGAGGGCGGCGAGCCGCTGACCGTCATCACCGAGCGGCTGTTGCGGCAATATCTCGTGCAGCGCGGCCATGCCCGGTTCGCGCC
>NZ_CP192796.1:0-19062 GCF_033957725.1 Agrobacterium sp. rho-8.1
ATGATTACAGTAGCTTTCTGCACACAGAAAGGCGGGACGGGCAAGACGACCATTGCCACGTCTCTCGCCGTCGCAGCTCACCTAGCCGGTAAGAAGTCGGCGCTTCTCGATCTCGATCCGCAAACCAATGCGGTTGACTGGTTTGACCGCCGTACAGGTGACGGCCCGGACGTGGCTTCGATCCAGCCGGGCGCTATCAGGCGCTCGCTGGACGCCTATCGCGGCCTTGGAATGGATTGGGTCTTTATCGACACGCCCGGGAAGATGGACAGCGCCAGCACCGAGGCGGCGAAGCACGCCGATATCGTGCTGATCCCTACACAGGCTCAAATTTTCGCAATCGACACCTTGGAGCCGCTTAAGCGGCTGCTCGACATGGCAGGAAGCCCGCCCGCCTTTGTTGTGCTGAATCTGGTTCATCCGAACGCAGGGGGGAGGGCGACCGACGACGCCGCCGCCATTACCGAGCGGTTCAATATCGCAGTTGCCCCGGTTCACCTATCCCGCCTCAAGACCTTCGAGGATGCGCCCGCATTGGGCCAGACCCCCCATGAGATTGAACCGGAGGGCCGGGCAGCAACGGAAATCGGAGCCTTGTTCGCGTTCCTCACCGAACAGGCAAGCATGCTTGCAGGAAAGCATGAAAGGATGAAATCATGAGCCGAAAACCATCCCTCCTAGCATCAGCTATGAAAAGTGCCGACGCCCGCGCGCCGGAAGCCGAAACGGCACCCGCGCCAGCAGCCGCCGAGGTGGCCGAGGAACGTAAAAGCCGCCCGGCTGTGCCTGCTGCGCAGGCCGGGAACTATGTTGCTCCCTCCCGTGCCAACAAGTCGGCCAAGACCTACTATCTCCCTCCGGCCTATTGGGAGACGCTGGCAGAACTCAGCTTCCGAACCCGCGACCCGCAAGGGAAGCGGATTCCACAGGAACGGCTTGTTGCCGAGGCGCTGAACCTGCTTTTCGTCAAATACAATTACCCGGTGGTTCGCGAAGGCGAGGATTAAAAGAAATCATGATTGCATGTTTTCATGCTGGCATGATTGCCTAAGCGCCCGAATGATCGGGATTGAAAAATATACCAGAACAGGTATAAGGTTTGTATGAAGCAGGAAGAACGCCCGCTTGAGTGGATTGGCAGCAGCCACAAGGATCTGATGCAGCTCCCGGCAGATGTGCGGAAGTCGGTCGGGTTCGCGCTGCATTTCGCGCAGCACGGCGAACTGCATCCGGCGTCAAAGGTCCTCAAAGGCTTTGGCGGCGCTGGCGTGCTGGAAGTGGTCGAGAACGATGTGGGCGGCACCTACCGGGCCGTTTACACGGTCAGGTTCGAGGAAGCGGTGTTCGTGCTGCATTGTTTCCAGAAGAAGAGCAAAAGCGGCATCGCCACGCCGAAGGCGGACATGGATGTTGTTCGGGCAAGGCTCAAGATGGCCGAGGCTCTAGCCAAGGAGATGAAAGATGCAAACCCGCGTCGTTAATGGGATCGAGGTCATGACCAGCTCCGGCAATGTTTTTGCCGATCTTGGTCTACCTGACGCCGACAAGCTCAAGGTGAAATCCGGCCTAATGATCGAAATCACCAAGGCTGTTCGCAGGCTTGGACTGACGCAGGAGGAAGCCGGGCGGCGCATGGGCCTTCCTCAGCCGAAGGTTTCGGCGCTGTTGCGCGGCGATCTTGCCAACCTGTCAGAGCGCAAGCTGATGGATGCTTTGAACCGCCTTGGTTACGATATCGAGATCACGGTGCGGCCTACCACTGATCCGGTCGGGCACCTAACGCTCGCAGTCGCCTAAGTTATTGGACAGCGCAATGAACGATGAAGAGCTTTTGCGGTTGCGGGCGAAAGCCCGAGCCGCCCTGTCAGCAGATCGAGCAGAGATTGACGCCGATATGTTGCGGAAGCACGAGAACGCCCTAGCGGCCTTGCGTGACCCTGAGATTGCCGAGGACATTCGCCTTGAGGCTCTTCTGACGACCAGAGATTGGGAAGATCGCGGCACAGTCAGCGAGGACCACATAGCAGCTTGGAAAACCATTCTTGCGATGGAAGACGAGGACGCCGCCACGTCGATCCTAGCCGATACAGAGGACGCCGCAGCGCTTCGACGCATGACGCCGTTCACAGAGCAGGCGTTGACCTACCAGAGACGCGGCTAAGCCGCGTCCCGGCCCGGAGGCGAACGCGCTCCCACATTGCGCCGTAGAGAGCCGGAGGGCCGCAATAAGAAAGCCCCGGCGCGCAGCGCCGGGACCGCTTAGCGATTGGACCAGCCTTCACCCCGTCGCCAGTCAATGAGGGGCTGTTGCAGCAGCACGACCCTTTCATATGGGCTACCGGCCAACGTGCCTTCCAGACCGGGCATGATGCGGAGCTGATCAGCATCCATCAGAGCTAGCAGCGTCGAGAGCCGGTTTCCCCCGGCGATTATCAGCCAGTATTCCGAGGCCGGAGCGACGGCCGATTTCGCCTTTTGGGCCAAGATCGATATCAGCTCGCTTTCCAGCAGCCCCACCCATGCCGCGTCATAGTTCCAGAACCACATTATGCGGTGGGCTTTGGTAGGGGAGACGGAGATACGGTCGATGTACCTGGCTAAGATCGGATGGCGCTGCGCATCAGGCGCGGCACGCTCGATTTCGGGATTGTGGCCGGTAAACTCGATCACCTCATTTATGAAGCCGTCGAGATCGCGCGTCGGTGGAACCCGCATTTCCCGAAAATAGAGTTTTACCGACCGATTGAGCGGATAATCGTCCCGTTCGAAGGCGAGATGCCTCAGCCTGTCCCAAGCTTCCTCGATCTGCCTCCGGCCGCTGACATGGTACTCTGTGACCTCGACACCGATATGCCGGTTGCCGGTCCTCAAAATGAAGTCCGGTCGCTCGGTCGCTTCGATATCAGCGTCCGCAATCTCGATGTTACAGGCCGTGAGATACGCCTTGAGCTGTTCTAGTTCGGTCTCTTTCTGGACCATTAGGATTGGCTGACTTTGGATTCGGGGAGGGGCACCCTGACCTTGATCACCGGCCAGTCGCCCGCGAAATTAAGATAGCCTTCCAGATCGGGAAGCTTCTGGATCTCGGACGGCAGCACAAGCCGCTCCATCACAATGTTGGTCGAGTAGGTGAGGGAGCCGCCCCCGCCAGTGCCGAAGCTGGTATGATCCTCTTGCATCTCCCTGTCGCCAAGCTGCTTTGACAGGTACTCGGCGGCGTTGCCCTCAGTGGTGCGCAGCACCAGCTTATTGCTGAAATTGTTCATCAGCGTTTCGGCGCGGTTGTCGCTGTAGGTCTCGCGGAGCTGGGCGAAGTCCTGCACAGCGACTACGATGGCGACCCCGGCCTTGCGCAGGCGCGTAGCGCCGACGAGCAGCGCCGGGATTTCGCCAAGGGAGTTCAACTCGTCTACAATGATCCATGTGGTGCGGAGAGGGGCGGGGCCTTCTCTCCGGTTGAGCGCCGATGTCACCATGATATCGACCCATGCGGCCAGCAGGTCGCGGGCAAGGGTCATTTCATAGTCGGAGTAGGGGAGGAACATCCATTCGGATGTGTCCGAGGCGATCCAGTCCCGCAGGGAGAAATCGCCGTCCTTCACGTAGCGCCACGCCTTCAGGTTGGCGATGAAGCTCATACGGACAGACTGAAGCCGACGCGCGTTATAGTCGTCGGACGCGGCCAGAACCTCGGCGGTGGTTCCGCTGACAAGTGGGGCCAGCTCTTCGGCTTCAGCCGCGATCAGGACGCGCTGTAGCTCGGCATTGGTGAACTTGCCATCATAGACCTCGAACAGGCCAGCGCCGACCGCTCCAAAGAGCGACTTCGCCATATCGTGCCATTCGGCGGAATTGCCGTTTCCTTCCGGCACGAAGCCGGAGGCGAGGCGGTCCCAATCGTAAAGGTCGCGCGCCTCGTTCGATAGCCGCCAGCCCACCGTTTCCTCGTGGAACGGCGACAGGATAAAATCGCCATCCTGACGGAAGGCGCGCATGAACTCGCTGTTGTTATCGAGCACGATTGCCCGGTCCCCACGCGCCCGGATCGTTTCGAGTAGACCGCGCAGCGCCGTGGTCTTTCCTGCGCCAGTCGAGGCGGCAATTGCGGTGTGCATTCGCTCGTGTCCGGGCGGAAACGGCACACCGGCAATTTCCGGCGCAGGCGGTCGTTCTGGATAACGTTTTTGCAGCTCCGCAAGGTAGCTTTCGCGAGAGGCGAAATCGGACCCTCGCATGTGTTGACGGGTGACGCCTTCCGGGGTGCTCAGCGCTGACCGGCCAAGCACTGCGACTATGAAAAAGAGTATGACCGTCGCGATGATGAAAACGGTCGTTGGAGCCCCTGCCACGCCGAACTGATAGCTGTAATCGGAGACAGTGTTATCGCGGATCAGATCGACAATAATGCGGGTGACGTGAGCCGAGGCAATCACCGTCGCCCAAAGTACCACTGCGAACACGAGGACGCGGCGAACACCGTGCATTCCTTGTATGTACTGAGCGACGACGCGGACACCTTCTCGCCGCGAAGCGGCGACCGCGAAAAATCCAAAACTGGCAATTCCGATCATCCACGCAATGCCGCTCAAAGGGGCTTTGGCGTACTCTGCGCCTTGGCCGACCATCGAGTAAATCGACAGGCCAGCCATCAGCAGGAATGCCCACTTCATGCGCGTCAGGCTTTCGGCCTGCTCACCCGTTAGCCAGCGGGGAAGGCGCGGGCTAGGCATCGTTGCTACGGCTGATTTTCGTCAGCAGCTCCGCAAAAATTTGACGGTCATGATCACGCGTCAACTTTTCCGGCAGCTCCTTAGCAAGCCATGATCGCAGCGCCTTGGAAGCCTCTGTGTCTTTTTCAATCTCTTGCAGGACCAGCGAGCCAAGCACAACGGTACGGCGGGTATCGTTGGCTCTTTCTGTTGCAGCCTTTCGCGCTTTCAGTGCTTTGGCTTGTTCTTCGAGTTCCGCTATTCTCTGATCGATATTCCGTCTTGCCATCCCGTTACACATCCTCTTGTCGCATCGATTTTCGTAGTTTGGCCGACACTATCACCTTTTTCAACGAACATTTGCGATTGTGGCTATGGTAGCGGGGCGTTTAACCCCTTCGTATGCATTAAAGGCGCACTTACGACTTGCTGCGCAAGTCAGGTTCTGCCAAATTGGTAGGATGGCAATATATCATTGTGCAATGAAGGTGGTTTCCAGAAAGACGGGGCGTAGCTCCGTCGCCGCTGCTGCCTACCGCTCTGGCACATCCCTACACAATGATAAGGAGGGCCAGACCTATGACTTTTCCCGCCGCTCTGGTGTTGTTCACGCCGAAATCGTCATTCCGAAAGGATCGGGCGCAGAGTGGGCGTATGACCGAAACGCGCTTTGGAACGCGGTTGAAGCGAAGGAGAACCGGAAGGACTCTCGCGTTGCGCGCGAATTTGAGATCGCGCTTCCTCATGAACTGGATGAGAACGAGCGCGAGGAACTGGCACGCACGTTTTCACAGGAGTTAGCGGACAAGTTCGGGGCGGCAGTCGATTTCGCAATCCACAAGCCGGACCCTCTCGGAAGCGAGAAAAACTTTCACGCTCACGTGCTTATGACAACACGCAAAGTGACGGCAGAAGGCCTGAATGAGAAGACCCTTATCGAGCTGAAAAATGCGGTCCTACTCAACAAGGATCTGCCGACAACCTTTCTGCAAATGAAAGAGGTTCGTCTTGCATGGGAGTTGATCGCAAACGAGGCGTTGGAGCGAGCTGGCATTGATGCGCGGATCGATCACAGATCGCACGTTGAACGCGGTCTTGAGCTGGCACCAACCCGACATATTGGTGTGCATGCGACCGCCATTCAGCGTCAGGGCGGCGTGATCGAACGCGAGCGCATGGACGCGGACACAGCACGGCTTAACGTGGAGATCGTACAGGAAAAACCAGAGCAGATTATTGCGCTCGTTAGCAGCCAGCAAAGCGTGTTTACGCGTGAGGATTTGGCCCGCTCGCTGCACCGCTACGTACATGACGATAACGAGGCATTTCAGGCGGCATTTGCTCGCATAATGGCATCGCCTGAACTGGTTGCTCTACGGAGTGACAAGGCTGACGGAATACAGCGTTTCACCACGCGTGAGATGTTCGACCTTGAGGCGGGCATGATCGCGACGGCGGAGCGGCTAGCGGGCGACCATTCGCATGTCGTCTCGCGTGATCATGTTGCGCGTGCCATCGATGTACAAAACGGTAAAATCAAAGCGAGCGTAGCTGAGGCCACAGCGGCCAAAGTTGCGCGCGGCGAGATGACGGAAGACCAGCGGGTTGCGGCTATTGCCGCTGCTGGTCTGTCTGATGAGCAGCGCCGAGCCATCGAACATGTTACCAGTGGAAGCCGAATAGCTCAGGTGGTGGGTGTTGCAGGTGCCGGTAAATCCACCATGCTCGCGGCGGCGCGGCATGCTTGGGAGGCGCAGGGCTATCGCGTCCATGGTGCGGCCCTGTCCGGTAAGGCGACATTCGGCCTACAGGAGTCATCCGGGATCAAGAGCCGCACGCTCGCTTCGTGGGCGCAGCGTTGGGATCGGGAACGCGACCTGATCGGCCGAGGCGACGTGTTCGTGGTCGATGAAGCTGCCATGATCGGTAGCCGTCAGATGAACCGCTTTATCAAAGAGGTCGAAGCACGCGGCGCTAAGATCGTTGTCGTTGGCGATCATGAGCAGCTTCAATCCATCGGCGCTGGCGCAGCTTTCAGGGCGATTGGTGCGCGCATCGGATTTGCGGTTCTGAAAGAGGTCCGTCGCCAGCGTGAGGTATGGCAGGCGAAAGCCACTTTGGCCTTTGCCGAAAAGCTCACAACCGAAGCGCTGCGAGCCTATCGGAACCATGGCGATATCGTCATGGAGGCGACCCGCGACACGACCCGCAGCCGCATCGTGGCCGATTACCTGGCTGACCGAAGCGAGCGCCCCGAGGCATCCCGCGTGATCCTATCGCATCAACGGGCAGACGTGGCCGCGATGAATGCCGAAGTGCGATCCGCGTTGCAGGATAGCGGCGAGCTGGCACGGGGTTCCGAGGCTGGCGAACGGGTGTTTCAGACGGACGCCGGGAAGCGCGCGTTCGCCGCGGGCGACCGGATGGTGTTCCTAGAAAACAATAAGGCTCTAGGCGTGATGAACGGCACGCTTGGGACCGTAGAGCGCGTAGCGGGGAACCGCATCAGTGTGGCGCTCGACAGTGGCAACCGCATCGAGGTGCCGGCGGATCAGTACACGGCCTTTGATCATGGTTATGCGACGACCATCCACAAATCGCAGGGCGACACGGTAGACCGGGCTTTCGTGCTCGCGAGCAAGGGAATGGACCGGCATCTGACGTATGTGGCGATGACCCGCCACAGGGACGGTGCGAAGCTCTATGCGGCGACAGAGGATTTCGACCGGGGCGGCGGGCGACTGGTTGCCCATGGCCGCGCCCCGTTCGAAAATCAGCCCGGCAAGCGCGAGAGTTATTTCGTTACGTTGGCCGATGAAAAAGGTCAGCGCCACACCGTATGGGGTGTGGATCTTGAGCGCGTCATGAGAGAGGCCGCGCCGGAGATCGGGGACCGGATCGCACTTGAGGTAACAGGCCAAGAGGCTGTCACTCTGCCAGATGGAACAACGGCGCACCGGAACACGTGGGCGACGATCGGCGCTGACGATCTGGCCTATAAGCAGCTTGAGCGCCAGCTCAGCCGCGACGGCTCGAAGGAAATCAGTCTCGACTATATGCCGATGACCCGCGAAGAGCGGGAAGAGGCGAAGGCCGAGCAGGAGCGGCCAGCGCCAGAGGAAGAAGCCGCGCCAGCCCCGCCGCCCATCCCTGCGCCCATTGCGCAAGGGTTTGACCGGAAGGCAAATTATATCCCGGCCCGCGACAAGGCCGCAGCAGATCGTGCAGCCCTAGCAAGCGCTGTAGCGGCCCGCATGCACTCTCCGGCATCGTCTGAGAAGGAGCGGCCAGCTACGCAGGAGCAGGCCAACCCTGCCTTAACCTCCAATCAGCGTAAGGCGGATTATTTCCCGGTCCACGATAAGGCAGCAGCAGATCGAGCGGCCCGAGCGAACGATTCAGCGGGGCGCACGCACTCTCCGCCATCACCAGACCAAGCGCAGTCAGCCACGCGTGCCGAGACTCCGACGCCTCCCAAACCGTCTGCAAAATGGGAAGCGCTGAAATCCAAAAAGCCGCCCGCTGACAAAGCCCCTGAGACACAACAAGCGCCGGTCGCGCCGAAAGTCCCGAGTGTCAATGCAGATCGGCATGCGGTCGCAGATGAAGCGCACAAGAGGGCCGAGGCCGAAAAAGCCGCAGTTCGTCTCAGGCCAGATTACAATCCGTTTGATTGAAGCCAGTAAGGAGCGTCCAATAAATGGCAGAAGGAAAGGCATTCCCCACGTTTGAAGAGGCCAAGAGCGATGGTGAAAACATCGTCAGGGCCAAGAATGACGCCCACCGGGAAAAGGAGAAGGAAAACCAAGAGAAGCTGACCGGCCAACATCGCTCAGCGATGGAGGAGGGAATTGGAAACAGCGATAGCGCCGCCTCGTCTGCATCTGGTGAGGCTCAGAACCAGTGGCAGGCCAAGGTTGCCGCCGTTGATGCTCAGCACGGACGTGAGGTCAGCGCCGCCGAGAGGACGCAGCAACAGCCGACCGACCGCAAAGCGGCGTATCAGGCCGAGCTGGCGCAGCGAGAGGCACGGACCTCGCAGGATAAACCCTTTGATCGCAAGGCCGCTTATGAAGCAACCAAGCGGCAGGAGGGTGAGGCGGCGAGGGAGGTTAAAGAGCTTCGCGAACACCGTAATGACCAATGGGACCGCTAGGCCAAATGCTAGGAGGGCATATGAATGACGGATCAGACACAGGATGATGTGACGCATCAAATAAAACAGGCAGAGAACATCGCCCTCGACATGCTTGCACGGCAGATGTCGAAGCTAGACGAAACAGCCGCTGACCTGAGAGGAATGGTTCTATCTCTTTCTGATAAAGAGATGTTTGAGCCTCATATTTGGCAGCAAGGGTGCGAAGAAATCGCAGAAGAAGCCAAAAAGCTTTGGGACAAGTGGCGTTACCTCCACGATTTCAATGGACCCCATTATATAAAAACTTTGAGAGGGCTTAACGCCCACCTGGCAGCCCGAGAGGCGATCTCGAATTACAAAGAAAAGCTAAAAACGCTCCCCCCGGAAATGATGATGTTTCAGAGGGAGTATAAGGCGTTCAAAGGCCGATACTTCGAAGACAGGGTGGTGTTTCTCGATATTGAAGATGTTCTTCTCACGGGCAGTGACTGGTTGGTCCCTCACAATATTGAATTGGTGGGGATGCCGGAGAAGGATCAGATGGACAAGGTCCAATTCCCCCAGCGTAGCATCGCCCTGATTGTGAGACTGTGCGAAAAGGCTGATGCAAGCCTAGTCCTCACATCGAAATGGCGAAGGGAATGGCCGCATGATCGCGAGGCGTTATTAGATCGTCTTGTTGAGCAGGGTTTACGGCGCGAGCTTTGGCACGAAAACTGGATGATACCAGTCTTTTCGGGCCTCAATAAATGGCAAGAACTAGCGAGATGGACGGAAAGCGCCAGCAATCTACTCGCCCTGATCATCAGTGGGAATGTCCCTGTTGATCCCGACCCCTTGCACGCCCAGAAAGCTGAAATCCTACAGACATATGCGCGAAATGGGTTTGACCTAGACAACCTTAATGACGCCTTGAAATTTTTCGAAGTCAAAGAAGCATCAGCGAAAGTGCCACCATCTCTCCCGCCCAGAGGGGGCCAATTCTACCCGACTACGGGGAGCCGTGGACCGTCCCGGCGTTCCGCTACAAGCTTCCGGCCTTGAGCCTGATAACCCGCCCCCTACGGCCCTACAGCCCTATGTGAGAGAGCGGGCCTCCGGGGGCTAGTCGTCGGTGGATGCCGGACTATTCTTCTCGCCCTCGATCACACCAGATCGCAGCCGCTGGATTGTCCACCGGCTGACCCCGTAAGATCGCGCCACCACAGAGAGCGCATCACCCCTGTCCAGCCGCTCAAGCGCTTCCTGTTGCTGAAAGGGAGTCAACTTCGTTGGCGCACCGAACCTCACGCCCCGCGCCTTCGCATGCGCCCGCCCTTCGCCGGTTCGGGTTTTGATCAGCTCGCGTTCGTATTCCGCAAGCCCGGCGAGGATCGCCAGTAGCAGCCGACCGTGCGGGCTTGTGGTGTCAGCCCATGCGTCACCCAAGGATCGGAATCCGGCCCCGCGCTTCGCCACAGTGTCGAGGATCAGGTGCAGGTCGAGCGAGGACCGGGCAAGACGGTCGATCCGGGTCACAAGGAGAACATCTCCGTCACCCAGCTTATTGAGCAGGCCCTTTAGCCGGGGACGCTCACGCGCGCCGCTGGCGACCTCGCGCACGATGGTTTCGCAGCCTGCCACGCGCAGCGCTTCCGCCTGTGCGGCTACGTCCTGTCCATCCGTCGAAACTCGCGCATACCCATAAATCATGGGTCCCTTTATGCACCGGATTTCTGCACCATGCGAGAGGGTGCAAAATCAGCGACTTAGCATGTGGTGCAAAAGTCTTGATTTATGCACCACATGCCGTCAATATCATCCCGCAACCGAAGAGGGATGCCATGCTTGATAGAGTGCGGGAAATTGTAGGGTCGGGGGAGGTTACAGCCTACGAAAGGGTTGCCCTTTATGAGGATCGCGACCAGATCGAGACGGAACGCTGCTATACGGAAGCGCTCTATCACGGCGAAGACGGCTATTTTCTTGTGGTTGAAAACAATCTTTTCGCCCTCTCGCAGGATGCAGCCTTTTCGTGGCTGAATAGGCGCGGCTTCTATGAAATAATGCTTGCCATATATTCGGAGATCGAGGGCACGGAGATCGGGTTGCCGGAAGGAGATTATTTCAATGAGCTTGTTCAGTCGGAAAAAATCGGAAAGCCCTGACAAGAACGTTAGAGAGTATTTTGACCCTTCGTTTTTCAACGGTGCGGGTTTGAAAGAGGACGTTGACCATCCGCTTAGCCATCTCGCAAACCTCTTGGTACATTCTGAAATTCGACGGCTCGACACCAACGACCGTCTTGACCAGCTCATCGAGCTACAGCGCGAAACCCTCGAAACGCAGAAGGCCATTTTGGACGAACTGCGCAAACGGTGATGCTCAGCCGTTCCGCTCTTTGACTATCTCCGCTTTGGTCGCGAGCACCTGCCGCAGGACCCTTTGATAGTCGCATTCATCACACAGCCACGGTGCGCCGTGGTGCAGGCTTCGAGGGATTGCATGGGCTTCCCCACAATCCAAGCAGTTAACGCCCCTGCCGTCGCACTCGTCACAAAGGCCGACCTCGTAGCGCCCCTTGTCTCCATCTTCGGCCCAAAATTCGCGGTATCGCGTGCCATGGTCGCAGCGGGTGCTAAAGCCGAGTATCAGCATTTGCACCCTTCCCCGATCAGCCGTCCATTTTGCAATAGTACAAGACCCGCTCCCCGGAGAACGCGAACGACAAGCCTAATCGGCCCACTCGTTTCACTGTACCTTTCGCCGGTCCGCTGTCCCCTTCACTTTCGCGATTGATCGTAAAAGGGATTCCGCCGCCTTTGCTTTTTTGCAGGACGACAGTTCCAGTCACGCCCGAAACGTCCATATCGTCTTCCCAACGGTTGCCGGAAATTTTCAGATCTTCGCTTTTGTTTCGGGTCTCGAATAGCTCCGAAGCGAGGAACCTCCGGCAATCTTCATCATTGCGGGGGCCTCTGTCCGTCTCGGTTGTTGTCTTTGCCCGATAGACCGCATAGCGGCCGTCGAGCGTGGTATCGCTCGCACCGGCTATCGCCGGGGCGGCAAGAAGCGCAAGGGCGGTGATTGTCGGGCAAATTCTCATAGGCCATCCCCGTTCCGCGTCATCAGCAAGAGCATGTGCGCAATAGCGCTATCGGTGCGGCCTTGGAGATTTTGGGCGCTCGAGGACGCCGCGCGCAGCTCGAGCGCGTTTTGACGGGTCATGTTGATGGCGAGGGACCGCAGATCGGCGTCGGCATTGGCCACGGCGCTCCCCGAGCTGGTCATGTAAGAGCCGTCCCCCGATGCCATCGTGTTCGTGTTGACGCTTTCGCCGGAGCTGGTCGGTGTCTCCGCGACGGTCTGGCCGGGTGTGCATGTGTTCTGTAGGGATTGATTGCGCTTGGCGCGAACCGCCGCCATGCCGATGACCGGGATACGCTCCTTCAGGTAGCGTTCCGGGTTCACATAGAACCACGTCTTAGGCGATGCGGCCTTCAGGGAGTCCGCCGTGGCGTATCCGTTCGGATCGCGCTTTCCCCCACCCTCTGGAAAGGCGCAATCGTCGGTGCTGGACCCCGGCACGCATTTCGTTGCCGAGATCGCGCTTGCGGGCACCTGAACCTCGAAATGCAAATGCGGCTTTCCGGCCGACTTGTTGTCGCCAATCTTGGCGATTTCCTCGCCCGCTTTCACGTCCTTCGGCTCAGGTCGTGAGTACGAATGCAGATAGAGCGTCCGGAACTGGTCGCCCGTGACCATCACGCCCATGCCGCCCACGCTGAGCTTGCCGTCATGGGCGGCAAAGAGCTGCTTTCCGCCCGATGCTTGGCCTACGGCGTCTTTCGGATAGATATCCGATCCGCGATGCCAGCCATTGCCAGCGCCCGCACCTGGGCGATCCCACGCCCCATATTCCGAGAAGATAACGGGGCTGGTGACAGGGTGCGCCGCCAAGCAGGACCCGGCCCCTCCGCCCCCCTCGCTGCCCGTGCATTGCTCATTGACCTGATTTTCTGCGAGGTAGGTTCCGGCGCAAGTGCCGTTCCCGTCTACCGCGTCGGAGCCTGTGCCCTTGTTGGTGCAATCGCCGCCGCTCGACAGCCAGTATTTCAAACCGCCAGCACCGACGAGGTGGCTACCGGCGATCAGCCCGGCACGGGTCACGGGAACGCCGTTAATCGTCTGGCCGATGTATTGCTGCCAGTTCCCGAGGTAGCTCAGGTTTTTCTCGCCATAGGCGAGGAAGGCGTTGTCCTGTGCAGTCGGATTCGACAGGTAATCGTCTAGCGATTTTACGCCATCTTTGCCGGTCCAGTTGCCACCGGCATCCATGTAACCGGCATCCTGCAGGGCTTCGTCGCCCATCTGATAGGCGCCGTAGAACCCGTTCCCGGTGTTGGTCGTGTAGTTGCCGGAGCCTTCTGATTGACGGATGTTATTCATGAAGCCGCCGCAGTCCGTTGCGGTTGGTTGAGCGTTCCGGGCTTCGGTCAGGGCGGTTGTCGCCAGCAATATGCCGACTACGAAAGTGTAGCGTCGTAGCATCATGGCAGATCGGCCCCCTTCCCGCAGATGGTCAATCGGCCGTCCTTCACGTCGAGCTGGTTGAGCGCTCCGCAGGCCGTAAAGGGCTTGCCCGAGGCGGCGACCTTGTAGGAGGGCGTGAGGCGCTGAATGATCCACGTGCATTCGTCCGGCCTGCATGACTCGGCCGAGCGGAACGACGAAACGAGATATTGAGCCTCCCCCGCTTTGAACAGGCCATAGGAGAAGCTGTAAGCCCGCTCGCCAACGGCCTTGATTTCAGAGGCCCACACGTCCCGCATGATCAGCCCAACACCATTTGACGGGTCTTGGCTTTCCGGCGCTCGTAGCTTGGTCAGTGTCAGCGGTTCGGCGTAAGCAGGGCTGCTGAGGATTGCCGCCGACAAAACGGCTCCGCTGAATACAGCATGACGGATAAAAGCGAGCCGCTTCATTTTTGTGTTCCTCCTAAGTTACCTCGACTTTTGCTAGAACGCATGTCTTTGAGGCGTGCCATAGAACCGGCAAGCTGCCCCCGGCTACGCGACGAGCCCAAAAGGGCACCGGCCATTGCAGATGTTGGATTCCCAAGCACACTGTCGGAGCGGTCTCTTTGCGAGCCGAGCATGCGAGATGCGCCGCTTTCGACCATCTCCATGACGAAATCCGAGACGCCATCGATGAGGCTACAGCAGTAGGTCACAAGGAAAACGGCAAGCGACATGTAGACAAAGAAACCGCCGATCGCCAAACCAATATCGCCGATACTAGCATTCAAACCGCTTGTGTTGGGAGCAAGAGCGATGAAAGCGTTTGCAGCAAAGAAATTAAGGATATCCAGCCCAACGCGCATCATGATCATGCAGAATACAAGGCCGACGATGATCAGCGTGGGCCGAACCAAGAGCGCCAGCAAAGTGCTGAGAACTTTGGCTACACTGGTTCCGGCAATGCCGCCGTTTCGGTTTGGGTAGAACATCTGCATAAGCCAGAATGGCGCGGTGATAATCGTCTGAACCGCAAGGACGAACCACGATATCGCAGCGAGGAAAAAATAGACGAGCGGCATGTAGGGAACGATAACCGCCAGCATGAAGCCAATAGCGAAAAGCAACCATCCTAATGGCGCTGCGTGTGAGGCGAGTTCACCTAGCAGCATCACCGCCGGATGCTTTCCAAGGGCTGAAGCAGCTGACCCCGCCCCCGCAACCACGAGCACGCCTGACCCGTATGTCATGATTTTTGCGCCGGTTGCTTGGAGCTGAGGGATAGGGTCAATCCACCCTTGTCCGTCCCAAGGTTCAACGTCTGCAAGGTCGAGCAGAATATCGTTCAGAGATTTACTCAAAGAAACGCCACCGGAGTTTGCATTTCCGATTGTTGCGGAGTTCACGCCTTGGATGGCGGAGTTTTGGGCGGCGTTACGGAAGGCGGGCGCGATCTCGGCCAGCGCCAAGGTGTCTCGCTTGTAGGCGTCGAAAAACACTTGCAGCTCGTTGGAGCAGCCGTTTTCGAACCATCCACCACACCCGAAGGCTCTTTGAAGGTCTTCGACAGGCTGATTGCTCAATACCTCAACGCCACCAAGGCCAAGTTTGGACAGCGATGTAGTCGCATTGACGAGGACACGCTGATAAAGGACAGCATAGAGCCATCCGTTTTTCTGGTTTCCTGTCATCGCGGCGTTGGTGTGCTGGCGAAACTCAGCCGGGGCTTGTTTCAGAGCGCCCTGCATAGCGGTCTTCGCGCGGTCTATGGTACCAGTCACAGCCGACTGAATGGCATTCAATTGCGCCTGTCCGCGCAGACGCTGGCCGTTTTCCGGAAACAGTTTTTGATAGAGGCCGTCCCCTTCGGTCCGGATCGCCTGTAACAGAGCATCCCCGCCCGCCTTCGCAGCTTGCGCCTGAAACCGAGCGGTTGAACGCGCAAGTTCCACTTGTGCCGCGCTGTTGCCGGGAGCTAGGTCGCTTCCCGCCGACTGCGCGCTTATCTGCCTTTCGGAGGCGTAGGATACCGTGACCGAACCGCAGAGGCCGGAACTGTCATCCAGTCCCTTGCCCCCCTTATAGGTCAGCACGGTTTGAGTGTAGCCGTCACTTTCAGAAGTGAAGGTTGGAGGCGGGGTGACGGTGGTCACGGCACCGTCAGGGGTCGCCATGGATGACGTGCCCTTGCTAATTGCTACCCGGCACACCTCCCCCGCAACGCGCGTTGCAAGGCCCGCCGCGATCTGCTCACGCAATGCCTTTTCAGTCGAAGGTTCGGAATAGAACCATCCATCGTCCGCCTTACTCGAAAAGGCTGCATTGACAGTGTTGGCGGTCGCCATCTTCTCAGCAGCAACCCGCCAAGTCGTATCTCCAAGACCGGCAGACCACACGGCAACCTGCATCGTACCTAGTTGCAGGGCGTTGAAGCCATTGAAGGCGGGAAAGCAGAGAATTGCACCAATCCCGGCGAAGACGAGCGTCCAGCTCGGGTTCGTTGAGCGTCCGCCCGCCTCCCCGTCATTTGCCGTGTCCTTCAGCGCGGCAAAAATGAGGTAGGTCGCAACCACTGCGACAACCGCCAGCATCGCCCAATTCATTGTCTCGATGAGCAGAGCAAGAATGTCGTTCGTATTATCGCACGCCCCACCGTTTGACCCGGCAGCGCCGCCGCCTGCTGCCCATACATAATCAAAGGTACAGCCAAGCAGGCGACGGAGGAAAACCAACGAGGCGCTATAATCCTCGGGCGTGAACATGCCTGAAATGTCGTCTGGCTTTGCCATGCGCTTCCCCACATTCACATTGCTCCGAGATTGCGGAACAATGTATTTTGTTTGATGGGGCATATTTTAGCTGATCAAGGAATCCCGAGCTAGAATAGTTTCACAGTGTTCTGAAATAAAAAAACAATGTCCTTTTCCAAAAGGAGCACGATTACTACAAAATAGGCCATTGCAATTGCCAATTGCGCGTGATGTGGCGTAAATTGATGCTTCGATATCTTATTATGGAGGCAAGCATGGCATTGAATTCGCCAGTACGCATGAAGCCGGAAATCATCAAGCGAGAGCATCGCTATGTAGCAGCGGCAGCACGCGGCGCACTCGCCCATGATCGTGCGTCCTGCCCTCGCTGCGGTTCCGGTTCGCTTCATCCCACAGCCGATAGAGAGCTACGGCGCTGTGACGGTTGCGGATCGAGCGTGAGCCTCGACGAGCTGGCAAGTCATCATGGAGAGTGGTTGAGCGAAACAGCCGCGCAGCGTCAGGATCATTTCAGGCGCAGCGCCCGCATCCTGATGCAGTTCGCAGCGCTTGGCCTTGCCCTGTCAGCCGGGGCCAGCCTTTACGCCGGATCATCGCAGATGGTGTTTGCGGCCAGCCTCTTAGCGCTCCCGGTGTTCGCCGGAGCTTTTGCTATGCGTTACCGAGCATGGCAGGCCGCTACAGGCCGTTTCTACGAGGCTCAGGCCCCTTTCGGTGACTTCATGCGCGACGAGCTGCGCGGCTTCACAGGCGGGCGCGGATGACGGTTTCTGCTCCCCGCTTCAGTGCCAATAACGCGCCCTTGGGAAATAAGGGGTTGCAGAATCGGGCAAATCAGCGATTAGTCGTAATCATGAAGCGTGAAACGACAGAGAATCGGAGAACGGAAGAGGTTCGCAAGAACGTCGCCGCTCACCGTGCGCGGCAAGCCGCTGCTGGTCGAGTTGCGCTGAATACCTACGTTCCGGGTGAGCTGATCGAGGCAATCGACCAGATCAAGGAACAACGGGGTGCGTCGTCGCGCATGCCGATCATCGAAGAAGCTTTGAGGTTCTATATCGAGAACGCACCGAGGGCATAAAACGAAAAACCCCAACCGTTGCAAGCGGTAGGGGTTTTTGGATTATCGGAACGACCGTGTTGGGAAGCCCGTAAGACTGCTTTCCAACATAGTCGGAAGACCACCAACCTGCAAGAGGTCTCTCTTGCGGGAACGCTGAATCTTTGTCCGCTGTCCATGCCCTCCAGTTGGAGGACGAAGGACGATGTTTGCACAAATTGGGGCGGTGCTCGCAGGGGCACCGGCCGAACGGGAACGCACGCCCGTTCGAAGGCAATCCCGCGCGGCCGGGAAATGCGAGGGCGTATTCTGGAAGCGTACCAATCGACAGGAGGTCCGTCAGATCGTGCTTGCGGCGCGGCGCTACGAAATCGCATGCCGAGAGCCAGGTACACGCAACGGCCCCCTAGGCGGGGTCGCAATCGAGGTGTTGGACCTGTTCGCCAATCTGGTGAACTTCCGCACCGGCAGGCTGGACCCGTCGATAGACTTCCTCATGCTCAAGCTGCGGCGTTCGCGTGACGCTATCGTGCGCGCGCTGAAGGCGCTTCGGTCGCATGGCTTTCTCGACTGGCTGCGGCGCTATGTGCCCACCGGCAACGAGGGGCGCGGCCCACAGGTCCAGCAGACCAGCAACGCCTACCGGCTGTCACTCCCTGCCCGTGCCCGTAAGTTCCTTGGCCGGTTTGGCGTCACCCCTCCCCTGCCCGACGACCACGTTCACGCCGAGGCCGAGCGTGTCGCTGCCACAGAGGCGCATCGCGCTTCGTTAAACATTGAGGAGCGTACCCTGTTCGACGTGGGAGATAACCCCTTGGGACAGGCGCTTGCACGCCTTGCGAGATCGATCAAACAACGTGAGTCCGCCAGACAGACTGAATCCCCATCTGGTTTTATAAAAGATAGGAAAGAATAAGCGGTCGCCGCTGATCGGGCCGCTATCGCGCCCCTGCGGCGGTTCCGACCCGCGCAAGTGCGGGCCGGTCCGGCACCCTCATCACCAAAAATCGCAACGTTCGCGTTTGCGGCTGTCGTCGCATGGGCTTTCGAGGAAAGCGCGTGGAGAGGGCAGCGCCAAATTGTGAAATCATGCAAACATGCTTGCATGTAAGCATAGAACCCGATATTGTTGTTTCGTACGATACAAAAGAGGCAACCCATGATTTCCGCAAACCCGACCTCGAAAACATATGCCGCCCTCAATCGGGCCTACGATTTTTTCAATGAACGGCTGTTTGGCGGGCAGCTTTCTCCCTGCCTCGTGACGTTGCAGCGCAAAAACAAAGCCTACGGCTATTTCGCCGGGGGGCGGTTCGGATCGAAGGACGGGGCGGAGATTACGGACGAGATCGCCCTGAACCCGTCGCACTTTGCCAGTCGCACCGACGAGCAGAGCCTATCGACCCTCGCCCATGAGATGGCGCACCTGTGGCAGCACCACTTTGGCAAGCCGTCGCGCAGCGGCTACCACAACAAGGAGTGGGCGGCGAAAATGCACGAAATCGGTTTGCATCCTTCCGATACCGGCCAGCAGGGCGGCAAGGAAACCGGGCAATCGTGCAGCCACTACATCATTGCCGGTGGACCTTACGCGCGTGCTTATGCCGAGCTGGCGGCGCAGCCCGATTTTTCGGCGCTCTATGTCGAGCTTTGGGACGACGCCGACGCTCGCAAGAAGCGCAAGGCCAAGGCAGCGAGCAAGACGCGGTACACGTGCCCGGTTTGCGATCTTCACGCATGGGCCAAGCCCGATACGAAGCTGATTTGCGGCGAGTGCGAGCAGCCCTTATCGCCCGACGAAGAAGAGTGATTTACGATTTCGAAATGCAAACATGCTTTCATGTTGATATGCAAGCATGTAAGCTTAATTTCATGAAAGGATGAAAGC
>NZ_CP192794.1:0-76871 GCF_033957725.1 Agrobacterium sp. rho-8.1
GGATAGTATTATCTATGTGGCAACCGTCAAGGGACACGGCACGCTCACCGGGTATATATTCTATACTATTTTATACTAATTCGGGGTATATCATACCTTTTATACCCGCATTCTATAGCTAGCACTGCCAAATTGTACTATATTTATACTTAGCTAAGCAAATCTATGCTACGCGGTAAAAATCATCTAAATTATCGTAAAATATGGATTATATATGCTTGTAAGCCAGTGGGTTTGCGTGCTAGCATGGCTTCTATATGCGTCGCGCTGGTCGCTCAGCCTTTCCCTTGGGGTTGGCGGTCGCAGCTCAGCACACACAAATTACAAACCAACATATATTTCCTATTGCGCATTCGTCCATATTGGCATATATTTCCCATGTAGAACGCAATATATATTCATCGCAAACGGAGCGATCGCTGCATGTCTTGCCCACCTATCACGCTTTGCAACGTCCCTCAACGCAGGGCCTTCGACATCTCCCCATACATGCCTCTCATTCAGGATATCTGCGCTCTCGCCGCGATCGTCGCGTTCCTCGCAGCAACCTGCATCTGGATGCCAGAAATAGCCCCGCAATCCTTCCAGAAAGGCTAAAAAACATGGATGAAGAACACACCAACGATAATCCCGACATCAAAGAGGAGGTCGCGATCAAAGAGGTCGCAAAGCTGATCGCCGAGGCGATGACCGCTCTGCTAGCCGCGACTGACGCCGCCTCGACCCTGCTCCTTGATAGAGAGGGGAATTGGGAGGATAGCGACGTAGACGGTCTCCGCACCATTGCGATGGATGCAAGCGAGACGATCCACGAAGGGATCAACGAGCAACTGAGTTGGCGCAACCTCGCAATCACATTCGACAGAAACTACGCGGATTTCCGCCTGACGGAGATCACACGATGAAATATATTTGCCAGAATTGCTCAAACAGCTTTGCGGAAAACGAGCTGCGCGAGATCCGCAACATCACCGAACGAGTAATGCCAGGTGAAATCATGCCTGCTGGCGAGTGCCCGAGCTGCGGCGCACTCTGCCACGCTCCGCTGCATGATGCCGAAAGCCCTGTCTTCGATGCGCTTTTGCTCGCCTACGGCTCGCTGTGTGCTCGTATGGACCCAAACAAGCGGCCAAAGACACCCATCGACTGGAAAACCCTCGATGCTGCCATCGCAAAAGGCTCAGGTGGCAAAACCTACACGACCGTGATGGCCGAGCGCTGGAAGCCTCCGAAGCTCTAAATCATGCCCCAAGGTACCAAATGGTACCACGCCATACCAACCACGGAGATGCTGAAATGCACACACCAACAAACACAGATCGCGCAGCTTGGGCAGGAGAAGCCATCGCCACGTATCGAGCAATGCGCGGTAGCGATGAGCCGGTCACGGACGTGAAGGATCTGATCAACGACCTGTTGCACTATGCTCGCCTCGAGCTAGGTCTCTCGATTGACGAGTGCGAGGCGATCTCGCAGAATGCTTATGCCTCCATGGCGGAGGAAATGAGAGAGGACGAGGAATGAGGCGGCTCACACTGCCTCACGCTCCTTCCAGAACCTCCAAACGGGCATGATTCTCTGGCGGGGATCTGTAGTCCCGAATAATGGCGCTTAGTACGGCCTCAAACGACCGCGTGGCGCTCTCCCTGACGGAAGTGAGGGGTTTCCCTTGCGTCCAAAGTGCCAACGTGCCGTGGGCGACCAGCAGCAGCATATCGATCGCTATATCCACTTCAATCTGAAGTCGGCCTTCACGCTCAAGCCGCCCCAACTTCTGGCGAGCCGTTGCCATGGCCGAGGCCGTCGCGTCCGGACACTGACTTACAGTACGGTGGATCATCTTCATCAACTGCGGATGCAGGGCGCTGTAGTCGAGGAAAGCATGCCAGCCGAGCATAAGCCCCTCTATAGGGTCAGCAACATCTCCACAAGTTCGCTTGAACGCGATAAAATCAGTAATCCCATCAGCAACCAGAGCATGCAAAAGGCCGTCTTTGCTGCCGAAGTAATGGTAAAGTGTGGGTTGTTTTACATTCACAACTTGGCAAACAGCCCTAGCGGTAAGCCCCTTCTCGCCCTTTGTTTCGAGAAGTTCGCTCGCAGCAGCTAGAATTTGCCTTTCTGTCTCTGATTTTACACCACTGGTCATAAGGCCCATCATATTTTTTATCCCTTAAATAAAGCGAAAATGGACTCCCCCTACGAGATAGCCAAAAACCAAGCAGTCAGCTGCACGAAACGATTATGCAATCAGGTAGTTCCTCTAGTGACTGGCGTTTACCCGCCAACGTTGCCCATTCGAAACGTTGTCTTTGATTTTGGTGCCGAACGATAATATGGTTTTTCAACAAACGAACCGCACAAGCTGCGTCATGAACGTTCAAAAGAGGGACTTCAATGGCTGACAAGTACGACGAATACGAAGCATCAGCGAAGTTAGACCTTATTGCCGATAAGCTAAAGGAAATAGATCGCCTATTGCAAGCGGCATATCCTCATTTCGATCAGCACGTAATGGAACTCATTAATAAAGCCGATCCGAATAATGATATGGACCCTCACCATTGGGCAAATAAGATGAAGTTGATAGCTGAGACGATTCTCACAGAACGGCTGGACAAGGACGACGCCGCTTTCTCAACCAAAAGCACATCGTCATATGCCGAGCCTGACAACGACGGCCCGAACATCTAAGCGAGGATCAGTATGACCAAGATTGCCGACAAAAAAAGCGCTGTTGAAGCGCTCGATGCAGCCGCAGTCCTTTGGAAAGAGGTCGATGACGAGTTCTCTGCCATATGGATGAAATTGCCAGATGAAGC
Source organism: Agrobacterium sp. rho-8.1 (assembly GCF_033957725.1). Lineage (NCBI taxonomy): Bacteria > Pseudomonadati > Pseudomonadota > Alphaproteobacteria > Hyphomicrobiales > Rhizobiaceae > Agrobacterium > Agrobacterium sp. rho-8.1. The sequence continues at coordinate 2,823 of NZ_CP192794.1, forward strand.
CAAAAAGCGCCTCAATGCCGAAGGGGGCGAAAAGTTCGACGCGCTGACAATGTCACATCGCCTGAAGGAGATTGCTGAAGCGGCCCGGTCTCAGGCCTCTACGTGAGCGTCACAACCCCATTATGCAGACTGAGCTTCGATCCTTCAGGAATTCGCTCCTCGATCTCTCCCAACGTCCGCTCACAGACATTGGCAATCTCCTCGGCTAAATCCCCGGATGCGTTGTGATGCTGATAGCTCCTTAGCGCGTGAAAGGATGCTGTGACGGTCTTGGTGACCAGCTCCAGCGGTAGGCTCCTCGATGTCAAATGCTCCGCCAGATCGACAGACAGTGGCGAGCCCTCCCTGCGAAGCGCCAAAGATAGCAACTCACGTTCAGAGCCGGTGAGGATCAGCACGCATGCCTGCCCATTCTCGGTCATAGCAATTTCCCTCGATCCTTGAGCCTGTCACTCAGCCTACAACGACTCCACGACCCGTATAGGTAGATAGGCCTAACCCTATCCAATGGACGCCCTTTCATCTTAGGTTAGATGTCAGAAGCTCAAAGCCACCCACTCGCCAGAGGCCGACTTTGAAAATCCTATCACACGATCGATTGGTCGAGCCCCCGGATTGTATTTGATCGCAAGCATACATGAGACACCGGGACCGGTTGCATTTTTTCCGCACTCGCCGAGAGCTATCGTGATCTCTTTTTCCGAGCCGCGCTCGGACATCGGGTTGCGAGAATAGGCCTCCTGGTAAGCGGCAAGAGCCTCAGCTTCGGTGGGGCCAGATGTTTGCCCCCAAGCCGGCACGTTGGTGAAGACACCAAGAATTGCAGATGAGATGACCGCTAATTTCTTCATAGGTAATCCTTTCGATTATCCGCTCAAACGAACAGACCGGAATTAAGGCATCGCTTATTGAAAATGGCGTTGAGATCATCGAGCCGCCACTTGTCGAGCGCGCCGCCTTTTCCGCGCTGTTCCAGTTCGGTGGCGATCTACGGTCTATGAAATCCAAGCAAGGCAACATGGAAACAGCAATCCAGAACGCCGAGGCGTTCGCAATGGCGGTATTCAAGAAACTGACGGAGGCACTGAAATGAGCAATGAATTTAATATCGCCGCACTAAAAAGGACACAGAAGCCATCGACCGAAACCGATATCGCCCGAGCGGATGCTGTGGGCGAGGCGCACGGCTTCGTTGATCGGTCACCACGCGGAAAGCCGGGACGCAAGAAGAGCGACAGAACCGGCCAGGTGCATGCCAAGGTGCTGCCGCATGTCTCGGAAGAAATTGCCGAGGAGGCGTTGCGGCGCGGAGTAGTGCAGGGGGTGATTATCGAAGAAGCATGGGCGCTTTATAAGGAAAATAAGCGCTAGGCCACGCCACGACTTTTGGAAACTGTCACCAGCGGCTAAATGGTCGCTGGCCCACAAATCGTGACATATCTTCCCCTTCGCAGCTTTGCTTCAGATAGCGCCAGATGTACTCAGGAATCATAAACGGGACTTGATGGGCAGCATGGCTTCCAGGCACGTTAAAAAGATAGCCCTTAGCCATCAGCGCCTTGATATCAGCATTAAAATAGGGCGCTGAGAAAACCTGCATTTGGTTGGCTACAGCCCAAGCCAAAATATAGCCCTCATCGTTCGGAAGTTCATTTATAGCAGCGACATGCTCCGCTTCCCACCGCGCTCGCCTCTTTCGTCGGATTGGCTTTTCTATCGCTTCAATCACCCACCTGATAAGCGAGACAGTGAGCACACTTCCACTTAGAACAAGAAGTATGAACGTCACTCCCAGAACCCACCCGGGGAGAGATTTTACATACGACAACTGAAAATAATCAGCAGAAAGAAGGCCAGTTGACGCGATCAACGTGCCTAAAGCGATTGGCCAGCTCGTTCCCATAAAATCGATCAGGTCTTTAATTGCTGGCATTGGCCCACTCCTAGCGCTGAAACGCTCTAAACACCCGTGGGCTTCTGCATCGACCCTTCGAGCTGCATAGCCGCGCAAAACTAATATTGCAAAGTGTACACAATACATGTATATTTAAGGTGGTTTCAAAAACCAAGTAATTTTTAATCAGCTCCAATTTTGAAAAGGAAAATTAAAATGGAAGCTATTTCAGGAGGAAAAAGATTTTGGAATTCGAATGGGATGACGAAAAACGGGAAAAAGTAATCGAAGAGCGTGGGGTGGATTTCGTCTATGCCGCGCTGATTTTCGAAGGGCCAGTCGTAACAAGCATTGATGACCGTAAGAACTACGGCGAGATACGATTAAGGTCCATTGGATTGGTTGGGGACGAGTGTTTTATAGTCGTCCATACACGTCGAGACGACGTGACACGCTTAATAACAGCGTGGAAAGGAGGTCGAAATGACCGCATCAAATATGAAGAGAGCATCACTTAGCGAGATAGCGCAGATGAGGACGAGGGGTGAGTTATACCACAACCCCAAAGCCCCGGAAGGTGAAAAGCTTGATGAAGCTTTTTGGAGTAATGCAAAAGTGGAGGGACCGGTTAAACCCCGGTCCGTTCACCTGAAGCTTGATCCAGAGGTTTTTGAGCACTTTCTGACAGAGACCGGTGGTAAAGGGCATTTGACACGGATGCAGGCTGTTTTGAAGGCCTACGCAAACGCTCAACGCAAAAGCCACACCACCTAAGACAAGCCGTCCGAAGAACATTCGGGCGGCTTTATTGATTCCGACGAACAGCAACTCATGAAAAAATATCCCGACGACCCCGGCCCACAGCCACGCTACCGCTGGCGCGAAACTTGGCCGGGAGAAAACCACGAAGATTATTTGGGGTGGGATGGCGACCGCTCATTCGGTCGCATCATGCTCGAAACCCACGGCACCATGCGCAGGAAATGGCGTTGGTCGATCAGCCACATGGATGGCGCTAAGAAAACCATTCTTCCACATAATGGCTGGGTCGATCACCCAAGGGTAGCCGCCGCCAAGGTTGAGCAGCTTTACGAACGGATTGCTGCATTGAATGGACTAAGGCTCAACACCCAGCGCAATCAGAACCAGTCAGGGCCAGCATCATCTGGCGACACTAACAAACCGGCTTCGTGAGCCGCAGCAATAAAAGATGCCCGCGCATCTTCTGCCGTATCATCTTCACCCCCAGCCAGAACGGCATCACATACCATCAGCGCTGTAACGTATGCCTCGCCATGGGTTCCATCAGGCCAATGCCGCAATAGGCACCGTGCCAAGGCCGAGACAGTGCCTAGCGTTTCGAAGCTGCCCCATTCGACCGTGACAGGCGCAATCGGCGGATCGTTTACAGACGACATGCAGGTGCTTTCATAGATGGGTGATCGAGAGGGGAGGGGAAAACCATTCCAACCAGGTCGCGCCGGCCGAGATCCTTTTTGAAACATTCGTTCGTGAAGGCGTAATTTAATTTCACGATCGATGCCGCCGGCAGCTCGTGTTTTTGAAGATCCGCAGAAATCTATTCCAAACGCCAAAACGCAAAAAGCCGCCCGGATCACACCGAGCGGCTTTCTTTATATCAGCGGTATTGGCGCGCAGTCCTTGCAGCTCATTGCTGAGGAAGAGGAAGCCATCAATCGCAAGATTGCGCATGCAGTCGTTTTCACAATGACCAGCGGCGCTACGCGTTGATCGCCGGCCCAATTATGAAACCCTTACAGCCGGGAAGAAATCCCATAGTTCCGCCAGATGCCAAGCCTGCCAAAATCAGCCACCAAACGAGACAGGAGTTTTCCGAATAGAAGGTTCCAGATGCCCCGCCAGGAATTTTTGCGTCGATCACCCCCGCTTTACCGAGGCCGATCTTCTCCCTGACGCTGCCATCCGGCTCGATTAGAGCAGATATGCCATGGTTCGCAGCCTGAACGAGGGGCATGCCCATCTCTGCCGCCCTGAGACGGGACTGCGCGAGGAGGATATCCGAACCTTGAGTAAGGACGAACCAGGAGTTATCCGATACTACGACCATCCATTCGGGTTTGACCGGCGCGTCATTGTAGGCGGCAACAATTTCGCCAGAAAACAGGATTTCAAAGCAGATGGCCAACAGTGCCGGCGCAGCATTGGGGATAGCGACTGCTTTGGACCTGGTGCCCCACTCAAGCGAATAGTCCGCAGCCGGGATGATCCAATTGGCAATGCCAAGAGCCTCGAATAGGCCGCGCCAGGGAATGAACTCTTCGGACGGTATCAAGTGCTGCTTATCGTAGATCGAGGACCACTTGCCCGCCCGACCAGTGAACACCGTGTTGAAGATTCGAACGCCCGTTACTGTGTGTTCAGAGCGCATCCCACCGGCAACGAAGGTAGGTGACCCGACCAATTGGGATACCACGTCGTTTACGACGTGAGGTTCCATTTCAGGAAAAAGGGCGAATGCCGTCTCGGGCCAAATGACGTGCGTCGGCCGCGAACCATCTTCCCGCGGCTGATTGGTTAGCTTCACCATAGAGGCGAGGTTCGCCGCCCTGACAGCAAGATCCGGGTTCCATTTCTCAGGAGGAGTGAACGCAGTCTGCAGAATCCTCACATCTGCAATGGGCTTGCCGTCTGCCGTCGATCGGCCGGCCTGAAGATAGATAATACCGCCTCCAATCATAACCAGGAGGATTGCAGTCACCGTCCAAGACGATCTCCGCCCAGCCCAAAGGGACATCCCAACGAGCGGCAGACATCCCACGACAGGAACAAGCCCATTAGCTCCCACGACGCCGATGGCGCCGACGAGTGGCGTCACCACCTTGCTGAAAAGCACGACCTCACCGACAGCCATCAGCGTGAAACCGGACAGCACCGTGCCGCGCAGCCACTCAGCGACAAAAAACGCCAGGCCGAGGGCAAAAATACGCCAAACCGAACTCGTCCACATCGCGCCCGCGATCGCGAACCCAATCCCATAGAACAGAGCCAGGTAAACCGGAAATCCGAATGCTAGAACCGGATATTTCCAACCATCCCCAGGAGTGATTGAGTAGGCCTCCCCGAGCCAGAGGAGGCCAAGAAAGAAGTACCCGTAACCGAAGAGCCAACCGACACCGAAACCCCGCCACGCCCTTCCCATGGCCGTATCGGCGCGATCGGCAGTAATGTCCATCAGACGCAGAAGAGCTGGAAAAATCAGGAAGATCGCCGCTGCGATCGACAGAGGTGCGTGGATCACCGTCAACGCAGCGCCGAGAGCAAGGCAAGCCAGCGCAAGCGGCCAGCGCTTGAGGGATCTCGTGTTCTTCATTACCGGCCCTACTTCAAAGGCGCGCAGTAAGCATAGGGCTGGCCATCGATCTCGATGATCTTCATCGCGCTGTCAGTTCGAAAGCTCATTCTTGATGTGGATTTTTCGCCTTGTGAATCGCAATCGAGCTGAGATTCGTACCGGCCACCGCCCTTGCTCTTGAAGTTTGATACCGTGCAGACGCCTTCACTCGTTCCCATCTCCGCGCGACCTTTTTTCTGGAAACGTAGAACCCAATCATAGACCTCGAAATTCGGATCTTTACAGCTCGCGGCCTGATCGCGAGGGGTATAGTAGCCATCCGCCCAGGGAACGTTTCTCGACGCCTCGGCCAAACCGGTCATGCTGAAAAGCGACGGACCCATGCCGACAACAGCAACCGCGAGTTTGATGCCCGATCTCATCGACTGGTCCTCTGTTCGTTGACGATCATGTGAGCCACAGCCGACGCCAACTGATTTTGGGCCGACATACCAAGCGAAGCGGCCTGGGCTTCATCCAGAGCAACGCGCGCCAGATCGAGGTAAATGGACCTGGTGTCGCCAGATGCCTGGCTGGAGGCGAAATCCTCGCCCTCGTTGCGGTATGATCCCAAGCCAGCCTCGGCGTTGGATACAGACGTTCCTGAGCCGGTACTCATCGGCTGGCTGGTCGCAATAGCGGGATCGAGTGAGCATGTTGTAGGAAGCGTTTTGGACGGATCTGCTCGCTCGGAAAAATAGCCCGGATACCCGCTTTGGAGTGCCGCCGGCACCGGGATCTGCTTATCCAAGAAGGGCTCCGGGTTGACGAAGTACCAGCTATCATTCGCAGCGCTGGAAATCTCGCTCGCAGAAAGAGGGGGTCGGGATTTGCTACCACAAGTAGGGCAAGCGCCGGTCGCCATCACGCGGCCACCAGCACCCGCCGACTGCAGAACAGATCCACGCACTGTCATGCCGAGATGGAGATGCGTCCCTCCTGTTCCATGGCCTTCGCCACTCGTGCCAGTATTGCCCATGTAGCCAATGGTGTCGCCCGCTGCCACAGTAGGATTTTGCTGCCGGAAGGTGTCCAGGTCCTTGTGGGCCAGATGGTAGTAAACAGTATTGTATTTATCGTTTTCAGCTCGAACAGAGACCCAATTGCCACCCGCGCCATTCAAGCGGAAGGTCGTTTTGCCGCCATGGCCGGCGTAGATCGGGTTATTTTCAACATTACCACCAGTGAAGCCGTTCACAATATCGAGGCCCTGGTGCATGCCCTTGGATGCGCCTGGCCGATTGGAACGGTCAGCACCATATGGCGACATGAGCTGAACGCCATTGTCCTTCATCAGAGGGACGAGGCACGCCATTTGACCACCAGCATTGCTTCCGCCACCGCCAGTAGTTCCACCCGCCTTTGCGGCCATGGTGCAGATATTCACGCTCCCATCGCCACCGGCTGACGAAGAAACACCGACACAGCCATTGTCGATCGATTTTTGACAATTCCCCACGCCGAGCTGGATACAAGCCGCGACCATCGCAGAGTCCACCTTGTAGCCGCCGACGCTCTCGCCGTTGGCCTGCATATCGAGCAACGTTTGGACCGAACCCGCATTGGCGATGGACTCATAATACTGCGCATAGATGTTAATCTGCTGCTGTCCGCTCATCGCAGCATACTGAGCCGACGTGCAGTCGCAAAACGTCGCCAGGTTGCCCTGGTTCATCTGCATAAGACCTGTGCAGCACGAGCCGTTATAGATGGCCGAGTTGCCGCCCATACTTTCGACCTTGTAGGACATGGCCGCGAAGGTAGAAGCATTTTGAGCGAGATACGAGTTCCCGCTGTTTTCGAACATCGTCTGGATCTGCGCCTGGCTGTATTGAGTGTTTGGCGCGAGATACGACCTCGCTTGAGACGGCGCAACATAGGCCAGGAAGACAATTACTGCGAGAATTGCTGTCTGAAGGATATACCGCATTGATCGCCCTCTACCTACTTCAATGGGAATGAGACTTCGCATCCTGGTATCGTGGCGTTCCCTTTGATCGCCTCTACCTGGATACTGTCGGCCTCGATGCGTGCGAAGGTGCCCGTATTTTCCAATGGCTCAACCTGCATACTCGGCCATATTCCACATGCGCCAGGCATCTCCGTCGTCGATGGCTGAGAACCGTCCTTTGGGAGAATGGTGAGGCGAGCGGGGCACGACGAATGGATCGCAGTCACAGCGCTCCCGTTCTCGCCGCTATCGCAGCCTGGGGGCCGTTGAAGCATGATCGAGACAATGTAGGTGGCTCTATCAGTCTGGAATTCGCTTGAAAGGAAATTGGTAGGCCGATAGCCACCGGCCGGCAGTACGGTCTGCTCTCCCTTAACGAACAGCTTGCCGCCACTCGCGCGGATCTTCTCGGCCTCGGAATCCATCACGTCCTTCCAGATTCGGACTAGGTCGCTATCACCAGGTTGGACTTCCGTTTTGACCTCTTTCATCTGCATCCAGCCCGCCTCATCTTGGGCTACTGCGGGGCTCAAACCAAAAGTAAACCCAATATTAAGAGAGGATAGAACAATTGCTCCAATGCTGAGGAAGCTGAGCTTGTGTAGACGTAATTTCCTGCACGCTATATGATCCTCAACCATCAAAAACTCCAGAATTTTCAGTCAAAATACACATATGAACGCTCAAGTGCCCCACCACGATTTCAATGTAAAGCGATCAGCTCTAGCTGAGATCGCTGCCGACAAGCGTTTAGGGCGTTCCGAAACGCGCGTTCTGCTTCACATGATAGCCAACTGTGAGCTGTTTATCCATAGTTCAGGCGTTGAAGATGAGTTTCATCGTTCCGATTTGTCGTTTTTGCAGCCTGGAACCTATGCTTCATTCATATCCAGCGGCACTCGTGACGATATTCGACGCGACCTTGAGTTCGTTTCGGCAAACTCCGTCACCAATCAACTGACAATTCTCCTAGAGGCCGGATACATCCGGCGCTTTAACTCTATCGGTATGCGTACATTGTTCTCATTTATGCTGAAGACATCGATGTTCACTATCGATTGAGATTGCGTCAACGTTCCTATAGGTTCGTGATCAATTTACGAACAGGATTAGACGATGGCACAGAACAACGGAAACGCTCCACAACACAGCGAATTCCTAATCATAGTCGTTCTTATGGGCGTGGTTATTGGAATGCTCAGCCTGCTCTGGTGGGTGGCATCGCCGATGATCGGAAAGGCCTACGCCTGGATTCGGATCGTTGAGACAGGCGGCGGATGGCTTTTCACAGGCTGGGGTCGGTATTTTTGGCGCATGCCCTTCGGAGATAAATATGCCTTCAGCTCTATTTTTCAGAGTAGCGTGACGTTCAACCTTGTCTTCGGCCTGTTTATTTTTGTCCTTGGACTGATCGCCCACCACAAGGTGAGCGAAAAGCACATCAGAGCCAAGGTCCAGCATAAAAAGCCGCTCGGATACAAGGACGTGATGAAGCTGCAGGCTCCTGAGTTTCCTGCAAACCAATTCTTCCTCGATTTTGAAATCGCCAAAGATTATTCGGTTTCAAAAGGACCGGCGAGGATGCCGATGACCGCACTGGAACTGCTGCTTGAGGTGGACGCTATTGAGGGCATTCACCAGGGTGACACCCTCTCCGATCCCGGTGCCGCGACAGGTTGGAAGATCAATGATGATCTTGTTACAGCCAGGCTTGTCCGAGACTTCGGCCCCCTCAATCCTTTTGCTCGCAAGAATTTTCCGTTCCGAAATAAAGACGCCATTCAAACTGCTATCGACGCTCTTCCATGGCACACGGTCTCGATCGTTTACGCTTCGGTCGCTCGACTTTATGCGCTCGACACAATGGAAACGGACGACTTCGAGGCGACAAATGCTGAGATCGAGAACTATCTGAAAGACATCTGGCGAGAGATCAACAAAGGGAAAAAGAGCCTCGGCGCACTCCTGGTGCTCGGCTATATCGATCAAGACGACAAGCGCCTGAAGCTTGAAGCCGCAAAAGAAGCCTTTCCAAAAAAGAAGAACCTCAACGTTCTCACGCTAACGGAATGGCTTAACGAAGAGGTCGAATTCGAGGACAGGCGAGTCAGCCGTGGCGAATCCTTTATAACTACGCAGCGCGCCCGCAAAGAGCTTCACCGCATCCTAACTGAGTTTGGGGACGTATCTCCGGACCGCCTGGTGAACATCAAGGACCACAAAGGCAAGATCAAAAAGCACAGCGACCTGTCGCAGCTCGAACTTGCGAAATACACTCAGATCCAGAAAAAGCAGGAACGAAGCGTAACAGTAGAAATTCAACGCCTCCTCCGGGCCAATGGATACCAATTTGGGCTGGCGTCCAGCCTGCTCAACGAAACAAGAGCGGGCGGCACACTGCCCCCTTCCCTCTTTCGCTGGATGCGCTTCTACGACTACCCTCTATGGAGCTACCTACGCGTGACCGGGATGAATACCCCCACTCCAGAAGTCGCCGGCATGTTCGATCACGCTCAAACTGAGATCAAAAGCGGCATGCCGCTCACGAAACCATACCTGGTATCGGCCGTAGAAGGCGTCCGCGTCGAGGCGAGCAAATACATCACCGACGATATGCGACGCAAATTCGTGATGATCCAGACCGAACGCAGCGCCCGTCAAAAGACGCTCGCCGCTCGTCCTCAGATAGAAGCGACGATTAGAACACTCGCCAAGAGCTTCGCGCAGCAAGCCCAACAGAAACAGGACGAAATCACCACTAGAGAATTATCGGATGGCGCAATCGAGGGCAACCACACGCCGACCGGAGGCGAATACTAGGAACGAGCGCGATTACGGTCGATCAGCTACCTGACAGCCAGGCAGTCTGGTAGGGCGTCTAGCGTCACGCTCCCTTGCCAAACACAGCCGACATCACGTCGTCGGGCACCTTAATGTTCAGCGAGGTCAAAGCTTCCTTCAACTTCGGTTGCTTGGTCTTCGGAATGTCGCCATCGGCCTTGTAGCGAAACAGCGTCCGTGTCGTCACACCCATGTAGTCAGCGATCCGCTTCCGAACGATATGGCTCTGCTGCTTGTTTTCAATGACGGATCGCTCGACTTCCTCAAATAGGAGCTGCGCCGGCTTCACGTCATCTCTGCGCGGTTGCAACAGCATTTCGAGTTCATCTTCGCTCATTTCAACACCGAGCGTCGTATTGAGAGACTTGAGCTGGTTGATGCGATTCCTTGGAACGCCGTCGTACTGCCAGATCCACGACCAGACCAACTGACGGCTCACCTCAACGCCAAGAAGCTCCGCGAATCGAGCTGCGGAGCCGTAGTTATTTGCCAGGACGCCCTTTGAGTAGGCCCGAGAAACAACGTTCTCGATATAGGCCGCAAGCTTCGGATGTGGTGTCTTTTCTTCAGAAGGCATCGCGAGGACCGAGGTCTCCAAATTCGAATTCTTCTATTATGTAGCACCTGAGTCGGCAAAAAAGAAGAACCCGCAGCAGATCGCTGCGACGGGGTCTTTAAATTCAAGCTTGGGAGGATCTTGAATTAGCCGCCAGAGCCAGTCGCGTAGGTCGTAACCAAGCCGACGATAATGGCAAGAATCGTGAGCATCGAGCCAACGATCAGTCCTACAATGTAGGACATGTTGCTACCTCGCGCCTGTTCGCCCTGCTGGATATTGGAATAGAGCTTGTAGGTGGAGATGCCAGCGAGAGCGACGCCGAGAACGCCGAAAATGATTAGGATGATGTTGAGGACGTTTGTACCCGTCGTGGTAACGTCTTCAACGTTCATGTTGGAGTTCTGCGCCGTGTCCCGCGCGGTCTTCAATACGTCGAGCGGCGCTGAAGGATCTACATCCTGAGCTTGCGCGACAGACGTAACCACCGTCGACAGAATTGCCGGCAGCGCAAAGAATGTCATTGCCCCCTTGATAAGCATGGCGTTGGCCCGTGCGCTTGCCTCGTAACCCTTTCGGATGATCATCATAATCCCTCTTATCGATCGATTTCACGTTGAATGTGACGTTAACTCAATGCGTGCTGATACCGTAACGATCCATAGAACCATTTATCGACGTTTTCAACGCTAAAGTTCAGACCTATACGTTAAACTATTTCGACTGATTCACGTTTACGACGGTCATTGACGGATTCAACGATAAGTCTATCCACAAGACGACGGGCGATTGAAGTTTCGTCAACGTTGTTTTGATTAGCCATAACGTCCCAATCCTGACCAACAGTCCCTTCAGGGTAACGTAGAGCGAGCATGCTCAACGCCTCATTTACCGAAAAGCGCTTGTAGCATTCCTCTCGAACGTTTCGGTCCTGTGCTCTTGTCGTAAGAGCCCAAAGGAGCGTCGGCCCTAGGAAATTGTTGAGCACAATCCAGCGCTCAGCCTGTTTCAGCTTGTAGTTGGCGAGGAAGTTGACGCCATCCGCGTTTTTCTTCCCGGTACCATGGACGTGCTTGTAAAGCTGTTCCTTGACCGCATCAGAGAAGCCAAACGTCTGCTGAATCTGCTCCCGCAATTCATTTGTCTCGGCTTTGAGAATAAAGATCGTGCTGGCCATGCTTTGCATAATTTCAAAGTCGCGCAGCAACTGAGACGCCAGTATGATCTCCATGCCCCATTTACGACCAACGCGAACGTCAGCAAGCACCTGCTGAGCGATACCCCCCGCACCACCGGTCATATGGTATTCGTCAAAGCAAAGTCGCTTCGGTGTTTCGGCGATATCCTCATAGCGCCGCTCCCAATACGTCTGGTAGAGCGCGCGCATCGGCCTGGGGAAATCCATGGATGATATTTCTTCAGCATCGCCACCGATCTTCTGAACGAAGAGGTGACGCGCAATCATATACATCAGAGAATTGTTGCGGTAGGAGGCCGCGTCTTGGCCATCCTGCTTCACGTCATTCAGATCGACAGAGATAACTCGCGCCTCGCCGAAATCGAGTTTCGTAGGATAGCTGAAAATCGGATACCGCTCGATTGCTGCGTTGATGGCCTGCTTCATGAACTTCACAGCATCCTCGTCATATTCCGAGATGATGTTCTGTTCGCTAAGGACACGAGCCACATCCTGAAGAAGCGGCATCGCGTAACGCTGCGCACGAATGGCTGAAACGAAATCCTTCTTCTCAACAAGACGGTCGACGATCGTCCACCATTTCTCGCGCGACGAAAGTGGAATGCCGTGCTTTTCGCAGGCTTCATCAACGCGCGGGTCATGGCCAGCTTCCCATGTGTTGGGAGACGAGGAAATTTCCAGATCGCTCTTGAGCTGGAAGATCCGGGTGACGACCTTCTGAACGATCTGTTCGTAATGCTGTTCGCGATCGGTGTCGCCGATGAGCGTTACAAGGAAGCGTTCGATGAACTTCTTCTCACGGGGCAGCGGAGTGCGCCGGCCCAAACCTAGATCAAGAAAATTCACAGAGTTGTCGCGGTCGTTGAATAGGCGGCGATAGTAAGCCTCGTGCTGCCTTTCGGGAGGCAACGCCTCCTGAATCAACCGAATGAAGCCCGAGGACGATACGCCAATGTCGATGACGCAGACAAATGGCATTGTCCGCCCCTTCGAATGAGCTGTAAACTCATAGTTCAGTCGGTTCATAAGAACAGACTTACCCGCGCCAGGCGTCGCAAAAATCAGCGTCAACCAATAGTTCTGCTCCGAAGAGAAGGCATTGTGAGGCGCAATCTTTCCTTCTGTAGTCGTGAATATCGTTTCGCCACGGTCAAAGACAGGCGCCGACGAGTGAAACGGCATGATCATTGCCATGTCACCCATCGGGACGAACGTCGGCTTGATTGAGTCAACACGCTTGACCATGCCTGGCACGGTTTCTGCCAGTGACATCATAGGATTCTTTGTTGTGTCACTCACTTGCGCATCACCCCAACCCATCATCGAGCGGATTAGGTACGATCGGCGACGTTCAAGCGTCTCCTCGCTTTCATTCGGCTCACGCCAGGTGCAGGCGACGATCCAGCTTTTGACGAATGTCTCGCGGTCCTGCTGAGCGATCCGAGACATCTCCTTCAAGTTTAGAAAGAGGTTTTTCGATTTCGGCCCGGTCAGGGAGGCAAATGACGCAAGAACCTGCTTCAGTCCAACGTTGAAAGGACCGCCTTCGATATGGAAGGCCACACGAAGTGGCATATCAGGATCTGCACCATTCTTGATCGACGCCAGAAGGTCATTGAATGGATACATGGACCGTGGAAAGAGCTGCATCGCAGCAAGAGCGTAGGCTCGGCCCCCAAGCTGCAAGGAACGCATGTTGTTCTTCGCGATCATGCCTGCGGACATGATTTGCATGGAAAGTGGTGGAGCAAAGAACTCGGACAGATCGTTATCGTGGGTCGATTTTACGCCCGGATATTTCCGATCGCCAGGGCCGAACGGCTTCCAATTATCAGGTGTTTCGTGAAACAGCAGCCCCTTGCGAACTTCAGCAAGATCGGGCCGATGACCATCTTCATCAGGGCCTAGTTCCACGACCTGGACGCCGGAAGCATCCAGCGCCGAGGCGACACGGCCAACGAAAGCGCCATGTTCTGCGGAGATTGGTTCAAGGCGAGAGAAGGGCTGCATCGCCTTGACGGCTGGCGGGAGGTCGGAACGTGCCTTTTTGTTGTCGCTCCGTGCTTCTTTCAAGTCGCCTTTCAATACCGCGTCTGGCTTAGTCCAGCACGCAACCAGCGTCTTCGAATAGCGCGCTCTTTTCAGCGTCAGTTCGAAGGCCTCGTTCACCAGGACTTCAACTGAAAGCTCCTTGATTTTCGCGGCGTCGCGGATCGGCCGGAACAGTCGCTCAACCTGCTGAAGTGTGTTTCCCGACGTTTCAAAGGACACAGATATGAAATGACCATGCTTTTTGAGAAGAGGCCCGATCTCGCTACCAAAGAAATCACGCATCGCCACCGTGGCTTCGTCAGTGGATAGGATGTCACGCATCCCCTGAACTTCAAGGATAGTGCATTCACTGCCGTCATGCGCGTAGAACACCGGCTGGTCGATATCGGGATCGAATCCGGACAGATGGCAGTAATCGTCAGAGAACTTAGACATCGTCGCCTCCCTCCGCTTTCTGTTTGTTTGCAAGATCGACAGGATTATCGACAGCGGAGATGCAGAAGATATTCGACAACAGGCTTTCCTTTATGCCCTCTGTCGAGGTGATTTTCGATTCGGCCCGGCCGGACAAAACCTCAAGTAGAAGACGCTCTCTGTTGGAAATCGCGCCACCCTCACTGGCGTAGCGGAACGCATCAGCATCACCGGCACGAACAGCGGAGGTCACGGTGGCGTCGTTGCCGAAAAGGTCCATAAAGCTGTCAGGTAAGGGCTTACCAGCGAGCTGACGCTCAAGCCCCTTTTCATAGACTGCACGGATCAGCTTTCGGACAAGGTGAATATCGTCGGCCTTCTCCTCGGGGTCGCTCGAACCAAGATAAATTTTCTTGCGCCTTGAAAGATCAGCCATCTAATTTCACCCGTAGAGCAATCCGAACCATGTAACGATGACAGACGAGATCGTTATGAGACCACCAATCACGATGGCAAGCAGGCACCCCGCTACGCTTCCTCGTGACTGCATCATCGCGTGGCTATCCTCCATCAACGTCGAGTGCAGCTTCATGCCCGCATATCCAGCAAGGACAACGCCGCCAACCCCGGCGAAGATGAGTGCAACGGTGCCGTAGTTCTGGAACATCGAATCCAGATTGGTGATGACATTCGAAAGGTCACCTTCGGTAGAGTTTACGGCCACACGTCACCTGTCGGGTTTACTTGGAAGCTTCAACGGTAACCTGCTGCAAGAACACGATACCTACATCAGTGCCAGCAGGGCTCGACATCGTCGGCTTGCGCTGGAAGTTTCTCGCCATAACCTGCGAAAGATTGTTGCCCAGAGGTTCAAGCGTAGCGAGGCCAACCTTCTGCCAATCAATACCTGCGCGGCCAGATGTGGTGGCAAAACCATCAGAAATCGTTGTTTGGGTATCATTGCGAACTAGCTCTTGGCCAGCTTGCCCGAGGCCCTGAAGCAGGGAGCCTGCGACAAGGCCACTCCATCTGGATAGGGTGTGGCGATCAACTTTTGCCGCCACGCCTGGTCGAACCTCGTCAAGAGTCGCGGCCATTGCTTGAATCGGTGCGGTGCGACCATCACGCAGTGTCATCTGCCTGAATGTCACTGCTGCCTGGTCGTTACTGTAGGTGACCTGGCCTGCCAACACGCCGCCGTGTAGTGGGCCATACGAGCCGTTGCCACGCTGATCGTAGATCGTGGCATAGACGGGCAAGCCCCTTGGATCTTCAGAATTGAAGCCAACCTTCAAGCTCGCGTAGAAAACATCACCTGGCTTGGCTGCGAGGATAACGGGACCGGAAGGTTTGCCTCGCCCGTTTCCGTTGCCAGCACCATTACCGGAGCCGTTGGATTCTTTTTTCGGTGGCTCTTTGTAGCCCTGAATATTGATATTGGGCTGCGCGTTGTTGGCGAGGAGCTGGTTGACCTGCTCCTGCACCTTCGCTGCGAGCTGGTTCCTGCGATCATTCTCGGCCTTGATCCGCTCCCGCTCGGCCGCAACCTGCACCTCCTGTTGCGGGTTCGGCTGACGCTGGACAACAACTCTTTCCGGCACCTTGATGTCTTCCGGCCGGATCGGTTTCACTTCCGGCAATTCAAGGCCAACTGGCGGTTTTTGAGCCAAGGGGCCATCAGCACCCATGTTGACTTCCTCAGCAATGACCGGGGGAGCCACATAGCTTTGATCAGGCTGCTGCTTTGCTTCTTCAGCCTTCTGGTCGTTTGCAGTCGCGCGCCGAGATGCTTCTTCCTGCCCAACGGGACTGAGCATGTCCGTATTGAGGCGCGGAGCATTCTGCGAAAGGTTGGTAGGTGAATTGCCACCCTGATCGACCGAAGGTCCACCAGTCGTGAGCAATACGACACCAGCCGCGACGATCACGGCCGCTCCACCGGCTGCGATATAGTATTTCGATGCTGCCATGGTGGTCGCCCCTTAATAGCCGATTGAGATGACGCGCTCGGAGCCATCTGCTGCCGAAGCGAGGACGCGGGAGGTTGCCGCACCAAAGCGGAAAATGTTCTTGTTGTTTCCGCTGGCGATCGCCTCATAATCCGGAGTGATCACCTTGTACGGAGCCACCAGATAGAGGCTTCCCTGGTAGAGCCAGGCGGTAGCGTTGCCATCATTGGTATCCATCCGGGTAGCACCGCTGGGCGGCGTGCCGTTAAGAAACGCTTGGTAAGCGGAATCTGGGCCACTTTCTACCGGCTTACGAGGCCGCTGCGCCCTGGCAACCGGCTTGGGTTTTTTGCCAGTCGGCGAAAGCCCCTGAACATGGACAAGAACAGGAACGTCGATGAACTTCTTGGTCTGGTCATCGCCGCTACCCGCTACGAACACGATCGGTGTGTTGATGTCCTGCAGTTGGACTGAAAACGAACTCCAGGTCCAGAAACGGCATGGGGTGACCGTGATGAACGTTGGGCGCTCATCAGACAGGGGCGCTGGCGCGTTATTAGCGCCACAGCCCTGCCCGTTGACTGAATAGAAACGTGGATCGAAAGCGATCGACGCAATCGGCCAGGGGTTTCCATACTGGTCCTGAAACGAAATAGGTGACGGGATGTTCTGCGCGAGCCAAAGCTGTTCCGGTCCCTGTTGCGGCCCCTTGATATAGGTGATGTCTCGCCGCCGCGCTGAGGGCAGTGATTTGCCCGCGTAACCGGGATAAGCGGTTGCACCCTGAGCATCGAGCTTCTGGTTATTGACCGCGCCAATGTCACCCGGTCCCAACATCGTGCCAAGATTTTCCTTCACGACGCCTTCTCGAAGCTTTTCAAGCTCGGGATCTGGTAGATCCTTCGGGCCACCAAAAGGATAGGCCGGCTGCGTGATCGGCTCTGCTGGCTTCAACACAGCACAAGGATTGGCCTTGTCGCCGCAATCCTGCGGCCCCGGTCCACGACCTTTTTCCTGAGCGCTGGCGTTACCCGCCAAGAGTGCCATCACGGCAGCGCCAGAAACTAATGTTAGTTTTATCCCCATGTCGGCCCCGTCATCTCGAAACTTCTTGCGTTGATGTGATCCCGTCGATCGCAATACCATTGGGATTAATGAACGACGGATCGACACGAACGACCGTCATGACCAGCACGCGACTTTCCGGCTTCGATACTTCCGGCGTGCGGTAATAAATCACCAAGGGAACCTCGACCTTCCAGTAGAACCGGCCATCAAGCATCCCTGTTTCGGCGATGCGTGGGGGCTTATTCCCCAACAGAGCCGAGACGGTGTAATAACCCTGCTCAACGCGCTTTATCGTATTCGACCCGCTCAAAGCGGTGGAATAAGCCCGCTGAGCATTAGTTGTCAGATAAGCATTCATGGCGTTTTGGATCTGGCGACGCCAATTGAGGTAGTCATAAGAGTTCAGCTCAATGGCTGCATCCGCTGCCATGTTACGAACACGAGCGTCAGATACGTTTGGCTGATCGAGCGTGATCGCCTCACACACTGCTCTCGCATCCTGCGTCCAAACGAACTGCTTTATCGGGAACCAATTGCGCAGCGCGTAGAGAGAAAACACGTTGAGCACGAGCGACATGAACAGTGTAATCGCCAATGCTACGAGGACAAGTCTGAGGCTTTTTGATACCGCTGCGGCAGCACTATTCTCAAAGATGATCTGATCTTTGGTTTTCATTGAGTTGGCCCCTGCGGCATCGGTTCATCTACGACTTTCACCTGACAACCGAACACGCCGCCATCAGCCACATAGGGGATGACCTCGGCAGCTCTGAAGACTTTCGGCACGACTAAAAGATTGACCACGACCGACACGACCAAGGCACTCAAAACGAAAGCAACTGCGCGGTGAAGCGCAGCTATCCGATTGTCTTGAACGCTTGGGGCTTCCATCTTGTCGTCGGATGGAAACCCGAACCTTGGGATCGTGAATGCCATATGATTATTTCCCGTAGGCGTTCATAATGGCGGTCTCATCACCTTCGGTGTATCCGACGTGTGTCTCGAACGTTCCATCTGCTTTAGGGATTAGTGCGAACGGAACGCCGGCCTGAACGGATGGCGGAAGCGTCTTCGCCATGAGCACAAACGATCCGAGATTTTGCTCCAGCGAAGATTTGTGAGCATCCGAAGGCGTGATTGCAGTCAGCTTCTTGTCGAACGCCGCGCGCATGGCCTCCTTGCCACCGATCCCTGGCTTGTCTTTTTCCGCCTGAATGATCGTCGCTCCCGGCGCAATGCCTCCATTTGCGGGAGCCAGTGCGGAAATTGGAATCCAGTGGATCGGAGCCTTCCCGGCAATGTTGTCATAGAGCTTGTGGCAATACGGGCAGCGCGGATCAAAGAATATCTGGATCGGCGGAAGATTGGCCGTCGCTTCAGTCTTTCCCGAATTATCGGTAAAGCCCTCAAGTTGCGAAACGATTTTCAGGATGTCTTTCGAACTTGCCTGAAGCTGAGGATTCGCCGGATTTGTCGAAGCCGGTAGCGGCGCGGGCTGAGCCTGCACTTGTTGGAAAGGCTGAGCCTGCGGTGCCTGGAACTGCTGTGGCTGCTGCGGCTGGAATTGTGGGGGCTGCTGAAACTGCGGCTGCTGATACTGGCCCTGATACTGCTGATATTGACCAGCCATCTGGCCTGCGTACGGCATCTGTGGCGGATACTGAGGCTCGCTCTGACGAACAAACATGTATGTCGCCATCACGGTCATTGCGATCAATGACACTCCTGCAACGCATCCAAGCGCAATTATGCCGGCCTTACCCATCTTCGCCCTCGCCTCGACTGATTCACTCAATTCAGGATTAACCACGAATAACCTCACCCTTTACGTTAATCAACCATCATGGTCTAGGATCATGGTCGATCTCAACGCTGACTTCAGCGTTTTTCGACGGCTCGTCAACTGCCCTTGGCCCGTTTTCTATGCGTTCATTAGTGTAATCACGTTTTAGGTAGTCGATGTGACGCGAATATCTTTCAAATTCTTGAAGTTTAGGTGGAAGCTTAACGCTATCCAAGACGCTTTTCGATATTGCTGCAACGTCGGCTGTGGACACCTTAATGCCCTCATCGCGGAACTGAGATGACAGCTGATCGTTAATCTTACCCTCCATCGATTCAAGTGATCTTCCAATCGCTTGCTTATAACCATCGACGGCGGCGAAGCTCGCTCGGATCTGCCCATCCGTCGCATGAGGATCATTGACCGTCTTTTCGGCCTTTACAGATGCCGCCATCGCTTCATTGGCCAGCTTCTCTATTGGTCCCATCAAATCCTCGTAGGCCTGCAAGCCTCGCTGACGGTAGAAGCCTTGCTCCGTTATCGCACGTTTCGGATCAACGGCATTCTCGGAAAAGGCCCCAAGCTTAGTCTCGTTGTCTTTGATGCCCTCGATCAGATTGTCGATCCTAAGCTGCTGCTCCTCGCCTAGCTCCGTTTCTTTGGAATAGGTATGGAGCGTGAGACGAATAAGCTCCTTCGCGTGCGCCCTCGCCTCCTGGTCGGTCGAGGAAAGCTTGAGGTTTTCAATCACGCCACGGATGGGCTGCATCGTGCGGGCATCCAGTATCGCACCGCCAACAATCTGTTGCTCTGCGACTGTGAAGTTCATTTCGACCTTTGAATACGCTGCTTTTACCGCATCGGCATAGCCGGGCTCGATTATGTCCTTCATGGCGCTGCCTGCGCTGGCACCCCTCGCTACTTCCGTCGCCGCTAGTGCAAGCGCCGTCTTCATCCCTGCATTTTCCGCCCAACCGTCGGCGACATTGACAAGGCGGTTGACCCGATCGGTGGTTGCGAAAACCTCCCTGTCGATTGCCACCTTATTGAGATCGACCTTGAAGACATCCGTAAGCCGCGTAGTTGACCCGTCCTCATTCTGGATTGCCAAATCACCCGGCATGCGATGAGCGGCTGGAAACTCCTGGCTCGTCCGCTTGTCCTGCACCATCGCCTTTGTCGCGATGAGAGTTGGGTTTTCTGGTAGTAGGCCCTGGTCGCGCGCGACCTCAACGAGTTTGAGCGCAGCATAGGTCGCTGCAAGTCTTTCCTGCGCGTGGCCAGCAACATTACCTAGTGGGCGACTGGATGCATCCCTGTGCGTATTCTCATATAGTTCGGCAAGAAGTTTTTCAGGATCGGGCCTTGCATCGTGAATGAAACGGCCGGCCGGCTGAGGCCGCGCGTTTGTTACCTCGATAATGTTCGACTGCGCCTTCTCAAACTCTTGCCGAAGCCCGACAGTCAGCAACTGCCTACGGCCCGGATCGCCGGTCATGCTGATGTGGTTTGCAATCGACGTGTAGAGATCATCCTGACGGCGCGACGATAGATCTCTCGCAATATCAGGATGATGTGACAGAAAGGTTTGGGCAGCATGCTCGCGCTGCGCGTCCAATAGACGGCCATCAGAATTAGAGCTGCGCATAATACGGGCCATCTTTTTCCTCAATTTGATCGCTGTTGGATATGACGGTGAGCGCGACGGCGCGGGCATCTGGTCGCTCGACCGGGGGAATGTCTTGGCGAGCGCTTACATGACACAGGCAATCCATCAGCTCGGAGCGTGTTAGCTCGCCCCTACGGGCCTTCCTAAGTGCTCTCTGATATTTTGAGCTGCTGAATTGGTAACGAAGGTTTCCATAGCCGCCGAAGGCTTGGAGCAACGCACCTCGCGCCTCCCAAAAACCCACAAAATCATCGTTTCTAACGACGACTTCATCCGCATCATATGTCGGCATAGCGCTCTCGTTCGGTTCACCATAACGAGTGCCATACTAATCGTTTTGGTGTTGTCGTCAATTGGAGTGACGTTTTCAAAACTTGGCGAATGTCTATTCGAAACTTGTGAATTACACTCAGATCTAATTGAAGAAGGCATGATCGCACGCATATTCGCGTCTAGTGTCACCACATCGCAAGCGGGTAAAAGAACCGCTCACGTTGTCGCCTATAACATTGATATAGAGAGAAATTCTTTATTTGCGTTGAGGAAGCGATTCAACGATAGTAGACGCTAGAAGCGCCATCGCTAAATGGGGTGAAGATGACTTAATCGTTACCCGCTATCGATGAGCTAGGTTTGTGACCAACAGGACACCAAATGTCGAACTCAGAAATCAAACAAAAAAATCCGCAGATTGAAGACCAAATCATGGATCGCGCTGTGGAAATCCTTACCGCGTACCTGTCGAATCCCACGACGCGCCTCGATCACAAGGACATTCCCGAAGCATACCGGAATATCCGAGACGTTCTGAAAGAGGGACTTGGCCTTGCTGCGTCTGAAGAAGACAAGGGCGATCTGAAACCAGCAGTCCCGATCAAAAAATCATTCACCGACGATCACATCGTCTGCCTGGAATGTGGCGGCAAATACAAAAGTCTCAAGCGCCACCTTGGCCAGATCCACGATATGACGACGACGGAGTATAAGGCGAAGTGGTCGCTTAGTGACGACTATCCGCTCGTTGCGAAATCCTACTCACAGCAGCGCTCCGAGCTGGCACTGAAAAACAATCTCGGTGAACAAGGCCGCATCAACCGCAAGCGGAGCTAGTCAACGACGCTTACCCGTCCGTTTTGACCGTGATTTCTTTCCGCCCATAATTGCGTCAATACTCAGGCTGGCCGACAGCTTATCGATCGCCGGCCAACCTTCTGGCTTTTCAATCTTCCCCTCGTCTATCGCGCGTTGGATCAAAGCGATCTGAGCCTCGCTCGCCGGCTCGGACTTCAAACGCTCCTTAAACGCCTTGTCAGCCCGCTCTTTCGCACCCGTCAGCCAATCTCCAAGCCTTGATCGATCAGTCAACGCTTCTGCCGGGATCTCCTCCCCGAGCTTCTCAGCCAATTTCTGCGCGAACTGGAGCTGAGGCGTTGTCGGCACCGTCAATGCCGACAGATCAACACCTGTTCGACCAAGCTCCTGCTGGATCAAGTTGTCGGCCTGGGCGACAACATCGAGATATGTCGCTTTGCCGGTAGCAACATGATCCAGCTTCACCTCCACATCGCGCGTAAAGTCATACTCCAGAAAACCGAACTTTCCGGTAAGCGCATCGATCGCGCGAAACGCCTTGTCGGCCGGATGCACATGGTTCTTTTTCTCTTCTACATAACCTCTGAACATGATGTTGGTGATGATCGCTGCGTAGGTCGATGGCCGACCAATGCCAAGCTGTTCGAGTTTTTTGATCAGGCCTGCCTGCGAATAGCGAGCCGGGGGCTCTGTCACCTTCGACAACACCTCGCCCTTCTCTGCCCTTAGCGCCGTCCCGACTTCCAAAAAGGGAACATTGCCAACCTCTCCCTCGCCTTCATCGGTTTCGTCAGCCGCGTCCGTTGTAGTGAGGGCTCGCCAACCTTTCGACTTCAAAGTGTTTGATCGCGCCTGGTAGTGGAATATCATTCCGTGCCCCTCGCCCACCATGCCGACCATGACAGATGCATAAACGGCATCAGCTAACTGACTGGCGATAGCCCGCTTGCGAATTAGGTCATACAGTGCCTTCTCATCATTGGTCTCCCCTGCCCGCTCTGTAGCAACGTGCGTTGGCCGAATGGCCTCATGAGCCTCCTGCGCATCTTGCTTGCTGCCAAATTTCCGCGGCCCCTTGGGTAACAGCAGATCCGCTGTTGCGGCATACTGGCGGATTTCAGCGATCGCATCATCGCTTAGGTTCTGGCTATCTGTCCTATGGTAGGTGATCAAACCCTGTTCAAATAACGCCTGGGACACCTTCGCAGTGTGCGCCGGCTTAAACCGGAGCTGAGCGCTCGCCGCCTGGAGAAGGGTCGATGTCGTAAAAGGCGGTGGCGGAGCCTTTTCCACATCCTTCATCTCGCTTTTGATGACCTTCAGATCCCGAACAGAAGCTGCCTTTCCGGCCAATTCTTCATCAAGAATGTACTTGCCACCCTCCGGCAGGTAGCGCTTCACGAACCAGTCTGCCGACCATTTAGCGTCGGCGAAATGAAGCTTCGCTTGAAAATGCCTGGTTTGCTTAAAGCCGGTAATCTCGCGCTCTCGCTCGACCACCAGACGTACTGCAGGGCTCTGAACCCTGCCAGCGCTCGCACGCTCCTTGAGCATGTGACCGAGCACCGGGGAGATGGTGAAGCCAACAAGCCGATCAAGTACGCGCCTGGCTTCCTGTGCGCGAACCAGATCGATATCGATTTTCCGTGGAGCAGACAGTGCTGCTCTGATCGCCGCATCCGTTATGCTATCGAAGGTCACCCTGCGAGGATCGCTCAGCCTCAGCACCTCGGCAAGATGCCAGGCGATCGCCTCTCCTTCTCGATCAGGGTCAGTCGCGAGATAAACCTCATCAGATCTCACGGCCAACTCTCGTAGCTTAGCGACGACACCCTTTCCTCTTTCGGTGAGCTGATACATCGGCTTGTAATGAGGTCCGACGACCCCCGCCTGGTCTTCCGGCAAGTCCCGCACATGTCCAACGCTTGCGGCGACTGTCCAGTCGCCACCCAAACCAGAAAGAATCGAACTGATCTTCTTCACCTTGTTAGGAGACTCGACAATCATCAGCTTCATTGCGATACCCACTGTAATGCGTTAGGTTGTCGGGGGGCATTGCCATGCGTATTAACGTTATTGACGCCGACTATGCGAGCTAAAACCTGTAGGTTGATACGATTATTGTAGAGGCTTAACGTCTATGATCGCTTTCGACAACACATAAAGAGGTAATGAAAATGATGTTGAGCGCTTCATTCACGAAAACGGACATCGAGAACTCGCAAATTTCATCGCGATTACGTGACGCGCTTCTTCTCTCTTTCGCTGACAACGTCGATATGCCGAAGACGATCGAGGTCGATGGACAGGAATATGTTGTCGATGACGACGAAATATCGACTATGTGGAAAGATGACGGGTCTACCTCGAATGTGATCTTCATTTTCCCCGGCTACGCCCGATGGACAAAATGGTCTGACGCCGATGGCCACGACAGCTTCAGCGTTGATTTTACCTTTACGGGTGATCGGTCCCAGGATCTTGCAGCACTCGAAAACTTCAACGCACAGATAACGGACTGAGCATGGCCAGGAAAAACAAAAACGACAACGGTGACGAACCAAAGAACCCGTTGCGGCACCTGCGGCCACGCCTGGTCCCTTTCCGGCTGCATCCGTTCAAGCAACAAGTGCGGAATGTAGCCGAACAGGCCTCGTTCCTATCGAAGCTGAAGTCATCAATAGATGCAGAAGAACATATCTGCCCCAAATGCGATGCCAGGATGGTGTTCAAAGCACAGGAAGGAGAAGGGGCAGCATCTCTCGTTTGCACTTCATGCGACCACTCAGAGCCGCTTTCTATCAACCCGATTGAGGCAATGGAACGCTCACACCGTTTCATGGATCAATCGAACCAGATGTTCTACGTCGGCCTCGGCGCGGCTGTTCTCGCATCTCTGATTTCGATGTGGAATGGAAGCGTCTTTACTTTCCTCGGCGGCATCCTTCTTGGCTCCATACTTTGGGTCCAATCAGCAGGCATGCGCTATCGAGCATGGCAATACTCCAACATGCGCGTTTACGAGCGAAAATCGCCGTTCAAAGAGTGGCTACGATCTGAACTGCCATTCTTTAAAAACAGATCAGCTTAGGCGGGATTAAGGTTCGCGCAAATATTTCCGAGCGTAATCTCCATACCGACTGTGTTGCCAATGATGGCTCCAACATCATCGATAAAGAAGCACAAGACCCCGCCGATGAAGAACACGACAGGTCCGAATGCGGTTTTGTTGTTTCGACCCGTTGCAATGCCGTTCGCCTGTATCGCCGCCGTGGCTATCGCGATCGAGCCAATAAACATAAAAAAGTATGCAAGGCTTTGGTGAAATAGATCACAATAGGGAGTGCTTTCCCCTCCCCCAATATAGGAAAACATATCCAGGGTCCGGTCGCCACCCAAGACGAATGTGTTGGCAGCACGCCAGAGCAGCAATGGCGAGACGACCATTGCGCCGGCTAGAAACAGTCGAAATGGTATGCTGCCCTTTGACGGCAGGCGGGGGGAAACCTCTCCTATAGCATGCTGATATGCATCAACTAACGCCAAGATGCCAATCGTAAGTCCAGCGAGGCCCATAAACGTATAAACAAGCGTTGTCGCGGACGGCAGAACGACGGCAAGTTTGTTAAAAAGGGTAATAAGATCGGGCATACCAGACTTGCTCCGTTACTTCCCGCTCAATTTTTGGAAAGTTTCAGTCTGAGCGTTGATGACCAAGACAGCTTGCGAGAGTGCTTTCTCGAGCTTCTCCACCCGATCCTCCAGGGCTGCGGTTCTGTTCCGAAGCTGCTCAACCTCAAGAGGGATCGATGGAGCGAAGCTCGGCTGGGTGTACGTCCGAGCCTCCGATTGTTCAGATTGGTACTGCCAGCGCGACCCACCCTCGCGAGGCTCGTTCTGACCTTGCTGCTGTTGTTGTGTAGGTTGCTGTGTAGGTTGTTGTGTCGGCTGTTGTGCCGGCTGCTGCTGTGCGTAAACAGGCCCGCTCGCTAGTAGCGATGTGAGTATGATTATTGTTGGCCGATTAAGCATCTCAGGCTTCCCTTGGTCTTTAGCGTCGGGTTTCCCGGTGGCATTCAAAACAGTCGCGCGGGCTACCCTTAATTTGGCGATATGATCTGCCACATCGGGTGGGATACGGCTTCCACTTTTTTGTCAGCCCTCGGCCGAAACCAAATCTTCTGCAGGCTCTTCGTAAACGTTCGGCACAATCGTGCAGAACTCCAGGCGCTCCTGATCTGTCATGAACCGCCAGTCAATGGCATGCTCGATTAGTTTAATGAGCCGCAACTCATGCAGCACATCCAGAGCGGTGTCGGTAAACTCGTTCTCCATCGAACGCGCAGCGAGATCGTGTGCATCGGCAGCAGATAGACCGTTGTGCAGGGCCACGCAGACGCGCTTACCTGTTGACGGCGAAACCATGTAGACAAGCGGTACGTACCGTAGAACGTCATTGGCCTCTGTCACACAATTCTCCTGCCATTTTATTCCCTTATGAACGTTGTCTGGATAATTCTATCCTTTTACAACGTTTGACTATCGGCATATTTTAAGACATTTTGGCTCTTTGGGGTAGGCTTAACGCTTATCAACGTTCCTGCTCAACCATGCTGAACGATTACGAATTAGTAATTCTACCGTCTTTGGGTGTCAACCTAAGACTTACTCGTCTACCAGGCCTAAAATCACCCGTTGCATTTTATTAAACGTTGATCGTCACCAGATGACTGGCGTATGGACGTATTTTGACCATCGCATGCCCCATGATATGATCATGGCTTATGTGCCTCGGTTTTTGACGTTTCTCAAGTCAAGACAACCAGTCAGCGATATATTGCTATAACGTTGTTACATTACTGCATCATCCCCACAACCATCGTTAATCTCCTTATCTCAGCGCACCCCCCCTTTTTTCCATGCTTCACGTCCAAGAACCCATTTAGTTAAATCAGCTCTTCAATTGATTTTGGTGCATTTTCTTCAACCCAACAAACTTTTGTGGTACCACAAGGTACCAACTGCCTTTAGGTGCAGTTACCGGCATTTGCATCGTGGCGCATTATTTTGATACGGGTTGACTGGTGTTGGTGTGTCTTGCATTGATTTAACCGCTGTTAACTGATACTGGTATATGTCAACACGGGTTAAATGCATTCGGTGCGCGTCGATACGCATCAGTATCAGGTCGCAGCACTGAGGCAGCTCAGGAATTCAAGCACCAGGAACGGAACGAAGATGCCAACAATCGCAGTGATGAGCCCAAAGGGCGGAGCTGGAAAATCGACGGTTGGGCTCATGCTCGCAACCACCTTCAACAGAAACGGCGCTTCCGTTGCCATTATGGACAACGACCCTCAGAAGACACTGAAAAAGTGGAAAGAGGGGAGGAAGGGTGAACTGCCCGTCCTAACCAAGTGCGACATTGAAATTGTCGCTGACATCGACAATGACGACTTCTTCGACGTCCTAAAGGATCTTCGCGAGAGAAATCAGATCGTAATCCTCGACACACCAGGTCGCGCGACCCTTGTCCTTTCCCGCGTCATTTTGCGCGCCGACCTCGTCCTCATCCCTGTTCGTCCTAGCCCCGAAGATATAGATCAGGCAATCGAAGCTATTAAGCTGATCCGGGCTGAAATGGAGGGGATTGGTCGAACAGTAGCTTACGCTTGTGTCATGACAGAAACCCCAGGTTCGGACGCCTTTAAATCGAAGATCCATAAAAAGTTCGAAGAGTTTGCAAGGGATGAAAACGTACCGATTCTCCAAACGCAACTTCGAGCGCGCGAAGCTTTCAGAACCGTATTTCTGGACCGTATTGCAGTTCATGAACTAGACCCCGATCAGGTCTCAGGTGTTGAAAAGGCTATTGCAAATGCTGAGGAACTAGCAGGCGAGGTGTTTTCACTTCTGTCTCCACGCAAGGAGGACGCAGCATGAACCAGACGAAAAGATTTACCCTTAGCGGTGTAGCCAGCCTACCTCTGCCTGAAAAAGAGGACGCTCCTACCAGCACGGAGATCGCAGCAGCAGATCGAGCAGCCGAACGAACCGGCTTCAAGGAAGTGGAACAAAAGGTAGTTTCCACTCGTAAAAGGAAAGAACCTACCACGCAGATATCGGTACGTCTTCCTCATACCGTCGCCGAACGACTGCGGGACTACTGCGAAGACAACCGCTACACTTATGGTCAGATCATCGAGATCTGGATGAACGAAAAGAACATCTGAGGGCAGGGCAGGGAGTCCATGATGCCGAACTCTACCACCATAGTCGCCGAACTGCCGGCGCAGACGCTTGTCGTCCAGATAAGCATTCGTGTTGCGGATCTACCAAAAGCGTCGGTAGTGCCCGCCCAAGACGACAAAGGCCGCACTCAGGCGCAGCCAGACGTAGTCCTCACAATACCGTATGGAGGATCACCAGCTCGGATGGTTAGAGCTCGGATTAAGGGCCGCTCATTTCGAAGGCTAATGAACGAACTCTCCCTCTATCCGAACCCGCCAGAAAAGCTCGTCTTGACAGGTCGCCTTAACGCGGCAGACGAAATCGAAGGTGCAGGCTTCCTGCGATACACAAAGGATGTATGCGTTGCCGACGACAGAAACCTCGTCGCTTGACGAAACCTTTTACCGACATTTCTTCTCTACTGACAAAGATGCAAGAGAGAAGGCCGAAGCGGAGCTGGATGAGCGTCTAGGACAGCTCGCCTCCGATGGCGTCAGCCGTTACGAGATCACTCGCCAGATGATTTGTTCAATCGTGAACGCTCAAGAGCGCCGCGACGAGGAGATCAAGTCTCAGACGGAATTTGCTACCACAAACGGCCGTCCAAGTTCGACAGGTGATACAGGACCGTCTACGCGATCGTCGCGGCGCAGAACATCGGCGATCTCAAGCATTTTCTGGATCACGGTCATTATCGTAATCGCTGCTTTCGCCCTACCCAAAGTTTGGTAACGGTTGACGTAAACAGGACCGGCTCTACAATGCAAATATCCCTTGCACACATCAGGATATCCCACGTAGGATATTCGGATATTCAATAATGGATATCCCGCGAGGTATTTCAGATGCCACTTTTTATCAAAGACGACGCCGTAGACGAACTTGCCAAAAAGTACATGGCGCTTTCAAACGCGACGACGAAGTCAGATGCCGTTAAGCAGGCCTTACTGCAGGCCCTTGAGCGCCATGAATCCGCCCCCACAGCCATAGAGATTGCACGTAAGTATCGGGAAGCACTGAGAGCCAACGCCGGCCCGAACCAACTTCCGGCCGATAAGCCGTTCCGTGATAGCTGTTACGAGGGGAAATGATGTTTATCGACGCTTCAGCAATCGTCGCAATGCTCACCGATGAACAGAACGGGGATCATATCGCCGGGAGGATGCAAGCGGCCAAAAGCCGCCTGACATCACCGATCGCCGTTTTCGAGGCAACCATTACCGTTGCGCGGATACTCGACCTCCCCATCGGCGATGCCAAAGCCTCCGTCGAGAGCTTTATCGAAGCCCAGGGGATGAATATCGTGTCAATCACGCCCAAGGCAGCGACATTAGCGATCGATGCGTTCGATACTTACGGAATTGGACGGCATCCAGCAGCACTAAATTACGGCGATTGCATCGCCTATGCTTGTGCAAAGGCATACCGCAAACCACTCTTGTTCGCCTCGAGCGGTTTTACCAAAACGGACATCCAACCTGCCTGATACCTACCTGTCACGGCCTGGTTCCCGCAACGGAACGGTCGGTGGCTCGATCCCCATGTCATCCTGTTGTCGAGCCGTGCCTGGACGAGCCTGACCGTCAGGAGATCGGGAAGCCCTGGCTAGCTCGCTCCGCTGCACAAGAGATCTCGCCTTGGTTTTGGATGCCTCGCTTACAGCAGCTAACGAGCTTGACGACGGGCGCACCATGACAGCCCCTGAGCGAGCATAGCTCCGCTTGCCATAATGGGAAACTGCCGTAACGACCGACCGATGCCCCATTGCGGCGGCGACCTCGCCGGCCATCAAATCAAGATGCTCTTTAGCATTCGCCGAGAACTGATGGCGGCAATCATAGATCCGCAACCTCTTCCATTTGGAACCGATCTTCCGACGCCGCACCAAGTCATCGACAACCTGACGGAATATTCGATTTACGTTCGGGCCGTGCGTCTTTCTCCATTCCCTGCCTCGACACCAGACAAGGGTGCGCTCGATCGTCGCGAGTAGGGCAGGGGAGGAGCTGTCATCAATGTGCAGCTCCCTTACTGGCCCATTCCCACGACCAGGAACGCCTTCAGACGCCTGTCGATACTTCGCATTCTCGACAACGAGCACCCAACCTTTGCGCGCGACGAGTTGAGCCGCTCCAAATTCCTTCTGGCGAAGACCTGTCGCCACCATCGCGATCATGAGATCTGCAAGCCGGTGAGCGTTCTCGTCCGTCCGCTTCAGTAGGGCAGCGACAACCTCTTTCAACACTAATGGCTCAATATGACGAAGCAGTTTCTTGGACTTGGTCTGTGGCTTCTCAACGATATCGGTTGCCGTCAGGAAGGTGCCGGCGAACACCCCGCCATATGTCTCGCGCAAGTACCAGGTCACCGCATTTCGATATAGCCGCCACGTCTTTTTGGACAGGCCAACTGTCAATTCCTGAAGGGCATCTACCCACCGCTTAGGATCACTGACATCGCTGCCGCGCTCTTCATGCCACCTCAAAAATCGCCTTGCGTGAGATCCGTAAAGCTCTTCAGTCGACTTACTGACAGACATCATAGCCATCCCACTTTTCGCACTTTAGATTTCCCCCCTACTATATTGTATCTGATGTAAGCGAATTGTAGCCGCTTACATTCCATTGCATCCGCTGACATCAGGCAAGCTAACTGCATGTAAAATCATTCTTTTTCTAATTGCCGGCAAGGCTTCCCGAACTCACGTTCGGTTTGCATGGTAACCAAACTGATTTCTTCGTCAATTAGATTGACATGAAAGCCCTCGTAAGTCATCGTGATGGCGCAAATATCCATCTTTTTCAATGAGATATATCGATGGAATTGGCTGTAAGCGGATTACATCCGATTGAATCTATTACTGGATTCGAATTACGGCAGGGAAACATCGATTGAATTCCGGAGAGGTATCAATGAGCAGGCAAATGATGATCGGGGCGATGCTGGCAATGGCGGCGCTCACTGGATGCACCACCACTGAAGGTCAGCAATCGACCGACGCTTTCGTGGCGCGAGAGATGTCGAAGCACGGCGTTCAAGGAAGCACCGCAAAAACGACCTCTGCACCTGATCGCGTTCTCGTAGCACCATCATCTTAGGAGTCTTCATCATGGCATCGGCAGAGAAAAAGGTCGCGGCACCTCTTGAAGAACCGCAAATTGAAATCCTCGTTGCGATCGACGATGGTCATAGCGAGATCAAAGTTGCGTATTTCGAAAATGGTACATCCGGCCCGATCAAGAATTTCTCCTTCCCATCGAGGACGATCCGCGGTTGGGAAGAAATGGACGCAACCGGGGCGGCTCCGCCCGACGCCTATTTCGCTTTTGATGTTGCCAACGCAAACCCGGCCGATCTAGCTCAAGCCTCACCGATGCTTGTAGTAAACCGTGGCCGCTCCGGTAGTGACAACGAAAACCGAACGCATGACTACCCTACATCGGATCGTAATCGCGTCTTGGTCAATCATGCCCTACACACGATCGCTGCCGGCAGGAACGTCTCGTTCACCTTGGCCACTGCCCTGCCCTATTCAGATTTCCACATGCCGGCCTCGGGCAAACACAATGTGGAACTGATCGCAAAGAAAAAAGAGAACATCGCCAAGAGTGTGATGGCGATCGAACCGCGCACGTTGAAACCCAAAACGACAACCTATTCAATCGATGACCAAGCGGTGTTCTCCGAGGGTGTCGCTACCTTCTTTGACTGCATGATGGGTTACGACGGATCGTCGGTGCAATCGAACAAAGAGTTCGCGGCACGGTTCGAACATTCGACCTCATATGCTGTGATCGATATCGGCGGGAAAACCACCGACATTGTGTTCGGTTCGTGGAGCGGAAACTTCGCCGACCAGACGATGATTAAGACGAAAGCCTCGACCAGCCTAAAAGAGGGGACGCTCGATGCTGCTGACCAGCTCGGCGAGCTAATCAAGCAAAAGCTTGAACTACGCAGGGTTTCAGATCCAGAAAAGGCACTTTTCAATAAACAGATATCCGTCTTCGGGGAGCTGCATGATGTTAGCGCTGAAGCTGATATAGTTCTTGATGCGCTCTATCTGAAAATCAGAGAGCCCCTTTTGCGCCACCTGGAAGACGCTTCCGACCTCGCATATGTCATTTTCGTAGGCGGCGGCTCAATGCTTTTGAAGGAAAAGATTAGGACGCTGTTCAACCCCTCTGTGGTCCTCATTCCTGCGCAGCCTCAGTTTGCAAACGCTAACGGCATGCTCAAGGTTATGAAAATGCTGCATGCCGCCAAGGCACCTCGCCGGTAAGGTCATCTCATGGTGAAACGAGCGGCACGCAAACCTGCATCCGATAAGTCGATCCGCAAGGACGGTTTTGTCTTCGCCTCATCGGGCCTTGACGCTGTCCTTGTGGATTATCTGTACAAACAGGTACCAGATGGCAAGCGACGCGATCAGATGAAACGGTTGATGTTACTCGGTTTGATGCAGGAACTTGGCATCCAAAACGACAACATGTCTTTTATTCCGCCTAGACCAATCGGAATTTCAAACCGTGAACATCCGTCAACGTTAGAGGAGCGTTTTCTTGAACGCTCATCGTCTACGGAGACTTTCAATAATGTGCGTTCTCGTCTAATAGAGAACGACAACGACGGTTCAGTTACCGTTGATGATCTTGTTAAACCGAGAACACCAACGTCTAGCGCGGGACCTTCTACAGCATTCGGATCGAATATGGAGGATGAAGATCGTCCAAAAATCGATGTACCGACCGTTGTAGAAGGTCCCGAATCGTCAAACGACACGATCAATGGGCTTAACATCCAAGCGTTTATGGCCTTCAAGGGGTGATGGTTAAATGAATTTCGGGGATCGCCGTTCGCTTATACTGGCTTCAACGTTCCTGGCTTTGTCCTTTGTGACATCCCAGGCACAAGACGCCAGCGAAACAACCGTCTTGACCTTTGGGGGAAACCAAGCAGCGACGGCTCAGCAACAGGCCCAGGCTAACGCATTGGCGGCGGCACAAGCCCAAGCACTCCCAAATGGCGGCGGTTATAACCCCGGCGTGGGTTACTACAATCCAGGCGGCGCGACGGGCGGTCAAGCCTACGGCAACGTGCAGCTTTGTGGTGCGCCACCGTATGTATACCCCTGCTCATACGGTGGCGGTGGACAGCAGAGCCCATACGGGCAACAGTATCAGCAACAACCTGAAGCGAACGCAGCTCAGCAGCAGCAGACTTTTGGTCTGAATGATGGCGCGCCCGCAGCGACATTCTCTCGCCAGCAAGGCAACTTTATCGATCAGTCGCCTTCTACCACCACCGGAGGGACTGGAAACACTGCCGGCCCGATCACGGCAGGCCCTCCCGCGTATAGCGGTTCATACGACGGCGGGACCTATACGCGCGCAGACATTATGAACCCGAACTCGTCTTTTTATTCGGGCGAGGCGAGGGGAAATAATGTTCGTCAGACACAGATCCGCAATGCCGCATATCAGGTTGGTATCAAAGCAGGCTTTGCTGCCGAAGCTCAGAGGATCAACAATTCTCTTCTGAAATATCGGTATTCGATGGATCAGAAGTTTGATTTCCGGTCTTTGTTGGAAGCAAGCGGCGCAATCGTTCCTCCCGTCATCACGACTGTGACAGATGTTATCGAGCGCCGTTCGGCAACGTACCTGTATCTCACGACCGGCGCGTACCAGATCGTGCAACCAGCTTACGTGACAGTAAAAGAACCCGCTTGGCAGGATTACATGATGCTGGACGGTGGCGGCCCGACACCCCCAAGTGGCATCAAAGTTAAGGATGGTGCAGACAAATCCGTTTGGGCTGAAGCTGCTCGCAATGGATGGGAGAGGGGCGTCAAGGAAGCTCGCGCTCAGTTTACGGCTGGCCTAGATCGGCTCGTTCGCGACTATAATGGAATGAAGACCTATCATCGCCTGGCCGACGAGGGCGCGGTGAGCTTGACCAAAGTCAACATCACCCACAAGGGCGGGGCGATTTATCTAAACGGTCGCAAAGCGGTTGGTGAGCGCATCAATGTCAAGCTCACCGTTCAACCAAAATTCAAGAGCACCAAGGCCGTAGCAGCCTCGCTTGAAAAGGACCGCCTGGAGAACAAAGCTCCACGAGGCCGGTAATCATGCTGAAGCTTCATGAGAGATACGGAACCTGGCTCGGTGGCGTCGAAAACTCAGGTATCCGCCTTGACCAGAAGGAAGACCTCCGCGCCCTGCTGACGACGGCGGTCAGAAACACTGTCAGTGACATTTTCATCCAGACTGGTAAGCCGGTCATGGTCTCCCTTCACGGCAAGATGATCGGCATTACCAACCCGGTCAAAAAGAGCGTGATGGAAAACGTCATGCGTTGGATCACGAACCAAGACTCTGTTGTCGCGCGGCTTCAGTCAGGGAACGATTTCGACTCCGCGTTTTCGATTGATGATACAGAGCGGGTCGATGATGACGGCTATCCAATCAAGCATCGTTTTCGCCTCAACCTCACAGCCAACTATTTTGATGGGGATCTCGGTTATCAGGCCTCACTTCGATACATCCCGTCAAATCCGCCCACATTCGAAACAGTGGGCTTGGAAAAGGAAATCATCCCTCATCTCGACAGTGGTATGGGCTCCGTAATTTTTGCGGGTGAAACTGGTTCAGGCAAAACCAGCACTATTGCTGCTGCCATCATGGACGTTCTGGCCGGCAACACGACGATGAAGGGCAACATCCTAACGTATGAGGCCCCGATCGAGTACACATTCGATCATGTGCCGTCAGCGACATGTATCATCTCTCAGACCGAAATCGGGCTTCATCTCCCCTCCTTCGCCGCTGGTGTGCGCAATTCGCTACGCCGCAAGCCTGGTCTCATTCTGATTGGAGAACTTCGCGATGCTGAGACAATCTCGGCATCTGTAGAGGCCGCTAACAATGGCCATCCCATCTACACGACAACCCATGCCAACAGCACGGATCTTACCTTCAAACGCCTGTTCGAGAAGTTTCCTTCGGAATATCAGAGCCAGGCATTTTTCTCCATTCTAGCTACCACCAACATGATCGTGGCTCAGCGCCTAGTACCCCGGAAAGATCATCCAGAGAGATATGTTTGTCTGCGCGAGTGGATAGTCATCGACAACGACATTCGTCGTGTTCTTGAAGAGGCCGGGCCAAGCAAATACGACCGGGTCATGCGCAAACTGCTAGACAGCGGGGAGCTTGGCGACAAGGGACGTTCGATCAAGAAAACTGTCGAGATGCGGTGGCGCGAAGGAATTATCAGCGACGAAACGGCTCTGTGGGTGCTTCGTAATTTCGGCTACCACCGCGTCAAGATTGAGGATCTACACTGATGTGGTCGAGGCGCGCTTTCCTTTCGGGCCTTGCTGCATCTGCATATGCGGCTGCTGATCATGCATTCGGCGCATCTCAGGCGGAGACAAAGGAAACTCGTCGAGCAGTGGAAGCCGTAATGACTGACTACGGTAATCCTAACGACGTTCGAGCATACCTTAAAAACAATCCAGTTGGATTTGATCGCCTCTGGCTCAGGCGACCGTCTGGCGAGGAGATCATCGCGCTGTATCGAGACTACCGTCTCGGCCTTGCAATCGTTCCCTCTCAATGTTTGAACCTCTCGTATTTTTGGCGTGACGTGAACGATAGGAATGTTGGAGTCACCGTCGCGGTTGGCCTCTTCGATGTTCTCTCACGTATGCAGGTCTCGCTATCGACTATGGCCGGCACTCCAGTGCCGTTCATCTTGAACAGTGGCTATCGAACACCTGAGCACAACGCAAAGCTTGAAGGCGCAGCCGTTGCCTCGGAGCATTTGAACGCAAGGGCAAGCGATCTAGGTGTGCCAGGCTTCGCCCCGCCAATCGTTGCAAATTCCGGCAGCATGCTCGGCGCTGGCGGGATCGGCGTCTACCCGAGTTTCACGCATGTCGATGTCGGCGCACCTGGTCGTCGTTGGAGAGGATGAACATGATCGATTATCGTTGGTCAAAGCTATCGCCTAATTTTTTCGGCCTTCACCCATCATTCCTCATTTTCTTCCCACTATGGCTCGGAGCGGTTTCGACCAGCAGTGGATTAGGCTACATCGTCTTCATCGCAGCACTTCTCTATATCGTGTACCTGGTGCTCGCAGGACGTAGACAGCTTGGCCCTCTCGAATACACGAACTACCTATGGTGCCGGTTCGTGCTCGGCTTTGAATGGCGCGTCCGCGAATGGTAGAAAGGCTCGACAAAAGATCCGACATGGTTGTTGCTGCCGAGTTGATGCTCCGCCAGTTCTTTGGGCGGAAATCGGCAGATAGCAGCGTGAAGCAAGCTCAAGACGAGATCACCAGGCAGATCCTTAAGTTCATAGGTGGTGACGACGCGGAGCGGGACTTCGTTCGGTCTGAGATTTCCTTGCATAGCGACAAGGGCGTGTCGCCAATATGGCTGTCATCCGAGTTCACTCTTCCCCTATTCGCGCTCGCTGCAGAAGATCTGTGTGATCTCCTTTCGCCAAGCGGAAAGGGCTTTATTCGGTGCGATGTGGCAGCGGATGAGGACGCATTTTTCGGCCTCAAGCTCGTGTCTGTTACCTCTGAGGAACTGTCGGAAACGAGAAATCACGAGTTCGACCTCTACGCTTTGGCCGGCACGAAACGCTACCTGGATAGCGCGGCCGGAATGCGCAGCGTTCACGACCTGGTGGCGAAGAGATTGGCGGCACTGAACACGAAACCTTGGTAGAGGGCAGAAGTATGGATACGGACGTCGATGAAGTCGCCGGGGCTCGACAGGCACCACCGCAGAATTTGGAAACCAAAATCGCGCTGGTTCGCCGCCTGTTCCCCAAAGTCGATGCCGAACCGTTCGCAGCGAAGATCGCCTCGATCGATGAAGCTAAAAACGGACGGGTCATCCTTCATTTTCACGAAGACGACCGGCTCGACGTTGAACCTCAAAAAGAACGTGTCAGACAATTTGGGTTCGGTGCTCAAGCAAAAGCGTTGGGCATGGCAATTGCAGATTCAACACTTGCCCGATTTTTCCAGCATCCCGACGATGATTGGGGCAGGGCGAAAAGTCCTTCAAAGCCGATCAAACTTGCCCCACTTACCCGCGCGGAATGCCAAGCCCTCGCCGAGAAATGGCAAGCAACAGGTTTCACCGATATTTCGATCTCTAAGAGGGGCGTCCTCGTGGAGATTGAGAGCCGGTCCTGGCTGCTTGATCGCGGGGATGAGGCGATGCTCCAGGGAGAAACTTCAGACAAGGCTATCACAGCGCTGATGTTGAAGGCATCCCGCGATTGGAACAACAGGATCGAGTTAATTGGAACCGAAGACTATAAGGCACGAGCTTGGAAGATCGCCCAGGAGACCGGGGTGACCGTGGTCGGCTACGAACCGCCCGCAAGCCTCGAAATTGGGGGTAAAAACCCGCAAGCCGGACCAGAAAACGTGCCCAATGTCTCCCAAACTGAATTAGATCAGAAACAATCCAACAACGTTGAGACACAAAAGGTTGAACGTCCTGATGTAACAACAATGACGGGAAAATCAGTTGTCACTACTATCGTGACCGGAAGCACAGCGATAAAATCAGCTCCGAGTTTGGCATTGAGCGATATTGTGGCCGCAGCGAACGACGATTCGTACGATGAAGCTCCGTTCAACGATGACGGGCCGTCCATCTGAACGCTCATTTATGTCATTTGTGGCTATTTTGTACGCATCACATCATTGACATGCGATGGTTTGACATGATTATCGTAGAGGTCGTGCATAGTTTTGCGCGACTAATCTAATTGTTTGCGAACCACAATTATCTAGGATTGATGTCATGGCTCTTTCTGTACGCGACTTCAGGACCAGGCAAGGCTCTGGACCAGTTAATCTGGGAAACGTCCACGTTAAGGTGGAGGATTATCTCAGAGATCAACAGGGTCGGGCGTATGCTGTGCAAGGCACAAACCTAAAAGACGGTTCAGAGGTCGTCATTCGGCTTGCTGACCCTGATCGTTTTGCGAAGCTGTACCTAAATCCCAACGAAGATCTCGCTCTCCGCGTCAAGCAGGCCGAAGAGCAAATAGCAAGGCGCACAACGATGCGTGAGATCGGAGCGGCGCGCGGGAACAAAGCGGTGCCTATCGACGGGGTTATCTCCATTTCCAACGTTCGGCCGGATCTGGAAAACGGTGAGCTTTACGGCCGTTGGCCGAATGCGGTGGTAACTGATCCTGAAAAGGAAGTTGCTATTCCGGCCACATTCGAGGTTCGTACCACCCTCGCAAAGCATGACGGTAAAGAATTTAAGACAGCGTTCATCCAGGCATATTTCCCGAAATCGGCTCTTCCTTCAGAGGAGGTCAATCGGGCAGCTCTTGATAAAATGCTGAGCGGTAGGCTACTCGACACGGGTGCCGACATGCGGACGAATATTGCGGTAACCGTCAAACTGGAAGACGAGACCGGAACTTACGCGTTTCGGCCGAAGATGACGCAAGATGCGTCCGGGGCGTACACCACGACGAAAGACGTTGAGACCGCTTTGTCGGGCAAGATAACCCGACTTAATGAAGCGGTCGCAGCAGTCGCTGTTGCAGCGAAAGCGGGCATACCGTTCGAAAATTTGCATATCGAGCTGCCGAACCAGGTTGGCGATAAACATGATGCGCTTCGGAGCCTCTACGAAAGTGTAGCCGATGGCTCGACACCGGCTACGTTTATCCCCGGTGCTACACTGCAACCATCTCGGTTCATGGTTGATGCCGTACTCGGCCGTAAGGTGGATCAGAACGGCAACGTCTCAAACGTTCGCACGCCTGAACAAGACTTGGTGGATCGCGGTTTCGTCAACGGCATGCTCGGTGTTCGCTACATCTCCAACGAGACCGGTGAAATCGTTTCACCGGTCGTTAAGGCGATGTTCCCTGATGGAAAGCTGCAAAAAAAGGAGAGCGAATATTTTGTTCGTCACGACTTAGCGGCTGTCGGGTATGAAACCTTCTTGGCCACACATTCTCCTTCGTCGGAAGACACTCCCAGGCTAGGCCATATTGAGCCTGCAAGACAGCCATCTGAAGATCGTCAACCGCCAGCGCCTGACAACGATTATGCGGTCGATGAAGAAAACGATCACATCTATTCCGATCCAGCCCCTGATTTTTAAGGGGTATCAGCATGAGCGACCAAGCTAAGGTTTTCATGCCCGAATTTCGGACCGAAGGCTTTGGGGCGGCAATCTTGTCGTCCCGACTTTCCGGGGTCGGGAAAAGCGTCGGATTTTTGTATTTCGAAGAGCGTACTGATCCTCGTATCAAGCGCCTCTCACAGGTTCTTCAACGAAATAACCTCCAGGTAATCCGCGAAGGTACTCTTGGTACCGGTCATGCTGTGTTTCTGCCACCCGGCCTTCACCTTGGCCGTCGCCAGTGGGCTGCATTGGGCGTGCCAGAATTTCGCCTCCAGACACAGCAGTTTTACCACGATTTGTCGTCTCCTGCGTCTCTGAAACAACTCCAAGACCGTGCTTTTGCTGATCTCGGCGTCAAGCCAGAGAATGTCGCAGCTCGCCGGATAGCATCAAACAGGTACATGCAGGATGTATTTGACGGCATTCTCGGCCGCGCAATCGTCCAGAATGGCACCTGGCATGCGGAGTGGGAGCCAGGTAAAGACGGACGCAGAAAGGGGGAGGCTCGACCTGACTCCTTCATGCGCGGCATCACTGCTGAATCCTTTTCCGGTTCGGCTCGCGGCATCGCTATGATGATCGCGAATGGTGAGAAATTCGACAATCCGCGAATGAATTTGCTGTACTCCGCGATCATCGCGAGTGCGCCGCACCTTTCCGATACGCCTGGATTTCGACGCCTAGACCTCAATGAAGAGGTGGAGGGGCAACTCGCAACTCTGATAACTCCTGTCGGCCGACGCGCTGATAACATCCACGATTTCAATATTAGCCTCGATTCCAACCTCGCCGCTCATCAGGAGCGCAATGGCACTCGGCTCAAGCTACAGCAATTTTCGACTCCATTTCCAATCGCGCGATCGGCCTTCGATGTCCTTTTGCCTCAAGATGGTGACCGACTTCTTGAACCGACGATTGGCAACGGTACGCTCGTGTCGTCATTCCTTGGCCGGAACATCGATATCACTGGCGTAGAGCTTGATCCCGCTCGTGCGGGGCGGTCTGGCAGGCTTCTTGAGAGCGCAACTGTCATCGAAGGTGACTTCGTCAAGGAGGCTGCGAGCCTCGGCCTCGGCCTCGACTTCGATATGTTTGTTGCGAACCCGCCGTTCGAAAACCTTGAGACGAACCAGCTCGTTCACGACAGGCTTGGGTCTCGAATGACGCTTCGTCGTCTCGACCACCAAATTGCGTATGAAGGTCTCCAGCGCTTGAAGCCCGAGGGTAGGGCGTTTCTTGTTTTGCCGGGCGATATGATCACCAACGGGGCGCTCGACGGCGCCAGGCGGTTTTGGGACAATTACCTGCGACAGACCTATCACGTTGCTGGATCTGCTTGTGTTGACGGGCGGCTATACCGGAAGATGGGTGCTGAATTTCCGGTCCTTCTTTACGCCCTTGGTCCGATGCGGGATGTTCCGCTGTCAACCGAAGAGCTACGAGACCTCGAGGTTGAAGCCCTTCCTTTATTGGTCACGCATGATGAACTTCTATCGTGGGCAGACGTAACCCGCGAGCGGATGATTGAGCTGACGGGTCTCCCTTCGACCGAGCCGGGATATACCGATCAGGGCCGGGTCCAGCGGGAGCCGGCTGCTGCCGTGGCCAGCAGGCCGTCATCGCCGCCAGTCGCATCATTGCCAAAGCATGGCAATGATGCTTCGGACGGCGCGGTTGCATCCGAATATCCAGGAACGCCAAGCAAGACTGCGGGTAAACCACGGTCGCAAACGGCGCAACCGGCTGGTTCAGCAGTTGAACCGAACGAAATACCGGAAGCTGTAGCGGACCCGGCTCCCATACCACCGGATGGTCAAGAGCCGACAGCTTCCGGTATTCCGGCGACAGCGATTACATTGGTTGATGACACTGAAGACGACGTGTTCGTCAGGTCATATGAGCCGTTTTCGAACTGCGGCGAAGCACAGACGAAAATCCAGAAGAGCTTGCAGGGGCTTACATATCGGGCACTGATCGACGTTGAGGCAAAGCACGGTGATGTTGACGATTTCGTTGCCAGCAAGCTCAACATTCCGGTTTCCGAACCCGGCAATTTTGTCCAGTTCGACACGACATTGTTTCCTGCAATGAAGGATAGCCGCATAGCGTTGGAAATGGCGCGGGTTCTCGATAAGGAAATCCGCTTCGTGCCTGGGCTGATCACGCGTGTGCAATTTAGGCCGACCGATCCTCTAAACCTCAGTGCCTGGAAGCTTGACGTAGCGTCGCCTGGGCAAACCCACGTCGACACGGTAGGCCTAACGGGTGCCTTCGGCGTGCTGGCCGACATGACCTCGGAGGAGCGCAAGGAGGCATTCCCAGGCCATGAAACTCCACGGTACGCTTTTACGGTGAGTGCGATCGGCGTTTACGGTGAGTTTTTGGATAGCAAACCTGAATACGCGAGCCAACATCTCACACCCTATATCTATGGGGACCGCCATGCGGCCAACATCGCCGATATCAAAATTCCGCGGTACCTCGAAAATCCTATCCAATACCTTTCGACGCGGAACGAGGGCTTCCGTGACTTCATAAGACACGCCTTCGATGACGCGCCTGCCGGGCAAGTGAAACGTGAGCGCTATGCTCTCGATGGTAACATGTTCCAAGCTGTGAAGATCAGCCAGGGCAAACAACGCCTTGGTGAAAAGGCCATCTATACGACCTCATCCGGCGAAGTACGTCATGGCGTCATTCTCAAAAATGAAAACGTGTCGAAGCTGATCGGAAAGCTCGAAAGTAACGTTGCCGCCCTTTCGGTGCCGCTCGATAAGACGCATCCAGAGTTGATTCAATCTTTCATAGATGTGTATCGCCGGATCTCAACTCTCAACGATCTTGGCTATGCTTACTCGAACTATGGGCAGATCGATTCGAGAGCGCGCGAATATCTCGTCAATGACTTAGCAACGCTGTTTTCCGATGGCTTGGATACTCCAGGCGTCTACGATTACGCCGATAAGCATCTGCTCAGCATCGTCAACGACATGCGTAAGGCCATGTCATCGAAGGCGGTAAGCGAGGTTTATGTGGGATCGGATGTATTTATCGAGGCCGGCACGGACATCTCGAAAACACAGACCATCGAGCGGGAATGTTTCCAAGACACTCATAAGAAATGGGTTGAAGTCAAAACGGGCTTTTCGCCTCTCGGCCTCGCTACCCATGCGAAGGGCATCGGGGGTGACGACCTACATCTTGTCTTTGCCGGTTCAACCTCGGTCCTCCTCTTCCATAAGAAATCAGAACTGGTCGCGAAAGCGGGCGGAGATATGGAGCTGCTGGATCGTGGTACCAACAAAATCGACAAAGCGAAACTGACCAAGGGCGTGCTTGCGACTTCATCTTTCCGCACCGAAGACGTT
Source organism: Agrobacterium sp. rho-8.1 (assembly GCF_033957725.1). Lineage (NCBI taxonomy): Bacteria > Pseudomonadati > Pseudomonadota > Alphaproteobacteria > Hyphomicrobiales > Rhizobiaceae > Agrobacterium > Agrobacterium sp. rho-8.1. The sequence continues at coordinate 45,459 of NZ_CP192794.1, forward strand.
GCTCGTCTCCTACACGTCGTTGCGAAGGAGTCCAGCAGCAACATTATGGTTCGAGGTCCAATTGCTGGTGTTCAGGGCGCTCTGACGCTCCACCACGCGAAGGCTCACGAGTTTGCGGTAGATCTCGCTCTGAAGAACGGAAACCGGCGTCTTGAAATGTGAAATTAACAGAATTGTCAGCTTATTTGACGAATACACCAAAATGGATGTACGGTTGCACGAGAATCGGATCAGTGCGCGATTCTCGTGGGCCATTGTCCGCGCAACACAGGGAAATAGCAACCGAAGCAAATTGAATATGAACAAGGGCTTGAAACGCGAAAAGGCCCGTCTCTCGACAAGGCCTTTTCCGATGATTGCAAGTCTGAAAGCTAACTTGCCGAACTAAACAGGGTTTCTGACGCTCCTGCAGGGTTCTGGTCAACCGATCTCTCGGTTAACGCAGTTGATGGTTTAAATACCATTTCTGCGAACGGGAGACAAGTGCTTTCTAGCTATTTGCAGTCGAACGGCCCTCTCTTGGAGAGACCAGAGGACATGACAAAAGCACACACCGCAATGCAGCATGCACAGCCGACAACTATGAACGGATTGATTGGTGATATTGAAGAACGTCTCAAGCGTATAGTCGGAGCAACACGCTCGAATAACCTATCGCGTTCAAGCCGTTTAAGCCCATCGACCTACATGGAAGCTTGCTACAGCGCTTCTGACCGTTATCGCAGCGAGGACCGCGCGAAACATTACGAGTTCCTAGACTTCATTCATCGCATTCGCTGCGCCATCAATGCATTCGCTTCTAGGATGCAGGCGGCAGCTTGCGAGCGGACCTATCTTTCGGCCCTTATCGACGTGATGGTCCTTCGTCCTTCAGCGGTACTGCGGGGCAACTATCACGTCAGGTTGTCAGCAAGGGAGGCGGAAGAGTACGTTTGCCTCTCCGCTTCGTCCTGCACCGCCGCTCGGCGCGGCCTAGTCGAAAAAGGCCTTATCTCGATCGAAGGAGATCAGGTAGATTTGTCGCCGTTTATCGAAGCACTTCAGCCTTTGTTCGAGCCGGTAGAACAAGAGAAAAGAGGGGCGGAAAAATCAGTTTCCCTCCCGAAGGATCAAGCACCTCTGCCAAAAAACAAGGACCTTCCCCTAACAGTTAATGTTCCTTTTAAAAAAGAAACAATAACAATGTTTGGCAGCGAGGATTTGTTTTCCCGCGAGGCAGTTAAGGAAACGATCGCTCTTTCACCGAAACTTCAAAAAGCCATTGAGGATCTGCTCGGATGCGATTACCGCGATGCTCCAGACGATGAGATCGTCAAAGTTCTTCGCGCTGCGGCTATAAATCTTCTGCCCGTTGGGTACGACAACGGCCGTGCTTGGGATCGTGGTATCAGACATCATGGGCTCCGGACGCTGGCGATCCTCGTCGCCGCACTCGAAAGCACCGGCATAAGCCATCGCGGAAAGTGGTTTTGGGGACTTGTGAAACGAGAAACCGTAGACGTTTCATCAAATCTCAGAAAGTTGGTCTCTGCTCGCGACGAAAAAACAAATGCTCAAGCGTCGGCTGCTACTGCTATCGTCAAGCGAGAGGTGCGAACCGCTACCAACGAACGCCATGCAGAAATTTGTAAGATCGCACTCAGCGCCATGGACGAGCTAAAGGCATCTGGCAAGGTAGAAGCTGACGAATATTTCTGGATGACCGCTCCGAGTAAATTCCAGATCAAGGTTGAAGATAACGTTGTTAAAATAGCTATACGTCAATCAACGCGGAGTGACGATAAATCAACGTTGCGTATTATCGCAGAGGCTGTTGCTAAACGTGTCGGTCACACAAAAACAATCTATGATTTCGGTGCATTTGCTGGTATCGACTCCTTGTCAGCGTTCAGATGATCGATTTGAAATGGATTTGCTTGGATGAGCACCGTAGACGAGACGATAAACACGGTACTGCACGCACCGCTGATTGAATTGTTGTCGCATCGTGGTGATGATAAGCTGCGGACAACGCGTCGGGTAAACGCGTTCCTGGCTGTTTTTATGGATATTGAAGTTACTAAGCTTTCTGAGGCTATCAGGTCTCGAAAGGACAAAGCGGACGGATAGGAGAGGGTGATGGTGGGATACCGTGGTGTGGTGCTTGGTGGTGGCTTGCTTTTTGCGGCTGCATTCGGTGGTGCTTCGGAAAGTTTTGCGGCTGCGTGCGGCGTTGAGCAGGCGGCGCAGGCCGCTCTACAGCGGCGTCTGGCGGTTATAGACGCGGCAAAGGTCAACCCGTCTGAGTTTTTTACTGGCGCGAATTCTTGTATCAGCCCCGATCTTCTGAAGAGTTTTGACCTATCGGCCATGATCCCCGACCTTGCGGGGTTCCTCTCGGGTGGCATCCAGGGGATCGCTCAGCAGGCCATCAACCAGGCCAAGCAGAAAGCCTGCGATATTTTGAACGAACAGGTCAATGGCGTGATTGGTAAAATCAATGACACGACATCCTCGTTTAATTCGGGGCTTACCGGCGATCTGGCCGGTATTCTCGGAAGCTCGTTTTCGATCAGTGCTCCGTCAGGTGCCAATTACGGCTCTTACGATCTGTCGTCCCTTGGTGACGGCTTTGACTTCAACGGCCTTCAGGGTGCCGTGAACAACGTCGGGAGCAGCATTAACACTACCGTTTCCGAAGGTGCCAGCTCGGTCGTTACGACGATGGACAATGCGGCTCAAAGCGCTGGCAGCGCCGCCTCGGCCGTCGAAGCTGAAATACCGAATGTAACCGTGACGCCGAACAACGGCACAAGCGGTGGCGCGAGCTGGCTGAAGGATTGATTGGAGTAGACTTTATGCGGAAGTTGATATCCTCGGCTCTGTTTTCTGCTGGTGTGGTGTTTGCCGCGCCTGCCTTGGCGGCTGGCGACCAGAGCGGGATCATCACCTGGCAGACGTTTTTCCAACAACTGCTCTCTTCGGTGAAAATCGACACCGCGCAGACCAACACCAGTAGCCAACAGGTCGCAAACACCTCACAGAAATCGGGTGAGGCGAAGATCAGCTCTGTTTTGCAGAGCCGGGTGAATATGAAAATGGCTGAGGCGAAATCACGTTATAACTACGAGACCGGCCAAGGTTACAATGCGTGCATGATCTCTGTTGGCATGTCTGACATCGCCAAGGCGCGTGAGGAACGGGTTCAGCATGGCAAGAGCGTCGGCTCGCGCGACAGCGCCTGGCTCGCTGAGGGGAATGGAAACACGGAAGACACTCTCAGCTCTATGATCGCGCTCCGCAAGGAAGTCTATTGCTCCGATCAGGAGAAAGAAGATCTCGGCCCCTACTGCCAGACCTCATTGAACGGCTACGACGCCGGTAACACGGATGCGTCGGTATGGCTTGCACATCGCGGATATGGTGCCGAAGAAGCCATGACGGGCATGGATTACGTGGACACGGTAGCACCTCTTCCAACCGTGCCGGAAAAAGGCACGACACGCTCTGATCTGGCTCTTCAGAGAGCTGAAGCAATTCGATCCGGCGTGATGCGGAACGCCGCCCGGACAACCCTGCAGAACATCATTCTGGACGGCATGTCCGGTACATCAGCGACGGAGTGAAAAAATGAAAAGCATTGCAAAGCTCTTCGGATTTACGGGTCTCGCTTCGGCACTTATGGCCAGCTCAGCACTTGCTCAGTCATGCCTGGTGACCGGGGTGCCAGTCGTGAACGCTCGAACCGCCTTACTCGGCCAGACTGTGACGGCGTATATGGCAGCGGGTACAGCGCAGTTGATCGCCCTCCATGAATACCAGACTGAGATGCTGATCAGTGCCTTGAAGACGGGCGTGGCGCAGACAGCGTCAAGCAATGACCAGATATCCACGACGGTCGTAAAATCCAATGAAGCGACCGCTTCGGCATATGTATCCAGCGACCAGGCCATGCAGATCATGGAAGAGTCTGACCGCTACCAATCGCTCGGCTATGATTCGTGTGGCGTGCAGTCCACCATGGAAACTTTCCACAGCGCTTACAAAAGCACATTCACAGCCGGTCCTGCCTATACAGGCAGCGTCAAAGCGAAACCAGGCGTCATTGCAGATCCAAAGGCCTATTATTCTGATATCCTCAACGGCTCAAATCTGAGCGCGCAGGCTCTTTTCAACGGGGACACGGCGGCTGCGTCCGAATACATGAACGCTGTCATGGGACCGCCGGACACGATCGAGAAGTCTCAAGCCGAAGCGGCGACAGGCGGCATCTTCTTGCAGGAAAAGCTAAACCGCGATGCCCGTAAATCGGTTGCCTTGCGGGCCATGGATGAGATTGCAAAAGAAAATGCACCAAATGGGGCCAAGGCTGCGCTGGACGGTGTAATTGAAGGGTATATCGGCGACGATGGCGGGGAGAAATGGGCCGCGTCGATGGCCGGTAGCCATGAGCGGGGCATCCTGCTGGATGCAGTACGCATTGAAGCTGCCAACCTCGCGTCCCTCGCCTACGAGATCCGGCAACAACAGCGGACAGAGATGGTCACCGCGACCTATGCGCTATCGCGCGCTGAAAAGCTGATTGGGGCGAATGGCAAGTCGAGACCCGCCATCATGCTGCCTGGCAATCAGCAGGCATCGAAATAAGGGGAGACGCATGCACAAGCTATCTAAACTGGCGGCTTCGACTGCCTTCGCAATAGCCACATTGCCTTTCGTCACCGTGGAGGAGGCCGCTGCTGGCGGCGGCTTTTGTCCGATTGCCCCCGATGCCGCTTGGACATCCGTCCACGACACAACGACAACGGCGCTTAACACCGCCTTCGACACGAACAAAAACCTGATTTTGCAACAGATGACGTTCGCTTATCAGCGCATGATGAGCGCGGTTAAGGTCGACACCAGTCAGCAGAATGTCGATGGCCAGAAGGTATCGCAGGCCATTCAGAAGTCGGACGAGGCGTTAGCCAGCACGATGACGCAGACCGATGTGAACAAGCAGATTACACAGGCGCACGCTGATTTCGGTCCTGATGGGCAATCTGTGAATGCCTGCGAGACGGCTGTTCTGATCGATGAGGCCTCCAGCGCAATGTCGGTCTACAAGAACTCGGCAAGGGAATACATGACTCCAGAGCGTGTTTATGCTGCACCTGGCTCGACAAAAACACCGCAGGAAGCGATCCAAGATACGCTCGCCAAGCATCGCCAGAAATACTGCACTGCATCAGAGGCGGCAGCGGGCCTATGCAGCGGAGCCGGCAGTGAGCCAGCCGCTGACGTTGAAGTAGCGACAATCTTGAATGCCTCGGCTTCAGCGGACGCTAAGGACGCTTTCATCAATAACCTTGTGGGATTGCCGCTTGCGAAACCAACTGCGCAGGAAGCCTCCACGGCGCGAGGCTCCATTCTGATGATCGAGTCGATGCGCGCGGAGGCCGTGAGATCACCGGCAATGGTGTCGATCGCGGCGATCCGTGCAATGAATGAGGGCGGCGGCGGAGCTGATGCCGATGGTTCTTCGTTCAATGCATCGCTCGATGCACTCATGGACACATATGGCGGCGGCAGCGGCTACAACGCCTGGTACACAGAGCTTGCCACCAAGAACGAGCGAGGGCTGATGCAGGAGCTGAACAAGCTTCGGGCTCTCAGCATCAAAATGAGGACATTCCGATCGGAGAGCAATTCCCGCATTGCCGCGACCATGGCAGCAGTTCTCGCCCTAGATGCGGATCAGAGGTAATTCACTATGGCGAAACTTTCCAAAAGCCTCTTTGCCGGCGATCCGGCTCCCGATTTTGAAGCTGGCGACGATTTTGCACAGCACGTTTTTGCGGAAGAGACATCCACTGAAGGCTCGCCTCATGCTCCAACCGCGTTTGAAAGGCTTGTCGCAATTTCTGAGCGGACATCAGGTGAGGCGCTTCCTGTTTCGAGGCCAATAAGCGCGCATGAGGTCGAGGACGATCTCGATGTCGTGCCAGGCAACGGGGAATAAAAGTTGGAAGTTGTTCGCGATAAAGAGCACGCCAAGCCGCTAGTTGATGCCCGTAGGCTGACGCGCAAAGCGAAGCCGCTGGTTGCGCCAGCCGATGCAATCTCTGCGATCCGGGAATCAAAGGTGATGACGGAAGATCAGGTTAACCAGCTTGAGCTTTGCCCCACCTTCCAAACGCAGGACTACGTCATCTTTCTCATCAATGACACCAGCGGGAATGAGCCCAAGCTCGTCCTTTGGGCATATGCGGAGAAATTGTCTGACAATTCAGGATTCTTGCTCTCCTACGGGTCAGGCAGCGCGAACACCGTCATGAAGATCCGCGCATGTGCCAAGCTCACGCTCGATCCCTCATTGCAAAATGCGCGATTTCAAGTTGCGTGCGAGCTGAATGATGACGGCGAGGAAGTGACGTTCAAGAACGATCTTCAAAATGAGCAGTTCGCCAGCTCGATGACCGAGATCGTCAACGTGGAAGGTGGCGGTAGGAGTCGCCTGGCTATCTCTTCAACGGAAGAGCATCTGCATGATGTGCACGATCAACCAAGCCAAGAAACTAGCGCGGCTGAAGTTGAAGAAGATTTTTCCGACGACGGCGGCGGAGACTGAGCTATGCAATGGTTTGACCTGAAAAATCTTGGAGCGAAGCTAGAGCGGTCACAGGAAGCGAGTGGAGCTTACTTTCTCAAATTGTCGTTCGAGAATACAGCCGAGGCATCGGCAATTATCGGCTCTGCACTTGAGGGATGGGTTGCCTCCGAGGAAAAGCCAGGCATCGAATTCAAAAACTACCGAGACTTCTCGAAGATCTCTACAATTGTTGCTGCCCTTGAGCCTTTCTTCGACCGGGATCAGGTGATCATGGCGAAGGTAGATGCGGGAAAGCTTCGCCAGGGGGAAGAGCTGCTTGGCTTCACGAACCCGATCGGGGCTGATCTTGTTCAGGCTCTCTATCCAAGCAAGGACACTGTCGCGCAGGATCTCGTTCGCATGCTCGATGGCGACAAGCGCAATAAGATCATTGCACGCGTGGTGGCGGCGCAGGACATCATGGGGATCACGCCCTCTGTCGTTCCCTTCGATGGTCGAGCTGTCGAGGTCTGGCACCAGTTAGCGTTACAAATCGGGTATTTTGACGCAACCGCAACCATGTCGGCGGCCATCTTGAGAGCCAAACTTGCTGGTGAGGTCTTCCGCCCTTTCCAGGAAGCGGTTCTCAACGCTGCGGAGATCGGCCGGGGCGTTCCGCACCTCGATCATCGGCTCGAATCCGATCAACGAGCTTTGAGGCTCGCTGAGCACCTACAGGAACAATACGTTCAGTTTGGTGATCGAGATCACGGTTGGGACGAGGCATATTTCTACCGCGGATTCACGCGGGCGATAGAAGCAAACTTCGCTGTTTGGGACGGGAAAGCCCTCGGATCGCCTCAAATCGAGCCGGAAAGCTATAGCGCGAAGTTTGTCGCCGACCCATCCATGCCGGGGAGCTGGAAAAGTGGCATTTTCATGCGCGTTTCCATGGCGATGGAAAAAGCCGCCGAGATGCTGAAGATACCTCCGCGAGATCTCTTCGCGGATAGGACCATTTTCCATCTAGGCAAACGCATTGGTGCCGATGATGCGCTTGGGTACCAGCGTGGCTTCCGCCCGAAGGTCGCGGGCGAACTCGTTTCGATGCGTACGATAAAGATGAGCCCCAGCGCTGCCGGCGTCGTCGTCCACGAAATGGGACATGCTATCGACCTTAGCCATCGTCATCACCTGAAGGTCGAGGACGCCGAAGCCATCCTTCTCGATGATACGGGCATTCGCCAGTATATCAACTGGCTGGTCGATCAAAACGCTCATGTCTCGGAGAAGCATGCTGCATATCTCAAGAGCCCGGTTGAGATGATCGCGCGGAGTTTTGAGGCAGCAATGGCCGATCATATGCGCAGATCCGGTGACAGCGATTTTGTTTCCGGTGGGGGGATTGTCGCCCTCAACGGTGGTTTCGACCACGCCCCCCATAGCGATTTGACAGAACGATTTGTGGCGGGCCTCGCAGAGGTCATTTCGCTAACGCGCAAGTACCGCTTTGAAGCCTCAGAAGAGAAACGAGCCGGCGCATCGCTCTCGATGTGACGCGCCTACTTAGGGACGAACCGCCATGGCAGCAGGTGATCCAACCGAATCCGTATCCGAGATATTTGTTCCAGTTGACGGTGACTACGCCGTTTCAATTCTGGAGCGAATTTTCGGGAGTACGGTTTCATCGCTGATCGGCAGTAGTGACCCGGTGGCCGGGAAAGCGATTCTCACTACCGTGATCGGTACGTTCAACGTTGCTGTTCTTTTCTTCGCAACCGTTGTTGCGGCATATATGATGTACCAGCTTTTCCTTGATACAGCCCGCGATGGGGAAGCGGGTGGGCGAGAGACCAACCTAGCCGTGACCACTCTTCGCGCTGCTGGCGGCGCTGCTCTTCTCCTTCCTGTTTCAAGCGGGTTCTCCGTCATTCAGATCCTCGTGCTTCAGTTACTGCTTTGGGGATCAGGATTGGGCGACTACGTCTGGAAGGAAGTCGCCACACAGATGACGACCTCGGCGACATACACGGCGTCGAATACGAATAACGCTGACTCGTTCATGACGGCAAAAAAGATGTCCAGCGTTCTCGCGACAAGGACGGCCGGTTTCCTGTGCCGGCTGCACATGAACAAGATATCTAACACGTTGGGGACAGGGGAGCCTGTAGCGCCAGTAGGTCCGGAGACGGTGAAGACCTACGTGCGGGGCGACGACGGAAAATTCTATGATGGCTCTGTGGTCTGGTATTTTAGTTCAGGAGATGCCTATAGCGCCAGAAATGAGCTTTGCGGCAGCGTCAAGCTCGTCGGAAGTCCGATGCCGACCACTTCGACCGTTGATACCTCCGTTTACGAGTCGACAAAGACATTTGCCGAAGATCTTACGAACCTCACAAACAGCACCGTGCGCGGCAAGGCAGTAACAGCGGTTCAGAACCTCGACATTACTGCCCAGGCGATTGCGCAGAGTATCTTTGCCGGTGAGCGTAATACGGTGAAAATTCAGGCGGATATTGCGAAGGCCGTTGCTGATCAGACGACGAACTACATTACAGGTGTGGATAATGCGGTCTTTGTGAGCGCCGAAGCATCGGGGATGAACCAGCTTAAAGCAAGTTTCTTGGGCGCGACAACGGATAATGGTTGGATGTTTGCAGCGACATGGCAGCGTGCTCTTGCCGCTTACGTCACAAAGCTCAACAACGCCCGCAATCAACTGAGCTTTATCAACTCGACCGAAATGGACCCCAAAGCTGCCGCCACATCATTTCTTGGTTGGATCTCCGGGTACAACAACACTGAAGAGCGTCTTTTCGCTAGTGCCGACGCCGATTTCGCTTATTTCCAGACATTTGAAGGCGCTTTCTTGGAGGCTGGCGAACCTAATGCGAGTGAGAAGACCACTTTGGAAAAGGTGGCAGCGAACAACCAAGAGCGCTCGTCCATGGCGACCATGCAGTGGATGTACTCGTTCATGTTCTCGCACGCCAAGGCTGGTGGTAGTGATGCGGATCAAAACCAGTGGAACGATCCGCTCATTGAAATTCAGGAGTTGGGCCAGACGGCCATCCTCGCAGCCGGCGTCACTATTGCTGCCGCTGGCGCAACAGATCTTGTAGGAACCGGGCTAGGTCTTGCGTCCCTAGCTACCGGCAATTTCCTGGCTGCTGCGGGTTCATTTGCCGTTTCTTACACTGCCGAAGTCATTGGCTATCTTGGATACGGCCTAATGGTTTTAGGTATGATCCTGGCGATCATGCTGCCATTTTTGCCGTTCGTCTATTTTCTATCCGGAGCGATCGGTTGGGTAATCATGGCGATCGAGGCAGTGATCGCGGCACCCCTTTGGATTCTGCTGACCTTTGCGCCTCACAAGTCGGGCGATATCATTGGGACGAACAAACAGGGTCTGCTGCTGATGATCGGTGTATTCTTCAGGCCGGTTTTGATGATCTTGGGGTTATTGGCTTGCTTTTTGGTCATGCGGGTGGGCCTGGACTTCATTAACATTATGTTCAGTGGGATCTACATGATCATCGCCCCTGACTTTGATCTTACGAACATGTTCCTCGGCTTCGGGCTCTTGGTGATGTACGTGCTGACACTTATTGCACTGGTTACCAACTGCTGCGCGATCATCACCGGCCTCGGCGATGCGGTCATGGAATTCATTGGCGTGCGTGTGAGCATTCTCGGTGCGAACGCCATCGCATCTCAGGTGGAAGGCGCGCTTAACCCGGTCGGTCGCGGTGCCCAGGCGGGGATTGGGATCGGCGAAAATTCCACCGCCGGCTTGCAGAAGCGGCTTGGTAACGCAACAGGTAAGGATTCCAAAGCTGGATCTGCTTCAGGGGCGACGATAACGAAGTTCCTGAACCGCAAGGGTGGTGGCAACGGCGGTAAGGCGGGATAAGGGGTTTCCTATGGCACAGAACGCTAGTTTCAGGGGCGTATCGAGGAACATCGAAATCACGCCCAAAAACAGGCGCGATGATGTCAGAACCCTTCCGCGTCGCATCAGTGATGCCCTGGATACGCCTTCGGGCGTACTCTGGTTCTTCATGTCAATCGCGATTGCGACGGTTACGGTAGGGCTCTACCTCCCGTTGGCTGGTGAGATTGCATTCGTTGCAGCGCTTTCGACCTATTTCATGAAATTCCAATATGGATCGCGGAAGTGGCAGACCTCCTTCAGGGTGCCGGCATATCTGCATAAAATGACAGGCAGGGTTTACAAAGACGCTTCGACAGGTGGCCGCAAGGGAGAAGGCCTCTACTACCTTGGGATGGATCTGGAAACAGACGAGGAGCTGTGGACTGCTGCGAACGACTTGCGAACTCATAGGCTTGTGGTCGGCACAACGGGCTCCGGTAAGACCGAAGAGATTATGGGGAACATCTTCAATTCCCTCGTCCTCGAATCCGGTGCTATCCTAGTTGACGGAAAATCTGATCCAAAGACCTTTGCCAGCGTTTTCCGCGTGTGTCGTGTACTTGGCCGGGAAGAAGACCTTCTCCTGATCAATTACATCATGGGCGGAAAGGACTTCGCCAGCGGTCTCGATGCTCGGCGAACGAATACCTATAATCCGCTCTCTTCGGGAAGCGCCGCGATGAAGGCGGAGTTGATGGTGAGCCTCCTGGACAGTGGCTCAGGTGGCGGAAACTCTGATATGTGGCAGGGGCGCGCGATCTCGTTCTTGGAGGCGATCACGCCGCCGCTGTCCTTCCTGGCCGACAAGGGTCTTTTGCTGTTCAACAGCAAATTGCTGAGTGATTTTTATATCCTCACGAACATCGAAAATCTCGTGTGGTTCGGAATTTTCCGCGATCAGAATGGTAAGATTGTCGATCTGCGCAATGGTAGCGAGGATTATCGTCGCATCTACAACGATCTGACGAATAAGTATTGCGGTGCGTTGCAGCTGTACCTCAACAACCTCCCTGGATATGAAGCTCCCGAGAAACCTCACCGTCCCACGAAAATGGACACGGCAACTTATGAAGAGTTCCAGCGCCAGTTCGCGGTTCTCGAGCGAGATCGTAACAAGTCCACGCCTGAAGAAAACGGCGAGAAAAAGAAGGGCGGCAACGACCCGTCTCGCGCCAAGGTCCTTGAACAGCACGGCTTCATCACGATGCAGCTCGTTCGCGCGACAGGGAATCTGACCTTCAATTATGGTCACATCTATTCAGATGAGATTGGCGAGATCAATTATCGCGATGTCTTGCTCAACCGTCGCGTACTGCTGGTGCTTTTGCCTGCTCTTGAACGTTCAAAGGCGAGCATGGAGCAGCTTGGGAAGATGGCGGTTTCAGCGATCAAGGGCGTGCTCGCCACCCTGCTCGATACACCGCTTGAGGGTAGTTATCGGAAGATCATCGAGGGACGCCCGTCGAACGCCAAGATTCCTTACTCGATCATCTGCGACGAGTATGGCTACTACGTCGTTCCTGGCTTCGCTGTAGCTCCAGCACAGGCTCGCTCATATGGAGTTTCGCTGACGTTCGGGACGCAGGATCTACCTTCGCTATCGAAGGCAGACAAGGCGGAGGGCGAGGCGACATGGGAGAACACGAACCTTCGGCATCTTGGTCGCATGACCGGTGGTAAGGAATCTGAGACCTTCAAGAAATTCGACGGTGCGGCCGGCCAGGCAATGGTTCAGGTTTCGAAATCCATGAGCTACCAGCGTGGTCGTCTCGATGGCTTCAAGATTTCCAGTGATAGTTCTGTCGAGCATGTCGGCCGTCTCGATCCTGACGATCTGATGCAGCAAGCAGATGGCGAATTCCATCTGATCGTTGGAACGAAAAGTGAAGGGCTTGGAGGCGCGCGCGTCGTTCGCTATCGGGCGTTCTACACAGGGGACGTGCCCGAACCTGATGAATTGCGCCTGGTACCCTATGTCCAGGTCAAGACCTTCTCTGACAGCGAGCGGTCCACTATTGCGAGGAACGAGGCGATAGCGTCCAACGTGAGCAAGCTCTCGTCTTCGGAGTTCGATGCGGAGATCCGCCAGTCGGCACTGTTTGCAAACGTTGAAAGCGATATCATCGCAAAATTCCTTTCAAAATGTGAGACGGAAGCGATCGAGCTGAGCAATAGCCAGATCAGAGAGTGGCTTGATGACTACGATCGGGAGGCTCTTGAAAAACGTAAAGCTGTCGCAAGCACAACGGTGAAGAGCGACATCATTGCTTTGGTAGACCGGATGCTTAAAGAGGCGATAGACTCGAATGGCTGTAAAGCCCTGCATAGGTCGGCTGTTGATGCGCTGATCAACCAGTGGGAAAGCTATGATGACGAATCGGGTGGCATAAAAAAACACGATAAAGAGCGTTTAATAGCACAGGATAAGACGTTTAAGGCGCACTCAACGTTGCTTGAGAACGTTAAAGAGCAGGCTTAACGTTAATTCACTTGCGGTTTTATGCTGTAGTGTTATAGTAGTTGCATAAAAGGAGAGTGCCATGGGATTCTTTCAGGATTTTGTTCAGAACTTGCAGCGGACGCCGACTGAAAACCACGCCGCTATCGAGAAGATGCATCCTGGCTACCTGGCTCGATTGGAAGCTCAGCGCAAGCGCGATGCAGCACTCGCCAATTTCGCTTCTGGCAATCGCAACACCGGGTTCGGAGGCTCCATGTCCGATACCTCTAACCCCGCTGTCATGGCCCATCAGATGGCTATGCGCGGTGCGCTCGATCCGAATGTGGCCTTCAGCCTCGGCGTACCAGGCGCACCGACCGGCACCGGGAAAATGCGTGGCCCTGGCAGTTACTACGAGGGCTGATTTTATTGATTGTCATCAGGTGGCCCGCAACTGGCGGGCCATTTTGTTTTCAGATCGATACAGGGCGTGCTTCTTGCCACTGTCCTAAATTCGAACTTCCCTTCCACGCTTGTACATCCGCCATGATGGCGGCTAGAGGCCCGCGTACTCGAACCCCACGAGTGGCGGGCTTCGATTTTGCTGCCGTCTTTAGAAAAACGCCGTTCGTTTTTCAGGACGAACGACGCTTAACGGTGCGAGCACCAGTCCCCTATTTCCAAATTCAGGGACAGACAAAACCTATGGTGATTTTGAGAGATTGTCGTTGTGCAGATCTGCATGTTTGCATCTCGCTCAAAAGGCATCCTCATCGTCGGTTTTGATCACAGCACCGTCATCGAGTGATTGAAGGTTTCGAGCCATTTTCCTGATCTCTCTATCTGTCAGAGAGGATCTTGGTGTACGGCGTCTTCGCCGCACCGGACTTCCTTTAGCCCGAAGACTGGAGGCGACTGCGAAGCCAGCGACTTTTGCGGGATCATCACCATGAGCCGCCCTGATCTGTAACAGGGTGTGTGCGATCATTTGAAATTCCGCAACGTCAACCTCGGCAATCTTCACCATGCGACGAGGTATCATTTCGGCGGGCAGCAACAGGATCAAGTGCGGGGGAACTGGATAACGGTGGTCTTTCCCAAGCTCCTCAAGAACGTGCGTCACGTCTTTTAGGAGCCGTTCGCCAACACCAAGCATTTTAAGAAAATAAATATGCTCTTCCAGTCGGCTGTAAGGCAGGTCCTCAAAATCAACTGCCATTGTCGTCTTTCCTCGTGAGGCTTTCAACGAGTGCAGCCACTTGACGTTTGCCTTCTGGATCTCGAATCCGAAGGAACGCGAAGTTCAGTTCCTTTCCAGCCTTGGAGCGGACGAAACGGAACATATCATCATCTGCTTGTTGTTGCTCAACAAAGGGGAGCCCGCTGCGTTCAGGATCGTACTCATAGAAGTATTGGATTGGCACCTTAAAGAGCTTGGATAAAGTATCAATTTGATCGCCGCGTAGGCGGTTCGTTCCATTTTCATATTTCTGAATCTGTTGCCTGGCCACCGATAGCGCAGCGCCGAGATCGGCTTGGCTTAGGCCATAGACTATGCGTTGAAATCTTACCTTCCTCCCAACGTCGATATCCGCTTGGCTAGGAGCTTTGGAAAGATTTGCGTTCGCCATCGCTGCTTGCATCCATTCAACCTGTTAATAGCGTCAAGCCTTGATGACATATTCTGGTTTGAGGGGCACGCCTGCTTCCATGTTTACGCAACATGGCGGAATAGGGATCAATCTCCCGTCAGCCAAATGGCGGATGTGGCCACGTCGCCAGTGCGGTCGCACCGTGTAACTGCCTTCGCCTCGTTTGGCCGCAGCGGCTTGCTGGCTGGCTCTGATGTCAATGACGACCATTGGGCCAATCGGCTCCCGTCCCTTCTGTAGGCGCTGTTTGTTGAGCTTTACAGGGGCGGGTTCGTCGCGGCGGATTGCTTGGGGAGTGGCGAGTGCTCCGATCAGCGCGGCGGCAACCTCGAAACCCAGATCCGTGAGGTGCATAGTTGATGGATTTTGAGCATCGCTGACAAGGATATGCTTGTGATCGCCAATGGCTTTGAAGCCATGCTGATTTAGGAAGATCACGCCGTCGCGCCGCTTTGTCTCGTACATCGAGCGGACAGACAGTGAGGCAGGCTTGCCTGTGCCATCGAGAATTCGCTCACAGTAAGCGGCCATGTGAACCACATCGGCGCTTACCTTCTGATCCCACGAGATCCAGAAACTGTCGTGGGGGATAGGCGCAATGCCCGCGTCCCACAGCTCGTTGGAAAAGTCGGTGAACGTCTGAAGGGTATCGTCGGCAGACTCTGGATCGAGGAAGCTAAACGAGAATTCGGCGCATGTTGGAGCCGCCTTCTGAAGGTGGCTGACAAATTGCTCGAGCGCTCCCGGCTCCCACGGCTCCATAGCTTTGAAGCGGCGTTCCTTCAGGTGCTCAAGGGCTTGATATAGTCTCATACGCACAAGCTTTCGGTAGATTTGCCGCTCATCGCGCTATCCTCTTGTGAGAGTCCGGACGGACACCTAAAAAAACCAACATTTAGCGTAAATCGTTGCGCGGGTTGCGCGCAATATGGAGTAAAAATGAAACTAGCGTTCATCGCTGTCGCGGCTTTTTTGTATTTGCTGCTGCCTTTCCACGCGTCAGCGCAGTATTACGAGCGAAATTATGATGGCCCGAACGAATATTGGGAAGGCGACCAGTACCGATATAACGATCCATACTCTGATCCGCAGGGATATGATCGCGCGCCTCTGTATGAGGAAGGTGCGCCGGGCTCGCGCGAGCCGTCCGCAAGAGGTGGTCGGGGCTCTATCGAGATCATCACCAGCGAACATACCCTCTATTACACCACGCCTTCAGGTGAACAGTTCACCTACCCGATTGCTGTCGGAAGAGAGGGTAAGCAATGGTTCGGGACGACCCGTGTGGTGTCGAAGAAGGAACATCCAGAATGGCGACCAACGGCGGAAATGCGCCGAAAGAACCCAAACCTTCCTGCCGTTGTAGATCCGGGGCCATCGAATCCCTTGGGAACGCGAGCGCTGTATCTCGCTGATGGCCTCTTGAGAATCCATGGCACGAACGATCCTTCTTCAATAGGAACGAACGCTTCCAGCGGATGCTTCAGAATGTATCGTGAAGACGTGGAAGAGCTGTATGAGATGGTTCGAGCGGGAACGCCTGTTACCGTCCACCAGTAATACTGTTTGAATGAGCAGCCGGGGACTGTCTGTCACGTCGCCATAGTCCAAGCAGGGGAGCTTTCATGATGATTACCAAACGCGTTCTTCCAGCCCTTTTCTTCACACTCGTTTCAACAACAGCCTTCGCCGCCGTCAATGGTCCGGTGAAATCTGTAACCCTGTCGTCCGGAGGTCTGGCCGAAATCATCAGGTCTGCTGAGGTCGGCATAGATTCTGAAATCACCATTGAGGTCCCGCTCGACCAGATTGACGATGTCCTGAAAAGCCTGGTTGTCCGTGACGGCATGGGGCAGGTCAAGAACCTGTCGCTTGCGGGGCCAAATCCCCTTGAGGAGACCTTCCGGACGCTGCCTTTCAAGGCTTCGGACCTGTCCTCGATGCCAAAGCTTTTGGATGCTATCAAGGGAACGCGGGTCAAGGCAGGCGACAAGGAAGGTATTGTTCTAGGCGTAACCGCCATCGAAGGCGAAAAGACGCCCAAGGCCTGGCAACTATCCCTGATGACGGATGATGGCGAAATTGCCATGGCTGCAATGCCGGGGACAAAGGTCGAAATTCTCGATGCCATTGTCAAAGCAAAGCTTAAGACAGCCATGGATGTTATTGCCAGAGGCAACACCGATGGTGCGCGGACTGTGACTTTGAAGCTGGACGGATCGGCAGCGCGGAACGTCGATATTTCCTACGTGGTTCCGGCACCGATCTGGAAAACATCATATCGTCTGGTGACCAGCAAGGAAGGCGAAGTTCGGCTGCAAGCTTGGGCGGTGTTCGAAAATGCATCGGGAGAGGACTGGACCAACGTAGGCGTGACACTCTCTTCGGGCAAGCCGGTCACTCTCAAGCAGGCACTCCATCAACATTTCATGCGTGACCGCACCGAAGTGCCAATCGACACCGCATCGGCGATCCTCCCACAAGCGATGGCAAAGCCGATAATGGAGCGCGCAAACCGGGTCGAGGCCGCGCCAATGGCTGGCTCAATGGATTTTGAGGCATCAGCGCCAGCTCCCTTCGCAATGGCGCTAGGCCAGCAGTCGAACGCGGCCGAGCAGGATGTGACATCCACATTCGCGCTCAAAGGCACCTACAACATCAAGAATGGCGATACGGTGTCCGTTCCCATCATCGATCAAGGCGTGAAGGCCGAAATGGTCTCGCTCTACCGGGCAGGCATGGCAAGCAACCATCCGGTTGCTGCTGCTTTGATTGAAAACAACGCGGGGATTAGCCTGCCGCCGGGCATCATGACCGTTTACGACGACAAAGTCGGATATGTTGGGGATGCTCAGATCAACGGCCTACCACGAGACGGAAAGCAGTCCGTGAGCTTTGCTGTCGACCAGAAAGTCAACGTTGCCTCGTCCGTCAAAACAGATCAGCGGATCGTCAGCCTCAAGGTGGTCGATGGCATGATCCACACGAAGTCTTCCACTGTCGAGACGGCGACCTACGACATAACCGGTGCTCAGGATGGCGAGCGGACGGTCGTCATCGAGATCCCCAGGCGTAGCGGCTGGACGTTCAAGGCTGAAGGTCAGGATGAGGCCACCGTCGGCGACTATCGCATCAAGGCCAAGCTGAAGGCCGGTGAACTTAAAAGTGCCGAAACTCGGTTCGAATTGGTCAACGACGAAACCATCTCACTCATCGATGCGGACGCCTTTACTCTTGTAGCTTGGCAGGATGCAGCAGCGGATGCCGAGACGAAGGCAAAGCTTGCTGAACTTGCAAATGCACGGCGGAGCCAGAATGACGCGCAGGTAAAGCTGCAAGTGCTAGATCAGGACTACAGCCGGGCGGCAGAAGAGCAGGCTCGGGTCCGTGAAAATCTGCAAGCTGTCGGTGAAGGAGATACGAAAAATCGCTTCGACAAGCAACTCAATGTGCTGGAAGACAAGCTTGGCTCAATCGAAGGTCAGCGGATCGAGCAGCGAAAGGTTCTGGACGACTTCACCGAGAAGGTCGGCAACATCATTAGGACGTTCTGACAGGCATCGCTAAAGCTAGGGCGCGGAAAGCGCGCCGGGCAGAGGACTTGCGGCGTCACGAGAGGCAGCGCGAAGAACAGAGGCGTATGGATGAACAAAGAGCAATCGATCGTCGCTTTTAACGCAGTGCTGCGGTCAGGTGCCTGCGTTTGATGAGAATTTTAGTTCTCGGAGCGAACGGCTTTATCGGCACCTCAATTGTAACCCGGCTTATCGCAGACGGGCATCAAGTGACCGGTTTCGGGCGGCATGTGGAGCGAGCGAAGCATAAGCGGGTGTCGGTAGAATGGGTAGCAGGCGACCTAGCCGCTATGACAAGAGCCGAAACGTGGCGAGATTTGATCGACGGCAAACAGGCCATCGTCAATTGCGCGGGCGCTTTGCAAGACGGTTTGGCCGATGACCTGGTTGCATCTCAGGACCGGGCCATGGCGGCGCTGTATAAAGCGGCGTCAATGGCAGGCGTGGGGCGCATAATCCAGATCTCTGCCCGTACAGACGGCGGTGCCGGCACACTTCCATTCTTAGCGACAAAGCGTCGAGCTGATGAGGCTTTGGCCGCGAGCGAGCTGGAACACGTTATCCTGCGGCCTGCGCTCGTGCTTGGCCGCAATGCTTATGGCGGAAGCGCGTTGTTGCGTTCTCTTGCCAGTATGCCTTTCGTTCTTCCGCTCATTCATGCCGGTAGCAAGGTCCAGACTGTAGCCGTCGATGATGTTGCAGAAGCGGTTGCTGTGGCTGTGAACGGTGGTCTTCCGTCTGGCACTGACATCGATCTTGCTGCGAGTGAGCAAATGACCTTGGGCGAGCTAGTGCAACTGCACCGGCAATGGCTTGGGCTCGCGCCTGCAAAGATTGTCGCCGTTCCTTCTGCCGCAGGCAGGATCGTCACCTATCTGGCCGACATTGCGGGGCAACTTGGCTGGCGCTCGCCGCTGCGCTCAACAGCAATGAAGGTGATGGAGGCGGGGGTAACGATCCGCCAGTCTGTGCAGGCGCCTGCCTTGGCTCGCACGGCTCAACAGACGTTGGACGCTCACCCTTCCGGCGTTCAGGATCTTTGGTTTGCCCGGCTGTACCTCCTGAAGCCTATCGTCATCGTTATCCTTGCTGCGTTCTGGCTGTTGTCGGGCCTCGTTCCGCTTGCGAACCCTTCTCGCGCTGCAACGCACTTCCTCCCTTTCATGTCACCAGCAATGGCAATGGGTGTCACCCTTGCGACTTGTGCGCTCGATGTGGCGTTGGGGTTATTTGTGCTGATGCGGCCTTTCGCCCGAAGGGCGATGATCGGAATGCTGATCGTCTCGGCGTCTTATCTCGCTGGCGGGACAATCTTGGAGCCAGGTCTATGGCTTGATCCTCTCGGGCCTCTGGTGAAAGTGCTTCCGTCAATTGCGCTTTGCTTTGTGGCGCTGGCAACGTTGGATGAGAGATGATGGATCTCACGGAGTGGCTGCGTCTTGCGCATGTCGTCGGAGCGACGGTCTTGTTCGGGACCGGCGCAGGCATAGCCTTCTTCATGGTCATGGTACGACAAACCGATAATCCGGCGCTCATTGCGCATGTATCGGGGACCGTGGTCATAGCCGACACGCTGTTTACGGCCACTGCTGCCGTTGTTCAGCCAATCACGGGATACTTCCTCGCGGAGAGTATCGGCTGGTCGCTAACTGAAGGCTGGATAGCGCTGTCGCTCGTTCTCTACGTGTTCACGGGACTATTCTGGCTTCCTGTCGTCTGGATACAGATCCGCTTGCGGGATCTCGCAAGGTCAGCCGCTTCCTTGGGGGAGCCGCTACCGGCGCAATGGTATCGGCTCTATCGCATCTGGTTTGCCTGCGGTTTCCCTGCGTTTTTCGCCGTCCTAGCCATCATATGGCTCATGCTCGCAAAGCCGGATATCTCCTTCTAAAATAGCTGCGATCAATCCTGCAGGGAGATCGAGCGAATCCGAGTTGACTCGACCCAATATGAGAACATAATAAGAACAGAAATAACAGCCAGCAATGCCGAGGCTTTCTATGAAAACCAATTTTTCGGCCATTGAGCCTGTTTCCGTCGATTATATCGTTCGCGAGATCAAGACTGCTGGATTGCGGATTTCAGCCGGGTTCCCGTCACCGGCAGGCGACGACTTAGAAGATCCAATAGACCTCATAGCTTGGATGGTACGACACGAACACGCGACATTCTGGTATCGCGTGAGTGGCAACTCCCTGTGTCGCGCAGGCATCCTTGATGGCGATTTCGTCGCCATTGATCGGGCAGGAAAGGTGAAGCCAGGACGAACGGTCCTTGCCTACCACAACGGCGACATGCTCCTGAAAGTGCTGACACAGCGCGACGGTCGAATGTGGCTTGAGGCGCGTTCCGACGAACGCTACCCGCCGCTCGCCGTGCTCGAAACCACTGAAATATTCGGCATCGTCGCGGGTATCGCCCGTCGCTATCCAGTCGATTGAAGCCATGGCTGAACCGATAGCGCTGATCGACTGCAATAATTTTTATGTTTCTTGCGAGCGGCTTTTCGACCCGCGCTTGCGCGACAAGCCCGTGGTTGTCCTGTCAAATAACGATGGCTGCGCCGTCGCGAGATCGAATGAAGCGAAGGCCCTTGGCATCGGGATGGGGGAGCCCGCGCACCATTTTAAGCAGAAGACGAAAGAGCACGGCATTCGTCTCTTTTCATCGAACTATACGCTTTATGGCGACATTAGCCGCAGAGTGGCGGCGACGATTGCCGACTTTTCCCCGAGAACAGAAGTTTACTCGATAGACGAGACTTTCGTTGATCTTTCTGGCTTCGGTGGACGAATGCTCGATCATGCGACCGAGATGAGGGAAACCGTCCGCCAGAATACAGGAATCCCAACCTGCATTGGGATCGGGCCGACCAAGACGCTCGCGAAGTTCGCGAATTTCATTGCGAAGAAAAACCCGGTCTTCAATGGTGTCGCGGACCTGATGAACACGGAGATCGCGGGCTATTGCATGGCTCGCACCGATGTTTCGGAAGTGTGGGGCGTGGGATCGAGAACGACCGCCAAGCTTCGAGAGATCGGAATTCACACCGTCTCGCAGTTGCGCGACATGCCCCTTCCGCTCGCTCGAAAGATCGGAACAGTCGTGCTTGAGCGCACCGTGTCCGAGTTGAATGGGCTGCGTTGCATCGACATTCAGGACATCGAACCAACCCGTAAAGGAATGGCCGTCACAAGATCCGCTGGCAGTCCCATGACATCTCTCGCCGTGTTGCAGCAGGCGATCACCGCCCATGCGACCAGAGCGGCCGAGAAGCTTCGCAATCATGGCCTCGTCGCCAGCCATATGCAGGTTTTCTTTCACACCAACCCGCACAACGGAACGGCTCGCGATAGCGGATCGAGGACAGCTCGTCTTTCCCCACCGTCAAACGCGACAACCTCGCTCGTCGGCACCGCCCTTGTCTGCGCCGCCAGAGCTTGGAAGGGCGATCCAGAGGGGAATGGTTTTGCTTATACCAAGGCCGGGATCATATTGGATGACCTTATTCCCGCCGAGCTTGCTCCCGTTGACCTCTTCGCACATGAACAGGAGCGATCAGGAAGGCTGTCAGCGGCCCTTGATGCAGTGAACGACCGATGGGGCAAGAAAACCCTGATTCTCGCATCAGAGGGCTTTAAACAGCCCTTTGCGACCAAAGCGGATATGAGATCGCCGCGCTATACCACGCGGCTATCCGATTTGCCTGTTGCAAAAGCTTAACTGTTGCGCCGACGGTAGACGGCGATTGGGGAGATTGACCGACTCGTGGCCGAGAAATAGGCTGAGCGCCTCATCAACTTCTCGATTGACTACAGGCTTTCGAGGCGATGCGTGGTACGGTCTGCTACTCGCTCAGCTCGCACCAACGATTCCCCGACCTCCTCTGGAAGCGTGTAGGTCATGTAGGAGAGTGACGTTTCCAAGTCGTTGTTGTTGTGACCGAGGATGGCGGCGAAATAGCTGTTCTTCGATACCGTCTTAGGCGCAAAATTGTGGTACGCTACCTCCGCGTAGAGGTGCCGAAGTCCATAGGGCTTGGGATCTTCTTCTTTCGGCCACAGCTTTCCGAACAGTTCGATGACAGCATCACGCAGCGGTAGTCGTGCGTCGTCGCTGAAGTCGTTGAGCTTCATCTGTAGCCACAGTTTACCTTGGCTGCTTGCGCGAAGCCGCTGATAGGCGTCAAGGACGAGCGTTGCGGGTGCCAGTGTCGGGATTTCGTAGGTCATCCCGAATTTGGTGCCCTCACGCTCTTTCGTCTTCGCCTGGCCCTTGAAAAGGACGCTCCATTTGGAGACGCCTTTTGCGTAGGGTGCGGGAGAAAACTCGGCGCGGGTGAACACCTCAAACGGACGCCGGCCAGTCGTGCCGATCAGGCCTATGGCAACTTCCATCGGTTTTTCAGACTTAAGCAGGTCGGTGCAGATCCGCACGACCTCCTTGTAATTTTCGAAGGTGATGAGCGATCCATGCTTGACGGCTATCGTGGCCATCTTCCGCTTTCTGGCCTCATCATACATTGCAGGATCGCCCGAAGCGATCTTCATCATAGGATGTTCTTCACCGAACGCCTCACGAATGGCATTTCGATATCTGGTTACATAAGATATGATCGTGGTGAGAGCCTTGCCCTCATGCACTTTCAGCTCGCTTTGCCAAAGGGCCTGCATCCCTGCCTTGTCGCTGATATCGTTAAGAGCCTCAATGAATGAGGAGATCTGCAATAGTAGCGTCGGCTTGCGACCTACAATATTCTCTTCGGCGCGTTCGATGCGCTCCTCGATCGACGCGGCGACGCCTGACTGAGGGAGGTCGGCAGCGGCAATATAGCTCTTTAAGCGGTCGCGCAGCTTGCGCATGTTGCAGATGGCAACGGGTGTGTTCTTATCCCCAAAGGCCTCTTTCAACGCCTTCCGGTATTTGTTGATGTATAGCTCGATCGTCTTTTCCGTGCGGCCATTTTCGAAGTGGTACCGAACCTCAGCGTCCCAAAGCACGCTGATTTCCTTCCCGTCGAAATCGCCATTAGCATCCTTCGTCGCCGCGACAAGGCCGACGAAATCGTTGATGCGATCTGTCAGCACAGGGACCTTAGTTTTTGCTTTCGTGTTGACCATTGATCCGCTCCTTGAGTTGCCCCATACATATATAAACCATGCAAATCAGGCAAGGGTATATATTGCGAAAAAATATATGTGAGGGATCTTTACAAGAGCCTTTTACGAGACCTAGGTTTTCCAGCCCTTGGGGCCGAAGCCCGGTTCGTAGTAACCGGGCGAAGCAGGCGCAGGCCTGAACGCGCTAATCCAAATTGCGCCGAAGAGAAGGCCGAAGCCTGTGGTAAAATACCGCCGGCACGGCTTCCATTAATTACGGGGCATCATCGGGGGTCTCAAGGCTCAAAGTGGGAGGACGGACCCGGACCCGGTTGGTCGAGTTGGAGGGCCTTGGTCATCTCGCGGTGTTCGAATGCGGGCCGGTAGGTTTTTATGTCATCCCTGGTCATTCCCAAGCGCTCGGCAAGCGGTTCCCAATTGGTATTGATCGTCGTCGCCATATCGTGGATGTTCTGTGCGGCCTGGTCCTCTGTGAGATCGAAGAACGGCGCGTGCTCGATCAGCGCGTCCAGGTTCGCCTCGCTGCCGGAAATCTCCGAGATCGCGGTTTTCAGTTCCCGGTGACGTTCCGGTGCCGGATTTACGTCGAAGATATGTGACAGGCGCCATTGATCGTTGCCGGTATATAGAAATCCATGGTTCTTCAGATGGTCATCCACGTTCGAGACGAGGATGGTGAAGCCCACTCGATTGAACAGCTCGGATAGATCACGCTTCGGACTGTCGGAGTGCCGCCTTATTGCCTCGGCCAACTGAGTGTACGTGCCAGAGGTAGCGTCGGCTGCTTCAAGCATGGTTTGAGCTGATATGTAGGGGAGACGGCCGGCAGCGGTCCTGTCGAAACGCCTTATAAGCGCAACGGGCAAGCCGTCGCTCATATCGAGGCGAGCGGACGGTGCGTTCAAACCGCACTGTTGTGCAAGGTTCAGTGTCAGCACTTCGGCGCGCTCGACATTCTCCGTGTCTCTGATCGAGGTGAATTTCGCGATGAGCAGCGTCCCGTCCGTATCAACAACGGAGCATTTCGGCCGTGCGCCACCGAGCGCGCTCCCGATTTGTCGTAAACGCTTGAGTGCTTCAGCGGTTTGGGGGTTTTCCCGCTCAAGGCTGGCGATCGACTGCCCGAGTTGATTGAGCTGAAGAAGCGGGGGGATCTCGTGCCGCCCTCCAGGCTGGCTTGAAAGAAAGGGCTGATCATCGCCCTCCTCGCGGATGCGCAGCGCGCCTAGCCGGCTGAAATCATCGACCGATAGCAGGTAGTCCAGCTCATTGAGGGGAGAGGTATCTTTCCGGTTCTCGCGAGCATCCCTGCGGATGATATTTCTACCCCAGGAGTCGGGGGTGGTGTCTGCGATCGGCATCGGAAGCGGTGAGACATAATCGCCATCCTTCTTGTAGAAAAACTGGCCTCCATCGAGAGGCATTGACGGCGCGATCGCAAATCCACGAGGGTTATCAATCCAAGTGTCTGCATACTCGAAACTGCTGAATTCGCGGTTGCCTTGGGCTTCAAAGCGCAAAGTCCCAACAAGGATACCACTGTTGCCGATACAGACTTGCAGTGCTTTTGCCATCAGAATGCCTCTCCAAAATCTTCGTCATGGTGTGGGACAGTCGCTGGTCTCGCCTGGTCGATTGTCGTTCTGGCTGGTTTTCGCCGGGGGCCGCGCACTCTTTGTGGAAGCTGCTGATTTTCGAGCATCAGCCCTACATCGTCGCCTCCGACATCGAGAAGGTTGGCCAGGCGTTTGCCTTCACCGAGGACGACGAGCACCATCGCGAGTGTCGCGAGCGAAACACCGGGATCACCATTTTCAAGTCGACGAATGGTCGGCAGGGTAACGCCAGCACCATCTGCCAGTCGCTGCTGCGTAATCTTCCGCCGTTTCCGAGCAGCACTGATGTCGGCCCCGAGCTTCTTTAGCCCGTTAATAGCGTTGAGAGAAGGGAGGGTACTGTTTTTCATAATGCAATATGGATATTCTATTCAGACATTTAATGCAACATCTATGATGCATTAGAATGATTTTCGCCGGTCCTCACCGGAAGGACGTTGATTGACTTCACACCGATGAGAGCAATAGAAACAACGACAACACAACGTTTAGAGCGGATGGGCAACGATATGGACGCTGAAAATACGCCCGAGGTGCATAAGCTTCATTGGTGGTTTTTTGCGATAAAGCTTATTCCTTGGATCATTTTGATGGTTGTATTCATCATTATCGGTCAAGTCGTAGCGTTGTGGCCGATCCTTTCAGATTTCTACAGCCAGTATTACTATATTGGTGCGTTCATCATTCTAGGATTGATGACGGTTGGGTTTGTAATCGGCTATCTCCAATGGATCTATACGACATTAACGTTGGGGGAGGGATATCTCGTCTTCTCGCAGGGAATCATTAGTCGCCGGGTGGCCAAAATTCCATTGCAGGAGATCGCGAGTATCGACTTACAGCAGTCGATTTTCCAACGCTTCCTGAAAACCGGTGATTTGGTGGTTGATATGAGAGGCGCGTCTCTGTTGCGGATGTACGGATTGGATGATCCGGCTTCAATCCAGAATCGCGTGATGGAAATGCGCAGACCTGGGAGGATTTGAATGTGATTTTCCTGATCAAAGCTATCGCAGTTTGTATTTTCATCTACGGCACCGGCTTTGGTGGCGCAGCAGAGGGCCTGCCTGAGAAATTGCACTCTGGTCTTGCCGGTGATGCAATCTGGCTCTTCCTACCCCGATTTTTGCCGTTCGGCATTGCCTCGGTGATATTCTGGTGTTTGGCCGACTTTTATAAGTCGAGGCAACTAGACAGGGCATCAAGACGCGACATTGAAACCGGTCATGATGGACCGCACGATAGGAGATAGAATTGAAGAAGACGTTTTTTGCAGCAGTCACACTGGTGGCCGCATTACCGTTTTTGGCATCAGCTCAGGATTTCCCTGCCGTCGATGATACTCCAGCAGATACTCGTTTCGATCGATCTCTCAATTTCGACGTTCTTGGCATCCGCCCTGGCGATACCCAAGACGAAGTAAGGGCAAAGCTGAAAGAGCTATTTCCTGACGACAATGGTGTGGCTGATGTTCGGATGCAGGGCAATGTTGCCAGTCCAAATGGCGCACAGGTGAAAATCGATTTTGTGTCCGAGTTGAGGCGTGGAGCTGATAGCGGACAGCCCCCGTTGTATCGGAAGGGCAAAGCTGGCGATTGGCCGATCGTCTATTTCAGCTCGCCGATTTACGGGAACCGCGCTGCGGGTTTAGAGCGCGCGCTGTATTTCGGCCCTGAAGAGATGATGAGCGCCGAAGCTATGCGCGTAACGGTCGAGGAAAAATATGGCCGACCAACCATCACCAACAAAGATGCATCCGGTCACGTCACGAGTGTCGCTTATTTCTATGCAGGGGGAAAGCTTCTCCCCGAAACGGGATGGCAGCATGCGAATTGCAGCAATGGAGCGGGCGACTGCGGGTCTTTTATCTCTGGGTATGAGCCCAGGAATGGGACGCCCGTAAAAGCACTCAAAGCCAAGGAGCCATGTGCGGCAATGGCGGAGTGGGTTTATCAAGGCAAGGGAGCGTTCGACTACAAGTTCAATGACCTCGTCATTGATGATAAGAGCTGCGACGGCATCATGACCGTAAGTTTCAACGGGGATTCACCTGCCAAGTTGGATTGGGTGGTATTCGGCCTTTACGACGTGAAGCGCCTTTACGGCCATCGTGTCGCGCTCGATGCGGCAATCACGAAGGAGCTGCAATCCCCCACCAGCGCGCCGGCATCGGCAAAGCCGCGCTTATGAACCCAAGGAGCAGCGATCAACGTGGTATGAATCCAGAGCGCCCAGAATAACGCGGGAAGGCGACACAAATTGGTAGAAAAGAAGAAACCGAATGACATCGATGTCAATGTTGGCCGACGCATTCGCTTGCAGAGGACGGTGTTGGGTATGAGCCAAACCACCTTGGCCGATGCTCTTGGCATCACGTTTCAGCAGGTGCAGAAATATGAGAAGGGCACGAACCGCGTAGGTGCCAGCCGCCTCCAGCACATCGCCAGCTTCCTTAGTGTTCCAATCGCATATTTCTTCGAAGGTATGCCTGCGTCTGCTGAGAACGATCAAACGGGAGGTGCGCAGGCTGTACCGGAAGCAAACTTGGTGACAACCTTCCTTGGGACACCAGAGGGGTTAGCGCTGAATCGGGCGTTCACGAAAATCGCTGATCCAATTCTCAGAAAGAAAATCATAGCACTCGTGAAGTCTGTTGCCGTAAGCGACGACTCCGAGCCCGAGTCCGCTTAGGTTTCGCTGTTTTTCAGCGCCATGATCGTGCGGGAAGCCTGTGGCTCATTTTCTCTGGTCGTTGCTATAGCTAATTTGTCCATCAGTCCGGGCGCAAGCTGTTTCAGCAGCCTCCAGCCGTTCGAGTAAATGCCGGAAAGGATCATCCTCGCGATCGACCGGATCAAACCGATCACGAGCATTACGAAGCGCTTTCCGGTGCGGATCTTCACCGTGCCTAGCAATCATTGCTGGTTCCCCGTGTTTTTGGGCCGAACTTTCAAACGGGTGTTTGGTTCCACGACAAAGTGAAAGCGTTGGGATTTTGGGGGGGACGAAGGGGCGCGAACGCCCCTTCCTTTTTGCTTACGGAAGCCAGTGGGTGCGACGGCAAAGACCGTCCAGCCAATCCGCCATAGCTCGATATCCGAGCTTGACGATGCGACCAGCGCGGAGCCCGATCCCTGGGGAGCCTGTTGCCAGCAGGCCTATAGTGAATGCGATGATGGCGAGGATAGTAGCTTCTGTCGATGTGCTCATTTTCATCTCCGTGTTTGAGCCGCAGGCTCTCTTTTGCCTGCACAAAGATTCTCGCCCGCTTCCTTGCAAGGGACAAACCGGCCAATTCGCCGTTAGAGATTTTCTTTTGGATCAGGATGTCTTGTTCTGGCTTTTCACCAGTCGATAGTCCTTCGTCACGGTCCCCGTCTCGCTCGCCGCACCGATCATGGCGGCTCTCACCCATACGGTTTTCTCTGGCAGGCGACGGAGGTGCCCCCTGCGAAGGTGAAGGCGTGGGCTGGCGTGCGAACCGCCTGCGGTTCCTTCGCCACGCATGGCCGGGCGATCAGCGGCCAGCGCCAGAACCTTGTACGAGAAAAAGGGCTCTTTGCCTTTGGCGATCCGAGCCTTGTTGAGCTTTGCGGCTGGTTCGACTTCTGATGTCGCGACGTTCTCGCAATTGAGGACTGCGCACGCTTGAATGACGGCAAGACCTTCATCGCGGCTGTCGTTCATGATGTTTGCAAAACCTGTCTCGCGGCCATGGCTGGCAGTGACGGATTCGAAATGCTCCAGTTGCAGGATGAAAGGTTCGGCCGCGAATTGCCGGGCCTTTTTTGGGAGGAGGCCAGCGCTGTTAAGCGCCTCCATTGCTTTGGCGCTGAGCGGGCTGACTTTTGCCTTGTCGATTTCTGCCATGGTATTTTCGTAGGGGATGAATGCGCCGCCGATCCCGACGTTCCAGAATCCTACGTTATCGATCCACGAGATTGGGAGGACAAAGACGCCACTTTGCGGAAAACGTTCCAGAACAATGTTGAGGTGCGCCAGTTGCGGCGGTGTCGCTTCAGGCTCCCAACACAGCGCAATGCGTCTGGTTGACTTGTAATGATCGAGGTATCCCGCGTCTACCGCATCGACCTTTTGCCATGGAGCTTCGAATGTCGTGATTGGATACGGCAGCTTCAGAAGATCGATGTGCGCTTGGGAAACGTGCATGGGATCGAGCAGCTCTGCACAGTTCGGAAGTAGAAACTTGACCGACTTTCGCAGCATGTCGCTAACAGCTTGGATTGCATCCCTAGACTGCGCGAAGTGCGGCGGCAGACGCTTCAGGGTCTCTTTTATGCTTTCGATGGCATGAGCGCTGTAGTTCAGCGCCGTGATATTTTCGTCAGTCTCCATCTCACTCCCCTTGCCCGTACACGGCTTCTAGGAGGCCACGAGCGTCCGCGTCCTGAATAGCCTGCAAGGCCGCTGAATGTCCTGCGGTGTTGTCGCGCTCGCGCCCGTAGCGTGTCTCGACATCCTGCCTGAGACGGTTGATCAACTCGTCCTTGTTGCTTTGCGGATGAACGGCATAATGCTCCGCTGCTGCGAAGGCGACGTGCGGGATCGTAAACTCGTCGAGTGTGGGTTCTACTGGTTCCGCAGGCGTACTCTGCTTCATGATTGGCACCATTGGTTTCGATCACGGTAGCCGCCTTGGTAGGCATGGCCAAGGCCAAGCTCGATCATCTGTTCGGCAATATCGCCTTGTTGCGTCACTACCCGCGTCAGGACACGACCGTACCGATCTTTGCCTTGAGCTTCGTACTTGATGCCGTGGCCAGTCATGAGGCTTTGGAGTTGCCGCGTTGCGCGATCTGCCAGCGCCCTTTCTGAAGCGCATCGAGCGCCATCTCCGGACTCCGGCGCATCATACCCTAAGATCCGGTACTTGATGCCCTCTCGCCAGAATGTGTCGCCATCGACAATGCAGGTTGTGCGCTTGCCGCTGGCACATATCGGCCACTGATCCTGCGCGGCCGGGGCCGACGACGCGAAGAGTGCTGCAAGGGCAGCGATGGTTCCGGTTCTGATGAACAATGGTTGGTCCTTTGAAAGTAGTACGGCTGAAATTTAGGCGGAGTGCGGGCGAAAGACGCCCTCGTTGATTGCCTGCCTAAGAAGGCGAAGCCACGCAAAGTAATTCCCCTCTTCATCGAGGTCAGAACCCATTGTCTCGGCCATCTCACTTCGTTCATTCTCAGATGTGCTTTGCAGAATAGGCCCATAGGTCGTTCGAAGCAGTGCCAGTTCCCTGAGATCATCCAACGTAACTGGCCGTCCATTGAAGTTAGGAACGCCTTGCTCATCTAATCTTGGTACGGGGATATCAAATTCGACACCGCTAGGATCTACGATGAGAACAGACGACATCAGTCCCTCCTCGTCATCGTGCTTGAGCGTAATGGTCGCCCCGTTATCGTAGAATGTTTCGGTTTTCACAATTTTACTCCTGTATCAATCATCAGTAGACGCTGAGTGGATTGCAATGACCCGACCGATCTCAGCGAGCACCTCCGTTTGGCTTCCGTGGAAGCGCTCGCTTCCTGTTGGGAAGTTGATCTCCCATGGGCTGTCGTTGTCGGGTCGAGTTGCTTCATAAATATCGCCTTGTGCGGTAGTGCGGGAGACTGTTTGCACGGTACTGATTTTCAATTTTGACATGATGCTCACCGTTGTTCAGAATTCGTAGGTGCGGCTTCCATCCGGCAAGTCGCACGCGATCTCGACATGGAGGCTTTCGATCTCCCCTGGCTCATAGTAGCGATCCCGCCATTTGATAGCGTTGTCGTGGCTGTTGGCGGTGTGTACGTCGCACTCACGCTCGTAGCCCGCGTTTTCAACGACTGTGTAACTTTTCTTCATTGTCCTGTCCTCAGAAAGCCAGGCTGCGCCTGCTGCGTGTGCAGCGATAGAGATAGATTCCGAAGCTCCATGAGCGGCAGAGGTGGGCGACACCCATGGGATTCTTCTGCGTTGCTGCGAGGAACGCGACGATCGCGGCGAGAGCGCAGATATCCTGAATGAGAGGCATGTATGGGGAGATGTCGAAGGCCCTGCGTTGAGGGACGTTGCAAAGCGTGATAGGTGGGCAAGACATGCAGCGATCGCTCCGTTTGCGATGAATATATATTGCGTTCTACATGGGAAATATATGCCAATATGGACGAATGCGCAATAGGAAATATATGTTGGTTTGTAATTTGTGTGTGCTGAGCTGCGACCGCCAACCCCAAGGGAAAGGCTGAGCGACCAGCGCGACGCATATAGAAGCCATGCTAGCACGCAAACCCACTGGCTTACAAGCATATATAATCCATATTTTACGATAATTTAGATGATTTTTACCGCGTAGCATAGATTTGCTTAGCTAAGTATAAATATAGTACAATTTGGCAGTGCTAGCTATAGAATGCGGGTATAAAAGGTATGATATACCCCGAATTAGTATAAAATAGTATAGAATATATACCCGGTGAGCGTGCCGTGTCCCTTGACGGTTGCCACATAGATAATACTATCC
>NZ_CP192792.1:0-143585 GCF_033957725.1 Agrobacterium sp. rho-8.1
GTGGAAAATCCGGCTCAGCTTCAAAAGGCTATTCATAAACTGATCGCCGCCCACGCGCGAGACCTCTCCGGTGCGTTGCACGAACATCGTGTGAAGTTGTACCCGCCAGAGGCGCGCAAAACTTTGCGTTCCTTCTCCTCGACGGAAGCTGCAAAGCTTATCGGCGTCAACGACGGATACCTTCGTCACCTCTCGATCGAGGGGAAAGGTCCGCAGCCGGAAATTGGCAACAACAATCGCCGCTCCTATACGGTCGAAACGATTCAGGCCCTACGTGAATACCTTGATCTGACCGGGAAAAATGATCGCCGCTACTCACCCAAACGCTCGGGCAAAGAGCATTTGCAGGTCATCACGGTTGTCAATTTCAAAGGTGGCAGCGGGAAGACGACAACAGCTGCACACTTGGCGCAATATCTCGCCCTGAACGGCTATCGCGTTCTTGCCATCGATCTTGATCCGCAGGCCAGTATGTCGGCACTGCACGGCTTCCAGCCGGAGTTCGACGTCAAGGACAATGAGACGCTTTACGGTGCGATGCGCTATGACGCTGAACGTCGCCCGTTGAAAGACGTGATAAAGAAGACGTATTTCGCCAACCTCGATCTGGTGCCAGGCAACCTCGAGCTGATGGAGTTCGAGCACGATACGGCAAAGGTCTTGGGCTCGAACGATCGGAAGAACATCTTCTTCACGCGAATGGACGACGCGATCGCTTCAGTCGCGGACGATTATGATGTCGTGGTCGTCGACTGCCCTCCACAGCTCGGCTTTCTAACTATTTCTGCTCTGTGTGCAGCGACCGCCGTCCTTGTCACAGTCCATCCGCAGATGCTGGACGTCATGTCCATGTGCCAGTTTCTTTTGATGACGTCGGAATTGCTGAGCGTCGTCGCGGATGCAGGCGGAAGCATGAACTACGACTGGATGCGGTACCTTGTCACTCGCTACGAGCCCGGTGATGGTCCTCAGAACCAGATGGTGTCGTTTATGAGGACAATGTTCGGTGACCATGTCCTAAATCATCCAATGTTGAAAAGCACAGCTATCTCCGACGCCGGAATTACAAAGCAGACGCTTTATGAAGTCAGCCGTGACCAGTTTACGCGCGCGACCTACGACCGTGCGATGGAATCGCTCGACAATGTGAACACTGAAATCGCACAGCTCATTCAGAGCGCATGGGGGCGCAAATGACGCTCGCATCTCGCGTAGAAGCGCAAAAGTTGTCAGCCGGAAACTTTCGGGAAACCCCTTATTGTGGGGCGGCAATCTCGACACCCGAGGGGGCTACTAATGGCTAGAAAACACCTGCTCTCCGACCTCGCTGGACCAAAGTTGCCAGCCGGAAACTCCGAAGACATTGCCGCGCAGGATGCTGCCACTCCGCAGTATTCCCCACGTGGTGCGATAGGTGCGGTCTCGCGCTCCATTGAGCTTTTGAAGTCTCAGTCGCTTACGGAACTCGATCCAGATCTCATTGACGCGCCGCTCGTGGCAGACCGCTTGGAGGAGTCTCCAGAGCAGTTCGAAGAGTTCGCTCGTAACATAAAAGAGCACGGTCAGCAGGTCCCCATCCTCGTGCGCCCTCACCCGTCTGTCGAAGGTCGATACCAGATTGCCTACGGGCGCCGACGCCTGAGAGCAGTGAAGGCTGCCGGCATCAAAGTGAAGGCTGCGATTCGCACCTTGTCGGATGACGAGTTGGTTCTGGCGCAAGGGCAAGAGAACAGCGCTCGGCAGGATCTTTCATTTATTGAGCGCGCCCTATACGCCGCAGAGCTTGAAGCCGGTGGATTTCAGCGGCCGGTCATCATGGCGGCTCTTGCGGTTGATAAAAGCAATCTTTCCCGGTTGATCCAAGCCGCCAAACAGCTTCCAGCAGATATTATCCGCTTGATCGGCGCGGCCCCTAAAACCGGTCGGGACCGTTGGTACGAATTGTCGGGCCGCCTGGGACAAGATGGCGCTTCCGAAACTGCCCGTACGTTACTCAATGACGATGCGGTGAAAAGCTTGAATTCTGACGAGCGTTTCGCTCGAGTATTCGAAGCTGTCACCCCTAAGAAGACAAAGGCAGTGAAGACTGAAACGGAAGTTTGGAAAGCTGAGGACGGCACCAAGGCCGCTCGTTACAAGCAAGACAAGCGTACGCTGACTTTAATGATCGACAAAAAGGCCGCTCCGGATTTTGCGGACTACCTGATGTCGGCCCTCCCAGAGATCTACGCTTCGTTCAAGAGGTCGAAGCAGTAGGGCGAATCGTAAACAGGAAAGGAACGATAGCGCAAAGAAAAAGCCCTCCGAAACGGTGTTCCAGAAGGCCTCTCTCAGTTTGGTCGCTTAGAGAATCGCATTTCCCGGAATCCCAGTCAAGAGTCAACGCCGTCTTGGCGTAGCCTTTTCTTTGCCTTTTGAAAGGTGAAAGAAATGCAGACAGGAAGTGTGACGACGCCTTTTGGGCGGCGGCCAATGACGCTCGCCTTGGTGAAGCGGCAAGTGGCCACAAACGATATCAAGGCTGGCAAAACGGTCGAAAAATGGAAAGTCTTCCGTGATGCCTCGGAAGCGAGAGAAGAACTCGGCTTGCAGTCGAACAGCCTGGCTGTGCTCGACGCGCTTCTGAGCTTCTATCCGGAAAACGAATTGCGCCAGGACGCGCAGCTCGTCGTGTTTCCCTCAAATGCTCAATTGATCCTTCGAGCCCATGGTATGGCAGGGGCCACGCTACGTCGGCATCTCGCATTGTTGGTTGATGCTGGTCTTATCGTTCGCAAAGACAGTGCTAACGGAAAGCGTTATGCGCGGAAGAACGGTGTCGGAGAGATTGAAAATGCGTTTGGTTTCGATCTATCGCCAATCCTTGCCAGATCTGAAGAGCTTGCTGTCATCGCGCAGAAAGTCGTTGCTGCTCGTTCCGCTTTCCGTAAGGCGAAAGAGAACCTGACAATCTGCCGCCGGGATGTTCGCAAGCTCATTACTGCGGCGATAGAGGAGGGGGCTGACGGCGACTGGATGGCGATCGAGGCTATGTACATCGACCTCGTCGCCCGCATTCCACGCTCCCCAACCATGGCTGACGTCGCCAGCATTCTCGATGAACTGGAGCTTCTGCGCGAGGAAATCCTTAATCTGTTGGATACGCAGTCAAATTCAGAATTTAATAGCACCAATGATGCTCATATTGAGCAGCACATACAGAATTCAAAACCAGAATCCTGCAATGAACTTGAACCTAGCTCTGAAAAAGAGCAGGGCGAAAAGCCGAACAAGGGACGCAAGCCTGACACTGAGACGCTGAAGGCCTTTCCTCTGGGTGTTGTGCTGAAGGCGTGCCCACAAATTAACGACTATGGTCCGGCCGGCGCTGTGGGTAGTTGGCGCGATCTGATGTCAGCCGCAGTCGTGGTGAGGTCGATGCTGGGTGTGAGCCCATCGGCCTATCAGGAGGCCTGCGAAGCCATGGGGCCCGAGAACGCAGCAGTTGCGATTGCCTGTATCCTGGAGAGGGCAGGGCACATCAATTCGGCCGGCGGCTATCTGCGTGATCTCACCAACCGGGCGGCGCGGGGCGAGTTTTCCCTTGGACCGATGGTGATGGCGCTGTTGCGATCGAACGGTGAAGCCGGAAAGAGATCGGCGTGAATGACAGTTGAAATAAAAGAGCCTCCAAAAGTGCTGAACACCATACGGCGGAGAGGAGTTTCGTCGGAATTGCGACTCAAGTCGTTCCATTCCGAGCGGCCCGGAAACGTCAGTTTCTAACGATCAGAGCGTGAAGCGACTGATATTACTGTGATATTTTCCTCGCTGTAGAAAGTTTCCGGCTGGCAACTCTCTAGGAAATGGGTTTAGGTCCAATGTCATTATTGGTATGAGGAAGTGGCTGGCGCATGACGCCGAAGTCGAAAATATAGCTGCGAATTGAGCGGCTATGGCAGGATCCCGATCTCCGGAGCCGGGTGGGCGGGTTCTTGACATCGTGCGACCACGTAGTCAGTCCCGCCTCGGGGTCTGTTTTCAATTAGGCCTTGGAATATTGATGTACGAATCAGGCCCAACCTCTGATGTCACCATTGAATAGCTCGCGCGCCAGAATCGTCCGCCCATTACCGCCGAGCCACTCCTGATCGGGCTCAACCCTTGGAGGAAGTTGGGCAGTCATCGTCGCGCTCGTTGCTCGGAGCATCTCGAACAGACGTTCACCATCCACGAGTTCGAGCTCGAGTTTGAATTTTGCCTCCTTCGCAAGGTCCGGCACACCTTGCGCAACTTTAGAAAAGCGCGAGGCAGTAGTGACGAAAATTCCACAGTCAGACCCAGTCAAAACCATCGCACGAACGAAGTTACGTACTTCGTCAACAGGTTCGGTATCCGTCGCTATTCGACGTTTCACCTGAACTGCACGTCTAACCGTGCCGTCATCACCACATGCGAGATACAGATCGATCCCGCCGTCGGGGGAGTTTGCATTAGCTGTGGTTCGGATCACCTGACCGCCGTGATGCTCCTGTAAAAGCGAGGCAACGAGATCCTCTGCCTGCTGGGCGGAAATCAACTTCCGATCTTCCCAACGCCGCAGAAGGTGCTTTCTGATCAGTTCGAGGGGGAGGGTGGTTGAACCTAAATTAATCTCGCTCTGCAGCGCATGGGTAAGTTCCCACCATGTAGACCTGGAAATCTCCCTAGGTCCCTCAAATGGTAACGATTCATGGTCTTGACGAAAATTCCACCAGCCACAGGCGAGGCATATCTCAAGGTGCAACCATCGAACCTGGCCGTATCCTGGCTTCAGTGGTTTCGTCTCCAATTCATGCTCAAACACCTGAAGGCCAATTGCACAACAGGGACAACGATGTGCTTGGAGGGCTTGCGAGAAAAATGGCGAATCGACTTCGAACTCGGCATGATCGTAATTCTGTAGGCCCGTGTGCAGAAGTCGTCGATGGTTCTGTGTCACTAGGCTTCCCACCTCTTTTACGCGCACCTGTGTCCAATATCAAAGTCTGTCCCAAAACATAAGCCGTCCTTTGCCAGTCGCTCACTTCCAAGCCACTACAGTAAGCGCGCGTTCCTCCCCGTGCGTCATGTCGCATTGCCATAATAGGTGGACGCAACTGAACTGATCGATGGCGCGACTTTTCCATTGCTTTGAGGAGCGGAACACCACGGTTGGCAGCCTCGGTGAGATAATGCGCCAACACCGGACTTTCGCTTCAATCGACGCACTGTCCGAGTTGGGGCCGAAAGCGGTCCGTCCGCCTTTCTGTTTTTCCGGAGCGGCCTGCATGTCCGCAATGTAGTTGCCAAGCGAATGAACCTGTCAGGCCTTGCCTGTCGACGACAATTGCGCTTTTTAAGGAATGACCGTTTAGGTGAGATGCGGCTGAGCAAGTCCACCAGTTGTCAAAGGAGACGCCCTTGCCGAGTCTTAAAAATGGACATTGGCTCAACGAGCCCACAGCAGCAATTGCTTCTGATATCGAAATTTCCGTAATGACTGACGCCAACACGGATTTTTGGCGAGAGACACACTATGGCTTTGTGCGCGACAGTGGCCACTTTTACGCGTTCCGGGCTGATCGTGACTTCACCGCCCAGATTCGAGTCCAAGCCCATTTTGAACATCTCTACGACCAGGCTGGACTCATGGTCAGGCTCGACGAGAGACGTTGGGTCAAGACCGGGATCGAGTTCTCAGACGGATATGGCTTGTTGGGCAGCGTGTTGACGGATGAGGTATCCGACTGGGCAACGGGGCGATATGACGGCAACCCATCCGATTTTTGGATAAGGGTGACCGTCCAGAGCGGTGTTCTGAGAATACAAGCTTCAGGAGATGGGCAGACGTGGCCACTGGTCCGCCTCGGCCCATTCCCAGAAGCGGATCATTATCTAGTTGGCCCAATGTGCTGCACTCCCGAACGTGCAGGCTTAGAGGTGAGATTTAGTGAGTGGCAATTGGGGCCGGCCTTGGGCAAAGACCTTCACGACCTGACATAGTTGCCAAATTATTTCATTTCTGAGGGAGCGAGGGCGGCCTGAATGCTCTGTGCTTGTTCACACAGACCGTTGTTCAGCGGGAAACCAACGCGATGCCCTCTTCCAACTGACGTGTGTGGTAGCGTCCTCATGGGGGCACTTCTTTCAGCTGCCGCGCTACGGTACTTTAAGATCTGACGGTTACACGGGGTAACACATAGGACGCACTGGGACCCCGAAATGACGCAATTGCCACCACGACTGTCAAGGACACTGTTGGGCCACTATCACGAAATGATGGCCGCATATCATCGCAGTGCTGCACACAAGTTGCCGGGAGGAAAAGGCGTAATCCGCGAAGACGCGGTTGCAAATTTTATTGGTACATGGCTTTCAAAGAGAAACAGGCCCCATACGAATGTATTCGCAAGCGCAATCGGAGGAGAGCAACTGGGGCCGGAGCTCGATCTTGTTGTTCTTGATGAGTTTGACGGGGTGGCATGGCCGATTGACGCTGGAGCGGTCAACGCCGTTGTAACTTGGGAACAGATCCGCGTCGTCGTGGAAGTGAAATCGACACTGACCGAACATACCCTCAACAAGGCGTGCGAGGCTATGAACGAGGTTGCGGCGTTTGCAGAGAGGAATGGTGATCCGGTCCCGACGCGGCTTCTGTTTGCGTATCAGATCGACCCAGATCTTAAAGACGACCTTCTGTACCAATTTGAAGAGCAAGGATCAGATAGTTATCCATTCGACGCTTTTGTGATCCTTCAATGCGGCGTCTTCTGCTCATCAGAACTAAATGACCTTCGTTGGGGGTTTGCTTCAGGCTTAGCGCCCGAAAAAGTTGCCAATGACGGTCCCTACCAAGACAAAGCCGCTTTGGAATTCGGTGAGCAAACGCGTTTTGCGCGTGGTTTTAGGTCGATGGGAGACGGCTCTCACGAGGAAACTCTAATGGCACTTGCATGTATCGTGACGAACGCGGTTACGGATGGGAAATCCACTCAAGCACTGCTTTCAGCCTTGAAAAGGGTCGAGTATTTTCCGATTAGCTGAGAATGCACGCAGATCGCCATACTCTCACGGCCTCATAATCTGTCTAGAGCATCCTCGCCGCCCGGCCACTGCGGCGCGTGGCATTATTGTAATAGCTTGAAGCCTGCTGGACGGATCGGTGACGCGATTGCTCCATCGCCTCCGGGAGCGGGATGCCGCGGTTGGCGGCCTCGGTCAAATACCCGGACCGTAACCCGTGCGCCGAAAACTCCCCCGGCTCCAACCCTGCCATCTCCGCCCGCTGCTTGAGAATCGTATTAATAGACTGCGGATCGATCGCCCGCTTTGACACGGTGCCCCATCGCCCAATCCCCCTGAAGATACTGCCCTTATCGATCTTCGCCGCCGACATCCATGTATAGAGAGCCTCGACCGGCCGGCCTGTGAGATAGACGGTATCGTCCTGCTCGCCCGACGTTGTCTTGGTCCGGCCGAGATGAATGGCAAGAGAGGGGAGGGGAGGGCCGTCCGGCATCTTGATCGGCGGCTCGATGGTCAATTGTTCCACCCGAAGTCCGGCGATCTCGCTGCGCCTCCGGCCGCCGGACGCAAACGCTACCATCAGGATTGCCCGGTCACGGAGATCGCGCAGGCTGTCGGTCGCGCAGGTCGACAGCAGTTTTGCCAGGATGTCACCGGTGACCGCCTTGGCGCTCTTGCGACCCCGCGTCCGGGGGACGGCGCGAACCGAAAGGCGGATGGCCGATTTCAGGGCAGGGGAGGCGAAGGCGCCATCAAGGCCCCGCCACTTGGTCAGCGTCGACCAATTCGCCAGCCTCCGGCGCACCGTCGCCGGCGCATGCGGGCCGACGGATTTCAGGAACCCTTGGCTTCGAAGGTTTCCGTCGACGTCGGCCGGCATGCCATGGCCGGGATCGGCTGCACGCTTTTCAGGATCCCACAAATGATGGGCAACGAATTTTAGTAGGAGCGCTTCGGGCGCGGGCCAAGGCAGCGATTTCCCGGTTGCTGCCAAGCCCCACGCCTCGAGATAACTGAGATCGGAGGTGAGTGCCCGCAATGTGTTGTCGCCCATGCCCTGGTTGACGAGATGGCGCAGCGTCTCGATGTCTTGGTCAGTGAGAAGCTCGGCGAGTTCGTCGCGGCGCTCCATAGGCAGCACGGAAGCGATGGTGTCGAGTTCTTCAGCGCGCCGCTCGACGGCGGTCAGTGATGTCTTGGCTTTGAGCACGGACGCTCCAAAATCGTGGGTTTCGGCGGCCTTCAGGGCCGTGATTTGGCCCGATTCTTTCTGATTTGCGACTCCAGATCAACTACCATCGATAAACGTTTGTTATCGATGGTTATAACCCCAACCCATAATCATACCATGTGACGGACACAAACTATTCACTGGTGTCCGTTTAACAAATCATTTACCATGATTTCAATGGTTTACGATATCGCCAAATTGCCTATCTCGACGTTGCTGCGGCCGATTTCGGACGCGGTCTCCGCGTTGTCTCGTCTCGATGAACGGATTGCCCGCTCAGGGGTCGGTGATGGCTTTGTCGAACGTTCCCACTTCACCGACGCCTGCGCGTCGCTTTGGATCGACGGTGAACTCGTCCATCTCGAAGACCTCGTTCTCCACGATGCCACCAAAGACATCCGCACCCCAACCCACGAACTCACCATCGCCCGCGATGTTTTGCGCACTCGGCGTCGCATCGTCGCGCAGCCACCAAAATGGGCACTGTCATCCAACGGCCTCCGGAGCATCCGCGGACACGACGTCGTCGCCGGCGCGTCTGCATCATCTTCGGATGATCAGACACCGGTCGCGGCTGATGAAGACGCCGTGCCCGACATCGCCAACGAAGCAGGAGAGGGCAACGAGGACAAAGGTGCGAGAGCGCTTGACGACGAATTCGCTGACATCGACGCGTTGCTCGCCCGCTCGGACGCCGCCATCGAGCAGGCAAAGCGTCCCGGCCCGCTGGCGGCCGGGCGTGCGGCCGAAAAAAATCCGATGATCTATGATCTCGACTGGGATGAGGATGAGCGGCTAGACGAATGGCAGGGCGTGGTGCAGCAGGCCGAAAATTTGCCGCCGGTGCTGCAGGCGACCATCGCCCTCGATGCCTGGAATGAATTGTCAGTGCTGCAGCATGCGCCTTGGCTGGGCCGGCTGTTGTCCGCGTCCATCCTACGCCAGGCTAGCATCACATCAGGTGCGCATCTCGTCGCCATCAATCTGGGCCTGAAAACCATTCCCGTCGATCGGCGACGGCATCGCGATAGGGAAACCCGACTGCTGGCGATTGCCCATGGATTGTTGGCGGCCGCAGAAGTCGGGCTGAAGGAGCATGACCGACTGGCGCTGGCGCGAACCATGCTGGAGCGCAAGCTGGTCGGAAGGAGGACGTCGTCAAAGATGCCGAAGCTGATTGAGCTGGCAATGGGAAAACCATTGGTGTCGGCCGGGATGATTGCCAAGGAACTGGGCGTCACGCCGCGAGCGGCGCTGAGGATCGTCGAGGAATTGGGTTTGCGGGAGATGACGGGGAGGGGAAGGTTTAGGGCATGGGGGGTAAGGTGATGAGCCCGCCGAGCGTTCCCGCTGCAAACTGGACGGCCAGCGATCTCGCCGATCGAGCTCTCCAGGCATTGCAAACGCAATTAGCCTCAGATACTCCAAATCCATTAGAGTTATGTTCAACTTTTGTTTGCAATGCTGATCTCATGCTGCCTCGCGACTACAGACTGCACGAGCTAAATGAAGATGAGTTTGAAAAGCTCGTCGTTCGCATTTGTGTGCGCTGGTTAGGCGAGGGTGTGACCCCATTTGCTCGCGGACGGGACGGTGGCCGCGATGGAAAGTTTCACGGCACTGCGAACGCGTTCCCGAGCGACGCATCGCCGTTGTCCGGACATTTTGTCCTTCAGGCAAAGCACATCAGCGCGCCAAACAGATCGTGTTCCGACCCCGATTTCGCCGGCTTGCTCGGGAAAGAGCATGGCAAGATCAAGCGGCTGAACGGGGACGGGATTTGCGACCACTATCTCGTTTTCGCCAACAGGAAATATACGGGCGGTGCTGACGAAAAGTTCATGAAGGATCTCTTGGGGCTCGGGATCAGCTCCGCGCACATTATCGGCGTTGAACGTCTTCACCTAGCGCTCGATGATTACGCGAACATCCGAGAAACCTTGCCTAACTGGCTCGACTCATCTCCTTTCCGCTTCAACCCGGACGAACTGGTAGAAGTGATCAGCGCGCTTCACGCCTATACTAAGGATGACCCTACCAGCGCGTTTGACAGCGCGCTCGACTTTGAAAAGCTTAAGATGCCGCAGAAAAACAAGATCAATGGCGTCTCCGACGAATACTACAAGCAGGTGATTGTCGCTCAATCCATGCCGCATTTTGATCGCGTCGCCCAGTTCCTTCAGAATCCTAGGAACGAGGAATTCGCGGCTCTCTATCATGATGCTGCCGATGAGCTTAAGCAGAAGATCATTGCCAAGCGCGCTCAGTTCGGAGCGTTCGATGACATCTTCGTCTTCATGTACGAACAGATCCAGGAGAAGCGTGAAGCCCTGCGGGGCAAACGCCGCCTGATTTCGATCCTGCTGCACTACATGTATTTCAATTGCGATATTGGCATCAAACAGCTGGAGGAGAATGAAGATGTCATCCACGTTGACGCCTAAGAAACATCTCAACTTGGACACTTCATTGCTGCGCGTATTTTCGCTCGTCCTCAAAGAGCTTCAGAAGCGGGGCGTTTGTGAATTTGAGAAGCTGCGCGGAGTCGTGATCCGACGGGTGGGTTCCGATGGCGAGCTTTCCTTCCTGCCCGCCCTCGACCTTCTGTTTCTATTGGGCAAGGCCGAGTATCACCTCAAGAACGATACGCTCGAATATAAGGGGACTGACTGACCATGCAGCTCAGCCGCCTGTACTCCAACCTTCCAGATGTTCTCTCACCGGTCGCTTTCAATCATGGGGCCGATGCCATTCATCTGAATGTGGTGCTTGGTGAGGTCAACCATCCAGGGGATCGTAGAAAAGACTCGCATAATCTCGGCAAGACGACACTACTGCACGTCATCGACTTCATGATGCTGAAGGGATGGTCGCAGGAGAGCTTTCTCCATAGACATCGTGACCGCTTTTCAGATTTCGTTTTCTTTCTTGAGATCGCCTTGAATAGTGGCGGTTACGCCACCATACGGCGCAGCGTCGTCGCCCCGACCCGGATCGCTCTGTCCCGTCACAAAGATCCCGACGCAGATTTCAGCGCGGCAGCCGAAGACGTATGGGATCATCCCGATCTGCCGATCGACGAAGCCATCAAGCTTCTTGACGCTTGGCTCGATCTCAGAGCGTTAAAACCCTACGATTATAGGAAGGCAATCACGTATTTTCTGCGATCGCAAGGCGACTGGAGTGATGAGCTACAGCTGCAAAAATTCCAAGCGGGGCGCGACCTTCATTGGAAGCCGTTTGTCGCTCAACTATTTGGCTTCGATCAGACGCCGATCATTCGAAAGTATGAGCTGGACGAACGAATTGCGAAACTCCAAGAAAAGCAGTCTGAACAGCAGTCTGAGGTCCAGTTCAAAGAAGAGGACCTTCCCAAACTGACGGCGGAACTAGGCGTGCTCCAACAACAGGTTGAGGATTTGGAAGCGCAGCTAGATGCGTTCCGCTTTGATGACGAAGAGCGCCGCCTTATGCGCGATTTGGTGGAAACCATTGAGAGCGAGATCGCGAGCCTGAACCAGCAAATTTATGATGCTAGATATGATATCGGCCAGATCGATAGCTCGCTTAGCCACAAGGACAAATTCGACCTCGACGAGGTGCAATCGATCTTTGACAATGCAAAGCTCCATTTTCCGGCACAACTGAAAAAGCAATACAGCGAACTGGTTGAGTTCAAGAAGAAGGTCACGCAGGAGCGCAATGCAGCGCTGCGAAAGCGCCGCAAGGAATTAGAGGAGGAACTTTTGGCCGCGGAAGGTCGCAAGGCGTCTCTTGACGCTCAACGAGTGCAACGTCTGAAAGTGCTCCGTTCGACCGATACCTTCGAAAAGTTCAAGGCCCTGCAGAAAGATGTCACCGTGCAGCGCGCGCAGCTCGTATTCCTTGGCGAACAGCGCAAGAAACTTGAGGAGCTCGTGGAAACGGCTCGCCGCGTTCGTGAAGCTGAACGTGATCGTGGACGTGTGGTTGACGAAATAAAAGCGATGCTTGCAAAACCGACGATTATCTACGAACGCTTCACCCGCATTTTCAACGATTTTTGCCAGAAGGTGCTCAATCATGAGGGCATCTTCTTCTTTCACGTCAATTCAAACAACAACCTGGACTACAAGATCAGCCTGGGCCTCGCCGGCCAAAAGGGCGTCGCATCCAGCCAGGGCGAGGGCACAAGCTATAAGAAGCTTGTTTGTGCTTTGTTCGACCTGGCGCTTTTGCGTGTCTATGAGGACATTCCGTTCTTTCATTTTGTCTACCATGACGGGATGATGGAAGCGCTCGACAATCGCAAGAAGCTAGCTTTCCTTGAAGTCGTTCGCGATCAGATCAGCAATGGAAAGCTCCAATATATCATGACAGTTATCGCGTCCGATCTACCGCGCGACGCAAATGGAAAGCTTGTTGCTTTTGCCGATGATGAGATAGTTCTGCGCCTGGACGACAGCGGACAAGCTGGCCGACTTTTCAAAATGGCGGAATTCTGAATTGGTGCTAGCTTAGAGGCCCGCCGATTTCGGTGCACTTGGTCCGACATTCTGATGCGCACGAGAGGTGCCGGGATGGTATTGGGCACCAGTGCTCAGTGGCATATATCATAGCGAATAGCGTCT
Source organism: Agrobacterium sp. rho-8.1 (assembly GCF_033957725.1). Lineage (NCBI taxonomy): Bacteria > Pseudomonadati > Pseudomonadota > Alphaproteobacteria > Hyphomicrobiales > Rhizobiaceae > Agrobacterium > Agrobacterium sp. rho-8.1. The sequence goes on from NZ_CP192792.1 coordinate 12,868, forward strand.
CCGGTAGGACAGTCGACCCGCCAACGCGCCGCTTGGAAAACCGGTGCAGCAGCGCACCTTGCGGGCTACATTGTGCGTAAGATTGCCAACTTGGGAAACAGCCTGCAACTGTCTTTTGATGGCTGCCAGTCTTCGACCAGGATAGCGTTCTAGGCGGCCACGAGCGGCGATCCAACGTTGATATGCAAATGCCTCGTCTCTTTTCCTGTGATCGTCGCTTCGAATAAACCTTCGTGTTCGCGAACGTCTGAGGAGAATTTTTTATATGGGGTATTATAAAATGCTCGCAGAATAAAATTCATAAAAGAAAACGGCGACAAAGGTCCGGTCACGGGAATGCGGCAGTTTTTGTATTGGCCGATGGTGAGATGCGACATGGGATGGTGGTAGTCGTCAAAGGCAGTGGGGTCAAAGTCAAATCGTATTGGAGAAGTGACTATGTTACTCGCAATCACATCACCGTACATTTCATCTAGTTCATATACTTCGCTATTGTTTTGATATTCTAAAAGGTCAGGTGATGGGAAAAAGGCCAGCCGATGTTTAACGAGCTTATCATTTGAGAAATGATAGAGCATTTGAATCACGCCGCCATCGATTAGTCTCAGATTATAAGATCTGTTTAGCCGTAACTCTCGATAAGATTCTGCATAGGGAATATTTTTCAGCGTTACAGAAAGGTTCTCTAAACCGCTGAAACTGACGGTGAGCGATCCATCCCTCTCAGTTTTCATCGTGGGAAAGTTTTGATCTACACACAAGCCGACGGCGATCAGATCAGCGGTGATTTCAGATATCTGTGTCCGAATAGCATTAGCCGTTAGCATTCCCAGCTCCAGTTGCCAGGAATTTGCGGAGTGCGTCAACGTCCTGTTTAGGGAGATCCTCGATGAGCACCTTCCCCGCGCTTATATCGCTCACGAGGGAAGACAGCCTTGTCGCGGCGCCTTTGATTGATTTTTGCTCTTCAGGGGTAAGATCTCGATTGATAACTTTGAGATGCTTTCTTGTCTCTTCGTCAGGATAGACAAAATTTAGCTCGTAGTTGTGTCCTGCCACTCGTTGAAATTCCTCTGTGAGTTTATCCATATTTGGGCCGAATCCTAAAACTCTGACCCACGCTTTGCTTCGCGTTATCGCGGTGAAAAGCTGATTTCGGACGCGCCCTAAACTACCAAACGATTGATAGCAATCTTGCGCATTCATGACGTAGACTATGCCCGCCTCATTACCTTTGGCCCGAAATATCCCGGTGAAGGCGATTGATTCATCATCACCTTTGAAGAAAATATCCGATGATGTGTCGACGCCGGCGACATGAGATTGGATTCCTCTCTCGAACAATAACTTTCGAGCTGGTCCGACTTCTCTGACAGTCGTAAGCGGATCAGGGTTGATGACTATAATATCGTCAAAATTTAATTCATCATGGCGAACGTTCTTTTCAACCTGATCGGCAATCCACTTCGCTTGTTGTTCTGCTCCTGCAAAGCTGAGGAATTCGACTAGGGGCGCCGAATGTCCCGGTTCCTCCAGAAACTCTGGGCTGGACTGCGGCGTGCGAGTCAAAGTCACTTGCGCTCCGTCGGTAAGCGACCCCGTTTTCACGACATATCCTACGTCTTTCCAAAGATCAGCGCGGTCAAACATCTGAATCAAACCCGTGTTCGTTTTCGGATCTACATCACGATAAATGCCGAAACCTAGCGCGTGAGCGGTAGCAAGCACTGGCCGCGAATTTCTGTAGCACTTTTCTAGAATAATGTCCTGATTTGGTTGACCAGGTTGTGGCTCTGAGAAAACGACTTCTGGTGAGCCATCAGCCTTCTTGCCGAATAGTTCTTCAGGAGGAGGTAAGCTACTCTCGGTCAATGACTGTAACTCGTCGTAGGCATAGACGAGCCGTTTCGATGGGCCGAGGGCCAGGTAGCACAACCTCAGAAAGTTCGGATGGAAGTCCTGTGCTTCATCGACCAGAATGACATCAAAAATTGTTTTAATGTCTGTCAACTTTTGAAGCGATGTTTGAACCGCTCCTTCGAAAGCACGCGGTTGGGAGAAGCGGTCTTTAGCCTGCTGGAAATCATAAAATTCAAGACCGTTCGCGACGCAGAACTGAAAATACACGCCCGTGCGGCTAGGGCCACCCGGCGCACCCCAAGCGTTTATTATTTGAATATTTTCCCAAACCGGTGCCTCCCCGGTCTGTTCAACAACGAAGGTTTCGATGAGCCTATGGAACTGCGCTTTTAGGGAGCGGGTGTTGAATGTTACAGCGATTTTCCAATCCGGATGCTGTGCATGCAGATAGGCCGCCTTCAGTGCGAGAATGATTGTTTTGCCGGAACCGGCAAGACCACGGATACGCTGCACGCCTTCTACCGTTTCGATTACCGCTCGGCTCTGAATCGAATCGAGGTTGGCAATGGAATCCTCCAGTCTTTTCAATTGTGATCCAAGCGAATTGGGCACCGATGCAATCCGCCGCCTTTTGCCTTTTCGGATCGATGAGATCGATTGAATTACGGAATGGGTGGCGGCATAAAGCTCCGGATTCTCCCAGTTGATGGCACTTAAAGTTTCTATAAGGTCGTCGTCTGTTACAATACGATATTCGTCGCTCGTCGGAGGTGACTTTGCCATGGGCGCGTAGGTAACGACTACGGGCAAGGCTAAAAGCGTCCGACCTTTCATTAATTGTTTATGCGGTCGAAATTTCGTCTCTAGATTGTTAGCGAATTCATCTTGGACTTCCTCGAAGCCTTCGTAATCCTTGCCCTCAATCAGGTGAAAAATGACGACGCCGTGAGCAGGACTGATCCATAGCGCATCAATCGAGTTTACGCCTTCGGCTGCCGACAAAACTGGGTAGCCCACATAGAGAAAGCCTTCGTCTCGGAACTCACGCTCAATGTGAGTAGCTAGCCGTTGACTAGTTACAGGCTTACGAGTTGATCCCCAGACGATTTCGGTCATATGCAGATGGCTTCTTTTGCTAAAACTCGTCTTATTTAACCGAACTTCCAAAGTGGGGATAGCACTTTAAAAGCGGACTTCACCATTATGTTCGATCGGTCGCAGGTCGGCTCTCCATCAAAGTGCGACGATGGATGGGAATCCCGTGTGTTGGGCCCAATGCTAGGAGACTGATGCAGCAGACTATCTCTGGTCACCATCTTTATCATACAAATTCAGCGGGTTGACTTCTGAATCGAAGAAGCGCCGGTTCGATTCTGTTCAAGGCGAGGAGGACCCCATACCCGATTCGTAAACCTGTCGGTGCGTTCAACAAGAATGTGTAGTGGCAAGATCTGACGAATGATCGGCAATAGGCCGCTTCAGCGCGCGATTAGTTCGCATTGTTTAGCGTATCAGTAAGGCGGCTTATTAGGCATTGTGTGAAAGCTAGGCCCTAATTGTTGTGAACGGCTGCCAATCCCTGGTCTCGACCGATGATTTCGCTTGCTCCATAGCTTACGTGTATGTGAAATTGATGGCCCACTAAGACAAGCTGCGATCATCGCGGGAATGAAAATTTGAGGACTTCACATGCCATTCTTCCTCGTAACCCAGACCTCGCTGGTTGAGGGGGAAGATGAGGTATCTGCCGCAGAGAAGGCGCTCCGCCAGATTAGGGACGCTGACAAAGTCGCTTTCTCAGTCAAATTTGATGAGCATACTATCACGAAGGTCTCGATCAGTGCGCCCGGCAAGATGCTTGAGGCGACCGCCTCTGCAAGCGCTTATCCCCTAGGGCTTGCCGCACCGATTGGCAATGGGTTGGCGCCACCGCAACCAGTCGTGCTCCCAGCATTGGGCCGTGATTTACCGTCGACGATTGCTCTTGTGACAACGGGGGTCGTTGTCGGCGCTGCCTGGAGCTACTGGTTCGGTTGAGGCAGTCGCTTCAAGTTATTGTGCCAATTGGGATTGAGTGTTTGAGGGGTAATAGTCAGGTTGAGATGGCTGTGAAACCAGGAAAGAAACAAAAGCAGACCATTCCATCCGCGTCTCGTGGACTGCTTACCCAGCTCGCAGCAATGCCCGAGCAACTGAAACGTGCTGATTTCCGCCAACAATATGCTGCGCTTTGCTTCCGGTGCTTTCCCGACCGCGATGACATCGAGATTTTGGTGATCACCTCGCGGGAAACTGGCCGCTGGATCATTCCCAAGGGCTGGCCGATGAAGAAAAAGAAACCGTATGAAGCAGCGGCGCTTGAAGCCTTTCAGGAGTCTGGCGTGCGCGGCCGTGTCGGCAAACGCGCAGTCGGTCGCTACACCTACCTAAAATGGCTCGATAACCAGCATGTCTCGCCCTGCATCGTTGAAGTCTTTCCGATGGATGTCACGGAACAGAAGGCCGATTATAAAGAACAGGGCCAACGCAAGCTAGCGTGGGTTTCACCCGACGAGGCTGCACGCCGGGTGCGCGAGGTCGAGCTTAAATCGCTGCTCGTTCATTTCCGGCCGAAGCGGAAGAAAATTTCTGGAGAATAGTCTAGGAGAAGCTGATTGCGATGGTCCTCACTTAGTCCATCAAATCACACTTGCACCATCTGTGCGGCACTCATCAGTTGTGGCAACGGCATTATTGTCAAACAATATCCAATCAGGCGGCCCGTCCAACCCCAGAAGGGGAGGTCTTGCGCGCGCTCGCTGCTCGGTCCATGTAAAATTGCGCCACAAGATTAAACAGGTCTTTGGCCTCATTCGACAAAGCCGAGCTCGCCGCCTTCGTCTGTTCGACCATTGCAGCGTTTTGCTGTGTGCGTTGGTCAATTACATTCACGGCTTTGTTGATCTCTGTCAGACCGATGGACTGCTCTCTGGCAGCATCAACAATTGCTGCAACGTTCGTGCTGATCTCATTGACCTGTGTGACGATCTTTGTGAGTGCTTCACCGGTCTTATCCACGAGAGTGACACCGCGTTTCACCTGTTCAGCTGATGAGACAATAAGGGCTTTGATCTCCTTGGCGGCTGTCGCGGACCTCTGGGCGAGCGATCGCACCTCCTGCGCGACGACAGCGAACCCTTTCCCTGCTTCTCCGGCCCTAGCAGCCTCCACGCCAGCATTCAGTGCAAGAAGATTGGTTTGGAACGCGATCTCTTCAATCAGCCCCACAATCCCAGAGATTTGGCGAGAAGACACATCGATTGCCCCCATAGCCACCATCGCTTCACTGACAACCTCTCCGGATTTCTGAGCATCTACGCGCGCCATTTCGACAAGATGACCAACGTCATCGGCTCGACGACTGCTGTCTGCTACTGTCGTTGTAATCTGCTCAAGAGAAGCAGCGGTTTGCTCCACCGACGCGGCCTGATCGTCGGTTCGGCGCGAAAGATCGTCGGCCGACAATCGAACCTCTGCTGCCGATGCAGCAATAGCCTCCGCGTTGCTGGCAACGGCTGAAATGGTCTCACAGAGACGTTGCGCTGCAGTGTTGAAATCTACGCGCAGGCGCTCGAGCGACGGTATAAACGGCTGCTCGATCTCTTTTGTGAGATCACCCTTGGCAAGATCATTCAAGCGAGCAGCAAGCGTTTCGACATTCTGTACTCTAGCTGTGACATCAGTCGCAAACTTAAGCACTTTTCGCACGCGGCCCGTCTCATCAAGAATAGGGTTGTAAGACGCCTGAATATGAACGAAGTGTCCATCCTTGGCCACACGCTTGAACTCGGATGCAATGAACTCACCATCCTGGAGCCGCTTCCAGAATTGATCATATTCCACCGATTGCACAATTGCCTCATCGCAGAAAATTGCATGGTGCCGCCCCAAGATCTCTTCGAGTTCGTATCCCATAGTTTGGAGAAAATTCTGATTCGCGCCGAGAATTTGGCCGTCCGGCGTAAACTCGATGATAGCCTGCGCCCGGGACAATGCCGCAACCTTGCCAGCATCCTCGGCGGCGCGGATTACAGTGCCCGTGATATCGGTCGCAACCTTCACTACTTTGTAGACCTTGCCCGCGCGCGAGACAGGACTGTAGGACGCTTCGATCCAAATTTCCCTGCCGCCTTTAGCTAGACGCTTGTACTGACGACGGTCGCTGTTGCCTCTTGCGAGTTTCGCCCAGAACATCTTGTAATCCGAGTGGGCTGCCTCATCGGAAGCGACGAAGATCGAATGATGTTGGTTGATGATTTCCGCCGCCTCGTACCCAACTAGATTGCAGAAATTTTCGTTGGCAGCGAGGACTCGCCCAGATGGATCAAATTCTATGATGGCCTGAGAGCTGCTTAGGGCTTGGAGAACGCGGGCAGCGTCAGTGGGTATGGAAAAGGCCATTTTTTTGCTTTCTGGAGGGTGAAGGTCGAAGCTCCCAAAAGCGAGAATTGCCGAGAATGTTCCATGCCAGCGCTCTGAGTAAGTGGTTCATGCTTTTTATAATTTACGGCCAGTTAAATCTTTCTTCTAATAGCTTCGTGATCAATTTAGTGATGCAGCCCTCTCTCCCTGTGTACGCTAATATTTTTTTGCAGGGTTAGCGGTTCATTTGCCTTGAAAGCTCATCGATCTGAAAATTGTGCGAGCTTTCTGTAATTATGCTCGGGATGAGGCTTCAAATGTAGGACGACCATCTAGACGCGTGACACTCGGCTCGCTTTTCGCGGACATTGGTCGTGACGCCGAAACGTCAAACAGTGATGTCGAAGCGCTGCAACAACAGCGCGACACGGCAACAGCAGTGCCGATGACGTTTCGGGATTGCCTCAATGCCATCGAGAAAGCGTCAGACAATTCTACACGATCGCCTTGAAGGTGATGTTCTACCGATCTTTGACGGGCGCATTCTGCCCTTTAATGTAGGCACCTCCCAATTCTACGAGAACCTGATGGCCAGTGCCCGAACATCCGGAAAGGCGATTGGGAAGGCTGATGAATACATTGCCGCTACAGCTACACAGAACGATCTCGCGATTGCAACGTGAGATACAAGCCTATTTGAAGCAGCCGGATTAAGAGTAATCAATCCTTGGGCCGCCTGAGCCTTTACATTTGCAGGTCTCTGGTTCGAGATCTCATCAAGATCTTAAATCCATTCTGATTTGGTCAGGCGATCTCCGGTGTTTTCATTCATGGCGAAGGGGAGCCATATCCGAAGTAAGTTTTGTGTACTGGTGTCGAAGCTGACAATGTCCCTCGGTTCCCGGGAGTTGGAGCCCCGACTACATAAGCTGTGGTACGTTGCGGGTGTTGAAAAATGCTTTACCCTGCGTCTTCGAAAAGCCAGAAAACGGGTTAGCTGTAATGAAGTTTTTTGTGACGACAGAACTAGGGAAGGGCAGTAGGGATTTGCTCGGTGACAAGCATAGCCCGAAATTGGTCATGCGAAATATAACGATTATTGCCAGTGCCATCGTTTTCACGTGTTCGGTTCCTGCAAAGGCTGATCGACTTGTTTGTTCCGAGTCTGAGCATGCGCGTTACATGACAGTGGTCGGCGAGGTCGGCGAAATGGGTATCGACCTCAATCCTCTGGGGCAGGATCGTGCAACTTTTGAGAGGTTGACCGCAGCATATGAAAAAATCGACCCGAAGGGACCGGAGACGGCACTTTTCGTTGCGCATGTTCCCACCGGTCAATTTTACAGTCAGGCATGTGCGGACGAGCGCTGCACGATGGTAGAAATGTCAGCGCCAGAGCAAGCATGCCTCATCGAGCATATGAATCAGTGCAGCTACGTTGCACTCCGCTTCCGTGGCGAGGAGTTCTGCTTACTTCGTTCGCCGAAAGATTAGGTGCCAAAATGGTCTTTTGGCACCACTCCCGAGTCACACTATTGCGTATTCAGGCGGCCCACTGTCCCCGCAGAACGCTGTCCGAGCCTTGTCCACCACGCAAGTCGAACTGTGCCAGCAACTGGTTGAGGGCAGCAGCTTCTCGAGCAAGGCTGTGGCTCGCCGCAGTCGACTGCTCGACCATGGCTGCGTTCTGCTGAGTGCCATGGTCCATCACGTTAACAGCGGTGTTTATCTCCTGCAGCCCCGTAGACTGCTCGCGGGAAGATTCAACGATCGCATTGACATGACGGCTTATTTCCCGGACCTCGTCGACAATGGTGTCAAGCGAGTTGCCTGTCTGCTTCACCAGGCTGACCCCAGTCTGAACTTGCGAACCGGAAGCCGCGATCAGGGTCTTGATCTCCTTTGCGGCTGTCGCTGAACGTTGCGCGAGTTCGCGAACTTCCTGCGCAACGACTGCAAACCCTTTCCCGGCTTCACCGGCACGAGCAGCTTCAACACCAGCATTCAAGGCCAGCAGGTTGGTCTGGAACGCGATCTCGTCAATAACTGAGATGATGTTGCCCATTTCACCTGCGGATTTCTCGATCGCCATCATGGCCTGTACCGCGTCTTGCATCAACTCGCCCGAACGTTCGACGCCGCTTCGCGCTTTCTCAACCAGTTTGCCTGCATCGTCAGCGCGTTTGGCTGAGTCCCTTACTGTTGTTGTAATCTGCTCCAGCGCTGCAGCGGTTTCCTCGACAGATGCAGCCTGCTGTTCCGTCCGTCTCGACAGATCGTCAGCGGCAGATCTGATCTCATTTGCACCAGCATCGATGCCAGCCGCATTCTGTCCAACGGATTTCAGAACCGAGTGGAGTTTTTCGACAGATCCGTTGAAGTTAGAGCGAAGCTCGTCAAGCGTGCCGGTGAATGGAGTGCGGATCCGGTGAGAGACGTTCCCATTTGCCAGAGCTTCCAGACCCCCGCGAAGCGAATCGACGGCAAACTTCGTGTTCGCTGCATCTTCTGCTTTCTGCTTTTCCCGTTCCAGTCTCTCGCTTTCAGACAGTGCACGGTCAGCATCGGTCTGTTTTTCAAGACGATCCTTTTCAATTGCGTTGTCACGGAAGACTGCGACTGCCGACGCCATGCTGCCGAGCTCATCACGTCGATCGGCACCTGGAACGACCTCATCGACCTTTCCAGAAGCAAGAGACATCATGCGTGAACGCAGACGCTCGATCGGAGACGTGATTTCGCGTTTCGTAACAAACACGGCCAATAAAAGCGTAAGCGAAAATACCCCGGCGAGGGTGAGAAGGGTATAAAGGATAGTGTCGCTCGTCTTTTCGGAGAGTTCTGCGGACCTGGTCTTGATGCCATCGCTGGCACCATTGATCCACGTTCTCATCTCACCGATCGTCTTGGCAGCCTTCTCGTCAGCCTGAACAAGTAGCGCTTTCGCTTCCGCATCGCGATTGGCCGATCCTGCCGCTACCGCCTTGTCGGTGATCTCGATAATGGATTCAGCCTGAGACTGGAGGCTGCCGAGTGCCTGGCTTTCTTCTGGCAACAGCTTTTCGGCATTATCGATCAGTTCGTTAAGTCTCGTCTTGCTTGCAGCGTAGTCATCCGTCGCTCTCTTCATTCCTGCTGTACCAGCGTCGTAAAGGAAGACTTGGTACGCATCATAGACGATTGCGACCAGGCGCTGGCTGGCGATCGCCATATCGATCTCCGCGTTGCCGTCATTGGCGATGAAGTCGGAGTACTCAGTGTCGGCAGATTTAAAGTTGCTGGACACATAGAGAGCCCCTCCAATGCCGATCAGGCATGTGGGAAGGACCAGAGACAGGACTTTCGTCCTGATCCGGAGGTTTTGCATGAGTGACATGGTGACACTTCCATGAACAGAGGTCGGAGACATAAAAAGGGGTGAACATCATCGTCCGCGTTTCAGAGCGGCTTCTGCCGTTCGCGCCTCTACCCCAAGATTATGTAGGATAATATTCGCTTAAAACATTAAAGTGTTGTTAAGCTTATTTTGGGTTGAACTAGATGCTTTAGGCGATGTTCAAAACAACTCTAAATAAGCATTCCCCGCTTATCTTTACTTAGGAGTTGGTTTTACGTTTTTCGGTGCAGATGTTCGCCTCGGCGAGATATTTTCTCGAGGGATGATATCGGTTCCGATCAGCGGCAACTACCGGATAATCGTCATAGCCTCTCCCAATACCTCCAAAACGAGGCCCACTACTCGTTCGCGGCAGTCGAATCCTGCGACCCAATCCGGATTGAAATCCTCCCGAAGACGCGTAGCGGCACCAGGAGGTCTGGTCTTAGCTGTTATTTCGGTAGCGCGAAGGCTACGACGTAGTCGCCCGTCTTCCTGCTGGCACCTGTTCCGCCGGCACTGATGAGTACGAACTGGCGACCGCTCTGCGGCGAGACGTAGGTCATCGGCGTAGTCTCGGCCCCGACCGGCAGGCGGCCTTTCCACAATTCCCGGCCGGTGCGGACATCGATCGCACGCAAATAATAGTCCTGGGTGCCCGCCATAAAGATGATGCCGCTGGAGGTGGTCACCGGGCCGCCGCGCGTCGGCATGCCGATAGGGATGGGCAGCTGCGTCGGTACATTGAGCGGTCCAAGGTCCTCGGCCGTCCCCATCGGCATCTGCCAGGCGATCTTGCGGGTTGCAAGGTCGATGGCAGTCAGGGTGCCGAATGGCGGTGCCTGGCAGGGCGTTCCGAGCACCGAGACGAACGTGCCCTGCTCAACGCCCCACGGTGTGCCTGCCTGCCTGCCGCCAGTGCCTTCAGAACCTGGACCGCTATGGGTGGCGTCAAAGTCGGCGCGGGGAACAAGGCGGCTTGTCACACCGGTGCGGATATCATTGACGATTAGATAGCCAAGGTTTTCCGCGATCGATACGGAGCCCCAGTTCATACCGCCGAACCAACCGGGGAAATGAAGGGTCGCCTTTTCGCTCGGCGGGGTGAACGGCCCTTCATATCGCAGTTTGCGAAAGGCGATGCGGCATGCCAATTGGTCAAGCGGCGTCATGCCCCACATGCGTGACTCGCTCAGATGCTCGACGCCGATGGTGGGCATGCCGACGGAAAATGGCTGCGTCGGCGATGTGTGATCATCGGCAACGCCACCTTGCGGAACTGGCCGCTCCTGAACGTCAGCGATTGGGGTTCCGGTCCGCCGATCGAGCATGAATATCTGGCCGGTTTTGGTCGTCTGGATCAAGGCCGGAATGGTACCGCCCTTGCCATTGGGGACGTCATATAGCGCCGGCTGAGAGGGCACGTCGAAGTCCCAGATATCGTGATGGACGGTTTGGAAACGCCAGCGCTCACGGCCTGTGGCCAGATCCAGCGCAACGACGGAGGACGAATAGCGATCGTCTGCTTCAGTGCGGTGACCACCCCAGAAATCAGGTGTCGCATTGCCGGTCGGCAGATACACGAGGCCTAGCGCATCATCGAAAGCCGGTGTCGACCAGACGTTCGGCGTGCCACGCGAATATTCTTCGCCTGCCGGCGGCAGTCCGGTGATGTGCGGATTGCCAAGATCCCAAGCCCAGACAAGTGCACCGGTTCGCACGTCAAATGCACGCACGACACCGGACGGCTCGCCGACTTCCGCATTGTCCCAGACAAGGCCACCCACGATGATCAGGTTACGGGCTATCGTCGGCGCGGCAGTGGGGAAATAGAACCCCGGCTTGATGTTGCCCATGCCGGTGCCCAAGTTGACGACGCCGTCATCGCCAAAGTCCGTGCATGGCGCGCCCGTAGTGGCATCGAGAGCGACAATGCGCGCATCCACCGTAGTCGAGATGATACGGCGGGTGCAGAGCGCCAGATTGGGGCCTGCCGAAAACTCCGTGCCCGCCGGCGAGGCATCGTGGTACCCCACACCGCGGCAACGCGGGCGGTTGTTGCCGGTGGCTTTCGCATCAAAACGCCAGCGTTCCTGGCCCGTCTCCGGGTCAAGCGCAAAAATCGCATTGGACTGCGTACAGCCGTAAAGCAGACCATTAACAAAGAGCGGGGTAGTCACAAATCCTTCGCCCTTGTCCGGATTGGGAGTTTCACCGGTCCGGTAGGTCCAGGCCTCTTGCAGGCCGGAAACATTGTACGGCGTAATCTGATCAATCGGTGCATAGCGCGTACCGGATGGTGTTCGGCCCCAGTATGGCCAGTCAGTGCCCGCTATGGGTGCGACGGCAGCACCGGGGAGGGGCTGCGGCGCGTTGTCGGCAGTGATGATCGGATGAGGCTGGAACGCCGAATACGCGGTCGCGATCAGAGCGAGCAAGATAGCGGTAGCCACCCCGTAAGACGGAGCCTCAAGTCGTCGGGGGCTGTGGCGATGCAGGGCAGGTGTCACCAGAAGGACCGGCAGTGCGATGATAGCCGGGGCAAAAAGCCGCGACACAAGCGGCCAAAAGTCGAAACCAACTTCCCATATGGCCCACGCGATTGTGGCGGCAAACACGATAAGAAAAACCACCGGGCCAGCAGATCGCCGTCTGACAATGAGATAGCCAGAAACAATGAGTGCCACGCCGGTAAAACCGAAATACCACGATCCTCCAAGAGTGATCAGGTATAGGCCGCCAATCGCCATAATTAGGCCAATTGCGATGATGAGAAGGCCAAGGGCTGCAAGCGCAAGCGCTCCAGTCCGCGATGCAACTGAATGAGAAATTAGTCTTCTCCCCGTAAATAAAGCGAATGAGGCGCTGTGCCCCGGATGCACTTAGGTTATCAGGGGGAATGCGACCCTACTATTTCTTCATTCATGCACACACATATGAGTGGCACGCATAAATTCAAAGGCTGGCCGCGAAACCAAACTTCCTACCCATTCGTCAATGACAACGCGTCCACCGGCTCATCAAAAATGGAGGGCTACTCCGAAGATCAGTCGGGGATTTAGGTTGCGGTGTAAGTGGCAAGCGGCGAGCGCGTGCTCTACCGGAGCTCGCTGCTGAAAACTGCTTGCTAGCAGTAGCTTATGAGAACGTTGGCACAGGTACAGTGGCTCGAACTCTTCCAAGCGAGCCATCACCAGCCGCCTCGACGCACGCAGTTGCCAGATGTCTACTTGGTTGATTCCGTTTGTCTTTTGTTATCCAGGTGAGGCGCATTGGAGTGGAAAACCAGCGCTGCAACATGTCCGAACATAACATCATCCAAATACACAGCCAGATGAAGTCGAACACGCACAAAAGTGCACAAAACTAAACACAGCGCTGCACCGGTCCGGGCTATGTTTCCTCACCAGCGATGAGGAAGACCGCAACATGCTCCAAGCTCGAAATCCTTTAAAAATTCTTGTCTTTCTACCACAGGCCGCCGGAGCTACGATCGTTTCCAAACTCGCAGAGCATGGATACGAGTCGGTGATGGTATCGACGGTGCCCGAAGCATTCGACGCGCTCCGCTCCGACCAGTTCGTATTTGCCATCACGACGCGACCTGACATTGACGTGCTGCGCAATATTCGCGCCATCCCGGTCATTAATCTGGAAGTGTTCTTCCATGCCGGTATCCTCAGACATGGGAGCGAGGTCAACTCGAAGCTGTTCGACAGCAACGCCTTCTTCGAAAGGGTGAAGTTTCTCGCACAGTCTACAGCCCCACGGATGGACGTCGAGAGTGATCGTGCGGGATTACCGAAGATGCAGCGGAACGCACGTTGGTGGGTCATCGCGGCAAATGCTCTGCGCCAGAGACGGTTCATCAGACGGGAGACGAACGTTCAGTCATGAGGCGAGATATGTCGTTCCGCCCGAATATTGCTCGCGAAGTTGGCTTTCCGGCCGACTCGGAGGGATGTCATGCGGCAGACCATAGAGCTAAGGGCAAGCCGCGGCGCTCGGGGTATTCTCACGTAACGCAGATTGTCGCTCCAAGACAGGAACAGTCATTTTTGGGAGGACGTTTGATGATGTTGTGGTTGATCAATGCTGCATCGTTCAGCGGTTACATCATCCTCGCATTCTTCATTCTTGTTGCAGCGGCACGGTTCGCCAAGCACAAATGTCTCGCACTGGCAGAGAGATTGCCTCGGCGATCGCATTCCAGACGTCATCTAATCGCCTGGGTGTCTGCGGCGTTTTTCTCTTTGTTGACAATCAGAGCCTGTTACATCGCCGCTGTCATTGTCGATGCCCGGTTTCGATAAGACCCACTCCGATCTACGGTATTGGAACGTTAGCTAACCAGATTTATATGCAAAGAGCGCCGCAACATCTTGCAACATTTCCGAATAAAGTTTTGCACGAGATGGGATAGAGGTAGAATGAAGTGCGGCACGGTGCCGCATCTCGCTCACCGCAACACACGGGATAGACCCGGCAAGAGTTTTTATGGCGATGTCTCCGCAGCAGCCGGGCAACAATTCAACGATTCGAATGGTAACCCCAACCCAGGCACGGGTTCTGGTCGTTGAGGACGACCGAGATATTGCCGATATGCTGGTCGATCTGGTCAAAAGTAACGGTTTTGAGGCAGCTTCGGTCGCAAACGCGGTCGAAATGGACAGGATGCTTGCCCGTCACAGCTTTGATCTGATCCTTCTCGACGGCATGTTGCCCGGCGAGGACGGCTTCAGCATCTGTAGAAGGCTGAGGTCCTCCGGAAAAACGCCGATCCTGATGCTGACGGCCCTGCGCGAAGATATCGACCGCATCCTTGGTTTGGAACTGGGTGCTGATGACTATGTTACAAAGCCATTCAATTCGCGCGAGCTGATAGCGCGTATTAAAAACATCCTGCGCAGGGCGTCCGATCACAGTGAGCCGGAGCCTGAACTTGAACCGATGACGTTCTCAGGATGGCGGATTGATCCGAAGAGCCGCCAGCTGTTCGACCCTGAAGGAGCCCAGGTTTCCATGACAACAGCGGAGTTCGATCTGCTTTGGGCCTTTTGCTGCCACCCAAACAAGATACTGACACGTGAGCAACTCCTGGCGATGACTCACGCTGGCTCAGCGGGCCCTATCGAAAGAAGTATCGATGCCCATATCAGCCGCGTCCGACAGAAAATTGAGCCCAATCTGAAGGACCCGACATACATCAAGACCGTCCGGCTTGGAGGATACCTATTTGCCTCCAAGGTAGAGCGCCTTCTATGAGGGGCCTCCGCACAGCCTCTATCCGCAAACAGCTTTTTTTCCTCGCGATCCTGCTGGTCGTTCTTGTCTCAACAGTTGCGGCCACGACGGAGCCGTTCATCTATGGACGCCATGACAAGGGAATCGAGATCGGTTTGTACGCCGGACGCATCGAAACGATACTTGAGCAGTTTGCGCGTGGACGGACGCCGAGTGAGGAAGACGCAGCACTTCAATACGCTGGTCGGTTGGGTGTTCCGACCCAGCGTGCAACGCCCTCCCAAGCGTCCATTTCTTATAGAGCCGGCACACCAAACCCGGAGATTTTGACGCGGGTCAAAGACCTCATCAACGATGGAATTCTGACATCGATCCGTTCCGCGATCTGGGGCAATGACGGACCGTCGGTGCTCACTGTCAAAGTTGGTGAGACGAGGGCCCTAGCTTTCGCCATGCCGCAGTTCCCGACCAGTGTCTGGCTGGCGCCTGCCATGGCAAGCGGGCTTCTCAAAATCGTCATACCGCTTATACTTCTTGCCTATCTCGGCAGTTGGCTGATCACGGAGCCCCTTGTGCGGTTTGCGGCCGCAGCACAGCGCGTCAGCATGGACGATCACTCTGAGGAACCATTCAAAGCGGAAGGTGCATCCGAGATCCGGAGTTTGGCAGCGTCACTCAACGTCATGCAAGGCCGGATTCAGACGATGTTGCGAGAGCGGACGAGGGTGCTGCGAGCGATCAGCCACGACCTCAGAACACCGCTTACCCGCTTGCGCATGCGTATTGATCGATCAAACGAAACGGCGCTGAAAGAGATGATGCTGGCTGACATCACAATGCTGTCCTCGCTGATCGACGCCAGCCTCAGTTTTCTGGACAACAAATTCGAGCCCGCCCGAAAGGTGGACCTGTCAAGTTTTCTTCAAACGATCTCGGACGATTTCGCAGATACTGGCGTTAACATCCGCTTTATTGGCCCTAGGCGTCTGACATATATGTGCATGCCACAGGGGCTGACGCGGGCAATGTCAAATCTGGTGGACAATGCGTCCCGCTACGCCCAGCATATCGAGATCGAATTGGAAGACCACGGTGACGCGGTCATTATCAAAGTTTCCGATGATGGTCCTGGTCTGCCTGATGACCTGAAGCAGAGGGTTCTTGAGCCTTTTTTCAAGGTTGATGAATCCCGGCAAACAGGCGCAAAAAGCGGCGGTTTCGGTTTGGGGCTTTCGATTGCCCAAGGGGTTGTAGCGATAGGTCATAAGGGCCTTTTTACGCTATTGGATCGTCAGCCAAATGGCCTTGTCGTAGAAATGATCCTGCCGAAGGGCGAAGCCGTTCAGCGCGAAAAAATAACCGACCACGCGTCAGGTGTTTAAGGTTTTCATGGCGCGAACATTTCCTAACATCATTTAAAACACAGTAACGCTCCCTTCGGCTATCGCTCATCCAGCCACACTCGCCGCACGGCGCTAACCCCGGCTGGAGCCAAATCTTTGAAAATACTTTTGAAAGCTAGCGCCTGCCTCATCGTTAGCGGCACTCTTGCCAGTTGCACAACGGCGGATCCAACTGCTTATGCCGGTCTTTCATCCGCCCAGCACCTGAAACCCGATCCGAGTGACCGCAGCGGCCGCATTCTCTACCGGTACAACAGCGGCACCAACTGGCGGCAGTACGACAAGATCATTGTCGATCCGGTCACCATCTATCGCGGTCAGGACAACCAGTTCGTCAAGATCAGCGAGCAGGACAAGAATACACTTGCTACCTACATGCAGTCCCAGTTCACGCAGAAACTGCGAACACGGTTTTCCGTTGTCAATTCATCTGCGCCAGGCACTTTAAGGATCCATCTGACGCTCACCGGAGCAAAGACGACCACGCCCGTGCTCGGCCCTTTCTCGCATCTCGACGTCGGAGGTGGTGTCTACAATGCCGTGCAGGCAGCACGCGACAAGGAAGGGTCGATGACTGGATCCGTGGCCTACGCAGTCGAGATTTACGACGCCACGAGCAACACGTTGTTGTCGGCTTATGTCACCAAGCAGTACCCGAACGCGATGAACGTCGGCGCAAGCTTTGGAGCTCTCAAGGCCTCGCAGGTGGCGATCGATAAGGGAGCCGATGCTCTGCTTGCGCAGTTGCGCCAGTGAGCGGACGCAACATTTTGCAACAACAAACGACACACAGCAACAGCAGCTCGGTGCATCATGTTGGCATAGTTTTCGTTCGTCGCACGCGCAATGATCGCACTCGGTCCCGGGTCAATCCGTGCGGCGCTCAATCCAAGGAAGAGTTTCGTGAGACGCTACATCATCGTTTTCAGTGCGGCTGCTGCTTTAAGCGCTACCGCCGCCCTCCCGGCCTTCCCGCAGGTGGTTATCCATGACGGCCAGCCTTCAGATACCTACGCGTTCGACGGTAATACGGAAGCCAACTTTCTGCATTCGTGGAATCGCCTCCATAACGATCAGAACCATTGGTCAAGGGAACGGTCGAGCTTTGGACCGAACGACGTCATCACCTTGCTTGAAGATCGGGGCTACAGGGTCAGGAGCGTTCAGGATGTCGGCGAGCGTTATTTGGTGAACGCAAGCCGGAGCGGCGACGATCTCCTCGTAAGCGTGTCGCGGTATGGCGATATCATGGGTGTCGTTCACGAGCGGTACTGAGCCATGACGAAGCAGTTCTGCAATTCCAACCTATTTCGAGCTCTGCTCCAATAGTTGGGTCGTACAGGCTCTGCCTGCCATCTTTAATTGCCAAAGAAAGGCATCCAATGTCCAGCTATCACGAAGACGATATCATTTCCCCACGCGAAACATCCAATGCCGGTGTAGTCCGAGCAGAGCGCGTGTGGCAGCATCGCCATGATCTTGAAATACAGCCGATACCAAAGCCGCGCTTCAATCGTTTGACATCACTTGCATTGGGGGTAAGCAGCCTTGTTCTCGGTACAATCTGCATGTTCGCCTACAGCGATCTTGGGCCAACACATGTCACTGTTCCGGAGAAGGCCATGGTCTCGTATCCTGGCGGTCCGGAAACAGTGAGCGTTCCAACGGCACTGCGGGACATTGTCGATGCCGCGCCATTACTGAAGCCGGTCAGCAAAACGCAATTCGCCTCACAACCATACACTGTCATTCCAACCAAACGTCCGGTCATTGAACCCGTCAAATCGGGTCGGGTCGAGAAGGTCAATTACGCGGCAGCGATAAAGAATTCGATCCAGGTTACCCGCTACGATCGATGCGACCCGGCTTGCGACACCCGAGGTCCCTTGGTTGTCGGCTCGATCTCACCCGGGGGTCACGCAATGCCGTCCGGTATTGCCGCAGAAAAGACAGACGCCGGACGTCCGAGCCAAGCCGTGGAAATCGGAGCGGCTGTGGTGAACGGCGCGGGATTTGTGCTCGTTCAGACTGCGGCTTTGCCGTTCACGACGCTGAAATTTGGTCGAGATGCGGCGCGGGGAATGGCGAAGCTGGATTGATGGTGGCTGGCACCGCTCGGTGCAGCAAAGCTGCGGCGGCAGTAATTTTCCATAAAGAACCAGCGAGGATGAGACATGCCGACATTGAAAGCGAAGGTAGCCGTTAGTCTATGGGTGATCGTTCTACCGATACTTTCCGGCTGCGTAAGTGACGACTACCCCTACGATCAATCATCGGAATACTCTCGTAATTATTACGGCACGCCCGAGCAGCGTGATCGTGCCCGGGAAGCATGGCAGCGACAGCAGGCGCGGCGGGACGAAAATCGTCGTCAAGACGAAGCAGCGTATCGAGAAGCCCAAGATCACCGCCGGTTCTGCAGGAATGCTCCATCGTCAGTGTTTTGCAGAAACGACTGACGAGCATTGGGGATTGTCTGCCGGGCCGCCTTGCGCTTGGGTGGCACTCGCGTCTTTGACAGTAGTTGTTTAACGCAGCACGCGGCTGTAGTGCGTAGGCAAGTGTTGTAGGGCAACCACAGCGCAGTCAGGCATTGCAGTGAGATCGCCCTCCAGCATCTCTGCCCACAGTGTAATCTAATCAAACACTCCGCCTCGATACGGCCTGATTTCGACAACTCAAGGCGATCTGAGACGTCCATAAGTGCCCCACATAGGAGATCATCATGTTCGATGGTGAATTGACAGTTCAAGACGTTCTAAAAGACCCGCTGATCCGTCAGATGATGCATGCCGACGGCATATCCGTCGATCAGTTAGGGCGCTTGTTGACTGAAGCCAGCCAGCAACTGCTGGCCAACATTAGTCGAGAGCGCATGGCGACCCGTCATGGACGCTGCTGAAATACGACAACTCGATAGGCACCGCAGGCGATCGAAATTCCGCATCGCAACAAAACATAATCTGAAAAGACACTCTGCAACATGCCTCTGAACCATAGTGGGCTGCATAAGCAGGCCGAGCACGAGGCGATCCTGCTTCGAAACACAACACAGGAACGATCCCATGAAACTCAGACTTCTGGCCTTCGCAGCACTTGCGCTTTCTTCTGCAACACCGGTTCTTGCAGCCGATCTAGTCTATGAGCAGCCCTCGCCTCCAAGCGAGCCGCAGGTCTCTTCTGCTTACGATTGGTCTGGCTTCTATCTCGGCGCCCAGGGTGGATATAATTGGAACCAAGCAACGATTTTCGGCTCCGACGTGGATCTCGACAGCGGGTCGGCGGGTCTGCATGCCGGCTACAATTTCCAGCATGGAAACATCGTTTTCGGTATCGAGAACGACTTCAACTACAATTTTGAGAAGACCAACAACGCAACTGTCGAATGGGATGCGTCTGGCCGCGGCCGCGTTGGTTATGCATGGGATCGCACTCTGTTTTTTGCCACCGCAGGTGTTGCAGCGGCAGGCGTCAAGGTCGATATTGCTGGTGCGGACAAGAAGGACGACATTCTGATCGGATGGACTGCTGGTGGCGGTGTCGAGCACGCCCTCACCGATAATATCCTGGTTCGTGGTGAGTATCGGTACTCGGACTTCGGCAACAAAGACTTCGGCTCATCGATCGGTGAGTTTGGCGCAACACAGCATAAGGTTCTCGTAGGCGCCAGCTACAAGTTCTAGTGAACTCGGCATTCCATTTCGCCCGGCCTTCGGTGGGCGGAATTGGGTCTGTTGTTATCTCCCCTATGCATCAGCTTATAGGGGAGATCTAATGCTTGACGTTCGCGTTCAGACACAACTTGCTCGCCCAAAGGGGACGCAGTCAGGCTACGCCTAGTGAGAAACTTGGCCATAGCGGTCAGTTGGTCATCGCATTTCAGCCGCGTGCTGTTAGCGTGCGTCCTATCATGGCGTTCGGTTATGTTTTTTTCCAGATTTGATCAACGTTGCGCATATAAGGGATCCAAAGCCGCTGGCAGCAATCACAGCTCCCATGGGCCACGGGGTGCCATCTGCGAAGGAACCCGATATCGCGGATCCTATCACGCCACTGCCGTACTGGATTGCACCCATGAACGCCGATACCGCCCCAGCCCTCATCGGGAAATCGGTCATCGCTCCGGAAATCGAATTTGCGCTGATGAGGCCGTTCATCGCGACAAACAGCCAGAGACCCGCAGCCATCGAATAGACGCCCCCGAAGTCCGTTGCGGTCACGAACGCCAGTAGGGAGCCTGCAAGAGCAGCGCCGATCGTCCCTGCTTTCAACATCCGATCGCTGCCATAGCGCACCACCAGACGGGCGTTGACGACGTTCATCCCCATCAGGCCGATGGTCGCTGCGGCAAAGGCCAACCCGAACGCCTGTGGCGAGAGACGGTGGTAGTCGATATAGGCGAATGACGAACCAGAGATATTGGCGAAGATCCCGGCATAGAAGAACCCTAGCGCCCCGGCATAGGCGAGTAGACGTTTATCCAGGAGCAGCGATCCATAGGCTTTGAAGGCTTTTGTCACCGTCTGCGGATTGCGACGCTCCGCAGGAAGCGTCTCCGGTATGGTGAACAGAGCGACTAGCGTCGCGAAGCCGATCGCGACCAGCAACCAAAAGATCGCCTGCCAATCCGCTACCCTCAGGATGAGCCCACCGACACTTGGTCCGAGCAAGGGCGCGATTGCCGTGACGCTCGCGAGTGTCGACAGAAACTTTGCCGCGCGGTCGCGCTGGTAGAGATCACGCACCATCGCCCGGGCAAGCACGACACTGACGCAGGCACCTACCGCCTGCAGGAGCCGGAAGGCAATCAGTTGCGTGACGGTGGTCGAGAGGGCGCAGCCCGCGCATCCGGCCATGAAAAGCACGAGACCCACGGCAACCGGAATGCGCCGTCCGAACCGATCGGAGATCGGTCCCCAAAAGAGTTGCCCTATGCTGAACCCAACGAGGTATCCCGAGACGGTATATTGGAGAGTGCCCTGGCTGGTCTGCAGCGCGGCACTCATCCATGGCATGGCCGGAAGGTAAAGGTCAGTGGAGATCGACGCGAAGGCCAGGAGCGTGCCAAGCACGATCATTAGCCAGACCTCGGACACCATGGCGGCCGGAGGTGGATCCGTCTGGGTTGCGTCGATCTCTCGTGTCATCGGATCGTATCCTCGTTCCCGCTCACCGAACCGTGTAGCCGCCGTCGACGGGCAGCGCGTGCCCAATCACAAATGTCGAGGCTGGGCTGGAGAGCCACAGCACGGCATCGGCGATTTCCTCGGCCGTACCGAGGCGGCCGATCGGAACATCCTTCATCATCACGTCCATTGCTTCCGGCTGCGTCTCAAGCATTTCGGTGACCATCGGCGTCGAAATGATGCCTGGGCAAACCGCGTTGATGCGGATGCCTTTCGGGGCGTATTCGAGACCAGCACTCCTCGTCAGGCCAACGACGCCGTGCTTGGAGGCGTGATAGATACCGCGCTCGGCAATACCGATGAGGCCCCCGAGCGAAGAGTTGTTGACGATCGTGCCGCTCCCCTGTTCGCGCATGTGCAGCAGCTCGTACTTCATGCAGTTCCAGATGCCGCGCAGGTTCACGCCCATAACGAAGTCGTAGTCGGAAGCTTCGGCCAGCGCGGTCTCCGCCACGGGGCTCTGGACGCCTGCGTTGTTGAAGGCTGCGTCGAGACCGCCGAAGGTGGCGATCGTCTCGCTAACCATCGCCTCGACCTCTTCCATGTTCGCGACGTCGCAGCGGATACCGATGGCACGATGGCCTTCCGCAACCAGTTCTGCGGCCGCATCCTTGACCGCGTCTTCGTTGACATCGGCGAAAGCAACCGCTGCGCCTGCTACCGCGAACTTCTTCGCGGTGGCCAGTCCCATGCCGGATGCAGCGCCCGTGACAAGTGCCACCTTGTTCTGAAAATCGAATGTCATTCCTGGTTTTCCTGTCGTATCGATGTGTTGGTCGGACTATGGCGTCCGGGTCAGTTTCAGCAGCCGATCCTGCGATGGGCCTTCCGCCCGCGGGGATCGGTTCGTGGTGATGAGGTAGATGTCGCGGCCAACGGGCTGCACGTCGCGAACTCTGTCGCCTGACGTGAAGATCGGCTTGAAGACCTTTGCTCGTTCGTCGAAGGCGTAGAGGCCCTTGCCGACGAGCGTCGCGACAAGCAGGTCATTGCCCGCGAATGCGATGCCGGACGGTGCCAAGGTCTGGTTGCCGGAGTGAATGAGCGGGCGCTCCATCCCCTGACGGTTTTCATTGCCGGAAACGATCGGCCATCCGTAGTTCCCGCCGGGCAGCACCAGATTGATCTCGTCATGGGCGGACTGCCCGTGTTCCGCAACGAACAGCCGACCATCCGCATCCCAGGCGATACCTTGTGGGTTTCGATGCCCGAGGGAATAGACGTAGGAGCCGGGATAGGGATTGTCGGCCGGCACCTTTCCATCTACCGTCATGCGCAGGACCTTGCCCGCAAGGCTCGAGACATCCTGGGGGCGCTGGCGGTTCTCCGTCCATCCGGTCGTCACATACAAATTCCCATCCGGACCGATCCCGACCCTGCCGCCGTTGTAGAGACGGTGGCCGGGAATCCCGTCGATCAGAACCCGTGTTTCCCGCCATGAGTTTCCGTCGAAGCGCGCCTCGATGACTTTGTTCGCAAGATCGCCACCGACCCGATAGGTCTGGTAGAAATAAGCGGTACCGCTTGTGCCGAAGTCCTTCGACAGCGCCATGCCCAACAGACCGCCGCCGCCTTCGCGGGCGATTGCGTCGGATGTCTGGACCGCATGGCGGGTCAGTCGTCCGTCTGCGACCGAGACGACAATGCCCGCGGCCTCGGTGATCCAGATCCGACCGTCAGCCTCCTTTATCTCCCAAGGATAATCCAACCCTTCGGCAACCACTTCGGCTGTCCAGTCCGAGCTGGCTGTGGCGGAAGCAAGCGACTCCGGACGAAGATCCTGAGCCCGAGCTTCCAACGATGTTAGAGCGGTGGCCAGCGCGAGCGCCCCGGTCAATGTCATTGCATGTCTCATCGACGGATCCCCGGTTCAGTGCTCAGTCGAGATATTGCTCATCCGACACCTTCTCCATCCAGGCAACGTTCTTGCCGTCCTTCATGTTGGTGATGGCGATGTGGCCGACGCCAGTCGTTGCGGTCGCGCCGTGCCAATGCTTCACGTCGGGCGGGCACCAGATCACGTCTCCCGGTCGCATGACGCGCTTTTCCGCGCCTTCTTCCTGCACCCAGCCAGTCCCCGACGTCACGATGAGGATCTGGCCTGCAGGGTGCGTGTGCCATGCCGAGCGGGCACCCGGGTCGAATGTCACGTGGCCGCCTGCATTACTTGTGTGCTCGTTGTCGGAATAAAGAGGATCGACCGTGACCGACCCGGTGAAATTGGATTCCGGTCCTTTCATCGAAGGGCGCGAGCCGCCCTGCGAGAACTGCGATGTTTCGGCGTGGGCCGAGGTCGAAGCGTAGAGGGCAAGAGTGATGGCAGTAGCTATAAACTGTTTCATGGTTCGTTCTTTCTTTTCAGAACAGGGGAGATGTGAATTCGCGCAATCAAGCCTTCCGGCCCGCGGACATGTCGATGACGAAGCGGTAACGAACGTCCTTGGCCATGACGCGCTCGTAGGCGCGATCGATCTGGTTAGGCGTGATGACCTCGACATCGGCCTTGATGTTACGCGCGGCGCAGTAGTCGATAACCTCCTGGGTTTCAGCGATGCCGCCGATCATCGAGCCCGCAAGACTTTTGCGGCCGAACCCCATCAGCATGCCGCTGAGTCCGCCTTGCAGCGTACCGAGCGCCCCGACATTGACCATCGTGCCATCGAGCTTCAGCGTGTCGATGAAGGGCTGCATCTGATAGGGTTTCGGAACCGTCGAGATCAGCAGGTCGAACTGGCCTGAGACCCGCTTCATGGCTTCGGTGTCCGTCGACAGGACGGCGTTCTTTGCGCCTAGACGTCTGGCATCCGCAACCTTTTCGGGCGTGGTCGTGAAGACCGTGACCTCTGCCCGCCTTGCGACGGCGAGCTTGACTGCCATATGTCCGAGACCGCCCAGTCCCACGACACCGATCTTCTGGCCAGGTTCCAGTTCCCAGTGCTGCATCGGCGAAAAGGTGGTTACGCCTGCGCAAAGGATCGGCGTGAAAGCCGCCAGATCGACGGAGGGAGGCATCCGGATGACGAACTTCTCGGTGACGACGATGGCGTCGGAATAGCCACCGAAAGTGCGTCCGCCGCTGACCTTGTCCGGAGCGTCATAAGTGAATGTCGTTCCCTTGAGGCAATTTTGTTCGCGGTCGGCAAGGCAGTTCTCGCATTCCCCGCAGGAGGCAACCATGCAGCCGACGCCACCGATGTCGCCGACCTTGAACTTCGTGACGTTGCGGCCGACAGCACGCACTCGACCGACGATTTCGTGACCAGGAACGATGGGGTAATTCGTCGGACCCCAGTCGCTGCGCACGGAGTGGATGTCGGAATGGCAGATCCCCGCGTAAAGGATGTCGAGAAGCACGTCGCTTGGTCCAACGGCCCGACGATCGATCTCGATCTGTCTTAATTTGGATGTCGCGCTCGTTGCGCCGAAGGCCCGCACCTTGCTCGGCCCGATGTCGACGGCCTGACCATCTGCGCTGGACTGCGCATTTGCACGTCCAGCCATTGCCATGAGTGGCGCTGCCACCAGTCCTGCGCCGCCGATCAGCAGGCTACGACGGCTCGTTCCAGCCCCATGTGTAAAATCACCACACGCTTCGCACATTCGCGATCTCCTTCTAAAGGTTTGGACAGCATTCTTGGATCCCGCTCGAGGGAGTTCGGAGGGTTCGATGTTCCGAATTCGGTACGTTCGGATCAGCCTTGGTATTGGTCGTCCGTGACGTGTTCCATCCAGTCGACCACCTTGCCATCGACATGCTCCTGGATGGCGATATGGGTCATCGCGGTCTTCGGTGACGCGCCATGCCAGTGCTTTTCGCCAGGCGGAAACCACACGATGTCGCCCGGACGGATTTCCTCGATTGGTCCGCCTTCGCGCTGGACGCGGCCAAAGCCGGCGGTCACAATAAGGGTCTGGCCAAGCGGGTGCGTATGCCACGCCGTGCGTGCGCCCGGCTCAAACGTGACAGTTCCGGCCGAGCCGCGACGGGCGTCATTGGCTGCAAACATGGGGTCGATGCGCACCGTGCCCGTGAACCAATCCGCTGGTCCCTTGTTCGAGGGCGTGCTGCCGTTTCTCGTGATGTCCATGAGCTGATCCTTCCTGATCGGGTTGATTAGAAGATAGTGCAGCTCATTTAGAAGAATTAGGTGTCCAATTCTGCAAAGACATATGGACTCAGCGCATGAATAGAGGGTGGCGTCTTGGCTTGATCCTGCTAGGATCACACTCGATTGATGTGAGGATCCCATGAATGCTGCGTGAGAACGTTAACGATCTGCTCGCGTTTCTTGCCGTCGCCCGCGAGCGGAGCTTCACCAAGGCCGCTGCCAAACTCGGCGTTTCGCAGTCGGGCCTGAGCCACACTGTCCGCGGCCTTGAGGAGCGTCTCGGGTTGCGCCTCTTGACGCGAACAACCCGCAGCGTTGCGCCCACGCAGGAAGGCGAACGCCTGCTGACGATGGTGGGCCCGAGGTTCGAAGAGATCGAAGGCGAGTTGATCGCGCTGACGGATCTGCGGGAAAAGCCTGCCGGAACCATTCGCATCACAGCCGAGGATTTCGCGATCGACCACGTGCTCTGGCCGAAGCTCCGTGAGGTGCTGCACGATTATCCGGACATCAACGTGGAATTCGTCGTCGACTACGGTCTGGCGGACATCGTTGCCGAACGCTTCGATGCCGGTGTCCGTCTTGGGGAGATCGTCTCGCAGGGGATGATAGCGGTGCGGATCAGTCCGGAACAGCGAATGGTGGTCATCGGATCGCCGGATTACCTAGTCCGCAATCCAGCGCCGATCATTCCACAGGATTTGACGCACCACAACTGCGTCAACCTCCGCCTGCCGACCAAGGGCGGGTTGTATGTCTGGGAGTTCGAAAAGGACGGTCAGGAGCTCCGAGTGCGGGTCGATGGCCAGATGACCTGCAATGGTATCACCCAGATCCGCAATATGGCAATCGACGGTTTCGGCCTGGGCTTCATTCCGGAAGGGCTCGCCCAGCCCGAGATTGAGGCTGGGAGGCTGGTCGAGGTGCTGGGGGACTGGTGCCCGTATTATTCCGGTTATCATCTGGTTTATCCGAGCCGACGACAGTCTTCCGCGGCGTTCAAGGTCGTCGTCGATGCCCTGCGTGAGCGATAGTGATCGTGCCCGAGTCACTCGGAAGCGGGCACGATATCCCGCGGCGAGATTAGCTCGGTCGCTTTTCGAACACGTCTTTCACCACCGGAACGGCGGAGAAGACGTTCGGCCATCCGGCATAGAAAGTGAGCTGTGTCAGCATTTCCGAGGCCTGATCTTGCGTCAGCCCGGCATTCATCGCGCGGTTGAGATGGTAGTTGATCTGACCGACCTGGCCGGACGAGATAAGGGACGTGACGGTGATGAGGCTGCGGTCGCGTGGAGCTAGGCCAGGACGGAGCCAGAGATCCTTGAACAGGACACCGTTCGTGTATTCCACAACACCCGGTGAAACAGAGCCGACGTTCTTCTCGACCCCCTCAGCACGCTCGGCATCTGCTGCTTCATCGAGTAGAAGTGGCGCAGGCGATGCTTCGGGGAACTGGTCCGCACCGATGCCACGTTCGGCGAAGACCTGCGCGGCTACAGCAACCGCGCCCATTGAATTCCCCCAACCTGAATAGAAGGCAAGGTGAGTGATGATCTCCGAAAGTTCCGCGGCCGTGACACCGTTGTCGAGCGCCAGATTGAAGTGATACGGCATCTCGACGGGTTGGTTCCGGGCGATCAGGGCCGCCACCGTGACGACGCTACGGTCGCGCGGTGAAAGGCCAGGACGCTTCCAGAGGTCGTTAAACAAATCCTTCTGCGTGTATTTGGCCAGAGCGGGAGAGACCGACTGAACGTCGGCCATGGTAACGGGCAAAGACCCGAAACGCTTCTTGTCCTCATCTGCAAGCGCGGGGAGCGAGGCTGCGAGTGTCATCGACAGAGCCGTAGCGGCAAGTTTGTTCATGTCCGTTCCTTTCGAATGCGAGTTCGGTTTAAAGCCGGGCGTCGCCCGGTGGAGTTCTCGGCATGATCACCAAGCATAGGCTTCCGGTGCGCCGACCCCGTATCCGGGCCAGATCTCGTCGAGGCGGTTCAGCGTGTCCTGAGACAGGGTGACGTTCAACGCTCCGAGGTTCTCGGTAAGCTGCTCGACGGTGCGCGGACCAGTGATGGGAGCGGTGACGACAGGATTCTGCAGTAGCCAGGCCAGCGCTACGTCCGCAGGCTTCTCACCAATTTCCTGGCAGAGCGACTCATAGGCTTCCAGTTGGGGACGGAGCTTGTCGATCTGCTTCGTGACCTTGGGTTTGGAGCGGCGACCATCTGCCGCCTTCTGCAGAATTCCGCCGAGGAGTCCGCCGCCGAGAGGGCTCCATGCCACGAGACCCAGACCATAGTGACGGCAGGCGGGAATGACTTCCAGCTCGATCGTCCGCGCTGTGAGATTGTAAAGGCTCTGTTCGGTGACAAGCCCGAGGAAATTGCGGGCATTGGCGTTCGACTGGGCCGTGGCGATGTGCCATCCTGCAAAGTTGCTGGATCCGACATAGAGAACCTTGCCCTGCTGCACGAGCAGTTCCATCGCCTGCCATATCTCCTCCCACGGCGTTTTTCGGTCGACGTGGTGCATCTGATAGATGTCGATGTGGTCCGTCTGCAAACGGCGCAGACTGTCTTCGCAGGCCTTTCGGATATGGTAGGCCGACAGGTACTTGTCGTTCGGCCCAACCTCCATCGGTTGATAGACCTTGGTGGCCAGCACGATCTTCTCGCGGCGTCCACCCTGCGCGAGCCATCGTCCGATATATTCTTCTGAAATGCCATAGCCTTTCTTCATATCGGGTGAGTTAGGGCCGCCATAGACATCCGCCGTGTCGAAGTAATTGATGCCGACCTCCAGCGCCTTGTCCATGATCTGGAAGCTTGTCTCTTCATCGGCGTATTCGCCGAAGTTCATGGTCCCCAGGCATAGTGGGCTGACCTTCAGGCCTGTGCGGCCAAGATGTCTGTATTCCATTTTACGCTCCTTCGCTTGCCCTGATGGATTTAGTAATAAGGAGCCGACAGATTAGACACGGTTCTTTGATAGCGCTTATGCGGGAGACGCATGAATGCCGTGGCGACAATGCGTTCAGCATTTACCCCGGCGACGGGGCTCGAGTGCGCGAGAAGGACCCGCGCACTCGAGTTCGCTGTTGCGGCAATGCGAAGCCGACGATGTAGTCTCCGCGAGCGAAAACGCTACAGTTGCCTCCGGCAAGCGAGAGGCCGAGGAACATTCCTCCTATGAGAAGAACCGCAAGGTTCGGTGCGAAAGCGACGATCAGGTTGGATACGATCTGGATCACCGAGAGCCACAGCAGCAGATTGCGCCTATCGAGCCTGCGCGTGAGGACGGCGACGAAAATGCTAGTGAAAAAGGCGACGACAGCGTTGCCGTCAAAGCCTGACCCGCCATGCCCTCCGTGATGCCGAGGTCCTCCCCAATCGGAGTCAGTAGACTGAAAGAAAGCATTTCGGCCGCGGTCAGGCTGGAAACGCCAAGGCCCGTTGCCCAGACGGCTGCCCACAGAGGCGTCGAGGGTTCTGCTTCTGAAATCGTATCCGGCATGAGTTTCGATCGGCTCCATTGTCTTTGGGCCACCATAGGGGATGTAAACCTCGGCGATTACTCGGTAGAATGCGGATTTCGCATTAAGCAGGGCTAACAAATGGCGCGGGAAAGTATTGATGATTTGCAGGCCTTTGTCGCAGTGGCCAGGGAACAAAGTTTTACGCGCGCGGCGGTTAAGATCGGAGTCTCGCCGTCTGCAATCAGCCAAACGATCACGGCTTTGGAGGCAAGGATTGGGGTTCGTCTGCTAACGAGAACCACCCGGAACGTCTCCGTTACAGAGGCCGGGGATCGACTTCTGAACGAGATCGGACCGCGCCTCGACGGCATCCTCGCAGCGCTGACCTCGATGAACGAGCTGCGGGAGAAGCCAGCGGGGACCGTCCGTCTGACAAGCGACGAGCACGCAGCCGAATCCATTATCTGGCCCGTCCTCGAACGCTTCCTGCCCGAGTATCCAGACATCAAGGTCGAGGTTACGATCGACTACGGCCTCAGCGACATCGTAGGTGAGCGATACGATGCGGGCGTTCGTTTAGGCGAGACTGTCGCCAAGGACATGATCGCATTACCGATCGGGCCGAAGACCCGCATGATTGTGGTCGGCGCGCCTTCCTATATAGCAGGCCGTCAGAAGCCCAAGGTGCCGCAGGAACTGACTAATCACCGATGCATCAATTTCCGGCTGCCGACGCTCGGTGGGCTGTATGCCTGGGAATTCGAGAAGAGTGGCCGCACCATCAACGTTCGTGTCGATGGGCAGGTGACTTTCAACGGTCTCGGCATCATCCTTAAGGCCGTACTATCAGGTGCGGGATTGGCTTATCTTCCTGAAGAAGAGGTTCATCCTCATATCGACAGCGGTGCGCTCGTTCCACTTTTACAGGATTGGACGCCGCTCTATCCCGGCTACCACATCTATTATCCGAGCCGCCGTCAGCACACCCCGGCTTTCAGTCTGTTGCTCCACGCTCTTCGGTACCGGGAAACGAAGTAGCAATTTGCGTCTAAAAGCAGTTGGTATTCTTTAGCCCTGCTTAAAGCGGCATGTAGATTATCGCGGGTAATCCCGCCCATCGTGCGGCCTATATTCGTGTCCAGTTGCGGTCTGACCGACCGTTCGAGATATGGAGGCATATAATTATGAAGCACAATAAACTCGGAAACACGGGTATTTCGATATCGAAGCTTGCTCTTGGCACCATGACCTTCGGCGACGAAACGCCGGAGGATGAAGCGTTTACGATCATGGACGGCTACCTGGAAGCAGGCGGCAATCTGATCGATACCGCCAACGTCTATGTAGGCGGTGTCGCCGAACAGGTCGTAGGCAGATGGTTCGCATCGCGACCGAACGAAATCACAGACCGGGTCATTCTTGCGACCAAGGGCAGAGCTGGCAGCGGCGAGGATCCGAACGCTGTCGGCCTTTCGCGCCGTCACCTGCACCGAGCCCTTGACGGTTCTCTCGAGCGGCTTGGCGTCGACACCATCGATCTCTACCAGCTCCATGCCTCGGACATGCAAACCCCTGTAGAAGAAACGCTTAGGTTCCTCGACGAGGCCGTGCAGGCAGGTAAGATCCATTATTTCGGGCTCTCGAACTTTACAGGCTGGCAGCTTCAACTCTTTGCATCCACAGCCAAGGCGATGGGCTTGCAGGTCCCGGCCAGCCTGCAGCAGCAATACAGCCTCCTGTCGCGCGAGAACGAATGGGAAGTGGTCCCTGCAGCACTCTACAATGACGTGAGTATTCTTCCCTGGTCGCCACTCGCCGGCGGGTTCCTGTCCGGGAAATACCAGCGAGGAGGGGTTCCTGCATCCGACACGCGCGCGGGTTCCAATAAGGAACTCTACCAATGGGTTTCCGAGGAGTATGCCGAGTCGGACCGGAACTGGGCGACGATCGATGCCGTAATCCGGATCGCGAACGAGTGCGGTGCCACACCGAGCCAAGTCGCATTGAGCTGGATCGCAAATCGTCCGGGCGTCGCGGCTCCGATTTTCGGGGCACGAACGCTGGACCAGCTCAACGACAATCTCGGCGCGGCGGACCTGGTCCTTGATGATAAGGCGAGCGAGGCGTTGGAAACCGTAAGTCGCCCCACGCCTGGCGGCTATCCCTACGGAGCATTTGGAATGGGCCAGCGCAACCGCGACATGAAGGACGGCGTACCAGCACCAGGACTTCCAGTGACGGGCGGCTCAAAGCATCCGCTTGGCCGCGTCTGACGCAATACGGACCGAAACTGGGAAATCATGACATGAAGAACATTCTCAGCCGCCGCGACGTGTTTCGTGGCGGTGCCCTTGCCGCTGCGGCCGTGGCCCTTAGCTCGATGCCTGCTCTGGCGCAGACGGGACAAAAGGAATCCACATCACGCATCGACCCAAATGACGTGCAGCTTCTGTTCGGCGATCTTCAGGTCGGTCTTGTGTCTGGTTCGAAGACGAATTCTCCTGAAGCGATCTCGCGCGCGGCGAGCGTACTCGCCAAGGTCGGCACGACCCTGGAGCTTCCGACTCTTTTCAGCGTCGTGGACGTCGCTGGCGGCTCCGCCGACCTCATTCCAGGCCTGAAAGATTTCGCCGACAAAACTAATACCATCAAGCGGACGCCAATCAGCCCGTTCGGGGACGCGGCGACGGTCGCGGCACTTCGCAAGACCCCGCGCAGGACGCTCGTGATTTCCGGCTTCGCAGCCGAAGCCGTCGTGCTGCAGGCAGCCCTCGATGCCCTCGCTACGGGTTATCGCGTCTATTTCGTGGTCGACACGATCGGCAGCGCGTCCGAACGGACTGAGAGAGCGGCATTCGAGGAGATGGAGCAGGCCGGAGCAATCCCAACATCCGTCCTCAGCCTTTCGACAAGGCTCGTGAAAGACTTTGTCAGTACGCCCGGCTCCGAGGTGTTCGCAGCACTCGGTCCCATACTCAAAGGCTGACAATGCTCGGCGGTCGACCGCTCGGATCTCTGCCCATCAGTACCAAACAAGGAGGCTCTTATGAATAACGTCGCAGGAAAAGTCATCATCATCACCGGTGCCAGCAGCGGCCTCGGCCAGGCGGCGGCGCGCCTTTTGTCCGCCAAGGGTGCCAGCGTCGTACTCGGCGCGCGGCGCGCCGAGCGGATCGAAGAACTCGCCGAAGAGCTCAAATCCAACGGTGCACTGGCAGTGGCCGTGCCGACTGATGTCTCGAAGAGAAGAGATGTTCAGGCGCTGGTCGATGAGGCTCTCAGGACGTTCGGAACGGTTGACGTGATGTTGAACAACGCGGGCGTCATGCCACTGTCCTTGCTTGAGCGGCTCGAGGTCGACGAATGGGAGGTGATGGTCGACATCAATCTGAAGGGCGTGATGTATGGTATTGCAGCAGCGCTGCCTCATATGATCGAACGCAAGTCGGGTCACTTCATCAACGTCGCGTCGACGGCTGGTCACCGTGTCGGTCCGACGACGGCGATCTACTCTGCGACCAAGCATGCGGTCCGAGCCCTGTCGGAAGGTCTGCGCCAGGAAATGACCCCGCACAACATTCGCTCGACGATCATCTCTCCGGGTGCATCATCCACCGAACTGATGGACTTGGTTAAGGATGACAGTCTCGCCGATCACATGCAGAACGCCGCCAAATATGCTCTTCCTCCGGAAACCTTTGCCGAAATGGTGCTTTTTGCCATAAGCCAGCCGGAGAGCGTCGACGTGAACGAGATCCTGTTCAGGCCGACAGCGCAGCAAGCCTGATGGCGCGGAGATGACATGACTTCGGAACCAGATGTAGCGATCTTGGGGTCAGAACAAGAGCAGTCCGAAATCGTACGCTAAGGCCGAACGAAGCATGAACAATGCCATAGCTCGGATTTGGGGCGTTCGATCTCTGTGTGTCGTTTGACATTTAACTGTAAGAATGCGCCCGTTCAGACTGGTGATGGCACCTAATTTGAGATTCCTCGGTGTAATTTTCCGTGCCAAACGCCTTTCAGTTCGGCTGTAACCATCTGTAATATAGGTCATTTTCTCATGGAAGCGTGACCGTAAGCAGCCATCTCTCCCTGGCGGCGAATCTCACATTAGGTGCCAAAGAGTGAAGCCAGAATCTCAAATTAAATGCCAAGTCTCAAATTAAGTGCCGGGCTATCTTATTGAAACTGTTAGGACTTGAATCTCACGGTTAAATGCAAAACGACACAGCCATTCGTCTCGGCCGATGACATGTGGCGGCGTTCCGGCGTATCGCCGTCGTCGCTGGTCAAGCTTGCGGAGGCAGATGCTTTCCTGCCGTCGCTGCAACTGGAGCGGCGCCAGGCACTCTGGGATATCAAAGCGCTCCGGGAGGAACCACTGGAGCTTTGGGCGGCCGCCGCTGAGCGCGAAGCCAAGGTGATCGCCGAGATGCAGGAGCCCGACGTGGCGCTGAAGTCGATGACCGAGGGAAGGGAGGTCGTCGAGGACTACTCGCACACCGGTCTCACCTTGCGGGCGCACCCGGTCTCGTTTCTCCGAAAAGACCTCGACCGGAAAGGTATCGTCACCTGCGCCGAGGCGATGGGGAAACGCGACGGGAAATGGCTTTGGACTGCCGGCCTGGTTCTCGTGCGACAGCGGCCGGGATCGGCAAAGGGTGTGATGTTCCTCACGCTGGAAGACGAGTCAGGCATCGTCAACGCCGTGGTCTGGCCATCGCTGTTCGAACGCCAGCGGCGGGTGTTGATGACCGCGAGCATGATGGCCATCAATGGCCGCATCCAGCGGGAGGGTGACGTCGTTCACCTCGTTGCCCAGCGCCTGTTCGATTTCTCCGCCGACCTGTCGAGCGTTGGTAATCGGGACGGCGACTTCCCACTTCCGCACGGTCGCGGCGACCAGGTCAAGCACGGAGGAGGGCCCGATCCACGGGACAATCCCAAACCCGTCGTACAGGCGCGCGAGATCTATATTCCAGACCTTCATATCGATAATCTGAAGATCAAATCCAGAAACTTCCATTGAGGAGACCGATGTGTCGCGCCTGTTTGCAGTCACCAAAAGCCTGGAGGAGATTGTCGCCCATTTCGCGGTCGATAACGCACCGGCGCTTGAGGTGCCGAGCGAAACCGTGGAAGGAACCCGGGGACTGATCGTCCTTGAGAAGGACGGATTGCGGCTGTTGAAGTCCGTCCCATGGGGTTTTCCGCGACAGACACGCGACATGAGGCGTGAAGGCGAGCCACCGAGCCGCATTGGCCTCGTTGCCGATCTCACCAATCCGCTTTGGGATCGCATCGTCGTTGACCCCAGATACCGCTGTTTGATCCCACTCACCCACTTCGCCAACCCCGAAGGTGTCAAAGGCGAGAAAACCAGATCGTGGTTTTCGAAGAACCGGCAACCCTTGATGGCTTGGGCGGGGTTCTGCAAGAACACTCCAGACTTCGGCCCGGTGTTCGCCGGCATGACCATGACCGCAAACGATAAGATCAGGCCCTTCAACGACCGAATGCCCGTTTTGCTCGAGCGGCAAGAATACGATCGCTGGCTTCACGGTTCGATCGAAGATGTGATCGCCTTCCAGTTTCGCGATCCGCCGTCTTCCGATGATTTCGAAATCCTGCACAGCCGCGACCGCTGGCAAAGCGGCGTTGCACCCTCCAAGGCTTCACCCCGTCGGGACAACATGCTTAAGTAAGCCGGGGTTCGTGTTGAAAGGTCCGTCACATGTGCAACTTGTACACCGTCCGTCTTTCCGCCGCGGAAGTGGCCGCACACTTCCGTGTGCCAAACCCGATGCAATCGAACGCTCCCGAGGAAGTCTATCCGGGCACGCCCGGGATGGTGGTGACGGAGAATGACGGTGTTCGCGAGCTCCGCTCGATGGTGTGGGGTTTTCCGCTGCGCCTGAAAGGCATGAAGCCGGAAGCCAAGCCAAAGCCGGTCAACAATATCGCTGACCTTGCGAAAGGCATGTGGATTGGTCTTGCTCGAAAACCCCAATGGCGTTGCCTGATCCCCGTGACGGGTTTTGCCGAAGCCGAGGGGGAGAAGGGCAGAATGACCCGCACCTGGTTTGCCCTGAAGGACCAGCCGGTCTTCGCTTGGGCAGGGCTGTGGCGGATCAGTGACGAGTGGGGTCCGGTCTATTCCGGGGTCATGACGGACGCCAATGAGGCGATCCAACCCGTGCACAACCGGATGCCTGTTCTGTTACAGCCCGATGAGTACGAACAATGGCTGCACGGTACCTTCGATGATGCGCTAGCATTCCAGAAACGGACATTTCCGGCTGAATTGGTGACAATGGAGCGGACCAGCGAGCTGTGGGCGAAAAAGAAGTCTGCACCCGAGGCACCGCTGCTGCTTTGACGCCAGCCTATTTTCCGAGGTTGGCGAACCACTCGGCATAGGGCGTGTTTTTTGCCATGTGCCGATTATAATCCGGTGCGCCATCTTCCCACCAGAGCGCACCGCGCTCGCCGAGAGCAACCTTGGCATCATCGACCAGATGTCGAGCCTTTGCCATCGCATCGGGGTCGCCCTTTGCGTCGCGAACAGCCCTTTTTGCGGACATCAAATCCTTGACCAGTCTATTCCGGCGTCTGAGGATATCGGTCCGACATTCTCCTAGCGCCCGCCTTTGATCGCCTGGTCTAACATTCGCTCTGTTTCCAGATTGGATGCCAGCGAAAGCATGTGGCAGTCGGCAATCCACCAGTCGCCGGCGACTTCGGTCTCTCCCCAACCGGCCATCACCGCTTGCTCGGCCAACTGTCTGAATGCGTCCGCAATCGCTTCCTGACAGTTCAGAAAGTGATCGGGATGCTCGGAAAGGGTTTTCGGACCGGGAATGTACTCCATTCCTAATGTAATCGAGTCGGCTGACACAGGTTCAAGGCCCGTTGGCATAGATCTGAACTCAAAGAATTTTCTGGTTTCCGCTACTGGTCCTCACGCCCATAGAGGCGTGAGGACCGAAGAAGCTAGTGCTGGCTGGCCTGAAAGGCTCCGATGGCAGCAATAGCGCATTGCTCATCTTCGTCTCCACTCGCTCCGCTGACTCCAATGCCGCCGATAACCGTTCCTCCCGAGTGAATGGGAACCCCGCCGGGGAACGCGATGAGACCTGGTACCAGAGCAATGCCCGGCATCTCTGCTGCCTCGCCATCTTTGTTTTTGCCGTAGGCTTTCAGTTCGAAGCTTCTTGTAGCGTCGTCAAAAAGTGCGGCTGTGCGGGCTTTGCTTTCGGCAATGTCCCCACAAGCCTTACATGCACCATCCTGCCGGTTCGTCAGAACGATGTTTCCACCGTCGTCGACGATCACGACATTAATAGGCTTATACTTCGCTTTTGACTGATGCTTTAGGCACGCCTCTGCCATCGTCGTCGCGTCTGCAAGCGTCAAAAACTGCTTGGTTTCGGCCGCAGCGACGCCTGTTGCGCTGAGGATCATCGCTCCCCCTGCAAGAAACAACCTCATTCTAATCTCCTCCTCTAAAGAAAAAATCCGGCAGCCCCGGATCGATCAAAATCTATTGAGGTTCGAACATCAAAACAAGCGAATAATCTTGTCTTTAGTGGTACTACCGCAAAAATGACGTGCGGACGTCAAAAATTATTAAGGAATTCACGTTAATCTGCCTTTTCCACGATGCGGACCAACGAGCAGCAGAGGCGCGGCCCGTCCGCAGGCAACCGCGTTTTTACAATCGACAGGAATTCCTATGCTCAGTCGCGTGAAAATTAGAACCAAGATCCTGGGAATCGTATTAGGGGTCAGTTTGGTCAGCGCCGCTTTAGCGGTGTTCTCCAGTGACCAGATCGAGGACATAGGTTCGAACTATTCCTTGCTAGTGAATCAGCGAGATCCTGGGGTCTTGAAACTCGTTGGCGTCGCCAAAAGCGTGAGCGATGCAGCTTTTGCCACCCACAGGGTCTCCGCATACCCAAGGAATTCTGGGGTGGTCATTTCATCGAAGGCGCTGAGGACACGCAGTTTGAACCGCGCCTCATTTTTGCTGGACGGCGCATTGCGGCGTTTCCCGGACCATAAAGCAGACATCGACGCCTTGCGGCAGGCAGTGCGACTGGTCGACACCGCTAGCGAGAGAGCTGCGATGGTGGCGATAAATCCGGATGATCAAAGTCAGCGATCCTCACTTCAGCAACTCGACAAATCCTATTTTGATTTCAATCAGGCCTACTCCAAGCTCTACGACCAAATATCCTCCAGCGCGTCCTATCATGCCGAAAGCCTTGGCCGCACAACCAACAGGGTGATCTATCTCACCCTGGCGGGATCCTTTGCGGGTATCGCATTTGGAATTGTCATAGCGCTCCTTGTTTCCTCCAAAGGCATAACCGGGCCTTTGCGCAAGCTTGGCGGGGCTATGAGTACCCTCGCCGCCGGCGAATTGGATGTGGAGATTGATGGGCGTCAGCGCCGGGACGAGATTGGCGACATGGCCCGTTCCGTTGAAGTATTTAAAAAAGCTGCCAACGAAAACCGCAGGCTCGCCAATGAAGCAGAGATCGCCAACAATGAGCGCGCGGAGATCCAGAAGCGGCAGGCGGCAGAGGATAACGCCCGCACGCAGCGCTTGCGCGACCTTATCGACAACGTGAAGATCGCCTTTGGAGGACTTGCGACTGGTGAGTTGACGACGCGCATCGGTGGCGCATTTCCCCAAGAGTTCGAACCTATTCGGACCGCCTTCAATTCTTCAGTTGAACGGCTCGAAAACGCCATAGCCGCTGTTGATGCTGGCATCAGCTCAATGCAGGCCGACTTGAACGGGATCACAGATTCCGCATCCGATCTCTCCAGAAGGACCGAGCAGCAAGCGGCTGCCCTTGAAGAGACTTCAGCCGCGCTCTCAGAGCTGATGAAAAAGGTTGAGGAAACATCGCTGAAATCCGTCGAAGCGACAAAATTGGCAGAGGGTGCTCATAATGAAGCGAAGCTAGGCGCAGCAGTGTTGGCTGAGGCAATTGGGGCAATGTCTGAGATCGAACGGTCCTCGGGCAAGATAAACAACATCGTTGGCCTTATCGATCAGATTGCCTTCCAGACCAATCTCCTTGCACTTAATGCGGGCGTTGAGGCAGCTCGGGCGGGCGATCGCGGAAAGGGCTTCGCTGTCGTCGCACAAGAGGTTAGGGCGCTGTCCCAACAGTCGGCGAGTGCGGCGCAAGAAATCAAGGGTCTAATATCGAGCGCTAATAGTCAGGTTAAGGACGGCGTAGCACTCGTTACGGAATCAGGCATCGTCTTCGAGCGCATCTTAACTCAGGTGGACGGCGTATCGAGTGCGATAAACGAAATTTCAGTCAGCGCCCAAGATCAGGCTGCCAGCCTCCATCAGGTATCTGCAGCGGCCGCCCAAATGGACAAGGTTACGCAGCAGAACGCGGGGATGGTCGAAGAGACCACAGCCGCGACGCAGAACCTTTTGTTGGAAACAACCCAACTTGCCGAGCTGATGCGCGCATTCAAGACAACCGCCGGCACCCAAGCGGGTGACAACCTTTCCAGAAAAGCAGCTTGACCAATTAAGACCAACGAGATTGCGGCGCCTTCGAAAAAAATACTGATTCAGGCTTTGGTTCCGCCGCAATCGGCACTTTTACCTGCGTCTGAAGATGGACGGCCGAACTCTCAATGTGGGAACGACTGCCAACCTCCGTCATGCTTCTCTGGTGCGGACTGCTGAGCACAGAAAAAGAAATGTTGGCGAAGGCTATATCCTAAAACCGTTGCGATTTCGAGGAAAGATACGCCAGATCGGCCCCTCGGCCCTCTGAATGTGAGGTGCGAACGTCAAACGTAGCGGGCCGGTCCAGCGCGTGCACGGCCAATTTTAAAGATTTTCCTTAAGAAGGACTTCGATTCTTATCTTTTCTTGTGCTGCCAGGGGCTCTTTCGAATCTGCGCGAGCCCGCATGATGCGAACAGCGCTGCGCACGGCGTGTCCCGGATCTTGACCTATGACAGCATCGATACGGTTGTCGCGCAACGCTTCCTCAGTGAAGGGAGTTCGCTCGTGAACAACGACGGCAAGATCGCTGAGATTTACGTGCGCGGCGGTTGCCGTGAGAGGAGCGCGTGCCTCCGAGCTTAGTACGTAAACCGCGATAATATCCCTATTGTTATCGAGCACCCGGGCGATAATCTGCTGCGCGCGTTTCTCGTCAGCATGCGTTTCGATGGAAGGCAGGGATCTAAGGTAAGGAAATTGCTCGTTGATCACGCTGTCAAAGCCGTGTCGCCGTTGGATGCTGTCCAGAGATTGCATCGTATCGGCGATGACCATCACCTTGCCGGGCGTTCGGCAGACAAACCTGCCGATCAACTTGCCGGCGGTTGCCCCGGCTGCAAAATTATCAACACCTACGAAATCGGCGGCAGGAAGTTTCTCCTGCCCTGACAGAAACTGGACGACCTGGATATTTCTTTCGAGGAGCCGGGCCACGGCATCACGCACCTGTGGTGACTCGGGAGCCATCAGCGCGACCCCGTCAACCTCGTTCTCGCTTAGCTCTGTGAGATATTTTGCGACGAAATGGGCGTCGCTGATGGGAATCTGCGTGTAGTCAATCTCGGTGAGATCGCCCTTGAGGACCTCCTTCAACTCCTTCACGCGCTGCAAAAGCTCGCGAAGATAGAGGTCTCCTGCTTTGGGGAGTACGAACCGAAAGCGGTAATTTTTGTTGCGCGCCAAGCTGACGGCGGCTGGATTACGAATAAACCCGATCCGCTCAATAGCTTCCTGGACACTCCGTGACGCCTTCTTGCTTACGTTCGGGCGGTCGTTCAGGACGCGATCCACGGTTGCGAGGCTCACGCCAGCTGCTTCCGCGAGATCTTTTGCTGTGGGCCGCATGTGCACTCCAATCGATTAACTCTGCCACATTTCCTCCAAAAATTCCAAAATAGCAAGATTTGACGTGCGGACCTCAAAATAAGCTTGCATTGAGGTCCGCACCTCAGTTAATGAGAAATGGCGACGCCTGAGCGGCCAGAAGCCGAGAGGATGGTTGACTAGCCCGGCCAAAGCGCTTTCCGAACACTGCGCCATTTGCCGTATCACTTGTTTACTCCTCTCGATGGAGGTCGAGAGGTCAACGGGAGGATCCCAAATGAAGTCCCTTTTTATGAACTCGGCACTCGCTGCCGGGGCGTACGCTGCTGTCTCTTTGGCAACGGTTTTTCCTGCTCAGGCCGCTGATCTCACTTTGTGCTGGGCAGCATGGGATCCCGCCAATGCTCTCGTCGAGCTCAGCAAGGACTTCGAGGCGAAAAGCGGCAACAAGATGCATTTCGAATTCGTGCCGTGGCCCAATTTCGCAGACCGCATGCTCAACGAATTGAATTCCGGCGGCAAACTCTGCGACCTTTTGATCGGCGACAGCCAGTGGATCGGCGGCGCAGCGGAGAACGGCCAGTACGTCAAACTCAACGATTTCTTCGATAAAGAAGGAATCAAGATGGACGACTTCATCCCCGCGACGGTCGTCGGATACGCGGAGTGGCCGAAGAATACCCCTAACTACTGGGCGATGCCTGCCTTCGGCGACGTCGTAGGATGGACCTACCGAAAGGACTGGTTCTCACGCCCTGAACTACAGGCCGAGTTCAAGAAGAGGTATGGCCGTGATCTCGCAGTCCCGAAAGATTGGGACGAACTGATCGACATCGGCACGTTCTTCCAAGGCCGTAAAATCGACGGCAAAAAGGTTTACGGTGCGGCGATTTACACGGAGCGTGGTTCCGAAGGGATCACCATGGGCGCCATGAACGCGCTATACAGCTATGGCTTCGAATACCAGAATCCGAACAAGCCCTACGACCTCGAAGGTTTCGTGAATTCCCCCGATGCTGTCGCAGGCCTCGAAGAATACAAGAAGCTCTACGATTGCTGCACGCCTCCGGGGCACTCCGACGCATACATGACTCAGGACGTTGACGCCTATAAATCAGGTCAGGTCGCGTTGCAGATGAACTTCACCTTTACCTGGCCGGGCATCAATGCCGACCCCAACGTCGGTGGCGATAAGTCAGGCTACTTCCCCAATCCGGCCGGCCCGAAGGGCGTGCAGTTCGCCCAGCTCGGCGGTCAGGGCATCTCGGTCGTCGCGGCGTCCGAGAAGCAGAAAGAAGCCCTTGATTATATCAAGTGGTTCGGCCAGCCCGAAATCCAGCAGAAATGGTGGAAGCTTGGCGGTTACTCTGCGCTGAGGGCGGTGGTGGAAGATCCGGGCTTTGCCTCCAGTCAGCCTTACGCGAAGCCGTTCCTCGATTCTATGGCGATCGTAAAGGATTTTTGGGCTGAGCCCTCCTACGCGTCTCTCCTCCAGGCATCCCAGAAGCGTTTCCACGACTATGTGATCGCAAATCAGGGCACCCCAAAAGAAGCCCTCGATGGCCTCGCGAAGGACTGGAAAGCCGTCTTCGAGGACGAAGGCAAATACTGACGCTTACGCACGCTTCCTCCCAGCTGTGAGCGTCACGCAGGGCCGGCCACGCGGACCGTGCCGGCCCTGCATCCTACCACCTTCATACCAAGGAGACGGACATGCTCCAATCACCGATCGATCGGGACGCCAGCGCGACTCCGCCCGCAATCGCGGCTCGCGTCAGAGGTCTATCTGATCGCGCAATAGCTTGGCTTTTCGTAGCACCGTCGATCGTGTTGCTGCTCGCCATCAACATCTTTCCATTGGTCTGGACGATTAGGCTAAGTTTCACGAATATCAGGGTCAACCGGCCTAACGCACCGGTCGAGTTCGTCGGCTTGCGCAACTATATCAGCATTCTGACGGATAACGACATCTGGCAAAGCATGCAGGCGACCGCGCACTTTCTCATCTGGACCATCGTCCTGCAGGTGCTAATCGGCTTCTCTCTCGCCTATTTGATCAACAAGAAGTTTCGCGGCAATGACCTTTGGACGACGATCATC
Source organism: Agrobacterium sp. rho-8.1 (assembly GCF_033957725.1). Taxonomy (NCBI): domain Bacteria; kingdom Pseudomonadati; phylum Pseudomonadota; class Alphaproteobacteria; order Hyphomicrobiales; family Rhizobiaceae; genus Agrobacterium; species Agrobacterium sp. rho-8.1. Next base: position 54,901 of record NZ_CP192792.1, read on the forward strand.
GTGCTTCCTATGATGTTGAGTCCAGCCGTCGTTGGCAACTTCTGGACCTTTCTCTACCAGCCGCAAATAGGCCTTTTCAACTACGTGGTCGGCTTCCTCACCGGCAACGATCCGTCCAGTTTCTCGATGATCGCCAGCACAACGCTGGCACCGTGGGCCATCGTCATCGTGGACACTTGGATGTGGACGCCTTTCGTCATGCTGATTTGTTTGGCCGGTCTGCGGTCCATCCCGAGCAGCATCTATGAGGCGGCCGAATGCGATCGTGCAAGCAAGTGGCGCCAGTTCTGGACGATCACCATCCCGATGGTACTGCCGTTCCTGATGCTGGCCGTCCTCTTCCGCGGCATCGAAAACTTCAAGATGTTCGACCTCGTGGTCCAACTCACCGGCGGCGGTCCCGGATCTATCACGGAACTGACCTCGATCAATTTGAAGCGCGCCGCTTTCGAGCAATGGCGTACCGGCTACGCATCCGCCTACGCCGTTATTCTATTCGTCACCGTCTTCGGCCTTGCGTCGATCTATGTCAAAGCACTGAACAAGGTGAAACAGAGATGAGCAGCTATTCCGTAACCGAGCCCTCAGGGCGTCAGAAATGGTTTGCCGGTATCCTGGTTGTTCTTTATGCAGCAATCACCCTCCTTCCACTGTTGTGGATCGTTGGTACCGGGTTCAAGTCGCCTGAAGACGCGATCGCCTACCCGCCCAAGATGATCTTCGAGCCGACGGTCGAAGGATATGTCAACCTTTTCACCACCCGCACCCGCGTGCCCGAGGATCAACTCAAGGCACTCGGCGAACCGACGACGTGGTATGATAAGCTGGTTCGCAAGGAAGGTGTGGTGATCACCGGTGCGTCGCGCTTTGCCGAGCGGTTTACCAACTCTGTCATTATTGCCTTTAGCTCGACTGTCCTTTGCATCGCACTTGGCACTGCGGCAGCTTACGCCTTTTCCCGCTTCAAAGTGCCGTTCAAGGACGACCTCCTTTTCTTCATTCTCTCTACGCGCATGATGCCGCCGATCGCAGTCGCGATCCCGATCTTCCTGATGTTCCGCTCAATGGGCCTCAGCGATACCCACGCCGGCATGATCCTGCTCTATACGGCGGTCAATCTGTCGCTCTCAGTCTGGCTTCTCAAGGGCTTCATCGACGAAATCCCGATCGAATACGAAGAGGCGGCACTCATCGACGGCTACACGCGTTTCCAGGCCTTTTATAAGGTCGTGTTGCCCCAGGCCGTCACCGGCATTGCGTCGACTGCGATCTTCTGCCTGATCTTCGCATGGAACGAATATGCCTTCGCTGTGCTGCTGACATCGGGCAACGCCCAGACGGCTCCGCCGTTCATCCCGACCATCATCGGCGTCAGCGGTCAGGACTGGCCAGCTGTCGCCGCCGGCGCAACGATCTTCCTGGTACCGGTCATGGTCTTCACGATCCTGCTTCGCAAACATCTCCTGCGCGGCATTACCTTCGGAGCGGTACGCAAATGACAACGTTTCTTAATCGCCTGTTCCGCCTGCGCCGCGACGCATGGGAAATGCTAGCATCGGTCCTGATCGCGCTCGGGGTCGTCATGCTGATGCAGCCCCTGTCGCTATCGCTCTACACGTATTCTTTCCTCGTGACGCTGGTCGGAACAGTGATGTTCATCATCGTCAGCCATTTCCCGGAGTGAACCCATGGCACAGATCAGAATTCAGAATGTGCGCAAGGATTTCGGGGCGTTCAACGCGGTGAAATCTTCCACGTTTACCGTTGAGGATGGCGAGTTCTTCATGCTTCTCGGGCCTTCCGGATGCGGCAAGACGACGACGCTGCGGATGATGGCGGGCCTTGAGCTTCCCACCAGTGGTGAAATCTACATCGGTGGCGAAGAGGTGGGCATGAAGCGGGCGAGCCAGCGCGACATCGCATTCGTCTTCCAGATGTTCGCCCTATATCCGCACATGAACGTCCGCGGGAACATCTCCTATCCGCTTGTCAGCCAGGGCATGAGGAAGGCCGAAGTCACCACGCGTGTCGCGGAAGTGGCGAGGATCCTGAGGATCGAAGATATCCTCGACAAGCCCGTCGGAGGCCTCTCCGGCGGCGATCGGCAGCGCGTCGCGCTCGGCCGCGCCATCGTGCGCAATCCGAAAGCCTTCTTCATGGACGAGCCACTCGGCGCCCTCGACGCCGAGTTCCGCGAGCATATGGCCGAAGAATTGCGGGCTCTGCACGATCGCATGGGTGCCACCACAGTCTATGTGACGCATGATCAGCTGGAAGCAATGCAGATGGGGGACAAGATCGTGGTGATGAACCATGGCGTCGTCGAACAATTCGGTAAGCCCCAGCAGATCTACGACTGGCCGGCGACGAAGTTCGTTGCGAAGTTCATCGGCTCGCCCTCGATGAACTTCCTGGAGTTCGATGGGTCGATTGCAGCTGGAGGGAACTCCGTGGCGCTCTCCGGCCATAAGGTCAAAGTGCCGGAATCTCATGAAGAACGTCAGGGCAAGCTGGCAGTTGGCGTCAGACCTGAACATGTCAGGTTCGATGACAACTCGATCTATCGGGGCCGGGTTGTGGCCGTCGAATATCTCGGAACGACACAAATCGTCACGATCGATACGCCTCACGGCGAGATCAAGGCTCGCACCCCTTCAAACCAATCCGCGCGTGTCGACGAACTTATCGGTTTGGACTTCGATTCAAGGACCCTGACCATCTTCGATTCGTCAACCGGGAACGCACTTGTTTCCGAGGCCAATAGAGGAGTATTGCACCGTGGCTGAAGTCATCCTGAACAACATTACGAAATCCTTTGCCGACCATCGGGCACTCGACGAGGTTTCGATGGTCATTCCGGACGGATCGTTTGTGGTTCTTCTCGGGCCGACGGGAGCTGGCAAGACGACGACATTGCGCATGGTTTCGGGGCTCGACACCCCGGATAATGGAGAGATCCTGATCGGTGGGCGATCAATGCGCGGGCTGACGCCGGCTCAGCGCAATGTTGCGATGGTGTTCCAGCAATATTCGCTCTATCCGCACCTTTCGGTGCGCCAGAATCTCGAGTTTCCCCTGAAGTCGCCGCTGTTGAAGACGCCGCAAAATATCATCGACGAAAAAGTAAACGCGATCGCCGAAATCCTGCAGATCTCACACAAGCTCGATAATAAGGCGACAGCACTTTCGGGCGGCGAAATGCAGCGCGTGTCCATCGGACGCGCCTTGGTCAGGAACCCGCAGATTTACCTCATGGATGAGCCCCTGAGCTCGCTGGATGCCAAGCTCAGGGCCGATCTTCGCATCGAGCTCAAGAAGATCCAGGCCAAATCTGGTGCGACGCTGCTCTATGTCACGCATGACCAGGTCGAGGCGATGACGATGGCGACACATGTTGGCGTTCTTCACGAAGGTAGGCTGGTCCAGTTCGGCCCACCGCGGGACATCTACGAACAACCCGTCAGCATCTATGCGGCGACCCGCTTAGGCCAACCACGCATCAATATCGTCCCCGCCGAGCTCTTTCCGGGCGTGCCCGCCAAGGCCAAGTCCCTTGGTTTGCGACCGGAACATATCGATCAGGGCGACGGCCAGGATGCAACGGTCACACGCGTCGAACATCTCGGCGATCAAACTCGTCTGCACCTGCTGTTTAGGACACACAACCTGATCACCGTCACCGACGCCCATACCGAGCTCAAGGGCGGCGAAACCATCAAGATCCAGCCGAACAAGCCGCTCTATTTCGACGCGGCCGGCATGCGTTTAGTTTAAGGGAGGCTAGAATGTCACAGTTCCTCAACAGCAAGGAAAATGCGGTCACAGAAGCACTGGAGGGCCTGCTTGCTGCGTCTGACGGTGCGCTCAGCCGCCTGGATGGATATCCTCATATTCGCGTCATCGTCCGATCCGATTGGGACAAGGCCAAGGTGGCGCTCGTGTCGGGCGGGGGATCGGGGCATGAGCCCGCACATGCCGGTTTTGTCGGAAAGGGAATGCTCACCGCAGCCGTTTGTGGCGACGTCTTTGCCTCGCCGAGCGTGGATGCGATCCTCGCCGGCATCCTCTCCGTAACCGGACCGGCCGGATGCCTGCTCATCGTCAAGAACTATACCGGCGACCGTCTCAATTTTGGTCTCGCCGCCGAACGTGCCCGCGCTTACGGCTTGAATGTCAGCATGGTTATAGTCGATGACGACATCGCACTTCCGGAACTGCCGCAGGCTCGAGGTGTCGCTGGAACACTGCTTGTCCACAAAATTGCTGGTGCGCTTGCGGAGCGCGGAGCCGATCTCGAAGCGATAACGAAGGCCGCCCGCCGGGTCATCGAAAACACCAACTCTATTGGCATGTCGCTCGACACATGCACTGTGCCGGGCTCGCCAAAGGAGAACCGGATTCCCGCGGGCTATGCAGAACTCGGCCTCGGCATTCACGGCGAAGCTGGTGTCGAGCAGATCGAATATTCCGGCGCCAAGGGTGCCGTTGCGGCAATGGTTGAGCGTCTTGCTGCGTCCATGTCCGACCGACCGCACGTGGCCCTCGTAAACAACCTTGGCGGCACCTCGTTCTTGGAAATGTCCGTTGTGGTTCACGAGCTAATGAAATCGACGATCGGTGAACGGCTTTCCCACATTATTGGTCCGGCGCCGATGATGACATCGCTCGACATGCAGGGATTTTCGATCACCATATTTCCCGCCGAAAAGGCGGAGCTCGCGCTTTTGTCTGCGCCAGTTGCGCTTCCGGCCTGGCCCGGGCTGGGAGCCGTCAAACCCGTTTCGATCCTTGCCCTCCCGGATGGCCTGACGCCAATTGCACCGGTTCCTTCAAAGCACCAGCCGACCCGCCAACTTCTCGATGACTGCTGCTCTCTCCTGATCCAAGCGGAAAAGGATTTGAATGCCCTTGACGCGAAATCTGGTGACGGTGATACCGGCTCGACATTGGCGGGGGCAGCCCGTGCTCTCATCGGCGCGCTTGACCGTCTTCCTCTTTCCGATCACACGCAGCTTTTCCGCGCCATGGGTCAGGAACTCAGCCAGACCATGGGGGGCTCGTCCGGCGTTTTGCTCGCGATCTTCTTTGCCGCCGCCGGCGACGGCGCGTCCAGCGGGCTGACAATTCGGGACGCATTGAAAGCAGGTCTCTCCCGGATGCAGGAGATCGGCGGCGCGGGTCTCGGCGATCGTACAATGGTCGATGCTCTTTCCCCGGCACTTGACGCACTCGAACAAGGTTTTGCAGCCGCGGCAGAAGCGGCGCGTTCGGGAGCTGACCTCACGGCCACGCTCCTCCATGCGAAGGCGGGGCGTGCCGCATATGTCAATGCCAAGCAACTCCAAGGTCATGTCGATCCCGGTGCGGAGGCCGTTGCCCGGCTGTTCGAATATCTAGCTGTCCGGCCTGACCTGGAAGCCCAGCCGACCAGTGACCGCTCTGTTGCCATCGGCGTAGGGGGTGACTGGCAGCGATGAACACAATACCTGACATTTCGCTTGATGCGTATCTGCACCATAAGAAAATCGATCCTGCTCTTACCTTCCTGGTTGAGAAGATTGCGGCGTCTTCGGTCGCAGTCGCTCAACATCTGGACCAGGCAGCGCTGCATAGCCAGATTGGAAGCGCTGGCACCACGAATATCCAGGGTGAAGACCAGAAGTTGCTCGACGTCCTGGCAGATTGTGTGTTTCGGGAAACATGTGCGCAAGCACCGTCGCTGGCGGCCTACGTGTCCGAAGAGGTTGAGGATGTCACCTGGCTAAAGGACCCCGTTGGAGGGGATCTCATTCTCTATGTCGATCCTCTCGACGGCTCATCCAACCTGGGAGTCAATCTCTCGGTTGGTTCGATTTTCGCTGTGGCCCAAGTCCATGCGGATGGTGATCGCAACGTCCTCAGACAAGGGCGGGAATATCTCTGCGCCGGATATGCAATATACGGGCCGTCGACGCTGTTCGTCATCAGCTTTGGGGTCGGTGTCGCCGGCTTTACGCTTGATCCTTCCGATGGTTCGTTGAAGTTGACCAATGCGCGTATGCAAATTCCCCCGGAGACGGGGGAGTTTGCGGTGAACCTTTCGCGCCGGCGCTTCTGGGACGAGCCGATCCGTCGTTATGTCGATGAGTGTTTGGCTGGGTCTGCGGGGACTCGCGGTCGGAACTTCAACATGCGATGGACGGCTTCCATGGTCGCTGACGTTCATCGTATTCTCACAGGAGGAGGGATCTTCCTATACCCTGCGGACGAAGCAAATCGCAGTAGTGGAGGCAAACTCCGCCTAATGTATGAGGCCAATCCAATGGCCTTTCTCGTGAATGCGGCCGGAGGCCTAGCCTCTACGGGGTATGAAGATATTCTTCTTGTTCAGCCTCAAAGCCACCATCAACGCATCTCTGTATTGCTAGGCTCAAGTGACGAGGTCCGTCGCCTGGTACAGTTTAATCAGGCTCAAGTGGAGATCGCCTCGTAATGGCTCTCGTTACCCTACGTCAACTACTCGACCACGCCGCCGAGAACCACTACGCCGTCCCGGCCTTCAACGTGAACAACATGGAGCAGATGCTCGCCATCATGAAGGCGGCTGATCACACGGACAGTCCGGTCATCATGCAGGCGAGCCGCGGTGCGCGTCTCTTTGCCGGCGACGAAACGCTCTCGCACCTGATACGTGCAGCGATCGAGAAGTATCCTCATATCCCTGTCTGCATGCACCAGGACCATGGCAACTCCCCGGCGACCTGTCTGTCCGCCGTTCTGGCCGGCTTCTCATCGGTGATGATGGACGGATCTCTGTCCGAAGACGGACGCACGCCCTTAGGCTTCGAGGATAATGTCGCCGTCACTACAAAAGTGTCTGAGATGGCGCATCTAGTCGGAGTTTCGGTCGAAGGTGAAATCGGTCATCTTGGTTCGCTAGAGAGCGGCCGCGGCGAAGCTGAGGATGGGCATGGTTTTGACGGTCACATGAGCCGCGACATGCTGCTGACCGATCCCGAGGAGGCAGCCGAATTCGTGCGCCTAACGAAAGTGGACGCACTGGCCATCGCCATCGGCACATCCCACGGCGCCTACAAATTCTCCCGCAAACCGGACGGCGACATCCTTTCGATCAAGCGCCTGAAGGAGATCCACGCGCGCCTGCCGGACACTCATCTCGTGATGCACGGGTCGTCGTCCGTTCCCCAGGAACTACAGGAGATCATCAACGCCCATGGTGGAGAGCTCAAACCGACCTTTGGTGTTCCGGTCGAGGAAATCCAGGAGGGGATCCGTTACGGCGTTCGCAAGGTGAACGTCGACACTGATCTCAGAATGGCTTTCACCGGGGCGATCCGGCGCGTGTTTGCCCTTCATCCCGCCGAATTCGATCCGCGCAAATATTTGGCCCCAGGAATCGAAGCCATGGCAGCGATCTGCCGCGATCGCTACGAGCAGTTCGGCGCCGCAGGGCATGCCTCTTCTATAAAGCCCATTCCTCTTGCTGATATGGCAAAGCGTTACCAGCCCTAGTGAGGGGAGCCCCGTTGAAGGAACCTGGTTCGCGGCCGCGCGTCATTCGCTAGACGAGCATCAAGACAGTAGAGAACTCGCGATTCGCGTTCCTTCACGCGGGTCGCCCATGCTCAACGGCAGCTCCGGGGGCGGCTGTGCATCGCTCGGTTGCTTGTACCTGCGAGATGATCAGTCCTGGCCACCGATGTTTGCCGTTTATCTGTTTCTCACCCGCTATCCAAGCGGCGCGTGCTGGGACAAGGGTGCCCCGAAGCCCCATTGCCCGCACGCCCTTCCCACCCGCGAATTCAGGTTTTCGACGACAAATCGTTCTGATCGCCGGATTTGTCGAGCTGGACGCGGATGTAGGCTTCGATGTACTCGAAGACCTCGACCGCGCCGGCATCCGTCTCGATCAGATCGATCGGGCGACGGCCGTTGAGACGTGCGCTCTCTCTGCGAGCCCATTTAAGGATTTCGCCATCGGTGCGCAGCACCGGGCGAGCCATCTCCAGCATCCTCGCGAGGTGATCCGGTTTCGCGTACCATGAATACGGTTTGACGCTGGCCCGCCGACGCCCGGCAACGACATCCGGCAATTGCGACGCCCGCAGCTCGTCATCGGAGATATGGCGCCTGACCCAATGTGCCAGCTTCGCCAGCGACACGTTTGCCTCGCGTTCAACATCCCCGCCCTCACCGACTTTGCGCGTTGGGATCACCAAGCCGCGGATGATTTGCGGGCAACGCGCCTGCAACATCTCGAACGCCGGCGTAAGGTCGGTGTCGTTGGTGACGAGAACCACTTGGTCTACGTAGCCGCTCAGGGCGTCGTCATAGAGATGAAGTGCCAAATTGACATCTGATTGCTTCTCCTCGAGCTTCCAGACCTGGATCTTGTCGCAGTCGCGTGGCCAGCGCTTCGGATCGTCGGCTGGAACAATATGCTGATTGGCCTTGTAGAGCGAATAATTGCCCATCACGAAGGAAAGCCGACCACCGCAATGCGTCGTCAAGGCATTGTGATATTGGGCTTGTGACGATACGGAATCCTCGCCCTTGGCCGCGCTTTCGATGATCTTCGCGGTGAAATACTTGATCGCGCAGTCCGGATGGAGCGTCATCGTTGCAGGATTGGCGTCCGGCGCTGGCCGGAAAAGGATCGACGGCAGAATTTGCGTTTCGAACAAGGTCAGGACGTCGAGCCATTTGAATGCGGTCTTGCGAAGGCAACCATAGTAGAGATTGTAGCCGTCGATGTAGACTCTTGTTCGTAACGCTGGCACCCCTTGCTCCCAAGACATAAAAAAACCGGCTTGCGCCGGCTTTTTTCCCCAACCGCCCGGAGCGCATGTCTCTCAGGATGCTGGGTTAGTTGTTAGCTATCAACATAGTGTTGGCTGGCTCTCTCGTCAACCGATATTGACACCCACCTGAGCGCCTTACGCTGACCGCTTCGGCAGCGAAGTGGACCAGCTAAACAACGCAAATCCCAGCTGAAAGAGACGTGGCGACGATCGCCGCAGGTGGCCTGCGCAGGTCCGAGTCGTGGAGCTCTTCCTGGACACTCTCCTGGCCGATCTCAGTTTGAGTTAGACCGCGCCACTGCAAACGCAGAACTGCCAACGTTGGTCGGTAGCGTGCGTCATGCACCTGACAGGCTGACAAAGCCGAGCAGGCCATACAATCAACCTTTCTCATTTTTCCCTCATTGAGCGGCAGGGTCCACCGGTCATGACTACCAACTCCGTCCGGAGCCGAGTCCGCTACATTCGAAGCAAGACTTTGGTCGGTCGTTTCTATCAACGTGCTTCACCCGCCAGCGTTGCCAAACCTAGCTCTCTTGTCTGGCATCCCTAATCCAGTCCCGTCCTTGGACGGTCAACCCGCAGGGGGTTCGCAGTTCCTGCGACCTCTCTGGCTGCACCGCGGAGGTGACCGCGGCCGGGCCCGGATCGAACGGGCGCCATCGAGCGGGGATTGGCCCCGCCACTGGATGGAGCCTCACATGTCGGATCTCAGCCTCGCACAAAACCACGCACTCGATCTTGCCCGGACCCTGATGGTCCCGGTCACCCTCTTCGAAATCGATGGCGAGATCGGCGTCATGCCTTCCGCCGAGTATGACGGCGATGAAGACGCCATCATCAACGAATATGACCCCTTTGCCTATGGATCGGCTCATTGAGCCGATCACCCCTTCGGGGGGAAGGCGTGCCGCTTGCGCTGATGCGCGCGCAAGGGAGGCTTCGCCGCGATCTTTCCCGGCAGATCTGCACATTGCGAACCGCGCCCTTGCGCGCTTCCATCTTCGCGGCCTGGGCGCTGACAGCCAGAACAGTCAGGAAAGCTAAAGGAAGTGATATGGAAAAGAATGACATCGAAGAGCTGCGTACCCGGGTGGGCTGCGCAGTCGTCCTTGAGCATGAGGGCTTCGCGATAGACAGAAAAGAGAGCACGCGCCGGGCGGTCAAATTCCGGCGCGACGACGACATCGTCATCGTAATCCACGACGACAGGGGCTGGTTCGACGCTCGTTCGGATGCCAAGGGCGATGTGTTCGCTCTTGCAGGCTATCTGCAGGGGATCGGATTTGCCGAGGCCCTGGCAGTTGTCGGGGCTCTCATCGCGTTCCAGCCAGCCGCACCGACATGGGAGAAGCCTCAACATCAAACGCAGCCAATTGCTTCGGTCGCTGACCGCTGGAACCACCGAAAACGGCCGTGGCGCGGATCGGCGACGTGGACTTACCTCCAGCGATGCCGGACGCTGCCATGGCAAGTCATCTCCGCGGCGATCGATGCAGACGTTCTTCGGGAAGGCCCATATGGCTCAATTTGGGCAAAGCATGTCGATGAGGCTGGTGCCGTCATCGGCTGGGAGGAGCGCGGTCCGGACTGGCGCGGGTTTTCCACCGGCGGCGCCAAGGCGCTCTTCCAGTTTGGGATGAATGACGCTCATCGGATCTGTGTGACGGAGGCGGCGATCGATGCGCTCAGCCTGGCCGCGATCGAGCAGACACGATCCGACACGCTCTATGTCAGCACTGGAGGCGGGTGGTCGCCGCTAACCGCGCTCGCGTTGGAAAACTTAGCGTCCGGGGTGGGCGCGTGGCTTGTGGCCGCGACCGACAACAATGTTCAGGGTGAGGTCTTTGCCGATCGCCTGCGCCAGATGGCGGATCGCGCTGCTTGCGATTTCTCGCGGCTGAGGCCGGAAGCTGAGGATTGGAATGAGGAATTGAAGGAGAGGAGGGAGAGAGGAGAGCTGCCGCATACGCGGCCAGCGCATCAAGGGTGAAGCTGCCGCCCGCCTGCCGGCGGCCCTTGACCCGCTGCCCGCGAGGCGCCGGCTGAGGAGGGGTGATCAAAGGACTGAAAGAAGAGGTCGATCAGGCTTCCGCTTCGGTCCCCAACCCCAAAGGTGCAGCCGATGTTCAATCCTCCCACCATCCGTAAAGTGTTCGAAGGTGTCGCCAGTCGCCACGAAATGTACACTCTGTTCAATCGCCATAGCCAATCGCCGTTCGACGATGACCGTATTTCCGGCAGGCGATATGTCGGCGAGTGGTTTGAGATATCCGAAGCCGATCACGACCACATGTTCGAGATCCTCCCGCCGCTGTTTTACCGCGGTGACATGTTCGCCATGCGCGAGTTTCTGGCCGCCAGCGTCACCAGTGTTTTCTTCGCGCTGACGATCGATAATCGGTCCCGATGGTTTCACGGCTATTGCGATCTAAGTGATCGACAGTCACCCGACCGCACACGCGCCGAGATCATCACCCGCGAATCCCGTCCGGTGCGCGCGATGAACCGACAGGAAAAACTCGATCATATCTGGAGCGCGACCGGTCCCGATTTTCGTGGTTATGCCGACGGTCGCTTTCCGGCTGACCTGCGCAATCGCCAGATTGTGCTCGTCTACCCCTCTGCTCAGGGCAAGATCTGGAAGCTGCTTGATGATCTGACCGACGAGGAGATCGCCGCCAAGCTGCCCGTGCAATTCCGTCTTTTGCCGGAAACCATCGCTGCCTGACGGCGGCCTTCATTTCCAACCTTCCACCATCAGCAGCCTGGCAACACCGCTTCTTCCGGCGAGTGTGCCTCGGCGCGCCCACTCACAGGAGTTTTCCAATGGCGCATGACGATCCTTTCACCATAGACCTGTTCGGTAATACAGCTCTCGCGTCCGGTTTCGATCTCGGAGTGCCGAGTTTCGCAGCAGAGTTCGGGACCGATATAGATATCGACCCGCCGCCATCGACGCCGGCGCCAGCCGCTCCGGTCCGCAAAGTACCGAAGCCCACACCGGAGATGCGGGCGAAGGTGGATTTCCGGCTGCAGGGTTTTCGCGGTCTCGCCAAAACCTGGCGCGACCGTGCGCGCGACAATATCGCCGCCATCCTGCTGGCGAACGAGATCGAACGTCACGGATTGCCGGCCCGACCTGACCAGCAGGAAAGGTTGATCAAGTTCACCGGTTTCGGTGCATCGGATCTGGCCAACGGCATTTTCCGGCGTCCCGGCGACAAGGCGTTTCGCAAAGGCTGGGAGGAGCTCGGCGGCAATCTGGAAAGTGCCGTTGCGGCAGGGGACTACGCGTCTCTGGCGCGGTGCACGCAATATGCCCACTTCACTCCGGAATTTATCGTTCGTGCCATCTGGTCGGGCCTAATCCGCATGGGGTTCAAGGGCGGTCGGATCCTGGAGCCGGGTATCGGGACGGGCATGTTTCCGGCGCTCATGCCCGAGGCGCTCTCCAAGGTGAGCCACGTCACCGGCGTCGAGCTCGATCCCGTCACTGCCCGCATCGTTCGGCTGCTACAACCGCGGGCCACGATCATCACAAGTGATTTCGCCCGGACGGATCTGCCAGCCCATTTCGATCTGGCGATCGGCAATCCGCCGTTTTCTGACAGGACGGTGAAGAGCGATCCGGCCTTCCGGTCTCTCGGTTTCCGGCTGCACGATTACTTTATTGCCAAGTCCCTCGACCGGCTGAAGCCGGGCGGTCTTGCCGCTTTCGTGACCTCGTCCGGCACGATGGACAAGGCCGACGCCCGCGCCCGCGAACACATCGCTGGCATGGCCGATCTCGTTGGTGCAATCCGCCTGCCCGAAGGCAGCTTTCGCGCCGACGCCGGAACGGATGTGGTCGTCGATATTCTCTTTTTCCGGAAGCGACGAGCCGACGACCAGGCTGGAAGCGGCAACTGGCTTGATCTCGCGGATGTCCAGTCCGCAGGTGAGGGCGACAGCGTCCGTATCAACAGGTGGTTCGTTGATCACCCCGACATGGTGCTGGGCCGCCATGCGATGACGTCAGGTCCATTCGGCGAGACCTATACCTGCCTCCCGTTCGGTAATGATCTCGAAACGAGCCTGAACGACGCGATCAGTCGGCTATCGGCCGACCTCTACGACGGTGACGTCACGCCGATCGATTTCGCGCTCGAGGACGAGGTGACCGAGGCGACGGCAGAGCGGCCAGACGATCCCAAGGTGCGCGAGGGAAGCTATTTCATTGGCAAGGCCACGGCGCTGATGCAGTTGGTGGATGGGATCGCTGTCCCGGTCAAGGTCAGGAAGGGCCGCAGCACTGATGGCATCTTTGCCAAGCACGCCCTGATCATCCGAAAGCTGATCCCGATCCGCGATGCGGTCCGGCTCATTCTCAAGCTTCAGGAACGCGACCAGCCGTGGACTCAGGCGCAGGTCTCGCTGCGCATCGCCTGGTCCAGTTTCGTGCGCGAGTTCGGTCCGATCAACTTCACCTCCGTCTTGACATCGGAGGATCCGGAAACCGGTGAGGTCAGGGAGGTCCATCGCCGGCCGAATCTTGCGCCTTTCCTCGACGATCCCGATTGCTGGTTGGTCGCCTCCATCGAGGACTATGATCTGGAGACCAACACCGCGAAGCCAGGACCGATCTTTACCGAGCGGGTGATCGCGCCTCCGCCCACACCCCTGATCACCTCTGCAATAGACGCGCTCGCTGTGGTTCTCAACGAACGCGGTCATGTCGACCCCGATCATATTGCCGAGTTGCTGCATCGTGACGTCGACGATGTCATCGGCGAACTGGGGGAGGCCATCTTCCGCGATCCGTCCGATGGCTCCTGGCAGATGGCTGACGCCTACCTATCCGGCGCAGTCCGCTCGAAGCTCACAGTTGCCCGGGCTGCCGCCCAGCTCGATCCGGTCTTCGCGCGAAACGTCACGGCGCTCGAACGTGTCCAGCCTGCTGACCTCAGGCCCTCGGACATCACCGCACGCCTCGGCGCGCCGTGGATCCCGGCCGATGACGTCGTTGCCTTCGTCAGCCAAACGATGGAGGCCGAGATCTCCATCCACCACCTGCCGGAACTGGCGACCTGGACGGTCAATGCCCGTCAGCTGGAATGGTCGGCATCCGGCACGACAGAATGGGGCACGCACCGCCGCCATGCCGGCCAGCTCCTGTCCGACGCGCTGAACTCGTCCGTGCCGCAGATCTTCGATACGATACGCGATGGCGAGAGCGAGCGTCGGGTGCTGAACACGGTGGAGACGGAGGCTGCAAAGGAAAAGCTCGCCAAGATCAAGACCGCCTTCCAGTCGTGGATCTGGTCGGATCCAGATCGCACCGACCGGCTGGCGCGCGTCTATAACGACACTTTCAACAACATCGCACCTCGCGCCTGTAACGGCGATCATCTCCAGCTTCCCGGCGCCTCAGGCGCCTTTTCTTTGTATGGACATCAGAAACGCGGCATCTGGCGGATCATCTCCGCCGGCGCCACCTATCTCGCCCACGCCGTCGGCGCCGGCAAGACGCTGACCATGGCTGCCGCCATCATGGAACAACGGCGGCTGGGCCTGATCAACAAGGCGATGCTGGTGGTGCCCGGCCATTGCCTGGCGCAGGCTGCCCGCGAGTTTCTGGCACTCTATCCCAATGCCCGCATCCTGGTCGCTGACGAAACCAACTTCGTCAGGGAGAAGCGCCATCGTTTCCTGTCCCGCGCAGCAACCGCCAACTGGGATGCCATCATCATCACCCATTCGGCATTCCGGTTCATCGCGGTGCCATCGGCGTTCGAAGCGCAGATGATCCAGGATGAGCTCGAGCTTTACGAGGAGCTGCTCACCAAGGTCGAACGCGACGATCGGCTGTCGCGCAAGCGCATCGAACGCATGAAGGAGGGCCACAAGGAACGGCTCGAGGCGCTGGCCACCCGAAAGGACGATCTGTTGACCATCTCCGAGCTTGGGATCGACCAGATCATCGTCGACGAGGCGCAGGAATTCCGCAAGCTGTCCTTCGCCACCAATATGTCGACCCTGCGCGGTGTCGATCCGAACGGCTCGCAGCGCGCCTGGGACCTGTTCGTTAAATCCCGCTTCGTCGAGACGAAGAACCCGGGCAGGGCGCTGGTGCTGGCGTCGGGCACGCCGATCACCAACACTCTCGGTGAGATGTTCTCCGTACAGCGGATGATGGGTCCGGCAGCATTGTCGGAACGTGGTCTGCACGAGTTTGACGCCTGGGCCTCGACATTCGGTGACACCTCGACCGAACTCGAACTGCAGCCGTCGGGCAAATACAAGCCGGTCACGCGCTTCAGCCAGTTCGTCAACGTTCCGGAACTGATCGCCATGTTCCGGTCGTTTGCCGATGTCGTGCTGCCCGCCGATCTCAGGACCTATGTGAAAGTCCCTGATGTCTCCGGCGGCAAGCGCCAGATCGTTACCGCAGAGCCTACCGCTGCTTTCAAGGCGTACCAGAAGCAACTTGACGCGCGGATCAAGGTAATCGAAATGCGCGACGGTCCGGCCAAGCCCGGCGACGATATCCTGCTCTCGGTCATCACCGACGGACGCCATGCGGCGATCGATCTGCGCCTGGTCGATCAGGTCATGGGAAATGAGACCACCAACAAGCTGAATGCGCTGGTGACGAACACCCACCGGATCTGGCAGGAAACAGGAGAGGCGGAGTATCGTCGCAAGGACGGCAAGCCATTTGACCGGCCGGGCGCTGGTCAGCTGATCTTCTCCGATCTGGGAACCATCTCCGTCGAGGCGACGCGCGGCTTTTCCGCCTATCGCTGGATTCGCGATGAACTGGTCCGATTGGGTGCGCCGGCTTCCGAAATCGCTTTCATGCAGGATTACAAGAAGTCGGATGCCAAGCAGAGGCTATTTAACGACTTCAATGCCGGCAAGGTCCGCGTGCTGATCGGCTCGTCGGAAACCATGGGTACCGGCGTCAATGTCCAGGCTCGTTTGAAAGCCCTGCATCATCTCGATGTTCCGTGGTTGCCATCGCAGATCGAACAGCGCGAGGGCCGGATCATCCGCCAGGGTAACCAGCATGACGAGGTCGATGTCTTCGCCTATGCGACACTCGGCAGTCTCGATGCCACCATGTGGCAGAACAACGAGCGCAAGGCTAGGTTCATTGCGGCGGCTCTGTCCGGCGACACCAGCGTTCGGCGTCTTGAGGATATGGGTGAGGGGCAGGCCAACCAATTTGCCATGGCCAAGGCCATCGCATCCGGCGACGAACGCCTCATGCAGAAGGCGGGACTGGAAGCCGAGATCGCCCGTCTCGACCGGTTGCGTGCCGCCCATATCGACGATCAGCACGCGATCCGCCGGCAGATCCGCGACGCCGAACGGGACATCGAATTTTCCAGCCGCCGGAGCGAGGATGTGGGCAAGGATATCGAGCTGCTGGCCCCAACATCTGGCGACGCCTTTGTCATGCAAGTTGGCGAAGACACATTCGACGAGCGCAAACTCGCTGGCCGCGCGCTGATGAAGGAAATCCTGACGCTGGTTCAGCTTCAGCAGGAGAAAGAAGTGATCATCGCCACCATCGGCGGCTTCGATCTCGCCTATCAGGGCGAACGGTTTGGCAAGGATGGTTATCGCTATGACACCCTGCTCCAACGCACAGGTGGAGACTACGAGATCGATTTGGCCGTCACCACCACGCCGATCGGCGCGATCTCCCGGCTCGAGCATGCGCTTGGCGGGTTTGAACAGGAACGCGAGAGCCATCGCATTCGCCTTGCCGATGCGAAACGCCGCCTCGCCTCCTACACACCGCGTCTGGGGGAAAGCTTCTCATTCGAAGCCGAGCTTGAACTCAAGCTGAGCCAACTGGACGAGATCGAGAGGGACCTGGCGGCAACCGCCGACGAACCAGAGGAGGATCGCAAGGAAGCTGCGTAAACAGCGGCATTTCAACGGCCACTTGAAACGCGATCGGGTCATACACATCTATCGGTCATCACCCGTTTCGATAGTTTCCTGCAGTGGCGATTGCCGCGCGTTTGAAACTGTCCGGGTTGGAAGGGCGCTCCCCGAAAGGGTCGAGCGCCCTTTCGTTTATGGCATCCAGACGCTATTCGCTGAGTTTGTAGATCGCCGCGTTGTCCTGCAGTTCCCGCAGGCCCTTGTACGAGGCGTGCCGTAACTTGCCATCGTCGGTCCAGGCGCGGTATTCGATCTCGGCGATCAGTGTCGGTTGAACGAAGACGACACCCTTTTTATCGACCGCTACCGGAGCACGCTTGGTCTTCAGCGTGTCCAGCGTCCGGCGGAGTTCAACTGCATCTTTCTCTTTGAAGCCAGTCCCGACCGAGCCGACATAGACAAACGTGTCGGCCTGATAGGCCGCCAGCAGCAGGCTGCCGATCCCACCGCGTGCTAGAGCGGACGGCTCGTATCCGACAATCACAAAGCTCTCGCTCTGGATGCATTTGATCTTCTGCCAGTCCCCAAGCCGGCCAGAGCGGTAGGTGCTGTTGCGGTGCTTGGCAATGATGCCTTCCAGGCCGTGCTCGCGCGCGGCCGCCAGAAGTGTCGCGCCATCGGCTTCGAGCGCCTCGGAGACGCGGATTACTCCCTCGCTTTCGCCGATCAGGTCTTCCAGCAGGTGACGACGTCCGGACAACTCCATCTTGGTCAGGTCATGACCGTCGAAATACAACAGGTCGAATGCGTAAAGGATGGCATCGTCTGACGCTTGTCTGCCTCCGCGTCCGCCCAGTGACCGTTGCAGCGCCCCAAAATCCGAACGTCCCGCTGCATCGAGCACGACGGCTTCCCCATCCAGAATGGCGGTCCCGACGCCAAGCTTGCGCGCAGCGGCGGCGATCGCCGGAAACCTGTCGGTCCAGTCATGACCGCCACGTCTGATGATCCGCACCGAGTTTGGTTCGATGTGAACCGCAATACGATAGCCGTCCCATTGATCTCGTAGATCCAGTCCGGTCCGGACGGCGGCTTTGCCTTCAACAACGCCAGGCACGGTTCGATGCGATCTGGCATCGGGTCGAAGGGAAGCTGCGGCTGCGCCGGGTCGCGTCGTTTGCGCGGTCGCGAGCGGATTGGAGCGTCCGTCTCCCGCAAAAGCGGCTGAGGTTTTTTGCGCGGCGGCTTTGTCATAGCCAGAGTTCAGCAGCAATTGCTTAAAATCGTGTGACATCATCTGGGAATGGAGAAGGGGAGGAAAAGACGGGGGAGGAAAAGGAGACGGAAACCGGTTCGCAAGGACGGTCCAACGGCTGACGGTTCCCTCAATCGCGCCGGTCGCCGAGACCGGGCCAGCTTGCCTCGCAAGGCAGGTGTGCCTCGCTCTCCCGCAAGCCAGGTCTGCTCCGGCGCAATTGCAGCCGCCGGTCCGTCCTGCGGTTCGGGAGATGTCTTCGAGAAGAAGATGAGGAGGCAAGGACAGTCCGTCCGCCCGAAGCTCAAGAGGTCATTCCCATGCAGTTGATTACCGCCGATCCGCGCAGCCTGAAGGACAATCCTGACCGGTCCCGTCAGTCGAAATCTTCGCCGCAATCCGACGCCCTGTTGTGCGCATCGATCAGGGCCATCGGCGTCGTTCAGCCACCGATCGTCAAACTCGATCCGGAAGGCGGCAACAGCTACATCATCGTCTTCGGTCACCGCCGCGCGACACAGGCGATTGCTGCGGATCTCTTGGAAATCCCGCTGCTGCTGGCCGATCCATCCGACGATCTCGGCGCCATGCAGTCCTTTGCGGAGAACATCGCCCGCGAACCGCTGAACCCGGTCGACCAGTGGCGCGCTATCGAGCGGCTGGTGGCTCTCGGATGGACCGAAGAGTCGATCGCCATGGCGCTGGCGCTCCCCGGTCGGCAGATCCGCAAACTCCGACTTCTGGCCAATATCCTGCCCGCGATGCTCGACCAGATGGCGCGCGGTGACATGCCGAACGAGCAGCAACTGCGCACGATCGCCGCCGCCGGGCAGGATGAGCAGGCCGAGGTCTGGAAGAAATACAAGCCGAAGAAGCAGGGTCCGCAGGTGTCGTGGTGGGAGGTGGCTCGCGCACTAACCACGACCCGGATGTTGGCCAAGCACGCAAGCTTCGGTGACGAACTGGCCCAGGCCTATGGCATCACCTGGGTCGAGGATCTGTTTGCCCCCGCCGACGAAGACAGCCGCTACACCACGGATGTCGAAGCGTTCCTCGGCGCCCAGCAGGAGTGGCTGGCCAACAATCTGCCCAAGCGCGGATCGGTCATCGAGGCCAATGAATATGGCCAGGCCAAGTTACCGTCCAAGGCACAACAGGTCTACGGGAAGCCGGGCAAGGGTGACCTGACCGGCTGGTATATCAACGCGCGCGACGGCTCAGTTCAATCGGTTGCCTATCGCATGCCGGAGGCGAAGAAGCCCCGGCTGGTCAAGGATGCCGATGGCGTTGAGACTGTCGTCGAGGAAGTCGAGGCGCCGAAATCGCGGCCCGATGTGACCCAGAAGGGTCTCGACATGATCGGCGACCTGCGCACCGATGCTCTGCACGAGGCGCTCGCTCGCGCGCCGATCGAGGACGACACGCTGATGGCTCTGCTCATTCTGGCCTTCACCGGCACGAACGTCAGCATTGCCAGCGGCGCATCGGACAATCCCTATGGTCATGCGAAATGCGGCCCGCATGCTGCCCGGCTGATCGGCGAGGACGGCAAGCTGTCCCTCGATCGCGAGACGCTGGTGCAGGCTGCGCGCTCGGTGCTCATCGAAGTCCTGTCTCTGCGGCGCAATCGCTCCGATAGCGGACTGATCGCCCGTATTGCCGGCGACGCTGTCGGCGCTGATCAATTCCTGCCCAATATGGCAACCGAAGACTTCCTCTCATGCCTGTCGCGCAATGCTCTGGAGGCTGCGGCGGAAACGGCGGGCGTGCCTGGCCGGATCAAGGTGAAGGACACCCGGGTGGCTTTGGTCGAGCATTTTGCCGACGGAAAGCTGGTGCATCCGGCAGCGCTGCTCGCGCCCTCCACTGATGACGTGCGGTCGTGGGTTGGACGTTACAGCAGCGTCGACAGCGGATTGGAGGATGCCCCTCACGATCCCGATACTCTCGAAGATCAGCTTGTCGGTGGTGACCTGGTTGACCATTCCGCCGCCGAGGAAGAGGCCGGCGAGGGTTTCCGCGAGGCCGCCGAATAACGCCAGGCACCAGGATCTGAGCCGACGCCGCTGGCTGATGCCGGCGGCGTTTTCGTTTCCAGCAATCAGAAGGAGTTTGTCATGGCGGTAATCCATGATGACATGGCCACAGAAAAAGCAGTGCATCAGGCTGAACTAAGGGCATTGGACCGGCCGACGATACAAGCAGGAGCGTCGACGCCTTGGGGCACGGCACAGGTCTCGCGACGATATGCCGACGGAATCGTTCTGCATTCCACCGCCGGCCATGGTGGTTTCCATCTCGCCGAGAATGCCAATACCACCATCCATGCCCTCTATCGTAATGACACCGAATTTTACGAAGAGGATTGTGAACGGGCGAAGGTTGCCCATGCTTTCCCGGATCTATTCACGACCTATGAACGTCGGTTGGCCGATCGGACGCTTCGCGACTATTTCCCTGATGCCTACGAGCGCGTCACGGGCGCAATACTGAACGGCAGTCAGTCTCACATGCGGGACAGACAGGAATTCGAGAGTCGCCATCGCAACGACTGGGTGGTGATCGCAGCCCTCAATTCCGATCATCAGCCTAGCTTTGTCGAGTGCATCGCGACGCTGGGCGGGATCCGGGGCGAGACCGGCGAACGACGGTTCCTGGTTCCACGCTCCGACTACGTGATCGGCCGGCATGGCTTCGTCATCGATCCAGTGAAGCACCAGTCCTATGACGGTCCGTCCAGCTTCGTGATCTGGGCGGCGCAACGATGACTGTCGCGTTCACTGACAGCGACCCACCTCGAAATCAGGTGATCGATTTCACCGAACTCTATCGCAGGATCTGGTCACGGCAGCGGGATTATCGCTCCCGGCGGGCTGAGCTGACACGACAAACGAAGGCGCGGTGGAAATGCAAGGCACGGCATAGCCCAACATCGACTACTGCACGCATATCAACGGAGCCGGGTGAGAGCGGAAAGCCCGGCCAAGGTGAGGCTGCGATAAAGCGTTGATCGAAGCGCGGAAGACATGGCACGGGGCAACCGGCTTACAATGGCGTGTGCTTGGCCCCGAGATTTGTCAGTGCCCTTTTGTGGGTGACGCGGCGTTGCCAAGGTCGGATCGCCATGGCGATTGCATCATGCTGTCGTGGACCAGATCGTCGGCCGGCACAGCACCTCGGTTTTGCTGCGGTCTGACATGGGCGCGTCCCGGTCAAAGGCCGCTGGCGCGCCGCGTTGCGGCAGGATCATCGCCTCGTCGCAAGGCAGGCCCGCGTCTATCGCAGCCCGCAAGTGCGGGCAGCACCACCCGCAAACCTTCCCCGCTCCTCCTGGCAATGCCCTGACCTTGGGCCGGGCCGCTGGTGCCCATGTCCTTTTGCCCGCACCCGAGGGGCTGAGCCGGACGACAACCGGCACCCCGGGCTTCGCTGAAACATCGCTCATAAAGGATCCGATCATGGCACCGCTCAACCGCTCCACCCAGAAGAACCGTTCCGTCAAGTCCCAGCGCGCCACCACACTCGAAATGGTGAGGCACGCCTGCCCCGATACAGCCCAGGCACTGCGCATTTCCGAAAGCTTCGGCCTTGCCCTCATCGACAGCGACGGGATCCGCGACCTCCACCGCGGTCAGTTGATCGAAAGCGCCGATGCCCTGAAGGAGGGGCTCGCCGAGAAGGCCATGCAGATCCACATGCAGCGCATCGTCGGATCCTTCGTCGGCTCCGCCTACGGCGCCGGGCAGTTCTACTCCCGCGCGGTCACAGAGGCCCGCGATCTCACCACAAAACTCTCCAACGATACCAGAGACGAGGACCTCGACGGCCCGGTAGGCTTCGACAGCCGCGCCCAGCGCAAGCGCGAGTTCGCAGCCGACATGGGCCTGCAGGCCCACGTGCTTCGCATGGCAGCCGAAGGCGCGGTCTCGGCTTATGAGGACATCACAGGCGAAACCTGGAAGCCCTACGAGCGCACGGTCGAGCAGCCCGCGAACTCCGTCGATCAAAAGGCCGCAACAATCCAAATGGCAGCATTCGAATAGGACGATCGCGGGGCTTCGGCCCCGCCTTCCTCCAGCGTCCGCAACGTCGTTGCGACCTGGTTCGGAAAAAGAAAAAAGGGCCGACGGAAAACCGCGGCCCATAAAGTGCGAAAGTCATGGACCTCCAGAGGGGAACAGCTGCTGCGGCGGAACTGGGAGGAAGCCGCCATGTGCATCAGCTGACGCCTGTATGCATGAATTTTCATCGCCATGCACCTAATTTTTGTGCAGTGCAGCTATGCGTTCGTGGCTTGAAGGAACGTAACCCAGTGTTCCGGCATCTTTTCGGCGCGCTTTTCGGGCGAACACTACCAGGTGATCAACGGAGACTTGCGCAGCCACCGATTGTGGTGAGTTGATCTAGCATGAAGGTCGAAAACCGGACTTAGATCCACACTCAGCGCTAGCAAGACCGCACAGGCGGCGAAAAAGGCTCCTTTGTTAGTGATATCGCAGCTTCCCCGCAAACGATGTTGTTTTGGGCGACTCGGTTACATCGTCAATGACAGGATCGACCGGATTCACGCCAAATGAACGGTGACATCAGTCTCTACCAGCCCGAAGCCTTCCAGCATCGCGCGCTGGCGGTGTGCCGAACATCCGCGAGTACTCCCGACTGAATTGGGACGCACTTTCATATCCGACCGCAAATGCTGCGCTTGTCGTGTCGGTGTCAGCGAGCAGTAGCCGCCTCGCCTCCTGCAGGCGGAGAGTCTTCTGATATTGCAAGGGGCTCATGGCAGTGGCAGCTCGGAAATGGCGATGAAATGTCGCGACACTCATCCCGGCGATTTCCGCCAGTTCTTCAATTTTGACAACGCGATCCAAGTTGGTGCGCAAACGGGCAATAGCGTCCCGCACCTGTGAGATCCTGCTACCGGCTCGGGCTGCCTGGCGTAGCAGCGCCCCCTGCGGGCCTTGCAAAAGGCGAAACAGGATCTCGCGCTCAATCATTGGTGCCAGCGTATCGATTTCATCTGGCGCATCTAGCAACCGCAGCATCCTTGACCAAGCATCGAGCAATTCGGGCGTCATAGCGCCTACGGCAAAAGCTATGGTATCCCCATCGGCTTTGGACGGTGTATCAACAACCAGATTCGAAAGGATTTCTTGGTCGATCGCAAGCCGTACTGCCACGTAGGGCGCCTCGGGCAAATCCTCAATGGTGACGCGCGATGCGGGCACGTCGATCGAAGCGATGAAAAAATGATTGCTATCGTAGCGCAGTGTGCGGTCCCCGATGACGACTCGCTTGGTGCCTCGCAAGACGATGCCAAGCATCGGCTGATATAGAACCCCAACCGGCCAGCTCTCCTTCTGCGCGGCATGGACGCTAACGCGCGGGATCGACGCTCCTCCCAATTGGGTGGCATGACGATATGCTAGATCGGCGAGAGTTTCGTGCATTAAATCTATATAGATTTCACGGAGCGTCCGCGCAAGATTCCGCCGGAGTAAAACGGCCAATGATCGGATCAGGCAAAAATCTGCGACAATCGGGCGCGAAGAAGCCGGGGGCGGGTGCCATAAATGGGACATACGCCTACCCGTTTCGTTTCACTCAGGAGAGCTTCATGCGCTATAACATCCTCGGCCGCACCGGCCTGTTCGTTTCCGAACTCTGCCTCGGCACCATGACCTTCGGTGGCGGGAGCGGCATTTACAGCAGCATGGGCGGCCTACAGCAGAAAGAGGCTGACGGTCTGGTTAAGACGGCGATTGATGCTGGCATCAATTTCATCGACACGTCCGACGTCTACTCAAAAGGTCATTCCGAACAGATCACGGGCCAAGCGTTGCGGAACGTCGGCATCTCACGGGAAGATGTGATCGTCGCCACCAAATTCTTTGGGCCTACGGGCGACGGCCCGAATGCGCGCGGCACGTCTCGCTCGCATATGCTCTACGCCCTGGAGGCGAGCCTCAAGCGCCTTCAGGTCGACCATATCGATTTGTACCAGATCCACGGCTTCGACCAGATCACGCCGATGGAGGAGACTCTGCGTGCGCTCGAAACTGTCGTCCAACAGGGCAAGGTCCGTTATATCGGCGTCTCCAACTGGGCCGCCTGGCAGATCTCGAAAGCGATCGGTATCTCCAACCAGTTCAACCTGGCCCGCTTCGCGTCGCTTCAGGCACAGTACACGATCGCCGGACGCGACCTAGAGCGTGAACTTGTGCCGATGATGGAATCCGAAGGCCTTGGTCTGATGGTGTGGAGCCCGTTGGCTGGCGGTTTTCTGTCAGGCAAATATACCCGCGATGGCGTCAAGGAAGGCGACAACCGCCGCGCCACCTTCGATTTCCCGCCAGTGAATGAGGAACGCGGTTACAACGTCATCGACGCAATGAAGCCGATCGCGGAAGCCAAGGACGTCTCGATCGCCCAGATAGCACTCGCCTGGCTGCTCCACCAGAAGGCTGTCACCAGCGTAATCATCGGTGCCAAGAAGCCAGAGCAACTCGATGATAACATCGCCGCGACCAAGGTGGCGCTGACCGACGCCGAACTGAAAACACTCGACGAGGTCAGCAAGCTGCCCGCGGAATATCCCGGCTGGGTATTCGAGTTCCAGAGCAAGGTCCGTGGTGACCAACTCAAGCAGGAACCGCGTGGGGCCTGAGACCGTCAGCTTTCAGCAAAGGTGGAAACAGTCGGCCCACAACCACACACGAAGGAAATCGCAAATGAAATTTCGCAAACTTGGAGAACTCGAAGTCTCTGCCATGGGCTTGGGCTGCATGGGCATGAGCTTCTTTTATGGAACGCCGCCCGCCCCAACTGAAATGACACACTTACTGCGCGCGGCAGTCGATCGCGGCGTGACGTTCTTTGACACTGCCGAAACCTATGGCCCATTCACCAATGAGGAATTACTGGGCTCGGCGCTGGCGCCTGTACGAAATCAAGTGGTGATCGCAACGAAGTTTGGCATCAGGCATGGCGAGAATGGTCCAACCCCTCTCTCGGGCTTGGACAGCAGACCCGAACATATCCGTCAGGTGACGGAAGCGTCGCTCAAGCGCCTCAAAACCGATCGCATTGACCTGCTTTATCAGCACCGCGTCGATCCAAATGTCCCTATCGAGGATGTTGCTGGGACAGTCAAAGATCTGATTTCAGAGGGCAAAGTCACACATTTCGGTTTGTCAGAGGCCAGTGCGACGACCATTCGCCGCGCCCACGCCGTGCAACGTGTGACCGCCGTGCAAAGCGAATACTCTCTTTGGATGAGAGATCACGAAGCGGAAGTCATTCCAACGCTCGAGGAGCTCGGTATCGGGTTCGTACCCTTCAGCCCGCTCGGTAAGGGTTTTCTGACGGGCAAAATGGATGCCAGCACACCGTTGGCCGACAATGATCTACGCCGTCTGCTGCCCCGCTTTACGCCCGAAGCCATGCAAGCCAACCAAGCGCTGGTCGACTTGCTTCAGCAGATCGCGACCGCCAAACAGGCGACCCTGGCCCAGATCGCGCTTGCTTGGGTGCTAGCGCAGAAGCCGTGGTTTGTGCCGATCCCGGGCACTACCAAGCTACATAGACTGGAAGAAAATCTAAGCGCTATCGACCTTGATTTAACGTCTCAGGATCTGCAGAGAATCGACGAAGCAGCGGCGCACATCCAGATCGAAGGTGCGCGCTTCCCCGAGAACCTGAAGTCGATGTTCGACCAATAGAGTAACAGAGCTATCGTGGTGGGAACGAAGTTGCCGGCGTACGCGTCGACTGATGTACCCTACTCGCTACGCTTGCCCGCATCGGTCGGGTCGGACCTGTGCATCCCGAACGCCTTCGTCGCTGTGTCAGGAAACAATCTCCCACATGCAGTCATTGTCATTGGCTTCGACCAATCGTTCGGGCTTGTCAGCGTTATGCATCAATTCCCATTGTCGCCACCCGATGGTGCCCTTTCCGTATCCCTTGATCCGCCAGCTGGCACGTCCACTGCGGTCTCGATGGGGCATGTCTGACCAAAGACCGCCTCGCGATGCTCTGCTCGATCGGCATCCGCAACGGCCGGGTCGTTTTCTTCCCCTGTGCGCTGAAGCGCCCATTCCTCGCGACACAAGAAAGCCTTTTCCTGGCCGTCCTCCACTCCGTTTCGGCCTTTCAGGTGCAGGCCGATCGCCTCTGGTCCAATCGACTGCCATCGAGGCCGCGATGGACGCGGCCCGAACAACCGAAAAGGAATACGACAATGGCAACCATGGGCTTTTTCACCGCTTCCAGCAACGGCTTCTCCGGCACCATCAAGACCCTCAACCTCAACGTCAAGGCAACCATCCGCACCGTCGAGCGCACTTCCGACAAAGGCCCTGACTACCGCATCCTCGCGGGAGCCACGGAATTCGGCGCAGCCTGGAAGAAGACCTCCAACGAAGGTCGCGACTACCTCTCCGTCAAGCTCGACGACCCGAGCTTCCCGGCCCCGATCTACGCAACGCTGATCGAGGTCGAAGGCGAGGAAGGTCTCTCTCTCATCTGGTCCCGGTCGAACCGGGACTGAGACTGGATGCCCCGCCCGCCAAGGCGGGGCTCTCCACGTCAGGGATCACTTGTTCAGCGCATCCTTGAGCGCCTTGGCAGGCGCAAAGGTCAGCTTCTTCGATGCGGCGACCGTCATCTTCTCTCCGGTCGCCGGATTGCGACCCTCGCGCTCAGGCGAAGCCTTCACCTTAAACTTTCCGAAGCCTGGGATCGACGTTTCAGCGTCGGAGCCTGCAGCATCGGCGATAGCCTGAAAGACGGATTCTACGATGCCCTTGGCCTGAACCTTGGTCAGGCCGTTGTCAGCTGCGATCTTGTCGGCGATTTCGTTGGTGGTGGTCATGGAATTCCTCATCTTCTTATCAAAGATAAAATCCGTGTCAGCTTCTGACCAAGTTGTCATCGGCGATGATGAAGACGAGTGTCAGATCCGCTTGATGTCCACAGGTCGTTTTGGCCGATAACCTCGTTTGCGCTTCTCGCGAAGCACGTCGAGGAACAGGTTGATGGCCTGGCTCTCGTTGTCAAATAGATGCACCATCTGCTGTCCGCGGGTGCCAATCCGCCCCCAGGCGCGTACAAGCGACACCTCGCCGAACAACGTCGGCTGAACGGCGAGCGCGTAAAACCGCGCCATGTTCTTTTCAGGCGCGATACGCTCGATATAGAGGTGGTAGGGCTGCGTGATCATGCCCGCAGAATCGCGCGTTCGGATTCTGTCGTCCAATGAGAGTTTTGAATCGGACGGGCATTATCGATTCACGACAGTGATCCGCCGGCGCCCGGATCATTCGCACCAGCTCCGGCGCGATCCTTCCCACTTCCGAGCCAAGCCTTCGGCGACGAGAATATCGCCGACCGATCGTCGCTCGCGGTAGACGATCCTGAGCTTGCGACCGAAGCGATCCTCATCCCTGGCGGTCGTCTTGAACGAGAGCGGACCCGAATTGAGGATGTTGAGCAGAC
Source organism: Agrobacterium sp. rho-8.1 (assembly GCF_033957725.1). Classification (NCBI taxonomy): domain Bacteria; kingdom Pseudomonadati; phylum Pseudomonadota; class Alphaproteobacteria; order Hyphomicrobiales; family Rhizobiaceae; genus Agrobacterium; species Agrobacterium sp. rho-8.1. The sequence goes on from NZ_CP192792.1 coordinate 82,336, forward strand.
GCTGTTTCGCCGCAAGGCCACGCTCGCGTTCACGCTGGCATCGCGGCGGGCTTAGCTCCGGCGTGTCGATGTCGGCAATCCGTATCTTTTCATCTCGAAACCAGAAGGTATCGCCATCCACCACGCAGGTGATCCTATGGCCGCCGTTGCACATCGAGAAGGTTTCACTTGCGCTGCTTGGCGACGCTGAGGCAACAGATGCAAGGATGCCAACGGCGAAGAGGGATAGGCTTGCAATAGCCGCAAAATGTCTCAATGTCATGTTTCCTCAGAGGCTGTCGTTGGAGCGGCCTTATAGCTTCTCACCCCTTCTGTGGTTTGCTTGTGAAAGCGGTTGTCTCCGACAGAGGCGCTCATGTCCTTGCGTCTGAACCAGATGGCGCGTCCGCATCTGAGCGGCGGATTGCCTGATGTGAACACGATCTGCTCGTCGCTGCGCATGCGCAGCACTTCATGCGGGAGGATCAGCGGCCGGCGGCTGAGCTGCCGGGAGCGTGAGCGCGATGAACCCTTCATCCCTGACGAGCGGTTTGTCTGGTCGACCTCGACCGTCGTATCGCCGCAGCGTTTCGAGATATAGTCGGCGGTATCAGGGTCGTTGATCGCGGCGAACGAAATCCACGACGCGGATTCGAACCACTTGCTCGTCGCGTCCCGCCCGCCATAGGCCTCGCGCATCTGGCCGATGGACTGGAAGATCATCGTTAGCGTGATGCCGTATTTGCGCCCGGCGTCGCGCGCGGTCTCCAAGATGCGCAGATAGCCGAGCCTGGCGACCTCGTCGAGCAGGAAGAGCGCGCGACCTTTCAAATCGCCATTTCGATTGTAGATGGCATTGAGCAGCGATCCGATAACCACACGCGCCAGCCCGGGATGGGCTTCCAGTACCTTCAGATCGAGAGCGATGAAGATGTCGGTTCCGCCATCGGCGAGATCGTCGGTCGAGAAACTGTCGCCTGAGACGAGCGCTGCATAGTTGGGATAGGACAGCCAGTGGGTTTCTTTCACCGCATTGGCGTAAACGCCGCTGAACGTCTCCGGCGTCATGTTGACGAAGACCGAAACGTTCTCCTTCACGAAGTCCGATTCCGACTGTTCGTAGATTTTTGTCAGGCGCGCCCGTAGTTGTGGTTCAGGCTCCGAAAGGTTCTTACGCACACGGCGCAGCGTCTGGTCTTCCTCGTCCGTGTGACCGGACAGGCAGACGTCGGCGATAAGGGCCGTCAGAAGCTGCATGGCCGATGCCCGAAAGAAGTCGTCGCGGGCAGACGCCGAGCGCGGACTGTCGGTCATGATCCAGGTCGCGACGGCGACGATGTCCTCTTCCTTCGTACTGCCATGTCGCCCGATCCAGTCGAGCGCGTTGAAGCCGACGCCTGACGCCGAGGGATCGAGAATGATCACCTTTCGGCCAGCCTTGCGGCGATGCTCCGATACCATCGGCGCGACCTCGCTCGATGGATCGAGGACGACGAGACCGCCACCCCACTTGAGCGCGGTCGGGACCGTTACCGACGTCGTCTTGAAGCCACCGGATCCGGCGAAGACGATGCCATGCGAGGAGCCGAAAGAGCCGTCGAAGCATAGGAGCGGGCTCTTGCCTCCCGCGCCCCAGGTCGACGGATCATCGGCGCGGAACGACACAGCCGCAACGCTGTCGCGATCGACGCGATACCGTTCGCCGACGACGATGCCGCCAGGATCGGGAAAAAGTTTCGCAGCCTCCTGCACCTTCATCCAGTCGGCCTCGCCATGCACCGCTCGCTTTCCCCCGATCCGCCGTGGCGCGGCCTTGGCAAAAGCTGCGTTACCTTTCATCGCGACGCGCAGTGCGAAGACGCCGGCGAGGAAAATTGTCGATGCGCCAAGCATCGTTGCGGGGTCAGCATATCCGAGAACGGACTGTCCTGCTGGAACGTCACCGCTTATCCCGGCAAGGCGGACCCCTTCACGTATCACCGCGATGAGGATTGCCACTCCATTTCCGCTGACGACGCCCCATCCTGCAGCCTTGATACCCATCGCGCCACTTGCCGCGAACAGAAAGATCGTGCCGATAGCAGCCGCGGTCGCATAGGGCAGCGCGAGGCCGATCCGCCCGAGCATCAGCTTGGCCTGCGCGGTTTTCCCAAACGCGGCCAGCCAGTGTTCGATCCCCGGCATAAAAACCACCACGGCGATCATCGTTGTGGCCGGGAAGGCAGTTAGGACCAGTCTACTCGCCCTCACGGTCGAACGCCTCCGCTCCTATCACTGTCAGGCGCGATCGCTCGGCATCGTCGCCTCTGATGCGGCGGCTTGCATCGATCAGTATGCCCAGCAGCAGTACCCGCTTCTCGTAGCGCAGTCCTGCCTTGACGATCAGGCCACCGAGTTCGATTTTTTCGCGGGTGTCTTTTTTGCGTGCGTCAGCCGTCATCGTGCGGGCCATGCGTTCAAGCCTCACCAGGCCTGCCCGCAGGCGCGCCAGTTTCGATCGTCGTGACCGTCTCGCCTGCGGTCCTACCGTTACCTGCATTTTTCTTTCCGGTCGAAGCGGCATTACCTCCGCGAAACCGCCCTGCAATCTCCTCGAACGCCGCCTGTAGTTCGTTTTCCTCGATCTCGATCTCACCAAGTCCTGCCTTCAGCGCGATACGGCCGATGCGCTCGGCCTCGCGTGTTTCTGCTTGTCTCAGCTGATCCTGCAATCTGGCGATTTCTTCCCTGATCTTCGATGATGGTTTCTTCATTCCGGTCGCATCTCCCTGGAAATCTTGTGGCGTTTGTCACGCTGCAAGATTTCCTCAAAAGCGCTTCCGAAGGAATGTGCAGATCTGCACGTCGGCAAAGCCGACACTTTGGAGGATGATCCCGCCGTTCCGAAGGAGCGGATCCAAGGGCGCAATTATACGTCGCGATGCGACGTGCTTGCTCAAGACCCCGGTTCGGGGGCCGCGTGGTGACCACCACTCCTGACGAACGCAGTTCGAACAGGGAGTTTCTTGCGCCGTGGCCATCGCCCATTTCTCAGCCAGCATCGTCAGCCGCGGCGGCGGCCGCAGCGTGGTGCTGTCTGCGGCCTACCGGCACTGCGCGAAGATGGAATACGAGCGCGAGGCCCGTACTATAGACTACACCCGCAAACAGGGGCTTGTGCATGAGGAATTTCTGCTCCCGGCCGATGCCCCGAAATGGGTCCGCGCGATAGTTGCCGACCGCTCTGTTGCCGGAGCTTCGGAAGCCTTCTGGAACAAGGTCGAGGCGTTCGAGAAGCGCTCCGATGCGCAGCTTGCCCGGGACCTGACAATCGCTCTTCCGCTGGAGCTCACGCACGAGCAAAACATCGCCCTGGTCAGGGATTTTGTGGAAAAACATATCCTCGCCAAGGGCATGGTGGCCGACTGGGTCTACCACGACAATCCAGGCAATCCGCACATCCATCTGATGACCACATTGCGCCCGCTGACCGAGGAAGGGTTCGGATCAAAGAAGGTTGCGGTCAATGGCGAGGATGGCCAGCCGGTCCGCACGCAGTCCGGCAAAATCCTCTATGAGCTCTGGGCCGGGTCGACGGATGACTTCAACGTGCTGCGCGATGGATGGTTCGAGCGGCTGAACCATCATCTGGCGCTTGGCGGGATCGATCTCAAGATCGACGGCCGTTCCTACGATAAGCAGGGGATCGACCTCGAGCCGACGATCCATCTCGGCGTTGGTGCCAAGGCGATCGAGCGCAAGGCGCGGGAACAGGGCGTCCGGCCAGAGCTTGAGCGCATGGATTTGAACGAAGAGCGGCGGTCGGAAAACACCCGCCGCATGCTGAACAATCCAGCCATCGTGCTCGATCTGATCATGCGAGAGAAGAGCGTTTTCGATGAGCGCGATGTCGCCAAGGTTCTGCATCGCTATGTCGATGACCCGGCTGTTTTTCAGCAGCTGATGTTACGCATCATCCTGAACCCGGAAGTCTTGCGTTTGCAGCGCGACACGATCGAGTTCGCGACCGGAGAAAAGGTGCCGGCCCGTTATTCGACCCGGGCGATGATCCGGCTGGAAGCGACGATGGTGCGGCAGGCAATCTGGCTGTCGAACCGGGACGGGCATGCTGTCTCTGAAGCTGCTCTGGACGCAACGTTCCGGCGGCATGAGCGGTTGTCTGGCGAGCAGAAAACCGCAATCGAGCGGATCGCCGGTCCCGCTCGGATCGCCGCCGTGGTTGGACGCGCCGGCGCCGGCAAAACCACGATGATGAAGGCTACCCGCGAGGTGTGGGAATTGGCCGGATATCGTGTGGTCGGTGGCGCGTTGGCTGGTAAGGCAGCGGAGGGGCTGGAAAAGGAAGCCGGGATCCAGAGCCGCACGCTTGCGTCGTGGGAACTGCGCTGGAACCGTGGCCGTGACGTTCTCAATGAGAAGACAGTCTTCGTCATGGACGAGGCGGGCATGGTCGCATCAAAACAGATGGCCGGCTTTGTCGATGCCGTCGTCAGGGCAGGTGCCAAGATCGTTCTGGTCGGCGATCCCGAACAGCTCCAGCCGATCGAGGCGGGGGCTGCCTTCCGCGCCATCGTTGACCGCATCGGTTACGCCGAACTCGAGACAATCTATCGCCAGCGCGAGGACTGGATGCGCAAGGCGTCACTCGATCTGGCGCGAGGCAACGTGGAAAAGGCGCTGGCCGTCTATGATGCCAATGTCAGGATCACGGGAACGCGTCTCAAGGCCGAGGCGGTCGAGCGGCTGATCGGTGACTGGAACCACGACTACGATCAGACGAAGACAACGTTGATCCTCGCGCATCTGCGCCGCGATGTCCGCATGCTGAACGTCATGGCCCGCGAAAAACTGGTCGAGCGCGGCATTGTGGGTGATGGCCACGTCTTCAAGACGGCTGACGGTATTCGCCAGTTCGATGCAGGCGACCAGATCGTCTTCTTGAAGAACGAGACCTCGCTCGGCGTCAAGAACGGCATGATCGCTCATGTCACTGAGGCCGCACCGAACAGGATCGTTGCTGTCATCGGAGAGGGTGATCAGCGGCGGCAGGTCATCGTCGAGCAACGCTTCTACAGCAATCTCGATTATGGTTACGCTACGACGATCCATAAAAGCCAAGGCGCTACCGTCGACCGCGTGAAGGTGTTGGCAAGCCTCTCGCTGGACCGGCATCTGACCTATGTTGCGATGACCCGCCATCGCGAGGATCTGCAGCTCTACTACGGACGCCGGTCATTCGCCTTCAATGGTGGCCTGGCCAAGGTACTCTCCCGAAGACAAGCCAAGGAGACCACGCTCGATTATGAGCGCGGAAAGCTTTACCGCGAGGCGCTGCGGTTTGCGGAAAGTCGCGGCCTTAACATCGTCCAGGTGGCCCGCACGCTCGTGCGCGACCGGCTCGACTGGACGCTACGCCAGAAGACGAAATTGGTCGGGCTTGGCCAGCGCCTTGCAGACTTTGCAGAGCGTCTCGGTCTGCACCACCCCTTAAAAACCCAAACGATGGAGGCCGTGCCCATGGTCGCAGGCATCAAGACATTTTCCGGTTCCGTTGAAGACACTGTAGAGAACAAGCTCGACACCGATCCAGCCCTCAGACGACAATGGGAAGAGGTTTCGACCCGTTTTGCCTACGTCTTTGCCGATCCCGAGGCCGCCTTCCGGGCGATGAACTTCGATGCGGTGCTAGAGGATAAGGAAACGGCCAAACTGGCGCTTCAGACGCTGACGACCGCCCCGGCGTCGATCGGACCGCTAAGGGGCAAGACCGGCATTCTTGCCAGCAAGACTGAGCGCGAGGACCGCCGTGTCGCAGACCTCAATGTTCCGGCCTTGAAGCGCGATCTTGAGCAGTATCTGAGGATGCGCGAGACCGCCGCGCAGCGGCTGCGGGCTGACGAGCAGGTATTGCGTCAGCGCGTGTCGATCGACATCCCAGCATTGTCGCCGGCAGCACATCTGGTGCTGGAGCGTGTGCGTGATGCGATCGACCGCAACGATCTGCCGGCGGCCATGGCCTATGCACTCAGTAATCGCGAAACCAAGACTGAGATCGACGGGTTCAACCAGGCCGTCACTGAGCGGTTCGGGGAACGCACACTGCTCACCAATGCCGCGCGTGAACCGTCCGGAAAACTCTTCGACAAACTCTCCGACGGAATGCAGGCAGACCTGAAGGAGCGGCTGAAAGAAGCCTGGCCGGTTATGCGCACGGCTCAGCAGCTTAGTGCTCACGAGCGCACCGTCCAGACCTTGCGCCAAGTCGAGGATTTGCATCTCGCCCAGCGCCAGACTCCGGTGATGAAACAATGAGGCGGCGCGTTCTCCTATTCCCGGCCGGCTTGAGCGGGATGATCGCCGCTCTGGCGGCAATCGCATACTTCGGCGGCTTTCGGTTGAACCTGACGCCGAGCGAGCCGCTTGGGCTCTGGCGTATCGTGACCCTGCAGCGTCGGGTCGAGGCCGGCGATCTCGTGTTCATCTGCCCACCGGCGACCGCCTCATTCGAGGAGGCACGGCACCGCGGCTATGTCAGGCGTGGCCTCTGCCCTGGTGGCTATGCGCCGCTGATCAAGACAGTGGTGGCACTTCCCGGACAGCATGTCGAAATCGGCGGGAATATCACTGTCGATCGCACGCCTCTTGCCTCATCGATCGTTCGCGCGAGCGATGGAGAAGGCAGGCCGATCACACCGTTCAAAACCGGCATCGTGCCACTGAGAAATCTGTTTCTTCACTCATCATTTGCGAGCTCCTATGATAGTCGGTACTTTGGGCCGGTTCCCGACACGGGCCTTCTCGGCCTGGCGCGGCCGGTCCTCACGTTCGAACCATAACTGGTGGCGTTCCTGCCTGCTCATTGCGGTATCCGTCGCTTGCGGCTGGACTGCCTGGAGCGGTCATGTGTTGGCCCTTCCTGTCGCTGTGTTGTTCCCGACGCTCTGGGCGATGTCGCCGTCGCGGCTGATGGCGGTGCTCGTGTCGGCCGGATATTTTCTGGCTGCCTCGCGTGGGCTGCCGCAGGGCGTCGCCAACTTCTATGCCGCCGATCTCTGGCCTGGGCTTCTGCTCTGGATAGCTGCGTCGCTATCCTTCGCCGGCGTGCATGCAGCGCTCTGGAAGGGGCGACCCGAAGGCAAGTCTCCGGGAGAAGGTCGAACGGAAATGGCGCCACGCTATCTGGCGGCAGCGATGCTCTTAGGCCTGCCGCCACTCGGGATAATCGGCTGGGCACATCCGCTCACCGCTACTGGTGTGCTCTTTCCGGGATCGGGATGGTGGGGGCTGGTCGCGATGACAGCCGGCCTCGCGATGATGACATCGCGATATTGGCCGGCTGCCGCCATCGTCCTGGGAGGGTTCTGGCTCTGGTCCGCCGCTACGTGGACATTACCTGATATACCCGAGGGATGGAAGGGCGTCGACCTCGAACAGGGCCCGAGCCTCGGACGAGACGGCTCTCTCGACTACCACCGTGTTCTGATCGCAACGGTGCGCGCGGCGGCCTCGGTGAAAACCCGCTTCATCGTTCTTCCCGAAAGTGCACTCGGTTTCTTGACGCCGACCGTGGCAAAGCTCTGGAGCCAAGGTTTGCGAGGCTCGGAGATCACTGTGATCGCCGGCGCTGATGTCATCGATCCGGGCGGCTACGACAATGTCTTGGTGGCAATTTCGGCTGACGAAGCACGAATTCTCTATCGCCAACGCATGCCGGTCCCGGTGTCCATGTGGCAGCCATGGCGGGCATGGACCGGGCAGGGCGGTGGAGCCCGCGCCAACCTCTTCGGTAATCCAGTTGTGGAAAGCGACGGCCAGAAGCTCGCCGCGCTGATCTGCTACGAACAGCTCCTCCTTTGGCCGGTCCTGCAGTCGATGCTGCATTCCCCGACCGCGCTCGTTGCCCCGGGCAACGGATGGTGGACCGCGGGAACGTCGATCGTCGCCATTCAGAACGCGAGCGTGATCGCTTGGGCGAAGCTGTTCGGACTGCCCGTCGTCACGGCTTTCAACAGATAAGGAATTGTTTGCGATGGTCGATGCCGCCCTCATCAAGGAATGCAGCGATCCCGGCCTGAAGCCGGCGATTGTCGAAAAGTTCATCAAACAAGCAGGGGCATCGGACCCGCTCGCGGTCACGGTCCGCTCCGGAAACCGCGTCATAATGGTGCCCAGGCCGAAGACAGCGGAGGAGGCGTTGGTGCTTATCAGAAACAACGTCGGTCGCAATACCGTTCGCGTCGGGATCACACAATATCCCGCCGGGCTCGGCATCGTGGAGGCGGGCCAGATGAAGCCGGACCTGGTCGATGCTTGCGAGAACATTCGCATGGGCACTGCATTGTTCGCCAAGGTCTACCGTATTGTCACCAAATGGTATGGGTATCCGACGGCCAGCGATGTTCTACCGCAAGTGTTCAACGATTCGATCATCGCCTGGCAGACGGGATATTTCGAGGGAACGGCGGTGTTTCGGGCGGAGGATCCCGGTAAGATGAAACTTGCCGATCCAGGGCCTGTGAAAAAGGACGGAACTGAGCCGGCCAGCATTGAGGCTCCGGCCGGTGACGACGTCGAACGAGCAAAACAGGACGATGCTCCGTCCGATCCGAACAGTGCCGGCATTCGCATCGATCTGTCGGGGATTGGCGCTCGCAAACCATAGGATTGGCCCTGGATTTTATGTGGTGGTCACACCCAGTCTTTCGCTCAACCTCGTCATCAGGTCCATGCGCTCGTGGAAAATCCCGACAATCAGCGCGGGCGCGTTGTCGCGCGGCAGGCAGAACACATAATGGTGTTCGCAATGTGCCATGCGTAGCGTGGGGTAAAGCACGCCCACGTCCCTGAAAGGTGGTTGTCCCGAGGCAAGTGCGACAAAACCTTGCTCTAGCTTGGTAATATAGCGGCGCACCTGCGCATCGCTCCACTGCTTGCGCGTGTATCGGATAATTTCGCGCATGTCGGTTTCCGCGCCATTCGCCAGAACATAGGTTGTGGTCAACCGCGGCTATCCTTAGCCAGTTCCTCGTCAAGAACCTCGCTTACGCTACGGGTGGACACTTTTCCCGCCAGACTTTCACCGATGCGATCGCTCAGCAGCGATTTCAACTGCTGCCATGCCACTTCACCATCCGCGTCCCCGGGAAACAGGCGTTCGAGCGCATATTGCTTGATCGTTTTTCCCTGTAAAGCGGCAGTTGCCTTCAGATCTTGATGCTGCTGGTCGGTAATATCGATTGTCAGTCGGCTCATACAACAAGCTCCTGATATTGTCACAAACCCACATTAGCACAAATGTTGGTCCCGGTCACTTAGCGTTGAACGTTTGCCTTGGGCCATCGCGATAATTCACGCCCGCCCGCGTTTCACCAGCCGGCGCTGCGGCGGCGAGACTGTGTATGCGGCAGTAGAGCCCGGCGAAATGGTGTGTTTCTTCAACCGCAGTCAATGTCCAGTTCAGATGAGAAGGAATGTCCATCTCTTGTCCTAAGGATGGAACAGGTTTGTCCCATAAGAGCGTGGCATGGTCTAGGATGCCTTTAGCAGAAGATCGCACGTGAAGATTTGCACCACGGCGATTTCGATCCTCACTGGCGTCGTTCTGAAATTTTTCTTATAAGAGGGGCATGCAGTACGTGCTGCATTGCGGCTTAGAATCCGCAGATGAACGGTTGGCGCTGACCGGAATGGCGCCAGGAACCCTCTGACCTTGTGTCCGGGGGCCTGTGACGTATGTCCAGGCTCCGGCTAAAGGTCGCAGGGCCGATTCATCTCGGATTCTAACCCCCGGGCAAGGGTTCACAGGGTTCAACGTCAGCGGGGGCGCACCGCGGACAAAACCAGGGTTAGGTCACGAATGGAATCGAAAGATGCAACATTGACGAAAAAGGTTGAGCTTCGCCCGCTGGTCGGGCTGACGCGCGGACTACCTCCGGCGGAGTTGGAAACCATCACGATTGATGCTATCCGGACGCACCGGCATTTGGTGGAGAAAGCTGACGAACTGTTTCAGGCGCTTCCTGAAGCCTACAAAACGGGAAAAGAAGCTGGCGGTCCTCAGCATATCCGCTACATCGAAGCGAGCATCGAGATGCATGCGCAGATGAGCGCCGTAAGCACGCTAATCAGCATTCTCGGATTTATTCCGAAAATCGTTGTGAACTGAGCTGGTTAGAAATCGCCAAGGGTTCAGATCAGTTTTCTTCGGATTGCGAGCGCGGTTAGATGAGCCTTGCTCCTAACGTCGAAGCGCTTCATGGCTTCGCGAAGCTTGACGCGGACGCTGTTGTATTTGATCCCTTCCACGTCGGCGATTTCTTCCATCGTCTTGCCGACGGCGATCCATCTCAGATAGGTCGCTTCCTTGGGATCGAGCCATACGGCATCCTCGGCACTGGGCGTGGTGCGAAGGAATGAAATGCGGGCATGGATCTGGCCGACAGTCGCCGCTGCTGCAACTGCATCTATCTCCCGATCGAGATCGACGGCCGGCTTTTCCGATGCCAGGGTGAACATCGACATCGAGCCGTTGGCAGTCTTGATCGGAATAGTGATGCCGGAGCGGATGCCAAAATCGGCCGCATGGGCGTAGAAGGAGCGTTCCTCCTTCGATAGGGTCGGCCTTTCCCGCTCACCGGACCAGGCGAAGACGTGTTTCTTGGATCTTGCGCGTTTGATCACCGGGTCGAGCGCGTCGAACTTCTTGTCGAAATAGACCGACTGCCACTCAAGATGATAATTGCTCACCGCAGTGATATGCCTGTGCTGGACATGGAGATAGGCATAACCTGAGAAGCCGAAATGCTCGGCGAAGTCGGAGAGCCCAGTCTTCAGGATGCATTCGTCGCCCTCGATTGCGGCGAGATCGGTCAGCTTGTCCAGCCAGTGCTGCATTCTCTATCTCCTTTGAGCGTTGTCGGTATCTCGCCCTTTGCTATAATCACCGACAGTCAATCGACCTCAAAGGTTGTGGAACTCTAGTCATCGGTTTCAGGCTCACCAATTATAGCTGGGCGCTCGGGTTTCGGTCTCTCGTGGTCCGCCAATCGCGGAAACCGAGGCACCCGTTCGGGATCGATCTTGCTTTCGGGGTCGGCGTTCAGGGTTCTCTACCGCTGGTATGCGTCAACGGCTCGTAGCCTTTCACAATCAGATCTTGCATCGCTTCGGCGTCCCTGAGATCGAGCTCGCCGAGCAGGTCGTTGTCGTCAATAAAGTTCCGGCCATAGCAGGCACTCAGAATTTCGACGCCGCTTTTGTGCAAAGGTGCGTCGACATTAGCCATTTCTGCAAGTTTAAGCGCAGGAATGAGACCGAACGGAACGTCTTCAAGCACATACCGAGTGTCGATATCTTTCGGTCCCATTGGATCATTGCCGCGCTCTACAAGAATGGCGGAAATTTCCGCAACGCTTCCCGCAGCGAGACCGAAGGACTTCGAAAAATGGTCCAGGATGGACGGGACTGGTTTTCCGAACGCTTCTGCAATCATCAGGCGTTCCCGATCGAGAGCTTCGACAAGCCTGCCGACCGTTGGAGTCACATTTGTGCGCTGCCCCCAGGGCTCACCTCGCTCTATGCGGGTGAGATTGCAAAGAGCCGTTGCAAGATGACTTTCAGGGTTGATGTTGCTCAGAACGATCGTGAGGATGTCGTCCTTGACGACAAAGCGATCGCCGAACAGCTCCACACATGTCTTTTGGGAGGGGGAAGCAAGCGATGCGGGGACTGTCGAGATGTCGACTTTGTTACGAATAGCCCCAACCTTTATTTCGGTCGGAGATTGGGCTTTGGATGTCAGAACGGTCGTGTTCCAAACAATTACGGGGATCACAATTCCGCGCTCTGCCATTTTCTTCGAAAGATAAAGAGCCGAGAACGAGAGGTGTGCACTGATTATGACCGTATGTCGTTGCTCAAGGTGAGGGATCACGCTGTCGAGAACGAAGCGATGGCCGTAAGCAGGTAGGGCCAGGACAATGACGTCGCTCTCAGCCAATTCTTTAGCATCACGGCAAACATTCGGGCGAAATTCTCCGGTGATCGCACCGGTGACTTTCAACGGGGCACCTTCGGCAAGCGCTTTCGTCCTTTGGCCCGAGGGAGACCAAACAGTGACCTCATGGCCACGCTGCTGCAGAAACGCGGCATACCCCATGGCGATTGCGCCTGCCCCGGCGATTGATACCTTCATTGGATAAAAAAGACCTTTCTGACCACAGACCGACCACGATATCCCGTGGTCGGTCTGTGTCTCGGATTTCATGGTGTTGACGCACCCTTCGATGGGCAGGTCATATCAGTTCGTCTCATCGATCCTGACCAAATGCCCTTCCGACACTTCACGATATTGCCTTGGAGGCGGCTCATACCCGATCGGTCGAACTGGGCTCTTTAGCTCGTCACCTGCGATGCCCCGCCGGATCCTGCGTCGGGCAGGATCCGGGACAGGCACCGCCGCCATAAGCTTTCTGGTGTAAGGATGCTGCGGATTTTCAAATACGGCCGCGCGCGGGCCGATTTCGACGATCTCGCCCAGATACATGACCGCCACGCGATGACTCACACGCTCGACGACCGCCATATCGTGGGAGATGAACAGGAAGGCGAGGTTGAGGCTCTGTTGCAGGTCAAGCAACAGGTTACAAACCTGCGCTTTGATGGACACGTCGAGCGCGGAAACCGCCTCGTCGGCAACGATGATTTTGGGATCCAGCATGAGCGCGCGGGCAATGGCGATGCGCTGACGCTGGCCGCCAGAAAACTCGTGGGGAAAGCGCCGCATCATGTCGGGCGACAGCCCAACTTTTTCCATCAGTGCGGCGGCCTTGTCGCGGGCTTGCGAGGCCGTTCCCAGCCGATGCTGAATGAATGGCTCCACGAGAGCGCTGTCGATGCTCAGTCGCGGATTGAGCGAGGCGTACGGATCCTGAAACACCATCTGTATCGAGCGACGCATTTTGCGAAGCGAGGCATGATCGAGCTTCATGACGTCGTGACCATCAATGACGACGTTTCCGCCGGTCGGCGTCACCAGACGTGTGATTGATCGACCGGTCGTCGATTTGCCACACCCCGATTCTCCGACCAACGAAAGGGTTTCACCCTGGAAGAGGTTGAAGGAGACCTTCTCTACCGCGTGCACCGCACCTGCTTTTCGGCTGAAGAGGCCAGAGCGGATATTGAATCGCATAGTCAGGTCTTTGACATCGAGGATCGGCGCCTTGTGCCGGGCGACAGTATCGTTCACCTCAGCGAGCGGCTGCTCTTCTCCAGTCTTGTTGTCGACGATCGGGAACCTCAACGGCAGCTTCCGGTCCGCCATAGAGCCAAGCCGCGGTACAGCCGAAAGCAGCGCACGCGTGTAAGGATGTTTTCCTCGATGGAAGATGTCGCCAGTCGGTCCCGTTTCCACGGCGTCTCCGCGGAACATGACGATCGTTCTGTCCGCCACTTCCGCAACGACACCCATATCGTGGGTGATGAAGAGGACCGACGTCCCTTCCTCTTCCTGCAAGGTTTTGATGAGATCAAGAATCTGGCCTTGGATGGTCACATCCAACGCCGTGGTAGGCTCGTCGGCGATCAGCAGCTTGGGTTTAGAGGCCAGCGCCATGGCGATCATAACGCGCTGACGCATGCCCCCCGAGAACTGATGCGGGTATTCGTCGTACCGGCCCTTGGCGTTGGGAATCCGAACCTTCTCGAGCAATCTCAGGACTTCGCCCTTCGCTTCAGCCGTGGAAATTGCCTTATGGACAGTGAGCGCCTCCGCGATCTGCTTGCCGATCGGGATGATCGGGTTGAGCGAGGTCATCGGCTCCTGAAAGATCATAGAGATTTCGTTGCCGCGGACCTGACGCATCTCCTCTTCCGGAAGCGAGAGGAGATTCCTTCCGGAAAGCATGACCTTTCCTTCTACTCGGCTCGATCGTGCCGCCAGAAGCCTCATGATGGAAAGCGAAGTGACGGATTTGCCGGATCCGGACTCTCCGACGATCGCGACTGTCTCGCGCGGTGCGATATCGAACGAGATATTCCGAATGACATCCTTCCAGCCATTTTCGACCTTGAACGAGGTTGTGAGGTCCTGGACAGAGAGAATCGGGGCCAAGGATGGCGGTGTTCGGCCAGTGACGGTTTCTGCAATTGCAAAGGTCATTGCGCGCTCCTTGTTTTCGGATCGATCGCGTCACGGAGCGCGTCACCAAGTATGTTGAGGGCGAGTACGGTCAGGAGAATGGCAAGCGAAGGAAACACCACGAGCCACCATCCGCTCAGGATGTTTTCGAAACCCTCGCGGATCATGCCGCCCCATGTAGCGGTCGGCGGAAGGACGCCAAGGCCGATGAAGGCCAGCGACGCCTCCGTTCGAATGGCGGAGGCCATCCAGAGCGACGCGACGACCACAATGTCCGACAGGATGTTCGGGAGGATATGAACGCCCATAATCCGGAGCGGCGAAAAGCCGAGCGACCGGCCCGCCTCGACAAAGTCCCGTCGTTTCATGGCAATTGTCGGCGCCCGCGCGACACGAGCGAACGGAGCAGTCTCCGTGATGGCGATCGCGATAATGAGATTTTCGAAGCTGGCACCGAGCATCGCGGCGACCATCAAACCTAGCAGAAGGGTGGGAAACGACAGCATCACGTCGACGATACCCATCACAATCTGATCGAATATCCCGCCGATATAGCCCGCCAGAATCCCAAGGGCAGATCCGACCACCATGGCAATCATGACGGAAAGGAATCCGATGGATAGCGAGATACGCGCTCCGTAAAGAAGGCGGGAAAGGACATCCCGGCCGTAGCTGTCGGTTCCGAGCCAGAACTCCGCGGACGGCGGGGTCAGTCGATGAAGAATATTCTGCTTCAAGGGATCGTATGGCGCGATAAGCGGCGCGAAAACGGCGAGCAAAATAATCAAGGTCAGAAGGCCAATGCCGATCCACGAAAAGCGGTTTCGACGGAATGCCTTCAGGACCGGGTTTGGTTGCCGCTCGGGCGCGGCTTGAGAAACAGTGACGTCGGTCATTGGGCAAGACTCACTCTGGGATCCACGAGGGCGTAAATGAGATCGGTGATCGTATTCACGATGATGACGAAGGTTGCAAAAACGACCATCAGTCCCTGGAGCATCGTGTAGTCACGAGACTGCAGCGCGCCCAGGATGAGCTTGCCAAGGCCGGGGCGGGTGAAGACGATCTCGGTCAGAACCGAATTGCCTATCAGGGTGCCGAAATACAGACCTACAACCGTTACGATCGGAATGAGGGCGTTGCCAAGGGCGTGCCGGAGAATGAGGTTTCGTGTGCGGACACCCTTGGCGCGGGCGGTGCGGATATAGTCTTCGCCCATGACGTCCAACATGGAGGAGCGGGTGACTCGTGCGATGTAAGCCGTCATGATCAGCCCGAGGTTCAGCGCGGGAAGCAAGAGGTTACGAAGATGATCGACCGGGTCGCTGGTAGCGCGGCTCATCACCGGCAGCCACTGTAGCCAAACCGCGAAAGCCAGGAGCATCAGGATCGCGGAGACGAACCCCGGGAAGGACAAGCCAACGAGCGACAGGATGCGGCTGAGATAGTCCGGCCATTGATCGCGGCGAACGGCAGCTATCACTCCTAGTGGTACTCCGAGCAACGTCCCGATGATCATCGCGGCTGCGGCGAGTTCGAGTGTATAGGGCAGGACCAGCGCCACCTCTTCAAGCACCGTGCGGCCGCTCACCATCGACGTGCCGAATTTTCCGGTCAGCATGTCCGAGATGAAGTGCAGGTATTGAACACCGATGGGCTGGTCGAGGCCGAGCTGTGTTCGCAACGCCTGGAGAGCGGCGCCGCTGGCACGGTCACCGAGCATGGCAACGGCGGCGTCGCCGGGCACCAGGCGCACCAGAACAAAAACCATGGTGAGCATCGCAATCAATGTCGGGATCGCGAGGAGGAGTCTTCGGATCGCATAGCCTATCATGCGGCAACCCTTTCGATGGAGACGCGGCTTGCGCAGAAGGCGTCCAGATTGTGGTTTGTATGACCCTGACAGATCAGGTCGGCGACAACCCGCCCAACGGACGGTACAAGCTGAAACCCATGTCCGGAAAAGCCGAAGACATGGATCAGGCCCTCGATTTTTTGCGAAAATCCGATGACCGGACGGTGGTCGGAAGTCATTGCCTCCATACCCACCCAGGTCCTGACGATCCGTACTCCCTGCAGTTCGGGGAACACCCGGACCGCCGCTTGAACCGATGCCGCCAGCGCGACGACGTCAACAGTTGCTGATTGCCTGTCCGCGGCAAGCTTGCCTTGCGACCCTCCACCGATGAGAAGCGTTCCCTGGGATGTCTGTTTCAATGAAAGCTTCTTGCCGAACGAGCCGACGACGGGTTTGATCTTGGGGGCGGTGCGTTCGGTCACGATCATCATCGAGGTGCGGATCGCGTGCTGTAGGGAATCTCCCGCGAGAGCCGAAACATGGTCTGCCCAGGCGCCTGCCGCATTGACGACGAGTTTGACCTCGAATATCCCACGCGTGGTCTGGACACGCCAACCCGTTGCGGATCGAGCCAAGGCGGTCACGAGGCATTCTTCGGTGATCTTCACGCCGGCCTCGATGGCCGCATCCCGAAAGGCCCGGATGGTTCGATGCGGGTCTGCCGACCCGTCGCTCGACACCCATGCCCCGCCCAGGCAATGGGCAGATATACCAGGCAGGAGGCTTCGCATCTCGTGGGGATCCACAAGCTGCTCATGGACATGGCCCATGGCCTGAAGCCGCTTGACGCGCATCTCGATCTTGCTCAGCGCATGTTCGTCTTCGGCAACCTGCAACTGGCCGCAGGCGACGAAACCGCAGTCGTCGCCGACGAGATCTTTCATGTTATGCCAGTTTTCAGTTGCCTCGAGGCTGAGAGGCAGTTCCGCCATATCTCGCCCGAGTGTGCGCACGCCGGCGGCAGTTGCCCCAGAAGCATGGCGTCCGAGGAAATGCCGCTCGACGAGTTGCACAGATACACCTCGACGTGCTGCTTGCAGAGCAGCTGAAAGGCCGTGAAGGCCGCCTCCTATGATCAGAACGTCGGCATTCATGTCGCGCCCTCCGCGTTTTCCAGCGAAGCGATTTCGCCAAGAGTGATCGGCTTGAGCGGCGGACGGATATGGAAGAAATTCACGTCTCCGATCGGAAGGTCATGGACCTCCGCCAGCAGCGCCTGAACCGTGTAGCCACACTGGCGTCCCTGGCAGGGGCCCATTCCGCAGCGTGTCGCAGCCTTGACCGCGCTCGGATCGGCAGGGCTGTTGCGGGCGGCAGCGCGGATGGTGCCGACGGTGATTTCTTCGCACCGACACGCCACAACCTCATCGGCGAGGCGGTTTCGCGGAGGCGGATACACAGCATCGAGGAACGGCCGCAATGCGATGGCCCTGTCACGACGTTGATCGAGATGCGCCCGCTGGCGAAGCTTGTCGGTCTCGGACGAGATTCCAAGCCGGCCGGCAATGCCGAGCGCCGCAATCTCTCCGGATATGGTCGCGGCCAGCCAGCCGCCTATACCGCCCGCGTCACCTGCAACGAAAAGACCTTCACGGCTGGTTTCTCCCCATCGGTCGAGCTTCGCCGCCAGATATCCTTGCTCGTCATTCCATTGATGTGCACAGTCCAGCGCCAGCGTCTCATGGATACGCGGCACGACGCCCTCGTGAACCAGCAGCACGTCGGCTTCGACGCGATGACGTTTTCCCCCTGTCTCCCATGTGAGATGTTCGAGACGCTGGTCGCCCTCCGCCCGCAGGTCCGAGAAACCTCGCACCATCATGCCGCTGCGTTTCACGTCGCGAAGCCAGCGCAGTCCCTTGAGCAAACTGCCGAAATCACGCCAGGCTCGGGGCAACCGGCTCAGCGCCGACAATCTCGGCGATGCCGAGGTATCGAGATAGCCGGCAATTCGTCCGCCGAGGCTGAGGAGCTGGGTCGCATAAAGAAGCGGTAATGGCCCCGCTCCGGCAATCCAGACCTTGCCTTCGGGCAACATCCCACCGGACTTAAGAAGGATTTGGGCGGCTCCGACCGTCATCACGCCCGGCAGCGTCCAGCCTGCGAATGGTACCGGCCGTTCCTGCGCGCCGTTGGCAAGCAATACCGCGCGAGCGGTGATACGCCGTGCTTTGCCCTCCGACGTCAGAAACAGATTCCAGCTGTCCTCGATCTGCCAGACCTGTGTCAACGCGAAGTATTCAGCTCCAGAGGAGCGGAAGGCGGCCGTGAGCGCCTGTCCTTTTTTATAATCCGTGCCAAGCGCGGGAAAAAGCGGACTTGAGACATTCCGCTCGACCCCTCGGAAAATCTGGCCCCCCGGTGAGGGTTGTTCATCAATGACAACCACGGAAGCGCCGAGCTCGCGCAGACGTATCGCGGCACTCATACCGGCCGGGCCTGCCCCGACGATTGCGACATCGTAGCTCATCGCGAAATCTCCCGTGGGCCGCGCTGGCTTTCAATTTGCATCCCCGGACGAACGGGAACCAGACAGCCCTGCGTGGACGAGATGCCGTCCACGATCGCCAGACACTCGAAGCATACCCCCATCTGACAATAAGGAAGCCTCGGCTTCCCGCTGACGGGAGACCTGCGCCCCGCGTTCGGGACGCGTAACAGCACGCTGGCGACGGTCTCGCCATCCCAGGCGGGCGTCTCCACACCATTGACGAGCACCGTCATATCAGACGGCTTGCCTGGCCGCTCAAGCACACTTTTGAACATCGAATCTTCCATTTGAAAAAGCGGGAAGGTCTGTCGACAGCCTTCCCTCAAGCATCGCAGGTGCCACAATCGCGGCGTGAGCCGCTGCTAACGTCACGCCGGAATGACAAGCCGCCGCAAGGAGGCCGGGGTAGTCCGCGGATTCGGCATAGATTGGTGAACCGTCGGGTGGCATGACGCGAAAGCCGCTCCATTGGCGGACCAGACGCGCCGATGCCAGCGCTGGAATTATTCTCGTCGCACGAAGGGCCAGTTTTGTCGCGGAAGCAACCGTCACACCGCGATCGGCCGCATCTTCCTTCGTCGCGCCGATCATGACGGTGCCGTCTGCCGTTTGTCTCAGTCCACTCCCGGGATAAGGCAGGAAGGGTTCAAGCCGTTCGGTGACGAGAAGCTGACCGCGCTCTGATCTCAAGGGGATCTTGAAGCCGAGAGGGTCCGTCAGAGAGGGCGTTGCCAGTCCGGCGGCAACCACGACGCGTGGCGCCGTGTAGGTGCCAAGCGCTGCCGTCACGGTGAAACCATTCGCGCCCGGTTTGATCGATGAGACTGTGTTACGAAAAATAATCTTTCCACCCGCAGCCGCGATACCTCGCTGGAGAGCGGCGAGAAGCTGTAAAGGGTTCACATGGCCGTCGGCCTCGCAAAAGCTGGCTCCAACGACCTCTGGACCGAAGGCGACTGTCGGCATCATTCGTTCGAGTTCGCGGCGATCGACCATCCGCGTGTCGTTCTGCGGCACGTAGTTGTGTGTCCGCTTGTTCAGCGCCTCGCGAGCTTCATATTCAGCGTCGCTCAAACAATAAGTCATGCCGCCGGGGCGAGAATAATCGACTCGCATCTCGATCATTTCGGTGAGCTCGCGAAGAAAGACTGGCCAAAGGTCTGCACTTTGCCGGCTCAGTTGATGGTAAGCTGGGGCGTTCGATCCCTTTCCCTGAACCCAGACCAGCCCAAAATTGGCCCGTGCTGCGCGCATGTCCTGGTCTTCCCCGTCAAGGACAACCACTCGGCGTCCCTGTTTGGCAAATCCATAGGCAAGCGCGGCACCTACGACGGCTCCCCCAATAACGATAACTTCTGCGTCCACCTTTATCTCCATTCGTTATTGTCGAGATTAGGAAACAAGGATAGAAAGTCAAAGTCGTTTAGTTCGATAGCGTATTCGTAAAGGTTATAGCTGATGAGAGATCCAAGCTTAAGGCAACTTGAGGCGCTCATGGCTGTCGTGGAAGCCGGCACGGTGAGCCGTGCGGCCGACGTGCTGCACATCTCGCAGCCGGCCGCGAGCAAGCTTATCCAGGATCTCGAGGCCGATACCGGGCTGCAGCTATTTGAGCGAGAGAGTGGCCGGCTCGTGCCAACAGGCCGTGGAATGCGTCTATACGAAGAAGTCGAACGCATCTTCGGCGGTGTCCACCAGTTAGCGCGCGCGGTGGATGCAATCCGGCGTGAGGAACATGGGCACCTGCTGATCGGCGCTATGCCGGCTTTGTCAGGACCGTTCATTACGCGAGTGATTGCGTGTTTTAAGGAGCGACATCCGGATGTCTTTATTTCCATTGAAGCGCGCAGCTCCCAGTTTTTGACGGAAGCTGTCCTGCTTCGTCGTCTCGATTTGGCTCTTGTAATCAGCGGCCTCGAACACTCGTCGGTTCAGGTCGAGCAGGTAAAATGTCCGCCGGCCGTGGTGGCACTGCCGCCAGGACACAGGCTTTCGGAGAAGTCCGAGCTGTCTCCGATCGATCTCAAGGACGAACCGTTCATCGCATTCGCGTCGACCGGAACAATGCGTCACAAGGTCGATGCCGCCTTTGAAAAGTTCGGGCTGAAGCCGAATGTCGCCATCGAGGCGACGACCGCCCCGAATGTCGCGGAGCTAGTCGCGGCGGGATTGGGCGTAACGGTGGCCGACCCGCTAGCGCTGGAGCATGTCGCCGGCCGGATTACACCGCGCCCGTTTTCGCCCGTCATCGATTTTGACTACGTACTTATCCACCCCGTCCGCGCCAGAAACAGGCATCTCGTCGCTGACTTCGTTGAAGAAATACATAACGCGGCAAAGACGCCGAAGATCGCATTGTAAGAAGAAGTACCCCGACCAATTGCGACATTCGATTTGCCTTAGTCGGGGCAAGGCGGGGAAACCGCTCAGCGACTGAGGGTCGTCTGTTCAGTGATGGGCGGAGCAAGGTTGAGCGAGCCCTTCAGCTCGTAACCGTAGTTCAGGGCCTTGCTGTGAACCCAGACTTGCATCAGGCTGAAGAGAGGAACGCTGCAAACCTGATCGTAGATCTTGTTTTGGGCAGCCGACCAGAGTTTCAGACGCTCAGCGTCCGTCGTGGCTTTCCGAGCGGCCGCAATATCCGCATCAGCCGCGTCACAATGGGCGAAGTTCGTTACCGCAGTCGGTTTGCCGACCGACGCATCCGAGTGGTAGAACTGGCTCAGATAGCTGTCGGCCACTGGATAGCGCGCAGCGCCATAGAACACCACGTCGCTTAGATCCTTGCGGATCTGCTCGTGATAGGTCGGATGGTCAACCACCTGCATCTGCATATTGATACCCGCTTCGGCAAGCTGGGCCTGAATAACCTCCATGATCGGCTGTTGAGCAGAGTTGGATGAGACAACCGCCGACAAGGTTAGACCGTCCTTGAAGCCGGCCTCAGCCAGCAGCTTCTTCGAAGCTTCCGGATCGTATTGGTAGGTCCAGCTGCAGTCTTCACCCAGATAATCGTTAGGCACGACCGAGCAGCCCTTTACAGCCACGCCAGCGCCGACGAACTGCACAATCTGGTCCACGTTGATCGCCTGAGCGATGGCCTCGCGCACCTTGACGTTATCGAGCGGTTTTCGGGCCATGTTTATGAAGACGGTACGATATTCGCCCGGGGCGAAAATATCGACAACGGCGTTATCCCAGGCTTTAGCCTGCTCAACCCAGCGCTGTTCGCGCTTGCCATGGATAAGGTCGAGCTCGCCCGATCGGAACGCAAGTTCGCGGCTTGAATCCGAGGGGATAAGGTCAACCCTGATGTCGTCGATTTTCGGCGTCCCCCGGAAATAGCCTGGGAAGGCTTTGAGGTAGACTGACTGCTGTGTGACAGCCTTGTCGAACATGAAGGGGCCTGTGCCAATCGGGTTCACCTTGAACTTGGCGCCGAGAGCTTCCACGGCTTTCTTGCTGACGATGTTACCACCATGGTAGTTGGCAACGAGGCCGAGGAAGCCAGGAACGGGTTCGCTCAGTGTAATGCGGACTGTCAACGCATCAATCGCCTCGACTGACTTAAATCCGGCATAGTCACTCGAATAGGACGACGTGTCAGGGTTCTTGGCACGCAGCAAGGAGAAGACAACGTCGTCAGCGGTGAGTGTCCCGTAGTCGCCGTGAAACTTGACATCCTTGCGAAGCTTGAAAGTCCAGACCAATCCATCCTCGGAGCTTGTCCAGCTCTCCGCTAGATCGGCCTCGATCCTGGTGGGGTCGGCGCTGCCGGGGGCGAAGCGAACAAGGCCGTTGAAGACCCACGATACAATTGCCATGTCCTGGGTATTGCTCGCCCTGGCAGGGTCGAGGGTCGCAATGTCAGCGGCATTGACCCCCACGCGGAGCGATGCCGCATCGGCCGTGCCCGACAATGCAAGACCTAAGAACGCCGATGTTGCGAATGCCGCGAGTATGCTCTTCCCGATTTTGTAAGCCATGTTCCGCTCCATTGTTTATTTTCTGAGCGAATTAATTGGAGTTTTCTATAAGTGTCAAAGTCGATATTTTGAGAGGTATATTTGTACAGGTTATAGCGTGGGGATCGACCTTCGGCCTGGAAAGCCACCGTCATGACCTTATTTCTCTGGCCGCTTTTCGACCTTCATCACCACTACGGGACCGCGCTTCTCGTCGTCGGTGTTGTGCACCCAAGTTTGCGACCACGACGAGTTCGGCGATGCAATTCGCGACCGGGCCTGCGATGTTTGGTCGAGCAGATTGCCATCTTGGGCGGCAGCGTCCCTTCGCACGGGTCGAACGAGGATGCCGCAGGAGGATGACGGCATTGCCAAGGTGTCAGCGCTGCCGCCGTTGCCTCCGAACCGGTAAAAATAAAGATATCTCAGTCGGTTAGATGCGAGAAGACAGGATCGCTGACGACCTTTCCGCCTCTATTGATAAGCGTCCTCTATCAATGCAGCCGAATTCCAATTGGTTGCTGTGGCGCACTGTTCTGTATGGTTTTCTTAACAAAAAACGAATGAGAGGATGAACTTATGCGTGCGATCAGCGTGCCAAATATGATCGTTCTACTTTGTACTGCCGGTCATTTAATCCGGCGGATCCGCATAATATTCACATCTTCAATGATCTTACAGCGGGCCTTTCGGCTTTGACCTTCAATGCAGGAGCGGGATGCAAAACCTCTCCCGGATGCCTTCAGGCGACCTTTGCTGGATGAAGCAGGGAGAACGAACGGGGATATGGATATTAGAATGTCTGCGACAAAGCTTTCGAACCCGGATCCAGCGCCCCCGCTTTTGTCCGTCCGGAACCTCTCTGTGCGGTTTGGCGAGGGGAGCGCTGTTTCCGACGTTTCCTTCGATGTCGCCCGCTCGGCGACCTTAGGTGTGGTTGGAGAAAGCGGCTCTGGGAAGTCCGTAACATCGCTCGCGATCACCCGCCTCTTCCCCAAGTCCGCCAAGGTCGTCATCGGTGGCGCGATTGAGTTTCGTGGCCGAAATCTCATCTCGATGCCGGAAAGCGATCTGCGTTCTATAAGAGGAGCTGGCATTTCCTATGTGTTTCAGGACCCGCTCTCCGCTTTGAACCCTGTGCGGCGATGCGGTGACCAGGTCACAGAAGCGATTCGGATCCACGAGGGTAGAATTGACCGCGACCAGGTGCGTGAACGGGTCGAGCAACTTTTCGAGCGACTTGGGTTACCGCGGAGCCGGGGGATATTCGAAAAATATCCACACGAGCTGTCCGGAGGCATGCGCCAGCGCGTGATGATCGCGATGGCCCTAGCATGCAGGCCGGCCCTCTTGGTGGCGGATGAGCCAACGACCGCCCTGGACGTCATTGTTCAGAAGCAGATCGTCGATCTACTTCGCGAAGCCGTCCGTGAATTCGACACATCCCTGCTCTTTATAAGTCACGATCTCGCACTCGTTTCGAGCCTGGCAGACGAAATCGTCGTCATGCGCCATGGCAGGGTCGTCGAGTATGGGGCGACTGAGCAGGTCGTACGGAATCCGGTTGATCCCTACACGCAACAGCTTTGGAAAGCGACCCCGACGTTGCGGGCACCATTGCGGCCAGCCCTCGCCACGCGTCGGACTGACGGTCGTTCATCCAGCAAAGATCTTCTTAAGGTGAGCAGTGTCAGGCACTCCTTCATCTGGGGGAATGGTGGAAAGATCGCACCGTTTGCCCTTGACGACGTTTCACTCTCCGCTCGGGAAGGAGAGACCGTATGCGTGGTGGGAGAATCCGGCAGCGGGAAATCGACCCTGGCGCGATGCGTTGCAGGTCTCATCGCACCGGACAACGGAAGCATTCTTTTCGATGGTCACGAGCTCGTAGGTGCCGACGCGAAAGTATGGCGTGGTGTTCGCCGCGACATTCAAATGGTTTTCCAGGATCCCTATGCGTCACTCAACCCTCGAATGAAGGTCGCGGAGCTTGTTGCCGAAGGTCTCCTTATCAACGGCATTACATCCTCGAAGTCAGAACTGCGTCGATGCGCGACCGAACTCCTCGAAATGGTCGGCATGAAAGCGTCTCACGGTGATCGCTATCCGCATCAGTTCTCAGGCGGTCAACGACAACGTATCGCGATCGCTCGGGCACTCGCCCTTCGACCGAAGCTGCTCATATGCGATGAGCCTGTCACGTCGCTGGATGTCTCGGTGCGGGCTCAGATCGTTCAACTGTTGACGGATATTCAGGACCGCGAGGGTCTTGCCTACCTGTTCATAACCCACGACATCGCTCTGGCGCGGCAGATCGGAGACCGCGTCGTGGTGATGAACCAGGGTCGCGTTGTGGAAGCGGGCGAAGCAACTGCTGTGATTGATCGACCAACCCAGGATTACACCAAGGCGCTGCGGGCCGCAGTACCGGAGATGCCGCTGGAATTCAATCGCAACAACGGAGCTAAGGCGACAGAGTGATGCCCGTGAAAAGCGCACGAACCGGATTTGTTGCATCGGTTTCATGGTCCGATCGCACGGACGAAACAATGCGAACCTGGCTGTCAGTTCACACAGTTCGTACCCAGTCCAAACAGAACACAACCGGTGAAAGACCGAGGAGATTGCACTACCGGCGTCCTCCAACCTGGGCGCGGACATCCAGACCAGACCGTCGAAGGCAGCACTTTAACGCTTAAGAAAAGGGGGTAACAAATTATGCCAAAACAAAAATGGCTCGCAGCCGCCAGTATCGTGGTTCTCGCAGCCGGGGCCGCAACTCATATTCAAGCACAAGATACGAAGTCTGGTGCCGCTTGCGGATCCGGGCAAACCGTAAGCGTAAATCTTCTCTGGCCAACGCAGCCGAACACGTTGGATCCGAATGTCGAAACTCTCGTCATGTTCGCACAAATCAGCCGAAACATGTTCGATGGGCTTTTCCGGCTCGACGACAACATGAAGATCCAGCCCGACCTGGCGGTAAGCTACAAGCAGCCTGACAATCTGACCTACGAAATCGATTTGCGAAAAGACATCGTGTTTCATGATGGAACACCGTTCACATCCGCAGATGTCGTCTCGACATTCGACCGCATCGTGAACGACCAGAAGCTTGCTTCGAAGCAGCGTAGCTACGTGAGCAATGTCAAATCAGTGACGCCAGAAGGCGACCATACGGTCAGGTTCGTTCTGAAACAGCCGGACAGCTCGTTCATCAAGACCCTGGCGACAATCGTTTATATCACGCCAAAGTCCGCGATCGAGAAACTCGGCAATGTCGAGTTCGGCAAGAAGCCCGTTGGGACAGGACCATTCAAGTTTGAGGCCTGGAACGTCGGAGACAGCGTCGTTCTCGCGGCCAACTGCGACTATCGCGGTGACAAGCCAATACCGAGCAAGGTCGAATTCCGCTTTATCTCGGAGCCGGCGACGCAGATCAGTTCCCTCCAGAGTGGCGAAATCGACATTGCGACGCAGGTCACTTCGGATCTGACCGCTGCCTTGAAGTCTTCGAGCGATGTGGCCGTTCAGTCGATCGATGGCAACCAGACATTCTGGCTGAGCATGAATACGAAAGACGGACCGCTCGCCGATCCAAAAGTCCGCCAGGCACTCAACTACGCAATAGACAAAACTGCAATTGCGGAACAACTTCTTGGTGGGTTTGCGACCCCTGTCGGTCAAGTCTATTCAGAAAGTGTTTTCGGGTACACGAAAGCGGTGTCTCCATATCCATTCGACCCGGAAAAGGCGAAAAGCCTTCTGAGTGAAGCGGGATATGGCAGTTCCAAACCTTTGAAGCTGGAGTTTTATAATTTCCGTGCCGAACTCAATCCGGTCCAGCAAAGCATCGCGTCTTTCCTCGCAGATGTCGGTGTCGGTGTAACGACGAGATTTGACCCCAACTTCTTCGTCGATACATGGCAGCCGGGGAAAATGGGTCGGAACCAGATAATTATAAGATCGAACAACAATCTCTTGATGGATGCTGATTTCGCTCTTGGGTTGGAGCTTGATGGCACCCGCCGTGGAATGTATTTCAACTCACCCGAAACGGATGCGCAGATCGCCAAAGCCCGTGGTGAAGCCGACGTTAATTCACGGCAGGTCGCGTACGACGAGCTCAACAAAACCCTCCATAGCCTTGCTCCGGTCACGTTCCTCTATAGCACGAACTCGATATACGGGGTCAGCAAACGGATCGATTGGAAGCCCAGGCCTGACGGCGCGATCTATCTCGCCAACGTCAACAAGAGCCATTGATCTGAACGCGAGGGGAGCGAGTAATATGCGCAGCCGATTTATGAACCGTCTCATCTTCAGCATCCTCGTGATGCTGGGAGTTTCGGCCATCACGTTTCTGTTGATGTTCCTGGCTGGTGATCCTGCCGCTCTCCTCGCGTCTGAAGATGCAACCGCAGCAGAAATCGAACAGATCCGACAGACATATGGTTTCGATCGACCTATCGTTGTCCAGTACCTCGACTGGCTATGGCACGCCATTCGGGGAGATTTGGGTGTCTCCTATCAAAGCCAGCGCCCCGCGTTGGAACTCGTACTTCAGGCCCTGCCCAACACGCTTCTGTTGATTTTTTGCGCGCTGGCGTTGTCGGCCTCAATCGGTGTGATCGTTGGTGTTTTGGCAGCAACGTTCCGCGGCAGCAAATTTGACCGCTGCGTCATCATGGGATCGGTCTTCGTTCAGTCGCTGCCGTCATTCTGGCTTGGAATTGTGATGATACTCATTTTCAGCGCGACGCTCCGGCTTCTTCCAACGTCGGGATTTCGTGGGCCGACATATCTCATTCTGCCCGCGGTGACACTTGCCACCTTTCAGGTGGGAACCTTCGCGCGGATAGTGCGCTCCTCCATGCTTGAAGTGCTCGATTCCGATTTCGTCCGCACCGCGCGCGCGAAAGGGGCGTCAGCCGCGTCCGTCGTGTTCGGCCACGCGCTTCCGAACGCAGCTTTGCCTATCATCACCGTCATCGGACTCGAACTAGGCGGTCTGTACGGCGGGGCGGTTGTTACCGAAACAGTCTTTAGCTGGCCAGGTGTGAACACTTTGGCGCTGTCGGCGATTACCTCGCGCGATATGCCTGTCATTCAGGCTTTTGTTCTCATCGTTGGTATCCTGGTTGTCATCACCAATCTCGTGATCGACATGCTTTATGTAATTCTCGATCCTCGCACGAGGGGAGCAAGATAATGACTGATGCCGCCTCTTTGTCCCAGAGTCCTGACCCGCAATCGTCATCAAGGGCTCGACCGATCAATCTACGGCTCCTGATTCCGGCTGCCTTGTTGGGGGCTATCGTGGTAATTGCCTGCCTGGCTCCCTGGATTTCCCCCTACGGCCCCAACACTCAGGATCTTTCGGCGCGTCTCCTGCCGCCATTCTGGCAAGCGGGCGGATCCACCAAACACCTTCTGGGGACGGACGACCTTGGAAGAGATGTCCTGACGCGGATCATGTATGGCGCGCGGGTCTCGCTCAGCATCGGAGCCATCGCCGTCATCTGCCGAATGGTCTCCGGTGTGATTATCGGTCTCGTAGCCGGTTATTTCGGCGGGCCGGTCCTGACCTTTTTCATGCGGCTTGGTGACATCCAACTGGCCCTGCCGACACTCGTTCTCGCCATCGGCGTGATCGCAGCGCTCGGACCCAGCACGGCCAACGTCATCCTCGTTCTGGCGATCACCGGCTGGATTCTTTATGCGCGTCTGGTCGTCAGTCAGGTCATTGTCGTCCGAAGACAGGAGTATATCGCCAGCGCGCAATTGCTTGGCGCATCGCACTTTCGCATCATCGTCAAGCACGTCCTTCCCAACATTATTCCCTCCGTCATCGTCTTTGCCAGCCTCGACCTCGGATTGATGATGCTGACGGAGGGATCCTTGTCTTTCCTCGGGCTGGGCGTTCAGCCGCCAGAACCCTCATGGGGAGGGATGGCGGCAGGGGGCCGCGCGCTGATCAGTACAGCCTGGTGGATCGCGACCCTGCCCGGGGCCGCACTTGTGGTGACAGTGGCACTCGTAAACGTTCTCGGTGAGCAATTGCGTGACCGTCTGGATCCGCGGCTCGACGTGACCAGGAGTGCGTAGTGCTCCTCATCGTGATGAGAGCCGCTCGCAACAGACAATCACGATGGAGGACCTCTCGTGAGCGAAGCTACCGTTATTGCCGAGCTCCTGAATCGGACTGGCAACTTTCTGAATGCCAACTGGGATACTGCCGCACGCCGGCGGACCGAATTGTGCCTCATTGACAGTATCACCTGTTTTTCGTCCGGCCTTGGGCTAAAGCATTTCAAGCCAAGCGCCGTTGTCGCGTCTTCATTGTTTGGCAGCAATAGCGGCATCCGCGCCTCACCGTTTCTGACTGCTTATCTTTACGGCCAGGCCGCGAATGCGCTGGATTACGATGACACACTGCTTGGCCACCCCGGCGCTCCGATCATAGGCGCCGTCCTCGCCGTAGGCGCGAGGCAAAGCCTCTCAATGGATCGACTGCTACGGGGTATCGCAGCAGGCTACGAGGCGCATTGGATCCTCGCGTCCTCGTCAATCCCTTCGCGTGAAAGAGCAGCGTTGGTGCGCTCCGTTGGCGTCTGGGATACGGTCGCGGCCAGCATTGGAGCCGCCGTATCATTGGGAAGGAACTCCGAGTATATCGAGCGTCTCATCGGTGTGGCGGTCTCTCACTCGCTGCTCCCCTATACCGGAAAATGGTACGAACGCCCGGTGCCGGCTTTGAAGAATAATCTCGGTTGGGCTGCGGCTGGCGCGGTTATGTCTCTCGATCTTGTCCAGGCAGGGCAGACTGGTGTTTCGAACGCGCTCGATGGGCTCTCGGGAATGTGGCGGATGGCCGGCTCCGATCAACTGGAACTGACAAAGACGCGCAAGAATCTACCTGCTGTTTTGCGCGTCGGCTTCAAGCACTTCCCCGCATGCTGGCACCTGCAGGAATATCTAAAAGCGTTATCTTCCATCTTGCAGCAACTGACCAAGAACGAGGAAATCGTAGCAATCGAGGTCGCCGGTCCCGCCGAGATCGAGAAGTTTTGCCAGCAGGAGGTATTTTCGCCAGCGGATGTGGCTTTCAGTTTGCCGGCAACCTTCAGCCTCCTGATCTCAAATGTGGAACCTGGCTCGCAGTGGGATGAAGTCGAAAACGGCTCTCCCGAACTTCGTTACAAAAGCAGGTTTGCTTTCCATCTTTCTGAAGAGAGGTCGTTGACGGTGACTACGACAAAAGGTCGACCGTTCAAAGTTGACGTCAAGGCGAGCGACCCGTCTGACTTGGCGAACCTCAGCTTAGACGAAGCCGGGGTACTCGCCAAACACGAACGTCTGGCAGGGGTGCAAATCCGCTCGGCATTGGCTACGGCGCTTATAGAAAGTCAGGGCGTGGTGCTGCTTTATGAAGCCGTCGACCGTCTGATCGCTAATGCCTGTGAGGGCAAGCGCTGAAGTAATCTTCGGTAATTGCAGACGGCAGAAAACAAGTTCGCCGTCGTTCTCCGACGTAGCGGATCTTGCTTGGCGACATCGCAGAGCCGGGTTCAGTGCCGCGACGGGGGCTTCCTGCAAGCAACGGCCAACTCTCCACCTCCAAATCGATCAGGTCTACCTGAGCCATTTGACGGGCGTATTCCGCTGGAGGCGAGCAGTTGCTTCGGGCCGACTTATTCGAAGCGCAAATCAATGTTGGTAAATCGCAACTTCTCTCGCCAAAAGAAGGAAAGCTAAGGTTTCTCCAACGCCAGCGAGGCGCTTCGTACAAGGAGAAATAGCAAGATATGCTTAGGATCGGCGTCGACATTGGCGGTACATTCACCGACTTCTGCGGATGGCGTGAAGGTGAAAAAGACATCATCAGTCTTAAAGTCCCTTCCACTCCCCCAAATTTTGAAAACGGGTTCAAACAGGGCTTTGAGCGCCTGCTTGAACGCCTCAGCCCTGAAAGCGGCGAGCGCGCACTGGTTATGCACGGCACGACCGTTAGCACGAATGCGGTGATCGAGCGTAAAGGCCCGAAAATTGCGTTTTTCGTGACGAAAGGCTACCGGGACTTGCTCGAGCTCCAGCGGATGGGCGTACGCAATCCTCTTAATATTTTCGAGAATCGCACGAAGCCGCTGATTGACCGTGCAATGGTCTTCGAGGTCGAGGAGCGGCTCCTTCGAGGCGGCGCCGTCGAGACAGCCATCGATGAAGACGCGGTCGAGGTCCTCGCAAAACAAGCCGTAGAGGCCGGTGCTGCCGGCTTCGCGGTTGCTCTTCTCCATAGCTACGCCAATCCTCATCATGAAAAAGTCGTCGAACGCGCGATCCGACGCGTCGCCGGCAAAGAGGCAGAAGTCAGTCGTTCGAGCGAAATCTGGCCACGGATCGGCGAATACGAGCGGGCAACCGTCAGCGTCCTCAATGCGTTCGTGCGTCGCCGCATGAACGAGTATATCGGCGCGGTGGAAAGCTACGTTGCTGACAGGCTGCCAGGATCGCAGCTCTTCGTTACTCGTTCCAATGGTGGGGCAATGGCAGCGGCCGAAGCTCGCACTCTCCCCATTCACACTCTTCTTTCTGGCCCTGCTTCGGGCGTCACTGCCGTGCAGTATCTCGGTCGATCGATCGGTGAACAGAACATCCTGACGATGGATATGGGTGGTACCAGCACGGACATTTCGCTTGTCCGCGACGGAGAAGCTCTTACGTCAACGGCTGCAGAGGTTGGTGATTTCCCGGTCGTCATGCCGGTCACCGGTATAGAGGCGATTGGAGCGGGCGGAGGCTCAATCGCATCGATCGACGGTGGTGTCCTGCGGATCGGACCGCAAAGCGCGGGCTCTTTCCCTGGTCCTGCCTGCTTTGGTCGCGGCGGGACCGCCCCGACGCTTACCGATGCCTATCTCCTGGCGGGCTATCTGCCGGAAACGCTCCTTGGTGGTGCGATGGAGCTGGATCGGAATGCCGCCGAGAAAGCAATGGGATCGATTGCCGAGAGGCTCGGGACGGATGTGGCAACGGCCGCGGAGATGTGCGTTACGGTCGCCAGCTCGAATATGGTCGCCGGCGTACTGCCATATCTTGCACGGCAAGGCGTTGATCCCGAGGAGCTCACTCTGCTTGTCTACGGTGGAGCTGGAGCCATCCAGGGGCCTCTTCTTGCCGCAGAGATCGGCGTCAACCGTGTTCTTGTCCCGAGCACGCCATCTGTTTTCTGCGCGCTCGGCGGACTTGTGTCCGAGCTGAGCAATGACACGCTGGAAACCGTTCACGGGCTCGATGTAAACGGCGAATTGATCGCGCGGAAGTTCTCGGCTCTCAAACAGCAAGCAGCGGAATGGCTGGGGCGGCAGGCATCTCCCGATCGCCTCGTATCGCAGAGGTTCGAATGCTGGGCCGAAATGCGTTATGTGGGCCAGTCGTTCCAGGTCGACGTACGGCTTCCCGACTCCGCCGTCGAGAACAAGGACATCAAGGCGATGCACGATGCATTCCACAAAGAGCACGAACGCATCTACAGCCATGCCGATCCGGCGGCGCCGGTCGAGTTTGTCGATCTGCGTATGCGAGTGCGGGGGGCGATGGCCATTCCCGAGCCTGCATCACCGAAATCGGTGACGACCGGAGACCCTGTGAAGGGCGTCCGACCGATGCGTTTCCAGGGCCGCGTCTATCCCGAGGTTTGCGTTTACGAGAGGGCGAATCTGGGTCTCAACGAGGCTGTCCACGGACCTGCCGTCATCGAACAGGCAGAAGCCACGATCGTCGTTCCGCCGGACTTCATCGCCCGTACTGGCGCCTACGGCGCGATTTTCATGAGCCGGAGCTAAACTACTATGGACGCTGTTCGAACTGCCATTATGAGCAACCGTTTCAATGCAATTGTCGAAGAGGCCTCGGCCGCGATCTACCGCACCGCTCATACGACTTTTGTGAAGCTGGTGCAGGACTACCAGTGCGCATTGGCTACCGCGGAAGGAGACATGTTTGCCTATCCGATGATGTCGGGGGTGAACGTTTTCATCGGCTCTCCGCTTCGTCCGACGCTTGACGCGATCGGCCGCGAAAATCTGAAGCCCGGCGATATCATCATAACCAACGATCCCTTCAGTACGGGAGGGCTTGTGACACACCTTATGGACGTCACACTCCTCTATCCAATTTTCCGCGACGACAAGCTGATTGCGGTGGGCTGGTCTTTTGTCCATGCCTCGGACATCGGGGGGGCCGTGCCTGGGAGTATTTCCCCCGCATTCACCGAGATTTTCCAGGAAGGTCTGAGAGTAAGACCGACAAAGCTTTATGAGGAAGGGGTCCTCAATAAGACGATCAAATCGATCTTCGAGGACAATAGCCGCATTCCGGCGGAGCTTTGGGGTGATATTCAGGCTATGATCTCCGGCCTGAAGAGCATGGACCGGCGCATCAACGAGCTCTGCGACCGCTACGGCCGTGAAATGGTGGAAGAAGGGATGCTTGACGTCATTGGCTATGCCGAGACGAAGGCCCGCGAGGTGATCAGGAAAATTCCCCGAGGTGTTTATAGCTTCGCGGATTATCTCGAGGGGATCAATGAGGGACAGCTTGCTTATTTCAGCGTCACCCTGACGGTGCGAGACGGTGAACTCGATGTCGACTTCACCGGAACGGATCCCCAACTCGCCGCTGCCTATAATCTCGTCACGGGTGCCACCACCCATCCATACGTCGTGCAGTGCCTGATCACCTTCATCCTCACCATGGATCCGCTCACGCCACGCAATTCGGGAATCCTGCGCGCGATCCACGCCCACGCGCCCCGTGGCTCTGTCTTGAACGCCGTTTTCCCTGCATCGGGTGGTTCGCGTGCAGCGTCGGCGACACGTGCGTACGACATTATCATGGGATGCCTGAACCAGGCGCTCCCCGAGGGTGTCGGCGCGGCCGGTGCAGGTATGGCGGGGGTTATCGTCGTTTCTGCTCCCGACCCCCGGACGGGTCGCGACCGGGTCAACGTCATCAACACGATCCACGGAGGCGGTGGTGGTCGTCGGATCAGCGATGGTGTCGATGGAACCGAGGTGCGCTATTCACAACGCATGGTGCCCGTTGAAGTGATCGAAGTCGAAACACCGATGATCATGCGGGCGATCCGGATCGTTCCTGACAGCCGGCGCGCCGGACGCTTTGCAAGCGGCGCATCACTCGAAATGGAGATGGAAAACACAGCCAACCGTGCTGTCATGACGGTCCGCAACATGAACCGTTTCGTGTTTGCCCCGTGGGGCTTCCGAGGTGGAGAGCAAGGCCTTCTCGGACAGACCATCGTTAACCCGGGCCAGCCGGACGAGCGGTCGATCGGCAAGATCTCGGTGCTGGAAATGGGACAAGGTGACGTGGTCAGGATCACGAGTCCGACGGGAGGCGGCTTTGGAGATCCGATGGAACGCGATCTTGGCGCGATCGCCAGAGAGATCGAAAACGGCATGCTGTCGAAAGAGCGAGCGATCGACGCGTATGCTGTCGTCTTTGACGCTCAGGGGCAGATTGATGCAGCTGGAACCGAGGCGAGACGGAGGGAAAGAAAAAAGCGTGACCTGCCCGACTTCACCTTTTGTGCGGAGCGTGAGCGCCAGGATCACGTCTGGCCTATGGCCGTGCGCCGCAAACTCGCCACGATGGCGCTTTCGTATGAACTTCGCATTCGGAGCCAACTCGTTGGCAACGTTCACAAACGCATGCTCGCTGGTGGAACTCAGGTGAATGACGCCACACTACAGAGTGTTGTTCAGGAGGAGGCCGCTCGCCTTTCCGGAAATCGGGCACACACGCCTTAATCCGCTTGAACCAAAACCATGGCGGGCCAATAGAACGCCCGCCATGCCATCCGCCCTCCTTGGCCGAGACTGTATGAAGCCAGTCCGTCTGTCGTTGGGCGCGCTGCGTTTTCAGATGCCTTCTTAATCGCGCCGTACAGTTCTATAACCGTAGAGAATATACCCCCTAAAAATTCGACTTTGACAGCTATGTCTAAACGCTATCTCGTTACAGGCCTCGGACGGTTCTCCCAACCTGCTTGAACGATCAAGGCGCGCGCCCTGACGACCCACAATGACGATGGAGCATGGCCAACTTATTATGAGTCAGTCGCTGGAACTATGGAGTATGAAGTGTTTTATCGTGCTCGCCGAGGAACTACATTTCGGTCGCGGCGCGAAGCGCTTGAACATGACCCAGCCTACGCTCAGTCAGCAGATCAGGAAGCTGGAATCCCATTTTGGTGTCCAACTGTTCATTCGTTCGACGCGAAGTGTCGAGCTTACGCCCTCCGGCGTAACGTTCCTGCCGCTCGCGCGCGAAGCTTTGACCAAGCTGGACGAGGCTGTGCTCCTTTCCAAGCTTGCCGCCGGCGGCATGTCCCCCGGAGGTGAACAGCTCAAAATTGGCGCGATAGATCCGGCTGTTCACAGGTTGCTTCCCCTTATTCTGCGTCGGTTCCGAAAGCGTTTCCCCGAAACGCGGCTCGATGTCCGGATATTCGATTCATCCGAGATACTTCGTGCCCTCGAGCGCGGCGAATATGATGTGGGGATTATGAGGCCGCCGAGCAACGGCAATGTTATCCGCTACCGACCTCTGATGTCGGATCGTTTTGTCGCCGTCATCCCGAAGCAATCTGTTTTGGCTAGCCGATCGACTTTGAGACTTTCGGACTTTGTCGGGCATGACGTTTTCACTCTCGACCGGTTTGAGCTTTCAAGTTTCAGGGCAATCCACGACCAGATCGTTGATACGGGCATTGTTCTGGATTCAGGAATCAAGGTGTCAAACACGACAGCAGCGCTGGCGTTGGTGGCGGCCGGACTGGGTATTACTTTTCTCCCCGAGTGGATCGAAGGTATCGTTGGCAGCGATGTCGTTTTGCGAAGGGTAGAAGATCTTGGCCAGGAAATTTCCATCGGAATCGCCTGGCGCGCGGACAACCCTATGCCGGGCATACTTCCGTTCGTGGAGTATGCCGAGCTCGTTGCACGGCCTTCCTAGCATATGATTAGAAGGCAGATGGAATGGTCCGGCAGATAAATCTACGTCAGATCGAGGCGTTCAAAGCGACGATCGAATGCGGTTCCGTCAGCCGGGCGGCCGAACTCATGGGAATATCACAGCCCGCGGCCAGCAAGCTACTCGCCCATCTCGAAGATGATGTCGGCTTAAGCCTCTTCGACAGGCAGCGCGGCCGACTTTTGCCAAACAAGCAAGGCATGCGCTTTTATGATGAAGTGCAGCGAATCTTTGCGGGCATCAGACAAGTGGAGCGCGCGGCCGAGACCATTCGGCGTGAGGAACAGGGGCGATTGACGATCGGCGTAATGCCTGGCCTGTCGGGCCAGTTCATTCAACGAGTCGTCGCAGATTTTCTGCTCGCGTATCCAGAGACTTATGTGATCATCAAGGACGGCGCTTCGAGATATATTGCAGATTGGGTAGCTACCCGGCAGATCGATATAGGTATCATAAGTGAGCGCTTCGACAACCCGAACCTGACATCCAGCCCGCTGCTCGATAGTCCGATGGCCTGCATTTTGCCTTTGGGACATCGCCTTTCGGCGAAGGAAACAATCTCGCCATCGGACATCAACGGAGAGCGGTTTATTTCCTTCGCTCCGGAAAGTCAGACGAGGCAGTTGGTGGAGGCGAGTCTTGACGCGCACAACATTCGGGTGGACGTGGTTGTGGAAGCCGGGACCGCGCCAACCGTGTGTGAGTTTGTTGCCGCCGGCCGCGGCATCTCAATTGTCCATCCCTTGCTCGCCCACCCGGTAAGTGGCCGGGTCACGACGCGTCCATTTCGTCCGGAAATCTCCTACGGGATGGTTCTGTGCCGGTCTCGTGAAGCCCGAGATGTCAAGCTCGTCGACGCATTCATCTCGCAGGCCCGACTTGCCACCGCGCGCGTATTTTCCGAGATTGTCGAGGTCGAGGCACATCTCTGAGGTCTAAGAGCAACGCTGGCTAGGTTGGACCGGGAAAGCTTCACCATTGTGCTTGTAACATCGTTCGGTCAGCCAGCGCGACCTGCGTCGCGCTGGCTATGAGGCTACTCCCACTCATTGCCCCAGTTCATGACAAAATGCCCCGCCGAAACCTCTCGATATTGCCGGACAGGTGGCACGTAATCTGCCGGCCTCACAGGGCTCCTGAGTTCGGCATTGGAGATAGGGCGCTTTTGTAGACGCCTTGCCGGATCGGCAATCGGGACAGCGGCGAGCAGTCGTTTCGTGTAAGGGTGCTGCGGATTCTGGAAGATCGCCGCTCTCGGTCCGATTTCGACGATCTCCCCGAGATACATTACGGCCACGCGGTGGCTGACGCGCTCGACGACGGCCATGTCATGGCTGATGAAGAGATAGGCGAGGCCCATCTCAGCTTGAAGATCGAGCATCAGGTTCACCACCTGCGCCTTGACCGAGACGTCGAGCGCGGAGACGGCTTCGTCGGCGACGATCAAACGCGGCTCCAGGGTGAGCGCCCGTGCGATGCAGATGCGCTGACGCTGGCCGCCCGAGAACTCATGCGGGAAGCGGCTGGCCATGTCGGGCTGCAATCCGACTCGCCTGAGCAGTTCCGCTACTTTGTCCCGCGCTTCGGCATGTGTCGCGAGCTTGCTGATGATCAGCGGATCGGCAATGGCAGATCCGACGTTCTGGCGGGGGTTGAGGCTGCCGAAGGGATCCTGGAAGATCATCTGCATCCGCTTGCGCTGCTCACGAAGGCCAGTCGCGCCGAGCTTCAGGACGTCGATGCCGTCCAGCATAACGGAGCCGGAGTGCGGCTCGACGAGGCGCAGGATCGAACGGCCGGTCGTCGATTTGCCGCAACCGGATTCTCCGACCAAAGCCAGCGTCTCACCGGCCTTGAGGTCGAACGAGACATTCTCGACGGCGTGCACCCTCCCCTTGACTAAGGAGAATACCCCGGAGCGGATGTCGAAGCGTGTCGTGAGACCCTTGACTTCGAGAACGGGACGTCCGGTTTCCTGAACGGTGTCCGGCACCTCGATCGGGACGTCGGATTCGCCCGTGATACGGTTGACGACCGGGAAACGCATCGGATGCTTGCGCCCTTCCATCGAGCCGATCCTGGGCACCGCCGAGAGCAGGGCACGCGTATAAGGGTGCTTCGGTTGAGCGAAGATATCGGCCGTGAGGCCAGCCTCCACCACTTCGCCCTTGTACATCACCACGGTGCGGTCGGCGATCTCAGCGACCACGCCCATGTCATGGGTGACGAAGAGGATGGCCATATCCTCTTGTCTCTGCAGTTCCTTGATGAGTTCGAGGATCTGGGCTTGGATCGTCACGTCGAGCGCCGTCGTCGGCTCATCGGCAATCAGAAGCTTCGGCTTGCAGGCCAGCGCCATTGCGATCATCACGCGCTGGCGCATTCCTCCCGAAAGCTCGAAGGGATACTGCTCGAGACGCCGCTCCGGGTCGGAGATATGGACCTTGCGCAACATCTCGAGCGCGATCTGTCGCGCCTCGCCGCGCGAACAGTCCCGGTGCGCCAGGATGGCCTCGGCGATCTGCTTCCCGATCTTGTAGACCGGGTTCAGGCTGGTCATGGGTTCCTGGAAGATCATCGCCATGTCGCCGCCCCGCAGCGAGCGTGCCGTCTCGTCGGGCACACGCGCAAGGTCATGAACCTTGCCGGAACTGCCGGCGAACTTGATCCTGCCATCGGCGACGCGCGCGACCTTCTGGGGCAACAGGCCCATGATTGATAAGCTTGTAACCGACTTACCGGAGCCGGATTCGCCGACAACAGCCAATGTCTCCCCCCGGATCAGATCGAACGATATGCCGTTGACCGCAGCGAAGGTGCCGGACGGCGTGGCAAACTCAGTTCGAAGACCTTCGACTGACAGCTGAACGTCGGAAGGCATGGACTTTCCTGCCTCTTCGGAGGCCTTGCTCTCACGTGCCTTGTTGGGAAAGGGCTTGAGCTTGGTCGTGCGCGGGTCGAAGACGTCGCGCACCGCATCGCACAGCGAGTTGACGATGAAGATCGTGATGACGAGCGCCACGCAGGGCCAGA
The DNA here is from genome assembly GCF_033957725.1 of Agrobacterium sp. rho-8.1. Taxonomy (NCBI): domain Bacteria; kingdom Pseudomonadati; phylum Pseudomonadota; class Alphaproteobacteria; order Hyphomicrobiales; family Rhizobiaceae; genus Agrobacterium; species Agrobacterium sp. rho-8.1. The sequence goes on from NZ_CP192792.1 coordinate 120,858, forward strand.
CGAGACCCATCGGATCCAGCTCAAGATAGCTTCGCGCTCCACGGATCATCAGGCCCCAGGACGGCGTGGGCGGGACGATGCCAAGCCCGAGGAAGCTCAAGCCGGACTCCACCACGATCGCGGACGCCACCACCAGCGAGAACTGGACGAAAAGGGGGGCGGCGATGTTCGGCAGGATCGTCTTGCGCATGATGCGCAACGGTCCCGCACCCAGTGACCGCATCGCCTCGACATATTCCTTCTCCTTTACCGAGCGCACCTCGCCATAGGCGATACGTGCAAACTCTGGTGCATAGAAGATGGCAAGCGTTGCAATGAGCGTGATCGTACCCGGACCGGTGAAGGCGATGACGAGGAGCGCCAGCAGAATCGGGGGAAACGACAGCATGAACTCGGCGACGCGAACGGTCAGGACTTCGGCAAGGCCGCCGAAGTAACCGCCGACCATGCCGGCGGCAATCCCTATGACGGCCGCCACGACGCCGGTCGCGATCGCGACGCTGAGCGAGACGCGGGCGCCATAGAGCAGTCGGCTCAGCACATCGCGGCCGAACTCGTCCTGGCCGAGCCAGTGGCTTGTCGACGGTGCACCGAGACGGCCGCTAATATCCATGGCGAGTGGATCGGAGGGAGCGATGACGGGCGCCAAAATGGCGACGAGCACAAGCAGGCAAAGGGCAATCGATGGCAGTGCGAGGTGACGGAATTTGGCGCTGTGCCAGATCGAGGAAAGACGTCTCATGATTTGCGCACCTGTGGATCGAGAAGGGAGTAGAGGACATCCACGAGCAGGTTGAGCAGGATGAACAGCGATGCCGTCACCAGAACGATGCCCTGAACCTCCGGATAATCCCGGCTCTCGACCGCCCGCACGAGGAAACCGCTCATCCCGGGCCAATTGAAGATGTATTCGACAAGCACGGTGCCTCCGAGCATCGTGCCCATTTGCAAGCCGGTCACCGTCAGGACCGGGCCGAGCGCATTGCGCACGACGTGCCGGCGCAGGACCCGCCTCTCATGCAGTCCCTTGGCGTGCGCTGTGCGAACCCAGTCCTGCTGAAGAACATCCAGAACGGTCGATCGGGTCATGCGAATGATGACCGCCGAGAAACCGACGGCAATCGCTGCCGAGGGCATCAGCAGCAGGATCAGATGAGCGCGGGGCGAGACGCTGAACGGCACGAACCCACCTGCGGGAACGAGGCGCAGCATTAGGGCGAATACCAGCACAAACACGGTTCCGAGCACGAATGTCGGGATCGAAAGCGCAACGCTGGTGGCTCCACTAAGGATGCGGTCGATCCAGGCGCCCCGATTTCTGGCCGCGAGCACGCCGAGCGGAATGCCGACGATCAGCGACAGAAGCGTCGCCATGCCGATCAGCTCGAGCGTTCTCGGCAACCGCTGGGCGATATTGCCCAAAACGTCCTCGTCGTCCTGGAAACTGGTGCCGAGGTCGCCTCGGGCCAGCCTCGACAGATAGTTCACATATTGCTGGTGCAATGGCTGGTCGAGGCCGAGACGCGAACGCATCTCGGCAACAGCCTCCGGATCGGGCGCCATGCCGTCCGCAGACAACATCACCTCGACCGGATCGCCCGGGACCACATGCAGGATCATGAAGACGGCAGTGGCGACCAGAAAAATCATTACGGCCGCCACCGCACATCTTCTCACAACATAACTGAGCATCGCGCTCCTCCAATTCTGAGCGCGTGCTCACCCAATATAGACTTCGTCGAATGCGATCCCGGACTGGTTGATCAGAAAATCAGGCAAGCTCTTGAAGTCTTTTACACCGTCATGCAGGGCATAGGCCTGCGAACGATAGTTGAGGAATGTCACAGGTGTGATTTCCTGGACAGCCCGCTGCAGATCGCCATATATCTGAACGCGCTTGGCCTGGTCCGCCTCGTAGCGGCCGCGCAGCAAAAGGTCATCCAGCTTCGGATCGGCAAGTCCAACGGAACGGCGATAGGAATCTCCACCGGAACCCAGAAGGGATGTCAGTTCGTCTGGATCGCCAAGCTCCGATGCTCCGCCATTAATGGCGAAATGATAGCGCCCTTCGTTGCCCTGGCTGACACGCACGCCCCATTCGGGAAGGCTCAGCTTGATGTCCATGCCGATCGCCGAAAGCTGCGCCTGAATAATCTCGGCGGGGTCCTTGTGGAAGCTGTAGGTGCTCGTGGCCAGAAGGGTTGCCTGGAGGTTCTCAGCATTGGCCTCCTTCAGAAGCGCCTTGGCGCGATCCGGATCGTACGGCCACAGATGCTCGAGTTCCTTGCTCCTGTATGGAGAGGTCTCCGGAAGCGGCACGCCATCGAGGGCCTTGCCGAAACCGAGAAAAGCCCCCTTAACCAAGTCATCACGATTGATCGCATGGGCGACCGCGCGGCGAACCAGGGGATTGGTGAAAGGTCCTTGTTTCAGGTTGAACACGACGTACATGAAAAGCCCGAGCGCCGACTGCATCTGGATGCCGGGCTTCTCGGACAGACTTTTCATGCTCTGGGCGGGCACGTATTCGATGATGTCGACATCGCCGGCATCGAGAGCTGCGACACGCAGGCTGTCATCGGCATAAACGACGAAGCGAAGGTTCTCGGTCTTTGGAAGGCCCGGTTTGTAGAAGTCCGTGCGAGCCTTGAAGATCAAAGACACACCCTTTTCGGAGCTTTCGAGCTTGTACGGGCCGGCACCGATCATTGTGTCCGGCTTGTCCATCTGTTTGGAGAAGACGATAGGCGCATGGGGACTGGCGAGAATCGCGGCGAAGGAAGGAGTGGGCCGTTTCAGGGTGATGCGAACCGTCTTGGGATTGACGGCCTCGATCGCCTCGATCTCCTGAAAATACTGGCGGAGATAGGCCGTCGATTTCTCGGCGCGGATCGCGTCGAACGAGGCTTTCACGTCGTCCGCCGTGACCGGCTCCCCGTTCTGAAAGGTTGCATTGGCGCGAAGTTTGAACAGATAGGTGCGCGGGTCGGTCAGTTCCCAACTCTCGGCGAGCTCCGGCTGGACCTTCCCCTCACTGTTGAAGGTGACGAGCCCCCGAAACAGGAGCATCTTGACGGTGCGGGATGCCGCGCCGGAGTGTTCGAATGGCCTGAGGTTGGGCGGATAGGCCGAGAGAGCATAGGTGACAGTCCCGGGAGTGGCCGCTCGTGCAGGGCGAGCAAACAGTCCCGGTGCAAGAAGGCCTGCGCCGACGGCGCCGCTTCCAAGAAGGAAAGTGCGGCGGTTTGAAAGAAACCTCCCGGTTGGGTCATAGAGAGCATGCGACATCGTTCCACTCCTTGTTTTTGTGTTTCGTTTCCAGTCAGCCTCGGCCCAAAGGCCGGCGCTCAATCAAACGCTCTGCAAGCTGCGCAGAGCTTCCTCGGTTTTCTCCTTGCCGTAATCCCGAATGGCCGAAGTTTCGGAAACGACGCCGTCGCGAAGATCCCTGGCAAGATCCGGCGTGGGGCGTTCGGCCGGGACGCCAAAACCTCCACCACCAGGCGTCTCCATCCGCATGGTTTCGCCCGCCTGAAGCACGACGTGGGCAACCTTGGACGGAAGGATGTCCTGGCTCTCCCGGCCAGGGTTTCGCTTCAAGGTACCCCTACCGCCCTCAAGCCCCCCAAGCGCGCCTTCGGCGCCCTGTTTGTGGCTGTCGGATCGTGCCGAAAAGATCGTTCCGTCTTGGAAAACCCGGATCTGCCGGGCAATCCCCAATCCACCGCGATGGCGCCCGGCGCCCCCCGAATCCTCTACAAGCCCATACTCCTCGACCAGAAGAGGGAACTCGTTCTCGAGAGCCTCCGTTGGAATGTTCAGGCTGTTGGTTACGTGGACATGTGCTCCGTCCATCCCGTCGCGATCGGTTCTCGCCCCCCCGCCGCCGCCAAGAGCCTCGCCGCAGACATAGAGATTATTGCTTCCACTTCGCGCCCCTGAAAAATTAATGGACGGAAGAACATCGTTACCGGAAGCGATAATCTTGTTTTCCGGCAAAAGCCCGCGGAAAGCTCCAAACACGGCACCGGCGATTTTTTGACAGGTGATTGATCGCGCACCGCAGGCTGCAGGATGAATGGGATTAGCGATGGATCCCGCCGGAGCATCGATCGTGATCGCTTCGAACATGCCGCTGTTCGGCATCAATTCCGGATCCAGAAGCGCCTTGACACAGTAGTAAACCGTGGCGCGAAGTGCACTGGTTGAGACGTTTAACGCACCGCGGGCCTGTGGTCCCGTGCCATCGAGGTCGAAGTGAAGTTGATCGTCCGAAACCGTGACGGTTACCTTAATGGGTACGGTATCACCGCCATTTCCGTCGTCGTCAAGTTGCGTTGAGAAGGTGTAGCGACCGTGCTTTAGATCGGAGATGCGGCGACGCAAGCGCCGATTGGTATAGTCGAGGACATCGTCGATCGCGCGGTCGACTTCATCCAGTCCCATCTTCACGAACAGGGCGCTCGCCGCAGCGCCACCCTTCAGATTGACGGCGATCTGGACGTTAAGGTCGAGCTGGCGCTCTTCGGGCAAGCGGGAATTCGCTGCGATGAGCCGGATGAGGCCGTGATCGACCGTTCCTCCCCGGACAACCCTCATCGCTGGAATCCGGATGCCCTCCGCGAAGATCGTGGCTGATTTCGCCGAGGTCGATCCGGGCACCGCGCCACCGACATCCGAATGATGCCCGATATTGGCCGCGAACGCCCGGACGACGCCATCGATAAAGATCGGGGTGACCACGGAAATGTCCGGAAGGTGGGTTCCGCCCGCGAGATAGGGATCGTTGCAGATGAACGCATCGCCTTCGATCATTTCGGAGATCGGGAAGGCATCCAGGACGGCCTGCATGCTTCCCATAAGCGATCCAAGATGTAGCGGGATATGTGTCCCCTGGGCGAGAAGGCGGCCGCGCGCGTCGAAGAGACCCACCGAAAAGTCGCGGCGCTCCTTGATCTGCGTGGAAAACGACGCCCGCATCATGTTAATTGCCATGTTCTCCGTGATTGAGAGCAGGCGGTTTGTGAAGATCTCCATGGCGATCGCGTCGAATTTGCGTGCCGGAGTGTGAGTGTTGAGAGCCGAAGTCATGAGCGCCGCCTATGCTTGAACGATGATGTTGCCGGAGGAGTCGACCGAAGCCTGTTGGCCCGGAAGCACAATCGTCGTCGAACTCATTTCGTCGATGACCGCTGGTCCTGCCAGCGACTGATTTACCGGAAGCGCCGATCGTTCGTACACGGGCGTATCGACCCAACCGCTGCTGCCAAAATAGACTTGTCGTTGCCCAATCTTTGCTTCTTCGAAAGATGTGCCGCCACGATGAGTTGCAGGCTCGAACTTGGCTGTGACGCCGACCGCCTGAACGCGGCAATTTACAATTTCGATGTCCCGGCCTGGAATGTCGTAGCCATATTCTGCCTCATGGGCGGCGCCGAACGTTTTCTTGAATATCTCCAGTCCATTTTCATCGAGATCGCTGACCGGGACGGTGATTTCGAAGTTCTGGCCTCGATAGTGGGCGTCAACGGCGAGATTGTATCGCCGGTTTTCTTCGGGAACTTTTTCGCTTGCAAGCCAGGTTTCGCCATCCCGCCGCAGTTCACGCAACAAGGTCCAGACCTCTGTCCAGCTAACTGTATCGACCACCGTCAGGCACGTTCTCACGAAATCAAGGCTGACATCCGACAGGAGCGCCCCCCGAGCACACATGGTGCCGGGCTCCTGAGGGATCAGAACGCGCTTGATACCGCATTCCCTGGCGACCTCCGTCGCATGAAGCGGACCAGCGCCGCCATACGCAAACAGGGTCAGGTCGTCGAGATCGTAGCCCCGTTCGGTTGTGACCGCCCGGATGGCTCGGCTCATGTTCGCGGTCACCACCTGGAGAATGCCATAAGCGGCTTCTTCGACCGTTAGCTCCAGCGGATCGGCAACATTCTCCTTGATTGCCTTTAGTGCCAGCTCACGATTAATCGGCATCCTGCCGCGCAGCAGCGCGACGGGGTCGAGGCGATTGAGCGCGATGTTCGCATCGGTCAACGTTGGCACCACACCGCCTCTGTCGTAGGCGGCAGGACCCGGAGCAGCGCCAGCGCTTCGCGGCCCAACCTTGAGCGCCGAAGCATCGTCGACGCCGGCGATGCTCCCGCCGCCCGCGCCAATGACATGGATGTCGACCATGGGCAGCTTTACAGGATGATCTGCGACCAAACGACCCGAAGTGAAAAGGGCACGGCCATTCAATATCAGTGCGACGTCAGTGCTGGTTCCGCCGACATCGAATGTGACAAGATTGGGCATGCCGGCGCGAACACCGACCGTCGCGGCACCGACCACGCCCGCCGCAGGCCCGGAGAGACAGGTAGCCACCGGCAGGCGTCGAACACTGTCGAGCGACAGCACACCACCGTTCGAATGGATCGTCATCGGTTCGACCGGAATGCCGATCTCCTTGATGCCCCCGCTCAATCGACTGAGATACCGGTCCATCCTCGGACCGATATAGGCATTGAGAACAGTCGTGGAGGTTCGCTCATATTCCCGGAACTCAGGGAGAACCTTGGACGAGATACTGATGTAAGCGTCGGGCATGACGCTCTGGACAACGGCCAGAGCCTTTTCTTCGTGATCCTGGTTTCGATAGGAATGCAGAAAGCAGATCGCAACTGCCTCGACCCCTGATCGTGCCAGACGCTCCGCCTGACTTCGCAACTGCTCCTCGTCAAGCGGAACGATCACTTCCCCGTTCGCAGCCACTCGTTCGTCCACATCAAGACGCCGATATCGCTCAACGAGGGGAGAGGCTTTCGGTACTGAGGTATCGTAGAGCGACGGGCGGTTCTGCCTTCCTATCGCGAGTACATCTCTGAATCCACGTGTGGTGAGGAGACCCGTTGCGGCTCCTCGCTCCTCGATGATCATATTGGTTGCTACGGTCGTGCCGTGGCCAATATATTCGACATCACTGGCCGCAAAACCGAAATCTTCCACGATCCGGGCAAGACCGGTAAGGATCGCCTCAGACGGGTCAGAGGGAGTGGACGGCAGCTTGTAGTATTGGACAGTCCCGTCAGCTGTATTCTGCACGACGAAGTCAGTGAATGTGCCGCCTACGTCTATTCCAATTCTGCGCATACAAACCCCTCACCAGCCACGACTTGGCCATGTCTCTTCTTGATCCCTAATTTTTCTCAATTAGAGCCATTAGTCCAAGTCGAAATTTATTGGCATGTATTCTGTGGGGTTATATCTTCACGAAAGGCCGGGAGCTTTTGCCGGACACATTCTTCGTCGGTCTTTAGGCGCAGAATGAGCTCACTGTGGCGTCCCTTGAAATCAGGTTGACCTAGACCTCCCTCGCTGCTCATGGGGTCAGCTTTCGAGTGTCAGGCTCAATTTCCAGCAGGAGAGCGCTTTCGGGTCTCAGCATCGGCAGAGGCAGGCCGGACAGGCCTAAGCGCGAAGTTGACGCTTCGCCCGACCCGTGGTGGGCAGTCGATGACTTGTGCTTCGTGTTCGAGGACCATGCCGGTGCGACCAATGACGTCCTTGATGCTACAAAGGCTCGCCAAGCGTTCTCGCATCCAAATTGGATCAAAGATCACGTCGCGCTGCCAGAAAATGCGACGATTGCACTACCTTGTATTGAGACACGCTGACGTTCGCCACATATCCGTTAGGTACGAACCGTCAGTGCGACGCTAAAATCGGGAGCGCGACGGCGAGCAAGGGATAGCGCAGATATTACGCTGCAGTATCTTGACGCGCGCAGTCGCCACTGGCCAAAGATGCGGGGACAGTTTTTTGGGAATTATCGAACGACATGACACTTGATATCAGGGGAAGCATCAAGAACACCAAGCTGAGCTCGAATCCGTATGTCGTTTTCGAAGAGCTTCTTTCAAATGCGATTGACTCCTTCTTGATACGCAAAGGCGCCCAGCCGTCGGTGGCTCAGCTGAAGGTAGCCATCAAGGTTGAGTTTACACGCGGCGATCTACTCGGAGACCATGAGGGGCTTGCCATCTCATGCACAGACAACGGGTGTGGCCTTGGCGACCCCCAGCTTCGAGCTTTCCTGACCAAGGACACTTCCTACAAGGATGACTTGGACATTCCCGGCATCGCCCAGTGCAAGGGGGCGGGCCGAATCCAGTTCTTCCATCATTTCGCCCAGCTCTCGATCGACAGCAATTTCCCAAGCGACGACGCTATTGTCCGTCGGCAGATGCGGTATGCTGAACCGCAGAAGCAAATCGACTTCGGTGATTTCGCAGACAGCGTCGGCGATGAATCCGATATCGGTACAGAGATTAGGCTTAGCGAATTCAAGGACTCCGCGCGAAGCCGAGCATTGCGCGGGGAAGCACCGAGTGCACTGTATTCCGCGCCTGCGCTGAAGAGGGAGATGCTCGTCGCATTTCTTCAGCGCTTGGTGGGACTTCAAACCCGCCTTGGCGAATTCGAGATAGTTTTCACCTCAAAGCGCTGGGACAAAGAAGAGGTGGAGACCGAGTACCTGCGTCGAACCAATTTGCCCGAGGTCACGGCGCAGCGATCTGTGCTGGTCGAGGAGCGGGACCCGCTAACCGGCAACGGGCTCACCACGTTTCAAACGTTCGACCTTTCGCACTACCAGCTCGATCCGAGTCAGTATGACCTTCCCAAGAACGCGATCGCACTATGCGCGAAGTCATCGCCGGTCAGAGACATCACGGCCCATTATCTTCGCACCCGAGCCGAGCAGAATAATCCGGTAAGCGGTTTCCATCACATTGTGCTTGTGGAGAGCCCGTTTCTTGACGATCGTGTCAACGAGCAGCGAGACGACTTCGAGAACATCCCTGACGAGATTCCGTCAGACATGTTTTCTTCCGATCGCATATCATATGCCGACATCCATGCAGCAATCGATCCAATAATCGAAGAAATGGTTGTCCCAGCAGACTGGAATAAGGAGGAGGTGCTTAACGAAATCAGTGAGCAGTTCGGCTTGAACGAGGCGATGCTCGCCGACACTACGACCCGGATTCGATACGGAGAGCCAGCTAAAGCGGTCGTCGAACGCGTCCTAAAAAAGTATCAAGAGCGTGTAATCGACGAGACGGCAGAGATTTTCTCGCTAAAGGAAGAGATATTAAAGGCCGAGCCGGATTCAGAGGAGTTCAGAACCAAGGTTCATGAGCTATCTTGGAAGTATACCGCCTCGCTCAAGAATTTTGATATGGCTAACCTGTCGCAGCTGATCGTTCGCCGGACAGCGATCGTGGAAATTCTGAGCCTCGCCTGCAAGAAGGAACTGTTGGTTCAGGCGGTGGTGAAAGGTGAACGGCGCAAAGATGAACGCATCATCCATAGCATTTTCTTCCCGATGCAGAAGGACAGTGCTGGTGTGTCTGATCACGATATCTGGTTACTTAGCGAGGAGTATCACTACTACGATTACATCTCATCGGACATGCCGCTGGCCAATATCACCTGGAATGGGGGCGAGAAGGTCTTCGACGAGGACATCGATGTGAGCTTCCAAGAGATTCTCGCCAAGCGCACCGACGACAACAGCAAGAAGCGCCCGGATATTGCACTGTTCAGTCAGGAGGGGTCGGCGATTATCGTTGAATTCAAGGCGCCCGGCGTCGCGATGGATGACCACATCGGTGATCTAACTGAATACGCACATCTGCTCGCGGCGAAGTCTGGCGGCAAACTGAAGCGGTTCTACTGCTACTTGATCGGTGATACGTTGAACCCACTGCGGATGGGGCCGGGCTGGACCCAGTTTCCGGTCGGTCAAGGCTGGTTCCAATCCGGCGAGTTGCGTGACCCCGTGTCGCGACAACAACTCGGCGAGACGTATTCGGAGATTTTGTTCTTTGATGATGTGGTGGATCGCGCGCGAAAGCGGATCGGCGTGTACAAAGACAAGCTGAACATAAATTTTAGTTAGGCCTGCTGGAAACAGAAGGGCATTTGCCGCAGTCAGAACTTCACCGCTCGACGATGAACCGAACTGTCACAAGTTGGGCGGTAGGTGACTGACAACGAGACGGAAACTGCTTCGAGTTCAATCGGGGCAGCGGTCTGTGTTTGAGCTTGATCTGCTGTCGTCGGCATGATTGGCCAGTCCATGTTGAAAGTCGGGCTCTTCCGACTTGGATATTATCGCAGCTGTCTGGGTTCGACAGCTGGTCAAGGGAATGCCGCAGATCGGCGACCGGATACTGGAGCAATGGCAGTTGGATGGATTTGGCCAGGCCCAAGTCAAGCTGCAAGAAAATTGGGCTCGCGGCTGATATTGCCCAGCACGACGTGCGCTCGCAATGGAGTAAGGATTGGGAATGAAGGTATTTTGGTCCTGGCAGAGCGACCGTGATCAGACGCTCCACCACTATTTTGTTCGCGATTCCCTGAAGGATGCATGCAAGCTGATCGCAAGCGATCCCGACTATCAGGAATCAGAACGGCCGGAAGTCGACCATGATATGAAAAATGTGCCCGGTACAGAGGACATTGCGTCGACCATTCTCTCCAAGATCGCGTCAGCGAATGTCTTTGTCGCGGACATGACACCAGTTGGCATCACAGACCCGGCTGCCCTGCAGCCTAGTGTCGTCCCCGATAAGCGACCCGAGCCCAAATATCTTCAGAACCCGAATGTCATGTCGGAACTCGGCTACGCCGAGCGCGCGATCACAAAAGGACGCATAGTTCTTGTCGCCAACGCGGCTCACTATCCTGGGCCAGAAGCGCTCCCCTTCGACTGGCGTCATCGCAGTGGCGCCAAAACATACACGCTGGCCGATGGGGCGACAAAAGCTGAGATCAAGGCCGAGCGACAGCGGTTTGCCGACGTCCTCAAGGCACATATTCAGCCAATCCTTGCAGCCCAGGTGCCAGCACAAGCAGCGCTCTCCGCAATCGTTTGGCAACCAGCGAGCGAGACGGATCCGGCGATCTGGGTAGGCGCTGAAGAAAGCCTTCAGTATCGCAACACATCGATGAGCGAGCCGCAGCGTCAGGTCAAATTAAACGCCGGCCGACGGATTTTCGCCAGGATCGCGCCGACGCAATGGACGCCTCCGCCGAGGAGCGATCTTGAATCCAGAATCTCAAAAGTGGGCCTTCACATCCGCAGCACCGACGGAGACTGGGGCCTTAGTCGCGAAGGCGCACTCTCGGTGGCTGCGAGACACCGTGGACTGCCGCCGACTTGAGCATCAACTGAACGGTCACCGACAAACCAGTCGTGATCTTTGGTGCCGTCATCCGTCATCCGTCATCCTGAAGAAGCTGGCGGCATCCCCCAAACAAAACCGGCTCAATCTGGCACTGCGCGAGATGGGGTGGATCGAGCGCTCGACTTTTATCTGCGACTGACTGCTCTATACCAAAGTTCGACGCTGGTCCCACGCCATCCTTAATAAGGGAGAAAGCCGCCATGCCCTCGCACGCGCCATCTTCCTTTACCAACTCGGCGAACTGCGCAACCGGGTCGCTGAAACCATGGCTAACCGGGCGTCCGGCCTCAACCTAGTCATCAACGCCATCGTCCCATGGAATACAGTCTATCTCAGCCGGGCAGTGGATTATGTCCAAGGCCAAGGCATCGTCATTCCCGATGAGCTACTTTCCCAGGTCGCACCGCTGCCATGGGCTCACATCGCCCTGACCGGCGACTATCTCTGGAACGAAATTGACAGACCCTTGAACGATACACGCGGAATTTGACGGAGGAGCCGAGTTTTGGACCACGCGGTTCTTGTACGGCTTCCGGGAAATGGAGGCGTCCTCCCTAGCTTCGGACCATGACTTGGCTACCTCCGATCGTTATATGGTACCGGTGCAGTTTCAAAAACGATGTCGTCTTCCTCGAGCCAGCACGCGGCTGGAGGAGATCCACCATGCTCTTGTCACGATTTGATAAGATACGACGGGTGCTGCGTATCCGTCGATGATACTGACTAACTGACTAACAGCACTGCCGCTTAGACGCGCCATTGGCCGCGGCAAGGTCCACCCCGCCAGCGGTTAATTTCGGTAATTGCCCGGGAACACAATGTCCTGATCGACCAGCACATTGAACTTGTAGCCGGGACGAATTTCGAGCGTCGGCTGAACGTCCATGTTACGCTGGATGGTCCGGTCTGCGACACGACCGAATGTTTCAGCGAAATTCCGCCGCGTCGCATCCGAGGCCGTGTCCTGGGTCGCGAGCGTCGAACTTTCCGGAACGGCCATATCGATACCTGTCCCGATCAGGGCGACCAGCACCGCCGAGCCGAATGTTTTCAAATAATGGTTGTTCACCTTGTCGCTGAAACCGCCGTACCCTTGCGCATCTGTCCCCGACATGCCGCCGATCTGCAAAGTCGAGCCGTTCGGGAAAATGATGTCGGTCCAGACAACGAGCACGCGCTTCTGTCCGAATGACACTTTGCTATCGTAACGGCCGAACAGCTTCGTTCCTTGCGGAATGAGCAGACGATGGCCTGTCGCGCTGTCGTAAACGCTCTGGCTCACCTGGGCGGTGATCCGCCCCGGCAGATCTGAATTGATGCCTGTGATCAGAGTTGCCGGAATGACAGAGCCGCGCTTGAGCTCGAAGGGCGATTGTTGGGGCACGACACGGTTCGGCAAGTAGCCAAGCTCTTTCAAGTCCGCGTTGAAGAAGTCCTCCTTGGCGCCTTGGGCATTGGGATCAACGTTTTGACCACCGAGCCCGGCGCGCAACGCGGCCGCGTAGAGATCAGGACCACTTACAGTGTTTGTCGACGTCGTTGCGGCTCTTGCAGCCGTGTCCGCGGTCGCATCATGCGTTTCAGCACGCCCATCCAATTTGCCGCGATTGATGGCAAGCGGCGCATCATAGGCAGCGTTGTTCGCCTGCAGGCGGGCCATCCGCTGGCGCTGCTGCTCACGCAGAAGCTGTTCCTGTTGTTCTCGCTGAAGACGAGCCCGCCAGACCGCTTCCGCTTCGAGGTCCTGACCGCGCTGCTGCACCTCGCGTTGCCCTGGCTGTGGCGTGAAGGGATTGCTGGCTTTTTCGTCGCCTTGTTTCGTCTCGACGGGCGTCGGCTGGAAGATGGTCTGCTGCTGTGGCTCGCCGATAATTCCGTCGGTGACGCCGCGTTTGATCTGGTCGGCAAAGGTTGAGGCCGGGTTGCCCGAACTGGTCTCCGGGCCGGTGTCCTTGCCGAAGTACAGTCCGCGCGAGGCAAGCCCATAAAAGATGACGCCAAGAAACGTGACGGCCAAGACGACAATAACGATGATCGGCAGGCGGTTGATCCGCCGGATAGTGGATGGGGCCTGGCTGTTTGGGGCGCCGCCGAGATTGAGAGATTGCACCATATGTTCCTCCCTCACCCGCGCCGCATGAGCGACAAGGCACTCGCTGGCGTCGCGCCACTTGCCGTGACGGAATAAGCGCGGCCGAGCTCGACGCTATTTGTCGATAGACGGGCCAGCACCTGACCATCGACGTCTAAGATCACATAGGCGAGCGGGATGACCGTCGCGCCGGTATCTGTCTTCTGGTCGGTGACGACGGCATAGCCCCATCCCTTCAGTGCTGCTTCCACCGCCTGTCCGAACGGCGAGGTACCAGTCTTGAGCGCAACGGTCGCTTTTCCCGGCCCGATTTGTTCGGCAAGGCGGCTCACCATGTCGCCGGCGATTGCACTGGCGGCGGGACCGGAGATTTCCGGTGGCGCAGTGCTGGAAACGAGCCCTTCTGTTCCGGTCGACTGGCATCCGGAAAGAAGGGCGGCTAGGGCGTAGGCTGCGGCAAAATTACGGAGGCGTTGCAAGGCGCGCGAATGGGAGAGAGGAATGTTCATTACCGCCCTCCCCGCTTGATGGTGATCTTTTCCTGTTTCCAACCGACCCCCGACACAAGCACCGCGCGATCGACATGGTAATCGACGACCATCATGTCGCCCTTCATAAGATAGTTGACGATCCGGTTCTGTCCGCCGGAGGTGACAAACAGAACGGGTGCATCCTGACCAGAAATCGAGCGGGGGAACTGAATGTAGGTTTTGAGCCCATCGGAATAAACCCGTGTTGGTCGCCAACCAGCGCTGCCCGAGACCGAATAGGAAAAGTTCAGCTGCTCGGCCGGAACGCCAGCGCCAGGGATGGTGCTCGCCTCGAGCCGCGCATTGATGTCAGCGAGCTTTGTCGAAACATCCTCCGGATATTCGAAGCCGACACGCGCCATATACTGCGTCGGATGGGACTTGAGCTGAATGTGATAGGTCCGCCTGGATGTCGTCACGACCATCGACGTCATAAGACCCGGCTCCGACGGTTTGACGATCAGATGGATGGCCTGCCCGCCAGCGGCACCCGAAGTCGCGGGCTCTACCTTCCAACGCACGGTGTCGCCGACCAGCACGTCGCGGACCACCTCGCCGCCTTGCAGTTCGATATCGCAAACCTGTAGCGGCGAGCAGACGACAGAGGGCTGGACCTCGCCGTAGAGGAAGATCACCTTTCCATCGGCGCCCTTGGTCACCAAGCCGCGCGACCCGCGCCACTGGGTCGAGATCCCCATGCCCTTTGCTTCGTTGGCGGTGACGCCGTCTGCCGCAAAAGCACGCAGAGGAGCAACCAATGAAGACGCCAACAGTGCCGAGGCGAGAACGCCCGTCAGCGTGGCCCGTGTTCTTGTGCGCGGGATGATCATGTTCGGGGCCATGCCTTTCAAAGCTGTGCTGTCCAGTCGAAGTCGCGGAGATAAAGACCGATGGGGTTCAAGCGAATGCCCCCCTCGTCCTGTGGCGGCGTCAGTGTCACGGTGGCGATCCCGCGGAAACGGCGGACTGCGGTTTCCTTGCCGCGACGGTCGCGCTCGAATTCTGTCCAGTCCATCTGATAGCTCTGGTTCGACAACGCGACGATGTTGTTCACCTCAATGGCGACAGTGGAGTTCTTCGCTTTCTCGAAGGGCGAGTTCGAGCGAAACCAGGCATTGACCTTCTCGGTCGCCGGATCGGATGTCCTCAGCAGACCATAGGTCCGGTCGATATATTGCTTCTGCACGACCGCGTCGGGCGTGACGCTCCGAAAGTTGGAGACGAAGCTGCCGAGGGTCGCACGCACCACGCGCGGATCGGCATATTCGATCTGTTGGGGGAAGCCGGCATTGACGGCCGTGCCGAGCTTGTCGACCTCGACGATATAGGGAACGAGCTTGACCTGCGTGCTCTGGTACAGTGCGTAGCCAAAGCCGATCACGGCCATGGTCATGCCGGCGATGCCGACGATGCGCCAAGCGGCGGCGGATCTGACATAGGAGCCATAACGCTCGTTCCATTCGTTGCGGGCGGCGATATACGGATTGGCAAAATCGGGATTATCGAGCGGATTGGGCCCAGTCATGGCGGATCGGCCTCCAGTTATTTGGTCTCGTTAAGGGGCGGCGGTGGAGGCGGCGATGCGGTACGACCCGGCTGCTGGTCGAGTTTGGCATTGGCGAGCCCGAGTAGGGATCCGGCATAGGCGCCGGGTGACCCGACCGCTTTTTCCTTCGCGGCCGAACCGACGGCACCTGCCGCACCGCCGATGCCTGCCTCCATGCCGCGCATCGCGGCACCGCCAAGGGATGCTCCCCCTGCCCTCGCCGCGCCTGCTGCCTGAAAACCTCTGCTGGCTGCGGCCGTCGCCAAAAAGCCGGCACCCGCCGCAAAGGATGCGGCCTGTCCGCCATGACGGATGGCTTCCATGCCACTGGTTACGGAGGCACCCTGGACCACGCCTTGCAGGATTGGCGGCACATACATGGCGATGACGAAGACCACGACCGATATGCCGGCGATCGCCAGCGTGGTGATGAACTGCTCTGATGTTGCTGTCGGTGCCTCGGCCAGGCCCAGCAGGATGTCGGAGCCGATCTTGGCGATCATCACCAGCGCCATCAGCTTCATGCCGACAGAGAAGGCATAGACCAGATATTTGATGGCGAAGTCCTTGGTATAGGACGTACCACCCAATCCGAGCATGATCATGCCGGCGAGCAGCCCGACATACATTTCCACCATCACCGAGACGAAGATGGCAGCGACAAGCGAGAAGCAGACGACAACCACGACCATGGCGAAGACGGCGGCGATCGCCAGCGCGTTATCTTCCCAAAGCCCGAACTTCGCCTGTTCCGACATCTTGGTCGCAACACGAATGCCGGCGTCGAAAATGTTGGCGGGCGAGGCCGAGCCGCCGCCAGCACCAATCTGGTAGAGACTATCGACGACCGCCTTGGCGAAGGCCGGCCCCCGGTCGAGGATGAAGGCGAACAATCCGATAAACATGATGCGCTTCACCAACTCGGCAAACCAGCTGTCGAGCGATGCGGCGTTAATTGCCAGCCATACAGCGGCGATGCCGACCTCGATGCCCGCCAGGATCCAGAACAAAGACCGCGCCGCGTTCATAACCGTCGTCTCCCAGCCTTTAGCGGCCGCGACGACGGAGTTTTCCAGGGTCGTCAGCACTTGACCTTGCTGCGCCAAGGCCGGCGTGCTCGCGACCAGGACGAGGCCGATCGCGATAAGGGCGGGCTCGATGCACCGGGAGGGATGAACGATCACCATCTTGGCTTCATCTCCTGGCCGCCGCGAATGTCGCGCTCGGCGTTGCCGCCAAAGAACTTTTCCCGGTGAGCCCGGCGGTCGGCGTCAGATGGAGCCTCTGGCGATGCTTCTTCCGGTCCAGACATGGGAGTCGGTCCCGGCTGGACGATCCACCTGGCGATGCCGACACCGGACGCGATGGTCCCCACGACAGCAAGGATGATGACAAGGCGCGGGCTCACCAGCGGGGCTCCATCGTCTGCCCGCCACGGATATCATGCTCGCTTCCGCTGAAGAATTTTTCCCGGCGCGCCTGGGCGAGATCCTTTTGCGCCTGCTCCGACTGAAACCAGGTGCCCATCATCGTCATCTGCTGGGAAACCAGACCCCGCAGCTTTTGCATTTGTGCGACCTGCTGGGCGGCGATCTGGTGTCCGACCTGCAGCGCCTTCATCTGCCCGTCGGCCGTCTCTGACATCGACCGCAGCGACGACATCGTGCTCTCCTCGCTCGAGAACTGGTCCGCCGTCAGGTTTGCGGCTTTCAGTGTGCCTCTGATCGTATCGCGGTTGGTGTCGGACCAGTTCTGGTATGTCGATGAGAAACTTGCTGCATCAGGCAGGTTGCTCTTCATCTCGGCAAAGCTCTGGAAACGCTGCTTGAGCACATCATCGATATTGCCCATCGAGAAGGCGACGCCCTGCCCTTGCTCCACGACGTTCTGCAGGTTCTTGAGGTCATTCTCGACCTGGCCCCAGATGTGGCTTGGCAACTGCGCCGTGTTCTGCAGCATGTTGTTGTAGATGTTGATCTGGTTCTGGATCTGCTCGGCAAGCTGCGAGATCTGTGTGATCTGGTTGTTGACCTGTTCGGCCGACTTGCCGACCAGTGAGATCAGCTCGGTATTGTTGGCGATCTGCGTCCATTCGGTCGCCTGACCCGTCACACCACCGGCCGAGGCCGGAGCTGGCAAAGCAATCGCAAGGGCGCTCGCAACGACGACGACCATAGGTACGGTTTCAAGATGTCGGGAAAAGTGTCTCGGCATGGGCGATCCCCCTTTGCTGGAGCCAATGGAGAGGCCATACGGCCCCGTGTTCGGAATGCAGGCTGCGAATGCGCTTGAGGTCTTCCTTGCCGGTCGCCCCGACAAACGAGAGTGCGACCGGACCGAGCGCCATGTTGAAGAGCCTTCGGCCCTCCGGTGAGACGACGTAATATTCGCGCTTTGGAATGGCGGTCGCGACGATCTCAATCTGCCGCTCGTTAAAGCCGATGCGCTCATAGAACTCGCGCGTGCCCGGTTCGCGTGCGGCCCCGTTCGGCAGGCAGATTTTCGTTGGGCAGGATTCCTTCAGCACATCGATGATCCCGGACCGCTCGGCATCCGAGATCGACTGGGTGGCGAGCACTACGGCGCAATTGGCCTTGCGCAGCACCTTCAGCCATTCGCGGATCTTGTCGCGAAACACCGGGTGGCCAAGCATCAGCCAGGCCTCGTCGAGGATGATCAGGCTGGGTGCGCCGGTCAGGCGTTTCTCGATACGGCGAAACAGGTAGGTGAGAACGGGGACGAGATTGCGCTCGCCCATGTTCATCAGCTCCTCAACCTCGAAGCACTGGAACGCGCCAAGCGCTAGGCCGTCCTGCTCGGCGTCAAGCAGCTGTCCCATCGGACCGTCGACGGTATAGTGATGCAGCGCGTCCTTGATCTCGCGCATTTGCACGCCCGAGACAAAGTCCGATAGCGAGCGGCCGCGGGATTCCGCCATCAGTGCCAACTGCCTGGAGATGGCGTTGCGATAGTCCGGCGTGATCGTCACACCTTGCAGCGCCACCAGCATCTCGATCCACTCGGATGCCCAGGCGCGGTCGCCGTCGGTCGACAGTTCTGCGAGCGGGCAGAAGGAGAGCGCCTTCACCTCACCATTTGCCGAAGAGCCGATATCGCCGCCGATCTGGTAGTGATCGCCATCGAGGCCCAGCGTCAGCGGCAGCATCGAGCCGCCCTTGTCGAAGGCGAACACCTGGGCATCGGCATAACGCCGGAACTGCGCCGCAATCAGCGCCAGCAGCGTCGATTTGCCAGAACCGGTCGGCCCGAAGATCAGAGTGTGTCCGACATCCTCGACATGCAGGTTCAGCCGGAACGGCGTCGAGCCGGATGCCACCTGCATCAAGGGGGGCGAGGCCGGCGGATAGAACGGGCAAGGCGCGGTCGGACTGCCCGACCAGACGGAGTTCAGCGGGATGAGATCGGCGAGATTGCGGGTGTTGATCAGCGGCTCGCGGATATTGGCGTAAGAAACCCCGGGCAGGCTACCGAGAAACGCATCCGTGGCGTTCAACGTTTCGATCCGGGCACCAAAACCTTCCGCCTGGATCAGGCGGCGGATCGCCTCGCACTTTTCCTGGAGCCGGGTCGGACCTTCTTCAAAGATCACGATGACCGGCGTGTAATAACCATAGGCGACGAGCTGGGAGGAGGCTTCGCCAATGGCGTCCTCGGTTTCCGCCACCATCATCATGGCGTCCTGATCGACCGAGCGTGACTGCGTCTGGAACAGCTGGTCGAAGAACGGCCGCACCTTCTGCTGCCACTTCTTGCGGGTGCGTTCGAGCCTTGCCCGTGCTTCTTCGGCGTCGAGGAAGACGAAGCGGGAAGACCAACGATAGGTGAGCGGCATGCGGTCGAGCGTGTTGAGAATTCCTGGCCAGCTTTCGGCTGGCAGACCGTCGATCGCCACCACACCAAGAAAGCGGTTCTCGACCATTGGAGTCAGGCCATGTTGCAGCTCGGCGGTCGCCAGCCAGTCGAGATACATCGGGATGTCCGGCAGGCGAACCGGATGGTTCTCGCCGGTGACGCAGAAGCGAATAAACTGGAACAGCTCGTCGTAGCGCGCGACGCGATAGCCGCCGCGCTCCGGCGTCTCCCGTGTCATCATCCGGCGGATCGAGACGACATTGGCGAGATACTGTTCGACCTCGCGGATCGAGGTCAGGAAGCTTTCGATTGCCTTGTCTGCATATTTGGCCGAGCGGCTGGCCGCATCCGAATAGATATACCGCGTCAGGCCTGAGCGTCGCGGCTCCGGCGGTCGCCAGGTCAGGATCAGCGCATGCCGGCTCTCGAAATGCCCCCTCTCCTTCTGAAAATGCGCTCGCCGCTCGTCGTCGATGGCGCGCGTTACCGCATCGGGAAAGTGGGATTCGGCCTCAGTCGGATAATCGCCGGTTGGCACCCTGATAGCCTCGACCTGGATCATCCATCCGGAACCCAGCCGCGACAAGATGGCGTTGATCTGTCGCGACACCTCGTTGCGCTCGGCATCGGTCGAGCTCTCGCTATCGGGGCCCGCGAAATACCAACCCGCCATCAGGGAGCCGTCTTTCAGCAGGATGACCCCATTATCGACGAGGCCGGCATAAGGCACCAGATCGGCGAATGACGGTCCGGAATGGCGGAATGATTTGAGGGCGACCATCTCCAATCCCTCAGAACTTGCGCCACGGCGACGACGTCGCGCGGTAAAAGTTCTTGTAGGAAATATGCCGGAGATAGACTCGGCGCATTAGCGGATCGGATTTGGCCATCATGCGGAGTGCCGCGACCGCGACCAGCCAGAACGCGATGCCGAACAGTGCCGCGTACCAGGTCAGTACGACGAAGATCAGGATGATGGCGGCCAGCGCCGTCAGCAGCACGAGCTCGCGGTCAGCACCCATCAACAGGTTCGGACGCGATAATGCCCTGTGCACACGCGAGCGTGCCAGAGATGAGCCGGCCTCAGCCATGAGCCCCCTCCCCCGCAGTGGCCGCCGTTATCGGCGGTTCAGGAGTGTTTTGCTCGGCCTGTGCATGAGCCTCGCCGATGGAGGCTCCGGTGGCGCCGAAGAGAGCAACGATCTGGGTAGCACCGAGGAGTACCCCGCCCACCAGCGCGACATAGCAAAGCCGTCTCGCGAAATCATTCAGCTCGCCGCCGAAGATCAGCATGGCGCCGGCAATGGCGACAGCAGCCAGCGCGATAAACCCGGCGACTGGCCCCGTGATCGATTGCTGGATCTGTTGCAGCGGCGATTCCCACGGAAGACCGCCGCCTCCCGAGGAAGCGAGTGCGGAGTCTGTGAGGCTGAGGCAAACGACGACAAGCGTCGCGCCGCTGAGAAGAATGGAGGTTTTATGCGACATGGCTGTCCTCATCGATCTGGGCATAATGTTCGGTCTGGTAGCGGCCGTTGCGGTATCCTTCGACGTGGATGACCTCACGGACCCGCCTCCCCTTCCCCGTTCGCTCAATAGAGACGACGAGATCGACGGCCTCTCCGATGACCTCTTGCATCGGCTGCTGGCTGGCTTCCGCCGTCAGTTGCTCGAGCCGGCGCAAGGCTGACATCGCCGTATTGGAATGGATCGTGGTGACGCCGCCGGGATGGCCGGTGTTCCAGGCCTTGAGCAGCGTCAGTGCCGCGCCGTCGCGGACCTCGCCGACAATGATACGGTCGGGACGCAAGCGCATCGTGCTCTTGAGGAGGCGGGCCATGTCAATGGCATCGCTGGTGTGCAGCGACACTGCGTTCTCGGCCGAGCATTGGATTTCGGCGGTGTCTTCGAGGATGACCATTCGATCGTCCGGGGACGCAGTGACGATTTCTGCGATGATGGCGTTCGCGAGTGTGGTCTTCCCCGAGCCCGTGCCACCCGAGATGACGATGTTCATCCGAGCGTCGATCGCGCTTCGAATGGCGGACGCCTGGGCTTGCGTCATCACCTTCGATTTCACATACTCTGTCAGTGGAATGAGACGCGAGGCACGACGGCGGATCGTGAATGCCGGTCCGGATACCACCGGTGGCAATAACCCCTCGAAGCGGTGTCCACCAATCGGAAGTTCGCCAGAGATGATCGGCCGCTCGTCGTCGGCCTCCGACTGCAGGGCATGCGCAACGCTGCCGATGACGACCTCAGCTGCGGCGGTGCTCATTGCGCCGGCCGGTGCCACGCCGTGCCCCAGCCGTTCGATGAAGAGGCGTCCGTCCGGATTGAGCATGATTTCGACGACGGTTGCGTCATCGAGGGCGGTGCACAGTTGGTCGCCAAGCGCGTCCTGTAGTTTGCGGACCAGGCGGGGATGGGAGCGGAGGTGGGTCACGCAGCGCTCCTGAGCAATGACCCATCGATCTTCGGGTTCGAATGGTAACCCTTTGGGCAAACCTGCTCAAAGCTGCTACGGTCGGCCGGCAGGCTTCCGGCGATAGCGATGGTGTTACCAATTGTGGCCGGTTCACCGAGACGCTGCATCGGCCATCCCGCTCGCTTCAGGATGCGCTCGAAGCGGAGATCGGTGGCCGTGACGATCTCGCTGTAGCCGCTTGCCATCGACCATTCGATGATCCCGGCAAACATGGTGAGCGTCGCAAGATGCAGTTGGCTCGCCTCCCTCTGCGAGATAAGTGAGGTATCGACGCAGAAGCGTGAACTCTCGACCATCCCAGGATGAGGGCGAAGCGAACCTGCATCGAGAAGCTGGAGGAAGGTCTGTTCCAGCATTGTGGGACCAGAAGCTGGAAGGAGACGAACGCAACCTGCGACCGTTCCACCGTCGGCAATTGCCAGAACATAAGTCGGTCTGCAATCATCGTACTGGTCGCGCTCTTCTCCCGCCGTGACGGAAACGTCCCAGGCGAGACGTCCGCCAAATACCGTCGCGCGAAGACGGTGCATCTGTCTCAGGAAGTCGCGATGGCGCTCGTATTTCTCGGGCGCGACGGTCAATATCCGCATGATGATCTCCGCTTGAACAAGGTCATGCGGACAGAGATCATCTCCTTCAACGTGTGCCTATGTGCAGATCTGCACCTCAGGTGATTCTAGCGAGTCGCTGGCCCGCCTCTTAGAATTTCAGCGCGTGGTGAGTTACGACGAGGAGATTCATGTGCAAATCTGCATTTCGCCCTAACGCGATCGACTTGCGCAAACAGATGTAAGTGACAGATTCAAATCAAAGAATCGGGATAAGCCGCTGATACAACGAAAACGCGTTAACTATTGATTAACTTTAAATATCTTGCAAACCGTGCTGGAATCGGTTGTGCTATCCACGGTAAATAGGTGTGTTTACGAAAATTACCGTGTGTACGAGAGGAAGTC